>UCEZ01000021.1 GCA_900471525.1 Hyphomicrobiales bacterium | reverse complement strand
CGGAAACAACGTCGATGGCGGCGTTCAGACCGGTATAGGCCGTGTCCGTCTTGGCAGCGCCGAGACCGAGAGCGTCCTGAACGGTGGAGAGAGCCTTGTTGTCCGAACGCATGGTCGTTGCGATCGACCAGTAAGCAGCGTTGTCGGAAGCGTCGCCAACGCGCAGACCGGAAGAAATACGACCCTGGGTCGTTTCCATGTCGGAGCTGATCGAGCGCAGCGTCGAGAGTGCTGCCATTGCAGAAGAGTTCGTCAGGATGCTTGTCATTGGGGTTGTCCCTCTAGATACAAAATACAAGATTGGGGACATACCGGACTAAAATACTTACCGGTGATAACGGCTCGGCATCATGCCACTCGGCCCCTGTTCGTCAGGAGGTCCAAATCCGTTATGTGAGGGTAATGTCGCAGGGAAACGTTGCGATATGTTTAAATGCGGCCCGGGCGTTGGAACATAGGAAATTTTGAAATCGCGCGAATCCGCGCAATCAAGTATTATATTTACTTATATGATTCAAAGGCTTGTAGGTTTTCATAAGACGGCGTCGAGGTCCGGAAATAGACGAACCGTTAACCACGCGGGCGAGATCAGTTGAAAGATCGCACCAGGCTGCCGACGAGCAGGTTCCAGCCGTCGATGAGTACGAAGAAAAGGATCTTGAACGGCAGCGAGATGGAGGTGGGCGGCAGCATCATCATGCCCATGGCCATGGTGATGGTGGCGACGATCAGGTCGATCACCAGGAACGGCAGCATGATTAGGAAGCCGATCTCGAAACCACGCCTGATTTCGGAAATCATGAAGGCCGGTACCACGGCGCGCAGATCGACCCTGTCGCCGACAACGACGGTCTGGCCCTTTTCCTTGGCGATATCGATGAAGAGTTGCAGGTCCTTGTCACGCGTATTGGCGAGCATGAACTCCCGGAACGGCTCCGAGACGCGCGTCATCGCCTCTGTCTCGTTGATCTGGTTCTGAAGGAGCGGATTGATCCCGTTTTGCCAGGCGCGGTCGAAGGTCGGCGCCATGACATAGAAGGTCATGAACAGGGCAAGGCTGACCATGATCATGTTGGACGGCGTCGTGGCGAGCCCCATGCCGGTGCGCAGGATTGCGAAGGCGATGACGAAGCGGGGAAAGCTCGTCACCATGATGAGGATGCCCGGAGCGATCGACAGCACGGTCAGAAGGCCGAAGGTCCGGATGATCCAGGACGCAACGGAGCCGTCGATAGGCGTGTTCAGGATGTCGGCGGGAAAGCCTTGCGCTCCCGCGATACCCGACATCGCCAACATGGCGGCTATGAATGCGATAGTCCGGATCATGAGCGAATCATTGGATAACGAATGTCCTGAAGATGACATTGGTTACGCGCCCTTCGGATCGAAGGTCAACCCGTTCCTCTATGTCATCCTTCAGATACTGGAATCCGCGCGGTCCCTGTATCTGCTGCAGCGACACCGTTTTGAGATAGGCGGCGATATCCTGGTGGATCTGCTCTGCCATGGCCACATCGGGCGCACCCTTGAAAAGCAGCGCAACTTCAAGCCTGATCCAGTTTTCGGTGGGATAGGCAAGGTTGGTGGTGATCGCCTCGAGCTGGACGACACCGTTGGCCTCGGTCGCGATTTTCGGAAGCCCCTCATCTTTCTTTCCGCCCTCTTCCGCAGGCTTCGCCTGACCGGCTTTTTTTAGGGCGATCGCAGCCTTGGCCTCTTCGATGATCTTTGCTTCCTCGGTGCTGACGGGCGCCGGGGCAAGAAAGCCACCCACCAGCCAGCCACCACCGCCGGCGATCAATGTCAGAACGGCAAGCGCCGCGATCATGATGACCGGGGATGATTTCTTCGGGCCGGCACTGGCGGGTTCGGCGTCTTCCATCTTCAAAATCCATCAAGAGTTGGCCGCAGCAAACGCGGCGCTGTCGTGTCGTCAGATCGGCGAAACGATATCCATGACCTGCTGGCCCCATGGCGGCTGTTGGACTTCGGTCAACCGGCCGCGTCCGCCATAGGAGATGCGCGCCTCGGCGATCTTCTCGTAGGAAATCATGTTTTTCGCATCGACGTCGTAAGGCCGGACGATACCGGCAACGTTGAGAATGCGGATTTCGTGGTTGACCCGGACCTCCTGCGAACCACTGATCAAGAGGTTGCCGTTTTCGAGGACGCCGGTCACGACGGCCGCCACGAGCAGAACGAGCTTTTCAGAGCGTTCCGTCGTCCCCTCGCCCTTGGATTTGGTGTTCGAGCCGTAGTCGAGTCCGCCCTTCCAGCCGAAATCACTCGATTCGGACTGACCGTTGGCACCGATGTTGAAGCCGCTGTCGTTGGTCCGGCTGCGATCCGTCTTGTTGTCGAACGATGCCTTGTCGTCGATGCGGATATCGACGGTCAGGATGTCTCCGACCTTCAGCGCGCGGGCATCCTTGAACAGGGCCGACTGATTGTCACTCCAGATCGAATAGCCGTTCCGGACCTGGCGCGGCTCCTTCGGATACATAGCCATCTGCGGTGTCTGCGCATATTGCAGGCCGCTGCCGATCGGACTCATGGCCGGTGCCCTGCCGATCTCGTTGAACGTCTGGTTCTGGCATCCCGACAGCAGGCTGGCGGCGAGAAGAACCGAAATCGGATATCTCATGACGGTTCCTTCGATGTGTCAGGGTCGGTGGCGCTGGAGATGACGTTGGTAACTACCGCTGCCTTCTCATTGCTCATTTCGCTGAGGATAAGGCTCGACTGGCGCGGCGGCAGCTGCATGATGATCGCCGCTGCGACGCCGGGATTGACAAGCTCCAGCTTGCTGGCCGCCGCATCCGCCTTCATGGTCTTGTAGATTCCCACCAGGCCGATCTGCGCCTGCTTGAGAAAATCGTTGCGGCGCTTCAGCCAGTCTTCGTATTCATCGCGGCGCTTCTCGAGCGTTGCGATGCGCTCATCGACATCAGCCTGCAGCTTTTCCAGGTCCTTCTTCTGCAGAAGGTATCGCTGGTCACGTGCGGCATCGGCGATGTTGGTGCAGAATTGCTGGATCTCGTCGCCGTTTGCGGGGATGCCGGTGGCGGGTGCTGCCACTTCCTGAGCAAGGGCGCCGGGCATGGCCAGCATGGTGCAGCCGGCGGCGATCATGATCAGGCGGTGACGCAGGCTTCTTGATGCGCCGGGAATGGTGTGTGCAATCATTGCAGGACGAGCTCCGCCTGGAGGGCGCCAGCTGTCTTGATGCCCTGGAGAATGGAAATGATGCCGTCGGGTTTGACGCCGATGCTGTTGAGACCGGCAACCAGCGAGCGCAGGTTCGAACCGTCGAGAATAGCAACCGTGCCGCCGTCCTCCGATGCCTGGATCGTCGTATTCGGCTCGATTGCCGTCTCGCCGCGCGAGAACGGCTCCGGCTGCACGACGGTCGGCGTTTCGGTGACCTGAACCGTCAATGTTCCGTAGCTGACGGCAACCTGATTGATCCGCACATCCTGCCCGATGACAATCGTCCCCGTTCGTTCGTTGATGACGACCCGGGCGGGAACATCGGTTTCGACGACGAGATTCTCGATGTCGGCCATCAGGCGCGAAAGGTCGGCCATCTTCGGCTTGTCGATGACAACCGATTGCGAATCCTGAGCCTCGGCGAGGTTGCCGCCAAACTGTGTCTTGCCGTAGCGATTGATAGCCGCAGCCATGCCGACGGCGGTCGAGAAATCCGGGTTGCGCAATTGCAGAACCAGATTGAAGCCGTCCTTGAACTTGGCCGGCAGTTCGCGTTCGATGATGGCGCCGTTTGGCACGCGGCCTGAGGTCGTCACGCCCTGGGTCACGGAAGACGCATCGCCCTGGGCACTGAAGCCGGTCACGACGACCGATCCCTGTGCGACCGCATAGATCTGACCGTCAGCGCCGGAAAGCGACGTCATGACCAGCGTGCCGCCACGAAGCGAGGTGGAATCGCCCAACGAGCCGACGGTCACGTCAATACGGCTGCCGGGGCTTGCAAAGGGCGGCAGATTTGCCGTGACCAGAACTGCGGCGATATTCTTCGAGCGGGATTCGTTATCCTGCGTCGAGATGCCGAGATTCTGCAGCATGGCGCGCAAGGATTGCGCCGTAAACGGTGCCGAGCGCAGGCTGTCGCCGGTTCCCTGGAGACCGACCACGAGACCATAGCCGATCAGCTGGTTTTCACGCCCTGACTGCAGTGATGCGATGTCCTTGATGCGCGAGGCGGCCTCAGCCGGCGCGATCGCCATCGAAAGGACGGCGACAAATGCCAGGCATAATTTGCCGATACGAAAGATCATTTTGCCACCACGTGAATTGTGCCGTCGTCCATCACCGTTCCGGAAACGATGATGCCGGAATCGGTATTACGCACCCGGATCAGATCGCCGACCGCGGCGTTTTCCAGCGGGGCACCGCCAGCGGTGATCGTCAGGGGTCCGTTGGTAAAGACGATCCGCACCGCCTTGCCGCGCTCGACCACATAGGGCTCGCGCAATGCGGAAACGAGAATGACGCGCCCTTGCAGCAGCGTGCGGCTGGTCACCTTGCCGATCACCTGTTCGGTCGATGTCGCATAGTCGCCGGAAAGAGCAGGGTTGGTGACCTCGACCTCTTCCAAACGGTCGCGATCGATGACTTCGCCCGGATAGATAGTCTGGGTGGGGATGACCGCCATGCGCTGTTCGGCGAGAGCCAGGTCCGGAGACATCAGGCCGGCGCAAAGGGAACCTGTGACTGCCAGCGCCCGCAGAAAGAAACCTCCGCGGGTGGCAGCTATTGTCAATATCGATGCGTTGGCAGTCAGGCGAAACGTCATGTTTGCCATTCCCTCTGTTATCTCAGGTTCTGGCTGACCGTCTTGGCCATTTCGTCGGCAGCCTGGATGATCTTCGAGTTCATTTCATAAGCGCGCTGGGCGGAGATCAGGTCGGTGATTTCCTTGACCGGATCGACGTTCGACGCTTCGAGGTATTTCTGCTTGATCTGCGCGTAGCCCGGATCAGCCGGAGTCCCGATCACGGCGTCGCCGGAAGCGGGCGTCTCCTTGAAAAGGTTGTCACCCTGCGGCTCGAGACCTGCCTCGTTGACGAAGTTTGCGATCGTCAACTGGCCGAGGACGGTCGGAATCGTGTCATTGCCGACGCGGACCGATACTTCGCCCGACGCGCTGACGGTGATCTCGCTTGCGTTCTGCGGCACGATGATTTCCGGCACGACAGTGTAGCCGTCAATGGTCACGAGCTGGCCGTCGGCATTGGTGTTGAAGGCACCGGCGCGGGTATAGGCCGTCTCACCATCCGGCGTCTCGATCTGGAACCAGCCGCGTCCGACCAACGCCATGTCGAGGTCGTTGCCCGTGCTGACCAGGCTGCCCTGCAGATGCAGGTTGCGAACAGCGGAGGTCTGAACACCGAGACCGATGATGGCGCCTTCCGGCACGATCGCCTGGTTGGCGCGGTTTGGCACGCCCTGGGCACGTTCGGTCTGGTAGAGAAGGTCGGAGAACTCCGCCCGCGCGCGCTTGTAACCGGTCGTGTTGATGTTCGCGATGTTGTTCGCAATCACTTCCAGATTCAGCTGCTGGGCATTCATGCCGGTCGCGGCGATGGAAAGAGCTTTCATTATAATTGTTCCTTAAATCGGCATACGTGCGATTTCGAGATAGGCACTGACCACCTTGTCGCGGATGGCGATGGCGGTTTGCAGCGACTGCTCGGCGTTCATGACGGAATCGATGACTTCGCGGGTGTTGGCCTCGCCGCGGATGCCCTGGATCGAATTGACTTCCGACTGCTTGAGGCTGCCCACCATCTCGCTTGCCATGTTACCCATGACCTCGGCAAAACTCTGCGACTTGCCTGCCGTGGCAGCGCCGCCGAGAATGCTCTGCGCCGAGGAGGCGCTCGATGTGGATGCCACGTCCTTGACGGTCGAAAGGGCCGCGCTGATGGTTTTGATTGCGTCGATCATTATTGCGAAGCCCTCAGGAGGTCGATTGTTGCGGAAATCAGGTCACGTGCCTGTTTTGTTGTCTGGAGATTGGCCTCGTAGGAACGGTTCGCTTCCCGCATGTCGGCCATTTCGATCAGCACGTTCACATTCGGCAGCTTGACCATGCCCTTGTCGTCGGCCGCCGGGTTGCCCGGATCGAACTCGACGCTGAATTCGGAATCATCAGTTCCGAGGCGCTGGATTTCGACAGTGGATGCGCCGCTGGCGCGATCGATTTCGGCAGCGAAACTCACCGTCTTGCGGCGGTAGGGATCGGTGCCCGGCGTGTCGCCGGTCGAGCGGGCGTTGGCGATGTTTTCCGAAACGATGCGCAGGCGCGTCGATTCCGCTTCGAGACCGGAGGCCGAGACCTTGAGAGCTGAGACCAGAGGATCCATCGCTGTTACTTCCGTACCGTCATGAGCATCATCCGGTGAAACGCCTTCACGAGCCCCGTATTGAGTTCGTAGTCGCGCTTGACTTCACCGGTTTTCATCAGTTCTTTTTCCAGCTGGACGCTGTTGCCCGACTGCTGGACCTCGACATCATCGAGCATGCTGGTTTCCGTCACCTGTGCTGAGCTGCTTCCGTCGGTGAAGTGCGCCGGATTGGTGGCCGCCATCTGGAAGCCGGTCTCCTGCATCACGCTTTCGAAGGGTTTGACGTCCTTGGCCGCATAGTGCGGTGTATTGGCGTTGGCGATGTTGCCGGCCACGACGTTCTGGCGAACTGCCAGCCATTGCGCCTGCCGGGACGCGAGATCGAAAAGCTGTATAGGTTGCATCATGCGACTCCATGCTTGTTGCTGCCGAACCTATGGAAGCAATCTTGCGTGGGACTGAATTGGATGCCGCGTTGCAACGCGCTTAGCGCCGGCACAGCAAAGGCGCGCGTTTTGCCCCCAATTGGGCCGCGTGAACCGGAAGGATGAGGACGGGAGACGCACTGGCGCGTCAGAGGCTGCAGCTGCCCGCTTGGCCCATAGGCGGAAGCGGACGCGGGCATTGTCGGTGACCAGAGCCGTCGAATCAATCGGCCTGATAGACGTCGCCCTTGGAGGTGATCATCACCCAGCGCCCGTCGCGCTGCTCCAATGTTGCGAGACGGCTGTTGTCCGGCAATGTCGAGCCGATGCGGACAATATACATGCCGCTGCCGTCTTCGATCAGCGCGCGGCCGTTTGCGACATGCATCAGCTTGAAGCTGTTGGCGGAGGGAAACGGCTGCTCCAGGTCTTCCTGAACGCCCGGCTTCTTGGCTTCGCTCGCATTTGGAACCGTGGCCGTGGTCAGCTGGTCGATCGCCGCCTGTGTCGCCGCGTCGCGATCCATCATCGCCACGGGCGACGGAGTGCCGCCATGCCCATCACGGCCCGGCACGTCGCGCGCCTCGCCCTGCCAGAGCGACGGTATGGAGAATTTGTCCTGATGCAGAAAGGCGTACCAGGGAAAGAACGTGGCAAGGGCGGCAAGCACCACGCCCGTCGCACCCAGCGCCTTGTCGATCAGCGGTGTGCGTTCGCCACGCTTGCGCTGCGGTACGATTTCATCGGCATCATAATCTGTCATCGCTTATCCCCTTCGCGCGTTGCCGGCCTGGCCACCGATGTTCGCCGCCGCCTTCAGCGCATTTGCGAGGTCGGTGAACGCATCGAAGGCCGGCCGCTCGCCGGGCGTCTGTTTCAGAATGTCGTAGATGACTGGAACCTGCTTGATCGCCATGTCGAGGTCCGGATCACTGCCCGGCCGGTAGCCACCGATCAGACGAAGGTCGCGGGTTTCCTCGAAGCGATGGATCAGCGATTTCAAACGTGCGACGAGCTTTTCCTGGTCTGGAGACCAGGCCTTGCGCGCCAGACGCGAGACAGAAGCCAGCGGATTGATGGGCGGATAGCGGCCCTCCTCGGCAAGACTGCGGTCCATGACGATATGACCGTCGAGAATACCGCGCGTCGAGTCAGCGATCGGGTCGTTGTGATTGTCGCCATCGACGAGAATGGAGATGATCGCGGTGATCGTCCCTGCCCCTTCGGCACCCGGACCGGCACGCTCGAGAAGTCGCGGCAGCTCGGTGAAGACGGAGGCGGGATAACCGCGCGCAATCGGCGGCTCGCCCGAGGCAGTCGCGACCTCGCGGATCGCATGAGCGAAACGCGTGACGCTGTCGACGATCAGAAGGACGTTGTCTCCCTGGTCACGGTAATGCTCGGCGATTGTCACGGCTGTCAGCGGCGCCATCTTGCGCAACATCGGGCTTTCGTCGCTGGTGGCGACCACGGCAACCGACTTGGACAGGTTTTCGCCAAGCGTATCTTCGATGAATTCACGCACTTCACGGCCACGTTCGCCGACCAGCGCGATGACGACCTTGTCGAAAGCATCAGCGCGGGCGAGCATCGACAGCAGCGTTGATTTGCCGACGCCGGAGCCTGCGAAGACGCCTAGACGCTGGCCAAGGCAAAGGGGAGAGAAGATGTCGATCGCCCGCACGCCGGTGCGGAAGCCGTGCTCGACCCGCTTGCGGGTCATCGACGGCGGCGCGGTGTTCGAGATCGGCCGACGGATATCACCTTGCAGCAACGCGCCGCGTCCATCGATGGGCTCGCCGAGTGAATTGATGGTGCGGCCGCACCAGGATTCGGTCGGCGCGATGCGGAAGGCACCCTTGCGGATCACCGTGTCGTGAATGCCGATCGGATCGCCCGGCTCGATCGGGCAGACAACCACCGTTTCCTGCTCAACCTTCACGACCTCGCCGAGGTGAACGCCCGTCGAACTCTTGTGAGCAACAAAATCACCGAGGCGAACATGCCGGGAAAGGCCGGTCACCGTGTAGTGGCCCGCGGAAATCGTCTGGACATGGCCACCGGGCGCGATTGAGAACTCCGGATTGGAATAGCGTCCAACAAGGCCGGCGAGCGCTGCAAGCGACGTCGACGAATTGCGAATCTGGAGTTTTTCGTTCTGCATTCGGTTCCTGCCGTCTGCCCCCCTGCTCTAAAGAGCCTTTCCGGGTGTGGCTTCAGTCATTTCAAGGGCAATGATGCTATTTGCTGCCGCCGAGCGTCTTGATCGCTTCGCTCATCGAGGTTTCGCTGTCGCGCATCAGCGACGTAATGTTCTCGAATGCGCGCGACACCATGATCAGCTGCGACATTTCCTGAACCGGATTGACGTTGGACTCCTCGACATAGCCCTGCATCACGCCGACATCGAAGCGATCGACGACCGGCTCCTGCGCGGAATTCGGCATGACGGCGCTATTGTCGTAGCGGGTAAAACCGTTGCTGAAATTGGCTTCATAGAGGCCGAGCGCGGCAACCTGCGTTCCGTCCTGCTGAATGGCACCGTCCGCGCCCACCTTGATTTCGCTGGCCTGAGAATTGAGCTGGATCGGTGCCCCGCCGGCGTCCAGAACCGGATACCCCCTGAGGGTGACGAGATCGCCCGATTCCGTCAGCGTAAAGCGGCCGTCACGGGTCAGAGCCGTACCACCGGGCGTATCGATCTGAAACCACGCGTCGCCCTTGATGGCGAAATCCAGCTGGTTGCCGGTGCGGTTCAGGCCGCCATTGTTGGTGTTGAGAAATTCCTGGCCCTCTGAGACGAACGAGACCTTGGCCGGCCGTGTATCGCCGATCAGCTGGTTGAACTTCACTTCCGTCGAACGGAAGCCGACCGTGCTCGAATTGGCGACGTTGTCGGCCAGCGTGTTCATGCGTTTTTCAAGCGCCATCTGGGAGGAGACGGCGACATAGAGACCGGTTTGCATATCAGCGTCCCCCGAGTTTCAGCGTATTGATGGAGAGAAGGAGATCGGAGGAGATTCCGTAACCGCTGGACGACCCGAAGACGGCGAGCGGATCGTAGGGATCCGAAGAATTGTTGATTTCCCAAAGGGCGGTGAAGCGTTCGAGCAATTTCGACAGCTTGGCCGGATCCTTGAGATCCGCGATATCGATTACCTTCTCGATCGTCGCGGCCTGCTTGTCGATATCGGAAGCGGCAAATTCGTCCGGCATCTGCAGCAGAGTGCGGGTAACCTGCGCCAGCGCGTCGTCGGCCAAAAGCCCGTAGGCATTGGTGATCGAGGGCGCCATGCGCTCGAAGTAAAGCGCCAGGCGAACACCCGCATTTTCCTCGCCAGCTTTCTGCTCCAGGGTCTGGCGCGCATATTTGTCGGCCACGCCCTTCTGGGCTTTGTCGAAGGATGTCGCAGCCGTGCCGTTGCGGGCAAAGTTGAGTGATTCCACCAGGTCCGAATAGCGGCTGTCGGTCAGCTGCTTGGCAAACGCATCATCAGTATCGACACCTTCGGTCAGCACCTTGCGCATGAAAGCCTTGGCATAGCCCATGTCTTCGAGGCCGTGCGCCTTGATCGCGTAGTTATAAAGCCGCGTATCGGCAAAGAACTCGTCGATCGTTTTGACGTTGCCGATATTGGCCAGGTAATATTCGGTCTCGCGCGCCACATCGGGCTGCTCGGACACCCGCTCCAGCGATTTGGTGAGGTTGCCTGCTATCATCTGGTAGCTGGTGTATGTCGTCGTCACGACGCTTCCCCGTTCATCCATTAGAAATGACGCAATAAGCGCCGATTGACTGGAAACCTGACGGGTGTTGCTTGCGCGAACCTGTTTCCCCGCAAAGGCCGAAAATGAGGCCTACAGCCAGCCTCACGCAAGGCTGGCGGCCTAACGATACGGTCGAAAATCCACCATTGCGGCAGGTATCGAAATGAACATCATCATCGGGCTCCTCTTGACTATGGGCTGTATTCTCGGCGGCTTCATTGCCATGGGCGGCCATATGGAGGTCCTGAACCAGCCATTCGAGCTCGTCATTATCGGCGGTGCGGGCGTCGGCGGCTATATCATGGCCAATTCGATGAAGGTGCTGAAGGATACCGGCAAGGCGCTCGGCGAGGCCTTCACGCACAAGGTGCCGAAGGAGCGTAACTATCTCGACACGCTAGGCGTTCTCTACAGCCTGATGCGCGACCTGCGCACGAAATCGCGCAACGAGATCGAAAGCCACATCGACAATCCGGATGAATCCTCGATCTTCCAGTCTGCTCCGACGGTGCTGAAGAACAAGGAACTGACCGCCTTCATCTGCGATTATGTCCGTCTCATCATCATCGGCAATGCCCGCAGCCACGAGATCGAGGCGTTGATGGACGAAGAAATCAATACGATTACCCACGACAAGATGAAGCCCTTTCACGCGCTGACGACGATGAGCGACGCCTTCCCGGCCATCGGCATCGTCGCCGCCGTTCTCGGCGTCATCAAGGCAATGGGCGCCATTTCCGAAGCACCGGAGATTCTCGGTGGCAAGATCGCCGCCGCGCTCGTCGGCACCATGCTCGGTATCTTCCTGTCCTACTGCATTGCGAGCCCCGTGATCGCCAATATCAAGGCCGTGCGCGACAAGCAGAACCGCCTCTACATCATCGTCAAGCAGACCCTGCTTGCCTACATGAACGGCTCGGTCCCCCAGGTCGCGCTCGAATACGGCCGCAAGACCATTTCCGCTTACGAACGTCCGTCGATCGACGCCGTCGAGCAGGAAATGATGAACCCCGGCGGCGGCGGCGAAAGCAAGGCGGCTTGATCCGATGACCTCAGCGAGCAAGAACAACGTGTTTACCTTCGACCGCAAGCTGCTTGCCCGGATGACCGGCGCACTCGGCGATACCAAGACTGTCGGCAAGCTGTGCGGCGAGATCGGACACGTCTTCGCCGAATTCCTGCCGGACATCTTCCAGAACGAGACCGGTCTCGGCATCGAGATCGGCTATGCCGGCTTCGACACAGGCCTCAAGTCGGAACTGATCAAGAAACTCGGCAACGGCGTGGCGCTCGCCGACTCCTCGTTGCGCAACTGGTGCCCCGATTTCGTCATCAGCTGCGACAGCCCGGTCATCATCACGCTGATGGAAATTCTTCTCGGCGCGCCCGCAAACACCATCGAGGAACCCAAGCCGCGGACGCTGTCCAACATCGAACTCGATGTGGCAACGATGATAGTTGAAAAGATCGCCGACGTACTGAAATCAGCCGTCAGTGTTGTCGGTAGTTTCGAGCCGGTCGTTGGACGGCCTTACAATGCCAGCGAACGGCCGGCAGCAGATCCCGACGTCGCCGATGTCTATGCCGCCTGCATCAACGTGACGATGGGCCTTGGCCCGGTCCTTTCAACGTTCTCGATCATTGTCCCGCAGCAGACCTTGCTGAAGACGACGGTTGTTGTTCCGAAGGGCGTCGGACACGGCCGCAAGGCAAAGAGCGAATGGGGCGAACAGCTGGAGCAGCAGGTTCGTCGTTCCGCCGTCAATCTCGAGGCGCGCATCAAGCTGCAGAGCCTGACCCTCGACACGATCAGCCGCCTTCAACCCGGCGACGTCATTCCCTTCCAGGATGCCAAGGATGTCCGCGTCGAGATCAACGCCAATGGCCGCGACCTTTATGTCTGCGAGTTGGGACGGTCCGGCGCAAAATATACGGTTCGGATCAAGGATACCCACGGCTCGGAGAATGACATTCTCCACCACCTTATGAGTTAAAAAACCCCTGCCTTACCCGGCAACATGGTTGGGGCAAGTTTCAACTGGAATAGTTTGCACATGGCACCTAAGAAAGCACCAATTCAAGACCAGACGATCCTGAACGCCGGCGATGCCGAGCTCGATCAGGCCATCGACGATCTGCGTGGCGTCCTGCAAAGCGATGCCACCGGGACTGTGCCTGAAACGGATTTCGGCATGGATTTCGCCGCCACATCGACGATTGGCGAGACATCGGATTTCGGCAGCACCTTCGAAACCTCCGAAAGCGACCTCAGCAGCTTCGGCGGCGATTTCGGCGGCAGCAGCAGCTTCGGCGACCTGGATCAGGGCACTGCGTCATCCTCCTTTGACGCAGGCTCCTTTGGAAGCAGCACTTTCGGAGGCGGCACCTTCGAGGATCAGGCTTCCGGCGAACCCGGCAGCGGCATGACAGCCAACCTCGATCTGATCATGGACATTCCGATTGATGTCCAGATCGTTCTCGGGACAAGCCGCATGCAGGTCTCGGGCCTGATGAACCTGACGGAAGGCGCAACCATTGCGCTCGACCGCAAGATCGGCGAACCGGTCGAAATCGTCGTCAACGGCCGGGTTATCGGTCGCGGCGAAATCACCGTGCTCGACGGAGACGAAACACGTTTCGGTGTAAAACTCATCGAAATCAAGGGTACCAGTAAAGTTTGAACCCGGTTAGGGTCATGAGGATTAATCCATGATGGATTTCGACAATTTCGAAGCTTCAGCGCTCTCCCGGCCACTTACCCAGATGGACAAGGCCGCTGCGGTTCTGCTTGCAATGGGCAAGCCAATAGCTGGCAAATTGTTGAAATTCTTCACGCAGAGCGAATTGCAGGGGATCATCGCCTCGGCCCAGTCGCTTCGCTCAATCCCGCCTCACGAGCTGGAAATACTGGTGAACGAGTTCGAGGACCTGTTCACCGAAGGCGCTGGCCTCATGGACAATGCTAAGGCCATCGAGGGCATTCTGGAAGAAGGCCTGACGCCGGACGAAGTGGATGGCCTGCTCGGCCGCCGCACTGCCTTTGCCTCCTACGAAGCCAATATCTGGGACCGCCTGCAGGATTCCGATCCCGTTTATGTCGCAGAAAGCCTGGGCAAGGAACATCCGCAGACGATCGCCTATGTCCTGTCGATGATGCCATCGACCTTCGGCGCCAAGGTTCTGCTGCAGCTGCCGGAAAGCGGCCGCGCCGATATCATCAACCGTGCCGTCAACATGAAGAACGTCAGCCCGAAGGCCGCGCAGATCATCGAGACCCGCGTCCTCGAACTGATGCGCGAGCTGGACGCCGATCGGAACTCGGTTGGATCGATCAAGATCGCCGAAGTCATGAACGAGCTGGAGAAAACCCAGGTCGACACACTCCTTGCTTCGCTCGAATCAATCAGCACTGAATCGGTCAAGAAGGTCCGCCCGAAGATCTTCCTCTTCGACGACGTCCTCTACATGCCGCAACGCAGCCGCGTGCAGCTCTTCAACGACGTATCCGGCGACATCATCACCATGGCGCTGCGCGGATCGAATATGCAATTGCGCGAATCGGTCCTTGCCGCGATCGGGGCACGCCAGCGCCGCATGATCGAATCGGACCTGTCCGCCGGCGACGTCGGCATCAATCCACGCGATATCGCCATTGCCCGCCGCTCGATCACACAGGAAGCTATCCGGCTTGCCGCCAGCGGCCAGATCGAACTCAAGGAGAAGGAAGCGGCGGCGGCCTGACGGGCCGCCTCGCTTTTACCGTTCAGCCGATACAGAAAGCCCCGCAATCGATTTCGGTTGAGGGGCTTTTTCGTTGGAGTTACGCCCGTCCCTCCTACTTTCTGTGAAGCGTCGGATTTCGACGCATATCTTTCTTGCATGCCCTGCGGCCCCGGCTCACAACCATCTGACGGCGACGACCGCCACCAGATGCAAGAGGCTTTCATCCGATGTCGGACGATCAGGACAAAGACAGCAAAACAGAATCGCCGTCCGAGAAAAAGATGAGCGACGCCATCGAGAAGGGCAACACGCCTTTCTCGCGGGAAGTCACCATGTTCGCCTCGGTCGTCGCCATCTATATCTTCGTCGTTTTCTTCCTTCCTCAAGGGTTCGCCACAGTCGCGGAATCGTTGAAGGATATTTTCGAGCAACCGGAAGCCTGGCGCATCGATACGGCAACGGACGTGGTTGCGCTGATTTCTCACCTGCTCTGGAAAGCGAGCGCATTACTCATTCCGTTTTTCACGCTACTGGTCGTTTTCGGGATCGGTTCGTCCATCCTGCAGAACCTGCCGACGCCGGTCCTTGATCGCATCGCGCCGAAGATGAACCGTATTTCGCCGGTTGGTGGCTTCAAGCGAATCTACGGCATTCAGGGTCTCGTTGAATTCGCCAAGGCATTTGCCAAGGTCGCCGTCGTTTCGCTCATCATCGTGCTGACGCTCTGGAACGACTACTACGCCACGCTCGATTCGATGTTTTCGGATCCTCTGACGATCTTCACGACGATTTCCAAAGACTTCAATCAGATCATGATCGTCGTCCTGATCTCGACGGCCATCATCGCGATTGCCGATTTCTTCTGGACGCGGCATCACTGGTACACTGAACTCCGAATGACGAAACAGGAGGTCAAGGAGGAGCTGAAGCAATCCCAGGGCGACCCGATCATCCGCGCCCGGCTTCGCTCGATTGCCCGGGACCGTGCCCGCCGGCGCATGATTACCTCGGTTCCCCGCGCCACGCTCGTCATCGCAAACCCGACACACTATGCCGTTGCGCTGCGCTATGTGCGCGAAGAGGGCGATGCGCCGGTGGTGGTTGCCAAGGGCCAGGACCTCGTAGCGCTGAAGATTCGCGAGATCGCGGAGGAAAACGGCATCCCGGTTTTCGAAGACCCGCCTCTCGCACGCTCAATGTTTGCGCAAGTCTCGGTGGATAGTGTGATTCCACCGGTGTTTTATAAGGCAGTCGCCGAACTCATTCACCGGATCTATGCAACGCAGCCGAAACGGATGACGTGATCCCAATGAAAAAATGCGAATATTCGGAACAACGCGAAAAAATAGTAGCCGACGCGATTCGTCCTGTTGCGACCGAATTGCGCCTGATCGATGCGGCCGACTTTATCGCGCTGCTCCGCTTTGAATCGCATGGGAGCCTGGCCGACCTAGTATCATCCGCAGCAGAACTCTATTTCCTTCCCGGCACCGTAAACTTCGGCATCGGCGGCAACTACTCGCTGGATTGGGATACGGAGCCGGAAATCACGCTTGATCTCGAATTGAAGCCGGATGGCGTGACAATCTACGCCCAGCTTGCCTTGGGCAAGGACTCGGCCGGTCTAGAGATCAACCATATTGCGTTTCGGAGCCCGTCCAGCGACCCGGACGAGAACACGGCGTTCCTCGCCAAGAGCCTGAACGCCGCTAAATTCGTCAAATCCTATCCGACCGCTCTTGTGAGTTGAGTTCCGGATACCGGCCATGATGGCCAAAAAAACCAATCAGCTGATATAACCAAGACGAATGGCTTTGGCGATCGCCTGGATTCTGTTGACCGAATCCAGCTTGGTCGTCGCAGCCCCGAGGTAGGCGTTCACCGTATGAACCGACAGCCCCATCTTTTCGGCGATCTCCTCGCTGATGTAGCCGTCGCCGGCCATTTGCAGGCAGCCGATCTCGCGATCGCTGAGCATTTCGGCCGGGAGCATGCGCCGTTCGTCTGCCGCCAGCAGGTCCGTCATGATCTGGCAGCTTCGGCCGTGCAAATCAATGATAACCTCGCTCGACAGGTCGATATAGCCGCCGGTGAAGACGACATAGCCATTGCCTTGAGCGCCGAGCCTTACCGGCAATGCGATGCCGGAATACGGAAGTATCCGAGCGGCCAGGCGTTGGGTGAAGCGACCGAAATCCGACGTCTCCGCTGCCTGATGCTCGCCCGTGCCGTTCCACATGATCGGCAGCAGCGACGCATCCAGATGCGCCAGCATCTCGTCGCCATAGGCCGAGGTCAGTTCGTGCGCCATTACCTCGGCGTCAACACCCCAGTTGTCGAGGACGCAGGTCAGCTTGCGCGAGGCCGGCAGACCGTTTCCGTTCAGGCGCAGGACGGCAAAGTTCCTGGCGCTGATCTGTTTCTGCATCGCCTGCAGCCGCGCCACGAGCGTTGCCGCCTTTGATGCCCTGGCCTGCTGCCGCCCGGCCTTGCCGTCATCTCCTGCTCGTGTATTCGGAAGGAAATAGGTCATGGCCGGCTTCCTAAACGAGGTTGTTGCGAACGGCATAGGCGATGGCCTCGGATCGGGTCTTCGTCGCCGTCTTGCGCATGACGCTGGTGATGTAGTTGTTGATGGTATTGCGAGAGATACCGAGGATGACGGCGATCTCGTCGCTGGTCTTGCCTTCGGCGATCCAGAAGAGGCATTCGAGCTCGCGTTCCGTCAGCTCGAATTCGCGATCTGCGCGCGCGCCGCGTTCGCTGGTAAAACTGGCAAAGTAGCCCGCCAACAGGCCGACGTCCCTCAGGCTCTCCTGAGAGAGGATCACGTCCTGCGGAAAGAGCAACATCAGCGACAGACGGGCACGCCCGACGTTGAAGGTTATGGCGCAATATTCGCGGCTGATGCCGCGGCTGATATCGATGTCATCAGGCAGGCTCATAAAGACCGGCTGCATCACCGAAAGACATTTCTCCATTTCATTGGTCTTGGAATGGAGCTGCGACATCACCTTGCCGAGACGCTTGACGACGTCGAACGGCCAGTCCGAACACACGACGAAGTCCAGACCTTCGTCCTGAGATAGATCATAGCGCGCGAGAAGATAGTGGGTGGCGCCCACGTAGTCCGTCAGCGCTGCGAGCCCCTTGTTCAGATTGCCGCGCTCGGCGAATTCGCCAAGCCTGCGAATAAGCTGTTCCTTGGAGAGCGTCCGTCCAACACCACGCACGCCAGCGACCGGCGTAGGCCAGATCGCAATCTCTGTATGTAGAGCATCCATGACATTACCCCCGTGATGGATTCGTCTGTGCTCATTCAAGCGCTTTTCACCGCCGCCGCCGGCAACTGTGTCGAGGCATTCCGCCTTCCCCGACATGCGCAAACCAGTACGCGAATCACTACATAAAATGTACATCGCCCCCTGCGAAAAACTACTGCCCGCTTATCGGGATTTACTTTTTGAAAATCCCATGAAACGATTCGGATCAGAATGATTTGCAAGACAAAATAAGGACTCAAACCCGGCAGGTGCCAATTTTAACTTATTGTAATTGTATGATATTTTGTATTTCTTTATATTTTTGACGCCCTGTTTCACATGGATGTGACGGCGCGAAGCCCTACCTAGCGCGCCAAATTGGTCGTGCAAATCACAATTTTTTCGACCTGCCGAATTTGTCAAGGTTTCTTTTTTTTATTTGTTTTTCGCAATGTTGCCGAATTACATCAGCGTCATGCACCGTTTAAATCGGCACGCCACGGGAAAATCCAAGTTAAATTCCGAATATTATTATTGTAATAGTTTACTTACGGCGAATCTTGGCGGATTCCCGGAATCAATACCTGAGTCATAGCCCGCAACAGGCCAGACAAACCGGCTTTTCCCCAGTGGGAAATTAACGTTTTGTTAAATATAACGAATTCCAAAATGGATCATTACGTCGTCTGAGTGCAGCAAGATTCTTGGTGGCCTGCCATTGCGCCAACGCAATACAGAGAAACACCGCGAGTCTATTTTCGGCCGAGTCATGGAATCGACGATGTTGAGGCGATATCTTCAAAATCCGATGCGAAGCCAGGTCCTCGCGCCTCAGTGCAGCCGCGCTTCTCAACAATTGCCTTGAGTTGAGCAAACTCTTCCTGTGCAAACGGAAAACCCGCCGGCATCGGCGGGTCTCTTGTTGCTGTGCGGCGGCGGAGAAAGGAAGTTTACGCGGCTTTCTCGGCGACCCATTTGCGAAGGATCTTGGCGGCGCGCTCCTCGCTGATTTCCACCATGCGGGCGAGCCTGCGTTCCGGACCTTCCTTGACCCTGCGGTTGAAGCCACCCTCGCTGTCGTCGCCAAGGCTGAGCAGGTCGTCGGTGCTGTCGAAGCCGAAGTCGGAACCAAAGCCTTCCATGAGCGCACCTCCGGCGCCGCCTGTCGCGGCAGGCGAGAAGTCTGGCAGTTCCAGGCCAACCGGCTCGTTCTCGGCAAGCGCTGTACCACCGCCACCCAAGCCCATCGAACGGGCCAGCGGACGCATCCCCATCCAGACCACCAGGAAAGCCACTGCGACGAAGGCAAGGGCGTTGATGATGCCACCCAGATTGCGGGTCAGCGTTTCCATGATGCCCGGACCGGCGACCGCCTCATCGAGCAGCTGCGCATTGACGAAGTCCATGGCCGTCAGCGTAATCACATCACCGCGTGCCGGATCGAGGCCTACGGCCGAAGCAACGATTTTCTGCATTTCCTGGATGTAGGCGTCGATCTTCGCCTGGTCCGCGCCTTCGCCGACCATGGCAGCGACCCGGCCGCGATTGACCACGACGGCGACGGACAGTTTTTCCAGGGTATAGCTGCTCTTGACGGTTGCGACGGTCTTCGAATTGATTTCGTAGTTGGTCTGTTCCTCTTTCTTCTCGGTCTGGTCATTCGACTGAGGCCCGGTGGTCCCGCCTGTCGGAGCCGCCTGAGGAACGTTCTGCTGCACGGTCGCCGCATTGTCCGGCTGTTGCTGACTGGACTTCTGCTGCTCCTTGGTAACCCGGGTCGACCGCTCGACGCGGGATTCCGGATCAAACACCGTTTCCTGGATCTGCTGGGTATCGGTGTTTAATTTGGCCGTAACGCTGGCTCGGAAATTGTCCATGCCGAGGAACGGTGCGAGCGCCTTGTCGATATTGCTTTCAATTTCCGTCTGGACGTTCTGGATGATGCCGAGCGACTGGTTCATCGCGCTGTTTGCCGGATCATCACCGGAAGCGAGGAGCTGGCCGGTGGAATCGAGGATCGTAACGTCGTCGATACCGAGGCCTGGAACGGACGAAGCCACCAGATGGCGGATCGAAGCCGCAGCGTTGCGGCCGATATTGGCGCTGGCGCGGATCATCACCGACGCCGTCGGGTTCTGCTCAGCCTTTCGGAAGCTGCCGCGGTCGGCCATGACGATATGGACGCGGGCCGCGGAAATTCCGGAGATCTGCTGGATGGTGCGGGCGATCTCACCCTCAAGTGCGCGGACGCGGGTGACTTCCTGCATGAAGGAGGTAAGGCCGAGCGAGCCGACATTGTCAAAGAGTTCGTAACCGGCATTGGCGCTGTTGGGCAGGCCGCGTTCCGCAAGATACAGGCGGGCCTTGCCCGTCAAGCCTACTGGCACCTGAATGCTCGATCCGTCGGAGCCCACCTCGAAATTGATGTTCGCTTCTGCAAGCGCGACGCTGACCTGGTTGAGATCGTTGCTCTCCAACCCGACATACAGCGTTTCATAGGAAGGTTTGTTGACGTAAAGCCCGGCAGCGAGAACGATCCCGACTGCGATAACCCCTGCTGAAATCAGCGCGATGAGTTTACCCTGCCCGAGGTTGGCCAGGTTTTTCGTGACCGTCGAAAGTTGATCCAACAGATTCATTCTGTTTCCGCACCCAGTGGCGCATGTTCCGTTCAGGCAACATCGCCCGGGGAGTAAACATGCGCAGATCCAAACATTCGGGCTTACTGGCGCAAATCTACCAGTCCCGATTGGCACACTAGAAAACGAAACTTGCGCGAACTTGTCTTGGAAGTCCGCTTTTGGCTGCAGCGCAAAATAGCCGGCCGCCAATTAGGCTCAGACGAAACCGCCGCCTCAAGACGATTGTCGAGGCGGCGGCAGTAGTGCTGAATGAAAAGGAAGCGTGGTAGCGGCTAGAAAGCCTCGAAATCGCCGGCCGCTTCCGTCAACGGCTGGGAATGGCCGTGACGCAGCATGCCGTTGCCGAGCGATTTCTGCATGTCGGCAAGCTTGACGAGATTGAGCGCCGTCGTCACGTCCACGAGCCAAGACTGAGGAATCGCGGCCGTTACCGTATCGATGAATTCCGCCAAACCGCGTGTCTTCTGGACGGCAAGGTCGATGCCCTGCAGGACCTTGATGCGATCGGCCGATTCCAGAACTGCCTCGCCGTGAATATCGCTCAGCATCGGTTCGATCCGCTCGATGAGATAAGCGACGTCGTAAAGCTCGGAGACGATGCGCATCATCACATCGGGGAGCGCCTCGTCGACGTGAGGCATATGGCTCTTCATTTCAGTCAGCATTACTCGCCCTCACGCTGGCAACAAATGCCGTCCGGGACTATCCCGCCGAACGGCTACGCAAAACAATCTGCCAAAGCGCGTCCCGGATTTTGATCCCGGAACGCCGCCCAAGCGCTAGAAAAACTCGATCGCGTTGTCGACCGGCTTCGGCGCAGGCCTTGGGCGCTGCTCCTGGGCCACGGTCTTCTGCGTTTCCACACCCGTCAGGGCGTATTGCCGGGCACGCCCGCTGAGCGGCCAATATTCAAGCTTGCGACCGTGATCACCGCCCGTGCTCTCGCCCACCACCTGAATGCCTTCGTCCATCAGAAACTGCCGGGCAAACAGCGCGTTCTGTTCGCCGACATTGGAGAAGCGCGCGATCGTCTTCGCACCACCGAAAATCTTCGCCTCCAGCCGTTCACGGCGGGCGCCCTTCTTCAGGAGCCCGTTGATCAGCAGTTCCATCAGATGCACGCCGTAGCGCGTTGCATCGCCGCCTGAGGAAATTGCATCCGCCGAACCCGGCAAAAGGAAATGGTTCATGCCACCGACACCTGCGATCGGGTCACGCATGCACGCAGCCACGCAGGAGCCAAGGATGGTCGAGAGCACTACGTCCGGATCGTTGACCACCTTCCATTCGCCCTGAATGACATGCACACGTTTGATCGCAGCCTCAGTGGTCATTTCAACGCCCCGAACACAGCCTCGATCGCAGCCTTCATCTTTTCGATGGTGAAGGGTTTGGCGAGAACGTTGTTGGCGCCGAGAGCTGCTGCCTTGGTGACCAGCGCCCGGTCGCCCTGGGCCGTCAGCATGATGAAGGCAGCCTTCTTCGTCGCCGGATTGTTCCTTACAGCCGCGAGCAGGCCGAGGCCGTCCATCTTCGGCATGTTGAAGTCCGAAATCACCAGATGGTGCGGCTGCTGAGCCATGATCTTTGCACCCTGCTCGCCATCACCCGCGACGGTGATCTGCTTGAAGCCGAGCTGCTGCAGGGCGTCACCCAGCAACAGGCGACTGGTGACCTGATCGTCGACGATTAGAACTTTGATTTTTTCCGCTAGGGACATTTATTCGCTTCCTTCTCTTCGGGCGGCGGTGCTTTTCAAGACTTCTTCCCCGATTGAGCCGAGGGGTAGTTGGGTTTCGACGGCGCCCAGTTCATAGGCAACCCTCGGCATTCCATACACGACACAGGTTTTTTCATTCTGACCGAATGTGCGGGCACCTGCGTGGCGCATTTTCAAGAGACCGGATGCGCCGTCGCGGCCCATTCCGGTCAGGATCACACCGACTGCGTTGCGGCCTGCGAGTTCCGCGACGGAATCGAACAGCACATCGACCGACGGGCGATGGCCGTTCACCGGCTCGCGATCAAGGAGACGGCAGCTGGGTGAAGACGGGTTGGTGACGACCAGATGGCGCTCGCCACCCGGTGCCAGATAAATCTTGCCGATCTCGAGACGGGCACCGTCTGTGGCCTCAGTGACGGTGGGCGCGCAGAGGCGGTTCAGGCGCTCGGAAAAGCTCTTGGTGAAGGTGTGCGGCATATGCTGCGTGATCACCGTCGGCGGGCAATTGGCCGGAAACTTCTGCAGGACGGCAATCAGCGCTTCGACACCACCAGTGGACGAACCGATCGCGATGATCTTCCTGCCGGCTCTATAGTCGGAAGACACATTGGCATTGGCGGCGCTCGGAGCCGCAATCTTGTTGCCGGAGATAATTTGCTTGCGCTGCGAACGGGCAGCCGCCTTGACCTTTTCGGCCAGATCGCTGAACGGGCGCGGATCACCCGGCAGCGGTTTGCCGACGCAATCGAAAGCACCGATTTCAAGCGCCGCGATGGAAGCCTCCGCCCCCTTGTGCGTCAGCGTCGAGACCATGATCACCGGCATCGGACGCAACCGCATGATCTTTTCGAGAAACTCCAGCCCGTTCATATTGGGCATCTCGATATCCAGCGTAATGACGTCGGGATCGAGATCCTTGATTGCCTGGCGCGCCTGCATGGCGTCGGCGGCTTGGCCAATGACCTGAACTTCGGGATCGCTGCTGAGGATAGCCGTGATCAATCCGCGCATGGTTGCGGAATCATCGACAACAAGAACGCGTGCAGCACTCATGAATGTCCTCCATGCGACTTACCGGTGTAGCGATAGGTGGTAATGCCGATGTTGTCGAAGACCGACTTCGCATCACCGGAAACACGCTCGGAATGGCCGATGTAGAGATGCCCCTTGGGATTGAGCATACCGGCAAACCGTGACCAGATTTTCATCTGGGTCGGTTCGTCGAAATAAATGACGACGTTGCGGCAGAAGATGACGTCGAATTGACCCTTGAACGGCCATTGCGCCATCAGGTTCAGCTCGTTGAAGGTGATCAGTTTCTTGACCCGATCATCGACCTGCCACTTCTGGCGGCCGTTGACATTGGTTTCCGAAAACCACTGCTTGCGCATCGCCGGAGTGACCGTTTCAAGGGCAGTCGCGTCATAGGCGCCGGCCCGGGCAAGCGCCAGGATCTTGGGATCGATGTCGGTGGCAAGAATGCGGAAATCGTAGTCGGCCGCATTCGGCAGCATCGACAGTACCGTGAGCGCGATCGAATACGGCTCCTGGCCGTCCGAGCAGGCTGCCGACCAGATGCGCACCCGGCCACCGTTCTTCGCGCGAGCAATAAGCTCAGGCAGAACGTCGGATTTCAGATGCTCGAAGTGGTGGTTCTCACGGAAGAAACGAGTGAAGTTCGTGGTCAGGTGCGAAAGCATGTCGCGGCGCTCGGCGGCCCCTGCCGGCGAGGAAACCAGCTGGCAATATTCGCGAAACCCTTTCAGGCCGAGATTGCGGATGTGTTTCGACAAGCGCGAATAGACGAGCGACGCCTTGGACTCGTTCAGGAAGATGCCGGCGTCGGCATAGATCATTGCAGCGATCTCGGCGAGGTCGCGGCGGGTCAGCGGATATTCTCCGCTCGCCAAGCACTCGTCCGGGGATAGCTTGCTGTCAAAGGCGGCCGGCATGCTCATGCAGCTTCACTTTCGGAATGAGGAAATACGGCTTCCAGTTCGATCAGGCAGATCATCCGCCCCTCGATCGCCAGGATGCCGCGGGCAAATGTCCGCTCGAACTCGGACGTCATATCCGGCGTCGGCTGGATATCCTCGTCCTTGATCGTCAGAATGTCGGAGACTGCCTCGACGAGGAGCCCGACGACCTTGTCCTTCACCTGCGTCACGATGATGACGTGGCGCACGGTCGGTTCCGCAGGCCTCATGCCAAGCCGTGCCGACAGGTCGATGATCGGCAGGACGGCACCGCGCAGGTTGATCACGCCAAGCACATAGCGAGGTGCATGCGGCATAGGCGTTGCAGGCGTCCAGCCGCGGATTTCCCGCACCGACATGACGTTGACGCAGAATTCCTGATCGCCGATGCGGAACGCGATGAGCTCGCGCCCTCCATTCGTCAGATTTTTTGCGAGATAGGTCATTGGCCTTACCCTGCGGCAGCAAGCGACGATTCGAGTTGCAGGGACTGGCCGCGCGAAGCCGAAACGACGGCATCGACATCCAGAATGAGAGCGACGCGGCCATCACCGAGAATGGTGGCGGCAGCAATGCCGGGCACGTGCGTATAGTTAGCCTCAAGACTCTTGATGACGACCTGGCGCTGGCCCTGGATGGCATCGACCATCAGTGCGCGCTGGCCGCCGCCTTCCGATTCCACCAGAAGGGCAACGCCCTCCACCGGGTTGGCCTGGGTGGCCCGGAAATTCAGGATGCGACCGACGTCAACAAGCGGGCAGAAGGAGTTGCGGATCGAGATCAGCCTCTGCGTCGCACCAAACGAATGAATGGCGGCGGCATCCGGCTGCAGGGTTTCGACGATCGCCGTCAGCGGCACGACCAGCGTCTGGCCGGCAACCGTGACGACCATGCCGTCGAGGACGGCCAGCGTCAGTGGCAGACTCATAGTGAAGACCGAGCCATGACCCGGCTTCGAGGAGATGTTGATGCGACCGCCGAGTGCCTGGATCGAGCGCTTGACCACGTCCATGCCGACGCCGCGGCCGGAAAGGTCGGAGACCTTGTCGGCGGTGGAGAAACCGGCGTGGAAGATCAGGTTGTCGATTTCCTCGTCCGACAGGTTGGCGTCGGCCGCGATCAAATCGTTGTCGATCGCCTTCTGGCGCACCTTCTCGCGGTTGATACCGGCACCGTCATCGGAAAGCTCGATGACGATGCGGCCCGAGCGATGCTTGGCGGTCAGCTTGACCGTGCCTTCGGCGCTCTTGCCGGCGGCAAGACGCTTTTCCGGCATTTCGAGGCCGTGATCGACGGCGTTGCGGATCATGTGCGTCAACGGTTCAGCCAGCTTGTCGATGACCGTCTTGTCGACTTCGGTGTTTTCGCCCTCGGTAACGAGGCGGACCGACTTGCCCGTGATATCGGCAATTTCGCGGACCGTACGGGCCATGCGCTGGAACACCGGCTTCACCGGCTGCGCGCGGATGGCCATGACCGAGTCCTGGATCTCGCGGGTCAGCTGCTGGAGCTCTTCCAGGCCCATGTTGATCGAGGAAACGCCGTTCGAGTCATTCTCGATGACGCTCTGCGACAGCATCGCCTGGTTGATGACGAGTTCGCCGACGAGGTTGATCAGGCGGTCGACGCGATCGAGATCGACGCGGATCGTCGGAGCAGCGGCAGACGAGGCCTGCTGGGCATTGTTCTGGGCAGCAGCCGCGGCGGCCGCGCTTTTTTCGCTGGCTGCGGCGCGCGATGCGTTGCCAGCCATCTGCACGACATTGCTCGCCGTTTCGGCGGCAGCAACGGCTTCCTGCGCAGCGGCAATCTGCTCTTCCTCCTCGACGACGCCGAGAGGCACATCCAGGTCACCGTCGAGCGCCGAGAGGTCAAACGGAACCGGCTGCATCGGCAGGTCGTCGCTGGCAGATTCCGAAGCTTCGCCCGTTTCCATGGCCGTCACTTCAAGATCGCAGTCCCATTCGGCGAATTCGAACACCGAACGCACGGCATCCTCGCCCTTGTCGGTCTTGATCGACACCTTCCAGGAGAAATAGGCAGCTTCCGGGTCCATCTGGTCGAGCGGAGGCAGGCTATCCATGTTGCAATGGATGCTCATTTCACCCAGACGCGAGAGGTCGCGCAGGAGCAGCGTTGCCTCATTGCCCTTGGTGTAGAGTTCCGACTTCGGCTTGAAGACGATGTCGTAAGCCGGAAGATCGCTCACAGCTTCGTCTTCATCGCCGCCGAAATCATCGAATGAGAAAGCGACGGGCGCAAAGCCATGTTCATTGACGACCGGCTCGACCGGTGCGGCCTTGGCAACGGGAGCGGGTTTTGCCGCCACAGCCTTGGGCGCTGCCGGTTCGGCAGCGGAGGCCGCCGGTGGCGCTTCGCCCTTGGCGAGCGCCTCGAGTTCCCGGATCAACTGAGCAGAGCGAGCCTGATCGACGCTGCCGCCATCGCGCGCAACGTTGGTCAAATCGGCCAGAACATCGGCCGATTTCAGCATCACCTTCAGGACTTCCTGGGTCGGTTCCAGCTTGTTGGAACGAACGCAATCAAGAGTAGTCTCAAACACATGTGCGAAAGAGACAAGATCATCCAGCCCGAAAGCTCCGGCACCACCCTTGATGGAGTGCACCGCGCGGAAAACCGCGTTCACCGTTTCCGGATCACGGTCGCCGTCATTGAGCCGCAGGAGACCGGATTCCAGTTCAGCGAGCTGCTCCTCGCATTCCTGGAAGAAAATCTCTTTGATTTCGTTCATATCCATGGGGAGGAATCCTGGCTTAGGCGGTTACGCGCTCGATGGCATCGATCAGTTTTGTCGGATCGAACGGCTTGACGATCCAGCCGGTCGCACCTGCCTGGCGGGCGCGGTTCTTCTTTTCCGCGTCGCTTTCCGTTGTCAGCACGAGGATCGGGATCGCCCGGAACTTCTCGTTCTTGCGCACGCCTTCGATGAAGCCGAAACCATCGAGACGGGGCATGTTGATGTCGGTGACGATGACATCCGGATTGGCATCCTCGAGAACCTCAAGACCTTCGATGCCGTCTTCCGCCTGGATCGTTTCGAAACCGGCATTGTTCAGCGTGACGAGAAGCATGTTCCGGATGGTTCTGGAATCATCGACTGTGAGAACTTTCTTTTTCATTTCTCAGATCTCCTTTGCCATCAGGTGATCAATGTTCACCCCGATGAGCTGTGTCGTTTTCGTAAATGCGTCCGACACCTTGGCGAAGGTGAAAGACTGTTTATCCTCTTCCCAGCTTTTCGCTCCGGCCATCAGGACCTGAACGCATAACGCCCCGACGCGCTCCACCGCGGAGGCGTCGATCACGAGGGCGTTGCCGCGCAACCCCATCAGCTTGCCGTGCAGCGCATTGGCCTCGTTCAGATCGAGGATCGGTGCGAGACTTAAACTTTTCCGAGCGGCTTTCTTGGTTGCCATCTCTACTTTCCTTGTCTGACTGGGAGCAATTTACACTGATGGTTCAACTGGTTTTCCGCGCGCGCATTCGATCGGACGCGCTGAAGCTCGAAGATCGCCGACGGCGGCAAAGTATGTTTATGGCGGCTCTGCATCAGCGTCCCCATCCGGCAAGGCGACCCTGCAGGCCGTAGCCGTCGTCGAAGCTGTCATTGGGCTCGTCGACCGCACTGTCCTGCCGCCCAATCGCAACCGCGACTGCAGGCGTCGAAAAGACAGATGCCGCCCTCGGCGCTTGTCGCTGGACATGGAACTGGCGGATTGTCTGGCCGAGCTCGAGGATCACCGTGTGCAGGTCGTCGCAGGTCTCTTTCGCGCTGGCGGCCTGGGAGGCGCCTGAGCCGATTTCGGTGCCAATGCGGCCGAGGTCAGATGTGACCGCCTGAAGGCTTGTGACCTGTTCGGCTGTCTCCTCGGCGATGCCGGCGATGGCATCATTGATGCCGCGAACCTGGTCGACGATGCTGCTGATTGCATCCTGAGTACGGCCAACGCGTTCCACGCCCGCCTCGACCTGCGATTTCGTGCTCGATACAAGCTGCTTGATTTCACGCGCTGCGTCGCCAGAACGCTGCGCCAGAGCGCGGACTTCCTGGGCTACAACCGCAAACCCGCGTCCGCTTTCGCCAGCGCGCGCAGCTTCGATGCCGGCGTTGAGCGCCAGCAGATTGGTCTGGAAGGCGATCTCGTCGATGACGCCGATGATCTGGCCGATCTTCTCAGCCGAAGCCTCGATGTCGGCCATGGCGGAAATCGCCTGACCGGCGATCTCGCCGCTGTGCTCGGCGGATTGGCGGGTAACGGCAACGCTCTTTTCGGCAGCACGGGTCTGGACTGCGTTGTGTTTGACCCGGTCGACGATGTTGCCGAGCGATTTGGAGGTCTCGCCAAGCGCTTCGGACTGTTCCTGCGCTTTCGCGGCGAAATGTGCAGTTCGGCCGACCAGCTCGTGCGACGACGTTTCTATCGTCGCGGCACGGTCTGCAAGACCGATGACCTCGCGCTGCATGACGTCGAGCGCACCATTCAGTTCCCGCGCCAGCGGCTGGTAGGCGACTGCAACGTCATTCGGCGTGCGAACGGACAGATCACCGCGGCCAAGCGCCTGGGTGACGTCTCCAAAGAGCGCCAGCGCTTCGGCTTCGCCCGCCTTGCGCTGCTCGGCGAGTTGGCGCTGATGGCCGTGGCGCTGTTCGTTGAAGCGCAGCGAAACGGAGATTTCGGTATCGACGAAGACGGTGCGGACCAAAGCGGCGACAAGGTCTGCCAGTTCCTGCTTGCGCGACTTGCCAAGCGGCAGAACCGATTTCGGCCAGAATTCCTCGATCATCGAACAGACCAGGCGCTCAAGCACGACCGCATGGCCGGCGATCTGCCAGCGCGGGTCGAGACCCATCTTGCTTTCGGTGTCGGAGAGTACCTTGACGCGCTCCGCGTAGAGACTGTCGAAGCGAGCGTCAGTGAGTACGCTCCAATGGGAGGACTGAAGGTCGTGCAGCCGATCGATCTGGCGATCGCTGGTGAAATGGCGGGCAGCCTCGGGGAAGGTCTGGAGGCGCTGGAACAGGTCACGCAACGCCAATTCGACCTGAGCCCCCAGGGATTGGCGGTTCTTGCGCAGAACGTCAGTCTGGCCGTCGTCGAGCCCGGCAAAACGCAAGCGCTCGAGCAGGCTGCCTGCCTGAGCCTTCCTGGTCTGATCTGGCGACGTTTCCTGCCTCAACGCTGTTCCCCGGTCCGGTGCGCAATTCTCGAAAGCCGTGCGGTTTTCAGAGGTATTCCTTAGAAATTCCGACTACTGCAGTATTTCCGCGTGCCTTGAGGCCGCGCGGCTCATACATTCAACGGATTTTCAAAAGGGGCGGTGCCCAAGCGTGCCGCCTTGCAAGATGCGCGTGGATACGGCTGCAACGCCGTCTGGCCACGGCATTCGGCCGCTTCGTTCCCAAGAAATATCCGGTGAAGGTGCATACCGGATCAGAACCGGTTCGTCGGTGCGGCGTCATGCCTTGCCGGGAAGTAGATTTTCCCACTCCGACGTGTACGACCATGTTTATGGTTAATTCCTTGCTTGAAGGTTAACGGTTGATCGTCCGTATCTGCTTTCACTAAAATTAGACCCATATTGCTGCAACCGGGCGCAACCGCATGCAGGCCGGGGGTTTGCGCCTGCCCGAGAAACAACAGGTTCTCAATGGTAAAACTTGACAATTGATCTTGAGATACCTGCCCGTTAACTACTGCCTATTCTGACCGGCACAAGCCATGCGCAAGCATAGCCGGCCAAGGTGAAGCGG
The DNA here is from genome assembly GCA_900471525.1 of Hyphomicrobiales bacterium. Taxonomy (GTDB): domain Bacteria; phylum Pseudomonadota; class Alphaproteobacteria; order Rhizobiales; family Rhizobiaceae; genus Pararhizobium. The sequence continues at coordinate 290,198 of UCEZ01000021.1, read as the reverse complement.
CATCATGATGATGACGTAGAAGGGACGAGCAATGATTGTTCTGGGACTGAGCGCTACGCTTATCGCCACCCTAACACTGGCAGCGATCTCCATCCTCCTGAATATCGAGGATGACCGCAAGTCTTTGGACTCGCGCGTCTTTTGAAGATCGTGGCAATTTCTTCCAGAGCAGCTTAGCTTTCAAACCTGACATTGCTTCGACAGCCGCAATATCATTTTCAAACTGCTTCCAGACAGCCTGCTTCAGCGCGCCACTTTTTTGCATAGGCCGTGTAGCCCGCAGGCGTTTCCTCGCTAAACTCAACCGTCTGCACCCGCGCCCGGCTGCCGTCGGCAAGGCACGCGGCTCCGAGACTGGTCCCGGTGGCGCTCTGGCTGCCGATCAGTACCGGCCGCCCCGTCGCCGCACCCAGCATCCGCAAATAGGTCGCATTCGCCGCAAACGGCCCCTCGACGACGATTTCTCCCTGCGCACCAATCAGATTGAGGCAGGTAGCGGTCATCATTGCCAGGTGAAAGGAAACGACGGCGAGACGCTGCGAGCCTGTCAAGGAAGCCTCATTGCAGGTCCAGCGTGCCCTCGTATTCGGGAACGGCCCCGAACCTTCGGGCACCGACGGCAGGAGCATCCATTGCGCAGCCACGACTTCCGCCTCGATCTCCTTCGAAACCGTGACGATCTGGTCCTTCATCAGCATGGCGAACGCCCGCCCGCCCATGAAACGTGCCGATGGTACGGGATCGCCAAGCGCATTGACGTTGATCAGCGTGTCGCGCGCCTCATCCAGCACCACCTGCCTTGCCCCCATCGCCATCATCACCACCCAGGTTCCGGTGGAAACGACCGAGAAGGGCGCCTGCCGCGTCAGCACATGCGGAAGCAGCGAGGAATTGGAATCGTGGATGCCACAGAACACCGGCAGACCCTCGGCAAGACCGCTGTCCCTCGCTGCCTGTGGCGTCAGACCTCCAAGGAGATCGCTTGCCCGATGAACAGGCGCAAACAGCCGCCGCCACCCGCGAGCATCGACCATCGTGGAGAAATCGCCGGTGTAGGGGTTCCAGAGGTCGGTATGGCAGCCGAGCGAGGTCAACTCCGTGGAAAGCACACCGCTCAGCCTGTAGGACCAGTATTGCGCATAGGTCAGGATGGTCGCGACATTTGCGAACTGTTCTGGAAAGGTCTGTTCTTGCCAGTAGATCTGCGCACCAATATTCAATCCCACCGGCAGCCGCGCCGCACCCGTCTCCGAAAAGGGCGGCCGAACCTTGTCGTAGTTCCCTGCGAGAGTGTCAGGTCCGGCAAATTCATAGTCGAGCAGCGGTAGGGCAAGATCGCCGTTCTTGTCCAGAAGCACGGCCGTTGCGCCGTGGGTGGTCACGGAGATCGCATCAACGGGCGTCTCCGCATTCAATGCGGCGAGGCTCTCTACGATGAAGGCCCAGAGCCTTTCAACGTCGAAATGAGGGTAGAGGCCATCGGTGGTAACGCCATTGGCGGTCTTGCGGACCGCCGTTTCCTCGAAACGGTCGAGATCGACAAGGGCGACCTTGGCATTCGTCTTGCCGATATCGATGACGGCTATGGTTTTCATGAGATCACTTCATATGAAAGACGGTCGCCAACGGGACGGCGACCGGCTCGTTATCCACCTTCGTCTCCATAATGTCAGCCATATAGGCCCACCATTTCCGCATGATCGGATGGCCGGGCAGATCGGCCATGGTGTGGTCGTCCCGTCGCCAGAGGACACCAAAGAGCAGGTTTGTCTCTTCATCGAGGTGAATGGAATAGTCGGACACGCCGGCAGACCTCAGAAGCTCGGACAGTTCCGGCCAGATCGCATCATGCCGGGCCTTATATTCCTCAGCCATGCCGGGGTTGAGGCGCATGCGAAAGGCGTATTTTTCCATGGACGTCCTCAGTGTGCAACGCGGCGGCGGGCGCGAGCCCACAGGATCGGCAAGGCGATGACGGAAATCAACAGCACGCCGATGAAGATCGACATCACGATACCCGGTACGTTCAGAAGGCCGAAGCCGAAGGTGACCATGCCCATGATGAAAGCGGCGAGCACGACGCCCGGAATGGTGCCGGAGCCACCGAGAATACTGACGCCGCCGAGAACCACCATCGTCACCACTTCCAGTTCAACGCCAAGCGCGATCGACGGACGGGTAGAGCCAAGCCGTGAGGTCAGGCAGATCGAAGCAATGCCGGCCATCAGGCCCGTCAGCAGGAAGAGGATGAACTTGACGCGGCCGACACGCACCCCGGAGAACAGCGCTGCCGTCTGGTTGTTGCCGATGGCATAGACTGCGCGGCCGAAATTCGTCTTGTGCAGCAGCACGCTATAGATCAGCGCGAACAGGACGAAGAGCGCGAACTCGAACGAGAAAACCCACCAGACATAGCCTTGCCCGAAATAGGCAAAGCTCGCCGGATAGCCGGTGAACGCTTGGTCACCGAGGATGATGAAGGACAGGCCGCGAAACAGGCTCATGGTGCCGATGGTAACGACGATCGAAGGCAGGCCAAGGCCGGTGATCAAAAGACCGTTGACTGCGCCGCAGAGGAGCCCCGTGCCGAGACCGACGACAACCAGCATCGGCGTATCGGCGCCCATCGTCACGGCAAGTCCCATGGCCGTCGACGACAGGGCGATGATCGAGGCGACGGAGAGGTCGATCTCGCCGGAGATGATGACGAGTGCCATGGCAAAGGCGATCATCGCTTTTTCGGTGAAGTTGAACGTCGCGTCGGACAGGTTCCACGGGTCGAGGAAATAGGGCGAGGCGAACGAGTTGATCGTGAAGATCAAGACCGCCACGACCAGAAGCAGGCTTTCCCAGCTTTTCAGCACACGACTGCCGCGGCTCTGCAGCCGATCCGGAATGACCCGGGGTGAAAGACGTGCTTCCGCCATCAGACCGCCTCCGCTTTCTTGAGAATGACACGACCCTTGCGCTTTTCGGTGCGGGCGTTGACGGCAACCGCGATGATGATCACGGTGCCGGAAATCGCAAGCTGCGCGAACGGCGAGATGTTGACGACCGGCAGTGCATTCTTGATGACGCCGAGGAAGAGCGCACCGAGCACCGCGCCCGGTACCGAGCCGATGCCGCCGGCGATCGAGATGCCGCCGATGACACAGGCCGCAATGATGTCGAGCTCGAAACCGGCGGCAATATCGACATAGGCGACGGCATAGCGCGAAACCCATAGATAGCCGGACAGACCTGCCAGCGCGCCGGACAGGCAATAGGCAAGGAAGCGCGTGCGGCCGACATCGATGCCGGTATACACAGCAGCATGCGGATTACCGCCGACGGCAAAGAAGGCGCGGCCAACCGGCGTGCGCGTCATCAGCAGATAGACGGCGGCGATCGCCAGAACCGAAAGCCACGAAAGGACTGGCAAGCCGGCGAGCGGTGCCCGCGGCAGCGCCTTGAAGGCGTCGCTCATCTGATGGGCATTGATCCAGGCGCCGTTGCTCAAAAGGAAGATGGTGCCACGATAAATGGTCAGCGTGCCGAGTGTCACGACGATTGGCGGGATATCCAGCTTCCAGACGAGCAGGCCGTTGATCGAGCCGAGTAGCGCACCGAGCGCGACGACGACGAGAATGACGAGCGGGATCGGCACGCCGGGAAAGGCCGCATTGATCATCGCCGCGACCATACCGCAGAGCGCCAGGTTGGCGGCCATGGAAAGGTCGATGCAGCGCGTCAGGATGACAGCCATCTGGCCGAGCGCCAGGATGATCAGAATCGACGTGTCATTATAGACCCGGGCCAGATTGGCGGGCGCGACGAAGCCGGGGAAGCGCAGCGTGATCGCGACCAGCAGCGCGGCGATGGCGATCACGAGAAGGATTTCGCGATTCTTCAGGATTTTGGCCATCACGCCGCCTCCGCAATGCCGGCAGCGGCCCGCACGAGTTTTTCCGCCGTGAGTTCGGAGCGTTCGAAACGCCCGACGATGCGGCCCTCGCGCATGACGATGACGCGGTCGGCCATACCCATGATTTCCGGGATTTCCGAGGAGACCATGATGACGCTCAGCCCCTGCCCCGCCAGTTCGCTCATGAAGGCGTGCACTGCGGCCTTGGAGCCAATGTCGATGCCCTTGGTCGGCTCATCGAGAATGATCACTTTCGGCTGCGTCGCCAGCCACTTGGCGATCACCACCTTTTGCTGATTGCCGCCCGACAAGGTGCCGACGTCCTGATCAAGCGAGGCGGCGCGCAGGTCGAGCCGCTGCGTATATTCCCGTGCCAGAGCGAACTCGTTGGCCAACTTGAGGAAGCCGGAGCGCGAGGTGCGATGCAGCGAGGGCAGCGTGACGTTCTGGAAGATCGGCAGGCCGATGATCGCGCCCTGGCGGCCGCGCTCTTCCGGCACATAGACGATGCCGGCCTCGATCGCCTCTGCGGGGGAGCGGATGACAAGGACGTCGCCATTCAACTTGACCGCACCGGCAGACGGCCTGGTGATGCCAATCAGCGACTGCATGAACTCGGAACGGCCTGCGCCGATCAGACCATAGAAACCGAGGATCTCGCCGCGGCGAAGCTCGAAATTGATGTCTTCGAATTCGGTCGGATGGCGATAGCCGGAGACGGTGAGCACCGGTTCGCCGATTGCCACATCCACCTTCGGGAAGACCTGACCGACATCCCGGCCAACCATCATCTTGACCAGCTGATCCTGCGTCACATCGGCAATCAACCCCTCGCCGACCATGCCGCCATCGCGGAACACGGTGTAGCGGTCGGCGATGCGGAAGATTTCATCGAACTTGTGGCTGATGAACAGGATTGCCTTGCCGTCGGCCTTCAACCGGTCGATCAATTCGTAGAGTTCGTGAATTTCCTTGTGCGACAGCGCGGCCGTCGGCTCGTCCATGATGACGACGCTTGCGTCGATCGAAAGGGCGCGAGCTATTGCCACCATATGTTTGTTGGCGATGCCGAGATCGCGCAGCCGGATGGTCGGATCGATTTCCGCCCCGACCCGGCGCAGCAGTTCGCGCGCATCGCCGTTCAGCTTCTTCCAGTCTATCAGGCCGAAACGATTGCGCGGTGCATGGCCGAGAAAGATGTTTTCAGCAATAGAAAGGTCGTCAAACAGCACTGTTTCCTGATGGATCGCGGTGACACCGGCATGCGCGGCGGACAGGGCGGTTGGGAAATGGGTTTCCTCGCCGTCGACGCGGATCACGCCACCCTCCGGCTGGTAGATACCGGTCAGGATTTTCACCAGCGTCGACTTTCCGGCACCGTTCTCGCCGATCAGGGCCGTGACGGTGCCCGGATAAAGCCTCAGCGAGACGCCGGAGAGTGCGCGCACGCCCGGAAAGGACTTGGAGATGTCCTCAAGAGCGATGGCGGGCTTCATCCGCGATGTGGTCGTTTCCTGCAACAAGAGGCAATCCACCGGTGTGATTGAATTTGAAATGTAAAGATCGAGTGAGTGCAACGGCCCCTCACCCTAGCCCTCTCCCCGCAAGCGGGAAGAGGGGACGACTGCGATCAGCCGCATGCCTCCGCATTGCCGGAAAGACGACGGGTGTTGCCGCTTGTCCCTTCTCCCCGTTCACGGGGAGAAGGTGCCCGACAGGGCGGATGAGGGGCTGCACCTCAACTGCAGCCCGCCAGATCAGAAAATCTTGGCGAATTCCTCGACGTTCGATGCGTCATAGACGAACGGGTCGGCCATGGCGCCTTCATTGTTGTCGTCGAGCTTGACGGTTCCCATGCGGCCCATCTTCAGCTCGGCACCCGGCTTGGCTTCCGCGCCGCCGATCAGGTCATAGGCGATCATGGTTGCCGAATAGCCGAGGTCGATCGGGTTCCAGATCGCGAAGGACTTGGACGAACCGGCCTTTACGTGACCGGCCATTTCGGACGGCAGCCCGAGGCCTGTGACGTTGATCTGACCAACCTTGCCGGCGTCTTCAACGGCTTGGGCTGCGGCAACGATACCAACCGAAGTCGGAGCGATGATTGCCTTCAGGTTCGGATAGGACTGAATGAGCCCTTGCGTTTCGCGGTAGGACTTGTCGGCAAGGTCGTCGCCGTAGACGGTCGCAACGACATTGATGCCCTTGTAGTTGCCCTGGACCTTCTTCATTTCCTCGATCCAGGTGTTCTGGTTCGTGGCAGTGGCCGAGGCCGACAGCACGGCGACATCGCCGCCGTCCGGAAGCTGATCGGCGGCGAGCTTGATGATCATGTTGCCGATCAGCGGGTTGGACGACGGGTTAAGATGCATGGCCCGGCCTTCCGGTGCGACGCCGCTGTCCCACGAAATGACCTTGATGCCGCGATCCATCGCCTTCTTCAGCGCCGGAACCAGTGCGTCCTTGTCATTGGCCGAGATGGCAATGGCATCGACCTTCTGCGCCACCAGCGAATTGATCACCTCGATCTGACCTTCGGCAGTCGTCGATGTCGGACCGGTATAGATGATCTCGACGTCGCCGAGTTCCTTGGCGGCTTCCTGCGCACCCTTGTTGGCGGCCTCGAAGAAGCCGATGCCGAGCGCCTTGACGACGAGGGCAATCTTCTTGTTTTCCGCGTGCGCGGTGCCGGCCATCAGCGCCAGCGATACCGCCGTCGTGACCATCAATGCTTTAAAAATCTTCATGACGTTCTCCTCCCTGAAGCCGCGCGGTCACGATGACCGCGTTCATCCGGCTTTATGCTTTCAATTTCTGCCGCGTTGGCCCTGAAGCCTTTGGCGGTTCCCACTCCCCTCCTCTCGCCGGCCTCATGCCGACGAGGAAGCATTCTCCTCAAGCGTGCTCGACCTCGTATTGGCCACGACCAAATTGACGCCGGCATCTTCGAGCATGCGGACGTGCCTGTCCTCGATGCCTGAATCCGTGATCACCGTGGTGATGCGCTTCAACCCGCACAGAATGAGGCTCGAGCGCTTGTGAAATTTAGACGAGTCGATCAGCACGACGAGTTCGTCGGCCTGGTCGATCAATTTCTGTTCCGCCTGGATGAGCAGCGGGTCGCCTTCCATCAGACCGAGGGGGCCAAGCCCCTGTGCCCCCATGAACATGCGGCGCGCATAGAAATTGCGCGTCACGTCATTGTCGAAGGGGCTGAGGATGATGTTCTGCTCGCGGTAGATCGTGCCACCCGACAGCATCACGGTGTTCTTCGAATGCTTGAGCAGGTGCTCCGCGATCGGAAAGGAATTGGTGAACACCTGCATCCGGCGGTTGGCCAGGAAATGCACCATCTGGAAGGTCGTCGTGCCGCCATTGATGATGATCGGCTCACCGTCCTGGCAGAGTGCGACGGCCTCCTTGGCGATCGCCTGCTTCTGGCGGGCATGCAGGCCTTCGTTGACGCTGAACGGGCGGCCGGCAAGGCCGACGAACTGCGGCGGATTGATCGCCTCGGCGCCGCCGCGCACCCGGCGCAGCCGTTTCTGCACGTGCAGCGCCGCGATATCCCTGCGGATCGTCGCTTCGGAACTATCCGTCAGATCGACCAGCTCGGGCACGGTGATGACCGGCTTGTCCTGGACGGCTGACAGAATGATCCTGTGTCGCTCTTTCTCGTGCATTAGGCTCCTCCAATGTTTTCTATGCTTCCATCACGATCACGCATTGTCAATCACATTCAGTCATATTTTTTCATTGTGCAGTGCGGTATGATCGTTTTTGATCGTTTATGATTGACACGCGGCCGATCTTTGTGTGATCTGATCGCAACGAATGCGCTGTTCGTCCCGCAAAATCTACCGGGCCGGCGCAGAATTGACCGGGAGGAAATGCAGATGCTCGACAAGCAACAAGGCTCACGCCTTGCCAATCTCTGGGACAATGCCAAGGCAGCTTCGATGAGCGAGCCGGAGCGGCTTCTCTATCGCTCCAACCTGCTCGGCTCCGACAAGCGCATCACCAACTACGGCGGCGGCAACACCTCCGCCAAGGTTATGGAAAAAGACCCGCTCGGTGGCGGCACGGTTGAAGTTCTCTGGGTCAAGGGCTCGGGCGGCGACGTCGGCACGATCAAGATGGACGGCTTCTCGACTCTCTACATGGAAAAGCTGGAAGCCTTGAAGGGCCTCTACCGCGGCCTCGAGCATGAAGACGAAATGGTCGGCTACCTGCCCCATTGCACCTTCAACCTGAACCCGCGCGCGGCGTCTATCGACACGCCGCTGCATGCCTATGTGCCGAAGAAGCATGTCGACCATATGCACCCGGACGCGATCATCGCGATTGCAGCTTCGAAGAACAGCCGCGAACTGACGCAACAGATCTTCGGCGACGATATCGGCTGGCTGCCCTGGAAGCGACCCGGTTTCGAACTCGGCCTCTGGCTCTCGAAATTCTGCGCCGAAAATCCGAATGCGCGTGGGCTGATCCTTGAAAGCCATGGCCTCTTCACTTGGGGCGACACGGCCAAGGAAGCTTACGAGACGACGATCGAGATCATCAACAAGGCGATTGCTTGGTTCGAAACGACCAACACTGCTCCGGCTTTCGGCGGGGCCGTGAAGCCCGTGCTGCCTGCAGCAGAACGCCGCGCAGTCGCGCAAAAACTGATGCCGGTCATTCGCGGCATGATCAGTGCCGATGAACGCAAGCTCGGGCATTTCGACGACAGCCAGGCCGTGCTCGATTTCGTCACCTCGAAAAACCTCGCGCCGCTGGCAGCGCTCGGAACCTCCTGCCCGGACCATTTCCTGCGCACCAAGATTTGCCCGCTGGTCATCGATTTCGATCCGGCCAATCCAGATGTCGACAAGACGCTGGCCGGCCTTGAGGCGGCAATCGCCGAATACCGTGCCGGTTATGCCGCCTATTACGAACGCTGCAAGCGCGACAACAGCCCGGCGATGCGCGACCCGAATGCCGTCGTTTATTTGATCCCTGGCGTCGGCATGATCACCTTTGCCAAGGACAAGGCAACCGCCCGCATTTCCGGCGAATTCTACGTCAATGCCATCAACGTCATGCGCGGTGCCTCCGGCGTCTCGACCTATGTCGGTCTGCCGGAACAGGAAGCCTTCGACATCGAATACTGGCTGCTCGAGGAAGCCAAGCTCCAGCGCATGCCGAAGCCGAAGATGCTGGCCGGCAAGATCGCGCTGGTCACCGGTGGCGCCGGCGGCATCGGCAAGGCGACGGCCCACCGCCTGATGGCGGAGGGTGCTTGTGTCGTGCTTGCCGATATCGACGAGACTGCGTTGGAGTCGGCGCTCGCCGAACTCGGTGGGCGTTACGGCAAGGATTTTGTTCGCGCCGTCAACATGAATGTCACCGACGAAGCCGCAGTCGAGAAGAGCTTTGCCGATGCGCTGCTCGAATTCGGTGGCCTCGATATCCTCGTTTCCAATGCGGGCCTTGCCTCCTCAGCCGCGATCGAAGACACGACGCTGGCGCTGTGGAACAAGAACATGGATATCCTGGCGACCGGATATTTCCTTGTGTCGCGCGAAGCCTTCCGCATCTTCCGCAACCAGAAGGCTGGCGGCAACGTCGTCTTCGTTGCCTCCAAGAACGGTCTTGCCGCCTCCCCCGGCGCATCGGCCTATTGCACGGCAAAGGCCGCCGAAATCCACCTGGCCCGATGCCTGGCGCTGGAAGGCGCATCCGCCCAGATCCGAGTCAACGTCGTCAATCCGGATGCCGTTTTGCGCGGTTCAAAAATCTGGAGTGGCGAGTGGAAGGAGCAGCGCGCCGCCGTCTACAAGACGGATATGGAAGGGCTGGAGGCGATGTACCGCGAACGGTCCATGCTGAAACTCAGCGTCTTCCCGGAAGACATCGCCGAGGCGATCTATTTCCTCGCCTCCGACATGTCGGCCAAATCGACCGGCAACATCATCAATGTAGACGCGGGCAATGCCCAGTCGTTCACACGCTGAGCCGGAGAGCGACATGACACTGATGATCAAAAAGGATGTCATCGACGCCGACAATGCCGCGCGCATTGCCGATCTGAAAGCCGACTACGATTATCTCGGCGCCCAACTGTCGCGCCGCGGCATCGACATCGGCGCGGTCAAAGCGAAAGTATCCGCTTACGGTGTTGCCGTCCCGTCCTGGGGCGTCGGCACCGGCGGCACGCGCTTTGCCCGTTTTCCCGGCACCGGCGAGCCGCGCAACATCTTCGACAAGATCGAGGATTGCTCAGTCATCCAGCAGTTGACCAGGGCGACGCCGACCGTCTCGCTGCATATTCCGTGGGACAAGGTCGGCGACTTGAAGGGGCTGAAGGAAAAGGGCAATGCGCTCGGCCTCGGTTTCGACGCGATGAACTCCAACACCTTCTCCGACACGCCGGATCAGGCGCATTCCTACAAATTCGGCTCGCTCAGTCACGCGGATACCGCGACGCGCAGCCAAGCCGTCGAACATAACCTCGAATGTATCGAGATCGGCAAGGCGCTTGGCTCCAAGGCACTGACAGTGTGGGTCGGCGATGGTTCCAATTTTCCCGGCCAAGTGAATTTCACCAAAAGTTTCGAGCGCTATCTCGATGCGATGAAGGCGGTCTACAAGGGCTTGCCCGACGACTGGCGCATCTTCACCGAACACAAGATGTTCGAGCCCGCCTTCTATTCAACGGTCGTTCAGGACTGGGGCACCAACTATCTGATCGCTCAGGAACTTGGTCCCAAGGCCCATTGCCTCGTCGATCTCGGCCACCATGCACCAAACGTCAATATCGAGATGATTGTCGCCCGGCTGATCCAGTTCAAGAAGCTCGGCGGCTTTCACTTCAACGATTCGAAATACGGCGACGACGATCTGGATACGGGCTCGATCGACCCCTACCGCCTATTCCTCGTCTTCAACGAACTGGTGGATGCGGAAACGCGAAAGGCCGATGGTTTTTCGCCGGCCCATATGCTGGATCAGAGCCACAATGTCACCGACCCCATCGAGAGCCTGATGAACTCCGCGACGGAAGTCAGCCGCGCCTACGCACAGGCCTTGCTTGTCGATCGCAAGGCACTGGAAGGATATCAGGACGGCAACGATGCTTTGATGGCAACGGAAACCCTCAAAGCTGCATTCCGCACCCATGTCGAGCCGATCCTGGCGATGGCCCGCTTTGAAGCCGGCGGAGCGATCGCACCAGTTTCCGCCTACCGGGCCAGCGGCTACCGTGCCAAAGTGTCAGCCGAGAGACCGGCATCCAAGAGCGGTGGTGGCGGCATCGTCTGATCTGCGCTCAAATCTGAAACGGCCCGGGGATTACCGGACCGTTTTCTCCATTAAAGCAAGCTTTTCGCTTTTCAGTATCGAAAATACGGTTTTGGCGCCTCATTTCCGAATAGCGGCGCAAAAAAGCATCCAAGATCGAATTTCCCCTGTAGCCCAGTTCGCTTTTCGCTCTATCTTGCCTTTGAGATACAACGGAAAGGAACCATCCATGGGTATCGAAAGTATCATCGTTTTTCTGATCGTCGGCGCCATTGCCGGCTGGCTTGCAGGTCTGATCGTCTCCGGCTTCGGCTTTGGTCTGATCGGCAACATCGTTGTCGGTATCGTCGGGGCGTTCATCGCCGGCGCGCTGTTTCCACGGCTCGGATTTGGCGTCGGTGGCGGCGTTCTTTGGGCGATTATTCACGCCACTCTCGGCGCCGTCATCCTGCTTGCGCTAATCAGGATCGTCAAACGCGCCTGACGCAGACCCATGGGAAAGCCCGCGCGATTACGCGGGCTATTCCTGCTTTTCTCAGGAGATATCATGTCCGACCTCTACGATCCCCGGATCGAACAAGCGCTTCAATCCTTCATATCCGATCATCCAGCGATGCAGACGCGCGAGCAGGCCATTGCCGCCGTCCTGATCAACTGGTTCACCAGCCACGGCTACCTGCCGCACGACCAGGAAGGGATACGCCCGGAAAATCTTGACGCATCGAATGACGACTGAAAAGATCGATAGATCGCTTCGACAGATTACGAGGCGCGCGCCGCGTATTCCTATTCAACCCTCTTAAATTCCGGACAAGGCACGCCCGCGGCCGCACTCCGAACGGACCCGCTGCAGAGCCATGAGCCTTTCCTCCGTCAAATCGTTCTTCGCTGAAAACGCCCCCGACATCGCCGTTATCGAGCTGGCACAGAGCACCGCAACCGTGACACTTGCCGCCGAAGGACATGGCGTCGAGCCGGCGCAGATTGCCAAGACACTGGCCTTGCGGGTCGCCGACGAGGTGATCCTGATCGTCACGCGCGGCGATGCACGCCTCGACAACAAGAAGTACAAAGCACTCTTCTCAACGAAGGCCCGCATGCTTGGCTTCCATGAAGTCGAGGAAGAGACGGGCCACCCCGTCGGCGGTGTCTGCCCGTTCGGACTTGCAAGGCCTCACAAAGTCTATTGCGACATTTCGCTGAAAGCCTTCGATGAGGTCGTGCCGGCGGCCGGCGCACCTCACGCAGCAGTGCGAATCAATCCCGAGAGGATGGCTGAACTCGCCTCTGCGGAATGGATCGACGTCTCCGACATTTAAACCAATCTGCCTTTGAATGAACACAAAGGTTTCCTTGAAGTTAACGTCGGACATGGCGGCGCTTCGGCCGGAAGCGCCTGTTGCCGTTTGAATTTTCTGACATGACGAAGGAGTTGACGACGCAATGAACAGGCTTGTTTGCCCGCTCTTGCTGGTAGGTGCCATTGCAGCGCCCGCAGCAGCCATGGATCAGTCGCTGGTCAAGCAATTCGAGAAACTGGACCCGCAGACCCGCCTGGAACAACGCTGCGACACCGAAGCGATGTGGAAGATCAACGCCGACAAGACATCCTTCAAGCCCGACAAGGTGATTGCCTATACGTTCGCGGATCCGATCGTCGAGGATGACCAGATCAAAGCACCTGGCGCTGTTTTTCGCAGCAAGGGGGAATGGTACAAGCTGAAATACAAATGCAGCACCGGTCCTGACCATATCGAGGTGCTGTCATTCAAGTACAAGATCGGTGACCTCATCCCACGTGACGAATGGGACGCACACTATCTCTATCCGTGAGCCGGTTCGGCTCAGCTTGCAGTTACAGAACGACGAACAGAATCATGAAGGCGCCGAACGAAAGCGCTGCCATGATGTTCAAGAGCGTCTTCATGATATGGTCAGTCATGTCGAGCATCCTTTGCTCCGCAGGAATGTGGGAGACCGAATGGCTCCCGGCCTGCGGCGATCTTCGCCCGCCCCGGCAAGACAATGTTGCCGATTGCGTCAAATCTCCTAGCGGACAACGGATCAGAAGCAGTTTTGATCCGTTCGAAAGGCGACTCTGCACTAATTTGCGCCTGAATCGTTAAAATAGCGTCACATTCGGCTCAACCATCAGACGTATTTGTTAACCATAAATTCTGATGTGCCACTCGCGCGAAAGACGTTGAGCCGAGCGTGAAAAGCCGGGAAATCTCCCGGCAGACAAGTGGCGATCCTGGATGAAAAAAGGACGGCTACAGTACAATGCGGCGCAACTGGGCGGCATTCATTCTGAACGCCGTTTCACGCACGAAAGCATTCTGATTTTGAGTTTGACTGAGCGGTGCTCTTTCAAGCGCCCATTTGGATATGCGCGGAAATATATTCAACGCGCAAATTCAGCGCTTACATAGCGCGGCGATTTCCGCGAACTTACAGCGCGGCAAACGTAATCTGCCCACCGGCAGTTCAGGATTTCGGCTTCTGGTCCTCGCGGATGGCTTCGTCATGATACCAGTTGCTGTAATCGACCGTCAGGACATGCTTCGGGCGAAAATCTGCAACTGTCGCCGCCTGCTCGAAGCGGCGGCCGCCCAACTTCCGCCCACCGGCGGGGAATTCATAAATTTTGGCCGTATCGGCCGGAGACATCATTGCCATAGTATCCACTTTTCTTTTTCTCACAGGCCTCACCGGGCCTGCTTGTGCGCACCATAGCAGACTTGCGCGTGATTTGCGCGGATTGATTAAAAAAAAATCATTTAGCCTAAAAAATAGGCTATTTTTTAGGCATCCTATTTTTCTTGGGTTTTTCGCGATAAATTTTGTGCGTGTGCACTCAAGTCAAATTGTCGCAAGCTCTGCGTAAAATTTGCGCAATGGACGCTGTTTTTCTCCAAAACCGAGGGCAAAACACGCAGAAAAGATGGAAATTGATAGCCGAAAGCTCAATTTCGTCAGTGATTTCACATTTCCCGACCAGCTCTACGTTCGCAATCCCACCGGAGCCCGCCTTCGCCTCTTTTTCAGTAAAAATCGGCGGACGAGCCATCGCCAGCCCAAACTGGCATGACCCGTGCATATAACTTGCCAGCCGTTGGCGGCGCAGCGCGTTTTAACTTTCCAGTGCTGCGCATCATCAACCCATGAGAGGTTAGAAATGACGAAATTTAAGCTCGAGTATATCTGGCTCGATGGATATACCCCGGTCCCGAACCTTCGCGGCAAGACCCAGATCAAGGAATTCGATACATTCCCGGCGCTCGAGCAGCTGCCGCTCTGGGGCTTCGATGGTTCCTCGACCATGCAGGCCGAAGGCCGCAGCTCGGATTGCGTGCTGAAGCCGGTTGCGATCTATCCGGACCCGGCCCGCACCAACGGCGCTCTCGTCATGTGCGAAGTGATGATGCCGGATGGCGTCACGCCGCACCCGTCCAACAGCCGCGCGACCATCCTTGACGACGAAGGCACATGGTTCGGTTTCGAGCAGGAATATTTCTTCTACAAGAACGGCCGCCCGCTCGGCTTCCCGGAAACCGGCTACCCGGCTCCGCAGGGTCCGTATTACACCGGCGTCGGCTATTCGAGCGTTGGCGATGTCGCCCGCAAGATCGTCGAAGAGCATCTCGACCTCTGCCTCGCAGCCGGCATCAACCACGAAGGCATCAATGCCGAAGTGGCCAAGGGCCAGTGGGAATTCCAGGTTTTCGGCAAGGGCTCCAAGCGCGCCGCCGACGAAATCTGGATGGCCCGCTACCTCTTGCAGCGCCTGACGGAAAAATACGGCATCGACATCGAGTTCCATTGCAAGCCACTCGGCGACACCGACTGGAACGGTTCCGGCATGCACGCCAACTTCTCGACCAAGTACATGCGCGAAGTCGGCGGCAAGGAATATTTCGAAGCCCTGATGGCGGCCTTTGAAAAGAACCTGCTGGACCACATCGCCGTTTACGGCCCGGACAACGACAAGCGCCTCACCGGCAAACACGAGACCGCGCCGTGGAACAAGTTCAGCTACGGCGTTGCTGACCGCGGCGCATCGGTCCGCGTTCCGCATTCCTTCGTCAACAACGGCTACAAGGGTTATCTGGAAGACCGCCGCCCGAATTCGCAGGGCTGCCCCTACCAGATCGCTTCCCAGATCCTGAAGACGATCGCCGAAGTTCCGACGGCTGGCAGCGTTTCGGCTGCTGCATAAATAAAGCATATCTCATGGCGTCGGCTCATCGGTCGACGCCATGATTCTATCCGGTTGATGGTCTTTCGTCAGCCGCCCAAAGCTTTGCAGGCTCGTCTGCCCACCAAGACCGATGCTGGCCACCTGCGCAGGCCCAATAGGCAAATTCCCGCACTGGTATTCCGGCCCCTCCGTCACTAAGTTTACGGTTCGAAACACCGAAGACCATTGATGGGGTGTAGTCATGCAAGTTCCCGCCAGCGCCACTTCCAGCCTGCACCGCGAGAGTGCAGACATAATGCCGGCCGACAGCAGCGGCATCATCGAATGGCTGATGACCGAGACGCGCGACGAGCGTTTCATTGACAATATCTTTGTCGAGATGTGCGACAGGCTCAATCAAGCGGGTATACCGGTCTCCCGTGGTACATTGCATTTCCGCATTCTTCACCCCCAATGGCTGGGCGCGCGGATTCTCTGGCTGAAAGGCATGAAGGAGGCAAACATCGAGACGTTCGGTTACGGCGTCGAAGATACCGCCCGATATCGCAATAGCCCGGTAAACGATCTCCACAGCGGCGCAAGCGTGGTTCGACAACGTCTCGAACCGGCCTTCGTGGACGCCCCGCCCTATCCGCTCTATGACGAGCTGCGCGCCGAAGGGCATACCGATTACATCGCCTGGCCATTGAAGCACACACTGGGCAAACGCCACATCATCACCTTTTCGAGCGACAGGCCCGGCGGGTTCAGCGATGACGATATTGCTGCTCTGGCCGATCTGCTGCCGGCCTTTGCACTGGTCAGCGAGATTCGCCTGAAGAACCGCCTCGCCCGGACGCTACTCGAAACCTATGTCGGGCCGCATGCCAGTGAACAGATTCTCGCCGGCGCGACGACACGCGGCAGCGGTGTCACTGTGGGTGCTGCAATCCTCATCTGCGACCTGCGCGACTTTACCGGCATCTCGGATATGTGGCCGCGCGACGACGTCATCGAGCTTCTGAATGGCTATTTCGATGCGATGGCGGAACCGATCGAACGGCATGGCGGCGAAATCCTGAAATTCATGGGTGACGGCCTTCTGGCGATCTTCCCGCTCAGCAATGCCAATGCCTGCCGGGATCTTCTCGCAGCTATCCGCGAGGCGCAGACCGCCATGGCCGCATTGAACGAAGAGAACCTGAAAAAAGGGCACGGAGCCCTCGGCTACGGCATCGGTGTCCACGTGGGCGACGTGATGTATGGCAATATCGGCTCCCGCAGCCGCCTCGACTTCACGGTCATCGGCCCAACCGTCAACATCGCCTCGCGGCTCGAAAGCCTGACCAAGGAGATCAAGCGCCCGGTCCTGTTATCACGGGCTTTCGTGGAAATGGCCGGATGCGAGGCAAAACTCGAAAATCTCGGCTCCCACCTGTTGAGGGGCCTGAGTGAGCCAATCGACGTCTTCGGGTTTTGAGATGGACGGAAGGCGTCTATCTGTTCGGATAGGTGGAACCCGCGCCGATCGGATTGATCATGGACCGCATGGTTTCACCGGTCACATTCAAAGCCTGGAATGAGACCATTCGGGGAGCCGGCATGGTCAACTTCCCGACGCTGACGTAAAGCAGGAACGAGCCGATCTGATAGGGGAAGATGACGTCGATTTCGGCGAACGCACGCACGAACAGCAAGGCGGAAATACCGAACAGCACGAGGGGCTCTGAGCCCTGTATCTCACTCAACACCCTCTTCAGATGACCGAAGAGACCGGCAAGAAGAAGGCTGGCGAGGAGAAAGAGCCCAACCCCGCCGGTTTCCACCATCGTTTCGATGAACGTATTGTGGAAATGAAAACCGCTACGGGAGCCGATGAAGAACTCCTCCCACAGCCGTTCCGGTTCAGAAAATCCCTGCACCCAATAAGCCTGATAGCCGACGCCGATCACCGGCGACGCCATCGCCGCCTCAATCCCCTGCTGCCAGAGATAGGTGCGTCCGGTGAGGGTCGAATCCTTGCCGAAGGCCCCGAGAACGCTGTCGATCGCGCCGCCGTAGACGGCGCCTATCACTGTAATGACACCGAATACCGCAGCCGCGATGAAAAGCAATTTGCGGTTTCTCGGCGGGAGCAATGAAAAGACCCGCATACCGATGGTGAGGCCGATGACGGCCGCAGTGGTGAGAACGGACGTCGCGGATTGGGAGGCGTGCAGACAGTAGGCGGCGAGAAGACCGACCACGCCGCAAGCCGGAAGCCAGAGTCCGCGCTGGCCGAGCATGAAAACAGCCGCAAAACTGAAGAACACGGCAAGCGACGCATAGAATCCGAGTTGGTTCTTGGAGGCAAAAGCGCCAACGAAGCTGACGGTCCCGTCCAGCGGATCGAAGTGATAGACGCCGAACAGCAATGAGTAGAGCAGCACGACGCCTGCCCCCGCGACCGAGCCGAGCGTCAGGGTCCTGATATCCAGCGTCCGCATGGCAATCAGCGCGCAGATGACATGAGAGAGATATTGTACGCCGGCTCTCGCTGTCGTGCCGGGCGCTGCCGACCAGAACACGGAGAGGCAGGCGAAGACCGCAAAGGCGAAAATCCAGCTGTATTTGACGTAGTTTCCCAGCACCCGCCTGTAATCGATCAGGACCAGAGGCAGCCAGACAGCATAGTAGAGCAGGATCGAGACCTGGCCGAAACGTCCGGAATAGGCGAAGACGAAATAGGAAACAGTGAGGGCGAAAACCCCGTAGAGGAGGTTTTCGCCCGGTCTCACCAGGCTGGCTTTTGCAATCTTCATGCGAACCGCCTTACTGGGTGTTGAGCGCAGGTTCGACCTTTACGACATCACCCGGCTGCACGGGCGTACCCTCATCTGCCGCGATTTTCGTGGATTTCCCGTCCTTCTGGCGAATGATGGAATAACTGATGTCTACGGCATTGCCCGCTCTCGGCGTCTGCGACGCATCGGCCGATTGCAGAAGCGCTTCCGTCATCAGGTCGCGGCTGGTGATCAGCTTCAGAGAAAGCGTATCCAGCTCGGATTCGGTGTTCTGCAGTTCCTCGGCAAGCTGGGCATCCCAGTCGTTGCGCAGGTTGGTTTCGTCCTGACTTGCCTTGCTGACGTCCTGCTTGGCCTTCAGCGAGGCGGTATCGATGTCGAGCAGGGCCGCCTGGAGATCGGCTGCCCGCTGCTCGACGGAGAGCTTGCGGGCGCTGAGAGCCAGCCCCTTTTCCGCCAGAACGTCGACGCGACCCTTGTCTTCGATAACGAGTTCCAATTGCCGGGTCTGGGTGACCGACTTTTTGCCGAGCGCCTCGATTTCATTCTGGAGAAGCGCTTTCAGTTCAGCCAGAGCGGTCAGCTGGAGCTTCTGGCGCTTGTCACGGGAGACCATCAGGGCCTTCTCGCTTTCGACAAGACCTGCGGCATCTGCAGCACCCTTCAACTCCGGCGGAATAATGATGTCGCTCTTCTCGGCAATTTCCGCCTGTAGCCGTGCACGCCGGACAAGCAGCCGGTTTCTTTCGGCGATCTGCACGGAAGAATCGCCCTGTGCATTGATGAAATCGCGCGCAAAGCGCTGGCCGCTTTCGGCGCGGCGCAAACCACCACCCAGGCTGACAGCTTTCAGAACCGTCATTTCAGGTGCAAAGGGATATTCGCCAGGCGTCTGAACGTCCCCCGCCAGATAGATGGGCCGGTATTGCGCCAGTTCGACGGAAGCGGATGGGCGGTCCGGCAGGCCGAACAGCTTTTGCAGCTGCAGCCCGACCTCGTCGGCAATTTCAGAAGTCGTCTTTCCGGAAGCGGGCACCGTGCCGAGGAAAGGCAGGGAAATGCCGCCGGATGCGCCGACCGTATAGTCGCCGCTGATGGCAGACCAGTCCCTGACGGATCCTTCGGCGGTCTGCCATTCCGCGACGCGTATTCTCAGCTTGTCCATGGCACCGAGCGTATAGTCGTCGGCGAAAGCCGCAGGAATGCTCGTGACGCTGATTGCGATGGCGAGGGCAGAAAGACGTGCTGCGCCCCAGGCTTTATGGCCAAGGGCGGGAAGTCCTGTAGAAAGACTTCTTTTCATGAAAATTCCTCACTTAATACCAAAGCCGATCCCGGCGTTCTGACGGAAGCGGCTTATTCGAGCTGACGACTGTGATCAGTAACTGCCTCGGGACAGGCAGACAGCAGGAATTGTCTTGGCAACGATGACCACATCGTTGAAGAGCGACCAGTTGGTCACGTAATGCGTATCGAAGGCGATACGCGTGGCATAGGAGACATCGTTGCGTCCGCTCACCTGCCAAAGCCCGGTGAGGCCTGGTCGGGATTGCAGATAGAAGACCGCCGAATGTTCATACAGTTCGAGTTCGTCTTCCACCACCGGGCGCGGTCCGACGACACTCATTTCGCCGCGGATGATATTGATAAGCTGTGGCAGCTCATCCAGACTGAGTTTGCGCAGGACACTTCCTACGGCAGTGACACGCGGATCGTCCTGCAGTTTGCGGGTGGCCTGCCACTCCTCGTATGCCTTGGGATTCTTGTGCAGATGGTCCTGCAGTATCTTGTCGGCGTCCGGCGCCATCGTCCGGAACTTGAGGCAATGGAAGAAGCGGCCGTTATGGCCGATACGACGATGTCCGTAGAATACCTTGCCGCCATCGGAAAACTTCACCAGCGCCATAAGAAGCAGAAAGAGCGGGCTGAAGAAGATGAGCGCCAATGACGCGGCGAAGATATCGAAACCCCTTTTTGATATTCCCCCTATCGGCCGGTGTCCCCCGGTTTCGATGTTTGTAAAATACGGCGAGCTTGCCGATCGAGTCGCAGACTTCATGGGAGATAACTCCATTTGGGTTGGCGATTGGTCGGGTCCCCTGAGGGCACGTGGGTTCAATTGCAGATTCAATTGCATGTGGGAGTGTAGAGGCAGATTTTGATTTTTAAAGGCAAGGAATAGCCCCCCCTCTCCGCAAATGCAGGTTTGCCACAAAGCTGAAAATCGAAACCACAATTATTAATTCAAGCGATCGCCTAAGCGCACCATTCATCTGAAATGCAAAATGGCTGAAATTCAAATTCGACTTAGATCACGCAGCGATTGCCGTAGACATAACCCTGTTTTAAATCGAATTAGGTCCCTGAATATATTCGATATCTCTTAAAATTAAAAAATCATACATAAGATATGTTTGCTGATCCAAAAATTTTGCAACGCAGCATTTTTTTCGCACTGCACATTTTTTATTAAGAAATGCTAATTTTGTAACAAAAGTTGATCTCAAATGCGTGTTTATTGCCACTGCCAGATTAAGCAAAACAGAATAACCCGCAAAAATTGCACCCTATAAGGCGATGCACCCGCCAAATGTGGCCGAATCTGTTGTGACATATTCTCGGCCGTGTTCATGGCCTGGCTGCTTGCCCGGAGCCTGCCTGCAACGTTGCCGTTGCGACTGCACCAAAAATGTTGCCGATTATCACGCAATCGACAGATGAATTTAAATGCGGGCTAAGAATTCATCCGGTAAACGAGGTAATCATATTGGAACATTCTTGTTTCCGTGGCGGTTGAAACCACAAAGCATGTTCGATATGTTAATAATAGCCTAAGAGGAGAAGGTGGTTTTTTTCCATGATGTCTGTAAATCAAGACATAGCCTTGAGGGCGTCCTGATGTTTGCACCACGCGTTTTCGTGAGCATGATCGGGGCGTTGGGCGTCTTTGCCATCGTGACCTTCATACTGACCGGCTCCGCATGGACGACTGCCTGGCAGACACTTGTCTGTGCAGTGCTCTTGCAGGCCGGATATTTCATTGCTGTTCTGGTATTGGTGGCAAGGGAAAGCAGGGATCGCAGGAAGCTGGTGCCCGGTCAGCCTGCCGCGTCCGCATCGGCTGGTGACGACAAGGAGTCGAAAACTCTCCATGTCCCGAACAATCCCGGCCATTTCAACTCCTGAACGCGTTGCTGAACCATCCTCGGCAACCTGATTTTCGCTGATTCGGTTCGTCTTCGGCATTGCACAGGGCATCGCCAACTCTTCGCACATGCAACATAATGCCTTGTCGCACGTCCAAAGCCGACCTAGGTTCGGCATGACAGCGATAGAGGAATGTGATCATGAAACCGAATGCTGACGTCTGCGTCATCATCGCCGCGAAGAACGCGGCCGAGACGATTGGCCGTGCCATTATATCGGCGCTGGCGGAGCCAGAGACTGCGGAGGTTGCCGTCGTCGATGATGGATCGAGCGATGGTACGGCCGATGTTTCTCGTCGGGTGGACGACGGAACCGGCAGGCTGACCGTCGTCAGCTTCGAGGTCAACAGAGGCCCGGCCGCGGCCCGCAATCATGCCATTTCGGTGTCAAAGGCGCCTGTGCTTGCCATCCTTGATGCCGATGATTTCTTTTTTCCGGGCCGGTTGGGCAATCTCCTGTCCCAAACGGAATGGGACTTCATTGCCGACAACATTGCCTTCGTCGATGAGGAAAAGGCATCGAGTGCCCATCTTGCACTTGAGGCCTTCCCGGCGGCGCCCCGCATCCTCGACCTGAGCGAGTTCATCGAGGGCAATATTTCCAGACGCGGAGTCCGGCGCGGAGAGATCGGGTTTCTAAAACCCCTGATGCGGCGTGATTTCCTGGATGCACACAGGCTTCGTTATCAGGAAAGCTTGCGGCTGGGCGAGGACTACGACCTCTATGCCCGCGCGCTGACGAAGGGCGCGCGCTACAAGATCATCCACAGTTGTGGCTATGGAGCCGTCGTTCGCGGTGATTCGCTAAGCAGCAGCCACCGTACGATCGATCTCAAGCGCCTTTACGAGGCCGACAGGGCAATTCTGACGCAAACGGACCTTTCGCCCCAGGCGAGAGCGCTGATTGCTCAGCATGAGCGTCATATTCGCGGGCGATACGAGCTTCGGGAATTCCTCGACATCAAGCGGCAGTCCGGCTCCAAAGCCGCTTTGACGTATGCGCTTGGCAATCCAGCCGCCATTCCGGCGATCGCCGGCGGAATTTTCGCCGACAAGACGGAGCGTTTTCGCCAACGATCTGACGAAGCACCGGTGGCTCTGGGCGGGGCGGGAGGCCTGCGCTATCTCCTGCAGCCGCCGTCAACTGCCGTTTAAGGCAAGGGTTGACGGCGGGCGAAGTTGTGGCTGTGGCTTAGAGGTAGTCGCGGCGCACGCTCTCGATAACCGCCAGAAAACGTTCCTTCCGCTCGGCCAGAACGTCATCTGCACTGAGTTGCGGAGCCGCGCGTGCCGCCTGCCACAGCGACAGGGCCGATGGCGCTGCGAGTAGCTGCTTAGCGGCAACCCGCAGCGACGTCTGCTTGGGGTCGCGCACGGCAATCATCGCGCTGTCGTCGATCTGCCGTTTGTTCGGATCCTCCAGCGCCGGCTGCTTGCTGTCGAAGCCCATGCCCCAGAAACGCGCGCCCTTGGCGATCGCTTCGGCCCGGGTTGATACCGGAACGTGACGTGGACGATAGGTTACACCAACGGTCTGGGCCCAGTCGCTCCATTTGAAGCTGTTGATACTGCTTGAGGTCGTGACCGCCACCCACGGCACGCGGAAGGCATCGGCGAGAATCGCGCCGTGCATCGATTCCGCAACGATCAATTCCGACTGGGCGATGTCGCGAATGACCTCCTTGGCGTCGCCGCGCGGGTCGATGTAGTGCAGGCCAACGGCTCCGCAAATGACCGGCCATATGCCGGCAGCGGCCGATTCCCAATGGGGAACGAAACTCTTCTTGTGCTTCTTCGGCAGGTTCTTGAATTCGGGCATTTCGGCGACCATGACGGCCGGGTCGATGATGCCGAGCTTTGGATCAATGCCCACCTTCTGCGCAGTCAGGGGGCCGCGAACGCAGCGGATGTCCCATTCGTTTTTGTCACTCATATCTGGCAGCGTGCCGTAGCCGAAGCCGCTGCCGAGCACCAGCTTGTGCCGGCCTTCCGGTAGGAGCACGCGGTTGAGCACCGTACCGACGCCGACGAGAAGGGTTTCTGCGTGAACGTCACGAAAGCCCGGGATCAAGAAATCCCATAGCCACAGATTGAGGTCGTCGCCAAAATTTCCGTGCTGCGATTCCCAGTAATAGGGGTCCATGACCATCTCCGTCTGCATTGCCAAGGGGCTTGAAAAGACACGACATGCGTAAGCTGCCGAGCACCTCCGTTGTGCACAGCAAAAAAAATGCTGCACCTGCGAAGGTTAACGTGATAATTTGCCGACGGCAAGCTGAAGCGCGCTTTGCAACAGCTTGGGGTCGCGCCAGGCCCAGCGTGCGAGAAGACTGAACTGCGGCATTTTCCGTCGCTTGACCAAACGCGCCTGACTCCAGAGAGCCTGTTTCCTCGC
Source organism: Hyphomicrobiales bacterium (assembly GCA_900471525.1). Taxonomy (GTDB): domain Bacteria; phylum Pseudomonadota; class Alphaproteobacteria; order Rhizobiales; family Rhizobiaceae; genus Pararhizobium. The sequence goes on along the minus strand of UCEZ01000021.1, from coordinate 266,449 downwards.
GGTATGCTTGTAGGAGTGGATGGAAGCGGCCTCCGCTGTTCTGCGTGGAAATCGCCCTTCCAGTGTATCGAGCGCAACCCAGGTGTTGAACTGCTGCGAGAGAAACTGCGGAGAATCGCTATCGATACTATGGAAGATATTGACGCCTTCTCCGCGAACCGCACCTGCCTCATTGCAAAGGATGACCCGTTCGGCTGCAATCGCACAATCGCAGAAGAACAGCACATCCTCCGCCGCCAGGCGAAGCTCTGCTTCGAAGCGTACGGTCTCGAACAACTTTCGCCCGATGACCATGCAGGACAGATGCAAAAAGCCCCAATTCCGGAGCATGACCCTGGAGAATTCCGGAATTTCAATAACCCGCGGGCTCTCGGAAAGCCGGGTTACGGTCGCGGTTTCTTCCAGTTCGGCCATTCCGAAATGGTAATAAAAGGCATCGCCACCGGTGATGGAAGCCCAGTAGCAATCCGATTCGAAGCGGGTCATCGCATCGACCGCGTTCTGGAGATGATCCTTGGTCCAAAGGTCGTCGGAATCGAGAAAAGCAACAAAATCCGTTTGCGCCGGAACGTTGTAGAGACCCGTGTTACGTGCTCCGCCCGGCCCGGCGTTCGGCTGCTTGATCACGCTGATGCGCGCGCGCTGCTCATCCGGCAGGCTATCGAGATCGCCTTCGATCGGGAAGGGAGATTGATCATCAACGATGATGATATCGAAATTCTGGTAACTCTGCGCGAAAACGGACTCCAGTGCCCGTTGCAGAATTCCAGCCTGTTTCTGGTAGTAAGGAATGATAACCGTAAATTTCGCCATCTTTTCGTCCTTGCGGTTTGTCTAGAAGATGTTGCTGGTCTCCTCCCTCAGGCTGCGCCTCCCGCGCCTCTCTCCCCTGCCTTGATCCTCCCCATCGCTACACAGGATTTACGCCATGCCCCCTACAGTTAACGTCAAATCCGTCACGAGCAATGTCGGTTGGAGCATTTTATCCAAGACAAGTACATTCGGGCTTAAGTTTGTCACCGTGCCAATTCTGGCCCGTATTCTCACCCCGGAGGAGTTCGGCGCTGTCGCCGTGGCGCTCACAGTGGTGCAGTTTCTCGCCATGATCGGCGGGGCCGGACTGACCTCGGCGCTGGTCATTCAGCGTGAGGAGGAAATGGAGACCGTCCATTCGGTCTTCTGGGCAAACCTTGCGATTTCCTGCCTGATGGCCCTTGGGCTTTTCGTCTGGGCGGACTTCTTTGCCGCACTTCTGGGCGCTCCGGAAGCAGCTTACCTGCTGAAAGTCATGAGTTTTCTCATTCCGCTTCAACTCGGCGGCGACGTTGCCTATTCGCTGCTCGCCCGGCGCATGAACTTCAGCAAGGATGCCGTCTGGAGCATGATTTCCGAATCGCTCGGCGCCATCGTTGCCGTGGTCCTGGCAATTTTCGGATGGGGCGTCTGGGCGTTGATGGCACAGCTTTTCGTCTCCGCTCTTGTGCGCCTGTGCGGTCTCTACGCCGTCTCGCACTATATGCCGCGCTTCGTCTTCCACCCCGGGCGCGTCCTCGGATTGAGCCGTTTCAGCCTCGGCATGATGGGTTCGGAAGTTGCCAACTTCATCACCTTCCAGTCCCCGATGGTGATCATCTCGCGCTATCTCGGCCTTGCCGATGCCGGCGCCTATTCGGCCGCAAACCGGTTTGCCAGCATTCCGAACCAGGTCGTGCTTTCGGCCGTCATGGGTGTTCTGTTTCCCGCTTTCAGCGGCATGATGGACGACAAGGAACGCCGGTCGCAGGCGCTGATGTTCTCGACGCAGGTGACCACGGTGCTTCTGGCACCGATGATGTTCGGACTTTGGGCACTGGCCGAGCCGTCCATGCGCGTGCTCTTCGGCCAGCAATGGGCCAATGCGTGGCCGGTGCTCGGATTGCTGGCGCTTTCCAAGGGCATCCTTACGCCCTGCAGCACCTTCATTCCCTATCTCAAAGGCGTTGGCCATGGCCGGGCGCTATTCTGGTCGGCCATCATCCGCGCGATCCTGACCACCGCCGCGGTCGCCTATGGCGCAAGCACGGGCACTCTGATCGACGCGATGATCTGGCTCTGCATCGTCAATGCCGTGACGCTGGTTGGTTATTCCTGGGCGGTCTTCCGGGCGGACGGGACGCCGTTCTTCAAGGGCCTGTATATCAGCAGTCGCCCGATGCTGATGGCACTGGCGATGGCCCTCGCGGTTCGCTACCTGCTCGATACTTTCGGCCCTCTCATGCCAAATCCGGTCCTGCAGATTCTCGTAGGTGCCGTCATCGGTGGATTGATCTATGTCGTCTTCGTGCTTCTTTCTGAGCGTCCGCTGTTGATGAAAATCTACCAGCTCGTCAAAAACAGGCGAGGTCGCGGCGGGGCAAAAAACACTCCCGCGTGAACCATGGCAAAGCATGTCCGTGAGGTTGCACAGGCGCCTTATTTCGACACACGCTCACACGCACCGGAACGAGTTTATAAACCGAGACGTGCAAAATGGCGCATTTCCATAGCTAATTTTTGCGCGGGGAAATCGCTGCCAGTGCGGCTCTATTGGAATATTCTGATATTCCGCAACACCATACCCTCACGCAATTTTTCGGGATGCCGAGCGGAAATCGAACATTCCCTGCCGACAGTTTTTCTCTCCATGATTGCGTGCATTGCAGCATAAAACTGAATTTTTCTGCTGCATCGCCATATTTTTCGAGGAGTACTGCCCTATCTTTCGAGATGCAGGTTGAAGCCTGCTCTGGTTGAAACCGCTGCTTTGGGGAGAGAGCGGCCGAACAGAGGGTGTCGTCTTGGTTATCGACGCGAACATATCATCGCGGATCAATCTGATGCGCATCTTGCTCATCTCTGGAATTGTCTTCGTACACGTTCCCTATGATCCGCAGACCAGCCCATTTCTCGGCGACAACGGCTTCGTCGACTGGATCCGTGTCTTCCTGGGCGACAGTCTTTTCCGCGTCGGCGTGCCGTGTCTGAGCGCGATTTCCGGCTATCTTCTGTTCCGGCGAGGGCTTGATGCCTTCGACTACGGCAAGACGATTCGCTCGAAGGCACGAACGGTTCTGCTCCCATTCCTGATCTGGAATCTCTCCTTTCTGGCACTTGTTCTCATCGTGCAGAGAAGCGGTCTCGGTTTTGGCTATCTTCCCGACGCAATCCACGCGACACCGCGCGAACTGGTGACGCTCGCCTTTGCGATCGAAGGTCTGCCGATCAACGTTCCGCTCTATTTCCTGCGAGACCTGGTACTCTGTATCCTGCTCGCGCCCATTCTCGGCATTCTGATCAAGCGGTACCCGCTAACTATGCTGGCGATCTTCTTCGTCTACGCGGTGTTTCCGGTCCCCAACGGCATTTTTCTGAAAAAGTCGATCCTGTTCGGTTTCAGTTGCGGCATCTATGCGAGCCTGCACAAGATCGATATCCGGATGCTTGATCCGCATGCGGAAAAAATAGCCGCCCTGTTTCTCGCGGCAGCTGTGACGCTGGCGACCGCGCTTTACTGGACAGGCCCCGACTATCCGGTCTGGATCGACATGTTGCGCAGCGTGACGGCGATTTGCGGCATTGTCGGCTCCTGGGCAATCTCGGCGATCCTTATTCGCTCACGCCTCGGACAACGGCTCTCCCAATCGGAAGGCCTGAGCTTCTGGATCTTTTGCGCCCATTACCCGCTGCTCATCGCGTTCTGGATGATCTGGAACCGGGCGGCACATCCCGGGCTCTATCCGCTCTTCTACTTCTCGACGCCGATCCTTGCCCTCCTCATTCTCGTGGCCTCGCACAATATCGCAAAGCGCATGACGCCGCGGCTGCATGCTGTTTTGACCGGTAGCCGCGCGGGCGGTTCCCGTTCCGCACCGAAGCGGGCGAAAGAGAGCGGGGCCAGCCAGAAGGGCTGGTCCGATACCTATTCCCCAGAGGAAAAAGTGACACGATGACACAATCGATCTCAAAAACGCTCGCCACCCTTGCGGTTCTCTTCGCAGGACTTCCTGTGCCGGCCTTCGCAGAGAACGCAAACTCAGGCACCTCCTTCGTCGAGAATTTCGACAAGATCGATAAAAAGATCTGGTACATCTCGGATGGCTGGGACAATGGCGCCCATCAGAACTGCACTTGGTCGAAAAAGCAGGTCTCGGTTCAAAACGGCGTGCTCGAGCTGACCTTCGAGCAACGCAAAACTGGCAAGCGCGACTACGCCTGCGGCGAGATCCAGACCCGCAAGCGCTTCGGCTACGGTACCTATGAGGCGCGCATCAAGACGGCCGATGGCTCCGGCCTGAACTCCGCTTTCTTCACCTATATCGGACCGACGGACAAGAAGCCCCATGACGAGATCGACTTCGAGGTTCTCGGCAAGGATTCCGGCAAGGTCCAGGTCAACCAGTATATTTCCGCCAAGGGCGGCAACGAGAAACTGGTGGATATCGCCGGTGGCGCCAATGCCGACTTCAACGATTATGCCTTTGTCTGGGAGAAGGGCCGGCTGCGTTACTACCTCAACGGCACTCTGGTACAGGACGTTACCGATCCTGCGAAGATTCCCGTCAACGACCAGAAAATCTTCTTCAGCCTCTGGGGTACTGACACCCTGAGCGACTGGATGGGCAAGTTCGACTATCAGGGTCCGGCAAAAATGCAGATCGATCGCGTCGCCTTCACGACACCCGGCGAAAAATGCCTGTTTCCGGAGTCCATCACCTGCACACTCGACTGAAGCTTGTTCGCATCCGCAACAGGAATGTTGCAGCGCACAAAAAACTGAACTAGGCTTAGCGCAGGCTGAGCGGAAAACAGGAAGTTTTCATGCTGGACGTATTGTACCTGGCACATGATGTAGCAGATCCCGCGATCAGGCGCAGGACCCTGACGCTTGAGGCGGGTGGTGCCAAAGTGACGGTGGCGGGCTTCCGGCGTGGCGCGGATGCGCCTGCCGCCAGCGGTGTCATCGAACTCGGCTTGACCAAGGACGGACGGTTTGGCCAGCGGATCGCCGCAGTCGCCAAGGCGGCGGTGCTTCTGCGCCGCAAACTCCGCGGGGCCAAGAGGCCCGATATCGTCATCGCCCGCAATCTCGAAATGCTTGCCCTTGCCAATAGGGCAAATGCGATTTTTGGCGGCGATGTTCCGATCGTCTACGAGTGCCTGGACATTCACCGCCTCCTACTGCGCAAGGACTTTGCCGGCCGAACCCTTCGTGCCGCCGAACAGTATCTGGGGCGGAATGTCAGCCTGCTAGTCACCAGCTCGCCGGCTTTCGTCGAGAATTATTTCCGGCCGATCTCCCGGCTGAAAGCACCGACGCTGCTTCTGGAAAACCAGGTGATCGAGCTCACTGACAGCGCGGCGATGCAAACCGCCCGCCCCCGTCCGCCGCAGCCCGGTGAGCCTTGGAAGATCGGCTGGTTTGGCGCGTTGCGATGCCGGAAGTCGCTGACGCTGCTCGCCGAATTCACCCGCGCGATGGACGGGAAATTCGAAGTCGTGCTGCGCGGTCGTCCTGCCTATTCGGAATTCGACGACTTTGACGGCTTCGTCGAAAACGAACCGTTCATGAGTTTTCATGGGGCCTACAGGAATCCGGAGGACCTTGCCCGGATCTATGACGAAGTGCAGTTTTCCTGGGGCATCGACTTCTTTGAGGAAGGTTTGAACTCGAGTTGGCTCCTGCCGAACCGGCTTTACGAGGGATGCCGCTACAACGCCGTTCCGATTGCCATGCGCGGTACGGAGACCGCGCGCTTTATCAGTGCAAAGCACATCGGCCTCGTACTGGACCGTGCCGAAAACTCGGCGCTTGCTGCTCTTTTGGCCGACATGACGCCGGAACGCTATCTCCAGGAGTTTGGCAAGGTCGCAGCGACGGGTTCGCAAAGCTGGGTCTTCGACCGCGCTGATTGCCAGCGGCTGGTCAATCGGCTGGCAGCGCTCCGCGCCAACGACACCCATTCCGCATCGATGCAAGAGCTTTCCCAAACGCAAAGCAACAAGGGTGGACTGCTATGAAAGCCGATGATCTGAAGCATGGCCGCAGCCTTATCGTCATCCCCTGCCTCAACGAGGCAAAGTATATCGAAGCCTTGATCGCCAAGCTCGCCGGCGCGATGCAGGACCTCGATGCCGATCTCGTTGTGGTCGATGGTGGAAGCACCGACGGCACGCGCGACATCGTCCAGCGGATCGCCGTCGTCAATCCGAAGGTCAGGCTGCTCGACAACCCGAAGAAGATCCAGAGCGCTGCCGTCAATCTCGCTGTCGGAACGCTCGGTGCGGATTATGAATATATGATCCGCATCGATGCGCATGGCGAATATCCGACGGATTATTGCCAGCGCCTGATGGAGGATGCGATTGCGACCGGTGCGGACTCCGTGGTGGTGGCGATGCAGACTGTCGGCTTCAGCACATTCCAGAAGGCTACGGCCTATGCGCAGAATTCGAAACTCGGCAACGGTGGCTCAAAGCATCGCACGGGCGCTACCGGCCACTGGGCCGATCACGGTCATCATGCGCTGATGCGGATTTCGGCGTTCCAGGCCGTCGGCGGCTATGACGAGATGTTCAGCCACAACGAGGACGCCGAATTCGACTACCGCCTCAACAAGGCCGGCTACCGGATCTGGATGACTGACAAGACCAGCATGATCTACTATCCGCGCAGCACGGCAGGCACGTTGTTCCGCCAGTATTTCGGCTATGGCCGCGGTCGGGCAAAGAATTTCATGAAACACCGCGCCATGCCGAGCATCCGTCAGATGCTGCCGCTGGCCGTCGCGCCGGTAGCGGTCGGCGCATTGCTCGCGATCATCAATTGGGCCGCCGTTATTCCGTTTGGCCTCTGGGCCGTCGCCTGCCTCGGCTACGGCGTGTGGATGGCGCTCGGTGAGAAGAACCCCTACGGCCCGCTCGCCGCCGTTTCCGCCATGGTCATGCATTTCGCCTGGTCTGCAGGTTTCTGGCGCGAACTTCTCGACTTCCGCAATCGCCGGGTTGCCTCATGAGGACAGATATGGATCGGAAAGAGCATAGCCTCCGCATCGATATCGGAGTGTGCACCTATCGGCGACCGGAGCTGGAGCAGACGTTGCGCTCGCTTGCTGTTGTGGCCGTTCCCGATGGTGCGGATATCCGGATCATTGTGGCGGATAACGACGACACGCCAAGTGCGGAAGGCCGGGTGAATGCCTTGCGCGCCTCCGTGCCGCACGAAATCGTCTATGTTCACTGCCCGTCTTCCAATATCTCGATTGCTCGCAATGCCTGCCTCGACAGTGCCAGAGGGGATTTCCTGGCATTTATCGATGATGACGAGACTGCGAGCGAAGACTGGATCATCAGGCTGATCGAAACGGCAGAGGCGACCAACGCGGATGTTGTGCTTGGCCCGGTCAAGGCGGTCTACAGCAAGGACGCCCCGCGCTGGATGCGGCGGGGCGACTTTCATTCGACATTTCCGGTCTGGGTCGGCGAGCGAATCGTCACCGGCTACACCTGCAATGCGCTTCTGCGCCTCGCCGCGCCATCGCTGGCCGGGCGGCGCTTCAACCTCGCGCTCGGTCGCAGCGGCGGAGAGGATACCGAGTTCTTCACGCATATGCACCGGATGGGAGGCAAGATTGCCTATGCGCCGGCTGCCTGGGTTCAGGAGCCGGTGCCGGCCAAGCGCGCCGCCTTTTCGTGGCTTGCCAAACGCAAGTTCCGCTTCGGCCAGACCCATGGCCGCCTGATTGATGCGGGGTCCGGCCCGGCGGGCAAAATTCGCCAGCTGGCGCTTGCCGGTGCCAAAAGCGGCTATTGCGCACTCGCCAGCACAGCATTCATCTTCTCGCCTATTCGCCGGAACCAGTATTTCCTGCGCGCATCGATGCACGCCGGCGTCGTCGTCGGGCTTCTCGGCGTCCGGGAAATCGAGCAGTACGGCGCAGCCGAGGTAAGGTCGTCCTGATGGAGCAGCACCCGCAGGCAACATTCATCCTCGCCGCGTTCAAGTCGCAAGATACGATCGAACGGGCCATCGACAGCGCGCTGGCGCAGACCGGCGTCACCGTCGAGGTCATCGTCATCGACGATTGCTCTCCGGATGACACCGCCGAGATTGTCAATGCCTACACCGATCCGCGGGTGCGATTGATCCGGCTGGAAAAGAACCGCGGCCCCGGCGGCGCGCGCAATGCGGGCCTAGCGGCCGCGCGCGGCGACTGGATCGTCATTCTCGATTCCGACGACGCGATTTCACCGGGCCGCACGGCGCGGATGATTGCACGGGCACAGCAGGCCGATGCGCAGATCGTCGTCGACAATATCGACGTCATTTCGCTCGATGGCGAAACGCGGAGAATGTTCGAAGACGCGCAACTTTCCGCGCTGGACACGCTGACGCTTCCAGCGTTCATCGGCTCGAACGTGTTGTTTCAGTCCGAACACAATTATGGCTACATGAAGCCGATCTTCGAGCGACGCTTCCTTGAAGAGCACAGCCTTCGTTTCGACGAAACCCTGCCGATCGGCGAGGATTACCTGCTTCTGGCATCGGCCCTTGCGAAGGGCGGGCGCTGCGCCGTCGAGCCCAGCGCCGGTTATACCTACTACATCAGAACCGGCTCCATTTCCCGGGTGCTGAAGCTGCATCAGGTGGATGCGATGCTGGCCGCCGACGCCGAGTTTCTGAAAAACCACCGGCTGGACGCGGCATCCATGGAAGCCCAGATCCGCCGCCAGCGAAGCATCGAGGACGCACGCTCCTTCGTCATCCTGGTCGATCAGATCAAGGCACGATCCCTTTCCGGCGCGGTGAAAACCGCGTGGAGAAATCCGGCGGCAATTCGGCATCTGCGGATGCCCATTGCCGTCAGACTGCGGCGCCTGATGGCGCCGTTCAATGCAATTCGCCCTTTCGGTACCCCGCCGAAAACGATGAATAGAACCACCCCGGGCAGCCGCCCGCACAAAAACAAAGGATAGTTCTATGGCTCCTGTCAAAACCGTTCGCAAAGCCGTCATTCCCGTTGCCGGAAACGGCACGCGATTTCTGCCCGCAACCAAGGCAATGCCGAAGGAAATGTTGACCATCGTCGACCGGCCCGTCGTGCAGTATGCAGTCGAGGAAGCAATGCAGGCAGGCATCGAGCACATCGTCTTCGTCACTGGCCGCAACAAGCAGGCCATCGAAGATCATTTTGACGACGTGCCGGAGTTGATCTCCTCGCTGACGCGATCAGGCAAGGATGCCCAGATTTCCGAACTGGCACGCATGCTGCCCGCCGCCGGCTCTGTCAGCTTCACGCGCCAGCAGGCGCCACTTGGCCTTGGGCATGCGGTCTGGTGCGCCCGCGATCTGATCGGCGACGAACCTTTCGCACTGCTCTTGCCCGATATGATTTCCTATGGCGCCCGCGGCTGTATGGCTGGCCTTATGGACCTCTACAATGATGTCGGCGGCAACGTCGTTGCCGTCGAGCAATGCGCTCTTGAAGAGACCTCGAAATACGGCATCGTCGGCATGGGCGAGAAGACCCGCCATGGGTTTGAAGTCACACAGATGGTCGAGAAGCCGCCTGTCACAGAGGCGCCGTCCACCTATTATCTGAATGGCCGCTACATCCTGCAGCCGGAAATCTTCTCGATCCTCGCGCATCAGCAGCGCGGTGCCGGCAACGAGATCCAGTTGACCGACGGCATGCTGCGCCTTTCGGCGACCCAGTCGTTCCACGCCCATCCCTATGAAGGCCGGACCTTCGATTGCGGCTCCAAGCAGGGCTTTATCGAGGCCAATGTCGCCTTTGCCCTTTCGCGCGCAGACATTGGGAATCTCGTCTTCGAATCCGTTCGCGAGATGGTGCTGTCGCACGAACAGGCAATACAGGCGGCCTGAAAACGATGTTTTTTCGGCGGTTTGGCCCCGTCGAAAAATCTGGTCTCACCCCTGCCGTGTTTTGGGGTGAGATACGACCACGCAAAAGTACCCGGAGACTAAACGGCCCATGAATCAAAGACCTCTTCCGTTGAACACTGTCCCATCGCTCCGCAGCGATGAGTCCGACTCGTTCATCGATCTGAACCGGCTGACCGCGATTGCGCTGCGCCGTTCGAGGGTCGTGGCTGTTTGTGTTGTCGCGTGTTTTCTCCTGGGTGCCACCTACCTTTTATTTGCAACCCCGGTCTACACGTCGCAGACGCAGATCCTGCTCGATGACAATCTGTCGAAATATGCAGAAGAGGCCCCTTCGCCCCAGAGCGCCCAACAGGCCGACACGCAGCTTTCCAGCGCCGTCGAAATTCTGAAATCCGGCGAGCTGGCACTGCGCGTCACCGACGCGGAAAAACTCGACGGAAACGAGACCGTTCTCAATCCGCCGCAATCCCTGATGTCGATCGTGAAATCGGCGGCCAGATCAGTCGTCGGGATCTTCGGCGGCCGGCCTGAAATTTCCGAAGCGGCCGCACGGAACGTCAAGCGCGAAATGGCAGCGGCCTATATTCAGCAGGGGCTGACGGTCGAACGGGTGGCCAGAAGCTCGGTTGTCGCACTGTCCTACAAATCGACCGATCCAAAGGTTGCCGCCATCGTCACCCGCGCTTATGCCAACGCCTATCTGACCGATCAATTGAACGCGAATTTCGACGCTACGGAACGCGCCTCCGTCTGGCTGCAGGAGCGGTTGACCGACCTTCGCCAGCGCGCCCAGGCAGCCTCTCTGGAGGCTGAAAAATTCAAGGCAGACAATGGCCTGACTTCGGCCCGGGGCGAATTGATGTCCGAGCAGCAACTGTCAGATCTCAACAGCCAGCTGATCGTCGCGCAGGCGGATAGCGCCAGCGCTTCCGCCCGCTACAACCAGTTCAAGTCGATCGTCGACCAGGGCGCCGAAAGTGCCGTGAACAATGCAACCATTTCCTCGAACCAGACCGACAACTCGGTCATTCAGGATTTGCGGACGCGTTACCTGACCGTGAGCAAGCGTGAGCAGGTCATCGTCCAGAATTTCTCAGCCGATCATCCCCAGGCGGTGGCTCTCAGGGCTGAAAAATCGGAGCTTGCCGGCCAGATCTATCGCGAACTGCAGCAGATCACCGCCAGCTACAAAAACGAATTCGAAGTCGCGAAATCGCGCGAAGCATCCTTGCGCCAGAGCATCGAAGGCGTCGTCGGCAGCAATTCGCAGGCCAACCGGTCGCTGGTAGACTTGCGCGAGTTGGAGCAAAGGGCGACAGCGCTGAAGACGCTTTATGAATCCTATCTCGGCCGTTATGAGGAAGCAGCCCAGCAACGCTCCTTCCCGATCGCGAAAGCACGGATCATCTCGGATGCCGGCATTCCCACGGCTCCATCCAGCCCCAAGAAGACGATGGTTCTTGCTCTTTCCATTGTGCTTGGCTTCATGCTGGGTGCCGTCATCGCCGGCCTTCAGGAATTCCGCGAACGCTTCTTCCGCCTGGAGGAAGACGTTCGCTTCGTTCTCGGGCACAAATCACTCGGCTATCTGCCGTTGATCGGAAAAAAGACCGATACTCTTTGGAAAAAGACACGAGAGCGCCTTTCCAAGCCGGAACCGGATAAAGCCGATCCGCAGGTCGATGCCAAAATTCCGCTGACGCGCATGACCCGAATTGCGGTCGAAGCGCCGCGGTCGGCGTTTGCCGAAACGCTGCGCAATGCCAAGCTTGCCAGCGACGTCATCCTGCAAGGTCGCCCCAACCGCGTGATCGGTGTCGTCTCGGCGCTGCCAGGCGAAGGAAAATCGACCATTGCCGCAAATTTTGCCGGGCTGCTTGCCGCCAGCGGCAAACGCACGCTCCTGATCGACGCCGACCTCAGGAATCCGGCGATCAGCAAAATGATTTCTCCGGCACCGAAAACAGGTTTGGTGGAAGCCGTTCTGGGTGAAGAGGAATGGACCGCGGGGCTGAGAGTCGATCCGCAGACTCGGCTTGCAATCCTGCCGATCGCGCCGCGCGAACATCTCTACCATACGAACGAACTGCTTGCCTCGCAGGGCATGGAAAATCTGATCGCGAATGCGCGCAAGAGCTTCGACTATGTCATCGTCGATCTCGCCCCGCTCGCTCCCGTCATCGACGCCAAGGCGTTTTCGCCCTTTGCCGACGGTTTTCTGATGGTCATCGAATGGGGCAAGACCCCATCCCGCCTAGTCCGGGACGTGCTGCATTCCGATCCGATATTCAACGCCAAGATTCTCGGCGTGATGCTCAACAAGACAGATATGGACGAGCTCGGGAAATACAGCGATTTCGGCGCGGCGGAAAAATATCGCAAGAGCTATGAGAGCTATTATATCGAGCAGCCATTGAGGGCTGCGCGCTGACCCCTCCGTGTCAACGCATGCTTGGCTGACGCTCCGCATCAAGCCCGAATACCGAAACGATCGCCATCAGAAACAAAACGATGGCAATCGCGGCAGCGCAGACGATGTACGCGAAGAGGAATTCCAGGAAGCATGGCAGAAAAAGCAGCGCTCTGATGAAAACGGGCTGCGATCGCGCCCAGCCGCGCATGCCGTTCCTCATGTAGTTTTCGAAACGGCGTGTGATGCTCGGCATGCGGAGATCGCTCCATCGGTCCTGTCGACATTTAGGAAAAATTTACCAAAACTGCCGGCCACACGCAACCGAACTCCCGCCCTGAAATCTGCTAAACCAGCTTGCCTCGTTCCTCCCGACAGCGTCTCTATCTGGCGTCGTGGAAGATGATCCCGACAGTATGCCGCATGCCAGAGCGCACACGGCTGACGCCATGCCGCAGATTGACGCGATAATTGCTCTTGGAGCCCTTAACCGGCCGGTTGTGAACCGCAAAGGCGACCGCGTCGCCCTGTCGTAAAGGCACGACCTCAACCCGGCTCTGCATGCGCGGGCGTTGCTCCGTCAGAACGAACTCGCCACCCGTAAAATCCTTCCCGGGTTCGGAAAGTAGGATCGCCATCTGGATCGAGAATGCCAGATCGCCGTACAGATCCTGATGCAGGCAATTGAAATCGCCGGAAACGTATTGCAACAGCAGCGGCGTCGGACGGGTCTGGCCGGCATCATGGCACTGTTTGAGGAATGCCGCATGATCGGGCGGGTAGCGCTCACCGATACCCATGCGTCCGTTCCATTCGTTGGCAACGCTGGAAAGGTGCGGATAGAGCGCTGTGCGTAAAGTCCCGACGAGATCCGGCAGCGGATATTTGAAATAGCGATACTCACCCTTGCCGAAGCCATGGCGAGCCATGTGGATATGACTGCGGAAGTGTTCCTCCTGGGGGTAGAGTGCGGCGAGCATCCAACACTCCTCCGGCGACAGCAGGTTTTCGATGACCACACAACCGAAATCACTCAGTTCATCGGCAAGAATTCTCCAGTCATAGCCTGCAACACGGGCTTCTGCGGACGTCATGCCGACCAACGTCGGGATAGTGACCGAATGGGTTTTCATGGCACCGCCTCTCTGATCATCGCTAGTGGCGCTTGCCTGAAAATTCGAGCAAGCACGGTTGTTGCCATGATCATTGGCCGTGCGGTCTTCCGACGCCACCCGTTTCCTGCGCATCATGAAGACCAGAAGACCCGAGAAGTCTTCCTTTCCATTCTCGATTCTGTAATTTTTTACTTACATTCCGATCACGCATGCGCCACCTGTCAGCCCTGCGCCCGCCGCGGTCAGCAGCAATTTCTCGCCTGGGGCGAAGGGCTTGGCATGATGGGCAAGCGAAAGCGAAAGCGGGATCGTCGCAGCGGAAGAGTTCCCATAGTCCGCGATCGTACGGACCGTCTTTTCAGGATCGATGCCGAGATTGGCGCAAACCGCATCAAAAATACGCGCATTGGCCTGATGGGGAACAAAGCGATCAACATCCGTCGCACCTAACCCCGCATTTTGGAGCGCCCGGCTTGCACAGAGGCTCATCATCCCAACGGCTTGAGTGAACATCTCCCGGCCGTCGCGCATCGTCATCAGGCATTCATCAGCCTGCACGTCTGCTGCAAATGGCCGGTTGCTACCACCGGCCGGGATCGAGATCAGATCATAGCGGCTGCCGTCGGAGGCTAGATCCATACCGAGAAGGCCCTTTTCCGAATCCTGCGAGGGCACCAGAACGACGGCGCCCGCCGCGTCGGCAAACAGCACGGCACTTGCCCGCTCCGCGGGGTTTATCCTTCGACTGAGGATATTGGCTGCGACCACCAGCACCGGGCGACCTTGCGCACGGACAAAACCGTCGGCGAGCGTCAGCGCGTAGAGGAAGCCGGAGCAGGCACCCGCGAGATCGATCGCGCCGGAATTGGCAATGCCCAGACGATGGGCAAGCAACGGGGCCGAGGGCGGCAATAGATGATCGGGCGTCGACGTGGCGAGAAGCGTCAGGGCAATGTCGTCTCGGGAGATGCCGGCACTTTCGATGGCTGCCGCTCCGGCGCTTGCCGCAAGGCCGGACAGCGTATCGCCCGGTTCGGCCCAGTGCCGTGTTCTGATCCCGGTCCGGCGCTCGATCCAACCTAGCTCTAGCCCGAGCCGTTCCTCGATCTCGGCATTTTCCACGCGCCGCGCCGGGACGGAATGGCCGAAGCCGGCAAGGCGGGAGGAGCGGACGGTTCTCACAGCCGGCCCGCCGCAAAACATGCCGCCGCTTCATCGATCGCATCATAGGCTCGATCGAGTTCGGCGGAGGTGACGCAGTAAGGTGGCATCAGATAGATCACGTTGCCGAGCGGCCGGATCAGCAATTTCCGTTCGCGAAAGAACGCCCTGAGCCGTGGTCCAACCTCCGAAAGATAACCGCCTGCCGGCACGTTGAGATCAAGCGCGGTGATCGTACCGGCTTGGCGGATGTTGGCGAAGCGCGGATCGGTCTGAAAGCGGGCGAGCCTTTCCTCTTGCATCTGCTGCAGCGACCGGATGCGCTCGCGCACCGGCTCATCATTCCACACCGCCAGATTGGCGACCGCGGCTGCGCAGGCGATCGGATTGGCCGTATAGGAACTCGAGTGGAAAAATGTCCGGCGGCGATCCGTCGAGAGATGCGCGTCGAATATCTCGGCTGTGCAGAGCGTTGCTGCAAGCGGCAGGGCGCCACCGGTCAACCCCTTGGAGGTGCAGAGAATATCGGGCGTCACGCCAGCCTGCTCGCAAGCAAAGAGGGTACCAGTGCGCCCCCAGCCGGTCATCACTTCGTCCACGATCATCAAAGCGTCATGCCGCTCGGCAATCCGTTTCAACTCGCTGAGGATGGATGCCGGATAGGTCCGCATGCCGCCCGCCCCCAGAACCAACGGCTCGATCAGCAACGCGGCCACTTCGCCGGTGGCGCAGAAGCTCTCGAATGCGTCGAGCGTGTCCTGTTCACGGCCGGATTCGGGAAACGGCAGGCGATCGACGCCAAAGAGCAACGGCTCATAGGCGGCATTGAAGACACCGCGCTCCCCGGTCGACATCGTGCCGATCGTATCGCCGTGATAGCCGTGCTCCATGACGCAGACGCGGCGGCGTGGCACACCCGAATTGTGGAAGAAGCCGAGCGCCATTTTCAGCGCGACCTCGACGCAGGTCGATCCGCTATCGGAGTAGAACACGTGACTTAGACCAGCCGGTGCAATCCCGATCAGACCTCGTGCGAGTTCCTCGGCCGGTTCGTGGGTGTATTCGGCGAAAATGATCTGGTCGTAATTCTCGCAGGCTGTCCGGATTGCCTCCATGATGGCCGAATGCCGGTGGCCATGGGTGATGACCCACCAGGATGAAATAGCATCAAGGATGCGCGAGCCGTCTGCGTCGATGAGAGAGGCGCCATCCGTTCGCACAATGCGTTTCATCGCCGGTTCGAGCGCATGCTGGGTGAAAGGGTGCCAGACGGGAGAGTTCATGCCATCCTCTCTTTGAAGGAGGAAACAGGAAAATGGTCGCGGAAGGCCTGAAGCAGGCTTTCCGGCGTCAGCGGATCAAGTCGCGGCAGGCGACCGAGTACCCGCACCTGTCCCATCGCCGCGATGATCCGCTGCGTTTCAGCTTGCTCTTCGCCGATGAAGGCTACGCCAAATACCGGGATACACCGGCTGCGCAGCGCTTCCAGCGACAAAAGCGTGTGATTGATCGTGCCGAGCCCAGTGCGGGCGCAGAGGATGACGGGGATTTGCCATCGCGCAAAAACATCGGCGAACACCTGGCTGTCCGTCAATGGCACCAACAGCCCACCGGCGCCCTCGATGACGAGCGGAGCATCCATCGCGGGCGGCTCCAGCGCCTCCGGCGTAATCGCGACATGATCAAGCCGAGCCGCCATATGCGGCGAGGCTGGTGTCCTCAGCCTGTAGGCTTCCGGCAGGATGCGCTCCGGCGGCAGGCAACCGAGCCGGCTGACGGTCTGGCTGTCGGTTTCGTCTTCGAGCCCGGATTGCACCGGTTTCCAGTAGTAGCCCTCGAGTGCGGCAGCAAGGGCGGCCGAAAACACCGTCTTGCCGATGCCGGTGTCCGTGCCGGTGACAACAAAGCGCATCATGGCTTCTCCTCCGCCATAATCGCCGCCAGCCGGGTAAACATGCGGGTGATCGTCGGCCTGTCGACGTTGAGCGTTATCGCGACCCGGAGCCTTGCGGTCCCTTCGGGAACGGTCGGCGGGCGAATGGCCCGGATATCGAAGCCTTCTGCCCGCATCCGCGCGGCAATCCGCACCGCCCGGCCATTGTCGCCGATCATCACCGGCAGGATCTGCGATCCGCTGGCCTCCATGCCGAGTTTCCGGGTAAGCTCGGCATTGGCAAAGGTCCGCAACGCGTCGAAATCCGCACGGCGCTGCGGTTCGTCCGTGAGCATTCTCAGCGCCTCACGCACGGCGGCGGCCATCAGCGGCGATGGCGCGGTCGAATAGATGAAACCGCGCGCCCGGTTGACAAGGTAGTCGCAGAGCGTTGCGCTTGCACCAAGCAACGCGCCGGAGACACCAAGCGCCTTGCCGCAGGTATGCAGCACGATGACATTGCCATGTTTTTCCAGATCGGCGGCGAAACCGCGCCCGCTGGGGCCGAAGACCCCGGTCGCATGCGCCTCGTCGATTACCAGAAATCCGTCATGCCGGTCGGCGAGTGCTGCAAGTTTGGCGAGCGGTGCGCGATCGCCATCCATCGAATAGAGGCTCTCGACTGCGATCCACGGGTGGCCATTTCCACCGCCGCTCCGCCACTGCTCGATTGCTCGCGCAAAGGCTTCGACATCGTTGTGGGCTGCCGGCACCGCCTGTGCCCGGCTCGCCTGCATGCCCTCGTGTGCACTGGCATGCACCAGCGCGTCATGCACGATGAGATCGCCGCGCTGCGGCAGGGTTGAGAAAAGTGCTGCATTGGCGGCATAGCCGCTGCCGAAGTAAAGGACCCGTTCTGCTCCGAAAAAGGCCGCAGCCTCTTCCTCCAGCGCCTCGTGTTCCGGATGATTGCCGCGCAGCAGGCGCGAACCGCCGGCACCGACGGGCACGCCGCGTTGAACGGCAGCGGTGACGGCCGCAGCCAGACGCGTCGAACCGGCAAAGGCCAGATAGTCGTTCGAGCTGAAATCGACACCGTCCTGCGCGATCAACGTCCGCCGTCGTCCTTTGCGCTCCAGTCCAGCCAATGTCGTTTCGTAGCGGGCGAGGCCCGTAGGCATCATTCGGCTTGCTCCAGCTCCATCGGCTTCAAGCCAAGGCGCCGGAAGAGTGCCGCGTCGTGATCCTCGCCCGGATTTTCGGCTGTCAGCAGAGTGTCGCCGGCAAAGATCGAATTGGCGCCGGCGAAGAAACAGAGCGCCTGCATTTCGTCGCTCATCTGCGTGCGTCCGGCCGAGAGGCGCACATGCGCACGCGGCATCAGGATGCGGGCGAGCGCAATAGTCCTGACGAACTCGATCGGATCGACCGGCTCGGCGTCGGCAAGCTGTGAGCCGGGGATCGGGATCAGCATGTTGACCGGCACGCTTTCGGGCGGCTCGGGAAGATTGGCGAGCGTCACCAGCATGGAGATGCGATCGTCCGTTGTCTCCCCCATGCCGAGAATGCCACCAGCACAAACCTTCATGCCTGCCTCGCGCACATTGGCCAGTGTTTCCAGCCGGTCGGCGAAGGTGCGGGTGGTGATGATCTGCGGATAGAATTCTTCCGAGGTATCGATGTTGTGGTTGTAATAATCGAGCCCGGCCTCGGCCAGAGCACCCGCCTGGCCTGGGGACAACATGCCGAGCGTCATGCAGGTCTCCATGCCCAGCGCCTTGACGCTTGCGACCATCGCCACCAGTGTTTCCATGTCGCGGTCCTTGGGGCTGCGCCAGGCCGCGCCCATGCAATAACGGGTGGCTCCTTCGTCCTTGGCCTTGCGTGCTTCGGCGACAACCTTTTCGACCATCATCAGCTTCGAGGCCTTCAGGCCGGTCGGAGAATGCGCCGACTGGCTGCAATAGCCACAATCCTCGGCGCAGCCGCCGGTCTTGATCGACAGCAGCCGGCTGATCTGCACGGCGTTTGGATCAAAGTTTGCCCTGTGAACCGTTTGCGCCCGGAACAGCAGATCGTTGAACGAAGAATTATAGATAATTTTTGCTTCGGCGAGAGTGATTTTCTCCGGCAGCGCTATGCCACGCCCTCCAACGTGATCTGCGGCAGTGATTTCATGCAGCATTTCCGACTTCTCCCTCTCTTGCAGCCACGGCGGCAACTCAAATATAGATAAGACTCGATATTATCTATAATTTCCTATGGCATGCCTCGACGCAACCACGTCATCGTTGAGACGCGTTTAAATCTTCAACCATGAGGGGATTAAAATCACCGTTGCGCAAAGCAACATTCGCGTATGCCGGCGGGGCAACCCTTAAAAACAGAAGCTGGGGGCGGCCTTCAGCCCACGATCGCGAACGCGTCGCGTGTCGTGCCCGAGGCATTCCGGACCGGCTTTTGCCCGATCCATTGCACATGGCGTTCCAGAACGGCTGCGGCGTTGTCGACATTGCCCTGCCGCAAGAATGTCAGGATGGCGCGATGATCGTGATCGGTGCGAACTTCCCATTCAGACCGCCAGCTCGCGAACAGAAAACGGGCGCTAGCGGCATGCAGATCATTGATCGCGGCCAGCAGCCGCGGCATGCCGCAGGGCGTGACGATCAAGGTATGAAAGCGCCGGTTCGCCTCCTCCCAGGATCGAACATCGCTGGAATTGTCGCCGGCGACAGTCGCCTCCTCCGCAAGATCGAGGATAGAGGGAGTCAGGTGCGGCGCCGCATGCCGAAGCGCCAGAACCTCAAGCGCCGCGCGCATTTGCGCGACCTCGCGGACCTCCTTGAGGTCGAAGGAAGCGACCCTGACGCCGCGGCGCGGCTCACTGACGGCAAGGCCCTGCGCCTCCAGCCGGCGAAAGGCTTCGCGCACGGGCACGTGGCTGGTTCCGAACTCCTCGGCAATATGGTCCTGCCGGAGCTTCGTGCCCGGATCAATCTGTCCGGTCACGATCCTGTCGGCAAGGATGCGGCTGATGCGGCTGGCAATCGTGTCTTCGCTCGTCGAGGTCATTTTTTATAGATAATTTGGCGGGGCACCGCTGTCGAGGCCGAGACTGCATTCGCTATATATTGATGGCCGCAATAACACCCGATGTCCCCAGCGAATTTTTGTCCGGGATCAGAACCTTGGCATCTTACCGCCCCTGCCCGCCCAACGGCATTGCAATCGGCTCGGCGCCGATCAGCAGCCAATGGCTCTTGACGCAGCTTGGCTAACCGTGCCTTACTTGACGCATTGACCAGGGGGGTCCCGACAAGGGGCTGAGATTCTGCTGGCGTGATCGGTGGCTTTGCCGCCCTCAAGCAGCGCAGTGACCCGTTGAACCTGATCCAGTTCATACTGGCGTAGGGACGGTGCAAGCGCTGTAGCGACTCGGATTCCCTTTGCGGATTCGCGTCAGCGGCTTTTCATCATTCCGGCTCTGATGACTGGGTCTCCAACTTTTGGAGCCTCAACCATGAATATTGCCGCAAAGAACCTCACCCCCACAGTCACCACCGGCCCGCTGCCCGCCTCCCGGAAGGTCCATGTGCCGGGTGAACTGCATCCGGAGATCCGCGTGCCGATGCGCGAGATTTCCGTGCATCCGACGTCGGGTGAACCACCAGTCACCGTCTACGATCCGTCCGGTCCCTACACGGATCCTGCCCACACCGTTTCGATCGATGCCGGCCTGCCACGCCTGCGCCAGGAATGGCTCGTCGCACGCGGCGACCTCGAAGCCTATGACGGCCGACACGTGAAACCCGAAGACAACGGCTTTGCCACCGGCGAGCGATTGACGCCGGAATTTCCCATTCGGAACCGGCCGCTGAAGGCTAGGGACGGCAACGCCGTCACACAGCTTGCCTATGCCCGGGCCGGCATCATCACGCCGGAGATGGAATATATCGCCATCCGCGAAAACCTTGGCCGCAAGGCTGCCAAGGAAGCGCTTGTCCGCGACGGTGAAAGTTTTGGCGCCCGCATTCCCGATCACGTCACGGCCGAATTCGTCCGGCAGGAAATCGCGCGCGGACGGGCGGTCATCCCGGCCAACATCAACCATCCGGAATCAGAGCCGATGATCATCGGCCGGAATTTCCTGGTCAAGATCAACGCCAATATCGGCAATTCCGCCGTCACGTCCTCGATGGCCGAGGAAGTCGAGAAGATGGTCTGGGCGACGCGCTGGGGCGCCGACACCGTCATGGACCTGTCGACCGGCCGCAACATCCACAACATTCGCGAATGGATCATCCGAAACTCGCCGGTGCCGATCGGCACCGTGCCGCTCTATCAGGCCCTGGAAAAGGTCAACGGCATTGCCGAGGATCTCAACTGGGAAGTTTATCGCGACACGCTGATCGAGCAGGCCGAACAGGGCGTCGACTACTTCACTATCCACGCCGGCGTACGGCTTCACTACATTCCGCTGACGGTTAACCGGGTGACCGGCATCGTTTCGCGCGGTGGCTCGATCATGGCCAAGTGGTGTCTGCATCACCACAAGGAGAGCTTTCTCTACGAGCACTTCGACGAGATCTGCGATATCGCCCGCGCCTATGACGTCACGTTCTCGCTCGGTGACGGCCTGCGTCCGGGCTCGATCGCCGATGCCAACGATGCCGCGCAATTCGCCGAACTGGAGACGCTGGGCGAACTGACGCAGATCGCCTGGGCCAAGGATTGCCAGGTCATGATCGAAGGTCCCGGCCATGTGCCGATGCACAAGATCAAGGAAAACATGGACAAGCAGCTGGAAGTCTGCGGCGAGGCTCCTTTCTATACGCTTGGGCCGCTCACAACCGATATCGCTCCCGGCTATGACCACATCACCTCCGGCATCGGGGCGGCAATGATCGGCTGGTTCGGCACGGCCATGCTTTGCTACGTCACCCCGAAGGAACACCTCGGCCTGCCGGACCGCAACGACGTCAAGGTCGGCGTCATCACCTACAAGATCGCCGCCCATGCGGCTGATCTCGCCAAGGGACATCCGGCCGCCCAGTTGCGCGACGACGCACTGTCGCGTGCCCGCTTCGAATTCCGTTGGGAAGACCAGTTCAACCTGTCGCTCGATCCGGAAACCGCGCGTTCCTTCCACGACGAAACCCTGCCGAAGGAAGCCCACAAGGTGGCGCATTTCTGCTCCATGTGCGGACCGAAATTCTGCTCCATGCGGATATCCCACGACATCCGCGCCGAGGCACAGAAGGAGGGGCTGGAGGCGATGGCCGCCAAGTTCCAGGCGGGCGGCGATCTCTACATGCCGCTCGGGGCTGACGGAACGGTCCCGCCCGCGGGGGAATGATCATGCGCGTCCTGATCAGGGGGGCCGGCGTTGCCGGCCTCACGATTGCCCATGAACTTGCCTCGAAAGGTGCCGAGGTAGAGGTGGCGGAGACGGCAGCGCGCGCCGGCGGCGGTGCCTCGTGGTTTGCCGGCGGTATGCTGGCGCCGTGGTGCGAGCGCGAAAGCGCTCCCGAAGCGGTACTGACGCTCGGGCGTGGCGCCGCCGACTGGTGGGATGCCGCCCTGCCCGGCCACGTCGTGCGCAACGGCACGCTGGTGATCACTCCGCCGCGCGACACCGCCGAACTCGCCCGGTTCGCAGCCCGGACCACCGGTTCCGAGTGGCTGGATACCGAGAGCATCGAAACGGTGGAGCCGGGCCTTGCCGGGCGTTTCCGCAAAGCCCTGTTCTTTCGCGACGAAGCGCATCTCGACCCGCGACGGGCGATAGCGGCGTTGCAAGAAAAGCTGGTGGCGATGGGCGTGTGCTTCCATTTCGGCGCTGCTTTGGATTTTCCGGATGCAGGTTTCGACCGGATTGTCGATTGCACCGGCGCGTGCGCGATCGGCGAGGCAACGGATCTGCGCGGCGTGCGGGGAGAAATGCTGATACTGGAAACGCCGGAGGTGAGGTTGTCGCGCCCGGTCCGGCTGCTGCATCCGCGCATTCCGCTCTATATTGTGCCGCGCGAAAATAACCATTTCATGGTCGGCGCAACCATGATCGAGAGCGACGACAGCGGTCCGATCAGTGCCCGGTCGGTGATGGAACTTCTGAACGCCGCCTATGCGCTTCACCCGGCATTCGGCGAAGCTCGGGTGATCGAGACCGGAGCCGGTGTGCGCCCTGCCTACCCGGACAATCTGCCCCGCATCGGAGTCGACGACCGTGTCATCCACGTCAACGGTTTTTACCGTCACGGATTCCTGCTTGCCCCATCCGTCGCCAAGGATGTTACCGCGCAAATCATCGCATCATCGAAAGCGAAATTCGCCCCATCCGCCGGTCTGTTCAAACCGGCGTTCCCGACAGAACACAGAAATGCCAACCCTTTGGAGATTGGAGCAAGCCGATGAAACTGACGATCAACGGCGAGGACCATCAGACCGACATCTCCGTCCTTTCGGAGCTTCTTGTCTCGCTGAAATATGAAGGTGACTGGCTGGCGACAGCCGTCAATGGCGAACTGGTGCACCGCGAGGATCGCCCCGGCTTTGCCCTCAACGACCTTGATCGCATCGAGATTCTCTCGCCGATGCAGGGAGGCTGAACATGCTTGATCTCTATGGAACGTCCGTTTCCTCCCGCTTACTGCTGGGGACCGCACGGTATCCCTCGCCGGCCATCCTCGCCGAGGCTGTCCGCGCTTCCCAAGCGGATATCGTTACCGTGTCGCTGCGCCGGGAAACGGCCGGCAGCCGGACAGGCGGCGCCTTCTTCGAATTAATCCGCACGCTCGACGTCAAGGTCTTGCCGAACACCGCCGGCTGCCACACCGTTCAGGAAGCGGTCCTGACGGCAAAGATGGCGCGGGAAGTCTTTGCCACGGACTGGATCAAGCTCGAGGTGATCGGTAACCATGACACGCTGCAACCCGATGTCTTCGCACTGGTGGAGGCGGCGCGCATTCTAACGGGTGAAGGATTCAAGGTCTTTCCCTACACCACCGACGACCTGGTCGTGGCGGAACGGCTGCTGGATGCGGGCTGCGAAGTGCTGATGCCCTGGTGCGCGCCCATCGGCTCGGCCATGGGTCCGATCAACCTGCCGGCTTTGCGCAGCATGCGGTCACATTTTCCGGACGTTCCACTGATCGTCGATGCCGGGGTCGGCCGGCCGTCCCATGCAGCCATCGTCATGGAACTCGGCTTCGACGCCGTTCTCCTCAACACCGCGGTCGCCGGTGCTGGCGATCCCGCAGCGATGGCCGCGGCGTTCACGGGCGCAATCGAGGCGGGCCGTACCGCCTTCCACGCCGGGATGATAGAGCCGCGCGACATGGCGGTTCCCTCAACGCCGGTCATCGGCAAGGCGGTGTTTTCGTGAAGCTCGATCCCTTTTACCTCATCGTCGACAGTGCCCGATGGATCGAGCGTCTCGTGCCGCTCGGCGTAAAGCTGGTGCAGCTGCGCATGAAGGATTGCGATGAGACGCAGTTGCGCGAAAATATGCGCCGCGCGAGAGTAATCTGCGCCGAGTATGGCTGTCAGCTCATCATCAACGACTACTGGCAGCTGGCGATCGAGGAAGGGTGCGATTTCGTTCATCTTGGTCAGGAAGACGTAGCCCGTGCCGATATCGCCGCCATTCGCGCTGCCGGCATCAAGCTCGGGCTCTCGACCCATGACGAAACAGAGCTGGAGACCGCGCTCGCAGCCGCGCCAGACTATGTGGCGCTGGGGCCGGTCTGGCCCACAATCCTGAAGCAGATGAAATGGGCGCCGCAGGGGCTGGACAGGCTGCGCGACTGGAAAGCCCGTATCGGTGCCTTGCCGCTGGTCGCCATCGGTGGTCTCAATACCGATCGCATCGACAGCGTCTTTGCCTATGGCGCTGACAGCGCCGCCGTCGTCACCGATATCACCCTCAATCCCGATCCGGAAGCACGCGTTCGGGAATGGATCGAGCGGACGGCGCGATTTCGATGATGATGCGGCGATGAAAACCATGCCGCATGTTCTTGTCGTCGCTGGCTCCGATTCCTCCGGGGGAGCCGGCATTGTCCGCGATATCGAGACGCTGGCTGCGTTCGGGGTCAAGGCTTCGGTCGCGATCACCGCAGTGACCGTCCAGACCCATCATGGTGTCCTGCATGTCGATGCCGTTCCGTCTGAACGTGTCGCGCAGCAAATGCGTGCGGCGCTGACAGCCAATCCCGTCGATGCTATCAAGATCGGCATGCTGGCGACCGCCGCGACGATTGTTGCCGTTGCGGACGTGCTAGCGGACTATCGCGAAATTCCGGTGGTGCTCGATCCTGTTCTGGTCTCCACCTCGGGCAGTACGCTGCTGACACCGGACTCAGTGGTTGCATTGCGTGATCTGTTTGCGTCCTGCATGCTCATTACGCCGAATCTGCCGGAACTTTTATGCCTGGGGGCGGTTGAGACAGCTGGAACATCAGAAAATACCGTCGATCAGGCCCGGCGCTTGATTGCAGCAGGTGCGCAGGGCGTGTTGATCAAGGGCGGTCACGATGAAGGGACGGAATCCGCAGATATCCTCGTCCGGGCCGGTCATGACATTCAAGCCTTCACCGCACCTCGCCTTGCCGCCTCGATGCGCGGCACCGGCTGTATGCTGGCAAGCGCGATCGCTGCCCGTCTGGGATTTGGTGATGATCTTGCGATCGCAATTTCCAAGGCAAAGGCCTTCGTCCATGTCAAGCTCAGCGCGATATGATCCGGACAATGCAGGGCCACCCTTCGGCGGCGACGCCGGTACGCAGATCGGCTGAATAGCTTCACACCACGCTCCACTGATAATCTTTAGTAGGGGGAGCGCCTCGGACGCGCTATATTCCGGAGGTCGAGACAGTGTTGGAGAGATTCGCACCGATGCCGCATCAAAAAAACGGCAAAAACAACCAGCGTGCAGAAACAGACGACGAGCAGCCTTTTCGCGATCAGTTACGCATGATGCAGCGGGCCTTTATCGCCTCGCCTGTCCGCAGACCGATTATCTGGCTTGCAATCGGAATCGTCACTGTCAT
Source organism: Hyphomicrobiales bacterium (assembly GCA_900471525.1). GTDB lineage: Bacteria > Pseudomonadota > Alphaproteobacteria > Rhizobiales > Rhizobiaceae > Pararhizobium. The sequence goes on along the minus strand of UCEZ01000021.1, from coordinate 240,918 downwards.
TCTGGCAACAGCGTTCGGCCAGATCGTGCTCAACAGATGGTACAAGCCTTTCTATGATACGCTGGAGCGACGCGATCTCTCTGCCTTCCTGACGCAGCTTGTCGTCTTTGCCGAGATTGCCGGCGTTCTTTTGGTTCTCAACGTGATGCAGACCTGGCTCAGCCAGTGGATTCGGATCAAGCTGAGGGAAGGCCTGACACTTGACCTGATCAACGAATGGATGAAACCAGCACGCGCCTTCCGGCTCGCCAATGCAGGCTCCATCGGCATCAATCCTGACCAGCGGGTTCACGAGGATGCACGCCATCTTGCCGACCTGACGGCGGGCCTCACCATTGGCCTGTTCCAGTCGGGTATTCTGCTTGCCAGTTTCGTCGGTGTCCTTTGGTCACTTTCGGCCGGTTTCGTCTTCCATGTCGGCGGCTATGATCTTAATATCCCCGGCTATATGGTTTGGGCTGCGTTCCTCTACGCTGCGACCGCCGCGACCTTGAGCTGGTTCGTCGGCCGGCCGCTCGTCAAGATCAACGGTGAACATTACTCGCGGGAGGCGGCGCTGCGCTTCTCCCTGATGCGGGTGAACGAACATATCGAAGCGGTCTCGCTGTCCTCCGGCGAGGCGAACGAAAAGCGCCGGCTTCAGCGCGACCTCGCCTCGGTGCTGGAAATCAGCAGCAAGCTGATGCTCGCCCTCACCCGGTTGACCTGGGTCACGTCCGGTTATGGCTGGATCACTGTCGTGGCGCCCATCGTGATTGCCGCGCCCGTCTATTTCAACGGGGACCTCAGTTTTGGCGGCCTTATGATGGCGGTGGGTGCCTTCAATCAGGTGAATACGTCATTGCGCTGGTTCGTCGACAACATCGACAGCATCGCCGACTGGCGGGCAACGCTCCTCCGCGTCGCCGCCTTCCGTTCCGCGATCCTGATGACCGATGAACGACACGAAAACGACAAGCGCATTGAATTTGCCAAAGCTGACGGTCATCGTTTGACGATCGACCGCCTGGAGATTGCCCTGCCTTCCGGATGTATCAAGCTTTCCGATCAGCATGTCGAAATACGGCCAGGCGATCGTGTCCTGGTGACAAGTGCCGCGGATGTGGAAAAGGCGCCCTTCTTCCGCTCCATCGCGGGTCTCTGGCCATGGGGACACGGGCGCATTGCGCTGCCTGATGGCGACGACATGGCCTTCGTGCCGCGAACGCCCTATTTCCCGCCGGGCACACTGGAAGAAGTCCTTAGCTACCCAGAAAATCCCGGCAGTTTCAAAAAGACCGCAATGATGTCGGTCCTGACCAAAGTAGGTCTCGGCAAGCTGAACAGCGGCCTCGATCAGGACATGCGGACGAAGCTGAAACTCAACGAACTCGAAATGAGGCTTCTTTCCATTGCCCGGCTTGGTTTGCACAAACCACGATGGATCATCATCGACGAGGCACTCGATACGCTGGAGCGCGACGCATACCACACCGTTTTAACCTTCCTGGAACAGGAGCTTGGCGATGCGGCAGTCGTGAATATCGGTAGGATGGTGTCGGGAGGCCGCTTCTTTACGCGGGTGCTGCAGCTACAGAGCGATCCGGTCGGCAAATCTCTGCGATTGCTCAGACCGAAGAGCCTGCGCACCGGCAATCCTGAATTGGCGGATTGAAATCGCTGCAGGTACCAGGACCGGAGTTCCGCGCTGCGATACGAGCAGTGCAGCAACCGCTGCCTTGCGGACGAACACCGGAGCTGTTCGCTGAAAAGCGCCGCCCCTCCGCGAAAATGGAGGGGCAGAACAGGGGCGTATTAGTTTACAGCCGTCAGCGTCATCGATGAACCACCGGCAGCAATATTGAGGCCGAGCTGGCCCGTCACACTGATCGTCTGAAGATGGATCGAACCTGAGGTGCCGCCAACCATAATGTTGGCACCGACGCCCGCCCCGACCGTGGCTTCCGCAGTGGCGCCCTGATAGAGGCCGCTGAGCGAGCCACGGTGATAACCCGCGGTCGGCGCCAGGACCGCCCAAACGAGCCTGCTGCGCGTCGTGAAGCCCAGATCGACGCCCATTTTTCTGAAAGCGCCGGTGTAGTGATCCGTGCGCTCGCTGCCGACGCTCGAATGGAAGGTGCAATCGATCTCCTTGGCCGAACCGAGGACGTAACCAGCACCGCCGCCGACATCGCATTCGAGGTAGCCGATCTTCACGCCGCCGCTCACATCGCTCTCTTCATAGCTGGGGGCAGGTGCACCATTCGCCAAATCGGCGGCATTGGCGACAAGCCCGCCCGTAAGAGCCAGGGACGCCGTGGTAAGTGCCAAAGCGAGGGTCTTCTTCATCATTTTTTCCTTCTCAAACCGCAACCGGCGCAATAGTATCCGGTCATCCGGTCGGTAAATTTTGCAACTAACAGTGCACAATTCACCTTTCATTAGGACATTTCGAAGGCGGCGCACCCGCCGCCTGCCTCAGTCCACAACCACGCACCGGCAATGGTTTCTATCTCTTAAAATCCCAATGATTGCTGTGCCGATTCTGGCGGTCCGACATGCACGCCTTCCAGTTCGAGCATGCGCGTCTTGGCAGATGAGCCGCCCGGCGCTGAAAAGCCGCCGATCTTGCCGCCGGCGGCGAGCACACGATGGCAGGGGATGATCAGCGCAACCGGGTTTTTCGCCATGGCCTGACCAACGTCGCGTGCGGCTTCCGGTCCCGCTCCAAGCTGTTTCGCCAGAGCACCATAGGTAGTGGTCTTACCCCAGGAAATCTGCCGCGCGGCGGTGTATACCTGCTCGAAGAACGGATCCTGTTCACCAAGATCGAGTTTCAAAGCGGAAAAATCGGTCTGCTCACCGTCGAAATAACGCTTCACGGCAGCAACCGCTTCAGACACCTCCGCCGTCGGCAAACCGGCCTCGGCGCCGGGTATCCGCCGAAGCAGCAGCCGTTCGGTGGCTTCAGCGCTTTTTGTCGGTAATTGGAAGCGTGTGATGCCGACCGTATTCCATGCGATACCGCAGAAACCGCCCGCAGTTTCGAAGATAAGATATTGGTGCGCTGCCTGACCCATGACATGGCCTCCATGTTTCCGTGCCCATGAAAATCGTATGGCCAGGCCTTCAATTCAACCCGTTTCTTGCGCGATCCGACTTGCCTGTGCTCAGGATGGGCTGCGTTTAGCTCTCGCAAGGCACCGCCAACCCGACCTTCACTCGATCCATGGTGACGAATGTCCGGAATTTCTTGACGTTGTTGTTTTCGAAAAACAGCCGGCGTGTCAGCGCCTCGTAGTCCGTCATCGTAGGTACAACGATAACGAGGATGAAATCGGCCTCTCCCGTGACGTAGTAGCATTGCTGGACTTCCGCAGCCGCCGAGAGCTCTTTCTTCGCCGCATCGATCAGGTCGGCGGTCTCGCTGATCACCTCGACCTCGACGAAAATAGTGATCGGCTGCCCGACCTTTGCCGGGTTGACGACCGCGACATTGGCCGTGATCACGCCTGTTTCTTCCATCCGCTTGATCCGCCGCTGCACGGCGGGGGCCGAAAGATTGACGGCCTCGCCGATGGTCCGCTGCGGGGTCGTGTTGTCCCGCTGCAGGATGTTCAGGATGGCGAGGTCGAAGGCATCAAGCGCTGGAAGGGAAGAAACTCTGACCATGGTTCTCACGAAACAAACTTGCATTTTAGTGCCGCTAATTCAGCGCATTTTTCGTGGGATATGCAATATATATTCGGCGACCTGAACAACGAGGACGCCCGATGTTTCTTACCAACCCCCATCCCGACCACAATGCGCCGCTGGAACCGGTCGACGCCGAAACCCTTGGCATGGCTGCCGCTGAAAAGGTCGAGCGATACCTCAGCCATCGCGACAACCACGCTGAAACACCGCTCCATTCCCTTCCGGCCATGGCCAATGCGCTTGGCATCGGCGCGCTCCATGTCAAAGACGAGCGGTTTCGGCTCGGGCTCGGCAGCTTCAAGGCGTTGGGCGGCTCGTACGCAGTCATCCGGCTGGTGCTGGAGGAGGCCGGCCGGCAGTTGGGGCGCAGCGTCGACATTGCCGAACTGCATGCACCGGAGGTGAAGGCTGTTGCCGCCGGGATGACAATGGCCTGTGCTACCGACGGCAATCACGGCCGCTCCGTGGCACAAGGGGCAGAACTGGTCGGCGCCAAGGCCGCGATCTTCGTGCATGCCGGCGTCAGCGACGAGCGCGTCGCAGCGATCGCCCGCTTCGGCGCGCAGATGATTCGCGTCGAGGGGACCTATGACGACTCGGTCGGGGAAGCAGCCCGAGTCGCGACCGAAAATGGCTGGACGATCGTCTCCGACACGTCCTGGCCGGGTTACGAACGCATTCCCGGACTGGTGATGCAGGGCTATACGGCCATGGTGCGGGAATTCCTGCGCCAGGCGCCAAAGCCACCAACCCATGTCTTCGTACAATCGGGCGTCGGTGGTGTCGCGGCGGCTGTCGCCGGGCATCTCTTGATCGCATTTGGGAAGAAGCGACCCGTTTTCGTGGTCGTCGATCCCGCCCGTGCCGCCTGCATCGTCGAGACCGCCCGGGCCGGACATCCGGTCAAGATCGCACATGGCGAGCCAACCGTCATGGCCATGCTCGAATGCTACGAACCATCGCTCGTTGCCTGGCGGATCCTGTCGCGTGTCGCCGATGCCTTCATAACCGTCGATGACGAAGACGCCGTTACCGTCATGAATCGCTTGGCACGGCCTTCCGGCGGCGATCCTGCGATTATCGCGGGCGAGAGTGGCGGTGCGGGACTGGCCGGCCTGATCCGGGCAGCGGCCGATCCAGAAATCAAGGCCGCTCTCGGGCTCAACACCACATCGCGCGTTCTCGTCATCAACACCGAGGGCGCAACCGATCCGAAGCGCTACACCGAACTCGTCGGCATCGAGCCTAAAGAAGTCGGCGTCAAAAATGCCGTGGGAGTCGGCGCATGACCAGCTTTTCCGTCAATGCAGAACGGCTTGTCGCCCGCATTCGCGACCTCGGCGCGATCGGCCGAGATACCGACGGCAGGCTCACCAGGCTCGCCGCGTCGGAGACCGAGAAGGCCGGCCGGGACCAGTTCTGCGCCTGGGTGCGGAACGCCGGACTTGAGATCGCCATCGACCGCATCGGCAACATCTTCGGGATCTGGCACTCGAACGAAAACAGGCACGAAGCGCCGGTTCTCATCGGCTCGCATATCGACACCGTGATCAACGCCGGCATCTATGATGGTTGTTATGGCGTTCTGTCGGGGCTGGAGGTCATCGAGACATTGAAGACGGAAGGTTTTGCTCCCTCGCGACCGATAGCCGTCGCGGTCTTCACCAATGAGGAAGGCGTTCGCTACGCACCGGACATGATGGGATCGCTCGTTTATGCCGGCGGCCTGCCTGTCGAGAAGGCGCTGGCGGCGGTCGGAACGGATGGCACGATGCTTGGAGAGGAATTGCAACGCATCGGGTACGCTGGAAGCGAAGAGCCAGGCTTTCTCAAGCCGTCCGCGTATGTGGAACTGCATATCGAGCAGGGACCTGTCCTCGAACGAGAGGGAGTGTCAATCGGGGCGGTGGAGAACCTGCAAGGTATCTCCTGGCAGCGCGTCACCATTGATGGCGTCGCCAACCATGCCGGCACGACGCCAATGTCGATGCGGCGAGATGCGGGACACGCCGCAGCCCGCGTCATCACCTTCTTGCACGACCGGGCAACAGCCTCGAACACACCAACAGTCGCGACAGTCGGCTGCATCAACTTTGAGCCAAACGCCGTCAACGTTATCCCGTCACGCGCGACTTTCACGGTGGATCTGCGCGATCCCGATGAGGATCGGTTGAAGGCCGAAGAAGCGGCGCTTGCCGGGTATCTGACGGAACTCGCGGCGGCCGGGGGCCTGACGATCACCGCCGAAAGACTGGCAAGGTTCGAGCCGGTGACATTCGACAAACACATCGTCGAACTGATCGAAGCCACGGCAGGCAGGCGCGGCCTGACTTCAAAGCGCATGACTTCCGGCGCTGGACACGATGCGCAGATGATCGCGCGAATTGCCCCTTCGGCGATGATCTTCGTACCGTCGATCGGCGGAATCAGCCACAATCCGCGCGAATACACGCCGGATGCAGATCTGATCGCCGGAGCCAACATCCTGCTCGACGTCGTGCAGCGCCTTGCAACCGGGCAATGAGAGGAAGAAGCATCGTGGACTTGCGCTCACTTGAAGAAGACATGACCGTCTGGCGGCGCGACCTGCATGCCCATCCGGAATTCGGTTTCGAGGAAAAACGGACATCGTCTTTCGTTGCCGCCAAACTTCGCGAATTCGGCTTCGACGATGTTACGGAGAGCGTCGGCGGCACAGGCGTCGTCGGCACTTTGAAACGCGGCAGCGGCAATCGCTCGATCGCGCTTCGGGCCGACATGGATGCCCTGCGCATTACCGAACAGGGGACGATGGCCTACCGCTCACGGAACCCCGGCGTCATGCATGCCTGCGGCCATGACGGTCACACGGCCATGCTTTTGGGGGCAGCAAAGATGCTGGCAGAGGAAGCCGGCTTTGACGGCACCGTGCGCTTCATTTTCCAACCGGCGGAGGAATGGGGCAAGGGCGCACTCGCCATGCTCGATCATCGGCTGATGGAGCGGTTCCCGTTCGAGGAGATCTACGGCCTTCATAATATGCCCGGTCTGCCGGTCGGGCATTTCGAAACGCGCGACGGCCCGATCATGTCGGCGGAGGACAATTTCGAGATCATCCTGAAGGGCGTCGGTGGCCACGCGGCGCGGCCGCATTGGGGCAACGAGGTTCTGGTTGCGGCCTGCGCGCTGGTTACCAACCTGCAAACTATCGTCTCGCGTCGCCTCAGCCCCACCGATATCGGCGTCGTCTCGGTGACGGAACTGATCACCGATGGCACCCGAAACGCGCTTCCGGGCATGGCGCGCATTCTCGGCGATGCACGCAGTTTCCGGCCGGAGATCAGCGCCGAGATCGAGAAGCAGATGCGGATCATCGCCGAGGGGACTGCGCTCTCCTACAATGTGGTGGCGGAGGTGGCATACACCCGGGAATTCGTGCCGCTGCTTAACGATGCTGCCCTCGTCGACGAGGCCTTCGCCGCGGCGCGTTCCGTATTCGACGCCGACCATATCTCAGCTGCACGGGAACCGATGACCGCTTCGGAGGATTTTGCGCGCTTCCTCGAGCACATGCCCGGCTGTTTCGTTTTCGTCGGCAATGGCAGGGAATCTGCGCCACTGCACAATCCGACCTACGACTTCAACGATGCGGGCCTACTCTTTGGTGCGCGTTTTCATGCCGCCATCGTCCGGCAGCGGCTACCATTGCCGTGAGGCGAGGCAGTCAACACCGAGTACGTTCGGCACTATAACAAAGGCTGACGACGTTCCTTGTTCTGATCCAGCGACGGAGCCGCGTTTCCCGCCGATGTTTCGAAATCGAAGAGCTTCTGCGTGACCAGCGCCGCCGCGCCTCTCGCCCAGGAATTGTCCTCCCAGTCCGGCAGGACCGGTGGCGGAGCGCGAAACGTGGTTTTCTTCAATGCGGCACGCAACGGTCCAAACAGGGCATCGCCGAAGGCCACTGCCTCACCGCCGACGACGATCACTTCCGGATCGGTGACATTGACGAGATTGGCCAGATGCCGGCCGATGCCGTTTCCTGCCTCTTCCAGCACCGCAGCAGCCTCGGGCTCGCCGGCCTTCAAGGCAGCAAGTAGTTCGGACCTGCCGGCGTCCTCTCCACGCCCCGTCGCATCGCGCCACGTCCTGAGGATCGCCGGCTCCGCATAATAGGCCATCAGGCAGCCGCGTTTTCCGCACTCGCACAGACGTCCATTTTCCTCGTAGGAGACGTGGCCGAACTTGCCGGCAGCACCATTTGCGCCACGATAGAGCCTGCCGTCGAAGATCTGGGCGCAGGCTATGCCGACCCCGATTGCCAGCACAGCCATATTCCGGTGCTGGCGCCCCTGGCCAAAAAGCTGCTGGGCAATTGCATAGGCATTTGTATCGTCCTCCAGCCAGACAGGAACATTGACCCGTTCGGCCATCATGCGGCCGAGCGGCACGTTGTCCCAATTGTAGCGATGGCTGCGGACGCAGACGGCTTTCTGGTTGTCGACGACACCGGGTATCGAGATCCCTACGCCGGCCAAGCGAGCTTCTGGCCGATCGACAATCGATATGAGTTGGGGCACGGCCTCGGCCAGGGTTGTTGTGATATGATCCGGATCGTGGCCGGCAAGCGGCAGGCGCATCGAGCCCAGCGGATTGGTGGCGAGATCGGTGACGACGCATTCGACCGAGCCGACCATCAGCTTGAAGCCGATCGCAAGGCCTCCGGCATAATTGATATCAACCGGAATGGGGCGCCGCCCGGCCGACCCCGCAACAGTCTTGCCTTCGATCAGCAAACCTTCATCGATCAGATCAGCCACCACGAAGGTCACCGCAGCCGGACTGAGCCCTGTCACCGAAGCAATATCGGCACGGCTACGCGGCCCCTCCTGCCGCAGAAGATTGAGAATCAGTCTGCGGTTCATCGCGCGGGCCGTGCTCTGGTCGCCTTTCAGTTTCACAGACTTTCTTTCTTTATTTTGTAAATTAATTATTGCCTCTGATTTCAACATATGCAAACTTTACCCCACTGATCAACACCCGAACCGGGTTCAGCGAAAATTAATCCGGTTCATCCCGGCAGCGTCATCGCGATCCGAAAGGAGCGGACAAGCATGTGTGCTTTGTCCGAGGAGATGCCGTGCGTTGCCGGGCTTGCATCGGCCGTTGAGGAGAACGGCCGCGCTGACGGGAATTGTGAAGAGGCGACAACAAAGGGAGGAGTGACAAATGACATTCAAGTGGATCGAGCAGGCTTCAACAAGACGTACGTTCCTCAAGGCTGCCGGCGGCGTTTCCGCAGCGGCGCTGACAGGTTTCTCAATGCCGGCCCTCGCCCAATCGGCAGAGGTCACGGTCATTGCAGCAGAAAGCAACGCCAATGCGCTGGAAGTCCTGCGGCGCATTGGCGCGGATTTCGAGAAGCAGTCCGGCACCAAGGTTGTGATCAACAACATGGACCACGAGGCGCACAAGACGGCGATCCGGAATTATCTGGTCGCCGGCGCTCCCGATGTCTGCTTCTGGTTCTCCGGAAACCGCATGAAGGCCTTCGTCAATCGCGGCCTGTTCGATGACATTTCCGATCTGTTCGCGAAGGAAAAATACAAGGATGTTCTGGGCGCCACCACCGGCGCCGTGACGGTCGATGGCAAACAGTACGGCCTGCCGACCGGCGGTACCATGTGGGGCATGTTCTACCGCAAGGATGTCTTTGCCGAGCACGACCTGACAGTTCCGGCGACCTGGGACGAATTCCTCGCCTATGGCCAGAAATCCAAGGCTGCGGGTCTCACTCCGGTTGCTATCGGCACCAAGGAGCTTTGGCCTGCGGCCGGCTGGTTCGACCAGATGAACCTGCGCATCAACGGCCTGGACAAGCATTTTGCCTTGATGAACGGCGAGATGGCCTACACGGACGCAACGCTGAAGCCCGTCTTCGACTATTGGGAAGAATTGATCAAGCAAGGCTTCTTCACGCCGGACCACACCTCGTTCGGCTGGCAGGAAGCCGGCGCCTTCCTCGCCCAGAAGAAGGCCGGCATGATGAACCTCGGCGCCTTCGTCAAATACACCTTCCCGGAGCAGGATGTCGAACAGCTGACCTTTGCCCCCTTCCCCAAGATCGAAGGCATCGATCGGTACGAGGAATTCTCGGTCAACTCGGTCCACATTCCGGCCAACGCCAAGAACAAGGCGGGAGCCCGCGAGTTTCTCGCCTTCTTCTACCAACCGGAAAATCTCAGCGCCTATCTGGAACCCGGCGGCAACGTTCCGCCACGCAGCGATCTTCCGGCCAGCAAGGACCCGCTGGTCAACGCCGCGGTAGAAAGCCTGAAGACCGTGGCCGGCACGTCGCAATATTACGACCGCGATACCGATCCGGACATGGCCCAGGCGGGGCTCACCGGCTTCCAGGAATTCATGGCAAAGCCGGAACGCAGGGATGCCATCCTTCAGCGTCTGGAAGGAACACGACGCCGGATCTTCAAGATCTAGCGCCTCCCGGCGGACGGGAGCGGGACCTTGTCCCGCTCCCCGACGCTTGCCCATATCCATACCGTGAATGAGGTACCCCAAGGATGACGAACCTTTGGCGCCGCCATCGATGGTGGCTGACACCGACCCTTCTGATCATGCCCGCAGCAATCCTGTTTGCCGTCGTCATCCTGGCGTCTTCGGTCGAAAGTCTCTGGATCAGCCTGCACGAATGGGATGGTTTTGGGCCGATGCGCTGGATCGGTTTCGACAATTATCGCGAACTGTTCAACGATCCGCAGTTTTACGTATCGCTGAAGAACAACGTGATCTGGCTGGTGATGTTCATGCTGGCGCCGCCGCTCGGCCTCGCCATCGCACTTCTGGTCAATCAGAAGATTCGCGGCATGCGGTTCCTCAAATCGCTGTTCTTCATCCCGCTGGTGCTGGCCTCGGTCGCCGTAGGCGTTGTCTTTTCCTGGGTCTACACACCGCAATTCGGACTGCTGGCGATCATCTTCCGCTTCTTCGGGGCAACCGCACCGGCCGTGTTATCGGACGAACATTTCGTCACCTTCGCCGTGGTTACTGCGGCGCTCTGGCCGCAGACCGCGTTCTGCATGGTGCTCTATCTCGCCGGCCTCAACAATCTGAGCGAAGACCTGATCGGCGCCGGCAGGGTCGATGGCGCCAAGGGCTGGAACATGCTGCGCCACATCGTCCTGCCGCAGCTGACGCAGGTCACCTTCATTGCCATCGCCGTTACCGTCGTCGGCGCCTTGCGCTCCTTTGACATCATCTCGGTGATGACCAGCGGCGGGCCATTCGGCTCGTCCTCCGTGCTTGCCTACCAGATGTTCGAACAGTCCATCTTTTCCTACCGCTTCGGCTATGGCGCGGCGATCGCCTCCATCCTCTTCGTGATCATGGCCGTTTTCATCGTCTGGTACCTCACGCGCATCATTCGCGCCGAAGAAAGGGGGGCCTGATGTATCCTCGCCCCATTCCCGAAAGCGCTGTCTGGCAGCGCCGCCTCTATGTCGCGCTCGTCATCGGCATCCTGATCATCTGGCTCGGACCGCTCTTTGCCGTCATCCTCACCTCGTTCCGCTCGATGCAGGACGTGATGGGCGGCAATCTCTGGGGCTGGCCGACGCAATTCGGCCTGATCGAGAACTACACCGCCGTCTTCACCCAGACGCCGATGGCGCAGTATTTCCTCAACAGCCTGATCATCACCATTCCCTCAGTGATCGGCGTCCTGATCCTCAGCACGCTGGCAGGCTACGTGCTGTCGCGCTACCGGTTTCCCGGCAACATGCTGGTCTTCGCACTCTTCGTCGGCGGCAACTTCCTGCCGCACCAGATCATGATGATCCCCGTGCGCGACCTGATGGTGCGACTCAATCTCTACGACACGACGATGGCGCTGATCATCTTCCACGTCGCCTTCCAGACCGGCTTTGCGACGCTTTTCATGCGCAACTTCATTGCCGCACTGCCGGACGAACTGTTCCAGGCAGCGCGTGCGGAGGGTGCCACACCGTTCCAGACGCTGGTGCATGTGGTGATCCCGCTGGTTCGCCCGGCGCTGGCTGCGCTGGCGATCCTGCTCTTCACCTTCATCTGGAACGATTATTTCTGGGCGGTGGTGCTGACCATCAGCGACAGCGTCAAGCCGGTCACCGCCGGGCTTGCCAACCTCAGAGGCGAATGGGTTTCCGCCTGGAACCTGATCTCCGCCGGAACCATCGTCGTCGCCGTGCCGCCCGTGATCATGTTCTTCCTGATGCAGAAGCACTTCATCGCCGGCCTCACCATGGGAGCGGTCAAGGGATGACGAACCACCAGCCCTCGCCCGCCGGACCTGAAACCGAAATCGCCAAGCAGGATGCCATGACCAGTCTCGAACTCCGCCAGATCCAGAAGAGCTACGGCGCCTATCACGCGCTGCGCGGCATCGACCTCGATGTAGAACAGGGCGAATTCATCGTCATGGTCGGCCCGTCCGGCTGCGGCAAGTCCACGCTTCTGAAGACCATCGCCGGGCTCGAAACCATCTCCTCCGGCCAGATCCTCATCAACGGCCGCGATGTCAGCCATACGGAGCCTGGCGAACGCGGCATTGCCATGGTCTTCCAATCCTATGCGCTCTATCCGCATATGACGGTGGCGGAAAACATGGGCTTTGGTCTGCGCATGGCCCACCGGCCGAAGGACGAGATCGACGCGGCCGTGATGCGAGCGGCAAAAATCCTGCGCATCACTGATCAACTCGACAAACGGCCGAAGCAACTGTCCGGCGGCCAGCGCCAGCGCGTCGCCATCGGCCGGGCGATCACTCGCTCGCCGGATGTCTTCCTGTTCGACGAACCGCTCTCCAACCTGGATGCCGCGCTGCGCACGCAGATGCGGGTGGAGCTTTCCAGTCTGCACGCCAAGCTCGGCGCGACCATGGTCTACGTCACCCACGACCAGGTCGAGGCAATGACCATGGCAAGCCGCATCGTCGTGCTCAACCACGGCTCGATCGAGCAGGTCGGCTCGCCGCTGGAGCTTTATCGCAATCCCGCCAACCTCTTCGTCGCCGGCTTCCTCGGTGCACCGCGGATGAATTTTTTCGAGGTTATCGTGGACTCCGTCTCTGGTCGCCGTGCCACGGTCTCGACAGCGGGCCTCGTGCCTTTGGCCGTTGAACTGACTGACGGCGCGTCGGTTCAAAAAGGCGACAGATTGACGATGGGAGTCCGCCCGGAAAACGTGAACCTCGCTTCCAACCCCGCGGCAGCGACCTTCTCAGGACAAGTCCGGCTCGTCGAGCATCTCGGCCGCGAAACCATCCTCTATGTCGATGCCGGATCGCTGCAATGCGTCAGTTCCGAAAGCGGCACCGGCAATGTCACGGTCCAGATCGGTCATGTCACCGGGGTCTCCAACGACACGACCATCGGCCTCGGCATCGCCCCCCGCGATGTCTACCTTTTTTCTTCCGGCGATGGGCGAACCATCAGTGCCCGTAAATCTATCCTCGCCGACTGATCAGCCGTTTCAGGAGCCTAGTTCATGAACAAAACGTCACGCGCCCTTTCCGTCTGGCGCACCATCGACACAGATCGCTTCCTGGTCGGCACGCCGCATTACCCCGAGCATGTAGACGAGAGCTATTGGGACAACGACGCCCGGCGCATGGCCGAAGCCGGCTTCAACGTCGCCCGCCTTGGCGAGTTCGCCTGGCACATCTTCGAGCCGCGCGAGGGCACCTTCGATTTCGACCTGTTCGACCGGGCCATCGCCGGGCTCGGTCGGCACGGGATCAAGACGATCCTGTGCACCCCGACTGCAACCCCGCCGCGCTGGCTGACCGTAAAGCACCCGGAAATCCTGCGGGTCGACGGCAATGGCCGGTCGATGAGCCACGGCTCGCGCCAGCATGCCGACACATCGAGCCCGGTCTTCCGCGACTACAGCCGCAAGATCACGCGGGCGATGGCCGAACACTATCGCGACAACCCCGACGTCATCGGCTGGCAGACGGACAACGAACTCAACACCAGCATGCCGGAATCCTACTCGGTTTCGGCGCTCAAGGAATTCCAAGCCTATCTCGAAGACACCTACAAGACCATCGACAAGCTCAATTTTGCCTGGGGCGGCGACTTCTGGGCGACGGCCTATGACGATTTCAGCCAGGTCGTCTTCCCGCAGGATTTCGCGCCGACCTTTCCGGGGCCCGGTCATCTTCAGGACTACCACCGCTTCCTCGCCTTCTCGACCGCGCGCTTCCAGCACGATCAGGTCGAGATCCTGCGGGCAACGAACAAGGACTGGTTCGTCTTCCACAATCTCGGCGGCCTGCGCGACATTGATTTCCGCGGCCAGTTTTCGACCGATCTCGATTTCGTCGGCTACGATATCTATCCCCTGCTCTATGACGAGTTCTTCCGGTTCGGCAACCATGCGAAGGCCCAGGCGCTGCATCTCGACGTCTGCCGCGGATTTTCGGGCAATTACATCGTGCCGGAGCAGCAATCCGGCTTCGGCGCACAGCCGGGTTTCTGCACGCTGACGCCGGAGCCCGGCGAAATGCGCCGCATGGCGATGTCGTCGGTGGCGCGCGGCGCCGACGGCGTCATGTTCTTCCGCTGGCGCCCGGCCCATTTCGGCGCCGAGATTTACTGGATGGGCGTCGTCGATCACGATGACGTTGCCCGCCATCGCTATGACGAGGCAAGGCAGTTCGCGACCGAGATGACGGCGCTGAAGGACAAGATCCTTGGCACCTGGGTGCGCATGGACGTCGGCATAGCCGGCTCCGATTTCGACAACCAGGAAGCCCACAAGACCTTCCCGATCGGCCTGCCGAGTCCGCAGGACGACGCCATCCTACTGCACCAATATTGCTACGATCGCGGCATCGCCTGCGGCTTCATCCACCCGGAAGACGATCTCTCGAAACTCAAAGTCTTTTATGTGCCGCACTGGGTGATCTGGAAGGATGGCTGGACGGAGCGGCTGGAAGCCTTCGCACGGAACGGCGGCACCGTGATCATCGGTGCCCGCACCGGCACCCGTGATGACAACAATCACGTCATCCGCGAGGCGGCACCGGGCCGATCGCTGTCGGCGCTGACAGGCGTGCGCGTCGAGGATTTCGGACGATTGGCGGCACCCGGCGCCAACGGCCTGTTCGCCACCATGACCCGCTCCGGCGGTCTCGTCATTCCTCCGGACAGGCCGGCCGAATCCAGCCGCCGTATCCGCCGTTTCACGTTTGGGAACCGCGAACTCGATGCCGGCTATTTCTATGAGAATCTTGCCACGGAAGCGGATGTCGAAGCGATCGGTGTGTGGTCAAACCGCTACGCCGAGGGCACGCCGGTCATCACCTCGCGCACCGTCGGCAGGGGCCGCGTGCTCTATGTCGGCACCTATCTTACCCCGGAATTGACGCACCAGCTCGCGACACGGACCTTTGCGGATGCGGATGTAGCGCCGCTGGTGCCTGACCTACCTGAAAGTGTCGAAGTGACCTTGCGCGAGAACGGCGAGCGCCGCCTGCTCTTCCTGCAGAACATCAAGGATGCACCCGCCGAAGTGACGGGCATCCCGTCGGGCAAAAACCTGCTCGACAACAACAAGGTCATCTCCGGTGCGCTGACACTCGCCGGCTATGGCTGCGCCATCGTCGAAATGAACTGAACACTGAGGGGCGAAGCAGCACGGCAGCAATCGCCGCCGCCGAGACCCTGCGTCTGAAAGGAATGAAACAATGACAACCACAGGTAAAATCCGCTGGGGTATCCTCGGTCCCGGCACGATCGCCAAGGACTTCTTCGCCGGCGGCGCGCAATCAAACAACGGTCCGGTCGAGGCCATCGGAACGCGAAACCCCGACAAACCGGGACTGGCGGAGAGTTTCCCCGGCACCCGGATCATCGACGGCTACGAGGCACTGCTTGCCGATCCCGATATCGATGCGGTCTACATCGCCATACCCCATCCCGGCCATGCGGAATGGGCGATCAAGGCAGCTGAAGCTGGCAAGCACGTGCTTTGCGAGAAGCCGATGGGCCTTTCGGCGGCGGAAGCGGAAGCCATGCAGGAGGCGGCCCGCAAGGCCGGCACTTTCCTCGGCGAAGCCTATATGTACCGCCTGCACCCGCTGACGGCCAAGCTGATCGAACTGTTGAAAGCCAAGGCCATCGGCGATATCAGAATGATCAAGTCGAGCTTCGGCTTCGCCAAGCTGCCCTTCGATCCCGAACACCGGCTATTTTCAAATGCGCTGGCGGGTGGTGGCATCCTCGACGTCGGCGGCTATCCGGTCTCGATGGCACGGTTGATCGCAGGTGTCGATGAAGCCTCCGGCTTTCTCGATCCCGACAAGGTCACAGCGGTCGGCCATCTCGGCAAAACCGGAGTGGACGAATGGACGTCGGCGCTCCTGCATTTCCCGAACGGCATCATCGCCGAAGTTTCCTGCTCTGTGTCGCTCGCGCAAGAGAATATCCTGAGGATCATAGGCACGAACGGCCGCATCGAACTCGAGCAGTTCTGGTTTGCCGGCGGCAAGCAGGGCGGCAGGAGCGTAATCCGCATCATCGGCTCGGACGGAAGCCGCAGCGAAGTGGAGGTGGACGAGCCGCGCCATCTCTACAGTTTCGAGGTTGATGCCGCGAGCGATGCCATCCGCGCCGGGCGCAATGAATTCAGCTATCCCGGCATGACCCGCGCAGACACCCTCGGAAATCTGCGCGTGATGGACAAATGGCGCGCGGCGATCGGGCTGGAATACGAGAGCGAAAAGTACACATCCCGCACGCGAACGCTGAGAGGCGACGCGCTGGCCCGCAAGGCAGACAAGATCGCTCGGGGCCGGATCGAAGGCTTACCCAAGGAAATGTCACTCGCTGCCCTTGGCCTGATGGAGTTTTCCACATTTTCCGGCGCAGCCATCGTTCTGGATGCCTTCTTCGAGGCCGGCGGAAATCTCGTCGATACCGCCTTTGGTTACGGTAACGGGCTGCAGGACCGTCTGGTCGGCGAATGGATCCGCAGCCGCGGCATACGCGAAGAGACCGTCGTGATCGGAAAAGGCGTTCATACGCCGTTGTGCTACCCCGACGTGATCGCCAAGCAGCTCACCGTCAGCCTTGACCGGATGAAGGGGGATTACGTCGATATCTACTTCATGCACCGCGACAATCCCGACATCCCAGTCGGAGAGTTCGTTGACGCGATGGATGCCGAGGTGAAGGCCGGGCGCATTCGCGGTCCGTTCGGCGGTTCCAACTGGACACGCGAACGCTTCAATGAGGCGATCGCCTATGCCGAGCGGACGGGCAAGACGCGCCCGAGTGTCCTGTCCAACAACTTCTCGCTGGCAGAGATGGTCGATCCCGTTTGGGCCGGCTGCATTGCATCTACGGGCAAGGACTGGATGGACTGGCTCGCGGAGAAAAAAGTCACCAACTTCGCCTGGTCCAGCCAGGCACGGGGTTTCTTCACCGACCGGGCCGGGCGCGGCAAGCTGGACGACACTGAGCTGGCGCGTTCCTGGTACTCCGAAGGCAATTTCGCCCGCCGTGACCGCGCTACCGAACTGGGCAAACGTCTTGGCAAGGATCCGATCCAGGTGGCGCTTGCCTATGTGCTGGCACAGCAGGGCCGCGTCGTGCCGCTGATCGGGCCGCGCTCTCTCGCCGAACTCAACCACAGCCTGGAAGCCTTCGCCATCCGCCTTTCGCAGGATGATGTTCGCTGGCTGGAAAGGGGTGACAAATGAGTTCCGGCACGTCATCACTATCGCCGCGTATCGGGGAGGAAACCATGCGAAGAATCGGTATCGGCATCATCGGCTGTGGCAATATTTCGGACGCCTATCTGAAGGCCTCGCCGAAATTCCCGGTGCTCGACATTATCGGTGTCGCCGATATCAACCCGGCCGCAGCCGAAGCCAAGGCGGCAACCTACGGCGTCGCCGCCATGACCATCGACGGGCTGCTTTCCGATCCGCGTATCGAGATCATTCTCAACCTGACGACGCCGCAGCACCATGTGCCGGTCGGACTTCAGGCGGTCGCGCGTGGCAAGCACGTCTATTCGGAAAAGCCGCTGGCGACGACGCTTGCCGATGCCGAGCGGCTGGTTGCGGCGGCGCGGGAAAAGGACGTTCGCGTCGGTTGCGCGCCCGACACCTTCCTCGGCGGCTCGCACCAGACGGCCCGGCGTGTAGTTGACGAAGGCGCAATCGGCACCGTCGTTGCCGGCTCGGCTTTCATGCAGGTGCCCGGCCACGAGCTGTGGCATCCGAATCCGGATTTCTACTACCAGCCCGGTGGTGGCCCGATGCTCGACATGGGGCCTTACTACCTGACCTGCCTCGTCAACCTGCTGGGGCCGGTGAAAACGGTGACCGGCCAGGCGAAATCATCCTATGCCACCCGGACGATCGGTTCCGGGCCGCGCGAGGGACAGACGGTTACCGTCGAGGTGCCGACGCATATTTCAGGCCTGCTCGATTTCGAAAATGGCGCTGCGATCTCGATCACCACCAGCTTCGATGTCTGGAAACACGAGCACAACCACATTGAACTCTATGGCACGAACGGCTCGATGATCGTTTCCGATCCGAACCAGTTCCAGGGCGACATCCGCACCAGCGTCCGCAAGGGCGACTGGACCGTTGCCGAGCAGGTCCACTCCTACGGCGACGGCAACTACCGCATCCTTGGGCTTGCTGACCTGGCGCAGGCGATCGTTTCCGGCCGCGAGCACCGCGCCAACCTTGGCCTTTCGCTGCATGTGCTGGAGATCATGGAATCAATCATCCGCTCGGCAGAGACGGGACAGCGGATCGACCTGAAACATGGCTGCGGCCGGCCGGCGCCGATGCGCTCCGACCTGCCCTTCGGCACTCTGGAATAGGAAAGACCTATGAGCAAGACAGCACTGATCTTCTGGGGCGGCTGGGAAGGCCACACTCCTGCCCGCAGCGCCAATATCGTCAAGGATATCCTGACCGGTCACGGCTTCGACGTGCGGCTGGAGCAGGGAACGGCGGTCCTTGCCGATCCGCAGATTTCACAACTCGACCTGATCGTGCCCGTGATCACCATGTCGACGATCGAAAAGCCGGAACTGGAGAACCTTGTCGCGGCGGTTCGCGGCGGCACTGGCCTTGCCGGGTTCCACGGCACGACGGGCGACAGTTTCCGCAACGAGACCGAATACCAGTTCATGGTCGGCGGCCAATGGGTTTCCCACCCCGGCAACATCATCGACTACAGGATCGATATCGCCAAATCGGACGATCCTATCGTCGCTGGCATCGACGGTTTCGCCTACCGCTCGGAGCAATATTACATGCATGTCGATCCGAGCAACGAGGTGCTGGCGACAACGACGTTCAGCGGCGAACATTTCGAGTCCATCAAAGGCGTCGTCATGCCGGTGGTCTGGAAGCGCCGCTATGGCAAGGGGCGCGTGTTCTACAGCGCGCTCGGCCACACTGCCGACGAGTTCGATGTGCCTCAGATGAAGACGATGTTCGAACGCGGCGCTCTCTGGGCGAGCAGATAGGCGAACTGGCGAGCGAGTTCGACCGGGCTATGTTTTCAGCCCGAGGCTCGCTCTCCTGACCAGCGACGGCTCCATCAGGATATGGGTTGCGGCCGTGCGGCCCTCTATCCTTGAAAGCAGGGTCCGCGTTGCCATCTCTCCGAGCTGTCTTCCCGACTGATCGATGCTGGCAAGGTTGACGAGGCTCAGCCCGGACGTCGGCGAGTTGTCATAGCCGACCACCGCCAGATCCTCCGGAACACGGATTTTCAGTTCCGCGGCTAGGCTTAGAAGGGTAACGGCATCGAGATCGCTCCAGCAGAAGATCGCCCGCGGCCTGTTCTCGGAAGTCAAGAACGCCCGCATCGCATCCTCGCGATCGGGGGAGCCGACTGAAATATTGACGATTTTCGGCTCTCGCTCGATGCCTGAGCGCTCAATCGCCCGTCGATAGCCGATTTCGCGCTGGCGGACGACGGAGACCTTGTGCCCTTCGCGCTGGCCCAGGCTCAGCATTGCGATGTCGCGATAACCACACTCCAGCAAAGCCTCTACGGCAAGCTCAGCACCGCGCTGATCGTCGGTATTGACCGTATCGAACGCCTCCGCGGAGGCATCGTGGTATCCCAGCGCGACAATCGGGATCTGGGTCGCGAAGGCCGCGACAATCTCGGAGGGCAGTCGCGGCGCGACGAGGATCAGACCATCCATCTTGTAGTCGATCATCGTTTCGATCAGCGAGGTCTCCAGCTGGGTTTGTGCTTCCCCGACCCCGATCATCGCCTGGTAATGCGACGGCGCCAGAACGCCATTGACGCCGGCGATCACGCCCGGAAGAAACGGGTTGCCGATCTCGACGAGCAGAAGCCCGATGGTAAATGTTTGCCCCCGAAGGCCGCGTGCCGTGCGCGAAGGACGATAGCCAAGCTCCTGGATCGATCCCGTCACCTTGCCGCGCAGATTATCGCTGACACCATAGGCGTTGCGAAGCACCTTGGACACAGCAGCGACGGAAACGCCGGCGTGCGACGCAACGGTGCGAATGGTGACGCGGTCTGTCTTGGCAGTCTTCTGCCCGTCTTTCGGCGACATGAATTTCCCTACGGCAAGCGGTGCCAAGCCTTTGAAAAACGGCTTTCCGAAACACCATGACAGGTTGCCCGGAAAATTTCTATTGCACTTCGCAAAAAAATGTAGAACGTTATACGGAGAACGTTCTACACAATGAGCGTGCAGGGAGGAATTGATGGATTTTCAGCCGGCAGCCGTCAAAGGCGATATCGTTTCACGCAACTGGAAGGCGGACATGATCGCGCCACTCGCCGATCAAGGCGAAGGCACCCGTGCCAGCTTCGTGGCGAAGAGGTTTGCGCTTGAGACGATCCCGACAACGGCCAAGGTGCACATCTCCGCCCTCGGTCTTTATCGCTGCTTCATCAACGGCAAGCGCGTCGGCGACGATCTCTTGACGCCCGGTTGGACCAACTATGATCACCGCATCGCCTATCAGGCCTATGACGTGGCCAATCTTTTGCAGAAAGGCGAAAACCGCCTTGAAATCTGGCTCGGCGACGGCTGGTACCGTTCGCCCATCATGTGGAGCGACAAGGCCATCCCCAATTGCTGGGGCAACCGGACGGCGGCGATCGCTGAGCTTTCCGGCACGGACGGCATCATCCTGTCGACGGATTCCAGCTGGGTCAGCGGTGGCCTACCGGTTGTGAAATCCGGCATCTATTTTGGCGAAATCTATGACGCCCGGGACGAGACCCGCATCGACAGCCACGGCACGGAAATTATCGATTTCGACAAGACGCTTCTCGTTGCTCATGAAACGAAGCCGGTTCGCGAAATGGCACCTATCTCGCCCATCGATACATGGATCGATGACGAAGGGCGTACAATCTACGATTTCGGCCAGAACGTCGGCGGTTACGTGCGCTATGCGGTAACCGGCGCTGCGGGTGCCCAAGTTCGCGTCGAGCATTCGGAGGTCCTCGGTCCCGATCGCTACTTCGACAATCGCAACTATCGGACAGCCGCCGCCCATACGATCTACACGTTGAGCGGCAAGGGCAAGGAAACCTATGCGCCGTATTTCACATTCCAGGGTTTTCGCTATGCCCGGCTGACCATCACCGGCGAGGCAAGGATAACCGCAATCGCGTCGGTGCCGATCACATCGGTTCCGAATGTCGCCGCGGGCTTCACCTCCGGAAATCTTCTGGTCAACCGGCTTGTCGAAAACACCATCTGGTCGCAGCGCGCCAATTTCATCGAAGTGCCGACCGATTGCCCGCAGCGAGACGAACGCCTGGGCTGGACCGGCGACGCGCAGGTCTTTGCTGCAACGGCCTGCTGGCTGACCGACAGCCAGAGCTTCCTGCGCAAATATCTGCGCGATGTGATGGCCGACCAGCGTGAAGACGGCGCGGTCTCGCACTTTTCTCCCGATCCGACCCGCCTGCATCCGAAGAACTTTCCGGGCTTTGCCGGTTCGACCGGCTGGGGCGACGCCATCGTCGTCATTCCCTGGGTTCTCTACACGCACTACGGCGATCGCGCCGTGCTGTCGGAATGCCTCGATGCCATGGTGCACTGGGTCAATTTTGTCTGGTCGATCTCGGACGGTCCAGTTGTTCGGCCGCCATCCCATTGGGGCGATCGCGGCTTCACCTTCGGCGATTGGCTGCAGCCGGTCGGAGACAACCGTAAGCCACGGCCTACGATCTCGGACGATTGCGCCGCGACGCTCTATCATTTCATCGCAACGGATCTGTTGGCAAAAATTGCTGGAGTGCTCGGTGAAACGACACTTCAGGGCCAGATGGCAGCCCGTGCCGGCGACATCCGCAGCGCCTTCGCCTACGAATTCATCGCGCCCTCCGGCCGGCTGGCGCACAACGACCAGACATCCTATGCGCTCGCTTTTCTCTACGATCTGATTCCATCCCAACACCACAAGGCCGCCAAGCGGCACTTCAAGACCCTGATCGAGGATGCCGACTACAAGATCGGCACCGGCTTCATCGGTACGCCGGCGCTTCTGCCGGCCTTGACCAAGCTCGGACTGGACGAGGTGGCGGGAAAAGTCTTCCTGCAGCAGGACGTGCCGGGCTGGCTCTATCAGGTTTCCCAAGGCGCTACGACAATCTGGGAACGTTGGGATTCGATGGCGCCGGATGGCACGATCTACGAACCCGACATGAACAGCTACAACCACTATGCCTATGGCGCCGTCTGCCAATGGCTGTTCGAAAGCGTGGCCGGCATTTCGCCCACACCGCAGGCGCCGGGCTTTGCCGAGGTCATCGTCGATCCCGCCCCCATCCCTGCACTATCGCCGGTGTCCGCCTATCATGATGTGGCCCAGGGCCGGATCGAGGCCGGCTGGGAATGCGATGGTGACGCGGTCACCTATACGCTGACGCTACCCGAGGGCTGCAACGGCCGTTTCCGGCCGGGACCGCGGCATGGCACGCCCGTCCTGAATGGCGAAGCGGTCACCGAGGAAAGTGTCCTTCCGCCTGGAAAACACCGTCTCACCTTCACGCTGCAAGGATTTTAAGAAGCATTCATCGAAAGGCCAACGTCAAACCGTTCGGAGGAGGAACGTCATGACCATTCACATCAAAGCCTATCTTGCATCCACTGCTCTTATTGCACTGCTTGCCACCACCCCGGCTCACGCCGAGGTGACGCTGTCTTTCCTGGTTGACAACAGCCCGGATACCGTCGCTGCCGCGGAGGCGCTGGTTGAGGCCTATCAGCAAAAAGCCCCCGACGTGACGATCGAGATCGAGCAACGGCCGGGGGGCGGCGAAGGCGACAACATCGTCAAGACCCGGCTTGCGACCGGCGAAATGTCCGATGTCTTCCTCTACAATTCCGGATCCCTACTGCAAGCCCTGAAGCCGCAGCAAACGCTTGCCGATCTGACCGACGTGCCTGCCCAGGCAAAGGTCGACCAGGGGTTCAAATCCGTGGTCAGCGCCGACGGAAAGGTTTACGGCGTCCCCTTCGGCACGGCGATGGGCGGGGGGATACTCTACAACAGGGCAATCTATCAGGAGCTCGGACTGTCCGTTCCGAAGACCTGGGCCGAGTTCATGGCCAACAACGAAAAGATCAAGGCGGCCGGCAAGGTTGCGGTGGCCCAGACCTATCGCGACACCTGGACGTCGCAGCTGTTCGTCCTGGCGGATTACTACAACGTTCAGGCCGCAGTCCCGAACTTCGCCGACGACTATACCAACAACAAGGCGAAATACGCGACCACGCCGGCCGCCATGAAGGGGTTCGATCATCTGAAGGAGGCCCACGACGCAGGCCTTTTCAACGAGGATTTCGGCGCTGCGAGCTATGACGACGGCTTGAGGATGGTCGCAACGGGAGAAGCTGCCCACTACCCGATGCTAACCTTCGCTATCGGCGCACTGAAGCAGAACTATCCCGAAAACCTTGGCGACGTTGGCTTCTTCGCGCAGCCGGGTGAAGATGCGGCGAAAAATGGCCTGACCGTCTGGATGCCTCCGGCCATTTATATTCCGGCGGCGAGCGAGAAGATCGACGAGGCGAAGAAGTTCGCCGATTTCGTCGGCAGCGTCGAAGGCTGCAAGATCATGACCGACATCAACACGGTGCAGGGACCGCCGCTCATCGACGGTTGCCCGCTGCCGGCCGACGTGCCCCCGGCGGTCACCGATATGCTTCCCTATTTCAAGACACAAGGGTTGACGGCACCGGCGCTCGAATTCGTCTCGCCGATCAAGGGCCCGGCACTGGAACAGATCACCGTCGAGGTCGGCTCCGGCATCCGCGGGCCGGCTGAAGCGGCAGCCCTCTACGACGAAGACGTGCGCAAGCAGGCAAAACAGCTCGGCTTGTCCAACTGGTGATGGCATCCTCCGGGAAAGCCGGTCCCGCCCTCTCCTGATGGGCGGGACTTTCCTGCACGAAGAGGTAGCCATGGCGCAGACCAGTCCCCGCTCGCAAAAATCCCCCTATCCGCTGTGGTTCTTCGTTCCAGCTGCGGTCATCCACGGCGTCTTCTTTCTGGCGCCGACTGTGAAGTCCTTCTGGTACAGCCTCACCCGCTGGGACCTCTCGACGGCCGAATTCATCGGGCTTGAAAATTTCCGGCAGTTCTTTTCCGAGCCCTTTCTGGTTCAGGGCCTCGTCAACACGCTGATTTATGCCGTGACGACATCCGGGCTGAAGACCGTATGCGGGCTTTTGCTGGCGGTGCTTCTGACAGGCAATATCTTTGCCCGTGGGTTCCTGCGCACGGTCGTGTTCTTCCCGGTGCTGGTCTCTACCATCGGCATTGGCATTACCTTCACCGTCATGATGCATCCGACCAGGGGCATCATCAACGTCGCGCTCGAGGCACTGGGTATCGATGGTCCCGGCTGGCTGACCAACCCTTCGCTCGCTCTGTTTTCCGTGGCACTTGTCGATCTGTGGAAAGGCGTCGGCCTTGCGACACTCATCTTCATCGCCGGTCTCGCCGCGATCAGCACGGATTATTACGAGGCGGCGCGGATCGACGGGGCAACGCGCTTCCAGCAGTTCTGGCGGATCACGCTGCCGCTGGTGCGGCCGGCCACGGTGACGGTGGTAACGCTGTCGCTGATCGGTGGGTTACGATCGTTCGATCTCATCTGGGCGATGACCAGGGGAGGTCCCGGCTTCTCCTCCGATGTGGTCGCATCCGTCATCTACAAGCAGTATCAGGCGGGATTCTACGGTCTCTCGACCGCCGGCAACGTCATTCTGTTTGCCCTGATCGTGGCGATCATCCTGCCGTTGACGCTCTGGTTCAACCGCCGCGAGGTTTCGCAATGAGACACATCCGGCCCTACATCACCGGCGGGATTACGCTTCTTTTCGCTGCCGTGATCTTCATCCTTCCCTTCCTGTTCATTGCCATTCAGGCAATGAAATCGAAATCGGAGGCCTCGCGCCTCAATTTCTCACTGCCGCAGGAATGGCTGTTCTGGCAGAACCTGATCGCAGTCTTCAAGGCGCGCGATTACCAGCTTCTGCTCGCCTATTTCAATTCGACGCTGATCACCGTCGCCTCGGTTTCCATTCTTGTCATTCTCTCGGCCATGGTCGGCTACATCATGCAAAGGCGGCGCACGAGCTGGAATGCCATAGCCCAGATCGCGCTGTTCATGGGCCTGATGATGCCGCCGGCTGTCGTGCCGACAATCGGGCTCTTGCAGGATCTCGGCCTGTTCAAGACCATTCACGGCATGGTGCTGATCCAGGTCGCCTACAACCTCTCCTTCTCGACACTGCTCTACCGGTCGTTCATCTCGACCATACCGCGCGATCTCGACGAGGCTGCGCTCATCGACGGCGCCAAGCCCTGGCAGATATTCTTCCGGGTCATCCTGCCGCTGTTGAAGCCGGTCACTGTCACTAACATCGTCGTGCAGTCCATCGCCATCTTCAACGACTTCACCAACCCGCTCTACTACCTGCCGGGCAAGGAGAACGTCACCGTGCAGCTGACGCTCTATAATTTCCAGAGCATGTATACGAGCCAGTACAATCTCCTGTTCATGAACATCCTGCTCGTCACCATCCCTCCCCTGATCGTCTTCATTTTCTTCAACCGGCAGATCGTCGCGGGGATGACCGCCGGCGCAGTGAAAGGCTGACCGCATGACCAACCTTACACTAACGCAGATCAGAAAAGCCTTCGGCGCGCTGGAAGTCATCAAGGGCATCGATCTCGATGTGCGTTCCGGCGAGTTCGTCGTCTTTGTCGGTCCATCCGGCTGCGGAAAATCGACACTGCTCCGGATGATCGCCGGACTTGAGGAGGCAAGCTCCGGTACGATCGACATCGGCGGCGCGGATGTTACCTATGCAGAGCCGTCAAAGCGCGGCATCGCCATGGTCTTCCAAAGCTACGCGCTCTATCCGCACATGACCGTCGCCGAAAACATCGGCTTCGGCCTTTCGCTCGCACGCCGCCCAAAAGCAGAGATCGAGGCAAAGGTCAGAGCTGCCGCCGAGACGCTGCAACTCACCTCACTGCTTGACCGCAAGCCGAAGGCGCTGTCGGGTGGGCAGCGCCAACGCGTCGCGATCGGCCGCGCCATCGTGCGCGATCCGAAAGTCTTTCTGTTCGATGAACCGCTTTCCAATCTCGATGCCTCGCTCCGAGCACAGATGCGGCTTGAGATCGCCGAACTGCACGCACGGCTAAAGGCGACGATGATTTATGTCACCCACGACCAGACCGAGGCCATGACGATGGCAGACAAGATCGTCGTGCTGAACGGTGGCCGGATCGAGCAGGTGGGCAGTCCGATGGAGCTTTACCGCAACCCGACGACCCCCTTTGTGGCAGGGTTTATCGGTAGCCCGAAGATGAACCTTTATGGCGGCCCCATCGCAGAACGCATGGGCTGCGCCACCTACGGCATCCGCCCCGAGCACATCCGCCTCTCGAATGAGGCCGGAACCTGGCAGGGCCGCGTCCGGCACATCGAACGCCTCGGCGCCGACGCCATCCTCTATCTCGATGTGCCTGAATTGGGAGAAATGATCGTCCGCACGGAGGGTGAAACGCCTTTCTCCCCCGGCACCATCTTGTGGGCGAGCCCGATCAGCGGCGCGGAACACAAATTCGCGGCATAGATAGGGGCGGCGGGATCACCGTCCATCACGGAATGGCGTAGACCGGGATCTCGCGCGCAATGCCCTTCAGCGCGGCATTGTGGGAGACCGGTTTCAGGTCTTTCGCAAAGAGCAGATCCGCCGCCTTGGCATCGCCGACAACCTCGCCGGTCACGAAGATCGCCTGCGATGTCGCAAGGCCCTGGACACGCGAAGCGATGTTGACGGTCTGGCCAAAATAATCCTGGCGCTCATTCATCGTCACGGCAATGCAAGGGCCGGTATGCACGCCGATCTTGAGGATCAGATCTTCGCGCCCGCTTTTCTCGTTCAGCACCTGCATCGCCTCGCGCATCCGCAAGGCGGCAGCCACGGCTCTGTCCGGCGTTGGAAACGTCGCCATGACGGCGTCACCGATCGTCTTCACCACCGCACCGGCCTCGGCGGCAACGATCTCGTGCAACACCTGGAAATGGGCGCGCACCAGATCGAACGCGACGAGGTCACCGACCCGCTCGTACAATTCGGTCGAGGCCCGCAGATCGGTGAAAAGGAAGGTCAGGCTGGTGATTTTCAGGCGCTGGTCGACATCGAGCGTATCGGTCCGGTAGAGGTCGCGGAACGTCTGGTTGGTGAGCAGCCGCTTGGCCGTCAGGAAAGGCCTTCGCTTGCCGAGCAGGTCATGCAGGACGTCGCCGGCGATGAAAACGGTCGGCAGAACCCGGGTATCTGTTCGGTTCTCAAGCGCGATGCGCAACGGGCCTGGATGCATTTCGATGCTCTGGCTTTGCGTATGCTCCCTGTCGAAGACCAGCGCAAGGTTCTGCCGGTCCCGGGTCGCCTCCCCCTTGATGTCAAGGAACTGCGCGCAATGGGTTACCGGCTCGAACACGATGATGAATTCGGACGGCAATTGCAGCGACAGGACAGCCTTCTCTCCCGGAGCAAGCTCGACATCCTCAAGTATGAACCCTTCCACCAATGCCTCGAAATTCTCTTCGGGAAGATCGGCGCCCGACCCCCAATAGATCTGGCGAAAATATTCGAGCATCGGCAGCTCGTGCGGATTGTGCGCGGCGATCTTGCGGACCCGCGGGCTGACCGTGAACGTCACCTCGACCATCTCGTCGAGCGTTGCAGAATAGTTGCTGGCGCACAGCGCACAGACGTAGCAGTCCTTCTGCATCGTCTTCAGCGTCGCATTGGAATCGAGAACACCGCCGCAACCGGGGCAGAGCACGTTCCATGAAATATCGAAGATGCCGACCTGCGCAGCATGCAAGAACGCCGCGATCGTGCGCTCCTCATCGAGTTGATGACGAGCTGCGAAAGCCAACGCATTGATCCTGCAGAGATGCCTGTCGAGACCGTCTGCAACGACCCGCTGCATCGCCTCGACAGCAGCCGAATAGACGCCGTTCGATTGGCTGAGCAGCGAGAAAATAGCCTGGGTTTCGGTTTCGCTCATGACGTCACCTTTTATGTCGCAGCATTCGATATCTGGAGCAAAAAATCACGGAACCGCACATTGTCGCGGTTCTGGAGGATTCGCCCGGCCTGTCCTGTTCTACACCCCTTTAAGCGGACTGGCACGCGTCGAATGCCCACCGACAGTCATCATCCTGAACAGATTTTCGTGTGATCGCCCTGAAAATGGCGAGCAGCCGCAAACCACTGGCTTTCTGTCATCCCGATCCTGCTGCACAATCCTGGCGATACCTGCAAGCCATCGGGATTAGAGCCGGAAAACTCCAGCTTCCGGCGGTCCAGGGTTTGGGCTCGGAGCACCGCCGATGTTTTCTATTCCTACGGAGGTGAAACGGCGATCAATGGCGTTGCTTGTCGGCGAGGCCCTTGCCAGGGGAAAGTTACGCTGCTCGGCGGGAACGGTGTGTGACGCTCTCTCTCAGGGCAGATCTGTTTTCTGCTGCGAGTGTGAACTGAGAGATCAGTTCCTTGAGATGGTTGGATTCCTGCGCAAGGGTAGCGCCTGCCGCATTCATTTCTTCAACCATAGCCGCGTTCTGCTGCGTGACCTGGTCCATCTGATTTACTGCAGTGTTGACTTCGGCGAGCCCCACAGATTGCTCGCGAGATGAAAGCGCGATGGCGTCCATGTGCTGGTTAATCGTGACCACATAGTCTCCAATGACCTTCAGCGCATTACCGGTGTCGCGCACCAGCTTGACGCCGTTGTCAACTTCCACGCTGGAATTCCGGATCAGCTCTTTGATTTCCTTAGCCGCCTTTGCAGAGCGCTGAGCGAGTTCGCGCACCTCCTGTGCGACAACGGCAAAACCCTTACCAGCATCACCGGCCCGGGCCGCTTCCACACCGGCATTCAGCGCCAGCAGATTTGTCTGGAAGGCGATTTCATCAATCACCGAGATGATGCTGGAAATCTGACCTGAAGATTGCTCGATGCGCTCCATGGCGTTGACCGCATTGGCAACAACCGAACCGGACTGGGAGGCGCTTGCATTGGCCTGAACCGCGATCTGCCTCGCCTCTTCAGCACGTTGCGAGGAGTTGGAGACGTTCGCTGTGATCTGGTCGAGTGCAGCCGCAGTCTCTTCGAGCGATGCGGCCTGCTGTTCGGTTCGTTTCGACAGATCGTCGGAACTCTGGCTAATTTCCCGTGAGCCACTGTCGATTGACTGTGCTGCGGTTGTTACAGATTGGAGTGTCTGTGCCAACTGAAGAACGGAAGCGTTGAAATTCTTCCTCAGCGCTTCGAAGTCCGGCGCAAAATCTTGGTTGAGCTGGAAGGAAAGATCACCTGCCGCCAGATGCGAAAGGCCGTCCGCCAGTCCGGCCGTCGCCATTTCCATCTCCTCCGCCTTGACACGTGCGGCTTCCGCATTCCGCCGCCGCTCGCTCTCGGTCATATTCCGTTCACTTGCCGCTTCGGCTTCAAGCTGGATGTTCGCCAGCGCATTGGCCTTGAACACCGCCACTGCCGCTGCCATGGCGCCGATTTCGTCTGCTCTTCCTTCGAACGGAATCGTCGTCGATGTGTCGCCCGCTGCAAGCGTCTTCATCGATCCGGTGATTGCCTCGATCGGTTTGGCAATCCCGGCGAGCGCAAAATAGATGCCCCCTGCGATGATCGAAAGGCCAATAGCGACAGCAACCATGGTAATGATCATCGTTGTCTGGAAGACTTGCTTGCTGATCTCGTATGAGCGCTGCGATCCTTCTGTTTTAATCTTGACGATTTTGTCAACGAGGCCGGTCAACTCTGCAGCGGCAGGCCGGACCTTCGTCTGCTGATCGACTTTCGCCTCATCGATTTTTCCCGCGCGCGAAAGGGCGAGCATCGGCTCGGCCAATTGCTGAAGGGCTGCGAACTTCGTTTGGATGTCCTTCGCCAGAGAATGCTGGTCCGCATCGCTGTTGGTCGCTTCGTTTATGGTCAACTCCTCAAGAAAGTGCTTGGCATCTGTATCCAGCGCCTGCTCGACGGTCTTCCGGCTAGCGTCATCCAGAGCCATCACGTGGTTGAGGTAGTTGCGGCGCATCGAAGCCAGTGCCAAGTTCATTTCTTTGGCGACAGAAACCCCCGGCAACCAATTCGTCGCCATCTCGGCAACGCTGTTGTTCAGCGTGTTCATGCTTTGAATGGCGAAACCAGCAAATGATAGGAACACGATGCCAATCAGCATTAATACAGCGGTCAACGCGGTCTTGATCTTTGGGCGCGACACAATAGCCTCCTGCAGGGGTAGCTCGAACGCAACCGTTCCATGACATCATGTCAACGCCGGTGGCAGACCATCCGATGGGGCATCTCGGAACGAGAGAATGTAACTCTGGATATACTTAACGATTGCATAATGTGCCGTGGCAACCACCTGAAATAGGACAGACTTCACAATCTAAAATTGCTATTGTTGTTGTGTATTACCCAAGGATTGTCCTAATTATCGCACGGCGGACAAGCACATTGCTTTGTCGGATTGGTCTCTTCCACCTGACACGCGCCGCGTGCCGAAAGAAATGATGCCAGGGAACATGCCGTCGATGCGTTAGCCAATGTGTCTCGCCGTGCCAAAGCTAACACCAATCTGTGTGTAGGGGGGTGTTACCTTTGTCACACGGATTAATCGGGCCCACCGCGCCAACCCGTGAGAACGCAAGGGTTTCGGGCCAGTCCGCTAACGGCAACCCCTGAGAAAAAATGCAAATTGTTAGGTGAAAGTGCGTGAATATCGCGCGACCTTTGGCACAAGTTCACGCAATCTTCGCACACTGTTCTGCCGATCGCTTTGACAAGAACGCATTCTTACAAAAAGCCCGCTCTGCAAAGGCTTGCACGGCCACAACGCAACGCGGGCCTTTTTCTATGGTAGCGAGGGTGGTCTTGATATACACGCGTCCGCACATAGCAATCTCCTCCTTGTCTGCTTCGCGACTTTACGAGACACGCTCGACCGCGTCAGCTGGGGCGCCGGCTTTGTTGGAGCGCATTCGTACACCTCATCTTGCCCGTAGTGCCGGATGAATTTGCACGTTGCACGTCAGACCAACAGGAGTGGGTATGAACGAACACGACGACAAGAAAAATCGCCTTATCGGCTTCGCCATTATCGGCTCCATTGTATGGTTTTTTTGCGTACTCTCGATCGTGCTATTTTGGACCTCGCAACCGGTTTCCGTTCAATTCCATCCAAGTAGAATGGGTTTGAACGACATTGGTGATTTCGTTGCTGGAGCGGCATCTCCCTTGGCATTGCTCTGGCTGGTCGTCACTGTCTGGCTTCAGAGGGAAAATCTCGGCGAGACGAAGCGCCAGTTCGATATCTCGCAGGCGAATCAGAATAGGCTTGCTTTGTTTGATAAGCGCTTCACCGTGAAGCAGCAGATTCACGAAGCCCGCGCGCTACTGGTGATGGACGAGAGTTCTGCAAAGGGCCGCAGCCTAATCATCGCGGCTATTGAGACTGCAGACTATCTCTTCGGTTCCGCATTAAACGCGGAACTAAACGACCTTCAGATTAAAGCCAGACGCCTCCACATTCTAGACCTTCAGTATCGACGGCTGCAGCCGAAGGAGAGCCGGACGCCAGCCGAGGAGAGTGCTTTGCAACAGGGCATAGACGAGTTGCATGAGATAACCATGTGGCTAATCGAGACGCTAACCCCCGCGCGAATTACCGAAATGTTCAGGCCATACTTGCAAATGCCAGAGCCCGAGACGCGCGTAGACTTAAGCTAACCCGGAACAGTTTTGCCGTCCGGAAGTGTCCGAAAGCTGCCGCCGCGCCACGGAAGACTTCGCGCTCGGCGGGCAGGATCACGGCCGGTTACGGCGGGCATTTCCGGAGTGTGCAGGGGTGTCGATACTTAGAAGACATACCTGCTCGACAACGAGCGCTGGAAGGTGATTAAGTCGCAACCGTAGAGCGATCGGAGGAGTGATGCATGTCGGAAGAGAAGTCACCGGACTGGAGCCCCTCGTTTCACCGGCTGCGGACTGAGACCATCATTTTTTCTCTTCTATTTTTTGCGTTCACTCACGGTCCGGTATCTTTGGAACACGTGCCCGTGCTCGGCATCGAGATTAAGGGTGGAGCACCGAAAGGAGCTTTGCTTTTCTTTCTCTTCCTATTTTGCGCGTATTTCTGGATCGCTTGGATATTTCGATACAACGTAGATCGGCAGAACGAGGTGCTCGATGAGATCGGCCTCGAAAGGTTCAAAACGCTTGTAGAGGGGGTACCGGGGAAATTCGAAACTTGGCTGGAACATGATACGGAGAACTTTGTAAGACCGCTGAATGGGACAGTTGACGCCATGCGGTCGACACTCGAGCGCTTACCAGATGCGAAGAAAATCCATGGATTATGGCGCGAGATTTCCGTGGAAACCGATCCGTCTGACATGCCGGGTGCGATCAATAAGCGAAGAGAGATGCTGCTCGGCGAGATACCGCTCTTGTTGGACAAGGTCGCTCAGTATGAGAAAGACCTAGATCTTAGGATCGAAAGTCTTACCGGAACAATCAACCGCTATCGTGACTCAGTTTTAGCGATAAAGGACGCGGTACCCGAACGTATAAAAATCATGGAAGAAAACACGGAGAAGCTCCGTCAAGACCTCAGGTCAATGAGATCTGCGCGGGTGTGGGACCGTTATAGGTTCGGCTTTTGGATACCCTTCGGTTTCTCGACGTTTCTGATTGGAGCACCTCTGATTGAGTTGGCATATGCGTCGTACATTGCCCCTCCGTCACTTGTCGAAATCTACAATTGCATGGTTGATGCCAAGGCCGGCTGCTTAACAAGATAGATGGGGCCTGCGCGCATCGTTCGAAAACACGTGGTGAGCTGTGACGGCCTCTTTGTTTTCGTGTGCCAAAGCTGACGCCGATCTGTGCCAAAGGTCGCGCCGCGCCACACTGTGCCAAAGCTGTCGCAGCACCACATGACCGATTATAAACACTGGGAAGAATGGTGCCCGGAGGCGGATTTGAACCACCGACACGCGGATTTTCAATCCGCTGCTCTACCAACTGAGCTATCCGGGCATCCTGCCATTGAAGGCAATGGTTCCGCTTGAAGAACCGTGGGGCGGTTGGTTGCGCCCCGGAAGCGAGCGGGGTTATAACATCTTGTTCGGCGGTGTCCAGCACCAAATGACGTTTTTTCGACAGGAAAATGTCAATCGGCGCAAATACCTGAAAAACAACGGATATCCCGCAAAAATCCGGGTGAGATCAATCCTCGTCGTCCGCCTTTGATTCATCGTCGGCTACCGGAATGGCGTAGGAACCGGTCAGCCATCTGTTGAGATCGACGTTGCGGCAGCGATCCGAGCAGAAGGGATAGTGTTCGCGGTGCGACGGGCGCTTGCATTCGGGGCAAGGCACGGTCCTGCGCAGCGGCGCCACGTTGGATGCGCCCTTGTTGTCTTCGGAACTCATGGTCAGCCCTTCATCCAGCTGTCATGCACGTCATAGCCCTCGCCTGCCAGGAGGCTCACGGTCTCATAGAGCGGCAGTCCGACGACGTTGGTGTAGGATCCCACAAGCTTGACCACGAAGCTGCCGGCGATGCCCTGGATGCCATAGGCACCCGCCTTGCCCCGCCACTGGCCCGACGCAAGGTAGCTGTCGATGTCGTGGCTGGAGAGCCGCTTGAAACGGACCTTCGTATCGATGACCTTCTGCCGCACCGTGCGGTCAGGCGTGATCAGGCAGACGCCGGTATAGACGCGGTGGCTGCGGCCCGACAGGAGATGCAGCGCGCTTGAGGCTTCGCTCACCAGTTCCGGCTTGCCCAGGATACGGCGGCCAACGGAGACGACGGTATCGGCGGCGAGGATATAGCTGCCCTCCCAGCCGGGCTCGCCCTTGATGGCGGCGAGTGCTGCGCGCGCCTTCTCGGACGAAAGCCGCCAGGCGAGAGAGCGCGGGTGCTCCGTGCGCTTCGGCGTCTCGTCGAGGTCCATCGGCATCAGGCGCTGAGGCTCGATGCCCGCCTGCGCGAGCAGTTCGACACGCCGCGGCGAACCGGAGGCCAGGATCAGCTTATGTGTCAATGCCATAGCAACAAGGCCATCGATCTTGAGTTTTGCGGCGGACAGGCCGCTCCGCGCTTACTTGAAGCGATAGGTGATACGGCCCTTGGTCAGGTCGTACGGCGTCATTTCGACAAGCACCTTGTCGCCGGCGAGAACGCGGATGCGGTTCTTGCGCATGCGGCCAGCCGTGTGGGCAATGATTTCATGTTCGTTTTCAAGTTTGACGCGGAACGTCGCATTCGGCAGCAATTCGGTAACGACGCCCGGGAATTCGAGGACTTCTTCTTTCGCCATGTAGGGTATTTCTTTCTGTGCTTCGATACGGACGCGTGCGCGTCCTTCAAAAATTTGGCGGAAACTACACAATCGCCGCGGTTTTGTGAACAGCGGCAATCCCACTTTTCCGGTTTTGCCGCCTTTTCCGGATTTATCAGGGCGCTATGCCATCTTGTCCGGCATTTGTCCAAGCAAACGATGCTTGAGCAGGCTTGCAATGTGATTTCGGACATCACGATAGGCCGAAACGATCTGTTCGCGCGTGCCGGTCGCGACTGTCGGATCCGGTGTCGGCCAGTATACCACATCGATCGCCATCGATCGCGTCAGCTCGAGCGCCGCATGATGGGCCTCCGGCGCCAGCGTGACGATCAGGTCGAAATAGTCGTCTTCCAGCTCGTCCAGTGTATGGGGCTGATGCCGCCCGGCCGTCAGTCCGATTTCCTCCAGCACCACGTCGACGAAGGGATCGCGCTCGCCCGGCCGGACCCCGGCCGAGGCGATATAGGTCCCTGGCGGCAGCATCGCCTTGGCCAGCACCTCGGCCATGGGCGACCGGATCGCGTTCATCCCGCACATGAACAGCACCGAACCCGGCGATTTCGCGCTGCGCTGCGGCACGTGTGGGGAGGCGGCGACCGTCACGCTCACCCCCGCCAATAGAGCACGCAGACCAGCGTGAACAGACGCCGCGCCGTATCGAAATCGAGCTTGATCTTGCCCGACAGCCTGTCCATCAGCGTCTGCGAGCCTTCGTTGTGGATACCGCGCCGCCCCATGTCGATCGCCTCGATCTGGCTCGGCGTCGAGGAGCGGATCGCCTCGTAATAGCTTTCGCAGATCATGAAATAATCCTTCACGATCCGCCGGAAAGGCGTGAGCGACAGGATATGGGTGGCGACACCCGAGCCCTCCTCGGTGGTGATCGCAAAGACGAGCTTTGAGTCGATCAGCGACAGGTTGAGCCGGTAGGGGCCACCGACGTGGCCGGCAGGCTCGAAAAAGTTCTCCTCAATCAGATCGAAGATCGCCACTGCCCGCTCGTGCTCCACGTCCGGCGTTGAGCGGCCGATGGTTTCATCCAGCACGACATCGCAGAGGCGGTGGCTGACCGTCATCCTTCACCCCCGAGATTGAGGCGGATGGCGACTGAGCGTGCATGGGCTTCCAGGCCTTCGGAACGGGCAAGCGCAATGGCCGCTGGTCCAAGATCGCGCAACTGGTCGGAACCGAGGCGCAGGATCGAGGTGCGTTTCATATAATCGAGTACGCCAAGGCCGGAGGAAAACCGGGCCGAGCGCGCCGTCGGCAGCACGTGGTTGGAGCCGCCGACATAATCGCCGATGACTTCCGGTGTGTGGCGGCCGACGAAGATGGCCCCGGCATTGCGGATCTTCGGGATCATCGCATCGGCATCGGCAAGGGCGAGTTCCAGATGCTCGGCCGCAATGCGGTTGGCGAGCGGCACGGCGACCTCAAGATCAGGCACCAGAATGACCGCGCCGAAATCGCGCCAGCTGGCGCTGGCGGTTTCTGCCCGCGGGAGCGTGCGGAGCTGGCGCTCGACGGCCGCTTCGACCGCGGCGGCAAAGGGCGCATCGTCGGTGATGAGGATCGATTGGGCGCCGACATCGTGCTCTGCCTGGGCCAAAAGATCGGCGGCAATCCAGTCCGGATCATTGTCGCGGTCGGCGATGACCAGCACTTCCGAAGGGCCGGCGATCATGTCGATGCCGACGGTGCCGAAAACCTGGCGCTTGGCGGCGGCGACATAGGCATTGCCCGGCCCCATGATCTTGGCGACCGGCGCGATCGTCGCCGTGCCATAGGCAAGCGCCGCGATCGCCTGGGCGCCGCCGATGCGGTAGATTTCCTCGACGCCGGCCATGCGCGCGGCGGCCAGAACCGCCGGATTGATGACGCCGCCATTGGCCGGCACCACCATGACGATGCGCTCGACACCGGCGACCTTGGCCGGCAGCGCATTCATCAGCACCGAACTCGGATAGCTCGCAGTGCCACCCGGCACATAGAGGCCGACCGCGTCGATCGCCGTCCAGCGCGAGCCGAGGCCAACGCCCATCGAATCCTCGTATATATCGTCCCTCGGCCTTTGCCGGGTGTGGTGCGCCTCGATGCGCACGGCCGCAACCTTCAGGGCACCAAGGACTTCGGACGGCACGGCGTTGATCGCCGCATCGATCTCCTCTGCCGTGACGGCCATGCCGGTGACAGCGAAATCGAGGCCGTCGAATTTCTTGGTATAGTCGGCCAGCGCCGCATCGCCGCGTGCCCGCACGTCATCGATAATGGTCTTGACGACCGCGTTCACATCTTCGGAAACTTCCCGCTTGGTCGTCAGAAAGGCTGCGAACTCATCTTCGAAGCCGGGTGTCAGATAATCGAGGCGGATGGCCAATGGAAAACGTCCTTGTGGGTGGTCGACAGAAGCACACGGCCGCGAAAAGCCAGTAAAGATCAGGCTCCAGCGGGATGGCGAGGCTTGAAACCGGTTTCCCATGCGCCGCCGGTATCTGCAAGCTGAACCTCGATACATTCCACATCGAGCATGATTGAGGCGCCGCCGGACAGCACGAACTCGACGGTTCCGTCCGGCCCCTCGCCGTTCTGCTCGAACTGGATGGCCAGCAACGAGAGAACCGCCTCATCGTCCTTCCTGTCGAAACCGATGGAGCGGACGGTATTGACGCGCTTGAAGGCAAGCAGGCTGCGGCGGCGCTCAAAGGACTTGCCGCGCCCCTCCGCCGTCTCCCAGACGAAGCGGTTGATCACCAGCGAGAGTTGCCTCGAGCGCGGCGCATAATCGAGGCCGGAAACCTTGAAGACCGCGTCCTGCACATGGGCGGACACGATCTCCAGATCCTCCTGATCCAGCGCCATCAGCTTCAAAACGTCCATGCCATCCATCCCTTGTCTGCGCAGCCCAACGGGCTGCCGTCATCATGACAAGGACATAGGACGCCGGCACCAAATCCGCAACAGCAAGCGCTGATGCAAAGCGGCCGATCAGTCGCTGACGCGCTCCACATTGGCGCCGCAACGATTGAGCTTTTCTTCCAGCCGTTCGAAGCCGCGGTCGAGATGATAAACGCGCGACACCATGGTCTCGCCTTCGGCAACCAGCCCGGCGATCACCAGCGACACCGAGGCGCGCAGGTCGGTCGCCATGACCGGTGCGCCCTTCAGGCGCTCGACGCCTTCGATCTTTGCCGTCTGGCCGGACAACGAAATCTTGGCGCCGAGGCGGGCCAGTTCCTGCACGTGCATGAAGCGGTTTTCGAAGATGGTCTCGGTGATGTGCGAAATACCCGAGGATTTGGTCATCAGGCCCATGAACTGCGCCTGCAGGTCGGTCGGGAAGCCCGGGAAGGGATCGGTCACCACATCGACCGGCTTGATGCCGCCGCCGTTGCGCACGACGCGAAGGCCGGTCTCCGTCTCGGTAATTTCGGCGCCGGCGCGGCGGATCGCCTCGATCGCAGTATCGAGCAACTTGGCATTGGTACCTTCCAGAACGACATCGCCGCCGGTCATGGCGACCGCCATGGCATAGGTGCCGGTCTCGATCCGGTCCGGCAGCACGCGGTGGCGCGCGCCCGACAGCGACGTGACGCCTTCGATCGTGATCGTGGTGGTGCCGGCGCCGGTTATCTTCGCGCCCATGGCATTGAGGCAGCGGGCAAGGTCGGCCACTTCCGGCTCGCGCGCGGCATTGCCGATCACGGTCGTGCCATTGGCAAGCGTTGCTGCCATCATCATCACATGGGTGGCGCCGACGGAAACTTTCGGGAAGACGTAGCGCGCGCCGACCAGGCCGCCTTTCGGCGCGGTCGCGTTGATATAACCGCTGTCGATCTCGATATTGGCGCCGAGCGCCGTCAGGCCCTCGATGAACAGATCGACCGGCCGCGTGCCGATGGCGCAGCCGCCCGGCAGCGAGACGCGGGCCTTGCCCTCGCGCGCCAGAAGCGGGCCGATGACCCAGAAGCTGGCGCGCATCTTGGAGACCAGCTCGTAAGGAGCAGTCGTATCGACAATGTTGCGCGAGGTGAAATGGATGGTGCGGGAATAACCCTCGCCCTGGCGCTCGCGGCGGCCGTTGACGGAAATGTCGGCGCCGTGATTGCCGAGGATGCGGATCAGCTGCTCGACATCGGCGAGATGCGGAACATTCTCGAGCGTCAATGTGTCATCCGTCAGCAGCGATGCGATCATGAGCGGAAGTGCGGCGTTCTTTGCGCCGGAAATCGGGATGATGCCGCGAAGCTCGTTGCCGCCGGTAATTCTGATGCGATCCATAGGGTACCTTACGGGCGCCGCCCGCCTTTCCTGACATTCCGTGTCTTTAAGAGATTGGCGCCTCCATAAAGGATGCGTCGTGAAATGAGAAGCGAATTGAACATCGGCCGGGAGGCACATCCGCATGGATTAAAGGAACAACGCCGGCCCGGCCTAGTTGATCGCTGCCGGGCTGAGGTCTCCGCCACTCCAGGCGAGGCACCAACCGCGAGACGACAAGAGTACCAACCATCCGCGATCCGCCCCCGGATCCCCTCGATGGTGCTGGCGCAGATTATTCCGCAGATTCGTCCGTTTTTGCGGCAGGCAGGCCGGATGTTTCATCGGCAGCGCCCGCACGCCGCGCCCGACCCTGCTGTTTTCGTCGCAGGAGGTTGTCGCGCAGGGTCTTTGCCGCCCGCTGCCGGCGCGCCTCGGCCTGCCGCTCGGCCTCATGTCCTGGCTCAAGCTTGCCGGATGCCGTTGCGGCGTTGTGTGTGTGATCGTTCTCGTCTTGCATGACGGCTCAAATACCGCAAAACCGCGCCGTCCGGAAGGGTCGCCCTCATTTCCAACAGCCCGTCCAAGGAAAACTTCGATTTGCGGCTTGCGCTCCGCAACAAGCTATGGCAATAGGCCCTCGCTCGCGCCGGACAAACACCGTGCCGCACGATGCTGCTATAGCTCAGGGGTAGAGCACTCCCTTGGTAAGGGAGAGGCCGAGAGTTCAAATCTCTCTAGCAGCACCATTTCAATACGATTGAAAAATATTGTGGTTTTCGCGGGCTTAGTGTGAGCGTCTCCTCATACGGTCGAACTTTGTCCGACACCGGGAATCGCTTCAAATAACCAGAAATGCCGGATCGCCCATTGCCCATCCCAGGCGAAGCTTCGTGCCGCTCCTCGTAACAATCTGCTCAACAGAATCAGGCGTAGCCTGCCATCCAAACAAAGCCGCAAAAGCCGCAAAATCGTCAAACCACATTTTCGACGGGGAAAAAGAGTGGACAATCATTGCTGCTTCATCGGTCTTAAAGCGCTTTGCTTCGATCAAAGCTGACGCAGCACGGTGGAGTAGCTGGTAACGGATCTTTGGTGGCGGTGCCTGATCGAAGCCAAGAGTCTCGCAGATATGACGCATACGTCCCAATTTACCGCTGGAAGGAGCGTTTAACCACTCTCCAACTGTCGGTCCAAAAGGCTCATTAACCTTTCCTTCGATTGTTGCCGCACAGGTCTGATCGTCATACCTTATTAAGGCAAAAACATCGTTCTGGCTGTCCCTATTCCCGCCAAGCAGAGGAACCTTGTGTTCAGGGATTGCGAGAAGGAGTTCAGCTTGAGCGGGAAACATCGCCGCGATTTCGGCGGGCAATCCATCGGCGTGCTCCCAGCAATGGGCCAATGTCTTCGCCGAGTATCCAGTGCGCCACTGCGTTTCAGGCTCAGCAAGAAACTGCTGCCAGGCCGCGGGGCCGACACTTGGAACATAAATCCTCGTTCTTTTCATACCGCGCCTCAAATAAGGAACAAACGTCGAGAAGAGAAGAGCAGACCGGCCACCGCTGTCAACAACAGTGGCCGGTCTTTCTTTCAATCACCCCCGCCCCTTGCCACGGCGCCACGGCGCATCCCTCTGCCAGTCGCCGGCCATGATGCTCCCGTAGGGGATCACCTCGTCGACGATTTCGGCAAGGCCGTAATGTTCGATCTGCGACCGGACATTGACGGCGTTCTTGTAGGCGCTCGGCAGTTCCGAAATATCGGGGATGCCGGAGAAGAAGCGGGCGTCGAGACCCGATGTTTCCCTCTCCATGACAGCCGCGATGTTGTTGGGGCTGAGACCCCGGCTGTCGGCTCCGAATTCCTCGCCGAGGCGGCGCATATGTGCCGTCCGCGAGAAATTGCGCCCCGCGCCATGCGGGGAGAAGCCGAGACCATGGGCCGCGTTCGAGCCGCGCACGATCAGGATCGGTTCCGCCATGTTGAGCGGGATGATCGTCAGATCGGTCGCATCTTCAGCCCAGTTGTCGAAGGCCGGCGTTGCACCCTTGCCGTGGTAGAACAGGCCGTCGGACTTGCGGAAGACGAAGTTATGCTCGTTCCAGAAACGATCGCTCACGTTCGCCGCCAGCTTTTCCGCCGTCATGTCATGGATGGCGTAGTGGTTTTCCTTCGTCCACTGGCGGATTGTCTGCAAGGCCGACCAATACATGTCACCCGCTTCGCTATCCGCCGGTATCCAGGCATTCTCCCTGTGCGTTTCGGGCGAAAGCTGCTCGCGGAACTTGTTGGCGATCTTCATGCCCCGGTCATAGAGCCGCGCGCCAGGGGCACGCGATCCATGATGGGTGACGAGCGCCGTCTCGCCGGTCGACTTCATCTGCCCGACATAGGCAAAGTGATTGCCGTCGCCCTGCGTGGCGAAGTGATCGATGCCGACGCTGATGATCTCCTTCAAAAGCGGGTTCTCCTGAAACGCCGACAGGGTCGCCTCAGAAGGCTTGATCTGCGCGCCGCGCGGACGTCCGCCCGGACCGAAATGCGTCACCGCATGCACGGCGTCGAGCAGCGCCTTCGGCTCCACGCCCGGGAAGATCGAGATCGCCATCGAGCAGCAGATATCGGCGGAATGCATGCCGGGGTGGATTGCCTCCGACGCCACCACGCCGCCAACCGGGATCGTGCCGACCGGCCCGGAGGGGCAGGCATCGGGCATGATCGCGGCTGCGCGAACAACCGGCGTGCGGGCAAGCTCGCGCATCGTCGCGCTCACCTTCTCGATGTTGTCCTGCTCATGAGCGTCTTCGGCGCGGATGTTCATGTGGATCAGCACGTCGTTCGGTGCCTTCAGCGGCAGGGTCGGTCCCGGCTGATAGCCGCGCGCAGCCGCCAGCGCATCGGCCGTCGAGCCGCCGTCGCTCAGCACCCGGTTGGCTGCTTCCAGCGCGTCGCGAAACCACTTGCCCTGGCTCATTCCGGCATCGATCAAATCCTGTCCGCTCATTACCTCTGTCATTGTCTTTTCTGCGTTTGCAGTCCTTCTGGTTCAGTTTCGTTTCGTCACACCACCTGGGCGACAAGCATTTGCCGGAGACCCACCGCACGCATTCCATCTTCATGGCGCGATACGGCCCCTGTAGTCTCCCGCAGCATTCGCCCAGGGTTTCTTCGTCATCCCGGCGACGAGCTTTGGCAGGACAGTGTACTGAGCTACGCGCTTCCTTTCGAAAACACGGGATGAATCGAACATCCGACCTGCCCGCCGAAAATCCGGAGAGCCGCTCTATCCCTGTAGTCCTGCCGGCATTCGCCGGGTATTTCGTTCATTCAAGCCCTAGCAACAAAGGTGGCAGGACAGTGTTATCTGAGCTACGCGCTCCCTTCTGGAACACGAGATGATTTGAACATCCGACACACCGACCGGAACCCCGGTCGGCTGCTCTACCTGTAGTCCTGACGGCATTTGCCGGGGTAGTCTTTGCAGCGGCGACGAGGGTGGACGAAACCGGATGGTCCCGCTCGTGCCAGAGAGCGTGTGCCAAGGAGGAGTCGAACCTGCCAGACCATCCAACGGCTGGTGCCTGGTGCTGTAGTTCCGCCCGGCATTCGCCGCTGCAAGTCCTGCGATAGACAGTTAACCGGAAACTTCCCGCCCGGTCCTCCACAGTGGGAGGTGCCGACGGAGCAGGCTTCGAACCCACAACTCCATTCGCGGAGCACCAGTATCGTTTCCGACCTTTTGCTTCTGTCAGTTCATGGCAACCAGTGTTCAAGGAAACATCCGCTACCAGAATGGGAACGTGACTTCCCCTGTGGGATTCGAACCCGCCGCGGCCGATGTAGTTTCCTTTGCATTCGCCATGTC
The DNA here is from genome assembly GCA_900471525.1 of Hyphomicrobiales bacterium. Lineage (GTDB taxonomy): Bacteria > Pseudomonadota > Alphaproteobacteria > Rhizobiales > Rhizobiaceae > Pararhizobium. The sequence goes on along the minus strand of UCEZ01000021.1, from coordinate 198,122 downwards.
ATTCGTCCGCGACGACGAGGATTTTTGGAAACATTCCTGCTCTACCGACTGAGCTACGGGTCCATAGTATGGCGGACCCGGCGGGACTCGAACCCGCGACACGGAAGTGTGAACTGTAGTTTCCAAGGCATTCGTCACGGTCCCCGCGCCGTTCACGGCGGCGCGGGGGTATTGCTTTTACGTCAGAGCTCGATCGCCTCGATGGTTTTCACCCAGCCGTCCGCTCCGTTGGTGTTGGCCGCGAAGGACGTGATTACTCCATAGACGGCATCCGAGAAGCCGCCGATGTTGAGCACGTCGTCCCGCGTCGGCGCCTGCGTGGTGGCGTGGGGCTGGATATCGAGGCAGACCAGCTTTGCAGCCGGGTTGACCCGCTTGATCCTTGCCCATTCCGTCATCACAGCCGTCGGCTGGCCGTTCTTGCCGGCGTCCACCCAGGATTCGTTGTCCGAGATGAACACGACGAGATCGACCTTGGCCTTCTCGTTTGCGAGCTTCCTCAGCGGCGCGGAGCAGTTTGTTCCGCCGCCGCCGACCGCCGCCAGCTTGCCGGCATTGGTCATCACCGAATCCCGCCGGTTGAGCTTGACGTTGACCACGTCATTCTCGAACGGCAGCACCCGCGCCTTCGGGTTGCGCTGCAGGAACGCCGCGGTCATCAGACCGGCGACATCGATGCAGCGCACGGCGGATGTCGCCCCCTTGCGGTAACCGGTCACGGGCGAACCCATGGAGCCGGAAACGTCCGGGCAGAGCACAACGTTGCCGGCAAGCGAGGGCACATTGGCAATCGCAACATCCATCGCACCCTGCAACGCATCGCGCACGACATCCGGAACCTGGCCGTCGACCATCTTCCACGCCATCATCAGCTGATAGGGGAAGACCTTGGCCTTGCGGACCTCGTCCGGATCGGCCAACCGCGCAGCCAGCGCTTCGGCAAACCCCGCCACCTCGAACACGCCATTGCGTGCGAAGGTGTTGAGGTTCTGTCGCACCATCTGCCAGCCGCCCTTTTCGGCGATCTCGACCCAGTGCTCCCGCGTCAGCGGCAGCGAGGTCAGCATCTGGAACGGCACGTTCGGCACCGGCAACGTCTGGTCACGCCGGAAGGCTTCCAGCGCCTTGACGAGTTCCGGCAGCGCCGCATAGTCGTGCGGCTTGCCGATCGCCCAGGCATAGAGCGCCTTTCGTTCTTCCGACGCCGGCTTCGGATGCACCATGCGGATCACGTCGGCGAGCGAAGGGTCGTTACCGACCATCGCGCGCAGGATCTGTTCGGTGCTTGCCCGTTCCAGCCATGCCTGCACCAGCTTTTTCGGCCGCGTGCCGAGCGACTTGCGCCCCGTCGCACCCGAACGCATCACCTGGACGAAGCCGCGCAGCATCTTGCCGCTCTTCACCACGCGCGGAAACGCACGGGCAAACGCGTGGCTCTGAAGACCGGAAAGCATGGCCAGCAATGTCACCGGCATGTCCTTCATATGGCCCTTCTCGGCGGCATGGACCGCCACCCTGGCCAGGAACTCCGGCTCGACCTGAAGCGCCAGCGCCTTGACCGCCTCCAACTGATCGGCACCATCCGCATAGAAGGTTCCGTTGAACGTGCCGGTCACGGCATACTGCGCCAGTGCCTCGCGCGGCGTCAGCCTGTAGGCCGGCGCAGCTTCGTGGTTTTTCGTGTCCGTGCCCGGAAGCAGCTTTCCGAGGTAGGTTTTGAAGATCGCCTTGTTGACCATGACAGCACCTCTTGGTTGGTTCATGCCAGATACATTTCAAGACGCGTGCCAGTTTGACGAAACGGCTCCTCGGCGCGGCTAACTTTCATCTATCCAACTGTTATTACTTATGAAAAATTCTCATCAGCCAAGGGTTTCCAGAAATTGCAAAAATTTCACATATCCATTATCGTATCTAAAATTATCGTCATTTATAAAATTGGATAAGCCATGAAGCGGCGTGTTGCCATCAGCATATTGGGAACCACCCTGGACATGGGGAAATGGGACAATCGCTGGAGCCGCTGGCGGCCCAATGTCGGGCTCTGCCAGCAATCCGGTCTTTTCATCGACAGGCTGGAACTCATCCACGACAACCACGTAAGCGCTCTCGCCAACCGGATCATTACCGACATCGCGACCGTATCGCCGGCAACGGACGTGCGCAGCAACGTCATCAATTTCCGGGATCCGTGGGATTTTTCCGAGGTCTACACAAACCTGCGGGACTTTGCCCGCGGTTACAGCTTCGATCCGGACACCGAGGATTACTTCGTCAACATCACCACCGGGACGCATGTGGCACAGATTTGCTGGTTCCTTTTGACCGAGGCCCGCATCATTCCCGGCCGGCTGCTGCAGTTGTCGCCACCCCGCGATCGCGATCCCGGCGAGGATTTTGCCGGCACGCACCGGATCATCGACCTCGACCTCTCGCGCTACGACGAGATCGCCAAGCGCTTCGCCTCGGAGCGTGAAGACGCGGCATCTTTCCTCAAATCGGGGATTTCGACCCGCAACGTCGCCTTCAACCGGATGATCGACGAGATCGAACGGGTGGTCATCCGCTCATCGGCTCCTGTTCTGCTCACCGGCCCGACAGGGGCCGGAAAATCCCAGCTTGCCCGCAAGATCTATGAACTCAAGAAAAGCCAGCGCAAGGTCAGCGGCCCGTTCATCGAGGTCAACTGCGCGACGCTGCGCGGCGACCAGGCGATGTCCACGCTTTTCGGCCACGTGAAAGGCGCCTTCACCGGGGCGGCAAGCGAGCGATCCGGACTGCTGAAATCCGCGGACAAGGGCGTGCTGTTCCTGGATGAGATCGGCGAACTCGGCCTCGACGAACAGGCCATGTGCCTGCGCGCGATCGAGGAGAAGCGCTTCCTTCCCGTCGGCGCCGATCGGGAAGTATCCGCCGATTTCCAGTTGCTGGCCGGCACCAACCGCGATCTCGGAGAGGACGTGCGCAAGGGCAAATTCCGCGAGGATCTCTACGCCCGCCTGAACCTGTGGACCTTCCAGTTGCCTGCCCTGCGCGAACGCAAGGAGGATATCGAGCCCAATCTCGATTTCGAATTGAAGCGTTATCTCGAACGCGAGGGCGAGAACGTCACGTTCAACAAGGAAGCACGCGACCGCTATCTCGCCTTTGCGACAGGCCCGCAAGGGGTCTGGAGCGCAAATTTTCGGGACTTGTCGGCTTCTGTCACCCGTATGGCGACGCTCGCACCCCATGGGCGCATCACGACCGATGTCGTCGATGACGAGGTTCGCCGGCTGAATGCCTTCTGGCGTCTCTCGAATGACCATGGTGCCGCCGATTCAATCATTGAAGAAGTCCTGGGCAAGGAAACCGCCACTCACCTCGACCGCTTCGACGCGACCCAACTAGCCGCCGTTCTGCGCACCTGTCGGGATCACGCGACCGCAAGTGCAGCCGGTCGAGCTTTGTTCGCAAACTCGCGACTGGAGAAAAAGAGCAGCAACGACGCCGATCGGCTCGTCAAATACCTTGCCCGCTTCGGTCTCAAGTTTGACGATGTCGCAATCCGAAAACCGACCTAAAGCGGGAACTCTTGACTGCCTTCCAAAATTAGAACATAACATGAACATAAGAAACGATACGGGTCTCACGCACATCGCCCGTGATGGGCACGATTACCTCCCAGCCCAACCTTTGAGGTCAGAAATGAGCCATGTTGATGAAATTACCGCGCGGACGCAGGCGGTTCTAGCCCGCTCAAGAGCCTTTCGGGAACGCTCCCAAGCCATGAGGGAAGAGCACAAGGCGCTGATCGAGCGAGCCTCGATCAAATCCGGCCAGCTTCATTTTGTGTTTCCGGCCTCGAGTTCGGACAGTCCAAAACATTAAAGAACGGCATTGCGGATTGTGGTGCCACATCATGCCGGAGCCAAATGGTCGTCTGCGAGGGTCGACGCTGCACTCAGACTGTCATGATCTGAAGCACCGGTGTTGATTGCGCGCCCGCACAGGTTTACTTAAGCCGAATTGAAACAAGTCCCTGAGTCCCCATAATGGCAATTTCCGACCTGATCCTGCAGCTCCAGCACGCCAAAGAACCGAGCAACGAACTCGATATCTCAATCGGGATTGTCATGGGTTATAAACGGCACGTAAAGACGGTGGACAAGGCAGATGGGGGGGAGAAGGAGCGGAAAGTCGTCTGGCTCTATCCCAACAATGGCAACGAAAGCAGCTTGCCTGCTTTTACGGCCAAACTGGATGATGCCTACTTCCTGGCTCAAAGCCTGGTCCCAGGTTGCGTCGGCGGTGTCAGCTGGGATTCGCGCGGCGGGACGGCAAGAATAGACGACGGTCCCTATTTTACCGCCACCACACCTGCCTTGGCACTTTGCATCGCAGCGCTCAGCGTCAAGCACTTTCAGCAGGACAGCGAAACGAAGTAGCCCATCGTGGTTCGAGTGGCTATTGCAGCACGAACGGACGCCCCCGGCATCTTGAATGCTTGCGCCATCACACTACATGCTCTTCAAACGTGTCCCGCGGAGTGCGCCCCGATGAAATCTCTCGTGTTCCTGAGTGTCGTCGCGCTGATGCTTGCATCGTGCACCACGCCGGAGGTCGAGCCTATCCCGGGGAGCATCACCTATGGCGGCCAGCCGCGTACCAAGCTGACGAAATCACCGATCGGCAGCGTCGTGCATAACTCGTTCCGCACGGTTACCGGCGTCGCCTACGAGACCTATATCATTCAGCCGGATCGCTCGCTGAAACTTATCCGGCGCGAAATTCGCAGCGACTTTTTCGACCAGAATTAGGCCCTCGCGTCAGGCTGCCGCGTTTCTCGGTGCCGCCGCCACGATCCGTGCATAGGCGATTGCTGAAAGCATGTTGGCGTGGTTGGCTTTGCCCGTGCCGGCAATATCGAATGCGGTGCCATGATCGACCGAAACACGGTCGATCGGCAGCCCAAGCGAGACGTTGACTGCAGTCTCGAAGGCGACAAGCTTGATCGGAATATGTCCCTGGTCGTGATATTGCGCCACCACCAGATCGAAAGCGCCGCCATAGGCGCGGGCATAGACGGTATCCGCTGAGATCGGACCTACGACATCGATGCCCTTGGCCCTTGCCAATTCGACGGCCGGCGCCAGAAACGTCGTGTCCTCATCACCGAACAGACCGCCCTCGCCGCAGTGTGGATTGATGCCAGCCACCGCGATGCGCGCCTTGCGGCCGAGACGCAGAAAATGCTTGTGACCGGCCTCGATCGTCGCCAGAACCCGCTCGACTGTCGCGCGGTCGATGGCGGTGCGTAGCGACACGTGCGTGGACACATGGATTGTGTTCAGCCGCTCGGATGCCAGGAGCATGAAGGAGCTTTTCGATCCGGTCAGATGGGCAAGCAGGCCGGTATGGCCATCGAAGTGATGGCCCGCAAGGTTCATCGCCTCCTTATTGATCGGCGCCGTGACGATGCAATCGACGGCGCCGGACATGGCAAGTTCGACCGCGCGCTTGATGTAGCGCACGGACGCGTCGCCGGCCACCGCGCTCACCTTGCCGATTTCGGGCAGGCTGCCGCCGATGGCGACTTCATCGACGACAATAGCCCCAGCGGAGGGCAATACAGAAAAGCGCAGGCTCGTTCCCGTCACCTTGTTCGCCCGTTCCAGAGCCTCGACATTGCCGACGACGATGAAATTCGATCGATCGGAGTCCGGCAGCGCGGCCAGCGCTTTGACGATGACTTCCGGGCCAACGCCTGATGGATCCCCCAGCGTGACGGCTACGCGCGATGTGCTCATGGCTTGTTATCCTTCTTGGTGGCCGCCAGCGCTTCCTGCAATCCGGCGTGCCGTAGGGCTTCGGCCTCAGTATGCGGCTTGATAGATCGAAAGAATGTCGTTCCGTCCGAGATCGCGCGGGTTGTTGTCGAGAAGGCGGCGAATGGCGAAGGCGTCGTCTGCCATCACGCCAAGATCGGCCTCGGGCACGCCGAGCGCAGAAAGCCGCATTTCAATACCAAGGGCAGCGCAGAAACCGAACGCGGCGTCGAAGACGGACGCCTGGTCCGTCCCGGCCTTCACGTTGAGCGCGTCGATCACCCGCACCGTCTTCTCAGGCGCGGCGGGCGTGTTGAAGGCAAGAACATGCGGAAAGATCAGAGCGTTGGCGGCACCATGCGCCACATGCCAGCGTGTCCCGAGCGGATAGGCGAGCGCATGGCCACCAGCGGTGTTGACCGGGCCGAGACAGAAACCGCCATACAGCGAGGCAAGTGAAAGGCCTGCCCGCGCTTCAGCATCCGAACCATCCGTTACGGCGCGAGCCAGATAGCGCCCGACAAGCCGCACTCCCTCGATCGCATAGAGATCGATCATCGGGTGTGCCTTGCGGTTGGTGAAGGCCTCAACGCAATGCGCCATGGCATCGACGCCGGTGGCAGCGGTGGTCGATGCCGGCACTGAGAAGGTCAGTCCCGGATCGATCACGGCGATATCAGCCAGCATATGGATGCTTTCGACGGCAAGCTTGGCCTGCGTTGCCGGATCCGTCACCAGCGCACGAATACCCGCCTCGCTACCGGTTCCCGACGTCGTCGGAACCTGCGCAAGCCCGACCCGGCGGCGATCCGCAACTTTTCCTGCTCCGACGACATCGCGCAATGTCTGCGTCGATCCCGAAAGAACGGATGCCAGCTTGGCAAGATCCATGGCACTACCGCCGCCAAATCCGACAATCAGGTCTGCTTGCGCCGCACGGGCGGCAGCCAGAACGAGATCCAGATTGTGTGTATCCGGCTCGGGCTTCACTTGCGAGAACACGGCGACATCGCCCGGTAATTCCAGAATGTCCACACGCGACGCATTGAAGGCGTCGGATACGACCAGTGTGCGCGCAAACCCCTGTGCCGCAGCCCATTTTCCAAGCTTTGCAGCCACACCGACGCCGAACTCGATGATCTCCGGCCGGACGATCGTGATAGGTGCGCTCAAACTGTTCATGGACATGTCCTCACCGTTTCAGCCTCTGCACCATCAAAGGTGCGGTGCATACTTGTAAAGTTGTTACATAAAGCGACCTTTCTTGGCAATAGCCAAAGCTTTCACATCATCTTTTTTCTGCACTCCAGCATCCAGAGAAATCGATGTTCGCAAAAAACTGATATATATCAACGTGTTAACTGATACAAAATTTCGTGGCATCTCAAAATGACAGAACGCGTGACGACCAATCAAACGACGAAAGCCGATGCTACCATCTGCAAGATGTATAACATTCAAGGGTTTTTAGCCCCAAAAAGCTCGAATATCGGCTTAAGATAGGGTCACGTTCCTGTATTTGTAAAAACCTGGCTCAATCTTCCGATGGTGCAGACTGCGCTCTGGTGACGTACGGACAGCCTTTATCTCGCGTAACCGGGCGCCAGCCGCACATATTTGATGGCGCGACGATAGTAGGTGTAGGCAAGGTGAAGCACGCCATCAGGCCCCGCAACGATCGACGGATAGGAATATTCCCGATTGAGAGCGTCCTTGGAGTTATTGGTCAGGCAATAGCCGTCACCGGTTTCCAGATAGCGCGGAGCATCGAAGGTTTTCCCGCCATCTTCCGAAAATACCAGGCTCATCGGCGACCGTGGCACGCCCCATATTGCCTTGGGTCTACCGCCGGAGTCGGCAGGCTCCGTCTTTGGCTGCGCGCCTGGCGTGGCTTCCGCCTCGATCTCATCGTAGAGCGAATGGCGCCGATCGCTGGACGTCAAAGCATTGGAATGATTGTAGATCACGCCAATACGGCCGTCGACGAGCGCCGTTGCCTGGATCGACGAATTGTTGTTGGGCAACTCGGTCGGTTCGGGTGTGCTCCAGTTTATCCCGCCATCAAGCGAGATGCTGCGCAGAATCTGCGCGGCAAACCGGTTGCGGAAGAAGGCGACCATCCGTCCGCTGTCCTGCGGAATGATGTTCATATGAACGGCACCGACGCTATCGGGTACAGCGATCATATCCCAGCCGGCACCGGCATTGCGCGACACCAGAACCGCAGCCGTATCGACATCGCCGGTCCAGCGCTGACCGGGTTCGCCGACGCAGCGGAACACCGGCAGCAGCCAGTCACCCTCGTTGTTGACGACAATGGGCTGACGCACGAACGTGCCCGGAATGTCACAAAGGATCTCCACCGGCCCGAATGTCCGCCCGCCATCCTCAGAGATCCGTCGCTTGATGACGGCGCCATCCTGATTTCCCGAAGTTTGCGACGTGAAGATCAGCCAGACCTTGCCATCCGGAGCCGTAAACAGCAGTGGATTCTGCTCGGATTTCTGCGGATCATCCGACATCTTTTCAGGTTCCGACCACTGCGCAGATCCAACCGCCAGCCGCGACATATAGATCGATATATCGCCCATGCCTTCCATCGTGCCGCCAAACCAGACGCAGGTCAGCGTGCCGTCGGGCAGGAAGGCGAGATTTGCCGCGTGGTTCTGCACACAGGGTGACGGGAGAAAGGCGTCGAAGCGATGCGCTTCAAGCCCATGCGGCTGGATCACACCATTCATAAGTGGCGGTATTTCTTCATGTTTCAGGCCGGAACCGGATGACATCAGCGCCCCTCCTATGGCAATTGCGCAAGCTTGGCCGCGAGATCCGCCTGGTCCGCAGCACTGAGCGCCATTAGCGGCGGCCGCGGCCGCGCCCAGGCAGAATTGCCATTCTTCAACCCCACCATCGCCTTGATCGTCGGGATCTGCACGTAAGAATTGGAGAGAGACCGGTAGGCGTTGATGCGTGCCTGCGCCACCTCTACCTCATCTGCACGAGCAGGGTCGTTGGCATGGTCGTAGACGGTCCGCAGCGAATTGGCGACGAGGTTCGAGGTCGCAGTAATACAGCCCGCGCCGCCAGCCTTGACGAGCGGCAGCAGTAACGGATCGGCCCCCGCGAGGACCGAGAAGCCTGGGAAGGCGGCCAGAAGCGCCTGCATATTGGCGAAATCTCCGGCGGAATCCTTGATACCGACCACCGTATCCGGGAAGGCTTCGATCAACCGGCCAATCAGCGGAAGCGACAACGGAATGCCGGAAACCTGAGGGATGTGATAGAGGACGATGCGCAGGCGATCATCGGCGATCGTCTCGATGATCCGCGAATAGGCTGCGAACAAACCTTCGTCCGAAACCCCCTTGTAATAGAAGGGCGGCAGCATGACGACGCGGGTAACGCCGGCCGACAGCGCATGCCGCGTCAGTTCTATCGTGTCCGGGATAGCAGCAACGCCCGTGCCAGGCATCAATTGATTGGGCGCAACGCCGGCTTTCAGCGCGGCCTCCAGAATTTCGCGGCGCTCAGCCGATGAAAAGGAGTTCGCCTCGCCCGTGGTACCCAGCAGTGCCACGCCGTGGCACCCCTCATCGAGGAGGCGCCGGCAGTGCGCCGTAAACAGACCGAGATCGGGTGTATCGTCAGCATTCAGCGGCGTTGCGGCAGCGCTGTAGACGCCGGTTATCCTGTGATTTGTCATCCTCGAACTCCTCCTGCCCTTTCAGGCGGCTTTACCGAGAGCGCCATGGGCACCCGCTTTTTCTCCAATCATGACAAGTTGTCAAGGATAATTCGACAGAGAAAATTTCGACATTAAAATATCTCATTGAAAAATATGAATTTTATTCTGCGATCAATTGCGCTTACGAATATTTCGAAGATTTAATGTTGACATATTTACAATAACGATCCAGTGTCCATCCTCATCATGGCGCGGCAATCTGTCAGGAACCGGCAGTCGGAGGGCGCGATGACAGCATCTATTGGAGGATCAGATGTCTAATCAGAACAACGTACCCGGCTTTTCGCAGCCGCAGATGACGCGCCGCAACGCCCTGAAACTCGGCCTCGGCACCAGTGTGGCCCTTGGCCTGTTTGGCCTGAACGCCCGGATCGTCTTCGCGCAGGAAGGCCAGGTACTTAAGGTCGCGAACCCCGCCTTCAACCAGGATTGGTCGCCTTTGCGCGGCGGCGGCGTGCCCTATCGCTGGAATTCCGCCTGGTGGGCATCGCCGATGTATTTCGACAGCAAGGGCGAATTGCACCCTTACGTCTTTACAAGCTGGGAACATGACGCCGACAACAAGACGTGGACCTTCAAGATCGACCCGAAGGCCGTTTTCTCGGACGGCAGCAAGATTACCGCCGAAGACGTGAAGGGGTCCTGGAACGTCTCGGCCATGCCGAACACCAAGAACCAGCGCGCCGACCAGGTGCTGAGCAAGGTTGCCGGTTATGCCGATGTCAGCGCCGGCAAGGCGAAGGAAATTTCAGGCATTGCCACGCCCGACGAAGGCACAGTCGTCGTCACATTGTCGGAGCCCGATCCGATCTTCTTCATGCGTCTCGGCAATCACATTGCCCCGATCACCAAGGCGTCACAGTCGCGCGGCGAAGACGGCGAGGAAGTGGCCGACTGGTACATGCCGACCAGCAGTGCCGTCTATTCCGGCCCGTTCAAGCTGACCAGCATCGATCTCGATGCCGGCAAGCTGGTATTCGAGCCGAACGAGAATTTCTTCGGCCCCAAGCCGAAGCTCGCCCGTATCGAGATCGACTCGATCGAAGACAACGTCACCGCAACATCGCTCCTGAAGTCCGGTGAGTACAACGCCCACACGGAACTCGTGACATCGACGATCGTGCAGGATCTCGGCGCCAGCTTCGCGGAAGGCCCGCTCATCCCAACCAGCCAGCATTTCTGGTTCAACGCTTCCCGCGCTCCGATGGACGACCCGAAGGTTCGCCAAGCCCTGATCATGGCTGTCGACCGGGAGGGCCTGATGAAGGCCTCCTTCCCGGATGGCCCGCACAAGAAGACAGATCAGGTTATCAACTCGGTTCCGGGCGCCGACAATTCCGGGTTCGAGCCTTATCCCTATGATCCGGAAGGCGCAAAGAAGCTTCTGGCCGAATCCAGCTATGGCGGACCGGAGCGGCTTCCGAAGCTCCTTTTCGTCGGCGTTTCCGGTCCTGCGATTGAAGCTGCGGCGCAGTTCATCGCCGAACAGTGGCGCCAGAACCTCGGCATCACCGCCGTCGACATGAAGCCGCAGCAGGACGCCTATGCGGGGCCGGACCAGAATGCGGTGCAGATCTTCCGCGACGACGTCGGCACTCGCGTCCCGGATGCAGTCTCCTATCTCGCCGGTTCCATCGCCTCGACCTCGTCGAATGCGCAGAACAAGCTCGGTGGGTACAAAAACGACAAGGTCGACAGCCTGCTCGCAGAAGCAGCGACCAAGGCGGCGGACGATCCACAGCGCGTCGCGCTGGCACTCGAAGCCCAGAAGGCGTTCCGCGAGGACTGGAGCTTCATCCCCTGGTACGCACAGGCCATGTCACGCTGGGCAACAGACAAGGTGTCCGGCATGGACAAGAACCTCGACTGGCAGGTCGTGGCGCCCTGGGACATCTCCGTTGCCTAAGCTGGCGTGAAAACCAACACCGTGCGGAGGGGAAACGCTTCCGCACGGCTTGCGAATGCTGGAGTATGATTGCGGAACTTCGCCGCAGGGCAAGGCTCGAAGCATCATCTTCTGAAACGAACGGTGGGAGACTGCCATGCTGCGCTACATCACGACACGGTTCGTCGTTTGGATTCCATCCGTCCTGCTCGTCATGCTCGGCGTTTACGCCTTGGCCTATTACGGCGCCGGCGACCCGATCAAGCTGATCTTCCTGCGCGCACCCGGCGACGTCGCCTACAATCCCGAGCGCATCGAGGCGATCCGCGAAAGTGCGGGCCTCAACCGACCCTTCCTCGTGCAGTTCGGCAGCTATATCTGGAACTTGTTGCACGGCAATTTCGGCAATTCGCTGAGCTCCGGACGCTCTGTCTGGGCCATGGTTTCGGCCGCGGCCCCCGTTTCCTTCAAGCTCGCGCTCTGTTCCGTCATCCTGACCGCCGTCGTCGCCATTCCGCTCGGGCTGATCGCAGCGCTCAACCAGAACACCCGGACCGACTACGCCATCCTCGGCTCAGCCCTGTTTCTCTGGGCGATCCCGGCTTATGTCGCTGGCCCGATGCTGATGGTCATGCTGATCATGATCCTGCCGGGTTCCGCGGTTCCTTATGGCTGGGGCGGCGTCTTCGACGTGCGCATCCTGCTGCCCTTGCTCGTGCTCTCCTTCCAGCCGATCGCACTCATCGTGCGCCAGACCCGCGCAGCCGTGATCGAGGTGCTGTCGGAGGATTTCGTCCGCACGGCAAGGGCCAAGGGCGTGCCGGAAGTGGTCGTCGCGCTGCGTCATATCCTGCGCCCTGTGTTGACGCCCGTCGTCACCCAGCTCGGCCTGATCATGATCACCATCGTCAACGGCGCCATTTTCGTCGAACTCGTCTTCGGCCTGCCCGGTCTTGGCCGCCTGACGGTACAAGCGCTGACCAACACCGACTACCCGGTCATTCTCGCCATTACGCTGATCGGCTCATTTCTGGTGATGATCTCCAACCTGCTCGTCGATGTGCTCTATCCGCTGCTCGATCCGCGCGCCAACGATACCAGAAGGAGCCGCTGACCATGTCCGTTGTTCCCATGACCAACAATACTGTTGAAATAGAACCGCCCGTGAGCCTGTGGCGCGACGCCTGGCATCGGCTGCGCCGCAACAGGCTTGCCGTCTTCGGGCTGGCAGTCGTCGTCATCCTTGCCTTCACTGCCGTCTTCGGACCGTACCTCACGCCCTACGATTTCCTCAGCCAGGACCTGAATTCGCGCAACATGGCGCCGTCGCTCACGCACTTCTTTGGCACCGACGACCTGGGGCGCGACGTGTTCAGCCGCGTCATCTACGGCACGCGCACCGCCTTTCTGGTGGCGATCGTCGTGACCTTCATCGCTGTACTAATCGGCGTGACGCTCGGCGCACTGGCGGGTTTCTTCGGCGGCTGGCTGGACAGGATCGTCATGTGGCTGACCGACATGACCATGTCGATCCCCAACCTTCTGCTCGTCGTCGTAATCAATGCATCCTTGAAAACGCCGATCGCCAGCTGGATGGAGAGCCGCTATCTGGCGACGCTCAACCCGTTCTACCGCGAGACCATCTGGGTGGATTTTCTCCTTGTGTTTGGCTCGATGGCGCTGATCTCCTGGCCGCCTTATGCGCGTCTGGTTCGCGCCCAGGTGCTGTCGATCCGGTCGCGGCCCTATATCACCGCCGCTCAGGCACTAGGCCTCACCAATCGCATCATCCTGATGCGCTACGTCGTGCCGAATGCGCTCGGGCCATTGATCGTCGCGGTCAGCGCCGGTCTCGGCACCGCCATGGTGCTGGAAAGCGCCTTCTCGTTTCTCGGCGTCGGTGTCAATCCGCCAACCCCAAGTTGGGGCAACATGATCTCCGACGGCCTACGCGTCTGGCAACACTATCCCCACTTGCTGGCTGCCCCTGCCGCCGTTCTCGGTCTCGCCTCCGTCGCCTTCTCGTTCCTCGGCGATGGCCTCAACGATGCCCTCAATCCACGCGGAGCGAAGTGATGATGATGGCCAGTGACATTCGCCCCGAACCGACGCCTAAGGCCCGCGAGCGCCTGCTCGATGTCAAGGGCCTGACGATCGAGATCGAGACCCGCAATGGTCCCGCGACCATCGTCGACGGCATCGATCTTCACGTCGACAAGGGTGAAACCCTCGGCATCGTCGGTGAATCCGGCTGCGGCAAGAGCCTGACCATGCTCAGCATGATGCGGCTCTTGCCCAACAAGATCCGTGTTACCAAGGGCGAAGCCAACTTTGGCGGACGCGACCTCCAGAAGATGTCGAATGCCGATCTCCGCAAGGTGCGCGGCGGCGAAGTCGGCTTCATCTTCCAGGACCCGATGACCTCTCTCAACCCGGTGATGCGCATCGGCCAGCAGCTGGCCGAACCGCTGATCTATCATCGTGGCATGACAAAAGCAGAAGCACGCAAACGGGCCGGCGAACTTCTGAAGCTCGTCGGCATTCCCGGTGCCGAGGACCGGCTCGATGCCTACCCGCACGAACTGTCCGGCGGCATGCGCCAGCGTGTGATGATCGCCATCGGTCTTGCCTGCAATCCGCAACTCCTGATCGCTGACGAACCGACCACGGCACTCGACGTCACCATCCAGGCGCAGATCGTCGATCTGGTGAAGGAACTGCGCGACAAGCTCGGCATGTCTGTCGTCTGGATCACCCATGACCTGGCGTTGATCGCGGGCCTCGTCGACCGCATCAACGTTCTTTATGCCGGCACTGTGGTCGAGGACGCGCCGGTCGATGCGCTGTTTGACAACCCCAGCCATCCTTACACACAGGGACTTCTCGCTTCGATCCCGAAGCTGACCGACGAGCGGTCGACCCGTCTCAGCTCGATCGGCGGCACGCCGCCGGAACCGGGACGCCGTCCAAAGGGCTGTCCCTTTGCACCGCGTTGTCCGCTGGCCGAGCAGGTTTGTCACGAGCGCGTTCCATCGCTTGAAGGCGTCGGCCAAGCCGGGGCGCACCGCGTCGCCTGCTTCGTGGCGCAACGAAAACTGGAGGCCGCGTGATGGGCGCCCAACCGCTGATGCGCATCGAAAATCTGGTCAAGCATTTCCACGTCCGGCTCGGCGCCTTTGGCGAGCGCGCCGCCACCGTGCATGCGCTGGACGATATCAGTTTCGAAATACTCGAAGGCGAGACGCTGAGCCTTGTTGGCGAATCCGGCTGTGGCAAGTCGACCACCGGCTTCACGCTGCTCAACCTGCACAGGGCGACCGAAGGCAAGGTGATCTACCAGGGCAAGAATATCGTCGAACTCGACGAGAAGGCGATGCGACCCTATCGCCGCCAATTGCAGATCGTCTTTCAGGATCCCTATTCGACGCTCAATCCCCGCATGACGATCGGTGAAGCGGTCGGTGAGCCGATCCTGTTCCACAAGCTCGCCACCAAGGCCGAACTGAAGGACCGGATTGCCATGCTACTGGCTGATGTCGGCCTGCCGCCGCGCTTTGCCTCACGCTATCCGCACGAACTATCCGGCGGCCAGCGCCAGCGTGTGGCAATTGCGCGCGCCCTTGCCTGCCAGCCGAAATTCATCGTCTGCGACGAGGCGATCTCGGCGCTCGATGTCTCGGTCCAGGCCCAGATCATCAACCTTTTGCTCGACCTACAGCAAAAATACGGCCTGACCTATCTCTTCATCGCCCACGATCTGGCCGTCGTTCGCCATATCAGCGACCGTGTCGGCGTCATGTATCTCGGGCGCCTTGCCGAACTCGCAACACGCGAAGAACTGTTCGAACACCCGCTGCATCCCTACACCAAGGCACTGCTCTCCGCAGTGCCGGAGGCTGATCCCGCGCATGAACGCAGCCGCAAGCGACAGATCCTGCAGGGCGATGTTCCGAGTCCGCTGTCGCCGCCTTCGGGTTGCCGGTTTCATACACGTTGCCCGATCGCCATGGATATCTGCAGCAAGGTCGTGCCGGAATGGCGCTTGGCCCGACCGGGTCACATGGTCGCCTGCCATGCGGTCACTGAAGGGTTGCCCGGATGACGCTGAAAGCCGCCATCATTGCCGACGATCTGACAGGCGCGCTTGATACCGGTACGCCCTTTGTCGAAGCTGGCCTGAAGGTGGTGGTGGCAATCGAGGTTGGTGCGCTCGGCGAGGCATTGTCGCGAACGCCGGATGTGGTGGTGGTCAACACTGCATCGCGTGCTCTGCCTCCTGATGAAGCTGCCCAAAGGATCGAGGCGGTTCTGTCGGTCTTAGGCCCGGCACGGCCTGCCATTCTTTTCAAGAAGATCGATTCCCGTCTCAAGGGCAACGTCGCCGCCGAAAGCCTGGCGCTCGGCACGGCAGCTGGCCGCGGCACGATCGTCATCGCTCCGGCCATTCCCGATCAGCAGCGTTTCACGATCAATGGTGCAGTCTCGGGCCGTGGCGTTGAAGTCCCGCTACCGATCCGGCCGTTGTTTCCCGCCAACTCTTTCTCGATAGACGTTCACGATGCTTCCGGCGACGCCGATCTGGACGAACTCGTTCGGCACATCGATTGGTCTGCCACGGTCGCCGTTGGAGCGCGCGGCCTTGGCAGCGCCATCGCTCGTTCCCTGGCACGTTCGACGCCGTCAATTCCGGCATTTTCGCCATCGGCAGATACGCTGTTCGCCTTTGGGTCACGTGATCCGATAACAGAAGCGCAGATCGCGTATCTCGCCAACCGATGCCAGACCGTGCTTGTCGTTGACGCAACTGACGGCGATCTGGCGGCAAAGGCCATCACGCAGCTTCCTGCCATCATACGGTGCTCGGGCGAGCAAACCGCGCGACCGGAAGATGTCGCTGCCCGCTTTGCCCAAGGCGTCCGCGATACGGTCGAGCGCATGAAACCCGAAATGGTCCTGATGGGCGGCGGGGACACCGCACTGGCCATCTTGAAGGAACTCGGCGCCCGCGTGCTGATCCCGAATGGTGAAATCGAAGCGGGCATTCCCTGGTTCGAGATCGAAGATGCGCATGGCCGCACGATCCGTTGCGCGGTAAAATCGGGGGGCTTCGGCAATATCAATTCTTTGCTAAAACTCGTTCCTGAGAATCTGCTAAGTCAAACGACGTCCGAGAGGACAAGGATCGAAAAACAGGCGTGGTGAAGAAAATGGCGCAAGACGCCCCCTCAATCGGAGAGCCCGGCCCAAACGCCAAACCAGAGCGCGTCAAATCGGTGAGACTGGTCGATCGCGTCGTCGATCAGCTGCGCGAACGCATCCGCTCCGGCAACTACCCGCCGGACTCCCGTCTGCCGGGCGAACATGAACTGGCGTCGATCGTGGGCGTCTCCCGGCCGATCGTGCGCGATGCGCTGGGCCGCTTGCGCGAAGAGGGCATGGTCTATTCGCGCCAGGGTGCCGGTACCTTTGTCAGCGCTCAAGCATCGCCCGCGACACATCTTGCCTATTCGCCAGTCAAGACGATCGCCGACATCCAGCGCTGTTACGAATTCCGTCTGACAATCGAGCCGGCGGCCGCCTTCTTTGCCGCGCAAAGACGGGACGAAGCCGCCATCCAGAAGATCGCTGCGGCTCTTGCCGATCTACGCGAGGCGACCAGCCACCAGCTTCACCGCACGGATGCCGATTTCGTTTTCCACAGATGCGTGACCGAAGCGGCCAACAATCATTATTATACCGCCTCCATCGAAGCCCTGAAGCCTCATATCGCTGTTGGCATGCACCTGCATGGCCTTTCGCTGATGGGGCCGCGGCTTGGATTGGAAAAAGTCTTTGAGGAGCACAACGCCATCTATCAGGCGATCGCCGACGGCCGCGCCGAAGATGCGCAAAAGGCCATGCGGCTTCATCTCGAAGGCTCGCGCAACCGCCTGTTCGAAGACCGCGTCCTCGACCTCTCCTTCTGATCAGGCCAAAAGAAAAAGCCGGCGATCCTTGGGATGCCGGCTTTTCAATGTGTCTGGAGCATAGCGCCAGATGATACCTCGTCAAAGGATCAATCGCCGATGCGTTCCACGTTACGGACAGCGCTCGTCGCGCCGCTTGCCACGCCGATCGGCCGTGCGACAATCGACAGGAACTTGACGAAATCGACAGACGGATGACGCGACGCGTAGATGACGTCACGGCTCTTGACCGGGAAGGTCTGGCCGACGATCAGGCTGTCCGGGTGAGTCATGTTAAGACGGTAAACGATCGGATAACGTCCGATGCTGTCCGGCGTCATGCCCTTGTTCAGCATGGCGTTGAAGCGTTCCTTGCCGAGCAGGCTCATGACGACATCAGGCTCTTCGTAGCGGAAGACGAAATAGCCCTTCGCGTCGATGGTGTCGTCGTTGCCGCCACCGGCAAGCGCCACGGCTTCGAGCAGGTTCAGATCGTTGGCGCCGAAATCGACGCGCTTGTTGATCTTTGTCGATCCGAGAACAGTGAAGGTGCGCGGGTCGCGAGTTACGAAAATCTGGTCGCCAGGCTGAACGTGGACGTTTTCCGACGGATTTTCGATGATCGATTTCAAGAGCGCCGTGCCGGTCCTCTTGCCACGAACCAGCGTCACATAGGTTTCATAAGGCTGCGCGGACGGGCCACCGGCCTTTGCGATGACCTCATTGATCGTTTCGCTGACCAGGCTGAGCGGGACGACGGCGGAGTGCCCGACAGCACCCGATACGGTCACGTTTCGCGAGGCGGTCGCCATGCTGGTAACGATCACGTCCGGTTCGACGGCCTTCTTGACCAGCGCATCGAGAATTGTCTGACGCGCCTGTTCAAGCGTCTTGCCTGCGAACTGGACCTGCCCGACATAGGGGATGGAAGCCATTCCATTCGGCTGAACCACCAGGTCCAGGTTGGTCTGCTTCGAATCAGTTGTGGAAAACAGTCCGTCGCTGCCGGCTTCGAAGATGGTTACCTTCAGTGCATCGCCAACCCCGATAACGACGCGGCCAACGCCGCCGCCGATGCCAAACCGGCGATTGAGCGCGGTTGCGACATAATCGGAAACCAGACGAGCCGAGCGAGCGTCAACATCGACCACGTCATAAGCGACCGTGTTTTTCCGGCCTAATTCCTGCCCTGAAAGGCCTGCGTCTTCGGTGATTGCGGAAGATAGCGGGCCTTCGCCCGGAACTGCCTGACATCCCGTCAGAAGGGCGCAAATCAGGATTGCATTCAAACGGTTCAATTAAAGCACTCCGAAATCGACCCCATTAATGGTATTTGAAACACCATTGGCGCCGCTGCATTCTAATAACCGGAATCCCGATCGCCCTTTGAAAAGCACAATCATTGTCCCACAACAAGCCATCCACGGTCACATCCGCTCAAATAATTCGCGGTGCGCCTTTCCGGCAATAGTTTTGTCCACAACGGTTACGGTGTGTTTCCATAAGTGTGTTGGACCGTCATGTACCCCGTGTATGTTCGCATAACAGGGTTGAAAGCTAGTGAACATGGGTTAAAAGGACGCTAATATAGCTGGCGTCGTAGTGAAGACGAGACGATCCTGCGGGTCGGGGGAAGAGGTTCCGATTGCTTTTTTCGCGTATCAAGTGCAATCAGCAAAGACAACTCACAGCAGTTTAGAGCGTTCGATAGAATATGACAGTTGAAATCATAGGGCGCGCATGTCTCGCCCCGGGGGCAAATTCGCCACAGGCGTTGTTTCGAATTTTGCGCCAGGGCAAATGCACCGTCACACGCATTCCATCCGATCGTTGGGACCTTGCCCGCTTTTGGCATCCAGTCATTGGCAATCCGGGCAAGACCTATTCCTTCGCCGCTGGCGTGCTCGATAGCATCTATGATTTCGACCCGGCTGCCTTCGGCATGTCGCAACGCGAAGCCATGTACATGGACCCGCAGCAGCGGGTCCTGCTGCAGTTGGCTTGGCGCGCGCTCGAAGATGCGAACATCTCGATCCCATCGCTGCATGGCGAAAATGTCGGCGTCTATATCGGCGCGTCGAGCCTCGACCATGCCAATCTGACCGTCGAGGATCCGGCGGCGGCCGGTCCTTATTTCATGACCGGAAACACGCTCTCGATCGTTTCCAACCGCATTTCCCACATTTTCGGCCTGAGCGGCCCAAGCATGACGGTCGATACCGCTTGCTCCTCGTCGCTGGTTGCGCTCGATCAGGCGATGCGCGCGCTGAACGCAGGCGAAATCGACACGGCGATCGTTGGCGGCGTCAATGTTCTGGCTCACCCGCTTCCTTTCGTCGGCTTTGCCCAGGCACGCATGCTTTCGCCCGAAGGGCTCTGCCGCGCCTATGACAATGACGGTGCCGGCTACGTGCGTGCCGAGGGCGGTGTCGTCTTCGTTCTACGTCGCTCCGACCGGGCGCGTCAGGAGAAGGATCGCAGCTACGCCAAGATCGTTGCAACCGGCGTCAATTCAGCCGGGCGCACCAACGGCATCTCGCTTCCGTCGCGCGAGGCTCAGGCCAATCTGCTGCGCGCCATCTACGAAGGCAACAATATCGATTCCAACCAGGTCGCCTTCGTCGAAGGCCATGGCACCGGCACCAAGGTGGGCGATCCCTCCGAGGTCTGGTCGATCGGCACGGTTATCGGTGCCAACCGGCGTGCACCCGTCCCGATCGGCTCGATCAAGTCGAATATCGGCCATACTGAGCCCGCTTCCGGTCTGTTCGGCATGCTCAAGGCCGTGATGGCGCTTGAGAACAACTACCTGCCGGCATCGCTGCATTTCGACACGCCGAATGAAAACATCGATTTCGACGGGTTGAACGTTCGCGTTACGGCAAACCCGATCGAGTTGCTGCGCGGAAAGCGCGCCCGCCTTGCCGGCATCAATTCCTTCGGCTTCGGTGGCGCCAATGCGCACGTCGTCATCAGCGATCCCGATCCCATTCAGGACGAGCGCAACCGCAACAACGCCACCGGCCATGTGTTCCTGGCAAGCGCCCATACGGTCAACAGCCTCGAAGAACTGTTGAAGTCTTACAAATCGACGTTTGCCAAAGCCTCGAAGGAGGAAGCGCGCGCCGTGATCGCTGCTTCCGGCGCCAACCGCACGCAGATGCGCCATCGCTTTGCCGCCCGCAGCGACCATCCCGAAGACATCATCCGCGCCATTGCCAGCCACCTCGAGAAACCGGCGTCCGACATCGGCGAAACCGGCGAAGCGGTGACGAAGGACGCAAAGGTCGCCTTCGTCTTTTCCGGAAACGGCTCGCAATGGGCCGGCATGGGTGTCGAGGCCTTCCGCGAAAACCTGCATTTCCGCCAGTGCTTCACGTCGGTCAGCGCACTGTTCAAGTTCCACTCGGACATCGTTCTCACCGATCTGCTCACCGATCCTGATCTGGACAAGAAGCTGTCCGACACGAAGTTCGCCCAGCCGCTGCTGTTTGCCGTCCAGGCCGCTCTGTCGGATTCGCTCGTTGCCATGGGCATCAAGCCAACGGCGGTCTTTGGTCATTCCGTCGGTGAAATCGCAGCCGCCTATGCGGCTGGCGCCCTTTCGCTCGTCGACGCGGTGTCGATCGTTGCCAAGCGCTCGCTGCATCAGGATCTCCTGGCCGGCCAGGGCACCATGGCGGCAGCGATGCTCGGCGAAGACGCTGCAAACGCCTTTGCCAAGGCGCGCGGTCTGGAGCATGTCTGCGTCGCAGCCATCAACGCCCATAACTCGGTGACGATCTCCGGCCCGGCGCACGAGGTTTCCGCCTTCCGCGACGCGGCTCGCAAGGCGAAGATTCCCGTCCAGATTCTCGACATCAACTATCCGTTCCATCATCCGATCATCGACCGGGCCAAGAAGGCTTTCCTTGCCGACATCCCGGACATTGCACCGCGCAAATCGGAGCTTGCCTATCTGTCGACCGTCACCGGCGCGCGGATGGATGGCACGCAGCTTGATCCGGATTACTGGTGGAAGAACGTCCGCGAACCGGTCCGGTTCCAGGCCGCGACAGAGGCCGCCATCGAACTCGGTTGCAGCCTGTTCATCGAAATCTCACCGCGCCCGATCCTGTCGTCCTATCTGAAGGAAACGGTCAAGCAGGCGTCCATCCCGGGCATGGTCGTTCCGACACTGCTGCGCGATGCCGGCGAAAAGGGTCAGGACCCCATCTCGCGCGCCATGGCGCGCGCGATTGCTCACGGCGCCGCCTTCGACGAAGCGCGCCTGTTCGGCAAGCGCAACGCTTTTGTCCGCCTTCCGAACCTGCCGTTCGAACAGAGCGAACTTCGTCCGCCGTCGACCAGCGATGCGACCGATCTGTTTGGCCGTGGCTCCAAGGCCCCTTATACCCTGACGGGCTGGCGCTCTGATCTCAACAGCGGCAGCTGGAAAAACCATATCGACGCACACCTGTTTCCGGATCTCGCGGAACATATCGTCGACGGCAAGGCCATCCTGCCGGGTAGCGGCTTCATCGAGATCGCCATCTCCGCCGCTCAGCAGTATTACGGCACTTCTGAGGTCGATATCACCAATCTGGAAATCGTGCGGCCGCTGGAGCTTGCCGATAACCGGATGATGGAACTCTCGACCATCCTGTCGCCGGAAACGGGTGATATCGAGATCCGCTCGCGTGAACGTCTTTCGGAAGACGATTGGGCTGTGCATGCCGTGGCGCGAAGCCGCAAGCCCATCCCAGCGGACGACACCGCTTCCGGCAATGTCTTCGCCGGTCTTGAAAAAACGGCAACTGTGACGCCAGCGAAAGCCTATGAGACTGCCCGTCAGTTCGGTCTCGACTACGGTCCGCGTTTCCAGCTGATGTCCAAGGCCGTCTCCTACGGCGACCGCTTCATCGATGTCGAGCTAAAGGATCCGGAACAGGCAGGAAACCCCTTTGTTTCCTACAGCCTCAACCCGATTTCCGTGGACGCGACGTTCCACGGGCTGGTTGCGCTGTTTGATCGCTTTACCGGCGAGGCTGGCGGCGCTCCCTATATTCCGGTGCGCTTCGGATCGGTGCGTGTCACCAACTCCGGCACGACCGTCAAGCGGGCACTAGTCGAGATCGAGCGCATTAGCGCCAACTCGATCAAGGCGAAATTTCGCTTCTTCGGCAAGGGCGGCGAACTCATCGCAGCCTTTGACGATTGCCGTTTCCGCCGTACCTATCTGCGCCAGCACAAGACGCTGGACATGCTGTCATTCCACTATGAGGCCGTACCCTCGGATCGGGCTGCTCCGCTCGCGACGCTGGCGCGTTCAAACGCGCTGCCGTTGCCGCTGATTGCCGCGACGGAAGACAACGGCATCGACAATACGACGCTTCTGTTCAACGCTGCGATCTATCGCGCCTGCCACGAAATCGCGCTCAAACTCGGCAAGGGGACCGCCAAGATCGACACGCGGTCGCTCCCCGGCGACTTCGCCTTCCGCTGCTTCCTGGCCAACTGTCTCTATGTCCTGGAAGATGCTGGACTGTGCGAACACAAGGCTGGCAGCTGGAAGATCGCCCCCGAATATTCACTACCCCCCGTCGGCGACATTCTGAAGGAACTCTACGGCGAACGCTCCGAGCGGGTCGTAGAGGCCGTGCTGATCAACAATTCCTACGCGGAAGCGCTCGATCGCATCGACGCCCTCTTTGCCTCTGAAATCTCGGGCAATGAAGCTGACGCAACAGCCAGGCCGCAAGGCTTCATCAGCGATGCGACGCTCGACCACCAGACCGTTCATTCCGAATCCACGCGCCAGAGAATGAACTTGGTGCTGGCTGCGGTCGAAAAGGCGCTGGCAAGCGAAAACGGCAAAACCGATCTGCGTATCGTTGAAGCCGGCACGATATCCGCCGGCTTCACCCGGAAGCTCGCCACGCTGGCTGCGAACTACAATGCCGGGCTGATCGTTGTCGAACCACGCGAAAATGCTCAACGCAATCTCGAAATCGCCTTCGAAGAAGATGCGCATGTGCGCGTCCTGAAGAAGGATGCTTTCGCGACACTTCCAGCTTTCGATCTTGTCGTCAGTGCGTCGGATACGATTTTCACGCTGATCGACGAAGACGGTGCCATCCGCAATGCGTTGCGCGCCTGCCTGCAGGAAAATGGCGCTCTTGTTGCCGCGACCAATGCACCAACGGTCTTCAGCGACTTTGCCTACGGACTGACCGAGGGCTGGTTTGCCCGCACCCAGGCCGTCGAGTTCCCGATCGGCAAGCTTGCCACCGTCACACAATGGCAGAAGGACCTGACCGACCTCGGATTGCGCAATATTTCCGTCGAAGACCGCGAATTGTCACACGGCAATATCATCACGGTCGAGGCGCAGGGCGGCCAATTTACCGATACCGCTCAGGCAACGGATGCACAGTCTGCAGACATTTCGAGCCCGGTGCTCGTCCTGCACGAAGGCAGCGTTTCAAGCCTGCACAGCATGTTGCCCTCGGGCAAGGATGCCATCCAGGCACCCCTCGTCCCGATCCAACTGACCGGCGATTTTGATGCCGATGCTGATAAAATCGCAGAGGCTATCGAGGGGCTCAACGACAAGCCGGTGCGCGCAGTTTACCTGTCGTCCGCAACATCCGCGGACCGCAGCCAGGATTCGACTGTTCTGCAAAACCGCGTCCTGTCACTGAGCGCCTTTGCCGAGGCCCTGCGCCAATATTATTCCAATGTGGAGCCGGCAGCCGATCACCGTCCGCGCCTTGTGATCGCGGCTCCCGGTGGAGCGCCGGTGACGGTGGGGTCGCGTGACAAGGATGCGCCCGGTTCAAGCATCAACAGCGGCCTATGGGCATTCGCTCGCGTGCTACAGAACGAATATGACTTCCTGGATATCCATTCGCTCGATTTCACCGGCGCAAAGGCCGGTACGGGCAATCAGCTCGCTGCCGCACTTTCGATGCTTGATGACCAAAGCGGCAACCGCGAATGGTTGCTTGATGGAACCACCGGTATCCTGTCGGAAATCCGCGCCGTTCCCGGTCCGGTCGATCAGGGCCTGCGCAAGACCACTGATTTCAGGGCAGCGACCATTCGCCAGCGTGTCAGCTCGCAGGTCGGCAGCATCGCCTGGGAAGAATCCGAAATCCCGCAGGCTGGCCCGGACGATGTCGTGGTGGCGGTTGCCGCAACCGGCCTGAACTTTCGCGATGTCATGTGGGCGATGGGACTTCTGCCGGAAGAAGCGTTGGAAGACGGCTTTGCCGGAGCAACGATCGGCATGGAGCTTTCCGGCCATGTCGTCGCCATCGGCAGTGCCGTCAAGGACCTTTCGGTCGGCGACGCCGTGATGGCGATCGCGCCTGCCGCCTTTTCGACCCATGCCGTCGTTTCGCGCTCGGGCGTTGCCCGACTGCCGGAAACCGTTAGCCCTGTTGCCGCAGCAACCGTGCCGGTCGCTTTCCTCACCGCCTATTACGCGATGATGGAACTCGGTCGCATCCGCGCCGGCGAAACGATCCTCATCCACGGTGCGGCCGGCGGTGTCGGTTTGGCAGCCCTGCAGGTTGCCAAACTCGCCGGTGCCAAGGTCATTGCCACGGCGGGAACGCGCGAGAAACGCCGTTTCCTCAAGATGCTCGGCGCTGACCACGTCTTCGATTCCCGCTCGCTGGCCTTCGTCAACGACATCCTCGGCGTCACCGGCGGCGAAGGTGTGGACCTGGTTCTGAACTCTCTGTTTGCTGAAGCCATGGAACAGAGCCTCTCGCTCGTGAAGCCGTTCGGCCGCTTCCTCGAACTGGGAAAACGCGACTACTATGCCGACAGCAAGATCGGCCTGCGACCATTCCGTCGCAACATCAGCTATTTCGGCATCGACGCCGACCAGTTGCTGGTCAATGCTCCGGATCTGACGAAGCGGATATTCACCGAAATCGGAGCGCTGTTCGAAGAGGGCAAGCTTGTGCCCCTGCCCTACCGCGCCTTTGGTTTCGACGAAATCGGCAACGCCTTCCGACTGATGCAGAACGCCGGCCACATTGGCAAGATTGTCGTGCTGCCGCCTGTTGCCGGACGCGACGAAGTCGCCACCCGCCCGGCTGGCCGCATGTCAGTCGATAGCCAGGGCGTGCACCTGGTGGTTGGCGGTATCGGTGGTTTCGGTCTTGCTGCGGCTAACTGGCTCGTCGACAAGGGCGCACGCAATATCGCGCTCGCGACACGCCGGGGCATTGCCGACATTGAAACTCTCGAAGCCATCAAGCGTTGGGAGAACAAGGGCGTTTCGGCGACGGTGCATGCCTGCGACGTGACCGATGAAGCCGCGGCCGATCTTCTGCTGAAGACGCTTCGGCAGATCGGACCGCTGAAAACTGTCGTACACGCTGCCATGGTTCTCGACGACGCGCTGATCAACAATCTCAACCGCGAACGCAACCGTCCGGTCATTGACGTGAAGGCCAAGGGTGCCGCCGTTTTCGACCGGTTGACGCGGTCCGATACGCTCGAGCATTTCATCATGTTCTCGTCGGCAACGACGCTGGTCGGCAATCCCGGCCAGGCCAACTATGTGGCTGCCAACGGCTATCTCGAAGGTCTTGCCCGCGCACGCCGGCTTGAAGGCCTGCCGGGTTTGGCGATCGGTTTCGGCGCGATCGCCGACAAGGGCTATCTGGCGCAGAACACCGACGTCAACGATCTGCTCTCGAAGCGTATCGGCAAGACGGCGCTTAAGGCCCAGTCCGCCCTCAATCAGGTCGAGAGCTACATCCGCTCCGATCCCGGCACGGTAGATGCCGCCGTGGCGATGATTTCGGAGCTCGATTGGGCCGCCGCCCGCAATCTGCCGGTGGTTCGCAACGCTCTCTTCGAGGTCATCCTGCGGACCGCCGATCAGCACTCGCCAGGCAGTGACGGCAAGACCATGGATCTCGTGGCGATGATCGAAGGAAAATCGCCGCAGGAAGCCGAAGATATCCTCTACGATCTGGTTGCCGGCGAAATCGCTGCTATCCTGCGTGTGTCGAAGGATACGATTTCGCGCAACAAGATCCTGAAGGAAATCGGCCTCGACAGCCTGATGGCTGTAGAACTCGGGATCAGCTTCCAGCAGAATACGGGCTTCGACATGCCGCTGAGCGGCGTTGCCGATAATACGACCGTTGGCGATGTCGCCCGCAAGCTTTATGACAAAGTCAGCAAGCGGGACCACGGCAGCGACGAAGACGGCGAGCCAACCGACAACAAGATCGTCAGCGAGCTCACTCAGCGACACATCGGCAACGGTACTGGAACTGGAACGGAGAAAGCGGCGAGCCAATGAGCAAGAATGAGGAACGTCACAACGTTTCGAAAATGAACAGCAGCCTGAAGGAAAACCTCCTGGACCGGATGCGCGATGCGCATCAGTCTTCGGAGCGAAGCCGTATGGCACGTTCCGAGCGCGACGTTCCTCCACCGGTCAGGCGCAAGCAAACCAAGTTCGAGGACTTGCCGGAATACAAGCAGGTACAGACACAGAAGGTCGCGAGCGAACAGCTCGGCATCGACAACCCCTTCTACCGCGCTCACCAGACGGCAGCCGGCGCAACGACCGTCATCGATGGGCGCAAGCTGATCAATTTCGCCTCCTATGATTACCTCGGCCTCAATCGCCACCCACATGTGCTCTCCCAGGCACGCGACACGATAACTACGTTCGGCATCTCCGCATCCGCAAGCCGGCTGGTGGCTGGCGAGCGCCCTGCTCACGCCGAACTGGAAGAGCGTATTGCCGCCTTCTACGGCGTCGAGGCCTCCGTCTGCTTCGTCAGCGGCTACCTGACCAATGTCGCAGCGATTAGCTGCCTCATGGGGCCGAAAGACCTCGTGGTCCATGATGAGTTCATCCACAACAGTGCGCTCGCCGGCATCAAGCTCTCCGGCGCCACGCGCCGCCTTTTCAAGCACAATGATGCAAACGACCTGGAGCATGTGTTGCGCACCGTGGCCGGTGACTATCGCCGCATTCTGGTAATCGTCGAAGGCGTCTATTCGATGGACGGCGATATCGCCAACCTGCCGGCGATCATGAAGCTGAAAGCCGAATATGGTTTCTGGCTGATGGTCGACGAAGCGCATGCACTCGGCATTCTCGGAAAGCGCGGCAAGGGCACGTTCGAGCATTTCGGCATCGATCCGCGTCAGGTCGATATCTGGATGGGTACGCTTTCCAAGACGACGTCCAGCTGCGGCGGGTATATCGCCGGCAGCGGCGCACTGGCAGCCGTGCTCAAGGCAACCGCCGGCGGCTTTGTCTACAGCGTCGGCCTCGCACCTGTGCTGACGGCATCTGCCATCGCGAGCCTCGATATTCTGGAAGGCGAACCGGAACGCGTCGCGGCTTTGAAGCGCAACGGCGCACTATTCCTCAAGCTTGCCCAGGAAGCCGGTCTCGATACGGGCCTGAGCGCGGGCTTCTCCGTGGTTCCTGTTCTGGTTGGGGACTCGCTTCGCGCCGTACAGCTGTCGAACGACCTTCTTGCGGCCGGCATCAACGCATTGCCGATCATCCACCCGGCGGTACCCGAAGGCATGGCGCGCTTGCGGTTCTTTATCACCAGCGAGCACACCGAAGAGCAGATCCGTCAGACCGTGGCGTTGACGGCTGAAAAACTGAAGGATCTCACCGAGCGGAATTTTGGCCTCGCATCGATCGATGTCCAGCAGATGATGAAGATGCTCGCCTCGCGATAGGCCCGACATTTCCGGAGCAACCACGCGAATTTCCATGAACCGAACCGGTCCTGCGGCATGACTCACGTGATCATTACGGGCGGCTCAAGCGGGATCGGCCTGGCAGTTGCCCGTATCTATGCCTCGCGAGGAGCGCGTGTTTCGCTTCTCGCGCGAACCGTATCGACGCTAGAAACGGCGCAAAACGAACTTTCCAAAGGTCGCGGCACGGACACGATCCGCATCGAAAGCGCTGATGTGGCCGACGAAAGCCAGACGGCAGCGGCAATCCGCCGATGCGAGGACGCCTTCGGCCCCTGCGACATCCTGGTCACGTCTGCCGGCATCGTTGAACCAGGACTGTTCGAGACACTTTCATCGGACGCGTTCGATCGCCAGATCCAGACAAATCTTTCTGGCAGCATTCATGCCGTCCGTGCGGTCTACGCGGGTATGAAGAAGCGGCGTTCCGGGCGGATCATGCTGGTTTCCTCCGGCGCCGGATTGATCGGCATCTACGGCTATGCAGCCTACTCCGCCTCGAAATTCGCCCTTCACGGCTTTGCAGAGGCGCTGCGCTCAGAGGCCAAGCCCCATGCGGTCCGCATCTCCGTCTGCTTCCCGCCCGATACTGAAACCCCGCAATTCGCCCGCGAATTGGAAAACCGCCCGCTCGAAGCGGCGGTGATCATGGGACGTGTTGCTCCCTGGCCTTCCGATGCCGTCGCCGGCCGTATCGTGCGCGCTATCGACAGAGGTAATTTCGAGGTCTTTTTCGGCTGGACGCTCCATGCGCTGGGGCGCTTCGGCTCGACGGTGAGGCCCTTTCTCAACTGGTGGTTCGATCGTGCTATCCAGCGGATCAGCCGCCGCCTCTGAACAGGCATAGCCCGCTTGTATCTGCCGTAAATAGGATTTAAGTGTCGCTCTGCCACGGCGGTGCATGAAGACTGTCGGCAGATGAAAGATCGTGAAGGTATCCGTTTGGCGTTGACGTCACTCAACATGCATGACCATCCCGTAACGCTGACTTTTTTTTGCTACGCCTTGGCCTGCGCTGTCATCCTGTTCACGGACAGGTTTGCCTTGCCCAAACGCGAGCGCCGGAAAAATCGGCCACCGTTCAGCCGCAGGCGGGCAGCCGTGGATATTCTGGCGCGGCTTCCGGTCATAGCCCTGGTCTTCGCGGGATTCTTCTCGATTTCCTGGCGCCCGCTCTATGCAGGTGCCGGCGCCATGAGCTTCTTCATCATCTTCACCGGCATATCGCGCGCGAAGTACAAATTCATTCGCGAGCCTCTGGTCTTTTCCGACATCGCGCTGGTCGCCGACGTCTTCAAATACAAATCGATCTTCTACGCCAATTCGCTCAACATCGTCTTCTGGACGGTCGCCTTCTCGTATGTGTTCGGTGTCTCGGCGCTCTACATGTATTTCGAACCGAACATCTTGCCGCCGAGCCACAAGTTCGGCTGGATCGTGCTCATGATCCTGATCGCCGATCTTCCCTGGATTCTGCTGTTCTACGGTCCAGTCAACCGGCCAGTGGCGGACTTCGTGCAGCACCTCGTTGGCAAACCGAACGTCAAGGTGAGCACCACTCGCTTTGGTACGTTCGCTTCCGTTGTCTTCCATTTCATTCTGTGGCTCGGTCGCCGACGTGAGAAGATTGTTGCCGAATTATCCGAACGGTTCTTTGCAGCGGTACAGGACCTGATCGGCCACGACTCGAACAACAAGGCGCCGCTCGTCATCGTCTGGCAGTCGGAATCCTTCATCGACATGCGCCACTGCGGCGTCGACAGCGTCAAGCTGCCAACCATCGACCGCCTCCAGAAACTGGCCGTGCAATGGGGCCGCCTCGCAACCGTCTTCGAGGGCGGCTATACGCTCAGAACGGAATTCGCGGTCCTGAGCGGGCTTGTTCCCGACGACCTGCACATCGACGCGAGCTACCCCTATCTGCGCGCCAGCCACTATACCAATGTGGTTTGGCCGACCAAGCTGAAGAATGCGGGCTGGAGCACGCATTTCATGCACCCCTACGACCGGACATTCTTCCTTCGCCACAAGGCCATGCCGCAGCTCGGCTTCGAGAAGATGACCATGCTCGATGAATTCGACCATGATCCGCTTCAGGACGGTCCCTATGTCTCGGATGCTACATTGACCCGCAAGGTTATCGCGGATGTGGAAAACCAGACGGACGCCAAGGGCAGCTTTCTTTTCGTCGCATCGATGGCCAACCATGGGCCGTGGGAACCCAATCGTGTCGAGGGGATGACGGACCCGGTTTCCATCTATCTTGATATCCTGCAGCAATCGGACAAGGCGCTGGGCGAGCTCGTCGATCATCTGAACAGGCTGGATCGTCCTGTCTGGCTGGTTTTCTATGGTGACCATGCGCCGCTTTTGAAATCCTTCGCTGATCCCTTCCCTGATCCCCGGACAGACTATTTCATCGTGCCTCTGGCAGCGGCTCGCAAACCGCATCATGCCCCCGATTTTCCACGCAACGAGGAGCCCTGGAAGCTGCTCGAAGCGATGCTCAAGCACGCTAATCTGCAAAAGGATGATCTGCGATAGTGCCGGCGCTGCTCCTTGAAGGTCTGTGACGATGGCTTTGCAAAACAGGCCAGAGCAGCGCGTCTTCCTTTTCCTGCAGGGACCATCCTCGCCGATCTTTGCCAAGATCGCTGACCGGCTTGAGACGCAGGGCCATCGCTGCCTCAGGATCAACCTCAATCCCGGCGACCAGATTTTCTGGCGCCGCCAAGGCGGATACAACTATCGCGGCCGCGGCGGCAAAGACTGGCGCGATCATGTCGCCTCCTTCATGGGCCGGCAAGCTGTTACCGATCTCGTTCTGCTGGGCGAGGAGCGTCCCTATCATCAGGTTGCGATCGAGGCAGCCAGAGACCGCGACGTAGAAGTTTCGATTGTCGAGATGGGCTATCTGCGGCCGGACTGGCTGACGCTCGAACGCAACGGCATGTCATCCAATTCGCACTTTCCGGTCGATCCCCGACAGATCGTCGATGCGGCCCGCACACTTTCCGAGCCGGATTGGACGAGGCGTTATACGCAATCCTTCGTCGCCGAAGCGGGCTACGATCTTCTCTACAATCTGCCGAATGTCTTCCTGTGGTTCCTCTTTCCGCACTATCGCCGCCACGCCCTCTTCCACCCGCTGGCTGAGTATGCCGGCTGGGTGATGCGTCTGTCGGGCGGCAAGAAAAGGAACATGGCCGCAACTGCATTTATCAGGAGCCTGCTCGTCAGCGGCACCCAGTTTTTTGTTTTCCCATTGCAGCTGCAAACCGATTTCCAGCTGCGCGCGCACTCGCCGTATAACGACCAGCGCGAGGCGATTAGCCAGATTCTGACCTCCTTTGCCAATCACGCGCCCCGCACGGCACATCTCATCGTCAAGATACATCCCCTCGACAACGGTCTGATCAACTGGCGGACCTATATCGAGGATTTCGCAAGCAGTCTCGACATCCACCAGCGCGTGCAATTTCTCGACGGGGGCGACCTGAACGCGCTGCTGGACAAGGCAGGAGGCACCGTTACGGTTAACTCAACCGTCGGCCTTCAGGCACTGCAACTGGGCAAACCAGTCAAAGTGCTGGGAGCGGCGGTCTTCGACATTGTGGGCCTCAGCGATCAGGCCGAGCTCGATCAGTTCTGGAGCAACCCGACTCCGCCGAAGGAGCCAATGCGTACCGCCTTTTTCCGCCTGCTTGCGGCAACGATCCAGGTCAGGGGTAACTTCTATTCGGCCGCCGGTACGGATGCGGGCGCCGAGGCGATCGCGCAGAGACTACATAACCGTACGGTCAATCAACCCGATGCTTTCGTCGATCCGCCACCGCGCAAACGGCCGCAGAAAATCACTCGTCTTCATCGTTGAATGGCGCGCAGGAACGCCAGGCCTCCATCTCGTCCTGGGATAAACGGCGCCTTCTTTGCCTGCTCCAGGTAACCCCTCGCTTAACAATCGCAGCCGGCGAGCCGGCGAGAACGACGCCGCTTTCGGTGAACGCCTTGTTGACGAAGGACTTAGCCCCCACCACACAATCTTCCGGGATGATGGTTCCCTTGTTCAAAATGGAGCCAAGACCGACCCAGACGTGATCTCCGACGACAACAGGCGCGGCACGATTCAGGCGGCGGCCATCTCTTTTCCGGATCAGCGAGTGAGAATCGCTCGTGCGCACCTCGATCCCGCGAGAAAACATGCATCGGCGGCCGATGGTGACATCACAGCGCTCCAGACTGAGAACATAGACCGACTCGAACGTCGTGCCTTCACCAATAGTCACGGTTTGATTGCCCCCCTTGACTATAAACTCTCCTGCCAAACGGCAGTTTTCGCCGATCAATATACGATTTCCCTGACCGCGGATGGTTATGTGGCCGGTGAAGGACGAGGTCTTGGGCAGTTCAATCCGGTTTCCGCTGCCATAAAGGCGTATCGTCGCAATCAGCCGGCCTTTCGCATCGACGGCATTTGTATGCCCCCAATCGAGCCTGATAGCAAAAGGTCGGGAAAAGCGAACTCGCGGCAGCGACTTGATAAATTTGCCCGCCTTCACAAAAAAATTCATTATCGAATACCGTGCACGCTTTCTTCGATTTGGCGTTCATACTCTATGGAAGGAAGGCCAACAGTCTAACGCTCAAGACGACCACACTCAGGAATGGGCACGGCCAGCTTGACCTCGCCCATGGCAACTGTCAGGCCGAATTCAGGTACGGTCACGGATATTGTAGTAGCCCATCACGAAGACAGCCCAAGCGAACAGCAGACCGAGTGCCACCAGAAACGAATTGAGAATTCGCGCCGGGTATTGAGCCATCTGGGAGAGCGTTGGCTCGATGAAGACCGCGAGATAACGCTGCTTGTTGCTTGCGTCCAGACGGGCCTTTTCGATGCTGGCCAGGGATGCAGTGTAGGCCCGCTCGGCAAATTCGCGCTCCGTTTCCAGCGCTTCGAACTGCTGGATTCGCCCTGCAACATCGCTGGTGGCACCGCCTGTCTCGGAGTTACCGGACGCGTTTCCGCTTCCCAGCCGCTGACGTTCGGAACCGAGCTGCTCCTCCACGCTGGCAATGCGTGCCTTGAGCACCCGGATGCGAGGCGTGTCATCGCTCATCTGCGACTTTGCGGTCGCCAGATCAGCATTCATCTGAACCAATTGAGCCTCCAACCCGCCGATCAACTGAGCGGCGAGCTTCGCGCCTTCGACAGGATCAACCTCCTGAGAGGCGTCCCGATACTTGCGCACAGCGACACGAGCCTTGGTAAGGCGGTCCTCTGCCAGCTGCACCTCATCCTGCGCGGAGCGCAGCACGCCGTTGCGGGCGGATGAAGACAGATTATTCACCAGCCCGTCGCTTTGCTCGATGATGAACTCGGCAAGCTTCTGCGACTCTGCCGGGTCGAATGCCTTGACCTGAAGTTGCATAATCCCCGATGCGTGATCGAAATTCACATCGACCATATCGCGCCAGTATCTGAGCTTGTCTTCAACCGGCATGCCCGCCGCCATTCCGTAGAAGTAGTCGAGGCCGCGCGTGGCATAAATCTTTTCGAGATCGAATTTCTTTTCGACCTCTTCCAACATCCTCTCGCTGCGGATGAAATCCATCAGGATATAGCTATCGGTGAGCGTGCTGCCCGTTGACGCCTGGGTGAACATGCCAAGAATATCTGAGGAACCAGCCGCCTCGATGCTGCGCACGGAGAAGGAGGCCGTGCTGTGATATTGATTGGAAGCGAGGAAGAGCATGTAGAAGGATGCAAGAGCCGCCGGAATCGCGACGAAAACAAAAAAGCTCACCAGGATCACGGCATGGCGCAGGCGGAGTGAACGCAGCCAACCGCGTTTCTGTACCTTCTGCGTGATCGTCGTGTGGAACTTGTTGCGACCCTCCGGCTTTGCTTTTGGCACAAGCATGCGGTCGTCGTTGCCCAGCAGCCCCTCAAGCAGGTGCACGCTCTTCGACTTGACCACATCCTGGCTGATCGGCTGGTCTACAGCGATATCCTTTCGCGCAGCAATCGGTGCTGCATTCCTGATGATCGCCATTATCGTTCCTTCATATTGTCGTTGTGAGCGCGGATCGCATCCGCAATATCATCATAATAGGTTAATTTGCCATTTTCCATAACCAACCCGCTATCACAATAATCGCGAATGGTTGTTGTACTGTGAGAAACCATGATCACGTCGGAGTCCTGCAACCGGCTGTCGAATACCGCGCGGCATTTTCTCTTGAAATTCGCGTCACCGACAGCGGTGATTTCATCGACGAGGTAGTAGTCGAAATTCACGCCCATGCTCAATCCGAAGGCAAGCCTGGCCTTCATGCCCGACGAATAGGTCCCGACCGGTGCCTTGAAGAAAGGACCGAGTTCCGCAAAGTCTTCGACATAGTCGATCAGTTCGCGCGTATCGACACCATAGATGCGCGCGACGAAACGAACGTTCTGCTCGCCGGTCATCGTTCCTTGGAAACTCCCCTGGAAACCGAGCGGCCATGAAACTTTCCCGCGCCGGATGATCTTGCCGCTGTCCAGCCTGATCGTTCCGGCAATCAGACGCAGCAAGGTGGATTTACCCGCACCGTTGCGGCCAAGCAGACCGATGCTCTTCCCCCGCTCCAAAACGAGGGAAACGCCGTCGATAATCGGCTTGCTAATGCCTCTCGTACGCGCGAACTTGGTCGCTTGCTCAAGCCTGATCATTCATTTCTCAATAGTGTGGAAGACGCAGAGAATAATAGCATTCCAAAAAACAATGTCAAAAATGCGAAAGTGTAGGTGTACCCCATATCGAGGCCTATGGCCCGATATTCGTCGTAGAACCCGGTTCGAAAACGCATGATCACATGGACGAGCGGATTGAGAAGCACGATATCGCGATAAGGGGGTGGGATCATATCCGGCAGGAAGAAGACACCGGAGATCATATAGAGTGGCCGGTTGACGATGCTGAAAATCTTTTCGTAGAGCGGATACTTCACGAACATGACGTTGTTGATCAGCCCGATCCCCAGCCCCAGCATACTACCGGCAAAGGCCGCTTCGAGAATTGGCAACCAAGACAATTCCGGCGGCACCCGCATCCAGGCTGCTATGGTGCCGAGCACAACGACAGCAACCATGATCGTCGTCGCAAACTGCAGGAAATAGCGGGCGACGACCGTGTCGATCGGTGCGACGTTGGGATAGCTGAGCAGCGACTTGTTTGCCCTGACGGCTGCGTTCACATAAGACACCATCGCCTGGTAGAACTGGAAGGCGATATACCCTGTTGCAAAGAACAGCGGAAAGCTGGTGCCGAGCGCCGGCGCCCGCGCGATGGCCTGAAAGGCAATGGTCAGCACCAGCACATGCGCGGCAGGATCAAGCAAGGCCCACAGGTAACCGCCGGGCTTGCTGCCGAACCGCGCTTCCATTTCGCGGATCAGCAAAGCGCTAACGACCCGCATATGTGTGACGGTATGTCCCAACGAAGCGGCTTTCTCTTGCAACAAGACGCAAACACCGTCATTCGGGGTCAACTTAAGCCTTCGGCCCGAAATGTCTCTGCCCTTGCCATGCCTTTACCAAGTTTCAACTGTTTTTCAGTTGAAATCTATAGAGCCGATTTCAAGGCGAATGTCATCAAGCTTGCTATCTGTCGAACGGATACAGGATGCGACCAATCAGCCGGAATTTCGGATTGGAGAGTTCCCGGAAGAACTGAATGGGATCTGCCTGATAGTTTTCCACATCATGCTGGTTACCTATCCGGGCGATGATCGAAGACACTATCGGCGTCAGCAGATGCCGCCAGCCGAGAATACCGTAGAGGCCCCATGCCCGCCATCGAGGGCCTGTTTTGGTCCGCCGCGGCTCGTCGAGCACCTTCATCGTGGCAAAATACCGGCTTATGCTGTCGACCGTCTCCTCGAAAGACATTCTCCTGCCGGTCTGAGGGTCGAAGTAGAGGGGATAGAGAAGATAGGCGCCGGCAAACAGGGCCTCGATCGTCAGAACTCGTCCACGGCGCGGATTGGGCTGGCGATCGTCCGTCAGTCCCCAGCCGGCATAAAACGGGCATCCGTAGGCGGTGACTTTTATTCCCCGCAACAGGGCCTCGAAGCCAGCGAGCGACGTAATCGTATAGACATGATCGACCGTCTCGAAGGCCTGGGCCATCGGCAAGGGCTGCGTGAGAATCTGGCAGAGGTGGCGAACATCGTCCGGGTCGGACTGCGCCAGGCGTACGCGGCTGAGGATATCCGGATGCGGTTTGTAGATGATCTGCGCGCCCGGGTTCTCCTCAGCCGCGAGCCGGACCAGATCGTTGTTGGTAATCGCCGGCAGGCAGCCGAACTGAATGGAGGCATCGTCCTCGACCTGGCCGATGACCAGCACGCGCTTGCCTGATTTCGGACCGTAGAGACTGTCGATGTCGATTTTGGCATCGCTGTTGTATTTGCTGACGCCGGTTTCCAGCAAAAAGGCGATACCCGCCGCCGCCCGTGTCAAAAGCTCCGGCTCACTGTCGAAGTCGTAGGTAGCGAGCAAGTGCTCAAGATCCGACGGCGTTCGGCAATCGAAATAGGCGGTCCCCTTGTCGAGTGCCAAAGAAAGCGGCGGCGTCCGGCTGGCATTGGCCTCCACCGAGCGGATGAATCCATCCTCGATGAAGAAGACCGCAATGTTGTGCTTCGAGGCAAAGTCGCGCAATCCACGAGGAGCCCTCAGGCTCCAGACGAATATTTGCGGATTTTCCACCTTCAGAATCCGGCCTGCCCATTCCTCCTTAAATTCGTTGTCCCGGGCGTACATGGGCACGAAGGTGAAGGCACGCTCGGGAAAATAGCGCTGAAAGATCGCCTGCTTCCAGCCGTGGATGTGGAAGGCAAATGTGGTAATTTTGCCCTTCGGAGCCATGCGGTCCAAATCCGATTGAGAGGAGTGCTGCAGATCAGGCAAGGGTAGCTCGCAAAGCCGTTTTTCCAATTCCAGCTGCCAGGAGCGGCGCGATATCAAAATACATCGCCGTTCTGCAGGGCAACGCGGGAACAGCGATTCACGCTTTCACCGTGACCAAACCGTTCCAATCACGCAACGCCGGCACGCAGCAGATCGTGGATGTGCAATATACCACTGGGAAGGCCGAGGTCATCGACCAAAAACAGTACGGTCACCTTCTGCGCCTGCATGATTTCCATGGCAGCACTTGCCAGCACGCTGCCCTTGATGACCCGCGGTTTGTGCGACATCACCGCATCGACCGTTTCGAGAAGCAGGTCGCGCGACATATGCCGCCGCAAGTCGCCATCGGTAATCACACCCACGAGCTTGCCCACTTCATCGATGATACCAACGACACCGAAGCCCTTGGAGGACATCTGGATAACCGCGTCACCCATCGGGCTGCCGAGCGGCAGAAGCGGAATGGCATCGCCATCATGAGCAAGTTCATGAACCAGAAGCAGTTGCGAACCGAGCTTACCGCCAGGATGGAACGTCTTGAAGTCCTGCGCTGAAAATCCACGCCGCTCCAGAAGCGCGATTGCCAAGGCGTCACCAACGGCCAACTGCAACATTGCCGATGTCGTCGGCGCCAAACCGTGTGGGCAGGCTTCCTGAACCTTCGGCAAGGTGATGGCGACGCTTGAATTACGGGCAAGCAGGCTTTCCGCGTTAGACGTCACGGACACGACTGGGACATTGAAGCGCTTGGCATAGGCCAGCATGTTTCCGAGCTCGACCGTCTCTCCGGACCATGAGAGAAGAATGAGCAGATCTTCCGACGTGATCATGCCGAGATCGCCGTGGCTGGCTTCCGTCGGATGAACGAAATAGGCCGATGTGCCGGTGGATGCCATGGTTGCGGCGATCTTGCGGCCGATATGCCCGCTCTTTCCGACACCAGAGACGACGACACGGCCATGGCCGCGCGCGATCAGTTCGACGGCATCGACAAGGCTGCGTGAGAGCGACTGGTCAGCGGTAAAGCGGGCAGCAAGCGCATTGATGCCATCCACGGCCGTGGTGATGGACCGGCCGATCGATTCGATCACGGCACGTTCTTCCGGGGTGTTCATATCAACTTGCCTGAGACCCATCATTGCCGCTCCAAGACCATAGTTCAGTATCCGGTATAGCCGGAGCACTCCCAGATCAAATTAAAATGGTCAAAACATGCGTTTTTCCGGTTATTCTGCCAAAATCGGCGAGATAACCACAGGAAAACAAGCTTTCCGGTGTCAGCTTGCGTGTTTCACGACGATTTCGTCTTCCGAAAGGATCACCTGGCCGGGATTGCTGATAAAAGCTTCCAGCGTCATCGTGTCCAGGATATCGGCGATGGCATCGCGGACGGTCGTCATAGACCGGCGAACCTCGCAGGTATCCGGATCGTTGCAATCGTCACAGACCTCGTAGGCCGTGCGGCTGGCACAGCGGATCGGAGCCAACGGGCCGTCCAATGTGCGAACGACCTGGCCGATGCGGATTTCCGACGCCGGACGCGACAGGGAATAGCCGCCACCAGGCCCCTTCTTCGAACGCAGGATGCCAGCGTTTCGCAGTTCCAGGAGAATCGTGTCGAGAAACTTCTTCGGAATGTTGTTGCGGCTTGCAATCTCGGTAATGAAGGCGGTTTCGCCCGGATCAAGCCTGGCCAGATCGACCAAGGCCTTCAATCCGTATTTTCCTTTTTTCGTCAGCATCGCAGTTCGCTCTTTTCACAAACAGGCGCCTAAAACAGCGCCTACCTGCTGATTGCCATCACATAACCCGGCATATCACATGAGAAGCCGTGCCAATATACCGATTTAGTGAAAAGATGGCCAAACTGCGGTTTTCACGCATATTTATGGTTTATGCAGCAGCATATACCGCCGATGTGTCAGCGGAATGCACCACCGGCCGCCGGCCGGTCTGCGAAACCATCAATTGACGTACGGCAGCCCTTGCCTCATCGGCCGAGCGGAAGTGCCGCGAATCCAGATCCCAGACGTGATACTTCACGGCGACGAACTTCAGCCGGCCCGCATCCGGGACCACCACACCGACGGCTTCTCCGCCGAATTCTATAACCTGCTTGTTCATGGAATAACGCTCCTTCCACGCCCGGGCGCGGATCATTCAAATCGTGCAAAATTCAAGGAAAGGACTGTTTGGAGTTCACATTCGCCAGAAGGGGCGAAGGCAAAGGTCTTTCGTTGCGCGACAATAGGAATGCGTGCCGCGGAAAGCAGCGATGCGGGCATTGTCAGACATGGCTCTCTCCTTCAGCAAAGGCCCGGTCGGATGCTTTCCGGGCAAGTTACAGGCATCCACTCTGGTTCGTCCCATCAGCGGATGATCACAAAATAGGATAGACCACCAATTTAGTCAATTAAAATTGGCATACTACGAAAAATAATACTCTTTCGTTCGCCATTCCCATCAAATGCAGCAGAAAAAATTCGATAGCTGCAACATCGTAGAATGACGATCTAATTCCGAGCACCATCTCCCGTTGGTCCATGAACATTATGTAGTCCCTTCATGGGACGAAAAAAGGGCAGCCGAAGCTGCCCTTTTAATTTTTTCCGTATCTCGACTGATCAGTTCTTGGCCAGTTCAGTCCCTGGAGCGCGGGTCGCCTCGCGGTCTTTCCACCAGCGGCTGAGGAAGAGCAGGATCGGCCCGCCGATATAGATCGACGAGGTCGTCGCGACGATCACGCCGAAAATCATCGGCCAGGCGAAGCTTTTCACCGCGTCGCCGCCCCAGATTGCCATCGGCACCAGCGACAGCGCGGTTGCCATCGAGGTGAAGATGCATCGTGCCAGCACCTGGTTGATCGACATATCGATTAGGTCGGAGAATGGCATCGTTTTGTATTTGCGCAGATTTTCACGCATGCGGTCGTAGACCACGACCTTGTCGTTCACCGAATAGCCGATCATCGTCAGAAGGGCGGCGATGGCCGTCAGGTTGAAGTCGATGCCGGTCAGCGCAAAGAAGCCGATCGTCTTGGTGATGTCGAGAAGCAGCACCGCAATCGCGCCGACCGCAAAGTGCCACTCGAACCGCCACCAGATGTAGAGCAGGATCGCCAGCATCGCGAGCGCGACGGCGAGGAAGCCAGAACGCGCAAGCTCCGTCGAGATTGTGGGACCGACGACTTCGGTACGCTCGAAACTTGCGTCCGGAATGACCTGGGCCACACCGTCCTTGATCTTGTTCAAGGCAACGGTCTGCTCCTGTTCGCCACCGGGCTGACGCTGGACGCGGATCAGCACGGACTGGTTCTGGCCGAATTCCTGTAATGCCACTTCTCCAAGGTTCAGACCTTCGAGTTCTTCGCGCAGTTTTGGCAGGTCGAGCACGGATTTCGAGGTCGCTTCCACCTGGATACCACCGACGAAGTCGATGCCGTAGTTCAGGCCCGGATGGAAGAATAGAACCACCGAACTGACCGACAGGAAGGCCGACATGCCGATGGCAACGAAGCGTCCCTTCATGAAGGAAATCTGCGGCAGGTGCGGCACGCCGCCGAACAGCGACGGGATTTCCAGCTTCTTCATCTTGCGGCGAACGACCATTTCGCGCATCGCCAGGCGAACGACGGTGATCGAGGTGAACATCGAGATGACGATGCCGAGCATCATGGTGATCGCGAAACCGCGAACCGGGCCGGTGCCGAACATAAAGAGCAGGATCGTGCCGGAGAGCGTGGTGACGTTACTGTCGATGATGGTCGCGTAGGCCTTGTTGAAGCCGATATCGAGCGCCTTCATCGCCCCTGCCCCGCCCTCTGTTTCCTCTCGGATACGGGCGTTGATCAGGATGTTGGCGTCGACCGCCATACCGATACCAAGAATGATACCGGCGATACCGGGTAGCGTCAGCGTCGATCCGAGCATGCCAAGCACGCCGATCGTCAAGATGGTGTGGAGCAGCAGGCCGAGGTTAGCGATCATACCCCAGGCGCCGTAGAGCAGCACCATGAGCGTGACGACGAGGGCGAAACCGGCAAGACCGGTATAGATGCCCATGCGGATGGAGTCGGAACCAAGGTTCGGACCGACGGAGCGTTCTTCGATGATGGTCAGCGGTGCCGGCAGGGCGCCGGAGCGCAGCAGAGCGGAGAGCACGGTTGCTTCCTGGGCGGTGAAGTTGCCGCTGATCTGGCCCTGGCCACCCGGGATCGGTTCGTTGATGCGCGGCGCCGTCAGGACCTTGCCGTCAAGCACGATGGCGAAGGGCAGGCCGACATTGTCGCGGGTGATTTCGGCGAACTGGCGTGCGCCCTGGCTGTCGAAGGTGAAGGAAACAATCGGTTCATTGGTCTGCTGATTGAAGCCGGCCTTGGCATCCGCCAACCGCTCGCCGGCGATGGCAACGCGGCTTTCGACGGCATATTTGCCGCCATCATTGGCGCCCGGAAGGATATCGACGCCGCGCGGCGGCGGGTTCGGCGAGTTCGGATCGACGGACGTGTCGACCATGTGGAAGCTCATCTGCGCCACCGAGCCGAGCAACTTGCGCAGACCGGTCGGATCCTGCAGGCCGGGCAACTGGACGAGAATGCGGTCCGAGCCGACGCGCTGGATCAGCGGTTCAGCAACGCCGACCTGGTCGACGCGGCGGCGGATGATCTCGAGGCTCTGGTCGACGGCGGCTGTCATGCGCTCGCTGAGACCAGCCTCCGTCAGTTTCACGGTGATCGTGTTGTCGGCCGTGGTGACCTCGATGTCCGAGGTCGATGTCCCGAAGCCGAGCGTGCCGGCCGGCGTGGCCAGTTCCTGAATCTTCGGCACGATCTTGTCACGGGCGGCCTGATCGTCGATCTTGACGGCGATCGCGTCACCGGCGATGCGGGCCGATGATGTCGGCACCCGCTCGGCGCGCAGCGCACCACGGATATCATCGAGAAGCGTGTTGAGGCGAGCCTGACGCAGGCCTGCCGCGTCGACTTCCAGAACCAGGTGGGAGCCACCCTTCAGGTCGAGGCCGAGCGTGACCGGCTTGACCGGCAGGAAGGACGCATACTGCTGCTGGACGGCCACCGGCAGTACGTTGGGTAGCGCCGCGAGTATCCCGAAGAGGGTAATCGCGACATAGGCCAGAACGGCCCATTTCGAAGTGCGCATTTTGATGTTCCATTATAGCCCGCGTCCATCTGGCAAAGCCTTGGACGGCAGGGGTGATGCGTAAAAGAAAGGCGCGCCGAAGCGCGAAGACTGTCCGCAGGGACAGCTATCAGGCGCCGAGCACCGGGGGTCCACGAACGCGGACAATGTCGCCACGCGCGCCTGTAACGACGGCTTGCGAAAAGGCCACGACGGGCATGCCGCCGTAGGATACAGCCGCCATAGCGACTGCAGCGGGCAGAACGAAGGGTCCGGGTCCACCGGGAGAGGCCTTGCCATCGGCGCGATCGGCGGTAAACCTGAGATCGGCCACGGGGAAAGCCCGCATGACATGCCGCGAAACAGCCGTATCGGAAGTGCCGCTTTCGGGAATCGAGAAGTTCCCGGCACTCTGCTGCGTCGAGAACCGCGACGAGAACCCTTGTGCCGAAACGACGAACTGCATGGCAAGGGCGGCCGCCAGAATCCACAGCACGGCAAAAAGCTTGCCTGCCTGGCTGCGACCGATCCTGTTGCCGTTCATGTCCATAGAGGACATCGTCCTTCCCGTTGGCGTGCAGTT
The DNA here is from genome assembly GCA_900471525.1 of Hyphomicrobiales bacterium. GTDB lineage: Bacteria > Pseudomonadota > Alphaproteobacteria > Rhizobiales > Rhizobiaceae > Pararhizobium. The sequence goes on along the minus strand of UCEZ01000021.1, from coordinate 155,314 downwards.
TTCACCACAAGTCGCCGAACTGCGCGCCGATTCAGCGCACAAGCCGGCCTAAAAACCATCGCCCGCCACCAAAGTCAAATCTTACCATCAGGCGTGCCCGTTGAACATCCTGAGCGCCGCCCGTCTCAGGCGGTCACGCCCGCCGTGCGCGTCTGGTGGACTTCGATCAGCGACGGTCCATCCCGTTTGCGTGCCTCGGTCAGAGCGGCGGCCAGCTCGCTGACCGTCGAAAGCCGCACCGCGGGCACCCCGTAGGCGCTGGCGGCCAGTAGAAAGTCCGGAGCTGATGGTTTTACGCCTTCCGGTGTCACCCCCACCTCGACCATGAAGCTCTCGATCTCCTGATAGCCGTCATTGTTCCAGACGAGGAAGATGACATTGGCGTTGATATCGGCCGCCGACCCCAGTTCCGCCAGCGAAAACTGGATGCCGCCATCACCGACCAGGCAAATGACCGGCTTTTCCGCATCCGCCACCGCCGCACCCACGGCTGCCGGTGGCGCGTAGCCGAGTGCGCCAAAACCGGTCGCAGAATTGAACCAGGATTTCGCCCTTGGAGCATCACAATAGAGATTGCCGGCATAGACGGCCTGGGTGGAATCCCCGACGATCGTGGCATCCGGCAAGGCCTGATAGATCGCGTCGATCACGGCGATCTCCGCCCGCATCTTTGCAGTCAGCTCCGTCATGGCCGCCTTGCGCGTTGCAGCCGCGCGTTCCTTGCCCTTGCCCGCAGGTTTTGCCGTCAGAAACACCAGCATGCCCGCGGTCGCAGCCTTGGCGCCGGACAGAACCGACAAAGCCGCATGCGGTCCGCGCGCCAACTGCGCCGCATCGATGTCGGTGCGGATGAGATTGCCGAGGATCGGAAATCCACCGTCGGCATACATGTCATAGTCGGTCTGGCCCATTTCCGTGCCCAGCGCGATGACCAAATCGGCATCAGAGATCAGTGAGCGTACGGCCTTCAGGCTGGGGCTTGCCGGAACCCGGAGCGGATGGCCCGCCAACATGCCGCGTGCATTGACTGTCATGACGACAGGTGCGCCGATCCGTTCGGCCAACTCCTGGATCTCGGCCTCGGCGGTGATCGCGCCGCCGCCGCAGATGATCACCGGCCGGCTGGCGTCGCCGCAGAGAATGGCGGCTTTTTGCAGCGTCTCGGCATCGGCCCTGGGCCGCGTCGCCGTCGCTTTTCGCAAGGGCGGCGCGGCGATCCGGGCCGTCATCACGTCGGTCGGGATCTCGATATGCACCGGCCCGGGGCGACCGGAAGTGAGGATGGCGAATGCGCGCTCGACCACCGGCCCAAGGTCCGCCGGATTGAGCAGCGTCTGCGAGAAGAGCGCCAGCGTCTTGATCATGCCGTGCTGGTCCGGCAACTCGTGCAGCAGACCCCTGCCATGGCCGAGCGAATCCCGCCGGTTGACCCCGGAAATCACCAGCATCGGGATCGAATCCTGCCGCGCCTGCGCCATCGCCGTGATCGTGTTGGTCAGTCCCGGTCCGGTGATCACCAAAGCCACGCCCGGTTTGCCGCTGACACGGGCATAACCATCCGCCATGAAGCCTGCACCCTGCTCGTGGCGCGGCGTCACGTGGCGGATCTTCGAGGCGGCAAGACCGCGATAAAGTTCGACCGTATGGACGCCCGGAATACCGAAGACAACTTCGACACCGTTTGCCTCGAGCAGATCAACCAGCACTTCGCCGACGGTTTTCATAGCTTCGCTCATGCCCGGCGCTCCTTGGGCGCCAGAAGCCGGATCGCCAGCTTGGTGATTCGGCCACAGGCTTCCTGGATCACGGCATCCGGCACCGTCAGGCTGACGCGCACGAAGGAAGTCGCCTCGTTACCGAAGGATGCTCCCGGCATGACGGCGACATGTTCCTGTTCCAGAAGCATCCAGGCGAAGGCTTCGCCCGTCAGGCCGGTGCCGGACACGTCAATGAGCGTGAACATGCCGGCTTCTGGTGGCAGCGGCACGATGCCCGGCACATTCGAGAGCCCCTCGACGATCAGGTCGGCCCGCGTCTTGTAGGCTGCGCGCATGGCGGCAGATGTTCCGATTTCATGCGTCAGCGCATAGGCCGTCATGTCGGCGATAAAGGGTTGCACGCCGAACAGCATGGTTTCCGACACCGGCAGCAGCCGATTGGCGAACTCCAGCGGTCCGATCGCCCAGCCGCTGCGGAAACCGGGGGCGGCATGCGATTTTGAGATCGACGAGACCACGATCGTACGTTCGGCAAGATCCGGATTGTCGAAGGGCGAGGCAAACCGGCCATTGAAGATCAGCTCCTCGTAAACCTCGTCGCAGACGATCCAGAGATCGTGCCTGCGGCAGATTTCGCCGATTGCCGTGATCTCTTCGGCCGTCAGGACGGCCCCGGTCGGATTGTGCGGTGTATTGAGCAACAGGACACGGCATTTCGGCGTAACCGCCTTTTCGAGATCGGCGGCCTGCATGTGAAATCCATGCTCAGGCTTCAAAGGCACGGTCACGCGATGCGCACCGGCCGACTGAATGACGCCGTCATAGGTGGCGTAGAGCGGATCGCCGACGAGCACGCCGTCGCCCGCTTCGACGAGACCGAGCATCACTGCAAACAGCGCAGTCTGCGTGCCCGGGAAGCACAAGACGTTTTCCGCCGTCACGTCCGCCCGGCGCTTGGCGTAGCGCGCCGTCAGCGCGTTAACCACCGAGGGCTCTCCCCGGCCGTTGGAATAGCGGTAGCGTCCGGCATTCATGGCGCGCTGCGCTTCGGCAAGCAGGGAGGCATCCGGCGGCATGTCGGGCTCGCCGATGGTCAACTGGATGATATCGGTTCCATTTGCCTGCATCTGCCGCGCGCGAATATGCAAAGCCCATTTTTCCGATCCGAGATCGGCCAGGCGGTCGGTGATCGATGAGTAACGCATGGTGTCTCCTGCCCTCAGTAAATTTGTTGCGGCATTCCTGCCGGGTCTTGGCCGCTACGCGGCGGCCGTGTCTTCATCCCGCCCGAGCGACAAGCCGAGCAGTGCCTCGATCGACGTCAGCGCGATGGCCACCAGCTCCTCTTCACCGAAGAGTTCGCCCGCGAGGCACCCTTCCAGCCACAGCCCGTCTATCATGCCGGTGATGGCAATCGCATGGCGACGGCAAACGCCCTCACTGGCGGGCTGGCTCTCCGCAATGAGAAAATCGCCGATCAACCCCTGCAGGTCGCTGCGAAAGCCGAGATAGCCTTCGCGATGAATTTCGGCGAGTTCCGGGTCCACCCGCACCTGGCTGATGAAGGAGGCCCAAAGCGACAGGCTGCGGCTGTCGGCAACCGGCGCGGTGAGATTGAGCGTGATGAACGTTCTCAGCCGCCTTCTCGAATCACCGCCTATGTCCACCGCCTTCGCCGCAAATGTCGTCAGCATGAAGCGATATGCCTCGGCCACCATCTGGTCCTTGGAGGCGAAATAATGCCGGACGAGCCCCGCCGTCACCCCCGCCCGGATGGCGATCTGACGAACTGTCGCACCCTTCAACCCGACCTCGGCGATCGTATCGAGCGTCGCATCGATGAGTTCCTGCCGCCGCTCCCCCTCCGGCGCGCGATGGAACGTCCGGCGGTTCATGCAGCCCGCCGCAGAACCGGCCGGGTCAGGCAGGTCGGGCCGCCCTCGCAGGCGATGCAGAGCGCGTCGGCCTCGAAGGTCTCGACCTTGCAGCCGGCCGCTTCCATCGCAGCCTTGGTCTTGGGGAACCCCGCGACCATGATGACTTCGTTCGGCCGGACCGGCAGGACATTGAGGCTGAGGCCGTTGCTGGCGTGGAACTCGTCGGCCGGAGCCTCGATCAAGGTGATGCCCCACTCCTTGAGAAGCTGGTAGAACGATGCCGGCAAAAGCGGCGCGAACACCAGTGCCAGATCACGCGACAGCGGGCTGATCACCGACATCAGGTGCAGGCAGGCTTCTTCCCCATGCCAGAGCGGCAGATCATAGCCAAGCACGGTAATACCATGCGGCTCCAGCATCTCGCTGAGCTGCGAGATGCCTTCCTCGTTCGTGCGCACGCCGCGTCCGACAACCAGCGTCTCTGCATCGAGCCAGACACAGTCCCCGCCTTCGACCGTGCCCGGCGCCGTGATGCGGCCGAGGATCGGGATACCGGCCTTCTTGTAGGCTGCCTCATGCAGCGCCGTTTCCTTTTCGCGCAACGGCTTGCCCATGCGCAGGAGGATGGCGCCATGGTTGGACATCAGCGACGGATCGTGGGTGAACATGGCGTCGGCCAGGCCGTCGCCCTTGTCTTCCAGCCAGAGGATTTCGGCACCGGACTTTTCCACCAAAAGGGCGAATTCCGCGTACTGACGCACGGCCTTGTCGCCATCGAAGGTCGGGCCGTAATGCCACTTCGCAGGATCGGCGGAAGCAAGGCTTTCGCCCGGCCGGCGCATCAACACGCGCGTCAGATTGGCCGACATCTCCTGCGAACCATAAGCCGTCATCGTCTACTCCTGTTGGAATTTTGATCATGTGGAGGGACTGCCAGAAAAAGCAGCGTCGACGTTATTATACGGTTGAATAATTTCTGCACAAGTGCCACGATGGCTTTCATGGAACAGCGTGACAGGCAAAAATGCCGCACGAAAAGAAAATCAGGGGAACTGTTTTCATGCGTTCAATGCCGGCTCTCTGCCTCATCGGGGCAGATATTTCATGACGACACCAGCCCAGGCGATTGCGGTTACTAACCTCCACAAACGTTTCGGGCCGCTCGAAGTGCTCAAGGGCGTTTCACTGACCGCGAACGAAGGCGACGTCATTGCCATCATCGGCGGTAGCGGCTCTGGCAAGTCGACCTTCCTGCGCTGTATCAACATGCTGGAACTGCCGACCTCCGGATCGGTCACGGTTCATGGCGAAACCATCGCCATGAAGAAGGACGGTCACGGCGGCCTGATGCCTTCGGACCGCAAACAGGTGCAGCGCCTGCGCACCCAGCTCGGCATGGTGTTCCAGAGCTTCAATCTCTGGCAGCACATGACCATTCTCCAGAACGTCATCGAAGTGCCTATCCACGTGCTTGGCAAATCCAAGGATGAGGCCATTGCTACCGGCGAGGCCCTGCTGCGCCGCGTCGGTCTGTTCGAGAAACGCGATGCCTATCCGGCTTTCCTGTCCGGCGGACAGCAGCAGCGCGCCGCGATCGCCCGCGCCTTGGCGATCCAGCCGCTGGTCATGCTGTTCGACGAGCCGACCTCGGCGCTCGATCCGCAACTCGTCGGCGAAGTGCTCACCGTCATCGGTGACCTGGCCCGGGAAAAGCGCACGATGATCCTCGTCACCCACGAGATGAAGTTCGCGCGTAACGTCGCCAATCACATCGTCTTTCTGGCCGACGGCGTCATCGACGAACAGGGGTCACCGGACGAGATCTTCGGCAATCCCAGATCAGAGCGCCTGAAAAAATTTATCAGCTCCATCCACTAAATCAAAAACCACGAAGACCAAAAAAGGGAAACAGCATGAAAAAGACGCTCAAAACCATCGCATTGTCGCTCGCCCTCGGCATCGCTGCCGCTGGTGCCGCATCAGCCGAACAGGTCAAGGTCGGCTTCGCCGCCGAACCCTATCCGCCCTTCACCTCGCCGGATGCTTCGGGCAACTGGGAAGGTTGGGAAGTGGAATTCCAGAAGGCGATCTGCGCCGAAGCCAAGCTCGACTGCGTCATCACGCCCGTCGCCTGGGACGGCATCATTCCGGCACTGACCTCGAAGAAAATCGACATGATCATCGGCTCGATGTCGATCACCGAGGAGCGTCTGAAGACCATCGACTTCTCCGACAAATACTACAACACCCCGACCGGCATCATCGGCCCGAAGAGCGAGACCTTCGACGCCACGCCGGAAGGCCTGAAGGGCAAGACCATCGGCGTCCAGGTTTCGACGATCCATCAGGACTATGCCAACAAGTATTTCGGCGAGAACGGTGCGACCGTGAAGGAATACCAGACGCAGGACGAGGCCAATAACGACCTCGCCGCCGGACGCCTCGATGCCGTCCAGGCCGACGCGATCGCCCTCGATGCCTTCCTCAACAGCGACCAGGGCAAGGAATGCTGCGAGGCGAAAGGCAACGTCAAGGACGATCCGGCCATTCTCGGCGCCGGCGTCGGCATCGGCCTGCGAAAGGGTGAGGACGAGCTGAAGGGCAAGCTCAACGCCGCGATCAAGGCGATCCGCGAGAACGGCACTTACGACACATTCTCCAAGAAGTATTTCGACTTCAACATCTACGGCGAGTGACGCGACAGGATGAGGCGGCTGAAAGCCCCTCATTCGGCCAGTCTTTTTGAAAAGAAGGGCGGCCACCTTCTCCCCGTTTGGACGGGGAGAAGGGACTTGCGGCCAACTCCGTCATCCCCTCTCCCCGCGTGCGGGGAGAGGGCTAGGGTGAGGGGCAACCACAGAGGCGAAGACTAAGTTCAATGGCCGATCCTGCATCCTTCATAAACTGGAGCCTTCTGGCACTTGAGCCCCCCGGCTGGGGTGGCGTGCTGTTGCGCGGCCTGATGAATTCAATCGAGATTGCCATCGGCGGATATTCGTTCGGCCTGCTGCTCGGCATCGGCGGTGCGTGCGGCAAGCTCTACGGTGGCCCGATCACGCGCGACCTGATGGAATGCTACACGACGATCGTGCGCGCCGTGCCGGAACTGGTTCTGATCCTCCTTCTCTATTACGCGGGCACCGACGCGCTCAACTATGTCCTTGCCCTTGTGGGGATCGGTGAGGTCGACATCAGCGGGCTGGTCGCCGGCATCTTCGTCATCGGCGTGGTCCAGGGCGCCTATACGACCGAGGTGCTGCGCGGCGCCATCAAGGCGGTACCCGCAGGACAGATCGAGGCGGCGCGCGCCTATGGCATGTCGCCCACCAAGGTGATGACGCGGGTGACGTTGCCCGCCATGTTGCCTTACGCCATCCCCGGCCTTTCCAATCTCTGGCTGATCGCCACCAAGGACACCGCCCTCCTCGCCGTGGTCGGCTTCTCCGAACTGACGCTGGTCACGCGGCAGGCGGCGGGAGCGACCAAGGCCTATCTCCTGTTCTACTGCGCCGCAGGCGTGCTCTACCTGGCGCTGACGCTCGTCTCCGACTTCCTCATCAAGATCATCGAGCGCCGCGCCCGACGCGGCTTCGTGGAGCAGTCATGACCGACACGACGCCTCCCGATGTCACGACCCATGCCATGGCATTCACACCGGAAGACCTGCCGACGGCCGGCAGCTTCTTCAAGCCACATCGCATCGTGCTTCTTCTCATTGCCGCCGCCCTCGTCTTCTGCATCGTCTGGTTCATGCGCTGGGATTGGGTGCCGCAATATCTGCCGCGGCTCGGCTACGGCATCCTGGTCACGCTTGCCATGCTGTTCAGCACGGCGATTCTCGGCTTTATCCTGGCCGTGCCGCTGGGTCTCGTGCAGGTAACCGGGCCGTGGCCTCTGAAGACGCTGGCAAAGATCTTCTGCACCGTCATTCGCGGCACGCCGTTGCTCCTTCAACTATGGCTTCTTTACTACGGGCTTGGCTCGATATTTCCGCAGACCGGCATCAAGCAGACTTTCCTCTGGCCGTACCTGCGTGAATCCTGGCCCTATGGCGTCGCTGCGCTCACCATTTCGTTCGCCGCCTATGAGGGCGAAGTGATGCGCGGCGCCTTTGCCGGCGTTCCGGCCGGCGAGATCGAAGCCGCCCGCGCCTATGGCATGAACCGCTGGACGGTGTTCCGCCGCATCTGGCTGCCGCGCGCCATCCACCGGGCACTGCCGACGCTGAACGGCGAGACCGTGCTGCAGCTGAAGGCCACGCCTCTGGTCGCCACGATCACCGTCATCGATGTCTATTCTGTCATCTCGAAGGTGCGGCAGGATACCTACATCACCTACGAGCCGCTGCTGCTGCTCGCGCTCATCTATATGTGCCTGACAGGAATTCTTGTCATAGCCTTCCGCTATCTTGAAAATCGCATACCAACCCGTGGTGCCTGATATGACCTTGAACGTGAACCTGACCAACTCCATGCCGGAACTGGTCGCCATCCGCCATGATCTTCACGCCCATCCGGAACTGGGGCTCGAAGAGGTCCGCACCTCCAATTTCGTCGCCACCTGTCTCGAAGGCCTCGGCTACACCGTCACGCGCGGCCTTGCCAAGACCGGCCTCGTCGCCACCCTGAAGAACGGCACGAGCAGCCGCTCCATCGGCATCCGAGCCGACATGGACGCCCTGCCGATCTTCGAGGAAACCGGCCTCGACTACGCCTCCAAGACTCCCGGCCTGATGCACGCCTGCGGCCATGACGGGCATACTACCATGCTTCTCGGTGCAGCCCGCGCGATTGCCGAACGGAAGAATTTCGACGGCACCGTGCATCTGATCTTCCAACCGGCCGAGGAGAATTTCGGCGGCGCCAAGATCATGATGGATGAAGGCCTGTTCGACAAATTCCCCTGCGACGCCGTCTTTGCGCTCCACAACGAGCCCGGCCTGCCCTTCGGCCAGTTCGCGCTTCGAGAAGGCCCGATCATGGCGGCCGTCGACGAGGCGAAGATCACCGTTCACGGCCTGGGCGGCCACGGTGCAGAACCGCAGGAAACCGCCGATCCGATCGTCTGCGGCGCCTCGATCGTCATGGCCCTGCAATCGATCGTTTCCCGCAATATCCACCCAATGGACCCGACCGTCATCACCGTCGGTTCGTTCCACAGCGGCTCTGCCAGCAACATCATCCCGGAGCGCGCCGAGATCGTCGTCGGCATCCGCTCCTTCGACCCGAAGGTCCGTGACGAACTCGAACGCCGCATCCGGCTGATCGCAGAAAACCAGGCGGAAAGCTTCGGCATGAGAGCGACGGTCGACTATCATCGCAGCTACGATGCAACGATCAACCACAAGGCCGAGACGGATTTCGTTCGCGATCTCGCCGTGCGCTTTGCCGGTGCCGACAAGGTCGTCGATCTCGAACGCCCCTTCATGGGCAGCGAAGATTTCGCCTATATGCTGAAAGACCGGCCGGGCACCTACTTCTTCCTTGGCTCCAGCGTGACCGGGACCGAAAAATCGCTGCATCACCCCGGCTACAATTTCAACGACGACCTGCTGCCGATCGGCGCCGCCTTCTGGACGGAACTGGCGGAAGCTTATCTGTCGCGCAAGTAGTCCCGCCAAAACGAAAAAGGCCGCAGGAAGGGACATTCCTGCGGCAAGTCGGGACAGTTTCAGGCAAAATCCGGAGCGCTTCTGGGAGCGGGATGCGGGCGGAAAACCGCGCACACTTTTCCTCATCCCGCTCGCGCGATCAATCGAAGAAGCGCACCGTGTTCAAGGCGGCAAAGCTGTAGCCGGTATCGCGGCGCTTCATCACCGAGGCCTGGCGATGGTCGAGAACGAACTCGCCGGTCGAGGTGCTGATGACGAGAACCGAATGGCTGCGGCCTTCCGGTGTGGTGACGCTGGCGACGCGGAGTGCACCTGCAGGCAGGCCGGCGCGGATCAGGTGACTGCGCTTCATCATCGCATAATCGTCGCTGGCGCCTGACAGCGGATTGAACGACAGGAATTCGCGGCGCGCCCTAATCTCCGGCATCATCCGGTTGACGCTCCGGTTGACCGAGGCGAGCACGGTGCGCAGCTTGCTGGTATAGGCGACGACGTTGCGGCTCGATGTGCGGCACTCGTTGCCATACTGCAGGCAGAAGAGCTGATAGGAAAACTTGGTTCGTTCGCTGAACTTGACATTGCGCACCGGCATGGTGGCGCTGATGGAGCGGGCGGCGGAAGAAATGCTCATGGCCTGCGACGGCGCAGTGGCCGTGACGGCAATACCGATCGACACCGCGATCGCAACAAAAATTCGTTTCAACATGACCCTGTCCCTGGTTTGTCCCGTCCGTCTGCCCCTGTCCGGGCAGCGTCGGTTTTTTTGTTACCGGTTTCGTTCTCCGATGAGAGGACCATAGCCGGGACAGTTTGCGGGCCGCTTAAATCGATATCTACAATTTTACGCAATTCGCACTTTTAAGAAAATCAGATTCAAAACAGCCGACAAGTTGATGAAAATGCGAGCCGCCTCGCCTGGTGATCAGCCGGATGCAACTTTGCCGCAGGCGGGCGATTGTCGCAGTGTGACACTATGGTTGCAGCGGCGTCATTGACCTTTCGCACCGTTGCCGCAGATTATGTTTCAAGGGTTCAGGCGCCGCATTCATCCGCCACGGCCGGGGACAGGCCATGGTGGGCGGAGAGGCCAAGAGACGGCGACCACACCCCCCTGAAAGGATTGTGCCCGTGTTCGAAAGCTTTGACGCGACGTTGCTCGCCCGTATCCAATTTGCCTTCACCGTGTCGTTTCACATCATCTTCCCCGCCTTCTCCATCGGTCTTGCGAGCTATCTCGCCGTGCTGGAGGCGCTGTGGCTGTGGAAGAAGGATCAGGTTTATATGGACCTGTTCAACTTCTGGAAGACGATCTTCGCCGTTGCCTTCGGCATGGGCGTGGTCTCGGGCATCGTCATGTCCTACCAGTTCGGCACGAACTGGAGCGTCTTTTCGGACAAGGCCGGACCGATCATCGGCCCGCTGATGGGTTACGAGGTGCTGACGGCCTTTTTCCTCGAAGCCGGCTTCCTCGGCGTGATGCTCTTCGGCCTGCACCGCGTCGGCCCGAAACTGCATTTCCTTGCCACCTTCATGGTCGCCTTCGGGACCCTGATCTCGGCCACCTGGATCCTTGCTGTGAACTCCTGGATGCAGACGCCGGCCGGTTTCGGCATGAACGAGGCCGGACAATTCATTCCGCTCGACTGGTGGAAGGTGATTTTCAACCCGTCCTTCCCCTACCGCCTCGTCCATATGGTGCTGGCCGCCTATCTCACTACGGCCTTCGTCGTCGGCGCGGTCGGAGCCTGGCACCTCCTGAAAAACACCGCACCCCGGCGTTCCCGCACGATGTTTTCGATGGCTATGTGGATGGCAACGATCGTCGCGCCGATCCAGATTTTCGCCGGTGACGCCCATGGCCTGAATACGCTTGAACACCAGCCCGCCAAGGTCATGGCCATGGAAGGCCACTACCAGAGCCATCCGGACGGCGCGCCGCTCATCCTGTTCGGCCTGCCGAACTCGGCCGAAAAGCGGGTCGACTATGCAATCGAGATCCCGAAGCTCTCCAGCCTGATCCTGAAACATGACCTCAACGCGCCTCTGGCGGGTCTCGATACCATCCCCGACAATCTCCATCCGCCCGTCGTGGTGGTGTTCTGGTCGTTCCGCGTCATGGTCGGCATCGGCTTCGCCATGCTGGGCATCGGCCTCTGGAGCCTGTGGTGTCGGTATCGCGGCACGCTCGACAGCAGCGACTGGCTGCACCGCGCCGCCGTCCTGATGGGACCCGCCGGTTTCGTCGCAGTGCTTGCCGGCTGGATCACCACCGAGGTCGGCCGCCAGCCCTATACGATCTACGGCCAGCTGTTGACGGCCGACTCGATCTCGCCGATCGCAGCCCCCGCCGTCGCAGCCTCGCTGATCGCCTTCATCATCGTCTATTTCCTCGTCTTCGGTGCCGGCACCTTTTACATCCTGCGCCTTATGAAGCGCCTGCCGCGTGATCCGATGCCCGATCTCGACGACGGACCGATCAGAACGTCAGGCATCATGCCCGGCCCGGCAACCGGACAAGCACATAGGAGCGCACATCATGGCCATTGATCTTCCCTTCATCTGGGCCGCCATCATCGCCTTTGCCGTGCTCGCCTATGTCATCCTCGATGGCTTCGATCTCGGCATCGGCATCCTCTTTCCGTTCTTTCCGGAAAAGCGCGACCGCGACGTGATGATGAACTCCGTCGCCCCCGTCTGGGACGGCAATGAAACCTGGCTGGTGCTCGGCGGCGGCGGTCTGCTTGCAGTCTTTCCGCTGGCCTATTCGATCATCCTGCCAGCCCTCTATGCCCCGATCATCGCCATGCTGCTCGGCCTGATCTTCCGCGGCGTCGCCTTCGAATATCGCTGGCGCACGAAGCGTGGCGAGTTCCTGTGGAACTGGGCCTTCGCCGGTGGCTCGATGCTCGCCGCCTTTTCGCAAGGCATCGCGCTTGGCGCGCTGGTGCAGGGCATTCCCGTCGTCAACCGCGCCTATGCCGGCGCCTGGTGGGACTGGTTGACGCCATTTTCCGTCGCCACCGGCTTTGCCATCCTGATCGGCTACGCTCTGCTCGGCTCGACCTGGCTGATCATGAGGACCACCGGCGAACTCGCCGAAAAAGCCCGCAGGATCGCACTGCGTACCTGCTTTGCCACTGTCGCCGCCATGGGCATCGTCAGCCTGTGGACGCCGTTCCTGAGGCCGATCTATCTGGAACGCTGGTTCAGCTGGCCGACCGCCATCTTCAGCGTCATCGTCCCGGTTCTGGTGCTGGGCTGCTTTGCACTGCTTCTCGCCGGTATCCGCGGCAAGCGGGATGCGCAGCCCTTCCTGGCAGCTCTTAGCCTGTTCGTGCTTGGCTTTGCCGGTATCGGTATCAGCTTCTATCCCTACATGGTGCCGCCATCGGTCACCATCTGGGATGCAGCAGCGCCGGATTCGAGCTTGGCGTTCCTGTTGTGGGGCGCCGCCTTCCTCGTGCCGATCATCCTGATCTATACGGGCTACGCCTATTGGGTGTTCCGCGGAAAGATCGATCCCGAGGAGGGCTATCACTGATGCCAAGCGAGAACAGCCTGCCGAAGAAACTCCTGTGGTTCGTCGGTCTCTGGCTCCTCGGCGTGCTGACGGTCACCATTGTCGGCTTCGCCATCAAGCTCTCGCTCGGCGCATGACGCGCCGGGCAGCCCGTCTCATGCAAAGCCTCGCTCAAGTTTCCGGCGCTACCTCTAAAGCACACGTCAGCAGGCAATGGCTTCCAGCGGAAGACAGGACCGCACCCTCCTTCGCGCAGATGCCACTTGCCTGCTGATGTGACCATCTTCCGAACTCGCCGCTCGCGGTGGCGGTTCGGCAGGGACCGCGACACGCACGAGGCACGCCATGACCAAACTCTCGATCTGCATCCCCGTGGAAACCGCCGCGCAGGATGCCCTGCCGCTGGTGATGGTGCTTCTGGAAAACCAGCACGCCGATCTTGAGATCGTCATTGCAAAGCCCGCGGATATCGCGCTCTCAGGCGCCCTTCTCGGCCTCGCAGCTGGCGACGCGCGCATCACGATCACCGACGCAGATCAGGGCATATCCCGTCAACACCTCTGGCGCCACGCGGTTTCGACCGCCAAGGGCGACTGGGTGACGCTGGTCAATCCTGGCGACATGATCGAGAGCGAACTCGCGACGATGGTCACCTTTCTCGAAACCAGCTCGCCCGGCGTCGATGCCCTCGCCTGGAATGCCTTCCAGATCGATCGCCATGCGGAACCCGGCAAGGCAAGCTCGATCGCAATTCCGGCGAGCTACCACATCGATACGCTCGACAAGACGGCGATGCTGAGATCTTTCTTCTATTGGGAAAACAGCCTGAACAGCCCGAAAATGCCGTTCGGCCTCTATCATGCCGCCATTCGCCGCTCGCTTGTCGATGCGCTGCTGCAATTGCCGGTACCGCAGGACTGGTCGACACCGGTGCCGCAATATGAATGGGCGGCCAAGGTGCTTTTGTTTGCCAACGAGTTGGCCTTCTGCGCGCGGCCTATGTCGGCTGTCAGCACACAGCCTTTCGCCGTTCAGGTACCATTGCATCCCTGGAACTTCCCGTTCCATTCCGGCCTTGGCCTTACCGGCGCAGTGGCCGAAGTGCAGTTCCATGTCCTGCGCGAACTCGAAACACCCTGGTCCGGCGGGTGCGAAGCATTCGTCCGTGCCACCACGATCGACTGCATGATGGAAACCGACAAGGGTTCCTACAAAACCAAGGGCAATGCCTATTTCGCCGCGCTCAAGGAATTTGAAGGCGGACACCTCGCGCCGCTCTTCCGTCCGGAATTCCACGAAGTTCGCGCAAAGGACACACGGCGCGGCCTGCATGGCAGCGCGCTGCTGGTCGATCGCTTTCTGGGCGGGGCACGCGACGCCAGGGAATTCTACACGACAGTCAAGCTGATGATGGCCCCGGTCGGCTTGATCTGCGGCGGCACGCTGCGCGATGAGAACGGCAAAGCCGCATGACCGCGAAGACGGCAAGAATTTCCTATACCAAGCCCTCGATCACCGAACTCGAAGTGGCCTACGCCGCCGACGCCGCCGCCAATGGCTGGGGCGAGCGGTGCTACGACTATATCGTCCGCTTCGAGGACGGCTTTCGCAAGCACCTTGGCGCCAGCCATGCGATCGCCACGTCGAGCTGCACCGGCGCCATGCACATGGGCCTTGCAGCACTTGGCATCGGAGGGGGCGACGAGGTCATTCTCGCCGATACCAACTGGATTGCGACGGCGGCACCCGTAGTCCATCTCGGCGCAACGCCGGTTTTCGTCGATATCCTGCCCAACAGCTGGTGCATCGATCCGGCCGACGCGGAGCGCCACATTACGCCGAAGACGAAGGCGATCATCGCCACCCATATCTACGGCAATCTCTGCGACATGGACCGTCTTCTCGACATCGGCCGCCGCCACGGCATTCCGGTGATCGAGGATGCGGCCGAGGCGATCGGCTCCGAATGGCATGGCCGACGCGCCGGCGCGATGGGCCTTTTCGGTACCTTCTCCTTCCACGGCACCAAGACGCTGACGACCGGCGAAGGCGGCATGTTCGTCACCAACGATGACGCCCTGTTCGAAAAGGTCCTGACATCAAGCAATCACGGTCGGGCGCGAAGCCAGAAAAAGCAGTTCTGGCCCGACGATGTCGGCTTCAAATATAAGATGTCGAACATCCAGGCAGCCCTTGGCTGCGGCCAGCTGGAGCGCATCGAGGGTCTGATTGCCCGTAAACGCGAGATCTTGGCAAGCTATGCCGACAAGCTCAAAGCCTATCAGAGCATTAGCCTCAATCCTGAAAATGCCGGCACGGTGAACGGCGCCTGGATGCCGACCGCCGTCTTCGACCGCGATATGGGGATTACCCGCGAAATGCTGCAGCAGGCCTTCAGCGCCGCCAATATCGACGCGCGTGTTTTCTTCCATCCGCTGACCAGCCTGCCGATGTTTGACGAGAAACGCAGCAACCGGCATGCCTGGGACATTCCGGAGCGCGCCATCAACCTGCCCAGCTACCACGATATGACCGAGGACGAGATAAGCCGCGTAACGGACGTCATCGTCGGCCTGATCGACAGCCATACCGCCGGCGAGCCGCCCTTGGCGAAATCCGCTTGAAACAACGGCGTATCGCTCGCCGCCTTCCACACGGCCTTAGACAGCCATTTTGAAAGACAAAGGCGCTAAATCACATGACAACCAAAGACGACCGCCAGGAATTTGAAGCGCATAAGGAAGAAATGTGCCTGGCGCTGGGCAAGGACACACAAGTCTTCAAGCAATCCATCGATACGATGCTGGCACTCGACGCTTATGATTATTCCTACCTCTGGAGCTGGATGGGCGTTCCGATCATCCAGCTGCCGGCCGATATCATGGCAACGCAGGAGGTCATCTGGAACACCCGGCCTGACATCATCATCGAAACCGGCGTCGCGCGCGGCGGCTCGATGATCTTCATGGCCTCGCTTCTGGCGATGACCGGCAACGACAAGGGCAAGGTGATCGGTGTCGACATCGACATCCGCGCCCACAACCGCGAAGCCATCGAGACCCATCCGATGGCAAGCCGCATTGCGCTTATCGAGGGTGGTTCCGTTGACGACGCCACGCTGCGGGCCGTCCGTGACCTCATCCCGGAAGGCGCCAGGGTCATGGTCGTGCTCGACAGCGACCATTCCTATAAGCATGTGCTGGCCGAATGCCGCGCCTACGGCCCGCTGGTCACGGCCGGATGCTATCTCGTAGTGGCTGATACAGCGGCCGCGCACTGGACCGCCGAGCAAGCCCCGAAGAAACGCTCGAAGGCCTGGTTCGCCGGTGATGAGCCGTTGAGCGCGCTTAACGACTACCTCAAGGAAACCGACCGGTTCCACGTCGATCCGGTGATCAACGGCAAGCTGGTTCTCGCCTCTTCGCCGGGCGGCTATTGCGTGCGTTTGCCCGACGCAGCCTGATCCAGCCCAATTAACGGCAAAGGCCGGTGACGTTCCAGCGTCACCGGCCTTTGCTTATTCCGACGGTTGCCTGGACGAACCGAGGCAAACGGCGAGCCGTACATCAGCGGTCAATAGATGTGATCTGGAAATGATCCGCTGTCAGGCGGCCAGCGTGATCCTGTCGATCCGGCCGCCGATCTGAGCGCCGACATAGAGGTTCTCGTAGCACCTGGCCGGAAACCCGGCTTCCTTCATATGAAAAGCTGTTTCGTCGATGTCATATCCGACGCGGCGCAACTCAATGCGCCCATCCTCGAACGTGGCAAAGGCCGCGCGCGGATCGCCGTCACGTGGCTGGCCAACGGCGCCGGGATTGCAGAAGGTCTTGCCTTTCACATCGAGCAGGACCTGCACATGCGTATGGCCGGCGAAGAAGATTTCAGCCTCCGCCGGAATATCCGCCTCGGAAATCGCATAGAGATACTGATCGACCGGATCCTGCCAGCCGCCATGGATGAAAAAGGTCGAACCATCGATGATGTAGGGCCGGGATTCGGCAAGCCACGACACCTGCTCCGCCGAGATGATACCGCGCTGGTATTCGGTGATGTCGGAGACCAGCTTGGAGCGCGGGCAGCCTTCGCCGCTGACGATATAGTGGTCGTGATTGCCGAGGATATTGATGATATCGCGCTCGCGCAGAAGATCGACACATTCGCCCGGCTGCGCATAATAGCCGACAACATCGCCCAGCGAGATAATCGTCTCGCAGCCAAGTGCATCGATCCTTGCCAGAACCGCTTTCAGAGCAGGCAGATTGCCATGGATATCCGAGATGATTGCGATCATGTCACCACATAGTCTTCATAATACCGCCAGCCGCGGCCAGGGATGACATGCGGCATTTGCGGCTTCCTGCCGTGGAGATAGAACTCGACTGACATGGCGGCTTCATTGTAGCCAAAGGCGGCGCGCAGCGATGTGCTGCTGGAAAATCGCGGATTGATCTCCAGCAGATAGGGCGTCTCGCCATCCATGCGGAACTGGTAGTTCGTCGGCCCAAGCGGCTTAAAGAGCGCCGCCATCTTTTCGACCACGTCGGCCAGCACAGGATGATCGACGACCTCGGCATATTGCGTATTACCGGCGACCGAGAGTTTTCGCCGGAAGATGATCGGCTGCAGCGCCGTGCCGTCGCCGAAGCCGAAAGCGCCAACGGTGAATTCCTCGTCATCGCTGCCGATGAATTTCTGGATCAGGAACGCATCCCTGCTCTTTCGGCTCCAGTAATTGAAATCGTCCTCGTCCCTCAGCACGGCAATACCGCGCGAGCCGTTGCCCTGCCGGGGTTTCAATAGCAGCGGAGTGCCGAGATCGCGGGCGCATTCAGTCCAACCCAGATTGAGGCGCGAGGGGATTGCCGGCAGGCCAAGCCGTAGCAGTTCTTCGCCAAAATCCCACTTGTCCTGCGCCAGTTCGATCACCGCGGGATCGTTGAGCACGATGCTGGTGCGAATATCGACGAACGAGGCCCTGTTGCGGCTGAAGAACAGGACATCGAGTTCGAGCCCAGGCAGGACGAGATCGACATCCTCGCGAACCAGTAGGTCTTTCCAAAAGGCGAGATACTCCGCCGAATCTTCCTCAACCACAGGCTTGGCGAAGAAAGCGTCGCACCAGTAGCGCCCGATGCCGCGCGGATCGCGGTCGACGCCGATGACACGCACCGGCAACCCGGCCCTGCGCAGCGAGGCGATGATGCCTTGCCCGATCAGCGCGCCGACCGCCGTCACGACGACGGTGATCGTATCTCCGGGCTGTTTTTGACTGTTTGCCGTCATGAAATATCCATCGGCCCGAAAGCTTTTGCCGTACCCGCATCGCGGATCATCCGGATACCCTCACCCATATCGATTGCCGGGTACAAGCCAAGCTGTTCGAAGGCTTGTGCGCCGTCCGGAAAATGGATCGGCCGGAACGGTGGCTTCTCCGGAACGACGACAGATCGCCCGCCCGTCCCGAACGCCTCATAGGCAATTCCGGCGATCTCCTCGATCGTCAGAGATTGCGGGTGAACGACGTCGAGCACCCCGCTCGCGTCGCTCTCTGCCGCCCGGATCATCAGGTCGGCAGCGTCGCGGACATGAATGAAATTGCGAACACCATCGGACCGCGGCATGCGGATATCCTGCCCACGCGAGGCATAGGCAATGACGCGACCGAACCAGGCCTGATGGTCGCAGCACCGGCCCTGCGTATCGAAGAGCTGGGAAAAACGGAGGCTGCAGAACCGGACATTCTGCCGCTGCAGCGCCCAATCGAAAACCTGCTCGGCAAGCCCCTTGGTCAGGCCATAGGAAGTGAAATTGCCCGGATCCAGCGTCCGGTCGGAGGACGCCGATCCGGCATAGACGAGCGCCTTGGCCTTCAAATCCCGCACGAGCCCGGCAACGGTGAAGGCACTTGCCGCATTGGCGGCAAAGTTCTGGCGGAAGCCCTCGTCGCTGTCGCCGGCAAAACTCGCGGCACAATGAAAGACGACATCCGCAGAAACCGCCTGCGGAACCTCGGCTCTCTCATCACTCAGGTCAAACAGAATATCGTCCGCCTCGGACCGCCCGACGGTTACCGTCACAACACCTCGCGCCGTCAACCGCTCGACAAGCTGGCTACCCAGCATCGAGCGTGCGCCGATGACGGCCGCAGTCTTCATTGCACGGTGGCTTCCATCAGGAGCGCAACACAGAGATCGGGGAAATCGATGCCGACGCGCAGCATTGCATCGAGATTTTCCTGGAAATCCGGAAGAGTCTTCAAAACCGCCAACGGCAGCGGCTTGAGGTAAATGCCCTCTTCGAGGCTGACCTCGTAGCCATGTTGCCGCATCTCTTGCTTCAACGTATCGCGGCAATATTGCCGTTTGTGACCCAGTGCGTGGTCATTGGCGTTCAGACTGTAGATGTCGTCGATCTTGCCGAGCTCGACACCCAGCCGCCGGTTCATCGACTTGGCGTTGGGCACTGCCACATAGATACGACCGCCCGGCTTGAGGAATTTCTTGAAACGAGCGAGCAGCATTCCCGGGTCGTCGACATGCTCCAGAACGAAGCCCATGACGATGGCGTCGAAACGTTCCTCCGTGTCGAACTCCTCGAAATAGGAGAAGACGACTTCGCCGGTGAACTCCGGGCTCTTCTCCTTGAAGAGGTCGATCACCAGCTGCGAGCCTTCGATGATGACATGGCGGTCGCAGGCCGCATTGAAGAGCCCCGGCGTATAACCGTGACCGATCCCCAGTTCGAGGATGGAACCCACCCTACCGAACCGCCGGATGATCCGCTCCGGATACCAGTTCAGAATGAGATCGTTCTCGATCGCCGTCGCGGCGTTCGGTCGATACTCGGATGTGACGGCATCGAGATTTTCTGTCTTCATTGCGTGAATTCCTTCCAACCGATCGTTCCCGAGTGAATCATTTTCGCGCCCTCAACGCCGCAATTGGCGACGAGGTCGAGGGCGGTCACATAGGGGGTGAAGTCGCCGTTCAATTGCGGATAGGGTGTCCGCTCATACTGCATGTATTCGACGGAAATACCCTTTTCCTCGAAAAGGGTATGGTTCAAATAATTCCGGGCGCCATGCCCGGTGATGTAAACGGTGCCCTCGAGATGCTCGACGATATCGCAGACACGTTCACTGCTCGAACCCGGAATGGGAAGCGATTGCGACGAGAGAAATTGAGGCCTGTCCAGGCGGAAATAGGCCGCCAGCTCCAGCATGGACTGGCGCGAAATATCCCCGACCGTAACGGTGTTCTGCGCAAAAACGCGATCCACCAGCGCCAGCATTTCGTGGCGGAATGGCGCCTTCAGATAAGCCTGCCGCAGGATTTCCCGGTGCTTGCTGCGCCAGTCGCTGCGGTCATCGAGCATGACCTCGTCGATCCGCTGGCCCAGATGATAGTCCCGCAATGGCAGGGTCATCCAGCTGATGCCGTTGACGCCCTTCACCTGTACGCGATTGCTGAAACTGCCCTTCGAATATTGCACATCGTCGTAATGCACAAAGACGTCCGCGAGCCGGATCTGCTCCAGCAGACCCACCCAGGGAAAATACATCGACTGTGAAATAACGATATTCCGGCTCATGACCCGTTCAAGCGTTGTCCGATTTGCCGGGAGAGCCGCCACCATGGCGGCCCGTCATCCGGCACTTCGACAGGGCGAAACTATCGCCAAAGCCTTTCGCGAGGCTGGCCGCTATTACGCCAGTCAGCCGTCGATCCAGACGAGATCCAGTCCGGGCCGGTGCAGTGCCGCCTGACCGGCAATGGCGGCGCGGGCCTTCAGCGGATTGAGGCCGACGAAGACCACATCGACATCCTGATCGAGGTTTGCTGGCGCCAGAACCGGGCGATTGAAATGGGTCGATCCCTGCAGTTGCGGGTTCTGGTCAAGGAAGACACGGAAATCGACATCCGCTTCGATGCGGCTGCAGATCCAGCTGCCATAGAAGCCGGAGCCGTAGACTGCCGCGCGTTTGCCGGAAAACTGCTTGGCCGCACCGTCGAGCCTTCTGGTCGCTTGCTTCCAGAAGTCACAGATTTCCCTGGCCTTTGCCGCAGCTGCCGCGATTTCCTGCCGGTCACCGTCGATCGCCATCGCCACCGGTTCTTCCGAACGCAGGGCAACCGCGAAAAATGCGCCCGGGAAAGCGTCGCTATCGATCGTTTCGAGCGCAAAGCCCGAAAGCTGGAGCGCTCGGTTCAGCGATGCTCGACTGAAATGGTTGAGATGGTCGGCGACTGTCATGTCGCCCGGATTGGCAGCAACGTCCGGCATCGACAGAAGCACGCGTCCGCCCGGTGCCAGAAGCGCCCGCAGCGTCTTGAGGAAACCGACGGGCTCTGCGACGTGCTCTATGACGAAGTGGCTGATAATGGCGTCGAACCGGCCGGCCCAGGCCTCCGGCACGGTATAGGTTGCCTGATCCTCGCCTGCGACCCAGCCATCCCACGCTGGCACATAGTCCCGGCTGACATCGAAGACATGCGGATGCAGGTCCGGTCGCGCCGCGCACATCTTGCGCAAGGTCGTGGCCTTGCCCGCACCATAGTCGAGAATGGCAGCGCCTTGCGGTAGATCCAGCAGACGCAGGCCAATGGCCGCCTGATGATCGGTGCGGTAGATTGGCGTTCCATCCGCGGTCACCGCGAAGATCTGGTCGTGATCGTCCGATTCCAGTGAAATCCGGTAGGTCGTGTCATAGAAGGTCTCGATATCCGGCAGGTCGGCGCATTGCGCATGGCCGCAACCGTCGCAGACATAGGCAAGCGTCGGAATGTCGATGAAGGCCATCATCGACGTCAATGCCGGCGCCGACGCCTCATAGGAGGCCTTGGCGATATGAGCTCCACAAACGCGGCAAGCCGTCATGCCGCGTTCTCCCCGTCCGTCACCAGTTCCGGCAGTATCTTCGAAAAATCGACGCCGGCCGCGAACGAACCGACCCAGCCAATACGCGTGCCGAGCGGATCGGCGAAATTAAAATAACGGAACTGGATGCTCCAGCGCGGCATTGTAGATACATTGTGCCCACCCTGATGCATGGTCAGGAAGTCCATCAGAATCAGGTCGCCCGGCTGGGTCAGCGGCGCGACCGTCTGGTATTTTGCCAGCCGCTCATCGCAATTGTCCATGAACAGCGCGTAGGCCCCGCTCTTTCCGAGACCGGCGTCATCGCGGTAGACGGGAATCAGGCCTTCGGCGTGCGAGCCTTCGGCAATCTGGACCGGCCCCATCTCGGGCGTCACCGGCAGAAGCGGCGTCCAGAAGACGATACCGTCGAGGCTGCGAAGCTGGCCCGGAAATTCCTGATGCCATTGCGCGCGGAACTTTTCCTCGCCGGGATTGTCGATGCGGATGCCGTAGCCGCCGGCCGCGATGCCCGGCACGGAGCCCGGATGCAGATGTTGGAAGACGGTCTGGTTCACCGCCTTGGTGACGAGCTGCATGAAGGCCGGGATCTGCTTGACGGCGTCATAGACCTCGCCGCCCCAGGCGCGGTTCTTGGCGATCAGCGCCGGATAGGCTTTGGTCATGGCGTCCCAGGCCGTCTCAGTCGGCGCATCGACGGCATATTTACGGCAAAGCAGCTCCAGAATGACCCGGATGCCTTCCTGGATAGGCGCGACATCACGCTGCGCATCGTAGAACTGCGGCAGCATCGTGTAGCCCTTGGCCGCGAAGTCTTCCCGCGCCGCAGCGGGAATGAGCACTTCATTCTGGATCATGCTTTCAATCCTTTTCGATATCGAAATTCCCGCGGACAGGCGGGACAGCGCGGATACGACATCACGCGGCCTTGAAATGCTCGTCGAAATTCAGGGTGAGGTCTTGTGGCCGCGTGATCATCTGGTCGACCAGTTGATAGAGCTCCGCCGGGGTTTCGACACCGGCGATCTCCTCGTCGATCAGCAGATGCTCGTCGGCCACGCCCATGAAGAATTGGGCGCCCGTCGGGTCGCTAAAGGCGGCCGGCTTGAAGTATTCAAGATATTTGCCGCCATGCCACCGGGAAAGAGCATCGCGATAACCTTCGACCACCGTGTCGTAAGCAGCCTGGTTGCCCATCATGCCGCAATTGATGCCG
Organism: Hyphomicrobiales bacterium; assembly: GCA_900471525.1. Lineage (GTDB taxonomy): Bacteria > Pseudomonadota > Alphaproteobacteria > Rhizobiales > Rhizobiaceae > Pararhizobium. Next base: position 132,492 of record UCEZ01000021.1, on the reverse strand, counting down.
CAGGCTTCGGCGAAATTCGCTTCCCAGCCCTTGATCGGGCTATAGCCATAGGTCGTCAGGAACCAGTGCTGGGTCTGGGCGATGCAGGCGGCAAGGCCGAGAATCGATGGGAAGGGAAAGTCCTTCATATGCGGGTCGTCGTCGATGTTACGGCCGGTCTCGGCCATGAAGGCAGCGTGCTGTTCCTTGATCTTCTCGATGACCTTGATCTTGGCGGAGTTGCTTTCCGCGCAGGAACCGAGGACCGAGAAAGGCCGCTCCGAGTAGAACATGTTTTCCGCCGTCACGAGAACCTTGCAGACGTTCTCGAAATCGACCACCGGATATTCGCAGTACTTGCCGCCGAACTTCGCCTTGATCTTGTCCATCACCCGCTTGGACACCGCGCCGTGATAGAAGCCGAACGCCATGTTGGGGCTGGCCTTGCCGCCCTTCCAGGAAAAGAATTCCTGGTAGAGCATCGCGCGCGGCAGCCGGTGCACGCCGGTTTTTAAGGGCACCGAGACGTTGCAGTGGTTGGGGCGGTTGCCCGGCCAGTTGTAGGTCAGCCGATTCCAGACGAAGACGTCGATGAGCGCGTGTTCTGCCTGCGAACGGATGATGAGATCGGCAACGTTGACGTCGACATAGTCGTCGTCACCGATCATGCAGATGAATTCGCCGGTCGCCGCTTCCACGCACCGATCCCAGTTCTCCACCATCGGGTACACCCGGTCGCCCGAGGCCAGGTATTTGACACGCGGATCGGCAACCACGTCTTCCATGAAACTGTTCATGATCGAGGCATCGTCGGAATTGTCGGCGAAAACGAACTCGATATCCGTGCGCATGTTCGCCAGATGGCTTCTGATGGTTTCCTGGAAATAACGCTGGCGGTTACGCGAAGGCACACAAATCGTCAGTTTCGGCTGGGCGAACATGAAATTTCTCCGTTTGCCACACATTAGCGGCAAGGGCTTTCGCGAAGCTTGCCCGCGGCCCTTTGAACCTGCGTCGGGTTTTCGGCTTTTCAGGAGCGGTCTCGCTTGATAAGCAGCGTCGCATGCGGTCTTGCGATGCAGCAAACGCCGCGATGAAGATACCCGGAGACCCAGCATGCAGAAAAATCCGGCAGACTGCGCCTCAATGGCCGAGATCCGCGTCGAGATCGACCGGATCGACCAGGCCTTGATCGCCCTGTTTCAGGGGCGCTGGGGCTATATCGGGCGCGCGGCTGAGATCAAGAAATCAGCTGGCTTGAAAGCGGATATACCGGCTCGCGTCGATGAAGTCCGGCGAAACGCGCGGGACAATGCGCTGAAGGCCGGGCTCGACCCCGATTTCTACGAAGACATCTGGACGCGGCTCATCCAGCATTCGATCGAGCATGAAATGAACATCCTCGGCGAAAGCGGCAAGTAGCCTGTATTCGATGTTCAGCCGATCTTGAGACTGGACGTTTCGGCTTTCTTCACCGGGACATCGACTGCGACTTCGGGCAGGTCGACGATCGCGTTATCAACTACGGATGCACCGTCAGCGTCGGCACTGCCGTCACGAACTTGCCACCCCAATCGCTGATATACGAAAGCTGCTGTTTGATTTCGGCCTGAAGGTTCCATGGCAGTATCACCACTCTTTCGGGTTTTTCGGCTTTGAGAAATTCTTCCGTGACGACCGGAATGCGGCTGCCGGGGAGAAGGAAGCCCTGTTTCGCCGGGTTCTTGTCGACGACGAAGGGCAAGAGATCGGGCTTGACGCCGGCGAAGTTGATGAGCGTGTTGCCCTTGGCCGCCGCGCCATAGGCAGCGACTTTGAGGCCGGCACGCCTGCTCTCGATGAGGAAGGTCAGGAATCCATCGCGTACGGTCTGCGCGGCCTCCTGAAAGCTGGTGTAGAAGGCATCTTCAAGCATGCCCGCCCCGCGCTCGGCAGCAAGCGTTGCTGCCACGGCCGTGGTGACCGCGTGCGTCCCGGTATCGTTGCGCTGTGCGAACACACGCAAGCTGCCGCCATGCCAGGGCGTCGTCTCGACGTCGAAGACGGAAAGTCCGTTGGCTTCGAAGACCCGGCTCACCGCCGTCAGCGACAGGTAGGAATAGTGTTCGTGATATGCCGTATCGAACTGCGCTTCGCGCACCATGTTGAGCAGGTGCGGAAACTCGAACGTCGCAACGCCGTTCGCCTTCAGCAGCCGTGCAAAACCGGCAACGAAATCGTTGATATCGGGCACATGGGCCAGCACGTTGTTGGCAGCCGTGAGGTCGGCGGACCGGCCCTCCGCCGCCAGCTTCTCGCCGAGTTCCGCACCGAAAAATTCCTCGACGATCTCTATGCCCTTTGCCCGCGCCGCCGCGGCCGTACTCGCCGTCGGCTCTATACCGAGACAGTCGATCCCGCGCTCCCTGGCATATTGCAGCAGATAGCCGTCATTGGCGGCGATCTCGACGATATTGGAGGCTGTAGTCAGGCCGAAGCGGGCCTGCATGTCGGCGACATAGCGCTTGGCATGATCGAGCCAGGACGTCGAGAACGAGCTGAAATAGGCATAGCTCGAGGAAAAGAACGTCTCGCGATCGGCAAAATCCTCGGTCTGCACCAGGCGGCATTCGCGGCAGCAGCGGATCACCAGCGGATACCACAGTTCCGGCATATGCCGCTCGTTCGCGCTGACATAAGAGTTCGACGGCGGCGCGGTGCCGAGATCAAGAAAAGGCACCATATGCGTCGATCCGCAGTGACGGCATTTCATGCGGCTACTCCACGATAGTCCTGCGACAGCAAGAGATGCGCCGCATCGCGCGGCGAGAGATTGATGACCGGCAACGGCCAGTCGATGCCGAGCGCCGGGTCTTGCGGGTTCAGGCCGCCCTCCGCGTCGGCGGCATAAGGTTCGGAATGCGCGTAGATCATCCGCACATCATCCGTCAGCGCCTGGAAGCCATGGGCGAAACCCTTGGGGATCAGCAGCGAGCAGGCATTGGCTTCAGAAAGCTCGACGGCGAAATGCTGCAGGAATGTCGGCGATTGCGCGCGGATATCGACGGCCACATCGAGGATACGGCCGCGCGTGCAAGTGACGAGCTTGATCTCCGCATGCGGCGGACGCTGAAAGTGCATACCGCGCACCGTGCCCTTGTGGAGCGTACCCGTCTCGTTGAGTTGCGCCAGGCGCCCCTGCCAGCCAAAGGCGGCGACGTCCTCGTCGCAGAACAGGCGCGACAGGAAGCCGCGCTCATCCGACATGGTTTTGCGGCTGACGACGAAAAGCCCCTCAAGCGGCGTTTCGCGCGCCGTAAACCGCGCACTCATCCGGCTGCCCTCAAAGGCTCGTCGTGTACGGCATGGCCGGCGAAATCACGGATATCGGCAAGGCAGAGATCGCGTGCGGCCTGCCCGTCACACTGCGCCCGGTACCAATCCATCGTGCGTTTGACAGTCTCGGCCAGCCGCCAGCGCGGCCGGTAGCCAAGATCCGCGCGCGCCTTGGCACTGTCGAGTACCAGATAGCCGGCTTCGTGCGGACCATCGGTGCCGTCACCAAGGACCATCGCGCCGCCGCCGAAGTGCCGCTCGGCCATCTTCAACACCGCGCCGACGGACGCTGCCTCGCCATGATCCGGTCCGAAATTGTAGCTCTCGATACCCTCGGGTGCCTGCCAGAGACGCTCGGCAAGTCCCATGTACCCGCCAAGCGGTTCCAGCACGTGCTGCCAGGGGCGCACGGCGCGGGGACGCCGCACCTGCAATATCTCGCCGCCCTGCCAGGCCCGCACAGCATCCGGGACCAAGCGGTCTTCCGCCCAGTCGCCGCCGCCGATGACATTGCCGGCACGCGCGGTGGCAAGGCCGATCCGGCGGGCGGCGAAGAAGGATGCACGGTAGCTCGCGGCGACGATTTCCGCTGCTGCCTTGCTGGCGCTGTAGGGATCGTGGCCCCCGAGCGGATCGCTTTCCATGAAGGCAAGGCCCGTCTCGGCGTTGTGATAGACCTTGTCCGTCGTTACCACCACGATCGAGCGCACATCTTCCGACACCCGCAAGGCATCGAGCAGATTGGCCGTGCCGATGACATTGACGTCGTACGTCTCGGCCGGACTGCGATAGCCGGCCCGCACCAGAGCCTGCGCCGCCAGATGGAAGACGACCTGCGGCTTTGTCTTCAGCACATGATGCGTGACCGCATCACGATCGCGGATGTCGATGATGCCTGGGCCATCCATGCCGCCGCCGAGAAGCAGGTGCAGCGAAGGCTCCGTCTGCGGCGCCAGCGACAGACCCGAGACGTCAGCGCCGAGCTCGCGCAACCACAGTGTCAGCCAGCTGCCCTTGAAGCCGGTATGCCCTGTGACCAGAACGCGTTTTCCGCGCCAGAATTCGTTTGTCATGGAAATCACCAGCTCTTCCACGGCGGGGCGCCGCTCTGCCACAGGCTTTCAAGATGATTCTTGTCGCGCAGCGTATCCATCGGCTGCCAGAAGCCTTCATGGAAATAGGCCTGCAGCTCGCCGTCCCTTGCCAGCCCCATCAATGGCTCCCCTTCCCAGCTTGAATGATCCGCCTCGATCCGGTCGATAACGCGCGGCGAAAGCACGAAGAAGCCGCCATTGATGAAGCCGCCCTCGCCTTCCGGTTTTTCGATGAAGCCCTGGACCTCGTTACCGTCCAGCTGCAGGGCACCGTAGCGCGCGGGAGGCCGAACCGCCGTCACCGTGGCCTGCTTGCCGTGGCTCTTATGGAAAGCGATAGTCTTGCCGATATCGACATTGCTGACGCCGTCGCCATAGGTGAAGCAGAAGGCTTCCTCGTTCTTGAGGTAGGAGGAGACCCGCTTCAGGCGGCCACCGGTCATCGAGTTCTCGCCCGTATCGATCAGCGTCACGCGCCAGTTCTCGGCGCTCTGGCGATGGAATTCGATCGAGTTCTGCGACAGGTCGAAAGTGATGTCCGACATGTGCAGGCCGTAATTAGCGAAATATTCCTTGATCATGTAGCCTTTGAAGCCACAGCAGATGATGAAGTCGCGTACTCCATGAGCATAGTAGAGCTTCATGATGTGCCAGAGGATCGGCCGGCCACCGATCTCGATCATCGGCTTCGGACGCAGATGCGTTTCCTCCGCGATACGCGATCCAAGACCCCCAGCGAGAATGACAGCTTTCATCCGACCCTCCGGTTACGCGCAAAGGCGATCGCAGGCAGCACCGGCGATGACTTCACGGAGGGAAAAGAGGTTGGGAATGGACCGCGATTGCGCAGGGTCCGGCCTGCACGCCGCCAGCGACCGCGCAGCCTTGGGCTTTGCCGTCATACGGTTTCTAAGGCGGGAAAACTCCATGATGCTCCGGGTCCAGTCAGTCTATCCTGACCGATACCCTAGAGACTGAAACTGTCGTCAAACTGGAGAGGCCATGCGGCTCAAAACCGGACCTTTCCCTTGTGGCCCGGCATCAGGCCGAAAAGACCCCGACCGTGCCCGATATCAAAAGGAATTCTTCCGCATCAGATGCTGTTCCCAATCGAGAGCGCTGCGGATGATGCCGTTCAGATCGTCATATTCCGGCACCCAGCCGAGCTCTTTTTTGGCGAGCGCGGGGTTGGCGACGATCATTGCGGGATCGCCCGCGCGACGTTCGGAAAACGTAACGGGAAAGTCCTGTCCATGCACCTTGCGCACGGCATCGAGCACCTCAAGTACCGAGAACCCATGCCCATAACCGCAATTGGCAGCCAGCGAGCCGCCGCCGGCGCGCATGCGCTGCAAAGCCTTCAGATGCGCCTGCACCAGATCCCAGACATGGATATAGTCGCGCACGCAGGTTCCGTCCGGCGTCGAATAATCGGTGCCGAAGACGCTCATTGACTGGCGCTTGCCGAGCGCCGTGGCGCAGGCAACCTTGATCAGATGCGTGGCAAGCGCCGAGGACTGGCCGCTACGGCCCTTCGGATCGGCACCGGCGACATTGAAATAGCGCAGCGCCGTGTAAGTGAAGGGATGCGCGTTTGCGGTGTCGCGCAGCATGATCTCGGTCATCAGCTTGGAAGAGCCATAAGGCGATTCCGGCTTGAGATTGACGCTCTCGGTCACCGGCTCCAGAACATCCGGAGTTCCATAGACGGCCGCTGTCGAGGAAAACACGAAATAGGGAATGCCGGCTTCAACGGCGCTGGCAATCAGGCTGCGCGACTTGACCGTGTTGTTCTCATAATAGCCGAGCGGATCAGCGACCGATTCCGGCACGACGATCGAACCGGCGAAATGAATGATGGAATCGATGCTGTTATCGGTGAAAATCTGCCGCATCAGCACGGTATCGGCGATGTCGCCTTCGTAGAAACGCGCCTCTGGCGCGATCGCCCAACGGAAGCCCGTTGACAGCCGGTCGATGACGACAACCTGCTCGCCCGCGTCCAGCAATGCCCAGACCATATGGCTGCCGATATAACCGCCGCCGCCCGTAACCAAAACCGCCATTGCGTACTCCTGCTCTGTCAAATGTGAGCGGGATAAGACCCGTTCACGGCGCGATATACAAGGATTTTGTGCAATGCGGAATGTGTAAATCCGGCTCAAAGGCCGGCAATATACCCGGCCAGCCGTTCGGCAGCTGTGGCAATCTGCTTGGGATCGCGCAGGAAACAGGCACGCATGAACAGCGACCCGCCTTCGCCGAATGCGGTTCCGGGTGCCAGGCCAACGCCGGTCTTGTCGACGATATCGAGCGCCGCACGACGCGCGTCGGTGACGCCGTCAATCTTCAGGAAGGCGTAAATCGCGCCGTCCGGCTTGAGTGTCTGCACCCGGTTGGTGGCGATCAGCGCGTCGCAGAAGAGATCGCGCGAAAGGGTGGCCTTGGCGACGTTTTCCGCGACGAACGCATCGCCTTGATCGAGCGCCACGACAGCACCCGCCTGAATGAATTGCGCCACGCCGGAGGTGGAATACTGGATGAGGTTTTCCAACACCTGGCCGATTGCCGGCGGCGCCATAATCCAGCCGGCGCGCCAACCGGTCATCGACCAGTTCTTGGAGAAGGAATTGACGAAGAGGATGCACTCGTCTTCCTCCATGATGTCGAGGAAGGACGGCGCCCGGTCGCCATTGTAGTAGTAAAGTGCATAGATCTCGTCGGCCATGACCCATAGGCCGTGTTTCCGCGCCAGCGCCAGGATGGCCTTCAGATCGTCATGTGAGGCGGTCCAGCCGGTCGGATTCGAGGGGGTATTGACGAACAGCGCCCGCGTCTTTTCCGTGATCGCCGCTTCAAGCCTGCCGATGTCGAGTTGCCATTTCCCGTCTTCGAAGCTGAGCGGCACGGCGACAGCCCGCACGCCGGAAAGCTCCGCGCTCGCGGCAAAGTTCGGCCAGGCCGGCGAGAGAAATACCATCTCGTCGCCCGGCGAGGTCACCGCCTCGATGGCAAGCTTGATCGCCTGCATTCCGGAGCCGGTCACATAGAAATTGTCCGGCGAAAGCGTCTTGTCGAAATGACGCCGGTAATAGCGCGACAGCGCCTCGCGCAGCGGCGGGATGCCGCGCTGCCAGGTGTAGAAGGTCTCACCGGCCCTCAGTGATTCCTGCGCCGCCTGCGAGATGAAATCCGGTGTTGGCAGGTCTCCCTCGCCGACCCAGAGCGGGATAAGCCCGTCGCGGCCACGCGCATAGTTCACCAGTTCGACGATGCCGCTTTCCGGTGCTGCAAGCGATCTGGGGCTAAGACTGGCGAGAATGGTCATCGGCGGGCTCCTGTTTGCCCGCCGCTTCTAGCGTTTTTTCACATCACGATCACGCGATATTCGCTGACGGAATTATCGATTCTGGTGATGTATCGCCTTACGCTCTCTGCTTCAGCAGGTCGCGGATTTCGGTGAGCAGTTGCACGTCCTCCGCCGGCGGGGCTGCCGGCTCGGACTCCTTCTGCTTTTCCAGCGTGGCGCGCATGTTGTTGACCCCCTTGACCAGCAGGAAAATGATCCAGGCGAGGATGAGGAAGTTCAAGACCACGGTGAGGAAGTTGCCATAGGCAAAGACCGCGCCCTGCTCGCGAGCAGCGGCAAGCGACGTGGCGGTCACAGTGCTGGAGAGCGGAATGAAGAAGTTGGAGAAGTCGATGCTTCCGATGATGGCGCCGACGATCGGCATGATGATGTCGTTGACCAGCGAATTGACGATCAGCGTGAAAGCACCACCGATGATGATACCGACGGCAAGGTCCATGACATTGCCCCTGGCGATAAACGCCTTGAATTCATTCAGCATTAGTCTCTCTCCTTATCCATAATCAAGGTCAGCCGAATCTGCCTGTCCACCATGGCTGAGTGCCGGCCGAATGCTACCTGAAATCGAAATCAAGTAAATCACGCGATGGAGATAGCGCGCAACGCGCCGGTTTCGCTCTGTCTGAAAAAGAGTTGTCGGTTCTTTGACTTAAGGCTTAGGCGAGTCCGATTTTCTTCACGGCCGTCTTGTCCTATGCTTCCCCCAAGGACAAGGAGGAGCCATGCTTTCGGGCTCGATCATTTTCGCGGCCGCCTTCGCCTACCTGCTGCTGCTCTTTGCGGTGGCAAGCTATGGCGATCGCAAGGCGCGGAACGCCCCTGCCGGAAAGGGCAGGCCGCTGGTCTATGCCTTGAGCCTTGCGATCTACTGCACCTCCTGGACGTACTTCGGCGGTGTCGGTCTTGCCGCCGAACGCGGGCTGGAATTTACCGGCATCTATATCGGCCCGATCCTGATGTTCACCATCGGCCTGCCGGTGATCCGCCGTATCATCGCGCTTGCCAAATCCGAGAAGCTGACCTCGGTCGCCGACTTCGTCGCGGCGCGCTATGGGAAGAACCCAACCGTTGCGGCCATCGTCGCGCTGATCTCGCTGATCGGCGCCATTCCCTATATCGCACTTCAGCTGAAGGCGGTGTCGAGTTCTGTGTCGGCCATGGTCGATACCAGCGGCTATGGCATCGGTACCGGCCAGAATTTCATCGACCTGCCGTTGCTGGTCACGCTTTTCCTCGCGTGCTTCGCTATCGTCTTCGGGACGCGCCATACGGATGCGACCGAGCATCAGGACGGCCTGATCCTGGCTATCGCGATGGAATCGGTGGTCAAGCTGCTGGCGCTGGTGACCGCCGGTCTCTATGTGATCTTTTTCCTGTTCGACGGCCCGAGTGATCTGTGGGCAAAGGCACTCGCCAACAACCAGGTGATGACGGCGCTGAACTACCAGACGCCGCTGCCCCGCTGGATTCTGCTCGTCGTTCTCTCCGCCTTCGCCATCATTATGCTGCCCCGCCAGTTCCATGTCACGGTCGTCGAGAACCGCACGGAAAAGGATCTGCGCACCGCCGGCATCCTCTTTCCGATCTATCTGGTTGCCATCAACCTGTTCGTGCTGCCGGTGGCGATCGCCGGCGTGCTGACGTTCGCCGGCAGCGGCGATGCCGACCTCTACCTGCTCAGGCTGCCGCTCGCCGCAGACATGCCGATCCTGACGTTGATCACCTTCATCGGCGGATTCTCCGCGGCGACCGCGATGGTCATCGTCGCCTCGGTAGCACTGTCGATCATGATCTCCAACGATATCGTCATGCCGGTGTTCCTGAGGCGCAATCTGATGGGCCGCGGCGGCTCGCAGGACGTCGCCGGAACTCTTCTGAACGTCCGGCGCACGGCGATCTTCGTGGTGCTGCTGCTCGGCTATGGTTACTATCGCTCAGCCGATATGAGCGCCGGCCTTGCGTCGCTCGGCCTTCTGTCCTTTGTCGCCATCTCGCAGATGGCGCCGGCCCTGTTCGGCGGGCTTGTCTGGCGGCAGGCCAATGCCCGCGGCGCCATCGCCGGGATGACACTCGGTTTCCTCATCTGGGCCTATCTTTTGTTTCTGCCGAGCCTTGGCGGACCGGACAATTCGCATGTCGCCGCCACGGTGCTCGACTTCCTCTTTCCATTTGCAGGGGTCTTCTCCGGCCCGGCAGCTGATCCGCTGGTCAACGCGTCGGCGCTCAGCCTTCTGGTCAACGCGGTCGCCTATGTCATCGGCTCGCTCACCCGTGCGCCTAAACCGCTGGAGCGAATACAGGCGGGCGTCTTCATTCGCCGCAAATCACGCACGGAGAAGGCGTTTCGCGGCCGCAAAACCAAGATCACCGTGCTGGATCTGAAAACCACGATCGCCCGCTATCTCGGCGAGGAGCGCATGCAGCGCTCCTTCCAGACCTATGAGCGCCAATCCGGCCGCTGGCTGGAGGACCACCAGCCGGCCGACATGGCGCTCATTCATTTCTCCGAGCAACTGCTCGGCAGCGCCATCGGTTCGTCTTCGGCGCGCCTTGTGCTGTCATTGGTCCTGCAGCGCCTGGACGATACGTCGTCGGATACGGCCTGGCTTCTCGATCAGGCATCGGAAGCGCTCCAATACAATCAGGACATGCTCCAGACGGCGCTTTCGCAGATGGATCAGGGCATCGCCGTCTTCGACAGTTCCAACAACCTGATCATCTGGAACAGGCGTTTCCGCCAATTGCTCGACCTGCCGGAAAGTGCCGGCCAGGTCGGTTTTCCACTGGCCGAGATCGTCGCGATGCTGACCAAGCGTGGCGATATCCGCAAGGAGGACGGCAAGCGGCTGATCGCCAACTTCCTGACCCTCGACAAGCCGTTCCTGCTCGAGCTTTCCGGCGGCGCCCGCATCATCGAGGTGCGTACCAACGCCATGCCCGACAAGGGCATCGTCACCACCTATACCGACATCACCCAGCGGGTCGCGGCCGACATGGCGTTGAAACAGGCAAACGAGACGCTGGAACTGCGCGTTGCCGAGCGCACCGGCGAACTCACCCGCGTCAACAAGGAAGTGGCCGAGGCCCGCGCCGCTGCCGAAGAGGCCAATATCGGCAAGACACGGTTCTTCGCCGCCGCCGGCCATGATATCCTGCAACCGCTGAACGCCGCACGCCTCTATTCCTCGTCACTGGTCGAGCGGCTCGGCGATTCGGAAAACAGCCTGCTGGTGCAGAACATCGATTCCTCGCTGGAATCTGTGGAATCCATCCTCGGCGCGGTCCTCGATATTTCCCGGCTGGATACCGGCGCCATGAAGCCGCGCCTGCAATCGGTGCCGCTCAACGATCTGCTGCGCCGTATCGAAACCGATTTTGCACCTGTCGCCCGCGCCGCCAACCTCGAATTGACGGTGATGCCGACCTCGCTGACGGTGCGCACCGACCCGAACCTCTTACGCCGTCTCGTCCAGAATCTCGTCTCCAATGCCATCAAATACACGCCGACCGGCAAGGTTCTGGTCGGCGTGCGGCGTGAAGGCGGCGACGCGATCATCCAGGTTCTCGATTCCGGCATCGGCATTCCCGCATCGAAGTTTCGCACGGTCTTCAAGGAGTTCGCCCGCCTCGACGAGGGCGCCAAGACCGCTTCGGGCCTGGGCCTCGGCCTGTCGATCGTCGACCGCATCTCGCGCGTTCTCAATCACAGTGTCGACCTGCAATCGAAACCCGGCAAAGGCACGCGGTTCCGCGTCAACATGCCGATCGACCGCACGGCCGCCGGCAGCGCCAAGGCGAGCCCTTCAGAGCCCATCCGTTCTGCCGAACCGCTGCACGCTCTGCGCGTGCTTTGCATCGACAACGAGCCCTTGATTCTGGAAGGCATGAAACTGCTTCTGGAGGGCTGGGGCTGCAACGTGTCAACCACTCCGTCTTTCGATGCCTGGCAACACGGTCTGACCGTCCATGACCTGCGCCCGGACGCGATCATTGCCGACTACCACCTCGACCACGGCACCGGCATTGATGTCATCCAAGCCATTCGACACAGGTTCGGTACCGAGATTCCATCGCTGCTCGTCACAGCCGATCGTTCTCCTGAAGTCCGTGCTGCTGCGGAACGCGACGGCATCGCATTGCAAAACAAACCCGTCCGCCCTGCCTCGATGCGGGCCTGGCTGACGCAACTCTCAATGTCGATGAAGGCGGCTGCGGAGTAGCAAGCCTGTTTTGAGGGCGGACAACTTCAACTTCCGTCATCCTCGCCCGTGTGGCGGGGATCCAGCGCACCGCGTCTATGGCGCAAGATTCTCTCCACGCGACTGATGCCGCGTTGCTGGATTCCTGTGACAAGCACCAGAATGACTGAGGAAATTTCGGCGGCGCCATCATGAAATTGCAGGCGCCGCTTCTGCGCGACTCTTCTCATAGAGAGGCAGTTACGCCGCCACGGCTGAAATCTTGCTCAGCTGGATCACCGCCTGCGTGCGGCTGTCGACATTGAGTTTCAGCAATATCGCCGACACGTGCGCCTTGATCGTCGCCTCCGACACGCCGAGTTCGTAGGCGATCTGCTTGTTGAGCAGGCCTTCGGCCAGCATGCCGAGCACGCGGGATTGCTGTGGGGTCAGCGTCTGCAGCCGCTGCAGCAGGGCCGCCACTTCCGGCTCGTGTTCCATGCCGCGCTGGAAACCGGGCGGGGTAAAGATGTCGCCGGCCATCACCGTGTCGATCCCCTGCCGGATTTCCTCGATGCCCGCGGATTTGGAGAGGAAACCGGACGCGCCCAGCTCGAGCGCGCGCTGGATCGTCGCCGGATCGTCATGGGCCGAGACGATCATCACCGGCAGGCTCTGGAATTCGGCCCGAAGCGCAATGAGGCCCGAGAGCCCGCTGACACCCGGCATGGTGAGATCGAGCAGCATCAGGTCGGCCGAAACATGGTCGATCGCCGCCTGCCGCGCCGATGTGAAATCACCCGCCTCGACGATCGTGGGGTTGCCCGGCATGCTTGCAAGCGCCTGGCGCATGGCGCCGCGAAACAGCGGATGGTCGTCCGCAATGATGATGGTCAATCCTGACGTCATGACACTCCCTCCCAAGAGCTTGGCCCGCGAGCCTCGCACGAAGCGCAAATCCTCCAATTCGCCGTCGCGCGCCATCCGGATCCGGTCAGGTCTTCTGAGGCACCTCCGTCTTGTCAGACAGCTGCTTTTCCTCGCTTTCCAGATCCTTCACAATTCCCATGAAACTGCGCATCATTCTTTCCATGACGCTCATTGTCTGGTCAATCTCTTCCTTCGTCGGAAGCCGCGGTTTCAAGCTCGTCTGGCCCTCTCCAACGGCTTTTTCCAGGGTTTCGACACGTTTGGTCAGGAGATCGAGTTCCAGTTCGAAAGCGGTGCGCTCGTCGGCGGCCATCCGGCACACCATCTCGCCATCCTTTTCCTGGCAGAGCGAGACCTCGCCGGTCTGCGTATCCAGTCGGGCGACGCCGCTATCGGTCTTCTGCATGGCGTAGCGTCCCGGTGCCGGCTCCTGGGCAAAAGCCGTGAAAGCAGCGAAAGTCCCGCCAAGGACCAAGACCGGCATCAGCATCCTGTTCATCGTACTCTCCATTGATCGCCAAAAAACCGGGTCCGGACCCGCTTGCCGATGGACTTTCGCAGAAGATTGCGGCAATCCCGCAAAGGATATCGTCCAAGGTCCAGGAAACGGCGGCATGAGCAGCATTATCTACAAAATCGTTCCGGCAACTCTATGGCAAGATGCGCGCAAGACCGGAGAATTCAAGGGCGCCTCGATCGACCTTTCGGACGGGTTCATCCATTTCTCGACAGCCGATCAGGCCATCGAGACCGCCGCTCGCCATTTTGCCGGTCAGGACGGCCTGCTGCTGGTTGCCGTCGATGGCGACAAACTCGGCGACAAGCTGGTCTTTGAGGCGTCGCGCGGCGGGGCACTCTTCCCCCATCTCTATGCAGCTTTATCCTTCGACGCCGTTGTCTGGGAAAAACCCCTGCCGCTCGACGCCGACGGCAATCACGTTTTCCCGGAGCTTGACCGATGATCGATGTCTTCCAGTCACTCGCCCGCCGCGGCCTCTTCCTGCTTGACCCGGAAGCAGCCCATGGCCTATCGATCAAAGGCTTGAAGACCGGCCTCGTTCCTGCCTGCGCTGCGCCTGCCGATTCGCGCCTGACGCAGACCGTCGCCGGCCTTTCCTTCGCCAATCCGATCGGTCTTGCCGCCGGCTACGACAAGAACGCCGAGGTGCCGGAAGCGCTGCTCAGGCTAGGCTTCGGCTTCACCGAGATCGGCACGGTCACGCCAAAGCCGCAGGCCGGCAATGACAAGCCGCGTATCTTCCGGCTCGTCGAGGACGAGGCCGTAATCAATCGTCTCGGCTTCAACAACGAGGGCCATCAGGCCGCGCTCTATCGCCTGAGGTCTTGCGCGCGCTCCGCGATGATCGGTGTCAACATCGGCGCCAACAAGGACAGTGCCGACCGCATCGCCGACTATGTCACCGGCATCCGTACCTTCTATGGCGTCGCCCGCTATTTCACCGCCAATATCTCCTCGCCGAACACGCCCGGCCTGCGCGACCTGCAGGCGCGCGAAAGCCTTGCAGCACTTCTCTCCGCCGTTCTTGCCGCTCGCGATGGCGAAGCCGCCAAGGCTGGCGTCCGGGTGCCGGTGTTCCTGAAGATCGCGCCGGATCTGACCGAAGAAGGTATGGACGATATCGCGGCCGTTGCTCTGGAGCACAGCCTTGACGGTCTGATCGTGTCCAACACGACGCTGTCGCGTGACGGTCTGAAGGACCAACGACAAGCCAAGGAGAGCGGTGGACTTTCCGGCAAGCCGCTGTTCGAAAAATCCACCATCGTGCTTGCCAAGATGCGCAAGCGCGTCGGTCCCGACCTGCCGATCATCGGCGTCGGCGGCGTCTCGTCTGCCGAAACTGCGGCGGAAAAAATCCGCGCCGGCGCCAACCTCGTGCAACTCTATTCCTGCATGGTCTATGAGGGGCCCTCGCTGCCGGGGAGGATCGTGCGTGGCCTGTCGCAACTCTGCGACCGCGAGAAGCTGGGCTCGATCGCTGACATCCGCGGCAGCCGGACCGATTACTGGGCCGGCAAGAACGTCTGAGCCGAACGGCGCGGTACCAGCACCATCAGGAAAACGCCGCGAAACAGCAGGAACAGGTTGAGCGCGGCCCAGAGGCCGTGATTGCCAAAGACCGGCACGAGCAGCGCCACCGCGGCCACATAACCCGCGAAGGAGAGCAGCATCATGTTGCGCATGTCGCGCGACCAGGTGGCGCCGATGAACACGCCATCCATCAGGAAGGCGAGCGCGCCGGTCAGCGCCGTGATCGCCGCCCAGGGCATATAGAGATAGGCTTCGGCGCGGACGTCGGCCGCCGTCGTCAGCAGATCGACCAGTCGATTGCCGAAGATAAGGAAGGCAACGGTCGTAAACCCGGCAAGCGCAAAGGACCAGGTCGCCGTCATCTTCAATGCGCGGTCGAACGCGGGACGGAACCGGGCGCCGATCGCCCGTCCGGTCAATTGTTCAGCGGCGTTGGCCAGCCCGTCGAGATAATAGCCGGCCACCAGGAAGATGGTCATCAGCACCGAATTGGCGGCCAGCGTCACCGGCCCGAACGATGTGCCGATACGCGTCATCAGCATGAACGCAGCGAGAAGCACAAAGGAGCGGATCATGATGTCGCGGTTCAGCCCGAACAGCAGCTTCAGGCGATCCGTGGCGAAGATCGTTGCCCAGCCTGGCGCCACCGTCCGGTCGAAGCGGCTATAGACGATCACAAACCCGACAACGGCGCCGGCCACCTCGCCGGTAACCGTCGCCAGTGCCACGCCCATCACGCCCCAGCCGAGGTAAAGCCCGAGCGTGATCGACAGGACGATGTTGATGCCGTTGATCAGCGTCTGCAGCATCAGCCCTGTCGTGCCCTGCCCGCGCCCCAGCACGAAACCGAGGATGGCGTAGTTGGCAAGCGCCGCAGGTCCACCGAGGATGCGGTATTCGAAATAGGTGCGCGTCACGCCCGCGATCTCCGGCCCCGGCGCCAGAAGCCAGAGACCGGCCGACAAAAGCAGCGGCGACAAAAGGACAACGGCTGCGCCGCACACAAGCGCAATGACCATCGAGCGCCAGAACACCGCCTGCTCTTCCGTCCGGTCGCCACGGCCGAAGGCCTGTGCCACCAGCCCGGTGGTGGCCGAGCGCAGGAAATTGAATGTCGTGAAGATCAGGTCGAATACGATCGCGCCGACGGCAAGCCCGGCAAGTAGCGTCGCCTGTCCGAGATGGCCGATGACGGCGGTGTCGACAAGGCCAAGCAATGGTGTCGTCAGGAACCCCAGCGTCATCGGCACGGCGATCGAAAGGATCAGCCGGTTGGTGACGAGAAAAGGGCCGGCCCCATGGGCGTTTTCGCCGGTATCTGTCGTTTGCGCTGCGGTCATGCCTTGTCCTTACGACCAGCCGCGAAACCAGGAATCAGGTCAGGCGGTCGATAGCACCATGGCCCAATAAGGCCGGTTTCCGGAAGCTGGATTCCGCATTACGGCAACGCCGAGTCCGCTATAGTTTGGCCCCAGCATATTCTCCAGGTGCTTGGGCGAATGGTACCAGGCGGCGTAGACCTTTTCGGCGCTGTCCTGACCCATGGCGATGTTTTCGGCCGCCGGCAGCGCCACGCCGCCGCCTTTCATGCGTTCGAGGAAACTGTCGCCCATGCCGATCAGATGCGACATCTTACCGGCCTTCGCCATGCGGCCGGCCTGCGACAGGGCTGCCTGTGCCGCCGCCGGATCGCGCACGAGCGGCTTCAGCCCCTTTTGTTTTCTCAGGTCGTTGACGTAGCCGAGCGTCATATCCGTCTGGTCGCTGCCATCGCCGCTCGGGGCAATCTTTGGAGTGCCGCAGCTGGCGAGCATACCAAGCGAGAGAAAGGCGCCCGCCCGCAGGAAATTGCGCCGGGAGGCAAGGAAGTTTTGATCGTGCATGTTACCGCCGGTAGCTCAGGATGCGCAGGATGATGAAGACGGGAATGACCACGGCGGCACCCAGCAGCAGATAGTCGCCGACACGGCCGAGCGCCGCGAAGCCGGAATGCCAGAGATCGAGGATGAAATCCCTGACAGTGTAGAGGATGCCATAGGGCGTCCAGCCGAAGACGGCCATGACGAAGCCGACGATCACCGACACCACCAGGAGCTTGACGATCACCCGGCCGGGCGTATCGCCCAGAAACTTATTCACTCCATCGGCCATGGCCCATGATTCTCCTGTTTTTCCTCACATAAGCCGCCAAGAGCCCTGCTGCAAGCCGCGAACACTGGCGACGGCCTTGACGTCAAATCACCGCTTGCCATTTCTACACTCGCACGCGACAAGCGCGTGAAGCCCCAGCCGTCGGCACGCGGCGCGCAATCGAGACGCACGACCATGACGCTCAACCAGCTTTCCTCCGGCGACCTCATCGCCGACCGCCGCGCCGAATATGCGCATATGCTGGCCGAGAGTGGCGACCATGCGGAGGCGGCCGACCTGATGACCCAGGCGCTGGAACTCGTACCCGACTGGGCAGCCGGCTGGTTTCGGCTGGCCGACTATGAGGAAAAATCCGGCCGCAAAGAGGCGGCTGTCGATGCCTTGCGAAAAGTCATCGAACTCAATCCTGACGATATCTTCGGCGCGGGCCTGAAGCTTGCACTGCTTGGCGCGTCCGAGACGCCCGAGCAGCCATCGAGCCTCTATGTGGCGCAGCTGTTCGACGACTATGCCGACCGTTTCGACAGGGCGCTCGTTGAAAAGCTCGACTACACCGTCCCGGAAAAACTTGCCGCATTGATCGCGGCACATACGGGCGATGGGCGATTTGCCCATGTGACCGATCTCGGCTGCGGCACCGGCCTGTTCGGCGAGCGCATCCGCGACAGCGCCGACCGCCTCGAAGGCTTCGACCTTTCCGCCAACATGCTGGCGAAGGCGGAAGACAAGGGGCTTTACGACCACCTTGCGCAGGCAGATCTTTCACTGCCGCCGGAAACATCGGGCCTGTTTTCGGGAAGACCGGAACACCGCGCCGATCTCGTCAGCGCCGCCGATGTGCTGATGTATCTCGGCAATCTCGACAGCGTCTTCGTCATCGCCTCAAGGCTGTTGAGCAGCAAGGGCCTATTTGCCTTTTCCATCGAGGATGCGGATGCGGAAGACAATTTCGTCCTGCGGCCGTCGTTGCGATACGCCCATTCGGAAACCTACATTCAAAGCCTCTGCAAGCGCTTTGGGCTCGATATCCTCGCAACCAGCAAAACCGTCATTCGCAATGATGGCGGAAAACCGGTCTCAGGCATTCTGTTCCTTACGCAAAAATCGCCGTGAGCGCAGTTTTCTTGCGAAGTTAAAATAGGTCAGCATTGCTTACATATTTTACTTGATCAAAGCAGCCGAAAATCCGATAATTGCTGCACTGCACACAGACACCGCTGTCGAAATGACTGCCGGTGCACTTGCACCTTCATTCATTCCTTTCATCGCCGTTCGAGCTTATTCGGGCGCCGCCTGGCCGTCTTTGGAGATCGCGACATGAGCATCATCAATGCCCTTGGCTTCTGGAATACCAGTGCGACGCGCCATACGCCGGTCGAGGACGCGCAGGGCATATTCTCGGGCAGCCTGGTCGCGGCCCTGGGCCTCTACGTGCTTGCCAGCGCCGGTCTTTTGACGGGCAGCACCGCCGGCGTCGCCTTCCTGCTGCATTATGCGCTCGGCATCAATTTCGGCCTCGCCTTCTTCCTGCTCAATCTGCCGTTCTTCTACCTGTCGTGGAAGCAGTTGGGCATGGCCTTCACCATCAAGACCTTCATCGCCATCGGCATCACCTCGCTTCTGACCAACGTCCAGGGACAGGTGTTCCAGATCGCCAACATACATCCGGCCTGGGCGGCCCTTCTCGGTGGCTTGCTGCTCGGCTTCGGCGTGCTGGCACTCTATCGCCACCGCGCCAGCCTCGGCGGGGTCGGCATCCTCGGCATCTACATGCAGGAGCGCTTCGGCATCCGCGCCGGCCTCGTGCAGCTTGTCATCGATCTCTGCGTTCTGGCTGCCGCCTTCTTCGTCACCACGCCGCCGGTGGTGTTCTATTCGGTGCTTGGAGCGGTCGTGCTCAATCTGTTTCTGACCATCAACCACCGCGCCGATCGCTATATCGCTTTGTAAAAGCGCATGTCCTCCAGGCGGAGGAGACGTCGCGCACAAAGCGAGGTGATGAGGGGGCCAAAGGCACATTCTTCAGGGATTGCGCCGCGCCATTGCCAAGGGCGGCACCGGCTGCCCCCTCATCCGACCTTTTCGCACTCTGCAAATGAGTGAGAGCGGGAGAAGCAACGAACCCTTCCCGCTCTCCGGCGCTGCACCTGTTGCGGATGCGCAGCGCCGTGTCTGTGTTAGTGCTCAGGCGGCCTTCGCCACCTTGTCCACCGGATGCTGCGAGCGGAAGCCGACAGCGATCCGGTTCCAGACGTTGATCGTGCCGATAGCGACCGTAATCTTGGCGATCTCCTCGCTCGTGAACTCCGCCTTCAGCGCTTCGAAGGCGTCATCCGGAGCGCCAGTCTGGGCAATGTTGGTAACCGCATCGACCCAGCCGAGCAGAGCCCGTTCGCGGGCATCGTACACCGGCGATTCCCGCCAGACGCACATCAGGTTGATCCACTGTTCGCTGAGGCCGTCGTGGCGCGATTCCTTCACGTGCATGTCGACGCAATAGGCACAGCCGTTGATCTGCGAGGCGCGCAGCTTGATCAGGTGGATGAAGCGGCGCTCAAGGCCGGAATTCTGCACGTAGTTTTCGAGTGCCAGCACGGCCTTGAAGGCTTCCGGCGATGCTTTTGTCAAATCGAGACGTGGGTGGTGCATGGGTCTTCTCCTTTGTAGGGGCTCAACGAGCCGTTTTGCGTTCATGGATTTCGAGGAAGGCGCAACCTCTCGCTGCGATCGGTCCGTCGTCGATTTCGGCCAGTTGCACACCGAGGTCGGCGATGGTGGTCTTGGCCAGTTCCGCCCGGTAGACCCGTTCGGCCCTCAGCATGGTGGCCGAGATATTGCACGGCTTGGAAAAGTAGCGGTCGGGCACCGGGTTCGGCCCCCGCTGGCGGATTTCGTTGCAGCGGAACGCCGGTGCGGGACCTTCGACGGCGAGCACAATATCCAGCAGCGTGATCTTGTCCGCGGGCCTTGCCAACCGGTATCCGCCCTTCGGCCCCGGCACCGTATCAAGAATGCCGGCGCCGGAAAGCGACTGCAGATGCTTCAACAGATAGCTGGTCGAAACGCCATGAAACTCGGCGATCGCCGCTGCCGAAAGCACACCGCCTTCGGAAAGGCCCGACAACATAGCAACGCTATGAATGGCCTGCTCGACGCCCTCGCCCAGTTTCATCTGCATCTCCCTCTATCGTGGATAACTTATATCCATGATTATTTCCGCGGTCAAGCGACAAAATCCACAGCAGCGCTTGCGTTCCGAAAGCGGCGCGATAGAAGGACCTAATAGGGAGCTACGGGAAACGACGACAATGATGGCAACGCCGGCAAAATCCGCCTTCGCGACACTGATGACTTCGAGCGCGGAGCGCCATTCGATCGTCGATGATGCGCAGGGCGTCGTCTCCGGCAGCATGCTCGCCGTGCTCGGCATCACGCTTTTGTCCACCGCCGGACTTTTGACGGGCGGCACGCCCGGCATCGCCTTTCTCGTCCATTACGCGACCGGCTTCAGTTTCGGCATCTGCTTCTTCGCCGTGAACCTGCCGTTCTACTATCTCGCCTTCCGCCGCATGGGCCTTGCCTTCACCCTGAAGACCTTTATCGCCGTCGCCCTGACATCGGCCATGTCCGAAGTCCTGCCGCGTGCCCTGGGGATCACCCATGTCGATCCGCTGATTGGCGCCCTGTTCGGTGGCCTCGTCATCGGTGCCGGCCTGCTTGCCCTCTTCCGCCACCGCGCCAGCCTCGGCGGCATCGGCATTCTGGCGCTCTATCTGCAGGATCGGTTCGGCTGGCGCGCCGGCTTTGTCCAGCTCGGCTTCGACGGCGCGATCGTCGCCTGTTCATTCTTCCTCGCCAGCCACTTCATCATCGCCTGCTCGATCGTCGGCGCGGTGGTGATGAACATCACGCTGGCGGTGAACCATCGCAAGGATCGCTATATCGCGATGTAGGATCGTTTGCCGTTACGCCCCCAGGGGCGAAACGGCGCGCAAGGCGGTCCGGACGATCGCATCGCCGAATTCCGGCGACACCGGACGATGCCCGACCAGCAAACGGAAGAAGACAGGTCCATAGATCATGTCGAGTAGCGCCTCGATATCGATCGGCGGGACAATCTCACCACGGTCCAGCGCCTGTTCCAGTATGCCGCGGCCGGCGTTGCGGCTCGACAGGATCACCTGATTGCGGAACGCCTTGGTGAATTCGCTTTCCGGGTCCGCAGCCGCAAGCGCCATGGTGATCTGCCGCCCGCGCGTACTGGCAAACGCGGTCACAAGCCCACGCATCTGCGCGCCAAGGGCTGCCTGCGCCGTCGCTCCGTTCGCCTCGGCCTCCGGCAGCGGCCTGACCAGCAGCGCAGCCATTGCCAGTTCCTGCGCGTTTGCCCAGGAGCGATAGATCGTCGGCTTGCCGACACCGGAGCGTGCTGCCACAGCCTCGATCGTCAGACGGCCGAAGCCCTCGGCCATCAGGATATCGTGAGCAGCCTCCAGGGCACGCCGTTGCGCGGCCTCACTGGGTGGCCGCCCTCGTTTCTTCGGTGTTGCGTTTGTATCTTGACTCATATCATTACGATACGTAACGTTAATATACGATCCAGTCAAGGAGGAGCATCCGATGCCGAGTTCTGCTCGAAAAGTGAGTGCCTATTTCGTCGTGAAAAATGCAGCGCAAGCCATCGACTTCTACAAGCAGGCTTTCGGCGCGGTCGAGATTTTCCGCATGATCGATCCTTCGGACGGACGTGTCGGGCATGCCGAGTTGCGTTTCGGCGAAACGCTGATGATGCTGGCGGATGAGTATCCGGACTTCGGCGCCCTGTCGCCGGACACGATCGGCGGATCGCCGGTGACCTTCCACATGGATACCGAGTCCACCGATGCAGCCGTGGAGCAAGCCGTCTCCGCCGGAGCGACGCTGCTGCGCCCCGCGGCAGACCAGAGTTTTGGCGAGCGTGTGGCGCAGGTGCTCGATCCCTACGGCCATCGCTGGATGCTGTCACAGACCATCGAACAGGTCACCCCGGAGGAGATGCAGCGGCGCTGGAACGAAGGCGCGTCCGCGTGAGTGCCGCAGATCTGAAAGCACCCGAAGCCGCCTGTCGTAGCCTATGTCACGGGCGATCACGATCGGGTTCGGACCGCTATTCGTGCATGCTATCCGGCCCGGGATCGCCGCCGACTGCGGCGATGGCTAGCCGGCGCATATAGTGATCCCAGCCCTTTTGGTGATTGACGCGCTCCTGCTCGTTGGGCAGACCGCCATGGGTGAGCCGCACCAGCGTGCCCCCGTCCGTCTCGAAGAGGTCGATCTCGATCAGGCCCGAGCCGGGCGGCACGGTCTCGTTGCCCTCCCAGCCGAAGCTATAGGCCAGGCGATGAACCGGGATCACCTCGGTAAACTGGCCGCGAGCCGTTTGCGTATCGCTCATACTGAGGAGATATATGCCGCCTGGATGCGGCTCGATCGTCGCCTTGGTACCGACCCAGCGCAAAATCTTGTCGGGATCAGTGAGGAAAGCAAAGACCGTTGCTTGCGGCGCTGCGATCTCGATTTCACTGCGAAGTGTTTCCGTCATCGGGATGTCCTTCCAGCTCTGGAGACAATGGCGTTCCAATAAGCGCAATCTAGGCCAATCGGGACGTCGCGCAAGAAGCAAAATCTCGTGACAGGAGGCGGGCACCGCTGCATGATGGCAGTCATGCGACTGCCGTCCGCTCTTTCCTTCCTGGTCGACAAGGCGATCGACATGCCGGATGGCGATGCGTTCCTCACGGCGCTCGCCGCACAGCTGGTAGCCGATGGCGTGCCTCTGATCGGCGGCGCACTCACCCAGGCAGCACCCCACCCCGTCATCGACCGACGCATCTGGCTCTGGCGCGCCGATACCGGAAGGGTGATCGAGGCATTGGGTCTGGCCGGGCTTGCTGATCCCGGTCAAGCCCATCCCCAGCCAATCAATATCGCCCGCACCTGGCTGGCCGACCTCGGCACCGGTAGTGTGCAGGAGGATTTCGCCGGCTCGTCCGATGGGGCGATGCTTGCCTGGACGGCGAACCGGCCTTTCAGCAACAGCGAATCCGAACTGCTGCGTGAGGTTGCGCGCTTTGCCGCCGCGCCGCTGGCGTTGCTCGCTGCGCGCTCGACACTGGCGGCTCTGCTGACGACCTATCTCGGCCGGCGTAGCGCGGCGCAGGTTCTGGCCGGTCGCTTGCGCCGCGAGCCCGGCGAGACCATCCAGGCGGCGTTGCTTTTTGCCGATCTGCGTGGCTTCACCGAATTGTCGGAGACAACCGAGGCGAAGGACGTGATCGCCGCACTCGACGCCTGGTTCGACCGTGTCGCCGGCGCCGTCCATGCCTTCGGCGGCGAAGTGTTGAAATTCATCGGTGATGGCGTGCTGGCGATCTTTCCAATCGGAGAGCGTGACGCTGCTGCCGCGTGCGATGCGGCGCTACGCGCGGTCGCCGCCGCACGCGCCGGGATGGACCATCTCCATCACGTCCGCGCCGCGCAAGGCGCGCCGCCTCTGTCGTTCGGCGTGGCGCTGCATCTCGGCGAGATGCTGTGGGGCAATATCGGCACGGCTGACCGGCTGGATTTCACCGCGATCGGCCCCGCGGTGAACCTGGTAAGCAGGCTGGAGGCCCTATGCCGGCCGCTCGGCCGCACGGTATTGCTCTCCGGCGCCTTTGCGGCGGAAACGACACATCCGCTGACCTCGCTCGGCAAGCACAGGCTACGCGGCATCGCCGCGCCATGCGCGGTGTTTACGCCACAGTCGTGAACGGGAGGGATCGATATTGCTGTGCGAGGGCGCGGCGATCCCTTTAATTGCGAAAACCACCCTTGGCCCGAACGGGCTGGCATTCATTCCGGAATTCTGCAACCCTTGATATTGTTGCCGAACACGCAGGGACGCCATGAGCCAAAGTATCGCACTTATTGCCATTGTCGTTCGCGATTACGACGAGGCAATCGACTTTTATATCAACAAATTAGGTTTTACTCTGGTCGAGGACACCTATCAACCGGAGCAGGACAAGCGCTGGGTTGTCGTCCGGCCACCGGGAGAAAGCGGCACCTCTCTGCTTTTGGCCCGCGCCGCCTCGGATCATCAGGAGACGTTCATCGGCAACCAGGCCGGAGGCAGGGTCTTCCTGTTCCTGCAGACCGACGATTTCTGGCGAGATCACGCGACCATGATGAAAGCCGGAATCCGCTTTACGCGGGAACCGAAAGAAGCCCCATACGGTATTGTCGCCGTGTTCGAGGATTTGTACGGAAACTTGTGGGACCTCGTTCAGTTCACGGATGGCCGTTAGCCTGAAACCATTGCTGGCCTTACCATCCATCCCTCGCGTCAGCCCCTGCCCGTTGCCGGCTCAATCGCAGACGCGCCGGCAAAAACGTCGCGCTTGCGGTGAACCATCACCAGGATCGATCTGTCACGATGTGAGGGCGTACCCACGATCTGCGGTCGCCCGCCGGCGTCACTGCAGACCATCATGCTTTTTCAGCTGGTCGATCGCATTCAGCGCGTCATAGGGAGACCAACCGGCATCGACGGCTGCTGCCACCAGCTTGGTTTCCACTTCCTGCTCGAGCTTCTGGTAGAGCGGCTCGAGCGCCTCCTGCACTGTCAGGATATGTTCATCGGGCGGAATGACGGTTTGACCAGGTGCTGACGACGGCATGCCCCTCTCCCTCTTTGATTGGGCCTCTTTGATTTTGGCACAGATATCCCAACGCAGAGAACGCGAAAATGTTCCCCCGGAGGCCGAAGATTTCGCAAGTACCGCACGGCAATCCTTTCGATACTCCCGGCAATACTCGACATCGCAAACCGCGCCCTTCAAATCCTCGCCGTTTGATCTACATTTGTTCGCGTGAACCAGATCGATTCCATCCAGCGCGCAGAGGCGCAAATGCTCCTGCCCCCGCCTTTCCTGCGCTGGTTCGCGGAAAAGGGCTGGCAGCCGCGTGCGCATCAGCTGGAGCTGCTCTCGCGCGTTCAAGGCGGCGAAAGCATGCTGCTGATTGCCCCGACCGGCGCCGGCAAGACGCTGGCTGGCTTCCTGCCCTCTCTCGTGTCTCTCACCGAACGCGGAAAAATCCCGCCAGGTTCGGCCTTTACCGGTATCCACACCCTCTACATTTCGCCGCTCAAGGCGCTTGCCGTCGATATTGAACGCAACCTGATGAAGCCCGTCGGCGACATGGGGTTGCCGGTGCGCATCGAAAACCGCACCGGCGATACGCCGGCCGCCAAGCGTCAGCGCCAAAAGCTCAATCCGCCGGATATCCTTTTGACCACGCCGGAGCAGGTGGCGCTGCTGCTTGCCAACGGCGAAGCGGAACGCTTCTTCAAGGACCTGAAATATGTGGTGCTTGACGAGCTGCATTCGCTGGTCACTTCCAAGCGCGGCCACCTGCTGTCGCTCGGCCTCGCCCGTCTGCGCCAGCTGGCCCCTACCATGCAGGCGATAGGCCTCTCGGCAACGGTCGCCGACCCGATGGACCTGCAGCGCTGGCTTAGCCCCCAGAGAACCGGCGAAAGCAATCACGCCGGGCTGATCACCGTCACCGGCGGAGCCCGGCCGGAAATCTCGATCCTGCGCACCGAAGAACACGTACCCTGGGCCGGGCATTCGGCCGCCTACGCCATCGGCGATATCTACAAGGCGATCGGCGAGACCAAGACTACCCTGTTGTTCGTCAACACCCGCAGCCAGGCCGAGCGCGTGTTCCAGGAACTCTGGACCATCAACGACGACAACCTGCCTATCGCCCTGCACCATGGCTCGCTCGATGTCGGCCAGCGGCGCAAGGTCGAGGCGGCGATGTCGGAAAACAGGCTGCGCGCCGTCGTCGCCACCTCGACGCTCGATCTCGGCATCGACTGGGGCGATGTCGACATGGTCATCCATGTCGGTGCGCCGAAGGGCGCCTCGCGGCTTGCCCAGCGCATCGGCCGCGCCAATCACCGCATGGACGAACCGAGCCGCGCCATCCTGGTGCCTGCCAACCGCTTCGAGGTGATGGAGTGCCAGGCCGCCCTCGACGCCAACTATATCGGCGCGCAGGACACGCCGCCTGTCGGCAAAGGCGCGCTCGATGTGCTGGCCCAGCATGTGCTCGGCATGGCCTGTGCGGCGCCCTTCGATCCCCTGGCGCTCTATGCCGAAATCACCAGTGCTGCGCCTTACGCCTACCTCACCTGGGAGACCTTCGAGCGCATCGTCGATTTTGTCGCCACCGGTGGTTACGCCCTGCGCTCCTATGAGCGCTACGCCAAGATCCGCAAGACGCCCGAGGGCCTCTGGCGCGTCTCCAACCCGCTGATCGCCCAGCAATACCGCCTCAACGTCGGCACCATCATCGAATCGCCGATGCTCAACGTGCGCATGGTCAAGCGCAACACTCGCGGCGCGCTTGGACGGGGCGGCATGGCGCTCGGCAAGGTGGAGGAATATTTCCTCGAAATGCTGTCGCCCGGCGATACGTTCCTGTTTTCCGGCAAGGTGCTGCGCTTCGAAGGCATCCGCGAGAACGAATGTCTGGTCAGCCAGGGTTATACACTTGACCCGAAGGTGCCCTCCTATGCCGGCGGCAAATTTCCGCTGTCCACCTATCTCGCCCAACAGGTCCGCAAGATGCTCGCAGACCCCAGCCGCCATTCGCGCCTGCCCGATCAGGTCCGCGACTGGCTGTCCCTGCAGAAGGACATCTCGATGCTGCCGAAGGAGGACGAGCTGCTGATCGAGACCTTCCCGCGCGGCAGCCGGCATTACATGGTGATCTACGCCTTCGAGGGCCGGCTTGCCCATCAGACGCTCGGCATGCTTCTGACGCGGCGGCTCGACCGTGCTGGCCTGAAACCGCTCGGCTTCGTCGCCACCGACTATTCGCTGGCCGTCTGGGGCCTGGAGGATCTGGGCGCAGCCTTCAAATCCGGCCGACCGCGCCTTGCCGACCTGTTCGACGAAGACATGCTTGGCGACGATCTGGAAGCCTGGCTCAACGAGAGCTTCCTGTTGAAACGCACCTTCCGCAACTGCGCCGTCATCGCCGGCCTGATCGACCAGCGCCATCCGGGCAAGGAAAAGAGCGGGCGGCAGGTGACCGTCTCCGCCGATCTCATCTACGACGTACTGCGCAGCCACGAGCCGGATCACATCCTGCTGGAGGCCACCCGCAACGACGCATCGACCGGGCTTTTGGAGATCGAGCGGCTTGGCGATATGCTGTCGCGAATCAAGGGCCATATCACCCACCGCCCACTCGACCGCATTTCGCCGCTGGCCGTTCCAGTCATGCTCGAAATCGGCAAGGTTCCGGTCGGTGGCGAAGCGCAGGATTTCCTGCTCGCCGAAGCCGCCGACGAACTGTTCGCGGATGTGGTCCGACACTGATACCAGATCAAGCCGGAACAAGATGCACCGCATAGCCCACGCCATTTCTGCCCTGCCGGACAATCCGGCGCTGTCGGCCCGCACCGTCATCAACGGCGTGGCCGGCGTCTGCGATCCGCTGGGCGGGCTCTATCTGCCCGATCTCGATATTCTCGTCGTCTCGGATCTGCATCTGGAGAAGGGCTCGGCATTCGCCCGCCGCGGCATGATGCTGCCGCCCTATGATACCCTGGCAACCCTGCGTATCCTTGACGCCGTCATCTCCCGGCACAATCCGAAAACCGTCATCAGCCTTGGCGACAATTTCCACGATCGCGTCGGCTCGGCCCTGATGCCGGAGCTTTTTCGCGGCATGATCGAGAGCATGGCGCGCGGTCGGGAATGGATCTGGATCAACGGCAACCACGATCCCGACGGCACCGTCAACCTGCCCGGCTCATCCGCCGACGAACTCCACTATGCCGGCCTGACCTTTCGCCATGAACCGGCACTCAACGCCCAGGCGGGCGAAATCGCCGGCCACCTTCATCCATCCGCCACCGTCCGCCGCCGCGAAAAATACATGCGCCGCGCCTGCTTCGCGACGGACGGCAAGCGCCTTATCATGCCCGCCTTCGGCGTCACCACCGGCGGCCTAGATCTCCGCCACCAGGCCATGCGCGGCCTCTTCGACCACCAAAGCCTCGTCGCCCACATGCTGGGACGGGACCGGATTTACTCCGTGCGATTTGCGAATTTGCTGGGATAACTGGCGCGGTCAGCGCGTCTTGCCGCACCGCGTCCAGCTTGGCAGAATGGCCGCCACCGGCCGCACATTTTGGCGGGAGGAGGCGGTGATGAGCAGCATGACAGCCGACAGCCTGGAAGCAGCGTTACACGCCATCCGCTCCGACAATGCGATCGCCGATGTCGCACGCTTCTTCCATGACGGGCTCGGCGAAACACAGGTGCTCGGCGTCGGCATCGGCAAGGTCTTTCCCATCGCCAGGCAACATGCCGCCCTGCCCTTGCCCGAAATCAGCCGGTTGCTCGACAGCCCCTTCTACGAGGTGCGGATGGCCGCCGCCGCGATCATGGATTTCCAGGCGCGCCAGAAGAAACCTGCCAACCCCTTGGCTGTGCTCTACGAACTCTATCTCGACCGCCATGACCGGCTGAACAACTGGGATCTGGTGGATCGCGCAGCACCTTACGTCGTCGGTCAATATCTCGACGACAAGCCGAGAGACCCGCTCTACGGCCTTGCCGCGTCCTCCGACCCATGGCGGCGCCGGACCGCGATCGTCGCAACCTACTACTTCATCCGCAAGGGCGACCTGCGCGACACCTTTTCCATCTGCTCCCGGCTGGCGGGCGATCCGCACGATATGGTGCAAAAGGCGATCGGCTCATGGGTCCGCACCGCCGGCGAGGCCGATCGGGACCAGCTGAAGACCTTCCTCACCGAAAACCGGGGCCGTCTATCCGCAACCGCTGTCCGGATGGCGACCGAGAAGCTGTCGCCGCATGAGAAGGCAATCTTCCGGTCGAAAACGCCGCCTTGAGCGTTCGGCTGAACCATACCGTTCGCGAAAAACCGCTTGCAATTTGCAATCGGTTTCCGCATTGTTAGACCAATTTCAAATTAAAAACGGTTTTGGGAGAAGCGACCGTGGCCAAACTGTGCATCTGGAACCTCGTAACACTCGACGGCTTTTTCGAAGGCGAGAAGAAATGGGATCTCGAATTTCACGGACGCGCCTGGGGACCGGAACTCGTCGCCCTCTCGAAGCAATGGGGTGCAACGACCGAGACGCTCGTCTTCGGCCGCGTCACCTATGAGGGAATGAAGGCCTACTGGACGACGACGGACGAGGATGACGAGGTCAAGGCCTTCATGAACGGCCTGCCGAAGCTCGTCGCCTCGCACACCATCACGACAAGCGATTGGAACAACACCACGGTCACTGCAGATATCGTCGGGGATATACGCCAGCTGAAGCAGACGGCCACGAAGCCGATCCGCATTTTCGGCAGCGCCGAACTCTGCGACAGCCTGCTCAAGGCCGGCCTCGTCGACGAGATCATGCTCTGCGTCGTGCCGGTGCTGCTGGGCCGCGGTACGCCGTTCTTCAAGCCCGGCCGCGACAAGACGGCCTTGAAACTTACAACCTCTTCGACGACGGCCGGTGGCGCGACCATCCTCACCTACGAGGTCGAAAACGGCTGAAGCCCGCTAGAGCCTTTCCGGGTTAGATTGAAGCATTCTGCCGGAGCAGGTTTTCGTCAGGACAAAGGCGATCGGCGAAGGGCATACCTTGCGGTACGTTCGAGCCGATCGCCTTTGTCCTGGCGGAAAGATGCCCGGCCCTTCGGGTTGGCTGAAACGGGCCGTCTGATCGCCCGGCCATCCAACTCCGTTTGAGCCAACAGAATGCTTCAATCTAACCCGGAAAGGCTCTAGAACGCGTTGAACGTCAGCGTCGTCAGCGACCGGTTGATGCCCGGCACGGTCGCGATGTTGTCGTTGATGAACTTGCCGATATCCTGCTCTTCATCGACATAGACTTTGATCAAAAGATCGTAGTCGCCGCTGGTCGAATACATCTCCGAGACGATCTCTTTCTTGTAGATCACGTCGGCGACCTCGTAGGTCTTGCCGGGGCGCATTGCAGCTGGACAAAAATCGGCTTCATGGCAGAGGTCTCCTGATCTTTTGAACGCAAATAGCCTGTTTTGACGGCGAGGCAAAGCCGGATCACGGCGAGTTGCAGCAAGGGAGGCGCGGTCGAATGGACATTTGACCCGCCGTGCCCTATAAATCGCGCCAAGCGACTGAAAAGGAGATCGTTTGATGAAAACCCCCGGCACATCACGCAGCTGAACAAGCGGTGCCGGGATCGGGCTACCTGTTCGGCTCTTTCCATCAAATGATTCAATTTTCCGGCCCCATGGAGGGCATTCATGTTTCGTCGCTTCTCAAGCCTCGTCGATCCGTTCCAATCCTATGACCAGAGCACGCCGCCCGGTAACGCATGGCGGTTCCTCGTTCAAAACCTCTGGCCATTCCGCTATGTGACAGCGATGAGCCTGATGCTGACGGTGATCGGCGCCGTCATCGAGGTCTGGCTGATCGGTTGCGCCAGCGCCCTTGTCGATGCCTTGGCCGCCACCCCGCCGGCAGCATTCTGGGCTAAACACGGCCACGAGTTGCTGCTTGCCGGCGCCATCGTGCTTGTCGCGCGGCCACTTGCCGGACTGCTCCGGGAAAGCCTCGACGATATCGCCTTCCGGCCGAATGCCGAATTCCTCGTCCGCTGGCGGGCGCATCGGCACGTGCTCGGTCAATCCGTCGGATGGTTTCGCGGCGATCTTGCCGGCCGCATCGCCTCGCAGGTTCGCGATCTCGGAGCCGCAGGCGTCGGCGTTGCCTACAGCATCCAGCACACGCTCTCCTTCGTGGCGGTCTATGTTGCAGGATCGGTGTGGCTGATGGCCTCCATCAATATCTGGCTGACGATCCCGCTGTTGATCTGGGCGGGCTGCTATGTCGGGCTGATGGCCTATGCCGTTCCGAGAATCCGCGACGCTTCCGAGCGATATCAGCATGCGTTCTCAAGCCTGACGGGCATGATGGTCGATACCTATGCGAATATCGACACGTTCAAGATGTTCGCCAGCAAGGCGAGCGGCCGGGAGGACGACGAACAGTTCCAGGAAGCGCGCGCCGCCATGGTTGAGGTACAGCGCCTCGAAGTGACCATCAATTCTGGCATGCTGCTTCTCGGCAGCGCGCTGATCGCCGGGCTTGTCGGCTATTCGCTGGCGCTGTGGCAAACCGGCCTTGCACCGCTCGGGCTGATCGCCGCGTCTCTGACGCTGAGCTTCCGCATCACGGCGATGGCGGAATGGATGCTCGATGCGGTCTCCTCCCTGTTCGGCTATCTCGGCACGATGCGGCAGTCGCTGAAAACCGTTGCCCAGCCGCTCGACATCGTCGATGCCGCCGGCGCCGGTCCGCTGGTGCTGAAGGGCGGAGAGATCCGCTTCGAGCAGATCAGCCATCACTATGGCAAGGATGATGGCGGGCTCGATCATGTCTCGCTGACAATTGCTCCAGGTGAAAAGGTCGGCCTCGTCGGACGTTCCGGCACCGGCAAGTCGACGCTGGTCAATCTGCTGCTTCGCTTCTTCGATCCGGAGGAAGGAACGATCCGCATCGACGGGCAGGATATAGGCGGCGTCACCCAGGAGAGCCTGCGCCGCCACATCGGCATGGTCATGCAGGACGCCTCGCTGTTGCACCGCTCGGTGCGCGACAACATCGCCTATGGCCGCCTGGATGTTCCGCGGGCTGCAATCGAGGCTGCCGCAAAAAAAGCCGAGGCCGGTGTCTTCATCCCGCAGCTTCGGGACCAGCACGGCCGGACCGGCTACGACGCCCATGTCGGCGAGCGTGGCGTCACCTTGTCCGGCGGCCAACGGCAGCGCATCGCCCTTGCCCGAGCGATCCTGAAGGACGCGCCGATCCTCGTTCTGGACGAAGCGACGTCGGCGCTGGATTCCGAGGTCGAGGCGGCGATCCAGCAGACGCTCTATCTGGTGATGGAGGGGAAGACCGTGATTGCCATCGCCCACCGGCTTTCCACAATCGCCCGGATGGACCGGATCGTCGTGCTGGATGGAGGCCGCATCGCCGAGGATGGGACCCACGAGGCACTGATGGCACAGGGCGGCATCTATGCCATGCTCTGGGCGCGGCAATCGGACGGTTTTCTCGGAGTAGACGACGTTACGCCAGGCGAGCCCCGCTGAGGACATCCGACGGACCCTGCCTTACAGCGGGGTCCGTCTCAATCAATCCCTGCGGAAGACGATACTGGCCAGCCAGCCGGTGATGACGGCGAGCAGCACGGCGGTAATGCCGTAGAAAAACGGCTGCTCATGCGCCGCGCGGGTGATCGCCTGTTCCAGCCCGGTTTTGACGACCCGCAGCGGCAGGGCCTTGGCGGCGACGAAGACCCCCTCGCGGAAAAGATAGGCGCGCACGACATGGACGCCGTTCGGCACGTCGGCCGGCAGGCGAACCGAGGCCTTGAACAGGCTGGAGCTAATGAACTGCACGCCGCCCGGATCGCGCTGGTAGACGCCCGTTGTCTCCCGAAGCCGCCGGAAGGCGTCGCGGAATTCGGTGAGGTTGCTGCCGTCGCCAATATAGCCGATCGGGATCAGCGGCATGTGCGCGACGCCGATGCCCATATTGTTCATGTCGCCCGGCGGCGCGATCGTCTCGATGTCGCGGGTGCTCGACAGCGAGTAGGATTCCGGCACCAGTTCGAAGGTCATCGAATTGGTGTTGATCCAGATGCCGAAAACGCGCTCCTTCTTGCGCACGGTGGTGTTTTCCTTCGGCCCTTCCAGCGCCACGACGATGTTGTACTTGCCCTGGGCCAGAAGATTGGCGTCGAAACCGTCGATGGCGCCGAAGATCGTCAGGTCGGCGCCGCGGAAATCGGAGGTGATCGAAATCTCGTCGGTCGAGATGCCGATATCGAGCTTTTCGGTAAAATCCATCGGCTCCGCCTGCGCGATGACCGGCGCGGCGAGAAACAGACCCAGCAACAGAAGGTGCGAAACGAACCGCATCAGAAGCCGAGCCCCGCGGAAACGACCGAATAGATTTCCTTCGGCGGGATGATCAGCTCGATGGCAAGACGGATGCCGACGGCGAGAACCAGCAGTGCCAAAAGCGCCCGCAGCTGCTCGCCGCGCAGCCTCTGGCCAACGCGTACGCCGTACTGCGCCCCGATCACGCCGGCGATCATCAGCACGAAGGCGAGCACGATATCGACCGTGTAATTGGCGGTCGCCTGGACGATGACGGTATAGGCGGAAACGAAGATGATCTGGAAGAGCGAGGTGCCGACGACGACATTGGTCGGGATGCGCAGCAGATAGATCATCGCCGGCACCATGATGAAGCCGCCGCCGACACCCATGACCGACGTCAGGATGCCGATGCCGAAGCCGAGCGTGGCGACCGGGATGATGCTCAGGTAGATCTTCGATTTTTTGAACCGCATCTTCAGCGGCAGCCGGTGTACCCAGTTATGCTGTCCCGGCCTCTTCAGCGTTACCGTCTCGTTCTTCGCGGCCCGGCGCAGCGCGATGATGCTTTCCCACAGCATCAGCGAGCCGACGGTACCGAGCAGAAGCACATAGGCGAGCGAAATGACGAGATCGAGCTGGCCGATACGGCGCAGCATCGCGAAGATCCAGATGCCAACGGTCGCGCCCGCCAGACCGCCGCAGAGCAACACCGTGCCCAACTTGATATCGATCGTGCCGCGGCGGAAATGGGTGATGGCGCCGGAGATCGACGATGCGACAACCTGGTTGGCGCCGGTGGCAACGGCGACGACCGGCGGGATATTGTAGAAGATCAGAAGCGGCGTGATCAGGAAGCCGCCGCCGACGCCGAACATGCCGGACAGGAAGCCGACGGCCGCGCCCATGCCGAGGATGATCAGAATGTTCACCGACAATTCTGCGATGGGCAGATACACTGTCACGGCCAGACCTCTAAATATGCCAATAGCCCGCAAGGCGGGCGGAAAACATCAAAGTGGCAAGTGATTCACCACGGGGGAATTAGGAATGGAACAGGTTGGAAAACCAATTCAAAATTGCGAATTCAACGTCGTTCCGTCATGCGCCCCAGGGTCGGACCTGTCAACCTTTTGCAAGGTTTGAGCCTAACCCGCGGCACGCCCCTTTGTCCGGCCGGTCTGCGGCATTATTGGGGCCGCAGACGCCGTTCTGAAATACAGTTGGCCCAAGCTGGCCGCCTGTGTCCGAATGGACACTGAGCGGCGCTTCAAGTTTCTGCTTGATGCGTGTCGCTCCCCCAAAACCGCTACGCACTTTTGGGCGACACACACTAGCCGTTTCGCTTCAGGAGTTCCTTGACAAGCGCGTCGGTGATCTGCCCGGTCGGCTCCTGGCCGATCAACTTCTGGAAAGCCTTGATCGCCGAAATGGTCTTGCTGCCCATTTCGCCATCCGGCTTGCCGGCGTCGAAGCCGTTATTGTTGAGGATGGCCTGGATGTTGCGCAGCGCCTTCTTCATGTCGATCGAGGCGGTCTTCGTGCCCTTGCCGACCCAGGTATCGGGCACATCGACCGAATTGGCCTTGGCGTCAAGCGGCGTCAGCTTCCATGCCTCGAATTTTGCCTTGGCGCTCTTCAGCTGATCGGGCTTGAGCGCCTTGCCGACTTCGTCGCGCTTCTGGGCAGCATCAGCATCACCGTCGCGGGCGGCGACAGCGAACCACTTGTAGGATTCCTCGAGGTCCTGGCTCACGCCATTGCCGCGGGCATAGAGGATTGCGAGGTTGAACTGGCTGTCACGAATGCCGCGATCGGCCGCCATGGCAAACCATTTGCCGGCACCGGCAAAATCCGGAGCCGCGTCGCCGCCGCTTGCCAGCATGACGGCCAGGTTGTGCATGGCGCTGGCATTGCCCTTTTCAGCGGCCTGCTGGTAGAGCGTGCGCGCCTTCTTCAGGTCACGGCCGACGCCGGTGCCCTTTTCGTAGAGGCTCGCCAGTCGGTATTCGGCGGGAATAACGCCAGCGTCAGCGGCGCGCTGGTACCATTTCGCAGCCTCGGCCAGATCGGCCTTGATGCCGCGGCCTTCGGTATAGACAGCACCGATTTCGAACAGAGCCAGGGGATCGCCCTTCTTGGCGGCTTCGACAAGCGCTTCCGGCTTGATTTCATTGGGAACGCTGATCGCCGTATCGCCTGATGCCGGCGGCGTTGCGGTCTCGGCCGTGGCCTTCTCCTCCTTCGCGCCGTCAAAGCCCGTCGCCGTATCCGGTGCTGCGCCTTCGATAACCGGCGAAAGCAGCTTGGCACTGGCCTCCCCTGTCACAGGCGTCGCCTGCGCGGTATCTGGCGTTTGCGCGTCGGAAAGCGTGGCTTCCGGCGCAACAGTATCCGTCGCTGCCTTTTCCGGCTGCGCCATCTGCGGCTCGGTCGCGGGCAACTGTTCTGCGGTGTTCTCTGCCTGCGGCTGCAGCGTGCTCAGCGGCTCGATGTCGTTGTCGCCAGCTTCGATCGCCGGTGCGACATTGGCCATTTCCGGGGTTTGGCTGGTCACCGGCATTTCACCTGTCACCGGCTGTTCGATGGCAGCCACCGGCGCCTCGACGGGCGCCCGGTCGCCACGGATCAGCGTGTTGACCAGTGGATAGGACATGATCGCCAGAAGAACGGCACCGACGGCCATCAGGATCGGGCGGCGATGTCGGGCAAAGGCACCACCGATCGGCGACGCGGCAGCGCCGCCCTTGCCCTTGTTCAGCGTATCGGCCTCTTCGGCGGCAAGCTGGGCGGCGCGGCGGGCGGCGGCAATGAAGTCCGCCTTGTCCGATTCGCTCGGCGGCGCATTGCGCCCCGTCTGCCCGGCGCGAACCCGCTCCAGGATCTTCTTGACGTCCGGGACGCCGGAGCCGGGCTCCAGCAACTGGTTGGCGACATCCGGCTCGATCGCCTCGGATGCGTCTATCGACGGCGTCGGGTCGACAACCTGGCGTTCCACGGCCCGTGCAGGCTCGGCCCGCTTGCCGCTAAACCGTTTGGCGAGCCCGGCGAGAAGGCTGGGCTTGGCGGCACGCACTACAGTCGATTTGACATCACCCTGATGCACGGTTGCCTGCTCCGCGGCGACGGAAACCGCTTCCGCGACCTCGTCACGCGAAGGACTGGAAGGTTCGGTCCCGACCGCAAGCCCGTGCATGTCGCGCTTCAGGTCTTCATAGCGGTGTCCGAAATCAGCCTCGGCGAAGGGATCGTCCTGCGTCTCGAAAACCGGCTGTGCTGCTCTCGGCATCTGTGGCTGGCTGTCCTGCCCGCGCGTACCGAAGGCGCGCGGCGCTTCCTGGTCAAATCCGCGCTCTTCCAGCCGTTCGAGCTTTTCAGCGATATGAACGAGTGTCTCGTGCAGCGCTTCGAAGGTCCGCGCCGTGCGTTCCTCGCTTGAGCGGCTCATGTCTTCAAGCACCTTGAGATCGTCGGCCAGCGCCGAGATCGCAGCCATGTCGGCGCCGCCGGAAGCAGTATGGGCTACGCCATTCTTCGAATAGGCCTCCATCACCGCCTCGGCGGCCTGGCGGGCCGCTTCGATGATATATTCGTCGCTGGTCGCCAGATAGTCTTCGAGCGCGCTCATCCGGCCCTCGAACTCGGCCGGCACGGCGCTTGAGCTTGCCTCGCGCGGCTGGCTGACGAGGCTCGACAGATTGGCGATCTGATCCTGCAGGCTGCGCAGAATCTCGCTGTCGTCATAGGGCGCCGCATGGGTTTCCTCAAGCCGGATGGCGATATCGGAAAGCTGGCCTTCGAGCCGGTCGAAACGGGCATCGCCGACATAGGACGTCGGCGGCATGTCCAGCTGGTCGATCCGGCGCGCCAGATCGTCGAGACGCTCGGCGAGCGCGTCGTTGACGGAACCCTGGTCGAGCGCATCGATCTTGCGGGAAATATCGGAGAGGTATCCCGTCAGGTCGGGCTGGGCGGAAATCTTCTGCGAACGCTCCAGCATCAACGACAGCTGGTCAAGGCGTTCTTCAAGCCGCACCGTGGCTTCTTCGTTGGCCAGTTCCTCGACGCGGGCAGCCAAAGCCTCGATCCGTGAACCAACACCATTGTCGATTGGACGCTGGAGGCCATCGATCTGGCGCGCGAGGTCGGCAAGGCGGCCTTCGACGCGTGTCACGCCGGCGCTGTCGGGTACGGCAACACGGCCGCTGGCGACAATGGCGCGGCTGATCTCGTCAAGACGCGCATCCAGATCGGCAAACTGTGACGCCATATGGCGGTCATCCGGCTGCATATGACGGCCGATCATTTCGATCGCCTGGGCGACAGAAACCAGCTTGTCCTCCAGGGCGTGGATGGCCGGCCCGCTGTTCATCGAGCCGATCTGCGACTTGATCTCGTCGAGCCGGTAGGCGAGCGCCACCAGTTCGTCGTCGCGATTGGAATCGAAGGCATTCATCCGGTCTTCGACGCCCGTCCAGCGCGTTTCCATGCGGCGCACGCTGTCTTCGCGGGCGAGACCGTCGATCATCAGGCGCAGTTCGTCGAACTCGACCTTGAGCGCATCGGCCTGCGACGGCGACGCCTGCCGGCCGAGCTGGTTGATGCTATCGGACAGCCGCTGCAGATCGCCGCGGATGTCTTCCGCCATCGTCTGGTCCTGGGCCGCGTCGACCGTGATGCCGCGGATTTCGGCACGCAGCGTCGTCATCTCGCGGGACAGGCCATCGGCAATGTCCTTCTTCAGCTCCTGGCGCAGGCCGACCAGTGCCTGAGCGATCTCGGCCATGGCCGGATCCGGACGCTGTGGCTCGCTGCGGAATGGTTCGGAGAAAGATTCGCTACGCGCCGGCTCCTGCCGCTGGGTTGTCTGCTGGCGTGCGATTTCCGGACGCAGGTTTTCCTGGCGCATGTTTTCTGGGCGGCCCGATTCGCGGCGGAACGGTTCGCTCCGATAGGCTTCGCCGCGCAGCTGCTCGCTGAGTGGCGGCGCAACCGGCAGCTCGCGACGCGGCTGGACCGAAGGAATACTGCGCTCTTCATAGGCGCGCACTTCCGGGCGTGGCTGGACGCGGTCACGGATAATGTCGCGTTCGCGGACAGCATCGCGTTCGCGGGTCGCCGTCAGGGTCCGTTGGCGCTGCATGATCTCGGAGATCGGGTCAGGACGGGCGACGGGAACATCACGCTCCGCCAGCGTGCGGGCACGCGGATCACGCGCGGCCGTTCCCATCAATCCTTCGATACGCGCTTCCAGCCCTTCGATCGTGCGGTTGAGCGCATCGAGGGACGACCTGTCACCATAGGACTGGGCGCCGGGGCGTGGCGTGTTTGATCGCGATCCGTTCATCGTTCTTCGCCTCTTTCATCGGCCTTGATCGGAATCCGGGCTTCAGAAAGGCAAATCCCCGCCTTCCGGTGGCTCCGGTACCGATCCGGACAAAGCTGCAACGACGCGAAGACAGAACTATTGCAGCTATGACCATCTCAACACGCACTTTCACGAAACGTGGTAAATAAGCCGTTAACCTGACTGAAAATTTTTTAACGATTTGGGTGCATGCTGATTGCGGGAGGCTTTCACATTGCTGTTTCGGCACATCGATATTGCGGCCCGTCGGTCCGGTCGATCGATCAAATCTTGCCGACGGATTAATTTTGACGTTTACGCAAACGTCAAAGTTTTGTAGCATGCTGAAAATGACGAGGCTCGCCTTAGGAGAGGTTTGCCCCGTGACACGGTTACAGGTGAGGAACACGAGACATGCCCAGCTATAAGGCCCCGGTCGAAGACACGCTTTTCATTCTCAACGACGTTCTCGGCATCGAGCGCTACAACAACCTGCCCGGCTTTGCCGATGCAACGCCCGACATGATCGAGGCGATCGTCGGCGAAGCGGCGAAACTCGCTGAGGAAGTGCTGTTCCCGGTCAACCTCTCCGGCGACCAGGAAGGCTGCAAGCGTAACGACGATGCGACGGTGACCACGCCCAAGGGCTTCAAGCAGGCCTTCGACCAGTACCGTGAGGGCGGTTGGCTCGGGCTCTCGGTCCCGGAAGAATTCGGCGGTCAGGGCCTGCCCTATACGCTTCATACGGCGATCGGCGAATACATGTCCTCGGCCAACATGGCGCTGACCATGTATCCGGGCCTGACCCAGGGCGCGATTGCCGCGATCCTCGTGCACGGCACCGACGCGCAGAAGGCAACCTATCTGCCGAAGATGGTGGCTGGCGACTGGACCGGCACCATGAACCTGACCGAGCCCCATTGTGGCACCGACCTCGGCCTGCTGCGTTCCAAGGCCGTTCCGCAGGGCGACGGCTCCTACAGGATTTCCGGCCAGAAGATCTTCATCTCCGCCGGCGAACACGACATGGCCGACAATATCATCCATCTGGTGCTGGCCCGTATCGAAGGCGCGCCGGAAGGGGTGAAGGGCATTTCGCTGTTCATCGTGCCGAAATTCCATGTCGAGGCCGACGGCTCCGTCGGTGCGCGCAACACCGTTTCCTGCGGCGCGATCGAGCACAAGATGGGCATCCACGGCAATTCGACCTGCGTCATGAACTATGACGAGGCTGTCGGTTATCTCATCGGCACGGAGAACAAGGGCCTGAACGCCATGTTCGTGATGATGAACGAGGCTCGCCTCGGCGTCGGTCTGCAAGGCTTGTCGGTTGCTGAAGTCGCCTATCAGAACGCCGCCAACTATGCCCGCGACCGCATCCAGGGCCGCTCGCTCTCCGGCGTCAAGGCGCCGGACAAGAAGGCCGACCCGATCATCGTCCATCCCGACGTGCGCCGCGTGCTGATGACCATCAAGGCCTTCAACGAAGCCGGCCGCGCCTTCACGCTCTGGACCGCGCTCAAATCCGACATCGCCCATCGCGGCGACAACGACGCTGACCGCCAGACCGCCGACGATATCCTCGGCCTGATGACACCAATCCTTAAGGGCGTCCTGACCGACAAGGGCTTCGACCACGCCGTCATGGCCCAGCAGCTGTTCGGCGGTCACGGCTATATCGAAGAACACGGCATGAGCCAGTATGTCCGCGATGCCCGCATCGCCATGATCTACGAAGGCGCCAACGGCATCCAGGCACTCGACCTCGTCGGCCGCAAGCTGGCGCTGAACGGCGGCCGCGCCATCACCGCCCTGTTCAAGGAAATCGGCGATTTCTGCGAGGAGAACCGCGCCGATGAAAAGCTGGTTACCTACACCAAGGGCCTGAAGAAGGGCTTGAACGACCTGCAGGCGGCGACCATGTGGTTCATGGGCAACGCGATGGCCAAGCCCGACAATGCCGGCGCTGGTTCGACCGACTACATGCACCTCTTCGGCCTCGTCGTGCTCGGCTATATGTGGGCCAAGATCGCCAAGACGGCGGAGGAAAAGCTGGAGGAAGGTGCGGGCGACCGCGAAGCCTACCTGAAGAACAAGCTCGTCACCGCGAAGTTCTTCATGGAACGCATCATGCCGGAAACGGCCTTGCGCAAGGCCCGCATCGAAACCGGCGCCGACAGCATGATGGCGCTGGATGCGGCCGCGTTCTAAGGTCGCTCGACCAGAAGAGGAAATGATGTGGCCGTTGTTACGGAAGGCAAATCTTCTCTCCGTCATCCCTGTGCTCGTCACAGGGATGACGGGTTTAGAGACTGTTTCGCCCCACAACGATGTTCCCGATTGATGACAACACGATGCGATATTACCGTGATCCATCGGCTGCACAAAATCGGGGAGTTAAGCCATGACAACAACTGTTGCACTTGTTGAACTGGATGGTGAGGTTCTCATGCCCATTCCAGATGAACTCATTGCCACGTTGGGCCTCTCTGCCGGCATGACTCTCGATGTGACGGCGACGGAAGGCCGCATGCTGATAGCGCCGCTGGTTGGTGCATCAAACACAAACACGCAACCGCCGTTTGGCGACGACAATTAGCAGACGATAATCGGATTTCGTCCTAACCCGCCTGGTTAGCGACGTTTAGGGAGAAAACAATCATGACCGAAGTCTTCGTTTACGACCACGTGCGTACGCCGCGCGGCCGGGGCAAGAAGGACGGGGCGCTGCACGAAGTGCCGACGCCGCGTCTGGCCGCCAAGGCGCTGCAGGCGCTGCGCGACCGCAACGGGCTCGATACGTCCACCGTCGATGACATCATCATGGGCTGCGTCGATCCGGTGTTCGAAGCGGGCGCCGTGATCCCGAAGGCCGCCGCCTTCGAGGCCGGCTATTCCAACAAGGCCCCCGGTATGCAGATCTCCCGGTTCTGCGCCTCTGGCCTTGACGCCATCAATTTCGCGGCCGGCAAGATCGCGCAAGGCGCCGACGACATCGTCATCGCCGGTGGCGTTGAATCCATGTCCCGCGTCGGCATGGGCATGTCCGGCGGCGCCTGGTACATGGACCCCTCCGTCAACTTCCCCGGCTATTTCATGCCGCAGGGCGTCTCGGCAGACCTGATCGCCACAAAATACGGCTTCTCCCGCGATGACGTCGACGCCTATGCCGTCGAGAGCCAGAAGCGCGCCGGCCATTCCTGGGACAACGGCTATTTCGACAAGTCGGTCATCCCGGTAAAGGACCAGAACGGCATCGTTATCCTCGCCAAGGACGAGCACATGCGTCCGACAACGACGATGCAGAACCTTGCGAGCCTCAACCCTTCCTTCCAGATGCCCGGCGAGATGGGCGGCTTCGAGGCCGTCGGCATCCAGGCGCATCCGGAAATCGAGCGCATCAACTATGTCCACCATGCCGGCAATTCGTCCGGCATCGTCGATGGCTCGGCTGCAGTCCTCCTCGGCTCCAAGGCCGGCGGCGAAGCGATGGGCCTGAAGCCCCGCGCCCGCATCAAGCATTTCGCCAATATCGGCTCCGATCCGGCGCTGATGCTGACCGGCCCGGTCGATGTCACCGAAAAGCTTTTGAAGCGCGCCGGCATGACCATCGCCGATATCGACCTGTTCGAGCTCAACGAAGCTTTTGCCGCCGTCGTCTTGCGTTACATGCAGGCCTTCGACATCCCGCATGACAAGATCAACGTCAACGGCGGCGCGATCGCCTTGGGCCACCCGCTCGGCGCCACCGGCGCGATGATCCTCGGCACCGTGCTCGACGAACTGGAGCGCCGCGGCCTGCAAACCGCGCTTGTGACGCTCTGCATCGGCGCCGGCATGGGCACGGCGACGATCATCGAGCGGGTGTAGTCCCCCAGTCCTCCATCATGGTCGGGCTTGACCCGACCATCCACGGCCCCGCGGCATGGGTCCTCGGGTCAAGCCCGAGGATGACGGAGAGGAGGATACACAAACGGCCGGAACAGAATTTCAGGGAAGAGGAAATCCCACAATGACCACCTACACTAATTTCACCATCGAAACCGACGCCGACGGCATCGCGCTGATCACCTGGAACATGCCCGACAAGTCGATGAACGTCTTCACGGTCGAGGTCATGAAGGAACTCGACGCGATCGTCGACCAGACCGTGGCAGACGAAGCCGTCAAGGGCGTCGTCTTCACCTCCGGCAAGTCCACCTTCTCCGGCGGCGCCGACCTGTCGATGATCAAGGGCATGTTCACGCTCCAGGCCGAGCAGAAGAAGCTCGACCCCGACAATGCCGCCCAAAAGCTGTTCGAGCTGACCGGGCAGATGACAGGCCTGTTCCGCAAGCTCGAAACATCCGGCAAGCCGTGGGTCTCTGCCATCAACGGCACCTGCATGGGCGGCGCATTTGAATTGTCGCTGGCTTGCCACGGCCGCGTTGCCGCCAATTCCAAATCGGTGAAG
Organism: Hyphomicrobiales bacterium; assembly: GCA_900471525.1. Classification (GTDB taxonomy): domain Bacteria; phylum Pseudomonadota; class Alphaproteobacteria; order Rhizobiales; family Rhizobiaceae; genus Pararhizobium. The sequence continues at coordinate 89,621 of UCEZ01000021.1, read as the reverse complement.
CTGGCGCTGCCCGAGGTCAAGGTCGGCATCTTCCCCGGCGCCGGCGGCACGCAGCGCGTTCCGCGGCTCACCAACGCGCAGGACGCCCTGCAGATGATGACAACCGGCTCCTCGCTCACCCCGCAGCGCGCCAAGGCCATGGGCCTGATCCACGAGATCGCCGAACCGGCCGAACTGATCAATGCCGCCAAGGCCATGATCAAGAACGGCCTCAAACCCGTCCAGCCCTGGGACGAAAAGGGCTACAAGGTGCCCGGCGGCGGCATCTGGACGCCGGCGGCGGCCCAGCTCTGGCCAGCCGCCTCCGCCATCCTGCGCCGCGAAACATCAGGCAATTATCCGGGCGGCCTTGCCATCCTCAAATGCGTCTATGAAGGCCTGCAGGTCCCCTTCGACACCGGCTTGAAGATCGAGCAGCGCTACTTCACCGAGATCCTGCAGACCACCGAAGCCTTCTCGATGATCCGCTCGCTGTTCATCTCGATGCAGGAACTCGGCAAGGGCGCCCGCCGCCCGGCCGGTGTGCCGAAGTCGGACCTGAAGCAGATCGGCGTCGTCGGCGCCGGCTTCATGGGCGCCTCGATCGCCTATGTCTCGGCCGCCGCCGGCATCGCCGTCACCCTGATCGACCGCGACATCGAAGCCGCGACCAAGGGCAAGACCCATTCCGAGGGTCTGGTGAAGGACTCGATCGGTAAGGGACGACTGACACAAGAACAGGGCGAAGCCCTCTTGGCGCTGATCACCCCGTCCGCCGACTACAGCGACCTGAAAGACGTCAAGCTCGTCGTCGAGGCCGTGTTCGAGGACCGCCAGGTGAAGAAGGACGTCATCGAGAAGGTCGAGGCCGTGCTTTCCGAAGATGCCATCTTTGCCTCCAACACCTCGACCCTGCCGATCACCGGCCTTGCGAAGAATTCGAAGCGCCCGGCCCAGTTCATCGGTATCCACTTCTTCTCGCCGGTCGAGAAGATGATGCTGACGGAAGTCATCCTCGGCAAGGAAACCGGCGACACCGCGCTGGCCGTCGCCCTTGATTTCGTCGCCGCGATCAAGAAGACGCCGATCGTCGTCAACGATACGCGCGGCTTCTACGTCAACCGCTGCGTCTTCCGTTATATCCACGAAGCCTATGACATGCTGATCGAAGGCGTGCCGGCGGCGATGATCGAGAATGCCGCCAAGATGGCCGGCATGCCGGTCGGCCCGCTGTCGCTCAACGACGAAGTGGCGATCGACCTCTCCCAGAAGATCCTCAAGGCCTCGATCGCCGACCTCGGAGAGGCATCGGTCGATCCGCAGCACATGACGCTGATCAACAAGCTCGTCGATGACCTCGATCGCCGCGGCCGCAAGAACGGCAAGGGTTTCTACGATTACCCGGCCAAGCCTGCCAAGAAGTCACTCTGGCCAGGCCTCAAGGACCTCTTCCCGCAGAAGCCGGCCGAAGACTTCGACGTCGAGACGATCAAGCAGCGCTTCCTCGTCACCATCGCGCTCGAAGCTGCCCGCACCATCGAAGAGGGCATCGTCACCGACCCGCGCGAAGCCGACGTCGGCTCCATCCTCGGCTTCGGCTTCGCCCCCTATACCGGCGGCACGCTGAGCTATATCGACGGCATGGGTGTGAAGGCGTTCGTGGCACTCTGCGAAAAGCTGGCGGCAAGCTACGGCGAGCATTTCCAGCCGACACCGCTCTTGAAGGACATGGCGGCGAAGGGCGAGACGTTCTACGGACGGTTCGATCCGTATGCGAAAGCGAAGGAGGCGGCGTAGGCCCGTCTTCACCGGCGAATATTTTCGAAAGAGGCGCTGCGAGGCGCCTCTTTTGCGTTGAAACGAAGCCCCGGCGAACAACCGAAACGGGCCTACAAACGCCCGATTTGAATATTATCGTTTCCTTATCGACGAGGCGAACATCGATCCGACTATCGCAAGACAACCCCTACCGAATTCCATACTGGCGTCCCACCTGACGGAAATGTCCGTGGGAACGTTCTCGGAGAAATGGCGCGCGTCGCAGCGGGCGTTGGCTCGTCCGGAAAGGCTGGCGGGCAGACGCCCAGGTCCCTGAAACCAAGGTTCCTGAAACGATAGAGGTGTGTCATGACGCTCCTGCCCAAGTTCTCCAAAGCCATATTCGGCGATCCCACGACCATCACCAACAGCTTCTTCCCCCTACCCGAGGGGACGATCAACAGCTACGCTGCAACAATCATCGATCCCGAGACCGGTGAAGAGGAGACGGAGCGCAACGATCATTTTGCCACATTCGATACGAAGGTGATCGAGGGCGTCGAGGCAGTCGTCGTCCGCGATACGGCCTATGCCGACGGCCTGCTCGTCGAGGATACGCTCGACTGGTATGCCCAGGATGATGAAGGCAATGTCTGGTATCTCGGCGAGATCGCCACGAACTACAACTACGACGACGACGGCAACTTCATCGGCACCGACTTCGACGGGTCGTGGCAGACGGGCGTCGACGGCGCCCAGCCCGGCTGGATCATGCGCGCGGCGCCGACGGCTGGCGACGACTATTTCCAGGAATTCTACGCCGGCGTGGCGGAGGACGAAGGCGAGGTGATTGCGACCGGCCTGCATGTCGACACGGATTTCGGCTCGTTTGACGATGTCGTCAAGATCCTTGACACCTCGGCCCTCGACCCCGGCGTCGGCGCCTACAAATACTACGCGCCCGGCTTCGGGCTGGTGCTGGAAGAGGAGATTGTGTTCTCGCAGGATGAGCCCGAACTCGTCAGCGAGATCACCAACCGGCGCGAAGTCGAGGTCTTGGCCGCCGTCGATCCGACGGATCTCGCCTTCGCCGGCAAAGGCAAGGAAAAGACCATTACCTTCGTCAGCGAAGACGCAAGCACCAATGGCGCGATCGGTGCCTATACGTTCGACACTGCAACGGGCGTGATCGGCGAGGCGCGCATCCTCTTTGCCAACACCGAGGATGCAAGGGCCGGTGCGAAGGCGAAGATGACGGTTGCGACCGGCCAGTCGCTCGGTCTATTCCTGATCCCGGATGTCGAGACGCTCGGCCTCGATCTCGAGGACTACAAGGACGGCGGGCTTTTCTTCCGCGACTTCACCTCCGGCGATGTCGCCGACCTCTACGATGACGACGATACCACGACCTATACGCCGGGCGTGGCCACCATCTACGACACCATCGCGCCGGTCGTTACCGACGCCAAGGGCAACCTCCTGCCGATCCGGGCATTCCATTCGGCCGGCAACCGCGACGGCTTCAACTTCCTCAATCCCGTGGCCGGTGAAAACGCTCTCGCGGCGGACCTCGGCAATGACAAGGTCGACGTCGTCAGCTTCGAGGATGGCCTTGCCAGCACCGATGACTTCGACGGCGATTTCGACGATGCCTTCGTCGCCGTCAGCGATACGCCGCTCAGCCGCAGGACCGTCAAGGACCTGGTCGAGGAAACCGGCATCAGCCGCCAAGTCGGCACGGACCGCAAGGATTGGCTGTTCGGCACCAACAAGGACGACCAGCTCATCGGGCTCGACGGCAACGACCGGATCTGGGGTCGCCGCGGCGATGACCAGATCGAGGCCGGCGACGGCAATGATCGCGCCTATGGCGGCAAGGGCGACGACGAGATCTCCGGCGAGGAGGGAAACGACCGGCTGTATGGCGAGAAAGGCAACGACACGATCGACGGTGGCGAGGGCCATGACAGGATCTGGGGCGGCAAGGGCAAGGATGAAATCGACGGCGGCGAAGGCCGCGACCGGCTGTACGGTGGCAAGGGCTTCGACGATATCAAGGGCGGCGAAGGCAATGACTGGCTCTGGGCCGGCGGTGGTGGCGCCCGCATGTCCGGCGGCGCGGGCGACGACAGGCTCGTTGGCCAGGCCTGCGCCAAGGACATCTTCGTGTTTGACCTGATCCCCTTCGGCGACGACCGGATCCGCCGCTTCGAGAACGGCACCGACCGCATCGAGATCGCGACCTATACCGGCGTCGAGAGTTTCGACGACATCGAAGTCACGCAAAAGGGTTCATCGACCGTCCTGACCTTCGCCGAGGGAACCGTCGAGATCGCCAAACTCAACGCCGCACAGATCGACGCCTCCGATTTCTTCTTCGTCTGACGTGCGGGCGGAGCATGGCCGCTAAGGGCGAGACCTTCTACCGCCGATGCGATTCCTACGGCACAGCCGCAAAGCAATCGTTATAAACAGACAGGCCCCGACAGGGCCTGTTTTTATGCCCGCCGGCACAGATAGCATAGGGACTGCCTCACCCAAACAAGGGCGACCCGGTTTCACTGTCCGGAAAATCGAACAGCCTGTACCGATTGGCCTCCATTACCGCGCAGCCGAAACGACCTATCTAACGGATGTCCCAGCAACGGAGCTTCATCATGTCCAATCTCGAAAAATCCGGCACGTTCACTCTCGGCGACCGCACGGTGAAACGCCTCGGCTACGGCGCCATGCAGCTCGCAGGCAAGGGCGTCTTCGGCCCGCCGAAAGATCGCGCGGAAGCCATCGCCGTCCTGCGCGAAGCCGTCGAAAGCGGCGTCAACCACATCGACACCAGCGACTTCTACGGCCCCCACGTCACCAACCAGATCATCAAGGAAGCGCTGCACCCCTATCGCGCCGATCTCGTCATCGTTACCAAGATCGGCGCGACGCGCGGCACCGACGCGTCCTGGAACCCCGCCTTCTCGAAGGAAGCCTTGACGCAGGCGATCCACGACAACCTCAGAAACCTCGGCCTCGACGTCATCGAGGTGGTCAATCTGCGCTCGATGCTCGGCATCCATGGCCCGACCGAAGGCTCGCTCGAAGAACCGCTGACCGTTCTCGCCGATCTCCAGCGCCAGGGCCTCGTCAAGCATGTCGGCCTGTCCAACGTCACCGCCAGGCAGGTCGCCGACGGCCGCAAGATCACCAGGATCGTCTGCGTTCAAAACCAGTACAATCTCGCCCATCGCGAGGATGATGCCTTCATCGACCAGCTTGCTGCGGAAGGAACCGCTTACGTTCCCTTCTTCCCACTCGGCGGCTTCTCGCCGCTGCAGTCGTCGACGCTGTCGGATGTCTCGGCGCGGGTCGGCGCAACGCCGCTACAGGTGGCGCTCGCCTGGCTGCTCCAGCGTGCGCCGAACATCCTCCTGATCCCCGGCACCTCATCGCGCGGCCACCTGCGCGAAAACCTCGCCGTCGCCGATCTCGTCCTGCCGGCCGATGCCATCCGCGACCTCGATGGCATCGCAGGCGACAAGGCAGCCTGACCTTCGGCAGCCCACCCACCGCGCAGCGACCAATTGCTGCGCGGTGGAGCCCTGTCCGGCAACCGCAGTCCACGCGCCGCTCCACGTAATATCTCGCCTGATCCTCTCTCCTTGGCTATGATCCGCCAATCAGCGGAGGAAGCCCCATGGACAGCAAAACATCCGAGAAACCGGAAACGCCCGTCAGGAAAGCCGCCCCGGCAAAGCCGCGCAAGGCACCCGCAACCGCGTCCAAAAGTGCCTCGGAAAACGAGGCGAGCCCAGCAAAACCCATCCTTTTGTCCGGCGGCAATCCCCAGATTGCCAAGGGCTATGGCGACGCCCCCGTTCAGGCCTATATCGCCGCCATGCCGGGCTGGAAAAGCGACATCGGCCGCCGCCTCGACGCCCTGATCACAAAAACCGTTCCCGACGTGCAAAAGGCCGTCAAATGGAATTCGCCCCTCTACGGCATGGACGGCCAAGGCTGGTTCCTCGGCATCCACTGCTTCAAGAACTACATCAAACTCGCCTTCTTCCGCGGCGCCTCCCTCAAGCCCGTGCCGCCGGTCCCGTCCAAGACCGCAGAAGCACGGTATGTGCATATTCATGAGGATGGTGCGTTCGATGAGGCGCAGTTGGTGGATTGGGTGAGGCAGGCGAGCTTGATGCCGGGGGAAAGGATGTGAGGGGGAGATGCTAATAGGCGTACTGAGCCGCTTAGGAGGTTATCAGACCGCCTCTCTATCAGCCGGGCCACTGCGACTAGCTGCCTCGATTTCAGAAACGTCATCAGTAAAATCTAAAATCATTTGTATTGGGGGCTCTTTCAAATTGGCATCATTGTAATGATCAACATCTTGCTTCACTTGAAAGCAGTCATCTACAATCGATTTTCTACGCTGAGCAAATGACTTCTCCATAAAGGTACGCGGTGCCTTGTCTATGTCCGCCCAAAGGCTCATTTGTACACCGCCAATATTCGACCGCACGGAGTGCTTTGCTCTATATCGGCGTCCCTTGTCATCAAGTCTTTTTTCCTGCCGCAAACTATCTGCAAGTGCTTCACGGCATAATTTTGCTATATCTCGAGGTGCAGGACGATAGAGCCCTTGGTCAATCGCCCATATTGCTACTTCCTCCAAAGAGACTGGATCTGGGTCAATTTCTGCGTTGTAGCGATCAAATATTCGCAACATTTGCTCAGCATAAGTAGCCATCATCATTCCTGCTCAGAGTTCGGCCATTGCAACATTTCCCCAACCATCCGCTACGGCATGAGGCAAAAGATGCTTTCGAATTTGAACTTGGTACTTTCTTAGATAATCATACCTACCCATACGGCGTTGTAACTGCCCAACCACAATCGCAGGGTGCACACCCATTACTGAGGCAAATCCAATAACGTCTCGCTCTGAGAAGTACGGGTGTTTTCGAACATAGAACGAGTCAATTTTCTGCTTGGGAATGCAAAAGTCTGCGGCGGCCCGGTTTGCTTCTCGCTCTTCCTCAGCAATTCCAACACCATCAAGCGCATCGTCCCCTGATAGGTTGTCCACCATTCCAAGAGTCGACTTCCCATCTCCGCGTAATACGTGTTCAATTTCATGCCGCAGCACAAACCAAAAATTATCAACGCGATCATAAAGCGTGGAGAGTCCAATTACTGGCGAACTATCGTCTAGCCACGTGCAGACTCCATCGATTTTGGCGCCAGGAAGCGCTTCAACAACGACGAAACGAACGCCACATTCTCCTAAAATTCTAGGCACATCCCTAACTGCCTCGGGGTCAAGCAGAAGAGGGTGTAGACGACTCAAAGCTGTCCGCAATTTATCTTCCGAAAATTGCGGTACGTCCATTCTCCGAGCAAGTTGCCTTACGCGGTAGACCCACGCCTTTTGGTGAGGGGTCACCTCCTCATAGTGGGTTTTTTTCGCTGCAAATGCTAAGTCCTCTCGCTCCCCCTCAAAAAATCTATCAACCTGAAGCTGCAAAAGTGACGCTTCACCATCGCTCACCCATCCGCGACGGATCATGTCCCTAACTGGATAGACGTTCTGAAGATCAGCCCTAGTTTTCACGGCGGGGTCAGGATCTTTAGCGTTAGCCAGATCATATTGAGTCTGCAAATTCGCAAAAAATTGAGGAGCGACACCAAACGCATCACCGAGCAAGCGCGCCATATCTGGCGTAATCGCTCGCTTACCGGAGAGAAGCGGATTTAGCTGCTGCTCGAGTTGACCCAGAATGAAAGCCAAATCGCGCTGAGTCCAGCCTCGCGCTTCAAGCTCCATTTTTATGTAAGTTCCCGGCGGGTCTATTCCAACGTTTTTTATATAAACCACTAAGCCGCACCTCTCATTTGTTGGCTGATGCTGACCAGCGTTACTTTGCCTTGTGAGGGTGTATCATCAATTGCTATCTCCATGTACCAACCCGCAACCGGGATAACTGGGTTATGGATTTTGGAAGAATTGGGCACAGTCGCGCCTAAACTTCTCCACGCAAAGATAGTCCGAGCATCCGGCGCCGCTCGAAGCAAATTAAGCTTCTGTCGGGCAGAATGAATAACCGAGACCGGCAGCTTGGTAATAGCTGCATGTTCAGTCTCAATAGATTCAAGTATCGGGTCAGCAAACCTTAGATCCATTGCCCCAGCATAGATGATTCGGCACATATTGCAACGACGACTTAACGCCATCGGTTAAGTCGTGTTTCTCGTCATTAGGTCTGATTGAAGAGTGCAGCTGCAACATCCTCGAAATAGCCCGTTCAGTCTCGTCAGATTCGTCCAAAAGGGATATGCACGATTAGTGACTGATCCACGCTTGGACCACCCATGGACACCACCGCCGCCCCTCACGCCTTCGCCACATCAGCCGAATGGGACGCCTGGCTCGCAGCCCACCACGCCCAATCTCCCGGCATCTGGCTGCTGATCGCCAAGAAGAACGCCGCTCAATCTCTCATCACCATTGGCGAAGCGCTCGACGTGGCGCTCTGCTATGGGTGGATCGACAGCCAGCGGAAGGGGAATGATGCGCAGACCTATCTGCAGCGCTACTCTCCGCGCCGGGCGAAAAGTCCGTGGTCGCGGCTGAATGTCGAGCGGGTGGTAGAGTTGACGGAGGCCGGGCGGATGAAAGCCGGCGGGCGGGCGGAAATTGCCGCCGCTAAGGCCGACGGCCGCTGGGCGGTGGCCTATGAGCCGCAGCGCAAGGCCGGGTTGCCGGAGGATCTGGCGGAGGCCCTCAGCGGTAATGCAAAAGCCGCAGCCGCCTTCGCAGCGCTCGACAGAACCGGCCAATACGCCCTCATCCTGCCGCTCCTGAAAGCCACCACACCGGAGGTCCGTCTCGCCCGCGTGAGGAAGGCCATCGCCAGGCTAGCCGGGGACGAATAGGCGCCGGCAGCCAGCCCCTTTGCGCTGCCACGCGGGCTTTTCGGAAAAATTCATCCCCGTTCATCCCCGCCCCGCGAACCTGCCCCATACTTCCCCTGTCTCCGCCGCCGGAGTGTTTCGCGAGACGGTCGCGGGCAGGTGGAGGCCGGCGCCCTGGTTTGACCCGTAACGTGCGGGAAGGGCCAGGGAGGTGAAAGCCATGGCGGCCTGCCTCTGGCAGCGCCGTCTATCAAGCCTCCCCCGGGCCGCCAGGTCCGGTTCGGTTGAGCCGTGCAAGTGGCAAGCCTGTCCCGAAAGGACAGGCGCGGCGCATGATCCCGAAAAGTGCGAAGCGGTTTTCGGACAAGATTATGCGAAGTGAAAACTGGCCATGCAGCGAGGCGAGGCAGTCACCTGTAGGGGCTGGACACCCCGAACGAACGCCGAAGGCCACGCGCGTGCGGAGCCACAGACTAAAACACACATGAGGTTCCGCACGCGCGTGGGCTCTCCAAAGATCACAACACGGGCAGACCTGCCGCGTGACCGCAAGAACGTGCGCAAAGGAAAGGCGATATGAAGATTTGGACCGAGGAAGAGCGGCAGCGCTACGAGGCGGAAAGAGATGCCGAGCCCTATATCCCCGGTTTCACCTGGGGCGAATTCCACCGGTTGCCGGAGCGCCAGCAAGAGCACGAGTGCCAGAAAATATTCCAGATCGGCGCCAGTTCGCTTGGCTATTGGAAGACCTGCAGCCTCTCGCCCTGCCGCCGCGCAAAGGCCTGCCGGGGCTTTCTTTCGGAGGCGCAGGCGGCGTCCGGCCGCTATCAGCGGCGCTTTCCGCCCTGCATCCGCGAAGGCACGTGCCGCCAGTCAGCAACCCTGAAGGAAATGCTCAGACTTGCCGGCGAACCGGAGGAGGAAGCGAACGGATAAGGACCGCCGGCAGTGCCGGCGGTTGTGGGAGAGCGGCGCTTAGGCTGCCATGCCCTGGATGGCCGAGACCTGCCAGTCGCCGCCGCGCTTGCGCAGGAAGGTCCAGAGTTCAACGGCTTCCGTCAGTTTGTCCGGATCGCCCTCGACAACGCGGCCGGTGGCGCGGTCGCGGGTGACGTCGATGCTCTCGTAGCGCATGGCGACGGTGGCGTAATCGGCGCCATCCTCGTTCCAGGCTTCGGCCACGTCGCCCTGCACCAGATGCACGTCGCTGACCTCGTTCTTCAGGCCCTTGGTGGCGTTTTCGCTGAGTTCTTCGGCCAGCCACGACATCGCCTCCGGCGTCGTCAGCTTGCGCAGCGTGCCGTAGTCCTCGGCCGCGTAGGCGGCCTGCACCTGCTTCAGCATGGTCTCGAACTGGTTCAGATCTTCTTCGCCCACACCGATCTCATCGGTCGACTGATCGGCCATGCGCGGCTGCGCCGGGCGGGCGGCACCACCGCCGATCGCCCCTGCACCAATAGAAGGGATCTTGAAGGACGGCATGCCCGAACCCGAGCCCTGATTGCCGAAACCCTGCATCGGCGATGCGCCGGAATATCCGGCCGATTGACGCGGCGAATAGCCTGCCGGCGATGCCGTCTGACGGCCGCGGAAGAAGCGCATGGCAAGCATGACAGCACCGGCGATCAGCGCCATCTGCAGAATAAGCCCAAGGAACCCGGCGGCACCACCAAGTCCGTTGCCCATCATCATGCCGATCAGGCCGCCGAGCGCCAGACCGCCGAGCATGGAGCCCGCGAACCCGCCGAACAGGCCGCCCGGACGCTGGGTGCCGGGACGGGCCGCCTGGCCCATGTTCTGCTGGCCGGCACCGGGTGTCGCCTGGTTCTGTGGCGTCATCGTCCGGTTGATCGGGGTCGCATCGGCCGGCGCCGTGCGGGTGATCGGCGGCTGCGAAAACGTGCGCGTGCCGCGGCTGCCAAAGCCGCTGCCGGCGCGGCGTGCCTCGGCCAGATCGACCACCGTCAGCATCACCATCGAAGCAACCGCAAAGGTCGCAAGAACGCGTCCAAACCTAAACATGACACCCAATCCTGTTGTTCACTCCCGGCACGTCAAGCGCGCCTTGTGGGGGACATATGGGATCGTTGAAGCGCGATTTGAAGGCTTTTGCGCCGCAGTTCACGGTAAAGCGGGCCGAAACGGTTCTGGCGCAGGTGAAAAAAGTTAGCCGACCAGCATCCCCGTCGGCTCAATCCGGGCGACAATGCCAAAAGAAAAGGCGGCAAATCCGCCGCCTTTTCCGCTGTTGTCTTCGTTGCCCGCCTTAACCGATAAACGTCTCGTAAAGCAGCTTGAGATTGAGCACGACAATGATCGAGGCAACGATCCAGGCGATGGCGGCGACATATTTCGGAATGACGAAGGTGCCCATCTTCTTCTTGTCGGAGACGAAGCGCACCAGTGGAATGACCGCGAAGGGCAACTGCATCGACAGGATGACCTGGCTGAACACCAGGAGTTCGGCCGTGCCCTTCTCGCCATAGATCCAGGTGACGATGACGACCGGGACGATGGCGATGCCGCGGGTGATGAGCCGGCGGGCCCATTGCGGAATGCGCAGCCGCAGGAAGCCTTCCATGACGATCTGGCCGGCCAGCGTCGCCGTCACCGTCGAGTTGAGGCCGGAGGCAAGCAGCGCCACGGCAAACAGCGTCGAGGCAATGCCGAGGCCAAGCAGCGGCGACAGCAGTTCGTAGGCTTGGCCGATCTCGGCGACGTCGGTGCGGCCATTGGCGTGGAAGACCGAGGCTGCGATGATCAGGATGGCGGCGTTGATGAACAGAGCCAGCATCAGCGCGATGGTGCTGTCTGTCGTCGCCCACTTGATCGCATCGCGCTTGCCCTCGTCGGTGCGCTTGTAGTTGCGGGTCTGAACGATCGAGGAATGCAGGTAGAGGTTATGCGGCATGACGGTGGCGCCGATGATGCCGATGGCAATGTAGAGCATGGCCGGGTTGGTGACGATCTCGCTCGACGGCAGGAAGCCGTTGAGAACAGCCGCGACCGGCGGGGCAGCAGCAGCGATCTGGATGACGAAGCAGCCGGCGATGATGACCAGAAGCGCAATGACGAAGGCCTCGAGGAAACGGAAGCCCTTGTTCATCAGAAGCAGCAGCAGGAAGGCATCGAGTGCGGTGATCAGCGCGCCGCCGATCAGCGGGATGCCGAACAGCAGCTGCAGCGCGATCGCGGTGCCGATCACTTCGGCAAGGTCGCAGGCGATGATGGCCGCCTCGCAGGCGATCCAGAGCAGGAAGTTGACGGGCCGGGAATAGGTATCGCGACAGGACTGGGCAAGGTCGCGGCCGGTGGCGATGCCAAGCCGGGCGGCGAGCGCTTGCAAGAGGATCGCCATCAGGTTGGACAGAAGGATGACCGTCAGCAGCGTATAGCCGAACTGCGAGCCGCCGGCGATGTCGGTCGCCCAGTTGCCCGGGTCCATGTAGCCGACCGAGACCATATAACCCGGCCCCATGAAGGCGAGCAGGCGGCGAAACCAGATACCACCTGAGGGTACGGGGATGGTGGAATTGACTTCCGGAAGGCTGGCGCGCGCATCCTCGCTTGGGCTGGAAAAAGTCCAGCTTTGCTGCGGTGGAAGAACGGCTTCGGAATTGGACATGCACGGTCTCCGGATACGGGAATGGGCTCTGTTATCTCGAACTTATGCCAAGGCTCAACATTATGCAATATGCTATATTGTATCGATCCGGCTTTTTCGATCGCACTATCCCTCGGCGGAAGGCGGGATAAATCACTATGAAAAATCGAAGCTCGTGCTATGAAACCGCAAAAGCATTGAAGAAATCAGAGAGGATCACGCCCCTTGCCGCGCCGCCCCGTTCCCCGCACGGATCCGCTTCCAGATGCGGATATTCATTCCGAGGGTTTTCGGCATACCCGCGAAGCGCGGCGCGGTGCGCTGGTCGAGGATTATGTCGAACTGATCGCCGACCTCATCGAGGATGGCAACGAGGCGCGACAGGTGGACATAGCCGCCCGGCTCGGCGTGGCACAGCCGACGGTCGCCAAGATGCTGGCGCGGCTTGCATCCGAAGGATTGGTCTCGCGCAAACCCTATCGCGGCGTGTTCCTGACCGACGCCGGCCAGAAGGTGGCGCTCGAAAGCCGCGCGCGCCACCAGACGGTGGAAGCCTTCCTGCGCTGCCTCGGCGTCAGCCCGGAAACGGCCCGCATCGATGCCGAGGGGATCGAGCATCACGTCAGCGGTGAAACGCTGGAAGCCTTCCGGCGGTTCATCGCCAGGAAGAGTTAGCCCACCGTCAGTCGCCGCCCGAAGCGTTCGCCCAGGATGATGATCATGCCGGCGGAAAAGATCAGCGTCGCGCCGACGAAGACCTGCAATGCCGGAATATCGCCCCAGATCAGGAAGCCGAGTGCGAAGGCCCAGATCAGCGAAGAATATTCGAACGGCGCGAGCACCGAGACCGGCGCCTTCCGCATGCCCTCGAACAGCGCATATTGCGCGATGCCGGCAATCAGCCCGGTGCCCACCATCAGCGCGACGTCGATCAGGCTGGGCGGAACCCAGGTGACGACGACGGCAATGCCGGTGAAGAGAATGAAGAAGCCACTCGAAATCGTCATCTGCACCAGCGTCACCTCCTGAAGTGCCGTCTTGCGCAGAAGCACCGTCGAAAACGCCCAGAATACCGCCGCCTGCAGCGCCAGCCAGACCGGCAGCGAAAGCTTCATGCCCGTACCGAATGGGTCCGTTGCAACCAGCACGCCGACGAAACCGACGACAACGGCGATCCAGCGTAAAGGCGGCACGTCTTCCTTGAGGATCGGCACGGCCAGGATGGTGATCAGGATCGGCGCGGCATAATAGAGCGTCGTCAGCTCGGCGAGACCCAGCTCGCGCGCCGCCGTGTAGTAGGACAGCCAGGCAGCCAAAAGCAGCAGGTTGCGCAGGATCATGGGTTTCAGAACCGGCGACCGCAGCGAGCGGCGCAACAACGGACCACGCCCGATGACCGTGCAGATGGCAAAGATCGTCACGCTGCGCACGAACAGGACCTGCCAGACCGGCAGCGCCACGACCAGCCACTTGACCGAGGCATCCTGCAGCGTGAACAGGAAATAGGAAAAGATCGTCAGCAGTATGCCTGATAGCACGGAGGTATTCACGGAAGGCTCCCGGAGGCGCGTCGCGCGCTGCCTGTGATAGCCCGCGGCCAGCAGCTGAGGAAGGGGCGCAACAGGCAGGCATGTGGCGAAAAATGGGGGTGGGACAGGAAACCCCCGCGATAGCGCCATTCAGAGGAAGCCGTCCATATCTTCTACCTGACTTCGCCGGATAGCCCGTGTCAGAGCCCGATCATCGACAGCATGACAAAGGTTGCGAACAGCACGAAATGCGTCATTCCCTCGATCGCGTTGGTTTCGCCGTCATTGAGGTTGATGGCGGCCACGATCAGGGTGATCGTCACCATCACCGTCTGCACCGGTGTCATCGCCATGATGAAAGGCTGGCCGGTATAGAGCGCGATCGCTTCCATCACCGGCACAGTCAGGATAACGGTCGAGAGCGAGGCGCCGAGCGCGATGTTGACGACGGCCTGCATGCGGTTGGCGAGCGCTGCCCGCATCGCCGTCATGATCTCCGGCGAGGCCGAGATCGCCGCGACCACGATCGCCGCCAGCACCGGAGGAGCGCCGCTACCCTTCAAGCCCGCCGACAGCAAGCCGGACATGATCTCGGCCAGCACGCCGATGATGACGACGCCGATGATCAGAATCGCGATGGATGTAACGACCGGCTCTTCCTCTGCTGCGTGCTTTTCCGCGCCCTCGCGCTTCGGATAGCTGTAGCTGAAGAAATAGCTGTGCACGCCCACCTGCATCTTCAGAAACACCGCGTAGAGCGTCACCATCGCGACGATCGTGAAGGCGGAGTAAAGGTGCCATTTGGAAGCCGGAACGAATTCCGGCACGACCATGGAAATGCCCATCGCGGTCAGGATCATGACGCTGTAGGTGCGGCTGGAATCGTCGTTATAGGATTGCTCGCCGTGTTTCAGACCGCCGAGCAGGGCGGCGAGCCCAAGAATGCCGTTGATGTCGAGCATGACGGCCGAGTAGATCGTGTCGCGCACCAAGGTCGGCGATATCTCTTCTCCGCCCATCATGATCGCCAGGATGATCACCTCGACGAGCACGGCCGACAGCGTCAGGATCATCGTGCCATAGGGGTCGCCAACCTTGGCCGCCAACACTTCGGCATGATGGGCAACGCGCATCGAGGCGAGTACGATCGCAAAGACCAGAATCGCGGCACCAGCGAGTGCAGCCGCCTGCCCGCTCTCCAGCAGCGCATGTTCGAACAGGAAACCGGCGACGGCAAGTGCGAGCGCTGCGCCGAGCAGGGTTTCGGACTTCAAAATGGAAAACAATGCAGCGCCTCGCGACATGCGGGATGGGTTCAACCGAGTATAGGCAGCAGACCGCGCATTTCAATCGGGCGTGCGCGATCTCACAGGCGTCGATTCAGGATTATTTTCCTGAAACACTTTACTCCTCCCCGCATTTTGGCTAATCTGCACAGAGAAACAATCAAGACAGCAGAAGCCAAAACACAAGAGAAAGCGTCACGCTTCACCGCCTGCAGGATGCGCAACGATGTTTTCACATGACCGGATCTGGAGTGCGATCGATGCGCTCGCCGAGCGGCATCAACTATCCCCTTCGGGTCTCGCCCGGCGGGCCGGGCTCGATCCGACTTCTTTCAACAAATCCAAGCGGCATTCCGCGGATGGGCGCGAGCGCTGGCCTTCGACGGAATCGATCGCCAAGGTTCTTGACGCGACCGGTTCGACGATCACCCAATTCATGGAGTTCCTGCGCCCAGGGCCTGCTTCCGGGGCCTTGCCGGAGGGCGCTTTCCCGCCGCAAACAGGCTCCATTCCCCTACTCGGCTTTGCCCAGGCGGGTGCGGGCGGCTTTTTCGACGATGGTGGCTTCCCGGCGGGGCAGGGCTGGGATGTGGTCGAATTTCCGGCCGCTCCCGGCGCCAAGGCCGGCGTCTATGCGCTGGAAATCCAGGGAGACAGCATGCTGCCGCTCTATCGCGACGGCGACGTTTTGATCGTCGAACCCGGCGCGCAGATCCGCCGTGGCGACCGCGTGGTGGTGAAGACGACCGAGGGCGAGGTCATGGCCAAGGTTCTGGTGCGCCAGACCCCGCGCAGCATCGAACTGCTTTCGCTCAATCCCGAACATCCGAACCGTACATTCGACCTCAGCGATGTCGAGTGGGTAGCCCGCATCATCTGGGCCAGCCAATAGGACAGTTTTCCTGATGAAGCGGCACCTGCTGACAGCCGGCGGCGGCCTCGCCGGCATTTTCCTGACCATCGCCCTTCTGATGAGCGGTGCCTCTGCCATTCAAGGGCGGCAGAGCACCACCACGCCCGAGTTCACGCTTGAAACGCCTGATTTGACCGATGTGCCCGACCTGGGCGGCGATGGGATGAGTGCCGACGACGTACAAACGGACGGCAGCGAGCCAACGCCCGGCAATGGCGATGAAAATAGCCAGACGGCGCCACAGGAAAAATCCGTTCGCGATATCGCGCCCGCACAATTCGGCCTTCCCGAGGAGATAACCACCCGGCCGCTGGAGCGTGTCGAGCCCCGGACGCCGCTTTCCGACGCCGTTGCAAAGCCGGAGCCAGTTCCCTTGGTCCTGCGCCATCCGGTTGCGCTGTCGGCGGGCCTGATCCAGTTCGACGACCGGCTTTTGCAACTGGACGGATTGGCGCCACAAAAGGCAGATCGCGTCTGCGGCGAAGCTCCGAAGACCTGGCCCTGCGGCGTGGTGGCACGAACCGCGTTCCGCAATTTCCTGCGGGCGCGCGCGCTCATGTGCAACGTTCCGAAGGACGGCTGGCAGGGAACACTGGCCACCACCTGCAGTGTCAACAATACCGATCCCGCTGCCTGGCTCGCCGAAAACGGCTGGGCAGAGGCGCAGCCAGGATCGCCACTTGAAGACAAGGTGGAAGCTGCGCGAAAGTCCCGTCTCGGCTTTTTCGGCGACGATCCGCGAGATTTCAACACGGTGCCCGTGCCGCTGGCCGCCGTGCCCGAAGGCACGGATGCCGGTGCGAATACAATCGATCAGGGCTTGTAAGCGGCAGTGCCCGCCCATACCTCTCAAGCCAGACACAGAAGCACGGATATTCTATGCCCGACAAACTGAGCCATCACGAAGCCCTCATCTATGTCATGGTGATGATGTCGGCGGTCGATACCGCCATGACCGACGGCGAAATGGAGCGCATCGGCAGGCTCACCAGTTTCCTTCCGGTCTTTGACGGTTTCGACCACGATCATCTGGTGCATGCCGCGCGGGAATGCGCCGCCCTTCTCGACGGCCCGGAGGGATTGGATATTGCGCTTGAGGTGGTGCGCGAGGCGCTTCCCTCCCGCCTCTACGACACAGCTTACGCGCTGGCGGTCGAGCTTGCCGCGGCCGACCATACCATCCGCAATGAGGAAATTCGGCTGCTGCAGCTTTTGCGCAACCGATTGGGTCTCGACAAGCTCACTTGCGCTGCGATCGAGCGAGGTGCCATGGCCCGCTTCCGCAAGTGAGCTTGCCGCTTCACGCCAAAGTGCATTCACCGCAGGCCTGGCCCCGATAGAATAGCCATCGGAGAAACGGCCACGGAATCCATGATGGCGCACGCATGACGGTTCAGATATTCGGGATCGGCGAACCGGTCTGGCGGCTCGCATTCTTCGTCGTGATCTTCCTGTCGCTGGCGATGCTGGAACTGCTGCATCCCCGGCTGGAACGACCAGAACTGATGCGCTCGCTGAAAACCCGGCGCTGGTTCACCAATCTTTCCATGCTCGTTTTGTCGTCGCTGACGCTGCGGATCGTCTTTCCGGCCGCCGCCACCGGTGCCGCTTTGTTCGCAGACGCGCATGGATACGGATTTCTACCGATGCTCGGCCTGCCGCCATTCGTCAACGGTGTGCTGGCCTTCGTCATTCTTGATTTCGCCATCTGGCTGGAACATGTGGTCTTTCACAAGGTGCCCCTGCTCTGGCGCATCCACCGGGTTCATCATGCCGATACCGGGCTGGACCTGACGACGGGGCTGCGCTTCCATCCTCTGGAAATCCTGCTGTCAATCCTGTGGAAATCGGCCGTCATCCTGACGATCGGCGCGCCAGTGGTCAGCGTGCTGATCTTCGAGATCGTGCTGAATGGCGCGGCAATGTTCAATCATGCCAATCTGAGGCTGCCGGCGCGAGCGGACCGCCTGCTGCGCCGCCTGATCGTCACGCCGGACATGCACAGCATCCACCACTCCGCCGAGCCTTTGGAAACGGACACGAACTACGGCTTCAATCTTTCCATCTGGGACCGGATGTTTTCGACCTATCTGGCGCGCTCGAAGCATCCGCCGGAAGACATGAGGATCGGACTTGCGCCCTATGGCGATCCTCTGCCGGCGCGCCTCTTGTGGTCGCTGCTGCTGCCGTTTCGAAAACTGTAGCGACACAGGTTTCAGTAGATGCCCGCCGGGAAATATCGAAGATAGATTTCGTTGAGGCGGCCCTTGCGCGACAATTCCAGAAGCGCGTGATCAATCGCCTGCGTCAGCGCTGAATCGCCCTTGCGGTTCATGATCGTCAGCCCCTCGCCGAGGAAGCGCTGCGAGAAATAGGCGCCGTCAAGGAGCGTACAACAATTGGCGGCGTCGCTGCCGGCTGTCCAAAAGGACAATTGCATGCCGTCCGAAAAAACCGCGGCAACGTTTCCTTGGCTGAGGGCGGCCAGCATGGTGTCGCGGCTTGGGAAAGATCGTACTTCCAACTTCGGGAAAAAAGCCCTCAACATTGCTTCATGCGTGGTTCCGGACACCGCACCGACAGGCTTTCCAGCGAGGGAGGCTACGGAAAGATCAGCCCCCATGGTCCGGCGGTTGACCGCGAACCGGGCCGGGAGTTTCATGAAGGCGCGGGAAAAGGCAAACCGCTGGCGCAATTCCGGACTGGTACCGATCCCGGCGACAATCGCTTCCCCCTGCCCGCCCTCGAGCGCCGGCTGCAGTTCCGCAAAGGTCACGGCCTGGATCTGGCATTTGGCGTCGATCTCCAATTCGCGGCAGATTTCCCGCACCAGGTCGATATGGAAGCCGGCAAGCTTGCCGGATTGATCGATGAAATTGAACGGCGGAAAATCCACGGTCGTCAGGAACCGCAACCGCGCCAGACCACTCAGGTCCGGCTTTGCGATCCGCTCGCGCGCATCAAACAACAGAGGCAAATCGTGAACGCCATCCGCTGCCCGCGACAGGGCCGAAAAAGGTACAATCAGCAGCACGCAAAGCGCGAAAATCCCATAAAATTTTAGGGATGCACGGGAGACGCGTGTCATTATGATCATTCCCGGGGTGAGATAGGGATATTGCCGCGCAGGCGGCAACGGGGATTGCATGCGTCTGGAAGAATATCCGGACAATTCCGGAATGGCTACCGCAAATGAACCGTCGGCCAGGCGATCGCAGCCTGATGCCGCGGCGGGACGATTCTCTGCAGCGCTCAAGCACGAGGGCCGCCTGCTTTTGCAGATGGGCATCGGCAAGCCCTTGATCGCCCGGGCGATGCTGCTCGCGGAAAACCATCATACGACCGTCGAGGAAGAACTGCTGGCATCCTGCGAGATAAACGAAACGATCTATTTCGAAGCCCTTGCCGAAAAGCTGGAGCTCGATTTCATGCCCGATATCGACCCTGGCCGCGTGCAGGATGTCGCAGGGCTGGATACGCAGATTGCAAGACCGGAAATGCTGCGCGTTCATCACGCCAGCCGCCCGCCAATCACCGTGATCGTGCCTTCACTTTCCCGTCTTGCCGAGGTTGCCGCGCTCCTTGAACGAACACCGCTGTTGCGCCAATCGCTGGCTGTCTCGACGCCTTCGGCGGTGCGGAAAGCCGCCTGGCAGGCCGGGCGCCAGCGCCGGGTTTTGGCGACCACGCGGGCGCTCTTCGAGACAGCACCGCTGCACAGCGCCCGCATCACCTTCTGGGGAAAGCAGGGATTTTATGCCGGCATCCTGGTCTGCGCGATGCTCGCTGCGGCAATCGTGCTGCCGATGATCAGCCTGCTATTGCTGCATGTCGTGCTCACCCTGTTTTACCTCGCCAATTTCCTGGTGCGATTCTACGCGCTCGGTTGCGCCTTTATCCAGGAGCGCGCCGGGCGGAAGCAGAATCCGACGCCCCCTGTGGGGCCGCTGCCGATCTATTCGGTGTTTGTCGCGCTCTACAAGGAAACGAGCGTCGCGGCCCAGCTTGTCGATGCGCTGGACCGGCTCGACTGGCCGCGATCCCGCCTTGATATCAAGCTGATCTGCGAGGAGGACGACGAGGAAACGATCGCAGCCCTCAGAGCCCTGCCACTCGCTTCCGAATATGAAATCGTCCTGGTGCCGATCCATCTGCCGCGCACCAAGCCGAAGGCACTGAATTACGCCCTGCCCGGCGCCCGCGGTACGTTTATTACCGTCTACGATGCAGAAGACCGGCCGCATCCGGGCCAGTTGCGTGAAGCCCACGCCGCATTCATGGCAGCTCCGCACCGCGTCATCTGCCTGCAGGCGCCTCTGATCATCACCAATGCACGGCAATCCTGGCTGAGTGCGCTGTTTGCGCTGGAATATGCCGGACTGTTTCGCGGCTTGCTGCCGATGCTCTCGCTCACCGGCCTGCCACTACCACTCGGCGGCACGTCCAATCATTTCCGGACGGCGGAATTGAAGCAGATCGGCGGCTGGGATCCCTACAACGTGACCGAAGACGCCGACCTTGGGCTCAGGCTGCACCGTCTCGGTTACCGCTCGCGCGTCATCGTCAAGCCGACCTTCGAGGAAGCGCCAACCTTGCTGCCGGTCTGGCTCGGCCAGCGCACACGCTGGTTCAAAGGCTGGCTGCAGACATGGCTGGTGATGATGCGCAAACCCGGTCAACTTGTCAGAGAAATGGGCTGGCCGGCCTTCACCGTCTTTCAAATCCTGATTGCCGGCATGCTGCTATCCTCGCTCTGCCATCCCATCATTATCGGCTTCCTTGTCTATCTGACATGGACGATGCTCCAGGACAGCACGCATGTGGACGATTGGCTGGCCTTCTGGCTGTTCATCGGCGATGTCGTCAACATCTTCGGCAGCTATGCCGTCTTCATCGCACTCGGGCGCAACCGGATGAATATGCGAGAGCGGCGCGCTGTGGGCTGGAGCTGGGTTTTTGTGCCGTTCTACTGGCTGATCATGTCGCTGGCGGCCTGGAAGGCCCTGCTGGAACTGCGGACCAACCCGTTTTCATGGAACAAGACGCCGCATGTTCCGGTGGGCGGGAGGTAGGAAGTGTGGAAATCAACATGCACAGGACCCGCAGCCAGGATTGTAGATAGGAGGCGTCGGCGGCCGCGGTTCCAACTCCGGGGCGATGCCGAAATTCGCTCTCCTTGCCCAGTTGCTGCAAATTATTTCTGTCCATGACCGCATGGATCCATAACCTCCGGTAGGTTCACAAGGGGTGCGTAATTACCGCCGGCCAGACGGTCACCGTCAGGAGGTCAAAATGGCGGTCGCCATACCTATCGTTCTGCCGCGGTCTTCCGTTCGGTCGCCCCCATCGCCCTGACATCAAGTGGAAGTGGGTTGCACGCCATCCGTCGCCCATGCGCTGAACGACGCATCCTTCGTAGCCGTCACGTCCCTAATGAGGGTGACATTCGACGGCATGTTATAGGCAGTCAGGAACGGCACCGAGGCACAATTGTCCCGCCCGTGCGTCCCTACAAGTTTGATGACCGCGCTAGTAACGTCCGCGCCGATTTGGATCGGACTATACGAACCCTGTTGGCCAATCCCCTGCCAAACGACATTGGTGAAACAGATATTGTCATACGCTCCATCGCCGATAAAATTAGCACCGGATTCCAGCGTCGGCCCTATGGTGCCGCCGATAAAGAATATGTCCCGGATCGGGTTGGCTGCACTTGATGTCATACGAATGCCGTGATCCGCCAGCCGGTTGCCGGTGGTCCCCATGTAGCCGGCGGCATTGAAATTCATGATGCAGCAGTTGCGTGACCCCGGCTGCAACTCAACAATGCGGGATCCTTTATAAAGCGAATATCTGCACTGGATGCCAGTCGCCACAAGGTCGATCATCACACCCTTGATCAGACCACCGTTAGCGCCAACATCAGCGATTAGGCCGTTGATCTCAATGCCGCCGATATTGAGCGCATATGTCCCAGCGTTTAGGACGAATGGGGCGTTCATAGCATGAGCGCGATTGTTGTTGAAACGGAAGCCTCGTGTGCCGGTATCAGGACCGTCAATCGATGCGCTGCCGCGAGGCGTCCACGAGGCCGGTTGATCCATCTCGATAGCAGCTATGTTCATGTCGGAAACCGTATTTCCGCTGAACTCAAGACCTCGGCCTTTTATAAGCGCCGCCCGCCCCATCCGGTTTATGCCCATGTTGATGACGCGAGCGTCGATGTCTCGATACGTATCAACCGTGCGCTCGAACCAGAACGCGGTGGTCGTTACATTGGTTGAACTGCCACGGATGCAAAAGCCGGATGCTTCGAAATTGTCATGACCGACCTGGAACACGACAGGTAGATCATCATCATCGATGATGATGCAGCTAGTTGCCTCCCCGGATGGGCGGATGCTCTCGATCGTCGTTCCGATCTTCGCACTTTCATTGATCACGCTGATCGTGTCATCGACGTGCAGCGTTACACCAGTAAGATCAATTGCTTGACCGGACGACATGGCCGACTGGAGTGCTGCCGTATCCACGGACGCATTGTCAGCACCGACGCTGGTCAGTGACGACCCGAACGCCTTGACGTGCCATGCGCCGCGAGCTTTATGGTAGTTAAGCTTCAAGCCTTCGCCGGTAATGACCTGTTCAGATGGATCAAGGTGCTCCTTGATCGCCTCGGCATCGCCCAGCCGATCTGCGGAAACATCGCGCACACACCACCAAGTCCGCGCACCGCCGTTCGACGTAATCGTGTCCTTCGAGCCGTTGCCAACGCTTGTCCACGTCCGGCCCAACCCATCGTCAGCGACGGCGGAACCGCGTGTTTCGATCACGGTAATACCAGCGTCAATGGTGGCCCAAGAGACAGTCGCTTCGGTGGCAAAGACGAGATTGTTGTTCGCTGCAGCCTGCGCCACATTGGCCCACCCCTCCGCGACAGCCGCACTGGTGCCCGGATCCGGTCGGTTGACGAGTTTGTTATCGGCGTAGAAAGGCACGGCGCCCGTTAACTGTGTGGCGGCGCTATCGCCGGCGGCGAACACCCCGACGGTGAGAAAGGATCTGCGCTTCAAGGCGAACTCCCATCGGTAAAAGCCCGCCAGAGTGATCAGGCCGGCTCAAATTTTGGAACTTGAATGTGTGAGTAAAACTGGATCGCACCATCATTATTCAGGGTTTCACCAGCACCGTTACAATGATGCGACGACTCATTCAACAATGGAGCCTACCTCGAGAGCCTCGGCAATAGCATCCAATCCCAGTGGTTACTCACTGAAGACGTCGATCGCGGATGAGCCGGAAAGTGCCTCTTGACATAGAGTTGCAAGGCTCTTGGTTCGGGGCAAGGTCAGAATTTCATCCACCATCGCACTCGACCGCATGGTGCTCTGAAGGTCCTGCTGCTTCCCCGCTGCTTGCGTCAGGCTCTCGACTATATCAGTCACGGCGGTTCTGTCTGTGTTATCCACCAGGAACGGTAGAACGACTGAATGTGTTTTGAGAGGTAGTCGGACAAGCGAAACATTCGTGCCTGAGACGCTCTCGGCCTCTGACCGGTCGTTCGCGTTAAGATTGCCAAAGATGATGATCGAGCGCGTAGTTGAGGGGACGTGGGTGACGTCACCATATCGAGCCAAACCCTCGGCTATAGTCCCATCGACCAGGGCTTGCTTGAGCAAGTTTTTGTAACTTGGAAATTTTACACGAGGATTTTCGGGATAAATTCGCGTCTGCGGGCCAAAGCAAAGACTTGAATATTGGCGGTTTTTATCCTTGGCCGAGCACAATGATGCCATCAGAAGGGCGCCAAAGCCACCTTTTGAGCAACCCATAAAAAGCACTTTCGCGACGGCAAGGTCTGCCGCGAGGGCTACAATAGCCGCCGAGGTCTCATTGGCTCCGAGGGTAAAATACGCGTCCTTCTGATCGGCCAGATGCAGGACGGATGAGTGAAACTCGGTCCTATAGAAGGCGAAGCTTTTCTTCTGGGAGAGCACGACGATCATCTCGTCGGAATGCCGATTGACGCGAAGCTCAGAATTCATCCAGGGTGGAAAAGTGGTTTCCATCTTAGCTAGCATCTCGTCGTCATCCTCGCGAAACAATCATGACTATTTGTGTTTCGACGTGTTTCTAGGTGGTTCGACACAACCTTAAACGGAGTTGAAGCGCCGCTGTCAACGCAGCCACCTGGTTGAGAGCAGAAATCCAGTAATTATCCACCCACCTTTCAGGGCTTTGCAAATCAGGGCGGTTCTGATTCAAACTATCTGCCGATGGAGGTCGGCAGATATGTCGAAAGCCCTTTCCGTTGATCTTCGCACCTGTGCGCTTGCCGCCGTTTCCGCTGGTGCATCCCAACGAGAAGCCGCCAAGCATTTCGGCGCGAGTACCGCAAGCGTGAGCCGTTGGCGGAACCTGTAAATCGGCAGGGTAACGTTCGACCCGGTCCACTCGGTGGCGACGCAACTCCCCGAAACAGAAGTCCACGCCGGTCTGATCATGGTCTAGCTCAAATGAGTACCGGGACGGCAGTTGTTCGAACTTCGTGACGCTCTCGCCGCACCAAACTGACCAAACGGATGGGATGGTCACCAAGGGACAGCGGTATCGCACCCATGCACCTTTCGGCTCCTGGAGGACCCAGATCTTCATCGCCGGCCTGTGCTGTCATGGTTTGACAGCACCTTGGATCGTCAGCGCTGCGATGAACCACCGTATTTCGAAGCATGGATTGAACCCAATTCGCCCCGACATTGTCGCCCGCAGACATCGTAATCCTGAATAATGTCGCCTTCCACAAAGCCCAAGAACCGAGGAACTGGTCAAAGCCCGAGGGGCGCGGTTCCTCTTCCTGCCGCTCTATCCCCTTGACCGCATTTCCACTGAAATGGCCTTTTCCAAGCTCAAGGCCCTGCTGCGAAAACGTGCTGCCCGCACCTTCGATGCCATCACACAGGCTCTCGGTGAAATCTGCTGTCTCTTCTCCGTCACGTTCACCCCAATCGCTACATTCGTATTCAGGCGATGCTCAGCGCCTTCACCGCCGCCGACCTCGGCCTGAAAGAGTGGTTCAAAACTTCAATCAAGACCGGTCCAGTTCCTTGGGGTCGGAGCAGTACATTTGCGTGCTTCTCCGAATGGTATGCTATATGGCTTGAAAAAGCCTGCCTCCAAAATTAAGGAGGCTGTAGACAATAATTGAGGTGCTTTGTGAAGAAACGGGTTTTGATGGTTGGGGCCGGGTTATCCGGTGCAGTGATCGGTCGCAAGCTAGCCGAAGCTGGTCACTCAGTAGTCGCCGTCGACGAACGCAGCCACATAGCCGGCAACTGCTATACCGAACGCGACGGCGAAACGGACGTAATGGTCCATGTCTATGGACCGCACATTTTTCACACGGACGACGAAGAGGTGTGGCAGTACGTCAACACGTTTGAGCGCTTTTTGCCTTTCGTTAATCGGGTAAAAACCACGAGTGGCGGGCGAGTTTATCTTCTGCCGATCAACCTTCACACAATCAACCAGTTTTTCGGCAAGACGTTGCGCCCGGATGAAGCAAGAGAATTCATTGCCTCACTGGCAGACCGCAACCTGGGTGAGCCAAAAACGTTCGAAGAGCAAGCTCTAAAGTTTGTCGGAAAGCAACTTTACGATGCGTTTCTTCGTGGATACACCATAAAGCAGTGGGGCTGCGACCCTTCCGAGCTGCCGGCCAGCATACTGAAGCGACTACCCGTGCGGTTCAATTATGACGACAACTATTTTTTCCATCGCTTCCAAGGAATGCCAGAGAATGGCTATACCAAAATGGTTGAGAAAATCCTCGACCACGAGTTGATCGAGGTAAGGCTCAACTCTCGATTTGAGAAGTCTGACGCATCCGCGTTTGATCACGTCTTTTTTTCCGGTCCGCTGGATGGTTATTTTGATTTCGAACTTGGGCGACTGGGATATCGAACGCTCGATTTCGAGCGCTTCAGCTATGATGGGGATTATCAGGGCTGCGCAGTCATGAACTATGGTGACGTCGATGTGCCATACACGCGCATCACCGAACACAAGCATTTCTCCCCTTGGGAAAGGCATGAAAAGAGTATCTGCTATCGCGAGTACTCAAGAGCTTGTGGAGCGGAGGATATTCCCTACTATCCTATTCGTCTGGCCGATGAGCAAGCTTTGCTAGCCAGATATATCGAGCGCGCCAATCAGGAAGCCAACGTCACGTTCGTAGGGCGTCTTGGTACGTATCGATATCTTGACATGGACGTAACCATCCGCGAGGCGCTTGACACGGCGGACGCCTATGTCCGGTTGTCGTCTCAGGCATGTAAAATGCCTGCCTTCTTCGTCTCCCCCTAACATACCGACTGAACCGAACCTTGTTTGGTTAAGAGCGAAAGCGATCACAGATTATGAAACGACTGATTCTTGCTACAGGTAAGTGGTCCACTATCCTGAGCATTGCTTATCTTGAAAGTCGCAGGGAGCAAGGGGAGCGCGAAGATACTCTGCTTCACATCTCGCATGTCTGCAATCAGTCATATCTAGATTCTTTTGATGAGTTCTCCAGTAAATTCTGGGATTTCCAGGATATTTTTTGCATTAATTACTGCGTGTATAAAAATTCCACTCCGGAAAACTACACAAACGGCGACCTAGCGGAAAAAAGCGACACAGAATCAGAGGCACTCATCAGAGATCTGCTTGGAGATGTTGATTTTGACGAGATTATCGTCCCTCATCTGTTTTCAAGCAAATCCAAACTGCTTATGTCAATGTATCCAAACGCGAAAATATACTGCATTGAAGAGGGGCTCAATTCATATTTTCGCCATCACAACAAGAATAATTTGAATAGTGGCGAAGAATATTTTCTATCCCGCCTAGACGGATATGTAAGTTTTAATTTTATGGGGTTGCCACCTCTATTCGATTACCAAGCGCATGGTGTACCTGTCATTGTCCCCGATCCAAAATACCTGCGCAAAGCAATAGAAAAAATTGCGATTGACAGTAAATTAATTGAGAACGATTACCACAAAAATAAAGTATTGTTTATTGGGCAATTTGCGCGAGCAGACATGTCTATGGACGAACTGCTAAATCATTATCTATCCTCTATTTCATCCCTTCTTCTTTTCGGATTCTCCGTCTATTTCGTGAAACACCCAAGAGATGTGAGCATCTTGCCGGAGCTTCTGACGGAAGCGTTTGTCGGTCAAAAATTCCACATCGTCGACGCCCACAATGTGCCGGTTGAGCGTATCGCTTCATGCTACGACTGGAGCGCGGTGTTTTCCTATGCATCGACCGCGCTGGTAACCATACCCACTCTGTACGGAATTCCTGCTTTCACAATCGACGAATACGATCTGGAGAAACTGAAGCCCGGCGACGGTGACTTCGGAAATGCGCGCAATTTTTGTGCGGTTGTAATTCCGACGCTTCGCTCACTCTTGCAACACCTGAAGGTGAATGAAGGCAAGCCTGAGGAAGTGGCAAAAGCGGTTTTCTCATCGTTCAAGCCTCAGCACGACGCGCTAAAACGAATCTATGCGCCAAGCCCGCGGTCACTGGATTTGGAAGGCGCAATGAAGCTTCCTCTTGTTGCGATACAACGGCGAATAAAAAAACGGCCATTTAACTCCGCTCTCAGATTGGCTGGCGCTCAAAAAGAGGAAAAGTTCGGACTGAGCGTGAAGTCAGCCTGGTATGGCTTGGCCCTCAATCCCTTCAGGCCCGCAGCCTACGGCATCCTGATTTCAACGTTTGCGAGGCATTTCAGGAGATGGTTGAGCCCCCTGATCCCGGATAACGAAGCGGATGTTTTGAAGATTGCGGAAAAAAGTCCGTTATCACTCCCTGCGCTATTGGGCCATGCTCGATCCTTCGAGAAAAAGGCGGACTATAAAAAGGCTGTCGATTATCGGCTCATAGCGCTGTTCACTCATCCGCTGCATCCACTCCCTTATTACCACCTGGTGAACCGGTCATATAGGAGATGGTCGCTCAATATCCGCGCCAAGCGCTCCGGTTATATGTTTGAAGCACTGTTCAACCGCTCCTTGAGGCAGGTTCGGCGGAAGGCGCGCGCCATCAAAGCCAATGGTGGCTTAAATGGAAACAACATAGCTGCCTTGGCGTATCGTCCAAATAGAGGTGCGACGGGCGGTCCCGGAGGTGTTCTGGCGCTGCAGAAGGCAATCTTGGGACCCTACTTCCATGAACGATCCATCGACTATCGCTTCCGAGAGAAGCAGGTCTACACGGATTGGTATGCAGATCTTGCGAGCGGCGCCAACTTCGCTCTCGATCTCTGCAAAACCGGGAAATATGGTCACTATTTTACACATGATCTAGGATGCGCATACGGCCTTGCGCTGGCGGGTAGGAACTACGTGCTGGACTGGCATTTCCAAGGTTCGCTCGTGACGCAGATGCTCAACTTCGGTGATCAACTGCAGCCCTCTTTTATAGAAAGGCTCAAGAAGATCGAAGCCGTTGCAATGCAAAAGGCAAAATATGTGGTTTTCCCGAGCGATGGCGCGAGGGATATGTATTTCGCCGATGAATATAGAGGCTGCGACTTCGATGAAGTCAGGGTTGGATCAAGTGTTTATAACACAATTTTGCCAGGTGCAGCTCGTCCGGACACAGCGAATCTTAGCATTCCTCCTTTTGACGGTCTAACCTTTACGAGCGTGGGAACGCTTACTTCAGCAAAGGGGCAGGACCAGGTATTGGACTTTTTTGAGCGAATGATGCCCAAGATGCCGAGCCGCGTCAGGTGGATTTGCATTGGTGATGGCGTAATGAGGGAGGATATTCTTCAGCGCGCGAAAGATATATCTGAAAAACATGAACATTTTGAATTCACATACCTCAAGAAAATACCCCACCGAGAGGTGATGAACGCACTCCATGTTTCTGATGTATACATCATGCTGCACAGGATATCGATATTCGACTTCGCCACGCTTGAGGCTATGAAAAACAATTGTGCGATTGTTCTTTCAAAGATTGGCGGGAACGTAGACTTCAACAAAGAAGGCAACGTTATTTTCGCAGAAGATATCACATTCCCAGATGCGCATACTTTCAGCGTGGAAAATGTCTCTCGATTGAAAAAGCTTAACGCTGACGTGTTCAATGGGCATTTTTCGGTTCAGAATTTTAAGGAACAGAATTTTGAACTCCTCGAAAAACTAGTTGCGGATTAAAAACCCAGGGGTGGACAGGCTCTAGCGATTAATTTAGAGGCGGTTCGAGCCCCCAACCAGCTCGTTTATCTAATCAGCAACGCTGTTACCCATAGGGAAAAGGACAAGCGATGAAGAAGGCCCTCTGGGTTACGTGCGGCATCCGTGGCAACGCGGGAGATGCCCTTCTCTACCAGGTGACTCGGAAGTTGTTCGAAGGCCTTGTGGATCTTGACTTCCGCTATGTGAACGAACCGGTCTACATCCGCGACGGCCAGGAGACGCCGAAAAACGTCATCATTGGCCCCGGGGGAATGTTTGTGCAGACCAACTCGTCGCGGCATCTGCATCAAAAAATCTCCAAGCAATGGGATCGGTTCCAAGACTCGAAGTTCTATCTTTGGTCGACGGGAATTCTCGCGAAACCAGCCGATGAAGAAGTCCAGGCCGTACGCCGCGTCACGGCGCGCGCACCGAAGATTATAGTTCGCGCGCAGCGAGAATCCGAGTTTGTCCGCGAAGTCGACCCATCGACTAAACCCGAGTGGTCTCCCTGTGCGTCGCTCTTCACCGACACACTGCTCGACATCAAGCCACGCAAGCGCGACGTCGTCGTGGTGAACTTCGACGCATTCCTCTTCAAGGAGGAGAACTTCAGCGACCACCCGCTACGGCGGTTCAAGGCCTATGCCGAATCCGAGGGCCTCGAGGTGCGCTCGATGATCAATGCCGCCGGCGACTCAAACCGCATGCTGCTTGATCTGTTTCCGCCCATCGACATCGACCTGCCGCTCTTCGGCGAGATGCTGCAGGCGGAACTCACTGGCAAGGAGTTCAATAATGCATTTAACGATGCGCTGTCGAAGCACCCGTCGTTCGGCGAAAGGTATATTGACTGCCGCTTCGCCTTCGGAAAGCGGTTGCACGGCTGGCTGCCGTTCCTCGCCTTCGACGCACCGGCAGCGTTCGTCGGCATGGCCGCGCGCCGTGGGATGCCGATGGACTATTTCGGGTCGAACGATTTTCTGTGCGCTGTGCCACACAATGCTAACTTGACGCGGTCACAGCTTGACGACATGGCAAATGCGCTGATTGGCAAACTCAATTTCTTCATCCATAACGAGGATCGGCTGGTGGCTTCAATCGCGGAAAAGCGCGCTGCGCTTGGCGAGCAACTGCGCAACCAGGCTGCGGAGTTTGCGGCCGCCCTCACCTGAACAGCCGAGCGAGCACTTCTGTCATCAAGTGCCCTCGCGATAATCGACAAAACCATCCAAATCCCGCATTACGGGCGGCAAATCAGAAGTCCAAAATTCAATCGGAGACTCGATTTATCGCTGAATCCGGGGCATTTGGATTGGCTTGATTGCTGCCGGGGAATTTGGGCGATCATTTCATTGGCGGAATTCGTGATGACCTGCGCCTTTTTTCCTTACTCTGATCGGCTCTGATCCCTAGAAGCTGGATCGTTTTTGATCAGAGTTTTTCGCGCTAGATTCCCAGCTGGGAAAAGGAGCGGAAGCATGAAGGCATCGAAGTTCTAGGGCACGCAGAGGGCGTTCAGTTTGAAGCAGGGCGATGACGGCGCCTCTGTTGCGGAGATTTACCGGAAGGCGGGGATCACCGCCCTGGCTCCCATGCCGGTCCAGTGGCGGCCTGCTTTGGGCGCGCACGATGGTGCTGTCAATCATCAGATATTGATTGTCTCGATCTGCCGTCAGTGCCTCGAAGACCCGTTCCCACACGCCGGCATGGCACCAGCGACTAAAACGGCGGTGCACCGTTTTCCATTTGCCGTATCGCTCAGGCAGATCGCGTCAATGCACGCCGGAACGGTAGCACCCGCAAACATCCGTTGACGAACAGACGGCTATCCAACACCGTGCGGCCCGGATCGGTCGCCTTGCCCGGCACAACAGCCGCGATCTTCGACCCTTGCGCATCGTTCAACTCATATCACTTCACAGCCATCTCAGACGCCATGCCAACAAAACACGGTGTCCTACGAATCAGGCATCAAGCGATTTGGGAATCCTGAATGTCGATTGGTCCTGGAGGCAGAGCGTTGCGGCGCAGATTGAAACGCGCGCCAAAAAACTTCGTTCACGTCACTTTCCGGATGCTGCGTTGCGGCCAGAGGGCCGGATTGAGAAGCTGCTCCGGCACTCGCGGCAGGCTCGAATGCAGGAGAGTTGCCTCCCGGTAACTCAATGCCGGCAGCCCCCACAAGGACTGCAAGTCCGCAAGCTGATCCCTGGTATCGACGCCCACGACGACGCCGTCGATCCAGCTCATGCTGCGAACATAAGCCACACAAAGATCCTGAAGGCTGCCGCGGCCGAATTCAACCTGGAACTTTCGGAGCGCCGCCAAGATCGTGCCCCCTTCCGCTCCTTCGATTTCCGGCCAATCTTCCGCGGAATCCTGGACCAAGAGACCTTGCAAAAAGACGCTTCGCACATGCACGGTCACGTCGGGGCGCAGCCTCAAGTTCACCACCACCCCATTCCAGCGCCAATCAAGTACATTGAACGGGAGCTGGATATGCTTGACCTCAGGATAGGTCAGGGCGCTGCTGAGTTCGACCGGGCTTTGCACGGACACCCCCAAGGCCTCGATTTTTCCCTCGGCCTGAAGGCGCAGCAATTCTTGCCAAATTGCACCGCCGAACGCTGTCAAATGGTCGGCACGATGAAGCAACAGCACCGGCAGGCAATCGAGGCCAAGTGATCGGCGGGAGCTCTCTACGCTCTCCTGCACATGTCGCTCCACCGTCAAGGCTTCGTCTTCAGGCTTGAGAGCCGACAAAGGGTCGAGCTTCGTGACTATCTGGACTCCGTGCAGGCCAGCGTTGCGCAGAGAGGCGCCTATGCGCTTTTCGCTTTCTCCGTAGGCGCGTGCACTGTCGATTGCGACCGCACCGCCGTTCGTCGCATTCTCCAGCAGAACCTGTGCTTCGCTCTCGCCTGAAAAACCAGCTTTGTTCGTTCTGCCGTAGGGCATTCCCAGTTGGGCGGTTCCCAATACGAAGCCGGCGGCGGAACGCGGCCCTCCTGACATCGTCTCAAGCATGGAAACAAGAAGGCGCCAATCGGAGCGGACGGGATCGGGCAGGTCGCGGAATATCCTCTCGACCTTCAGATAGTCGCGAAGCTCGTCGACCGTGCATCGCAAATGGCCGAGATCGGCTGTCCAGTCCGGAAAGGGCGGACGCGTGTAGTCGCCGTATCTTCTGCGAATCCACGGGGTCACGTGCTCACGGTCATAGGCCGTCAACTCATCTTTCTGCGCTTGCCGGAGAGAGCCGACATAAAAGGCTTCCGCGGAAAGGCCGTAGGGTAGCCATAACCCATCGTTGCCGTAGGCAATGTACTGCGTTTCGCTCTCAAGGAGCAGCGCCACGACCTGCTCAACGAAATCGGCGTCAGGAAATGGATTGTCGGCGGTCAGCCGGACACAGATGTCGGTATCGGCAAGATCAGCGGTGGCAATCAAGAAGCGATCGAAAACATCGTCGATAGGCCCCCTGACGACGGCAAGACCCGTACGCTCGGCGGTATGAGCCAGCAGATCGTCTTCCGGTAGCGTTGATGTCGCCAGCACGACGTCGGCGCCATTACGGGCGACACGCTTGGCCACCAGCATCGCGAGCGGCATTCCGCCGATTGGAAGCAGGACCTTGGCGGGAAGCCGGCTCGACGTGGTTCTCGCTTGTATTACAATCCTATAACGGTACGTCAAAAGCGTCACCACGCAGTCCAGCCGCCGTCTACCGGCAGGTTGATGCCCGTCACATAACGCGCGTTTTGCGACGCCAGGAAAACAACGGGACCGATGAGATCCTCCGGCAGACCGATGCGCTGCATCGGAACCTTGTTGATAAGCTGCTGATAAAACTCCGGCTTGTTTTCGCGGAAGCCGATCGGCGGGAATGGGCCGGGGCTGACAGCATTGACGCGAACCCCGTGGGGCGCCAGATGGCAGGCGGCATACCTGGTATACTGGATCAACGCGCCTTTTGCCGCACCATAGTAGGGCGGGCTGTTCTGCCCGGACTCGCCGTAGATACGCGGGTCCGGGCTGACGTGGCCGTACATCGACGCGATGTTGATCACCGAGGCATCGCCATGAGCAGCCGCGGCGGATTTCATGGCTGGAAGCAGCGATTTGACGAGTTCCGCGGCGCTGACAACCGCTATCTCGTAAGCATCCCGATACTGCTCGGAGGTTGCCTTCTCCAAGGTGTTGGTCGGGCCGCCGTAGGCATTGTTAACGAGGATGTCCAATGAGCCTTCCCGCTCGGTAAAGCGCGTCGCAAATTGCCCGATCTCGTCCATGTTGCGGAGGTCGACAACCTCGAAAGAAGCTTTATGGCCCTGGCTCTCAATCTTCTGGACGGTCGCCGCCAGCTTTTCGGCGTTTCGTCCGAGCAGATGGACCACCGCTCCTGCTGCCGCAAGGCCCTGGCACAGAATAGACCCCAGATGACCGCCTCCCCCAGTAACGACCGCTCTTCGACCGGCAAGCGAGAATATTTGCGGTTCCCTGCTGGGAGTGGAGGAAAATTGGTCAAGCATCTTTCACCTTGAGGGTTTCGATCTGTTCGAATTGACGTTCAGAGAGCATATAGTCTCGAAGGTGGGCACACGCCGCCGCGATCATTTCTTCATCGCCCATCGAGAAACGTGGAATAATCCGGCAGTTGCGCCAAACGTCGTCCTGGTAGCTTCCATGGAGGTCGGCGTCGCCGTTCAGGCGTATCGCATGCGTTACTTGCGGAGAGCGCATCAGATAGAGCGTATGCGTGCCGACCGCAGCGGAAAGCTCCAGCACGGACGTGCAAATCCCAACCGTCCCATCCAGGGCACTGCACAGTGCCGCGACCGTGTCCAAATCATCCTGCAAATCTATTTCGGGAAACTCGATGAAGCGCTCGCCAAGAACCAGCCGCAGATAGGAAATCTCCTCTTCGGCGAAAGCATACTGAAGATTGACGAAGCAGAAGTTCTCATCGTCCAGGATGGGCTTCCATTGCTCCAGCCGGAAGTAGTGAGGGTCTCTACTGTAACTGCGATGTCCCCCGCGCCAGGAAATCCCGATGACCGGACGCCCTTTCGCCTGCTTGCTGATCTTCTTACCAAACCGATCCTTCAGGTTCGGATCCGGTATGAGAACAGGATGCTCTGGAGACTGGTAATTATGTTGGTCAAAAGAGTCGTGTTCGAACAGATGAATGAGCCTCACCCAGACGTCGGCGTCCTGGCCGGCCTCAATGATCGCATCAGTGGCAAGACTGCGCATCCGGCTTGAAATCGCAAGGGTACGCTTGTCGAGCCGTTCCTTCTTCAAACGCGTGAACTCACGTTGTGTCGGGAAAATTTTGAAATCGGGGAAGCTGCGTTTCAATAGCGTTTCCAGGCGCGGATCGCAGGACACAAGCACCTCAGATGCGGGCTGCAGAAGCCGGTGAAAAATGCAGGTGTAGCGAATCTCGTCGCCGATGCCGGATTCCGTCAGCGCCGCGACCCGCTTACCCGCCAGACTGCCACCAGCCCACTCGCGGAAAGGATAGGGCAAAACGATCGGATCACGACGCGCCGCCTCAAGCAGCAATGCGCGGGAACGCGCGCTACCTCCAGCCACGTGCGACGCAAAGACCATGCGGCGGCGCAAACGCTTCTGAGACATCTCATCGAGACCCGTGATCACATCCGCGGGAGTGATTGCCATGAGATCACTGGCATGCTCCATCAACGAAAGGGCGATCGAGAACTCCTGCTGATGTTCGTAACAAAGAGCGAGGTCCGCGATAACGCTGCCCTGTGTCCGATCGAGTTCAATCGACTTTCGCAGCCAGATCATGGCTTCAAGCGCCATGCCCATCCATGCCAGAATGTGCCCCACACGCCTGAAGAACACGGCATCGCGATCAGTCTCGCTGACCTGCTGCATCATCATGGCTATGGCTGCCGCCGGTTCCGACTGCTGGGCCATGACGCCGGCAAGCCGATACACTGCGGCTTTGTTGCCCGGTTTCCTTACGAGGTAAGTCTCAAGGATTTTCCGGCTTTCCGCGAGATTGCTTGCTCGAAAATACGATTGCGCCAATCCGAAAACGATGACTTCATCGTCACTCTTCTTCTGCAGAAGCTTGTCAAGACCGGCGATTGCCTGTTCTGTCGCCGGAAGTCTCGGGTATAGCTGCGCCAGCGCAGTCATGATCTTGTTGCTGGATTGGTTTTCAAGCAGGCGCTCGCCGGAAGCGATCGCATCCGAAATATAATTGTCCCCGGCGCACGCTAAAGCCGCCCTCAGGAAGAACAACGTATACTGCTCATCGTCTGGGGCGAGAAGGGAAGCCTGGTAGAATGCGGCGCACGCTTCCTCCTTGCGTTTCATCCGCTTATAATACTCTCCAAGCTCCGCATGGGCCTTTGGAGAATTTGGTTCCGAGACAACTGCCTGGGACAGACGCTTTTCCGCCTCGTCAAACATCTTTCCTTCGACAAGGAGCCGAATAAGCAAGGAAGTCAACGAGACGTTATCGGGGTCAATCAGCAATGCATGATTGACGTGGGCAGCGGCGTCCTCGAATCGGCCAAGTTTTGCCAAGACGCCTGCAAGCAAACGCCGCAACTGCACGCTGTCGCTGCTCAGGAGTGCCTGTTCGAGGACGGCGGCGCTTTCGTCGTATCGATGGAGTTCGCGATAGGCTATCGCAGCGTTCACCAGCATTTGGTTGTCATTACGCTGTTCCGGATCTATCCGCTCGAGATAAAGCAGAACACCCGACCATGACTGAGCCTGTTTCAGGAGGTTGCACGTGGCCCGGCGCACCTTAAGGGGTGCCTTGGAGGCGATCTTTGCGTAGTCCACGCCGTATTTTGCCGCAGCGTGAAAGTCCGCTTTTTCGATACTCCGCTCCACCTCCCGCTGGAGCTTTTCAAGCTTCTGGGCACGCGCTGCCTTTTTTTCGTCGCTCAGAATCTGCTCTGGCGTCCGTTTCGGTGGCGAATTCTTGGACGTTTTCTTGGCCGACCGACGTTTCAGAAGAGTATTTACTAGACCTTTAAACACGTATCACCTCGTCGGTCTCCAAGCGCCTTCACTGCCAGTCTTGCAGCATTGGCGGGTAACTAGCCAGCTTCTTGACCAAATC
The DNA here is from genome assembly GCA_900471525.1 of Hyphomicrobiales bacterium. Lineage (GTDB taxonomy): Bacteria > Pseudomonadota > Alphaproteobacteria > Rhizobiales > Rhizobiaceae > Pararhizobium. Next base: position 53,291 of record UCEZ01000021.1, on the reverse strand, counting down.
ACGCTATCTCAGCGCGCGATTTGGATATCCGTTCGACAAGTCCATGCCGTTCCAGCTTATCAAGGATCGGCAAGCAATCGTACGCGTTCTCGCCGATCGTATCGGCGAGTTCAATCAAATCCCTCGTACCATCCGCATAAGCGAGCAAATTCATCATGCCGCGCAAGGAATAGGCGCCGCGGGCGGTGCTGATCGTCGGATACAGTCCCCTCTTGCCCAATTGGGGCTCGCACAGCGTCGTCGTGCGCCAGATCGCATTTGCGTCGATCAGTTCGATCGCGCGGCGCAGCGCGCTGTAGGCGCCGAACAAGCCGCTTGGCGTAACAAGGTTCAGATCGTCGAGGGAGGTATGATATTCCGGATAGCAACCGTATTTCGAACGCATGATGGAGGCTATCGGCATATCGACACCCGGCGAGCAGTATTGGCGCTCATCACTGGCTCTGTCGAGGAAGCTGTAGGAAATATAGTCAGGGGAATGGTATTTTAGGGCATGTATGGCCGCCCGGTCGCTTATCGTATTTCCAGCCCTACTGGGCAGGAACGAATAGCAGCGATCATCGCCCACACAGGAAATGTTGAAGCCGGCGACCACATTCTTGCGCAGGGCATCCAGATTGCGGGAAATATAGCAAATGGAACCTATGGTTTCAGGAATGAACACGAACCTGTAGGTGAACTTGCGCGGCCCCTCTGAAAGCCATTTGGCAAGCCAGGTTGCGACGGCCGGTCCGGAAAGTTCGTTGTTGGCCATCGACGGATGGCACACATAGGTCGAGAGGAATACTTCTTCGCTGCTTTCACCCGGCAGCACGAGTTCGCCATAGGTAAGGCTGCCAGGTTCCAGCCGCGAGTCTATCTGGACGTCATAGATGCCCGGTTGAAGCTTCTGCCGCTCCTTATCAGTCAGGCAGAACCCCCAGCGACGCTTGTAGTAGGATGTGACGTAGGGGATCGCATCGGGCTGATCCGGCAGCGAATAGAGGTGGTTTTGCAGATCCGCCAGGTCAATTTTCTGATTGACCGGCTCCGAATATCCGACGACGTGCAGGTTGTTATCCGCGAAATCGACAACGGTTTTGCCGCTCGGATCCACCAGGCGCGCAGATGTTATGTTCCATTCGTCCGGTACGGTCCAGTCGAAGGCCTGGGTACCGCTCGGCACTTCGTGGATCACCAAGCCTGGAAGATGCTGCTGGATGATCGACAGCGTCTCTCTCGTGCCGTTTCCCGTAAGGCTTCGGCATATGGGAAACAGGTTGCGGACGAAGTCGTGCATATCCTGGCCGAGGGATTCGTTCATGGCTTCCATATCAGGCACCCCGCCCGTTCTTGGCTTCCGACACGCGGGAAGCGGAAATCGTCAGAAGATCCGAGAAGGTGGACATCTTTTCCATGTCGCCGGACCCGAAACGAATGCCGAGCGTCTCTTCTAGATCGAGGACGATTTCGATGTGCCGCAGCGAATCCCAGCCTGGCGTTGCGCCCAGCCCTCCACCGACCAGGTGGTTCTGATCGGAAAGTCCCAATCTCAAGCGCACGATCTCGCCTATCCGGAACGAGAGATCCGTACCCAGGTTCGGTGACGATGATGCCGAAGGATCGGCAACGGACGCGCCCGCCGTTGCGACCTGCCTGGCTTCGGGAGACCGATTTATGGCTGCCGGTTCATGGAAGCCGATCAAGCCGCTGCGCTCCGCATTCCATTCGACGACGATGGCGCCGCCCGCTTGGTTGTCGAGCGCGCGGCGAAGGACCGTCTCTGCAAGCTCCTGCGGCAGCATTGCCGGCATATCACCGCGATACTGTTCCGAATAGGCCGTTGCAACGAGCCCCGCCAGAATGGTCAGTCCGTTTATTCCAACGCCGTGATAGGTCTTGTGGACCGACGACACGTACTGCGCAGCCATCGCTTTTGCGGCGGAATAGTCGCTCCAGCCCGGGATCACCCGTTCGGTCGCAATGGAGTTCAGCGATACGATTGCGCCTTCCTGCCGGGCAAGCATTGCCGGCATGCCCGCCGTGCTCAGGTGTTTGAGCGCAGTGTAGTTTACCTGCACGAGATCTTCGATGGATGCGTCGGTCGGCGGGGACGCGACATGCAGGACAAGGGCGATGTCGTCGAAGTCCGTCACGGTCTTGCAAAGCGAGGCGAGATCTTCGGGTCGCTGCAGGTCCGCGCCCACGTAGTGCACCGATTGCCCTTCTGCCAAAAGCGGCTCGATGGCCTGCTGAAGGGTTTCCCGCTTGGATGCGGTGCCGCGGTCCTGCAACAGCAGGTTCCAGCCTCTTTTCACCAAGGCCAAGGCCATTGCCTTGCCGATTTCGCCGGATGCACCCGTTACCAGCGCACGCTTCGGCTTTCCGGCCTGTCCGATTGTCTCGGCGGGGGCCGGCCACTCGTTCAGGCGCGATTGAACGCGCATGTTCGCGTCGAGGACCACATCCGTTCCCCGCGATACGATGACGCGAATGATGAGCATTCGAAGCGCTGGATTAACGGACTTGATCTTCGCCGAATAGCGCAGTTCATCGCCATAAAAAACCGGCGTGATGGAGCGCACTTCGTGACCGAGATAGAGGGACGGGTCTCCCGGAAAGATCATCCCGGCGATCATGGAAAGCGGAGCCATCGTCATGTGCAACGGGACGATGGTTTTTCCGATCTCGGACTCGGCGGCGTAGGTGTCGTCCCAATGAAGCGGATTTCGATCGCCGCTCAGCGATGTAAATCCTTCAAAGTCACCCTTCTCGAAAGTTTTGACGAAAGTCACAAAGTCGCCCGACTTGAAGTCGGAAAAACGTCTAAGCTCAGTCATTCGCACACATGCTTTCTGTCAGTTGTAATTGCCATGTAGCTCGAACCACGCAGGCAACGAAGTGCCAATATTGGACATGTTCTTGCGCCATAGGCCGGATTCAGCATCGAAAGTAAATCCTTCATCCTGGAAAATGCCCCTGGCCGGTGTATTGCGCGGTGTTTCCAAGATAAGGCCCGTCAACTCAGACCACCCCCTTTGCTTTGCGCGTTCGGTCGCCCAGCTCATGACAGCCTTTTCCACAGTCCTTCCAAGAACCCGGCAGGACAAGAGGAAGAGATCGACGAGGCCAGTGTCCTTGCGCCCCTCCAGAGGCTTGAGGATGATAAGGCCGATAATTTCCCTTTGGGTGTATTTGTCAGCAAGGCCAATGGTCGCAATGTCCGCTCCATCTGCCGTCATTTGCAGCAGGTCGCGCGCCGAATAGCGATGCGTCGTCGTATTGAATTGGTTTGTTTTCTGGCACAGCTGCGCTGCGCGCGCGATATTGCTGTCGTCTATCTTATCGACAAACAGCTTCATATCGAGGGAATGCAGGAAGTCGTCGAGGCTGACCGATTTCTGCCGTTGCTCGTTGATCTTCTGCCTTGCCTTGTACGATTCCACCCGTTGGCGGTCTTCCTTGCCGACCTTGACCGATTCCAGCCACAGGCATGACCGCAGAGCTTCGGTGTATTTCGTGGCGTCCGCCGGCAAATCCAGGACGCGAACTTCCGGTAAGTTCCGCATCACGCTTTCCCGTTCTACAGGATTGTCGTCGATGAAGAGTACGGAGCCGAGCCCCAGATCCAGTTCCTGGGCGATATCCCGAATGTTCTCCCATTTCGGCGACCAATTGATGCGGTGACTCACGATGTCCGACCGACGAAGCACCATCTCGTCATGGGTGTCCAAGGCATTCAATGCCAGGTCCTCGTCGTTCTTGCTGCAAACCGCCAGCGCGACACCCCGTTCGGAAAGGACCTTGAGCGCATGCTGGAAGTCGGCAAAAGCGTTACCCGGATAATCTCCGCCGATCTTGATGCCATCGATGCCGTCTTCACCGAGAACGCCACCCCACAACGTGTTGTCCAAATCCAACACGATAAGCCGGGCCGTTTTTTCCAGAACGGCCGCGACGATGCCGGTCCAGCGCTCCACCAGCCGAGCGGTGAAGGAGCTGGAAAACGGAATGCGGCCCAGGAACCAAAGGCGCGGGTCGAAGGGGGGGCCCACTTGCGCGGCTTCGGTGCCGGGATCAACCCAGACGATTTGCGGAACATCGGCCAGTACCTCGTGCAGTATCCCATTGAATTGCTCAACGTGCCGGATCAGCCGAATATTCAGTTCGGCCGAGAAACTCCCCACTACCGAGAAACGGTGAACGACAACCCAGGACTGATGTTTCGAGGCAAAGGCCGCAATGTTCTCGGCGTAAAGACGCACACGCTCGGCCGCCAAGGGCATGTCAGCCCGATCGAGCGAGGCAACCGACAACAGGTCTTCAATCCGGTCGCAGAATATGGATATTTCCGGGGCGAACGCATTCAACTCCGAGTTGGGCTGCACGATCTGCTGAAAAAGCTGCCCGAAGGGAAGCGTCGTGATCTCGCTTCTTCGCTGGGGAAGCACCTCCTGCAATCGGGTGACCAGACCGTTACGGGCGATATCGAGATTGCTCGAGCCCAAAAGCGCAACCCTCAAGGGGGCCGTGCGCCCTGCTTCCTTCGCCCTGTTCATTCGCGTTTGAACGTCGAGCTTGTTCGACACGAGCGATAGCGGGCTTTGCTCGAGAAGCGTTTCACACGCCTTGCGAATGGAAGACACACTCGCCGCTTCAACAGTTCCACGCCACAAGGACTCCCGTTTGATTTCGCCAGCATCGTTCATTCGTTGAACGACGGGCGAGAAATCGTTTATCCCACCGAGATCCAGATCGCGGACATACATTGTCGCGTCCACTGGTCCTTCGATGGCCTCGGCATTGCGGCTAGCGCCAGAGAACACCTTGAAGACACGGTAGGGGACACGCGCAACCTCCTCGTAACGGTGGAACTGCGTGCAATAATCCCAACCGCAACCGGCCATGACGACGGCGGCGTCCTCTCTTTCGAAAAGACCGAAGGGGGAGTCGTCCCCGAAGGTGGTCGCGGATGGGCAGTCGAGGATCGCCGAGGCCTGCGGCCCAAGCACGGCAAAGGAGTAAATGGGGTGCTTCGTGCGCTGCGCGCCCGGAAAGGCCTCCAGAATCCAGTCCGCGAGGACCCCCGTTTCAGAGGGGCTCTTCATCGCATCGAAGACGGTTCCCCGGCAGAACGAGAAGGTGAAAGCCGGCGCGGCAATCGTCCAGCCCTCCCCTGCCAGGATGCCGATGGCATAGAGAATATCCCAGCGGTTCGGCGTTGCGGTCGGCAGGATCTTCGCCAAGGAGGAGTGAAGGACGACTATCCCCGGCTTTTCCCCAACGACACCACGTAAACTCTGCAAAAATTCATTGCGCATGAGAACAGTGCTATCCATCTCGAAAATAATCTCCGCGTCTGGCGTGGTTGCAGCGTGTCGTGTCTTGAGCCGGATCAACGGGCGGCGGAATGTGGGTCATTGAAGGCATTCGGGTCAGTCAGCCGCCTGCCAGCCGCCACCACAGGCTTTCACATCGCCGGCTTGCGAGGCCTCTCCGTCCAGCGCAAAACGACTTGCAATAGATAGGAGGTCCTTTCTATGGCAAAGAGAGCTATGCGCCGGTCTTATGACGTTTTTTTCGCAGTACCGAAATCGGGCCTAACATTTTCATGATGGCGACATTTGCCCTGTAGCGCGAACTGAAACGAGGCTTGTCGAGGCGGCGTCTCCCCGTAACCTGTATCTCGCCGAAAGAGGCCCCGGTCGCGGCCCACAACAAAGCTGGCCAGGTATTCACAAGATTGGGACGCCCATCTGCGAAGTAGCGCTCCAGCACGTCCCGCGAATATCCCTTCATGCCGCACAGGATATCGTGGATCCCGAAGCGCCAGCGGCAATAGAAGCAGACCACCCATTCGGCCAACCGTTGGGGCGCCGGCCGAATGCCGAGAATCAGTTGCGTATCGGTCTCGCGAAACAGGCGGGCATAGTGCGCGACAAGCGTCGGATCGTGCTCTCCGTCGGCATCAATTGTCACAACCCATCGGTAGCCCAGCGAGAACGCCTCCCGCAAGCCACGCTCGATGACCCTGTCATAGCCGGTGCGTCCCCCCGTTTCCACGAGGATTGCTCCCTCTTCCCGAGCCATGATACTGGAGCCATCCGTGGAACCGTCATCGATAACAAAGACATCGCCCGACGCTGCGCAGCCTTTGATGACATCGCGCAGCGTCGCTGCTTCGTTATAGCAGGGGATGACGATTGCTAGTGGAGATCGCTCCAGCACAAATGCTCTCCCTGCTCCTTGTCCGTTTTCAGCTGCTTACCAAGGATATCCCGCCAATGCCGAGGATCGATGGCGTCGGCTGGGCAGGGACGCAGGCATTCGATATCAGATTCCTGAATCGCCTCATTCGCCGACAGCGCCCGCTTCAGGCGGATTGCCCGACGCTGGACGACGACGGTCTGCCGTTCGTTTTCCTCGACGATCTTCACGCCGGTTCCCAGCGCGTATTCAAGTTCGCGCGTGGCATCGACCATGTCGCGCCATGTCTGCGGATTCAGGGCGAAGAAGTGGTCCGGACCCGTGCGGGCATTGTCGTCGGTGAAGTGCTTTTCGATAACGCGCGCGCCAAGCGTGACTGCGCCCACGACGGCCGAGTGGCCGGGCGTATGGTCCGACAGACCCAGAACCATGCCCGGCCAGCGGGTGGCGAAGGACTGAAGGACCTTCAAGTTCACGAACCGGAAATTCTCCATGGAGCCGGTATAGTTCGTGTTGCACTGCATCAGAACGAGTTCGGGGGTCTTGCTCAATACGATATCCACGGCCTGCTCGACATCGACCATGTCTGCCGCGCCGGTGGCAAGCAGCACGGTTTTTTTCGTCGAGGCCACGGCTTCGATGAAGGCGTGCCAGGTGATGTCGCCAGAACCGATCTTCAAGCCATGCACGAGCGGGAGAACCTGCTCCAGGGCTTCGAAATCGTAAGGCGTCGTCATGAAATCGATGCCCACTTCCGCGCAAAGCTCCGCCAGAGGCAGCGTCCACTCGCGCTGAAAATGATACTGGTCGTAGATTTCCACGACCGACTTCTTCCAGGAGGACTGGTGCGCCATGTTGGTGCCAAGGGTATCGAAGCCCTTCTGGCTCACGATCTTGTTGGCCAGGAAATGCTGGAACTTCGCACAATCGGCGCCGGCTTCCTTGGCAAGGTAGACAAGATCCTTGGCGCGCTGGAAATCACCATCGTGGTTCGCAGCGATGTCAGCGATGAAATATGTTGGAGCGGTGATAGACAGCTCCCGACTTCCCATCTGGATTGCAGAATTCCACTTCATGGAACATCCTTCAATTTGTTGTAGTCTTCGCGTGCACGTGAATAGCTGTGACGACATCCTGAAGCGACGGCATTTTTCGCTGCAAAATGGATTCCACGAGATCCACATCCAATCCAAGACTATCAGGGCGGCTGGTTGTTTGTATGCTGACGCTGCCCACCTTGGCTTTCGTCAGCGACTTTCCTTCGGCCTTCGCCAGCGCAAAGGCAAATTCGGCCTTCGAAAAGACGTCACGGCTGGCGACATTCACCAAGCCCGTAAACGTCGTTTCGCTCAGGTCGAAAACAGTCTCGGCGAAATTCCAGATATCGATGCAGGAAACGAACTGGTCGTCGAACAACGTCGCTTCGCGATCATTGCGGATGACATCCAGACACCATTCCGCAAAGGATTCATGGCCGCCGGTCCGGAGGCCAACAATATTCGTGCGCACCACGACCGAATTGCTCCAGGTCAGCGCAAGGGCTTCCGCGGCGAACTTCGTTCTTGCGTATTCGTTCAGGAGGACGACCTCAGCGTCCTCCTTATGCTTCTTGTCCTTGTCACCCGAGAAATAGTGATCGGTTGATACATGGACGAGGCGACTTCCGTACTTTCGAGAAAGTTCGGCGAGAAAAGACACCGGGCGCGCATTTATCTGCCACGCCCGGCCCGGGTCTTCCTCGCAACGCCCGACCAGCACCTCGGCCACCGTGTTGATGATAAGCCCAGGCTTCAAGTCGCCGATCGCAGCCTGAAGCCTGCCCGTATCCTGAACATCCAGTTCCATGTCCGATCCGGTGCGCGAGGCGCCGACAACCGAGTAACCACGCTGCCGGCCAGTCGCGATCAGAGCGCGTCCGGCCATGCCGGACGCTCCCAGGATCAAGACAGGCCTTTCCGTCAAGGAACCTGTCTCCTTCGGGGACGGCACGGCATCAAATCGCTTTGTCATTGAAGGCGGTGATTTCGTCCACCGACAGGAAATGGTGGTTGCCGCCGGAGTTGTATTCAAAGCCGCCGGGCACCGGCGTGCCGCGCTCGCCGTTTCTGTTTTCGGTGTAGTCGTAGTCATAGTCGTGGAAGCGGATGGACGGCTTGATCACGAAGAAATCGTCAAATTCGATCGTCAGATGCGAGTCGTCCGCCGGGCACATGCACTCGTGCAGCTTTTCACCCGGGCGAATGCCGACGATGCGCTGCGGAATGCCAGGAGCGACGGATTGCGCCAAGTCCGTAACCCGGATGGACGGCAGCTTGGGGACGAAAATCTCGCCGCCATGCGTTCGCTTCAGGTTGTTGAGAACAAAATCGACGCCCTGATCCAGCGAGATCCAGAACCGGGTCATCCGATCGTCGGTGATCGGAATGAATTCCGCCTTCTTTTCGACGAGGCCCTTGAAGAACGGAAGGACCGAACCGCGGGAGCCGACCACGTTGCCGTAGCGCGTCACCGAGAAGCGCGTCTTGTGCTTGCCGACCATGTTGTTTGCCGCAACAAACAGCTTGTCCGAGCACAGCTTGGTGGCGCCGTAAAGGTTGATCGGGTTGGCTGCCTTGTCGGTGGACAGGGCGATCACATTTTCGACGCCCTGCTCAAGAGTGGCGCGAATAACGTTCTCGGCACCATGGATGTTCGTCTTGATGCATTCGAAAGGATTGTATTCGGCGGCCGGCACCTGCTTCAGTGCGGAGGCATGGATGCAGATATCGATACCTTCCATGGCCTGTGTGAGGCGCTCGCGATCACGGACATCGCCGATGAAATACCGGATTCTCGGATCCTGAAACTCGGGCATCTGCTGCATTTCGAACTGCTTGAGCTCGTCACGCGAGTAGATTACGACGCGCCTTGGGGAATGCTCCTTCAGGATACGGGTTATGAAACGCTTGCCGAACGATCCGGTGCCACCCGTGATAAGTATTGCTTTGTCGTCGATCAACTCAGTTTGCTCCTGCTGGGCGGAAAGCTCTAAGCTCTCCAAAATATAGAATGTTACTGGATGCCGATTGGCGTCCGAGCATACGCATTACCTAGTCGAACTGCACGGTCACACCCTCTATATATCGGGAGCCGCGAGAATCAACCCAGTAATAGGCTGCCAAGAGCGCATTCTCCGCGATCGCTATTCCCGTTGGATAGCCGATGTCTTTCACAGTCGCCCCGGATTGAATGACAAACTCTTCACTGGCAATTTCGCCGTTCTCGGGATTGATCAGGCGGCCGCGAATCGAACAGGGAATATCTCGAACGCCATAGAGCAAGACTGCCAGTCCGTTCGGTAACGAAACCACGTGGTAGGGATGCCCGGAAACATTGGCAAATTCCGCTTGCGACCAAGTCTTTCCATCATCTCGAGACCGCGATATTGCAAGCCGGTCATCCGCACCGAACGTGCGGTGCAAAGCGAGAAGCGTGCCATCTTCCGTGACAAACAGAGTGGGTTCGGCATAACCGATCCGACCATCGGGATCGCTCAGAATGGTGCCGCTATAGTGCCATGTTTTCCCAAGGTCGGGACTGACATGCAGGTAAGATGAAAATGCCTTGCCCCCCGGTGCGCGGTCATAGCTCGCCACCAGCAGCCGCCCACCCTTGAGTTCCACGACCTGCCCGCGGTGGCGGCCTCCATGCCAAGACCTGCTGCCCGACACGATTTCAGGGTAGCCCGGCAGCGACGGCAAATATTGTCTTGGGCTCCAATGGTCGCCGTCATCCCTACTGATCGCGCAAAAACCACCCCAGAAAAGGCCGCTTACACCCGAGGTCTTCTCCGTAAAGATCGCCTGCTCGAGTGGCTCTGTTTGAGCCCCAACGACCGGCCGCCACGCAAAAGATGTCAACAGGAGCGAATTGTCCGACAAACGGAAGAGATTGGGATCCTGATCGGCTGCAAACATATCAGCATCGAACAATTTGACCCCGCCTCCGCGATAGTCCTCGTCGAGCCGTGTGAAAGCTAAGAAGGAGCGTGGATGGAGGTGCTGTTGATGTGCCGGATACATGCCATGCACGATGGGTTCACGGGGCGCAACCCTGAAAGACAACAGTATTCCCTGCGGAGTTTCTATCAAGCTGGGGAATGAGGCAAAAACATCATCGTTCTGCCATATGGTAAAAGGCTTTGATGTCGTAATTTTTACAGACAAATTCTGCTTAAACATACCTAAAATTGACTTCACTAGACCACCAAAGCCTCTGATTCAATTCGTACAATCTAAAGCGAAAACCTTCGCCGCGCCTCCACTATTTATCGGGAAAAGCAAGCTCTCTGTAAGCTTCACAGAATCTCTGGCCGCATCACAGTAACGGCTTGAAGATTGTTGCGTTTTGCGGTTCCCTGCACCGCGCGGCGGTGGTTGCGTAAGTCGCATGCGAAGTCACAGCGCGACTGGCTATTGCCGTAGGAAACTTTTGCCGCGTTTGTCAACATGCCGCAACCGCGCCCAATCGGCTTTCTGCGCAGACGCGCTTTGAGTTTGCCTGTCGAGCGCAAGGAAGGCAGCCATCCTTGTACGGCGTAAGTCGCCAATCGGGGACCAGGACAAGAAATGTTCAAAATCATACGGTCGTGGCGCATCACTTGCTTTCTAGTGTCGCAATCTCTTGAGCCAACTTCGCCTCTAGAGTTGCCACGCAGATCGCGATCGGAGTGGTGGCTGCCACCTGGTATGCGGCATTTCCTATGCGCGCCGCACCCGTTTCATTGTCCCAACTGGCTCCGCCTCTGGAGTTTGGACATAGCTCTAGGGCGAGTTGATACGCTGCATCGAGAGAAAATGTATATCGCGGGATTTTCACATCTTGCTCCCCGTCGGGCGACATCCAATAAGCGTCCTTGTCCTCGGATTTCGGAACGAACTTATATCCCAAAGCCTCCGCGATCAGTCGGTCTAGCCCTCTCGAATATTCCGTTGCCGCGGATAGCCGTTCGATAACTTGCTGAATAGTCATATGAACTCCTTATTTCGCGTAGCGCAAGACAGCCCGGCCTCATCCTCAATGGTCTAGATCATTACTAACCTTACGGCGGTCGTCGGGCCGTGACTGGACAGCCGCAAATGAGTATGTGGGATCTCACCATGAGGCAGTTCCCTGTTCGCCGCGCCCTTCGTTTTTGTAGTCGCCAAAAACTGCATTCAGTGCGGCGACACAAAGCGCTAGCATTGGGTTTGCGGCGGAGAATCGGGGCCCATCATCGATTCGAGCCGTCGAAAACTCGCCGCCCCATGTGAATGCGGCAGCGCAGCCGGGAACAAGTGTCAGTGCCAGTAACTGCGCAGCGTCGAGACTACCAGTAAAATGAGGAGCGCGTGGTTTCTCGGCGCTATTGGCCGGGTTCAACCAGACTATCTTGCGCACATCATGGCCATTGGCAGCCTTGATTCGAGTGGTCTTCTTCTTGTAGCCAATGGCCAGCGCGATTTCGTTATCTAGCGCTCTGACAGGCCCGGTAGCGTGCTGTATCGCAAGGATCAGATCTGCGATCGGCATTCGTTGCCTCCTTGTTAAACGGCACACAGATACCCGAGCGAGCGGCAAGCATCAACGGCCCAAGGATAGCAAGTTGATCCGAGGCCTATCGCGGTCACTGCCACAGGTAAAACGGATATTTGTTGCGATCTGCAAGGGGCCAATGCTCGCGCAGGTACTTGCAGTCCTCGATCAACGAGCCGATCGCCGCGCGGGTGTCACTGCTAGAAAGCACAAGCGCGGCAGCAATCTCGTCGACTGGCTCGGAATATTGAATTTCATGCGCAAAGGTGCTGATCCTAAACACGCTTATTTTTTACGCACGCCGGCGTTGGCCGCGATTGCCAGGACGTTGTTGTCGGCAAGCCTAAAGCGAAGGTGTGGAAATATCCTCGGAGTTTGCAACGTCGCAAGATTGCTTTTTTAAACACGAAAGTCTATAGACGCCGCAATCTTCGTCGCCCGATATCGTTCTCAAGCGGCCCCTTGTTTGATTGAAACCTAGGAAGAACTGAATGACAGAAATTAAGGTAATCGCCGAAATTGGGTGCAATCACATGGGCAATATGGATATTGCCAAAGAGCTGATCACCGTTGCTGCAAAGGTCTGCGGCGCTCATGTCGCCAAGTTCCAGAAGCGCAACAACAGAGAATTGCTGACTGCCGAAGAATATGATCGGCCTCACCCTGTTCCTGCCAACTCCTATGGCAAGACCTATGGCGCACATCGCGAATTTCTCGAATTCTCTGTGGGCCAGCATAAGGAATTGCAGGAAGAATGCCGGTCGATGGGCATCGACTATTCGACGTCTGTGTGGGATCTGACTTCGGCACAGGAAATTGTCACGCTAAAGCCGAACCTGATTAAGCTCCCGTCTGCCACCAATCAGCACTATGTGCTACAGGACTTCCTTTGCAAGAATTTCGACGGCGAAATTCATGTCTCGACAGGCATGACGACTCACGACGAAACCGATCGCCTGGTTAGATTCTACGAGGAGCGTGGCCGTGCGAAGGATCTGGTCATCTATGCCTGCACGTCCGGTTATCCGGTAGCGTTTCAGGATATTTGCGTTCTGGAAATCAATCGTCTGCAAGAGCGCTACGGCGACAAGGTCAAATCCGTGGGCTTCTCCGGACACCATCTCGGGATCGCCGCTGATATCGCCGCCATGACGGCCGGCATCATTGGACGCAATATCTACGGGAAGGGCGATTTCGAATACGTCGAACGGCACTTCACGCTGGATCGTACCTGGAAGGGTACCGACCATGCCGCAAGCCTTGAGCCGGATGGCATGCGCCGCCTTTGCCGCGATTTGAAAAATGTCCGCCGTGCGGTGACCTACAAGGAAAAGGAAATGCTGGACGTTGAACTCGTCCAACGTGAGAAGCTGAAGTGGCGGGAAGAAACACACGGAGCCCAAGTAAGGCACGCTTCCTGAATGAAAGCTATTGCTGTTGTTCCTGCAAGGGGGGGCTCGCGCGGCCTCCCCGGCAAAAACGTAAAACCCCTCAACGGAATACCGCTGATCGGGCGCGCTGTTCTCGCGGCAGCAGGGGCAGAATACATTTCTGATGTATATGTATCGTCAGATTCTGATGAAATTCTCGAAGTCAGCACGCGATACGGTGCCCATGCCATTCTGAGGCCCGATGACATTTCAGGCCCAACAGCAAGTTCGGAATCCGCTTTGATACATGCGCTGAGGCATGTTGCGGAAACTGATGGGGCAATGCCCGACGTCATCGTCTTTCTTCAATGTACATCTCCTTTCACGACATCAGCTCATATTGATGCCATCGTGGGCGAACTCATTGAACAGAACGCAACCAGCGCCTTTGCGGCGACTGAGGACCACGGTTTCATTTGGCAGATCGCCGACGATGGCTCAGCTGTCGGGATTACCCATGACGAGACCAAACCGCGCCAACGCCGGCAGGACATGACACCACGGTACCGAGAAACTGGTGCTGTTTACGCGGTGCGCGTTCCTGAATTCCTTAAAACCCAGAATCGGTTCTGCGGACGCACGATCCTTGTTCCCGTCGATATGCCGTCGGTGGAGATCGACACCCCTGCAGATTGGGAAATCGCTGAGGCATTTGCCCGACTGCACGACCCGCTCATGACTGTCCCCGCTCAAAAGATTAAAGCGCTGGTGACCGATTTTGACGGAGTTCACACGGATGATCTCGTGATCGTCCACCAAGACGGGACCGAATCCGTGCGTTGCAGCCGTAGCGACGGCATGGGTATCGAGGCGTTGAAGAAGCGCGGTTTGCGGCTTCTCATTCTTTCGCGCGAGCAAAATCCTGTCGTGAAGGCCAGAGCTAACAAATTGCACATGGAAGTACAGCACCATGTACACAATAAACTGCCGGCGCTTGATGCGTGGCGTATCGAGCACAATCTCGATTGGTCGGAAATTGCCTATGTCGGAAATGACCTCAATGATCTCGAATGTATGAGGGCGTGTGGCATGAGCTTTGCTCCGTCTGATGCGCACCGTGATGTTCTCGGAATTGCTGGTGTCAAGCTCACGAAACAGGGCGGCCAGGGTGCATTGCGTGAATTGAGCGAATACTTGATCGCCAACAATCTCTTGGCGCTATGACATGCGCGTCCTGGTACTGGCGTCCTACGATTCTTTTCTGAACATAGGGGGCAAAATTGCCCCCTTCTTCGTCAGGGCGGGATGCGAAGTCGAGTATGCGCTTGTCCGAGCGCGTCGAAAGACACAGATAACCGATAGCCAAATTGCAGAGCTCGTTCCCGGATCTGTGGTCCGTTGGATCGAAATTGACGAGGGCTCTAGCGCTGGCGAATTTCGCAGCTACGATATTGTGCTTTCGTGCCTGGAGGGATTTTCAACACGGCGGATGATGCATCATCTTCTGTCTCTCGGAGAACGAAGGCCGCTCGTCATTTCTATCTATCCGGGCTTGCTGCTACGACATCGCTTTGATGGCTTCTCAATGCGCAGTGCAAGCGATTTGCTGTGGTTGAATTGTCAGAACGATGTCACTGCCTATCAAGAAATGTGCGAAGCCTTTGGTATGGACGGCAAGAATGCGCGCCTGTTGGGCGTGGCACCTCTTCTTCAGCGGGTTGAGCGCGAAGCGGGCGTCGATGACGGACCGATAGTCTTCTTCGAGCAGGCTGTCATACCGCGCTATCACGACGAGCGGTTTTTTCTGGCCGAGCAGCTCGTTCTTCTGGCCATGCGTTTCCCGCAGCGGGAGTTTGTGGTAAAGCCCCGCACTGTCGGCAAGGGTGCCACGCTTCATCAGACGTGGGGGCCAATCGGGCCTCTACTCGAGAAGGCGTCCGAAAAGTGTGGCGGCTGGCCCAGTAATTTGTCGTTGACATCGGAAAAGGCGAGCAGTCTGCTGAGCAGAGCGTCGCATTGCCTCACCGTCTGTTCCACCGTTTCCGCGGAGGCAATCCACGCTGGCGTTCCGACCGCGATTATTGGCGATTTCGGCGCGCATGACGATTATGGACTGCACTATTTCTTCCGATCAGGTCTCATCCGCACTTTTGCCGAACTCAATTTTCCATTTGCGGTCGAACCCAATCAGGATTGGCTGGCGGCTCATATTTCCGATCCCAACCAGACGATCGAAGCCTTGGTCGACGAAGCATTGCAGATGGCACAGGAACCGCGCCGTGCCATCGGTGATGCCGCCCTAAAGGCGGAAATGTCATCCGGCCTACGCGCACATCTTTATCGCACTAACAATGTCGAGTATGTTCTCGGCAGGAAATATCAAGTGCGCCAAAAGCCGAATTCGATATGGGCCACAGTCTTTTCGGCAGTCGCAAAAGCTAAGTTGATTTCCATTGTTAGACGTCGAAAGCGGCGATGATAAATGCTTTTTTCTTCGGCTTCGCCCCTTGGAAGGACTACCTGCCGCGCTGGTTTCCCGACCGTCGTTGCATTGTCATTAGCCATAGATCCGAGGTAATTCTCCGCGAGGCTTGGCCGTTGCGAATTCTCATGGCAAGAAGAGCAGAAGTCTATGTCTGGGGTTTCAAATATCCTTCTTTTCTAAAAACCTTCTGCAAACTCTTCCGAATCCCGTTTCGACACGTTGAGGACGGCTTCGTCCGCTCTGTCTCACTTGGCCGGCAGGGGAGCGCGCCAGCCTCGCTAACGGTTGATTCCCGAACGCTGTATTTTGATGCGACTAAACCGTCCGACCTCGAACGTATCTTGAGTACGTATGATTTTGCCGGTGACGAACCGCTCATGCAGCGAGCGGAACGGGGCATGAATTTGCTGATGAAGCATCGCATCAGCAAATACAATCTTGGAGTATCAGCTAATATTCCAGCGCTGTACGGCTACAAAGACAAAAAGCGCGTCCTAGTCATCGGGCAGGTTGAAACTGATGCCTCCATTCTCTTCGGTTGCGATCGTGCGATGACCAACAACGATCTTGTGCGGTTCGCGGCGCGGGAGAATCCGCATGCGCAAATTATCTATAAACCTCACCCCGAGGTGCTGCATGGCACGCGTGCTGGTGTTTCTGACCCGGCAGAGGTTGCCGATATATGCACCATTCTGAAGGAGGATATCGCCCCGGCCGACGCATTTGAAACGATCGATCACGTCTATACGATTACTTCGTTGATGGGATTTGAGGCGCTGTTGCGAGGCAAGAAGGTTACGTGCTTTGGATTGCCTTTCTACGCCGGCTGGGGGCTCACCGATGACCGTCAGAAGAATCAAAGAAGAAAAAGAAAACTGAGCATTGGTGAGATTTTTGCCGCAAGCTATTTGCTGTATTCACGCTATTTCGATCCTGTTACCGGCGCGCCATCCAGTTTCGAAGCGGCCATAAAGCGTTTGCATGATTTGCAAAATGCAAAAACCAATCCGGCCACCGACGATGCACTGCCGTCCAAAGCCCCACCTCCGCACGCCTGCGACTGACCGCTGTTGATTTGCACTGTGAACTGATGGGGTGGACGCTCCGTCCCAACGGCATCGCAATGTGCCTGAGTGATGTTCGCAACATCGTCACTGATAGGAGAGAGCATCCCTGAAGGAAGTTATCATTGTCGACCTGGACCTTGCAAAGCGGGTCTTCCAGCTACAGAGAGCCGCCAACGATGACAGCGTCTTGTTTCGCAGGACAGGTTCTAGACTTTTTACGGGGCTGCCGAAATGTATCGCCGCAATGGAAGCGCACCGCGACAGCGCATTACTGAGCATGCGAGATCGGCAAGCTCGGCCATGAAGTCCGCTTACTACCGACCGCATATGCGAGGCCGCTCGTCAAACGAAAGAAGAATGATGCTGCCGACGCTGAAGCGATCGTTGAAGCTGACATTCGGCCGTCGATGCGGTTTGTGCCGCCGAAGACTGAGAAGTAGCAGGCTACGAGGCAGAATAAATGCAAAATGCTCGAAAGGGAAAAGGTGGAGCGGGTAGCGGGAATCGAACCCGCACGATCAGCTTGGGAAGCTGACAAGCTACCACTACATCATACCCGCAACGCCGACGAGGTTTCCACCAAGCGCCTCCGGCTGTCAAGCGGGGCGCAGGAAAAAGCCGGGCGGAGGGCCGCGCTTCCCGGTTCAGTTCATACGTAGAACTCGACCGCAAGCTGATTGGCAACAAGGCTTGGCGCGTCTTCCAGAAGAGCGACGGAGAATACCTCGCCCTGGCTCGATCCGTTCAGGTCGAGCTGCAGGCTGCCGGTCGTCGGATTGTAGAGAAACTGGGCAAGCCCCGCGTGGGTGCCGTGGCTCGCATTGCCCACCACGAGCTTCACATCGTCGAATGTGATGACAGTTCCTGAATTTGCCTGGCATTCGAAGACAATCATGTCGGAACCGGTGAAATCCTTGATCGTCATGGAGTTCGCGCCCCGCGACGTCAAGACCTGGTCTGCCCCCTTGCCCAACGTGATGATGTCGCCGCCGAAATTGCGGATGACATCGTCGCCGTCGCCGCCGCTCAGCTTGTCGGAAAAAGCCGAGCCGCTGATATAGTCGTTGCCGCCGCGCCCGGAGATAGCGCCGCCGGAACCGGAACCGATGAGCGGACCGGTCGAACTTGGCACGATTGCGAACATCAGCTTGTCGTCACCTGAAGTGCCACCGATTTGGGAACCGGCTTTCAGGCCTTCGATAAAAATATCGACCTTCTCGAATTGACCGGCAGCCGCTGTACCCATGCCGAAGTCGAATGCCGCGCTCTGTCCGATCTGGGCAAAATCCAGCTTGAGCAAGGGGGCGGCACCGTTGTCCGACGGGCGGGACTGGATCACGAGCGTATCCACGCCGCTGCCGCCCAAGGCCACATCCGCGGCATCGATGATGACCCGGTCGTTGCCGGCGCCGGCGTCGACGGTATCCTTGGCCGTCTCTGCATAAAGATCGCTGTTGTTCAGTCCGGCGACGCCGGTGCGGATGAAGTCGTTGCCGTTTCCGCCAATCAGCGTGTCGCGGCCATAACCACCGACCAGCCGATCGTTGCCATCTCCTCCGTCGAGCGTATCGTCTCCGTAACCGCCGAACAGCAAGTCGTTGCCGGCCAGACCCCTGATCGTGTCGTTGCCCAGGTTGCCGAAAAACTTGTCGGTTGCGGCCGTGCCGGTCATCGTGTCATTGCCGCTCGTTCCGGATTTCAGCGTCGCTGCCGATGTCTCCGAAGCGGTCTTGCCGTCCAGCCGCGGTATCGTCAAAAAGCCGTCGGCAACCAGATTTGCCGCTGTTAGCACAGGCTTCGTCGTCAATGTCTCGATGTGGTAGATGCCGCCAGCAAGCTTGCCGTTCTTGTCGAAGAAAAGCTTGCCGGTGTCGGTCTCGTAGAGGAACTGGCCGCCGGTCGCCGAGGTCGCCACGGGGTTCGCATTGGCAACGAGCGTGATCTTGTCCGTCGGCAAGGCGGCTGGGCCAAGCGCTCGCAGATTGAGCAGGATCAGATCCTCTTTCGGATTGAAGTCGGTGATGTTGTCCGGCGTCGTCCCTCCTCCCCCGAGCGGATCGACGGGAAGTATCTCCGTGATGAAAATATCCGCGCCGGTGCCGCCCTTGAGGGTGTCGGTGCCTGCTCCGCTGCTGATCTCGTCGTCGCCAGACCCGCCGTCGATCTTGTCGTCCTTGCTGCCGGACCCCGTGATTATATCATCGCCGGCTCCGCCGTAGAGCGAGACGCCGTAGACATAAGTTGACGGGGCAATGAGACGCGCGATCACGCCGGCGGCAGTGATGAGGTCATCGCCGGGCGTGCCGATGATTTTAGAGCCGGCATAGAGGCCGTTGACATTGACTTCGACCCGCTCGAACTGGAAAGCACGCGTTGTACTCCATCCGATCGAAGCCGCGGCAGTGCCGCCAATCTTGGAAAAATCCAGAGTCAACAGCACTTCCGGCTGCAGATAGAGCGATGCAACGAGCGTGTCATATCCGCCGGCCCCTCCATCGGCCTTGTCGTTCAAGCCGATATAGACCCGGTCGTTTCCCGTTCCGGCAGAGAGGTTGTCCGTACTCTTGTCATCCAGAGAGTAGCCATCGTCTTGCGAAAAGAGCGCCAGGCTGCTGCCATTGAAGAGGATATCGTCACCGTTGCCACCGATGATCTTATCACTGCCCTCGCCTCCGAAGAGGATGTCATTGCCGTCGCCGCCATCGAGCTGGTCATTGCCGCGGCCGCCGGAGAGCAGGTCGTTGCCAAGAAATCCGGTCAGGATATCGCTTCCGTCCTGGCCGAGGAGGGTATCGGCTGCACCCGTGCCGATGAACTTGTCTGCCAGATTCCATCCAAATTTGAATGCCATTGACCGCCCCCTTGACAGCGCGGCCCCCGCCGCGACTGAGCTTTATTACCGAATGGTAAAATGGAGACTATCCAATCAATTTTACACCTTCAATAAGCTCTTTGGAGGTATCGTCCGCCGTCTTGGCTATGCGTGGACACAAAAAGCAGGCAGTGCGAAGCCCGACGCGGTTTCACACTCGTTTGTCGCAAGCCTGAGACCTTATTCCGAGCGGAAATGCTTCGAGAGCTTCAAGCCCTGGGCCTGGTAATTCGATCCGAGACCGAGGCCGTAAAGACCTTCCGGCCGTTCCATCATGTGCTCGTAAACCAGCCGGCCGACGATCTGGCCGTGTTCCAGGATGAACGGCACTTCGTGGCTGCGGACTTCGAGCACGGCGCGGCTGCCGGTGCCGCCGGCTGAGACGTGGCCGAAGCCGGGATCGAAGAAACCGGCATAGTGGACGCGGAACTCGCCGACCAGTGGATCGAACGGCGTCATTTCGGCGGCATAGAGCGGCGGCACGTGCACCGCCTCGCGCGAGACGAGGATGTAGAACTCGTCGGGATCGAGGATCAATTCGTCGCGGCCGCGGCTGTAGAGCGGTTCCCAGAAATCGAAGATGCCATGCTCGGCCTTCTTGTCGACATCGACAACGGCCGTGTGGTGCTTGCCACGA
Source organism: Hyphomicrobiales bacterium (assembly GCA_900471525.1). Lineage (GTDB taxonomy): Bacteria > Pseudomonadota > Alphaproteobacteria > Rhizobiales > Rhizobiaceae > Pararhizobium. The sequence goes on along the minus strand of UCEZ01000021.1, from coordinate 33,121 downwards.
TAACCAATCAAGCCATCGGCGCCGGTGCCCTTCAGGTCGATGGACAGCGCGATGCCGGCACCGGAGACGTTGGGCGTTTCGCTGGCAACGAGAACATCGCTTTCGTGCAGCGCCATGACCTCCGTCTCGGTCAACAGGGCATGGCCGATGCGGAAGCGTATCTGCGACAGGCGCGAGCCGCGCCGGACGATGACGGGGAAGGTCCGCGGGCTGATTTCGAGATAGAGCGGGCCGGAATAGCCGGCGGGGATCTTGTCGAATTCCTGGGCACGATCGGTGATGACGCGGGTGAAGATATCGAGGCGGCCGGTCGAGCTTTTTGGGTTGGCCGATGCCGACATGCCGACCGGCAGGTCGAGGCTTTCCATCAGCGGCACGATGTAGACGCAGCCGGTCTCGAGTACCGCCCCTTCGGAGAGATCGATGACATGCAGTTTCAGCCGGTCGAGCTTGTCGGCGACGAGATGGCTGGGACCGGGCATGAAGCTGGCGCGGACACGGAAGGCCTTGGAACCCAGGCGCAGATCGAGGCTTGCCGGCTGGATCTGGTCGATATCCAGCTTCGCCTCGCTTTTCAGCCGTCCCGCATCAAACAACGCGCCAATGGCGCGATCGGCTAGAATGCCTGTGGCCCTCGTCATTTCCATCTTCCTCTTTGCCGGAAACGGCACGTCATAACCCAAATTGTCCCTGTGACATATCTTGTTGTTCGCGGGAATTGACGCAAGCGCGGCTAATCAGTAAATACTGACTTATCCCGTGGTGATTTGGCCGGTCGGCTTGCAGCCACGTTAAACAAATAGCTAAAAAGGCCGGGTTCGAAACCGGCTTGCTTTACGCGGCCGGTTTTTTTGTTTGTGAAAGCGACGATCGATGAGCAAAACCTGGCGCCCCGCAACACAGCTCGTTCACGGCGGCACGACCCGTTCAAACCATGGCGAAACCTCCGAAGCCATCTTCATGACGCAGGGCTTCGTCTACGAAACCTCGGAAGCCGCCGAAGCGCGCTTCAAGGGCGAGACAGACGGTTTCATCTACGCCCGTTACGGCAGCCCGACCAACGACATGTTCGAACAGCGCATGTGCATGCTGGAAGGTGCGGAAGATGCGCGCGCCACGGCATCCGGCATGGCGGCGGTTTCGGCAGCGATCCTCTGCCAGCTGAAGGCCGGCGACCATATCGTCGCCGCCCGCGCCCTGTTCGGCTCCTGCCGCTGGGTCGTCGAAACGCTGGCGCCACGCTATGGCATCGAATGCACGCTGATCGACGGGCGCTTTCTGGAAAACTGGGAAAAGGCCGTCCAGCCGAACACCAAGGTTTTCTTCCTCGAAAGCCCGACAAACCCGACGCTGGAAGTGATCGACATTGCCGGTGTCGCCAAGATTGCCAATCAGATCGGCGCCAAGGTCGTGGTCGACAATGTCTTTGCGACGCCACTGCTGCAGAAGCCGCTGGAGCTCGGCGCCCATATCGTCGTCTATTCCGCGACCAAACACATCGACGGCCAGGGCCGGTGCCTGGGCGGCGTAATCCTCTCCGACAAGGAATGGATCAACGAGCATCTGCACGACTATTTCCGCCATACCGGTCCGGCGCTGTCGCCGTTCAATGCGTGGACGCTGCTGAAGGGTATCGAGACCCTGCCGCTACGCGTGCGTCAGCAGAGTGAGAATGCTTCGCGCGTCGCCGATTTCCTTGCCGAACAGAGCCAGGTCGCCAAGGTGATCTATCCGGGCCGCAAGGATCATCCGCAGGCTGATATCATCGCCCGGCAGATGAAGGGCGGCTCGACGCTGGTCTGCTTCGAGTTGAAGGGCGGCAAGGAGGCTGCCTTCGCACTTCAGAACGCGTTGGAGACCGTGCTGATCTCCAACAATCTGGGCGACTCCAAGAGCCTGATCACCCATCCGGCGACGACGACGCACAAGAACCTTTCGGACGAAGCCCGCGCCGAACTCGGCATTTCGCCCGGCACCGTCCGCTTCTCTGCCGGTATCGAGGACAGCGAAGACCTGATCGAGGATTTCGCCCGCGCCTTGAAGTCCGTTCAGGCCTGATTTTCCGGCGTACATTTCAACGCCCGTGTCCAGCCGGATGCGGGCGTTTTTCTATGCCTGGATTTCGACCTTGAAACTTGCGCGCGCCAGCATGATGCGTGACAGCGCGGTGTAGAAGCAGACCAGCGCAAACGCGATGGCGATTTCCGAGAACCACTGCGGGAAGAGGCAGAAGGCGAGGAATACGGCGATCGTCTCCGTCGCCTCGGCAAGTCCCGTGGTGAAGTAGAGCGATTTCGCGCCACGAACCTCGGTCGACAGGCCGCGTTTTTCGGCCATGACGGAATAGGCGAGGAAGCTGGCGCCATTGATATAGAATGACAGGAGCAAAAGACCGCCTGCAGCGCCATTCTCGTAGGGATCGGCAAAGATGAAGGCGAAGGGGATGAGACCGTAGAAGGCGAAATCAAGCACGATATCGAGGAAGCCGCCGAAATCCGTCTTTTCCGTCGCTCGAGCGACAGCGCCATCCAGGCCGTCACAGACCCTGCTTGCGCCGATCAGAATAAAACCCCAGGCAAACGCGTCCAGAATAATGGCGAGCGCTGCGGCCAATCCGAGCAGAAAACCCGTGATCGTGACCGTGTTAGCGCCGACGCCGCGGCGCGCCAAGGCTTGGCCGGCGTCATCGAGCCACGGGTCAAGCCCCCTCTTGAAATGACCGTCCAGCATGCTGTGCCCTATCCCTACAGTTTACCCTGTCCGTTATTCTTGACGAAACCATCTTGCTGTAGAATATCGCGCATAGACTTGAAAAGGGTTTGCATATGTACCGCGCGCTAACACGCGACATCGAGGTGACCGTCGAGCCGTATTACCTGGAGGAGCAGTCCGATCCGGATGATAGCCGCTATGTCTGGGGTTACCGTATCCTGATCTCCAACCTTTCCGGCAAGACCGTGCGGCTGATGACACGCTATTGGCATATCACCGACGAAAACGGCCAGGTGGACGAAGTCAACGGCCCGGGCGTCATCGGCGAGCAGCCGGTGCTCAATCCCGGCGATACCTATGAATATTCATCCGGCTGCCCGCTCGACACGCCATCCGGCGTGATGTTCGGCCATTATTCGATGGAGACCACGGAAGGCGAGGCCTTTACAGTGGACATTCCCGCCTTCTCGCTCGATTCACCCGGCCAAAACCGGACGCTGAATTGACGGCCGCAGCATTTTACTGCGGCTTCACTTCCGTGGCTTCGAAACGGTAGGTCGTCGAGCAGAACTCGCAGGTCACAGAAACCATTCCGTCCTCAGCTGCATGATCGATGTCGTCCTGGCTGAGGCTTGCCAACACATCGCGCAGCTTCTCGCGTGAGCAGCTACACTTGTCATAAACCGCCTGCGGCGGATAGACCTTGACGCCGCGCTCGTGGAACAACCGGTACAGCAGGCGCTCCGTTCCGACCATCGGATCGGTCAGTTCGTCAGCATCGATGGTCTGGACCATGACGCTGGCTTCATCCCACAGATCATCGACCGCAAAGGCGCCATCACCGTCATCGCCGTCGCCACCGTGCAGGTCTGCCTGACGCATGCGCTCCGGTGAATCCGGCAGGAACTGCGCGACCATTCCGCCGGCGCGCCAGCGATGACGCGGCTTGCCGTTCTCATCGCGATCGAGCAGCTCGGCAACGCCGAGGCGCACCTTTGTCGGGATCTGCTCCGACTGGCGGAAATAGACGCCGGCGATCTCTTCGAGCGAGGCCCCGTCGAGCGGCACGATGCCCTGGTAGCGCTGCATATGTGCGCCCTGATCGATGGTGAAGGCAAGGACCCCTTCGCCCAGCAGATGCTGCGGCTGGGTCAGGCCATTCTGTTCGGCGATCGACAGCGCTTCCTCGTTATAACGGGCATAGGCGCGCACGCGGTCCGGCGTCGCGAAATCCGCGACGACCAGATCGACCGGGCCGTTGCCCTTTGTCTGGATGATCAGCTTGCCTTCGAATTTCAGCGACGTGCCGAGTAAAACCGTCAGCACCACAGTTTCGGCGACGAGGCGGGCGACCGGCAGCGGATAATTGTGCCGCTCGAGAATAGCGTCGAGCATCGGGCCGAGCTGGACGGCACGACCGCGCACGTCAAGGCCTTCCACCTGAAACGGCACGACATGATCATCGCCGGCATAGTCGAATTGGCCGAGGCCCGGGTTTGCTTCCGTCATCACTCTGCTCCTTAGCCCTCGGCCGTCTGCCCGCCGTAAAGGCCGGGACAATGTCCGATGCTCTTATTGATCCTGCGCAAGCCGGCTTTGTCCAGACGTTACTGAAAACCGGTCGCTCGCCCTGTCGCCTCCGCCGTGGATGGCGAAACGGACGGATGGATATTCTCAATACAAATGACCGGCCAAGGAAGCTAAGCCACCCGCCGGTCATCACCTTGCAGCATAGATCGTGTGGCGCACTCCGCTTTTCAATATGCGCGGCGGCGCGTACTCACAGTGCCCCGAGGCACCAGGCCAGAACCGATTTCTGCGCATGCAGACGGTTTTCCGCTTCATCGAACACGACCGATTGCTTGCCGTCGATCACCTCGTCCGTCACTTCCTCACCGCGATGGGCAGGAAGGCAGTGCATGAACAGCGCATCCTTGTCGGCCTTTGCCATCAGCGCCGCATTGACCTGGAAGGGCTGGAAGACATTGTGGCCCCGCGCCCGGTGCTCCTGGTTCATCGACACCCAGGTATCAGTGACCACGCAATGGGCTCCGTCAACGGCCTGGTCGGCGTCATGATAGAGCTTGATGTCGCCGCCATTGTTGCGGGCCCAGTTGAGGATCTTGTCGTCCGGCTCCGAGCCGAGCGGAACAGCCATGTTCATCCGGTAGCCGAAACGCGCGGAGCCTTCGACGAAGGAATGCAGCACATTGTTGCCGTCTCCGGTCCATGCGATCGTCTTGCCCTTCACAGGTCCGGCATGCTCCTCGAAGGTCATGATGTCGGCCATGATCTGGCAAGGGTGGGTAGTATCCGTCAGGCCATTGATGACCGGTACGGTGGCGTGTTCGGCAAGCTCCAGCAGGCGTGTGTGGTCGGTCGTGCGGATCATGATGGCATCGACGTAGCGCGACAGCACCTTTGCCGTATCGCCGATGGTTTCGGCGCGGCCGAGCTGCATTTCGGTACCGGAGAGAAACAGCGTCTCGCCGCCGAGCTGGCGCATGCCGACGTCGAAGGACACGCGGGTACGGGTCGAAGGCTTTTCGAAGATCATCGCCAGCATCTTGCCAGCCAAAGGTTTTTCAGCCGTTCCGGCCTTGGTGGCAGCCTTGCGGACGCGGGCATCGTCGATGATCGATCTCAGGTCGCCTGTGGTCATCGCGGAGAGGTCGAGAAAGTGTCTGGCCATTCTATTCAAAGTCCTGTGTTTTTCAGCGGGCAAGCGAAACGTCGTTCAGGCCGAGACCTGTCGTCGTTCCGCTGTCAGCTGTTCGGCAGCGCGCTCCAGCCGCGCCAGACCTTCACGGGCTTCGTCGGCCGTCGTCACCAGTGGCGGCAGCAGGCGGATGACATTTTCGCCCGCGGGCACGGCCAGCAGCCTTTCGGCGCGAATGGCCTTGAGCAGGTCCGCAGACGGTACCTTCGCCTTGATGCCAAGCATCAGACCCTCGCCGCGGACTTCCTCGATGACATCGGGGAAACGATCTGCAAGCGAGGCAAGTCCCTGGCGGAAAACCAGCGAGACATCGCGGACATGCTGCAGGAAATCGTCAGCAAGGACAACATCGAGAACGGCATTGCCGACGGCCATGGCCAGCGGATTGCCGCCATAGGTCGATCCATGCGTTCCGGCGACCATGCCGGAAGCCGCATCCGCCGTCGCAAGGCACGCGCCGAGCGGGAAGCCGCCGCCGATGCCCTTGGCAACCGCCATGATGTCGGGTGTGATACCGGCCCACTCATAGGCAAACAGCTTGCCTGTTCGGCCGATACCGCACTGAACCTCGTCGAGGATCAGCAGCAGGCCGTATTCGTCGCAGAGCGCACGCAGTTCCTGCAGAAACTCCTTGGTTACCGTGCGGATGCCACCCTCGCCCTGGATCGGCTCGATCAGGATCGCGGCGGTTTCCTCGGTGATGGCCGCCTTGAGCGCCGTCATGTCGTTGAAGGGTACCTGGTAGAAACCGGGCGCCTTCGGGCCGAAACCTTCAAGATACTTCGCCTGCCCGCCGGCCGCGATGGTCGCGAGCGTGCGGCCGTGGAATGCACCTTCGAAGGTGATGATGTGGAATTTTTCCGGCTGGCCCTTGGCAAAGTGATAGCGCCGCGCCGTCTTGATGGCGCATTCAAGCGCCTCCGCACCGGAATTGGTGAAGAACACCTTGTCGGCGAAGGTCGCCTCCGTCAGACGACGGCTCAGGCTTTCCTGGCCCGGGACCTCATAGAGATTGGAGAGGTGCCAGACCTTCTCTGCCTGCTCCTTCAACGCCGAAACGAGATGCGGATGCGCGTGGCCGAGCGAGTTGACCGCGACACCGGCGGCGAAATCGAGATAGCGCGTGCCATCCTCCGCGATCAGCCAGACGCCCTCGCCGCGCTCGAACCGCAAGGGCGCGCGGGCATATGTGTCGTAAAGCGGCGTGGCATCGGCCATGGCGCGGGTCTCCTCAATCATCACGGCGATTGTTTCGGTCATTGTATTGCATCGGGCTGAGGCCAGCCCATAAAAAATCAAAATGCCGCCTCGCGGCGGCGAGGGCACTATCTTCATTTCGCACTGCAATGTCAACAAAAGCCCATGATTTGCGGCAATTCGCGCGGACACGGCAGATGTGATTTTTTTAGCCGGATACCCTTGCAAAAATGCCACGCATAGCAAGCAAGTTGGGGAAAACTCGGAAATCGATTCGGTGAGATTCAAGGGACTCTTGTCAGGGAGTCCCGCGGTCTCTACGTTAATAAACAATTACTAGAACGCATGCGGCGGACCTAGTCACCAAAAGTGTTATCGCGTTTCAGCCTCGGAACATGTCCGGGGCACGGTGAAGGATTCGACCAACACCAACGCTGCGAATGGAGACAAGACCATGAACTGGACTGACGAGCGGGTCGAAAAACTCAAGAAATTGTGGTCCGAAGGTTTGAGCGCGAGCCAGATCGCCGCGCAGCTTGGCGGCGTCAGCCGCAACGCGGTGATCGGCAAGGTTCATCGGCTTTGCCTGCCCGGCCGCGCCAAGGCCGGCGGTACGGCAGCCACTGCACGCGCCAAACGCCCGGCGACTTCGGCGCCGCGCGCACCGAACTATGCCTCACGCATGACCACCACCCGCACCGTGACGCGCACCGCCGGTGCAACCGTCATGAAGGAAGAGGTCGAAATCGACGCTATCGAGGATCAGGATGCAGTACCGGCAAGCAACGTCGTCGTGCCAATGTCCCGCCGCCTGGCGCTGACACAGCTCACCGACCGTACGTGCAAGTGGCCGATCGGCGATCCGATGAAGGAAGAGTTCCACTTCTGCGGCAACGACTCCCCGGATACTTCGCCCTACTGCACCTTCCACGCGAAGCTTGCCTACCAGCCCTCCGGCGAGCGCCGTCGGGCACGCTGAGACTAGGTCAGCGTGCGTTTTGTCAATCCTATCCCGTTCGTGCGGGATATCGAGATCTCCAAAACCTTTTATTGCGAGATTCTGGGTTTGAGGATTACGCAGGACCACGTTAATTTCGTCCTGTTCGAAACCGGTTTTGCAATTCACGAGGCAACCTCGCTTGAGGAGACGGTCTGGGGGAAACCCTCCGCCGTTTCCGCCCCATACGGCCGCCAAAATCTACTGCTCTATTTCGAGCACGATAATCTGGATACACTTTTCGATAATATAGCTGACCATGTGAACCTCATTCACCCGATCGAGGCCCAACCATGGGGACAGCGCGTCTTTCGTCTTTACGATCCTGATGGTCACGCCGTGGAGATAGGTGAGCCGCAGGCCGGCACCTGAAAACTGCGGCCCGCCTCTCCTCCATCACGGCAGTTCAGCTCTCCAGAGAATATCCCGCGCCGCGCACGGTGCGGATCACATCCTGCATATTGGAGAAGTTGAGCGCCTTGCGCAGGCGTCCGACATGGACGTCCACGGTTCGCTCATCGACATAGATGTCGTGGCCCCAGACGCCATCCAGCAATTGCGAACGCGAGAAGACCCGACCCGGGGAGGCCATGAAGAATTCGAGCAGGCGGAATTCAGTCGGCCCGAGGCGGACTTCGCGGGTCTTACGGTGAACACGATGGGTCTCGCGGTCGAGTTCGATATCGCCGCATTTCAAAAGCGTCGACAGCACCTCAGGCTTGGCGCGCCGCAACATCGCCTTGACCCGCGCCATCAGTTCCGGTGTCGAGAACGGCTTGACCACGTAGTCGTCGGCGCCGGTGGCAAGTCCGCGAACGCGCTCGCTCTCTTCGCCGCGCGCGGTCAGCATGATGATCGGCAGACGCTCGGTTTCGGAGCGCTGGCGCAGACGCCGGCAAAGCTCGATGCCGGAAACGCCCGGCAACATCCAATCGAGGATCAGGAGATCCGGCAGACGCTCCTGCAGGCGGATTTCCGCTTCATCGCCGCGGTTGATCGTATCAACGTCGAACCCTTCGGCCTCAAGATTGTAACGCAGAAGAACGCTAAGCGCCTCCTCGTCTTCGACAACGGCAATTCTTGGCAACATGCGGTCTCAACTCCTTGACGCCTCGCGCTCATTGCAAGGGGTTCGCCCGGTGGCCTGCAGGCCATCCGGGCAGTCAACGTAAGATATTACTTACTCTATTCTGATCTGGCGCAGCAAAATCAGGTCCCGATCGCGCCGACGGTGTTGGCAGTGTCGTCCTTCGGACGTTCACCGACAGGTTGTGCACCGGTTGCCATGTAGTAGATCGTTTCGGCGATGTTGGTGGCATGGTCACCGATGCGTTCGATGTTCTTGGCGCAGAACAGGAGATGTGTGCAGGGCGTGATGTTGCGCGGGTCTTCCATCATGTAGGTCAGGAGTTCGCGGAACAGCGACGTGTAGATGGCATCGATATCGCTGTCGCGTTCACGAATGCTGTTGGCCTTTTCCGGCGAACGCGATGCGTAGACGTCGAGCACTTCCTTGAGCTGGACAAGCGCAAGTTCGGCCAGATGCTCCAGGCCGCGAGCGAGCTGGCGCGGCAGGCTGGTGCTCGACACGGCGATGACGCGCTTGGCGGTGTTCTTGCCGAGATCGCCGACCCGTTCCAGATCGGCGGCGATACGGATCGACCCCATGATTTCCCGAAGATCGGAGGCGACCGGCTGACGCCGTGCGATGGTGACGATCGCCTTTTCGCCGATCTGGCGTTCGGCGTCGTCGAGAATGGTGTCGTCGGAAATAACCTTCTGGGCGAGTGCCAGGTCGGAATTGACCAGCGCGCGCACGGATTCCGCCACCATCTGTTCGGCAAGGCCGCCCATTTCGGAAATGCGGCGATTCAGGTACTTCAGATCTTCGTCATAGACGGAAGCAATGTGCGTAGACATGATTGTTTTTCCTTGCGATCACAATCCGAGTTGGAAGACCGCCGCCCTGCCGACAAGCAAAGGCGGCGAGAGAGACCTCAGCCGAAGCGGCCCATGATGTAGTCCTGCGTGCGCTGGTCGTCCGGATTGGTGAACATCTTGTCGGTGTCGTTTTCCTCGACAAGATTGCCGAGATGGAACATGGCGGTGCGCTGCGAAACGCGGGCTGCCTGCTGCATCGAGTGGGTAACGATGACGATCGTGAAGTTGGTGCGCAGCTCGTGGATCAGTTCCTCGACCTTGGCGGTCGCGATCGGATCCAGCGCCGAGCATGGCTCATCCATCAGGATGACTTCAGGGCTGACGGCAACGGCGCGAGCAATGCACAGACGCTGCTGCTGACCACCGGAAAGGCCGGTGCCGGATTCGTGCAGGCGGTCCTTGACCTCGTTCCAAAGGCCGGCCTTCTGAAGGCTCGACTCGACGACCTGGTCAAGCTCCGCCTTCGTGCGGGCAAGACCGTGAATCTTCGGACCGTAGGTGACGTTCTCGTAGATCGACTTCGGGAACGGGTTCGGCTTCTGGAAGACCATGCCGACGCGGGCACGAAGCTCCACCACATCGATGCTCGGATCGTAGATATCGCCCTCATCGAGGGTGATCTTGCCGGTGACGCGGCAGCTGTCGATCGTGTCGTTCATGCGGTTCAGGGTCCGCAGGAACGTCGACTTTCCGCAGCCGGACGGGCCGATCAGGGCGGTCACGGTGTTTTCCCGGACGTTGAGGTTCACATCGAAAAGCGCCCGCTTCTCGCCGTAATAGACCGAAACGTCCTTTCCGATCATCTTGAAGGGAACAGTGTTCATTTTCTGATCCAGCGCCTTTTCAACTGCTGCTTCTGACATCATGTTCATGTTTCTACCTCACTACCAGCGCCGCTCAAAGCGACGCCGCAACAGGATTGCGCCAAGGTTCATGACGACGAGGAAGATCAAGAGGATCATGATCGCACCCGAAGTCCGTTCGACAAATGCACGTTCGGCTTCATTGGCCCACATGTAGATCTGCACAGGCAGTGCGGTGGACGGCTCCATAGGCGAGCCCGGGTAGTCGACGACGAAGGCCACCATGCCGATCAGGAGCAGCGGCGCAGTTTCGCCGAGCGCGTGCGCCAGACCGATGATCGTGCCGGTGAGCACGCCCGGCATCGCCAGCGGCAGCACGTGGTGGAAGATCGTCTGCATTTTCGACGCGCCCAAGCCAAGGGCAGCCGAGCGGATCGACGGCGGAACCGCCTTCAACGCCGCACGAGTGGCGATAATGATCGTCGGCAGCGTCATCAGCGTCAGTACCAGACCACCGACAAGCGCTGCGGAGCGCGGCATGCCGGCAAAGTTGATGAAGATCGACAGACCGAGCAGACCGTAGACGATCGACGGAACGGCAGCGAGGTTGTTGATGTTGACTTCGATCAGATCCGTCAGCCGGTTCTTCGGGGCAAACTCTTCCAGATAGATCGACGCAGCGACACCGATCGGCAGTGCCAGGGCAAGGACGATCAGCATCATGTAGAGCGAGCCGAGAGCCGCGACACCGATACCAGCTGCTTCCGGGCGGCTTGAGGCGCCGAAGGTAAAGATGCCGGTGTTGAAGTTCTTCGTCATGGCTCCGCTGTCAGTCAGCGTCTTCATCCAACCGATCTGCTGGTCATTGACCTTGCGTTTGCTTTCCTCGACCGTGAGGTCGATCTGGCCCTTGTTGGCGCTATCGATATTGCCTTCAGCCAGGAGCGGTACGTTCACGGTCGTGCCGATCACCGCAGGATTGGCGACAACGATGTCGCGCAACTGGGTGCGGGCGCTGGCCGAAATCATATCAGTTGCCTTCTTCACATCCGCCCTGTTGGCCGGGTCGATGCCGAGGGCCTTGACGAGTGCATCACGCACCAGAAGCGGATAGTTGGCCGACATCAGCTTGGACGGGTTGGCCGCCCGCTCATTCTTCGGATCGATGATCTTTTCGGCAAACTCGATCGGCAGTGTGACGGTCGTCTGCTGAAAGGCCGTGTAACCGTTCGAGATGACCGTCCAGAGAAGGACGAACAGGAAGAACAGGCCGGTCAGGATCGCAGCCATGCCATAGGCGCGGAAACGGCGCTCGGCGGCGTAGCGGCGCTTGATGCCGATATCGCGTCTGGTGGCTGACGGGCGCGCATAGGCGGAGGACGAAGAGGAAGCGATCTCGGTCATTCGTACTGTTCCCGATATTTGCGCACAATATAGAGTGCATAGATGTTGAGGCAGAGCGTGATGCAGAAGAGCGTGATCCCAAGCGCGAAGGCGACCAGCGTCTGCGGCGAGTTGAACTCAAGGTCACCGGTCAGCTGATTGACGATCTTGACGGTTACCGTCGTCATCGCCTCGAAGGGATTGAGCTGCATGCGCGCGGCAACACCGGCCGCAAGCACCACGATCATGGTTTCGCCAACGGCACGCGAGGCCGTCAAGAGCAGCGCGCCGACAATCCCCGGAAGAGCAGCGGGCAAGACAACCTTCTTGATGGTCTCGGACCGGGTCGCACCGAGCCCGAGCGAACCATCGCGCAGCGCACGCGGCACCTGGGTGATGATATCGTCCGACAGCGAGGAGACGAACGGGATCAGCATGATACCCATGACGATGCCGGCGGTCAGAACGCTCTGTGCCTGAATGAAAGAGACATAGCTGCCGGTGACGAGACCGTTCAGCTGGGCAGAGATATCGCGCAGGAAGGGGCCGACCGTGACGAGGGCGAAGAAGCCGTAGACGATGGTCGGGATGCCGGCGAGGATTTCGAGCAGCGGCTTGGCTATCGAACGAACCGCGGGCTGTGCATATTCCGACATGTAGATCGCCGCAAACAGGCCGATCGGAACAGCGAAGAGCATGGCGACGAAAGCGATATAGAGCGTGCCGGCCAGAAGGGGCAGCAGGCCGAACTGGCCTTGCGTCGCCTCGCTGCCGGCAGCGGCGAAACGCGGATCCCAGACCGTACCGAAGAAGAAGCTGGCCGGAGAAACCGAATTGAAGAAGCGGATCGCTTCCGACAGCATCGAACCGACGATGCCGATCGTCGTCAGGATGGCGATGGAAGAGGCAAGCATAAGGGCCCAGAGCATGACGCGCTCGACCTGATTGCGGGCCCGGAAAGGCGCCGTGATGCCGCGAAGCGCAAGGATGGCGCCGGCAACTGCGATCACGAGCACTGCGACAGCCATCAGGATATGGCTGGTCGAGGTCATCGAATTGAACTGCTCAGCCGACTTGATCATGTAGGCTTCGCCGGCACCAGCGAGCGGAACGCCTTTGGCCGCGAGAACATCGCGCAGATTGGCTGAGCCGTTGTTGAGCGCGGCCAATTCCGCCTCATCCAGCAGCTTCAAACCGTTGGCAACCGATTTCACCTGACCGAGCGCCAGTTCGGTGGTGGCAGCACCCTGGCTGTGTACGGCTTCCGGCAAGGCACCGCGGACGCTGCCGTCGATATAGGCAGGGGCTGCAAGCGCCCAGATGGCGAGAATGATCGCAGCCGGGATGACGGCGCAGATCGCCGCATACATGCCGTGATAGCCTGGAAGGGAATGGAGAATCGAAAGTTTACCGTTCGAGGTCGCAAAAGCGCGGGACCGTCCGGCGAGATAGGCCACAAGGCCGACAATCAAAACAAGCAAAAGTATAAATGGTGCGTTCATCGACATGTCCCCCCGGCTTTAAATCATCAAAAGCCGGCAAATCCGAACTCGGGAGGTCCGGCACGGCAAAGATCGCCGTGCCGGATATTGCTCAGTTTATTAGAGCATGTTGCCTTCAGAGAAGGCCTTGCGGTCGGCTTCGCGCTCAGCGTCCGGAGCCGAAACCAGGCCGTAGGCTGCGAGCGGGCTGTCGGGGCCGATCATCTGGTCGTCAAGGAAGAATTCGACATATTCCTTGAGGCCCGGGATCACGCCGAGATGTGCCTTCTTGACGTAGAAGAACAGCGGACGGGAAACCGGATATTCGCCCGAAGCGATCGTTTCGGTCGACGGAACGATGCCGTTGACGGTTGCGACCTTCAGCTTGTCAGCGTTGTTTTCATAGAAGGCCAGACCGAAGACGCCGATGCCGTTCTTGTTGGAAGCGATACGAGCGAGGGTTTCGGTGTAATCGCCGTCGATGTCGACAGCCAGGCCGTCCTTACGAACTGCGACGCATGCCTTAGCGGCGGCCTTTTCATCAGCGATGAGGCCCTTGATGACGTCGGTAGCGCCAGCGTCCTTGCAGCCGTGAGCGAGGATCTTCTCTTCGAAGACTTCGCGGGTGCCGTGCTTTTCGCCCGGGATGTAGGCGGCGATCTCAACGTCCGGAAGGTCCTTGTTGATTTCCGACCACTTCTTGTAGGGGTTGGCAACGAGCTTGCCGTCAACGATGACTTCGGCAGCCAGAGCAAGGTAGAGATCCTTCGGGACCAGCTTCAGCTCGGCATTGCCTGCGTCGGTTGCGAAGACGATGCCGTCATAACCGATCTTGACTTCCTGGATTTCGGTAACGCCGGCTGCCTTGCAGGTTTCCAGCTCGCTGTCTTTGATCTTGCGCGAAGCGTTGGCGATATCGATCGTTTCCGGGCCAACGCCCTTGCAGAATTCCTTCAGGCCGCCACCGGTGCCGCCGGATTCGACGATCGGGGTCTTGAAGTCAGGGAAGGTTTCGCCGAACGTTTCGGCAACGATCTTTGCATAAGGAAGAACGGTCGAGGAACCGGCAACCTGGATCTGGTCGCGAGCAATCGCTACGCCAGCAAAAGCGGCGGATGCAACCAGAGCTGCAACAGTAAGTTTCAAGGATTTCATCAGAATTCTCCCGTAATGGGCTTGTGTGGGTGCGCTTTTCATCAGCGCTCGCTTTCGCCGTGTCGACCGGCCGCCCTAGTTAGCGCCCGATGCCCACACCTTTTATGTCAAATTGACGAAACATTTGTGACAGATTAAGCCATTGAAAATATTTCGTATATTCCAATTGTGACTTTCCACGAGACCGGTTTATGTCAAAACCTCACGGTAAATACCGTACCCTTGCCGATTTCGGACTGAACCAGCAGTCTGGCGCGATGCCGGGTCAAGATATGCTTGACGATGGCAAGCCCCAGGCCGGTGCCTTTTTTCGACCGGCTGGCCTCCACGTTAACCCGATAGAATCGTTCGGTAATGCGCGGAACATGCTCCGCCGGAATGCCTGGTCCGTGATCGCGGACGGAGACTTCCGCGGGTACATCGCCACCGCCCGAGAGGGTAACTTCGACCTTTTTACCCTCCTGGCCATATTTGCAGGCATTTTCGATCAGGTTCTCGAAAACTTCCGTCAATTCGTCACGGTCGCCCTGCACTATGACCGGATCATCCGGTACGACCAGCGAAATCTCGACGCCGACATCCTCGGCGAGCGGCGACAGCGCATCGCGGACATGGCCGAGCAGAGGCGCCAGGTTGATCGCCTCATCCGGTGCGATATGGGATTTCAACTCCAGCCGCGACAGGGACAGGAGATCATCGACGAGGCGGCTCATCCGCGTTGCCTGCTCGTGCATGATACCGAGGAACCGCTCATGCGCCTTCGGATCGTTGCGCGCAGGACCTTGCAAAGTCTCGATAAAACCGCGCAGCGACGCGAGCGGCGTCCTCAGTTCGTGGCTTGCGTTGGCGACGAAATCGGAGCGCATCCGGTCGATACGCCGAGCCTGCGATATGTCGCGATAGGAAAGAATATAGAGCCGCTCATCCGGCCGCGATCCGGTTTCCGCCGGGGCGACCCTGACGATATAGACCGATTCCGACGGGAAGCGCTCAGAATGCTCGATCTGGTTCGCCTTGCCGGTCACGATCGTCTCGCGGACCATATCGAGGATGCCGGGCGAACGGACCCGCGCCGAAAGGTCTGTGTTGGACGGGATGGTGCCGAAGGCCTTTTCAGCCGCCTGGTTCTGCAGCAGTACGGTCTCATCCGGCGCAACCACCAGGATCGGCGTGTCGAGCGCGTTGAAGACGGTGGCAAGCATGCCGAGATCGGTCTCTTCCACCGTGGACGGGACAACGACCGGGATTGGCGGCTTGGGATCGGCGGAACGGTTGAAAAGAACCGTCATCCAGACCAGCCAGAACAGCAGGACAGCCATCGTATGAATGCCGGAGAGAATGAGCCCGGCCACGACAATGACGGACAGGCCGATGATCCATTTCTCCGACCTGGCTCTCTCCTTCAGGCGCTCCCAAACTGTTTCTGTATCTTCCAAGATGCTCTCACGTGCGCGGGTACAATCAAGCGGTGATATCGGAGGTTCATGACATGATTTTCACGGCATGCTTGAATTCGCAATGCAATTGTGGCCTCCTCCCGTGAAATCGGCGGCCGGCCGCAAAAAACATTCAGCGAGGGCACATCATGACGGACATTGAAGAAAACAAGCCGGTCGAGCTCGTGATCAATGGCAAGGAACGTGTTTTCGACATCGACAATCCGGATCTGCCGGCCTGGATCGACAAGCAAGCGCTGGCCTCCGGCGACTTTCCGTATGACAAGAAGCTTGACGACGACGCCTACGATGAAATGCTGGAAAAATTGCAGATCGAACTGGTCAAAGTGCAGTTCTGGCTACAGGCGACCGGCCAGCGCGTGATGGCGATTTTCGAGGGCCGTGACGCTGCCGGAAAGGGCGGTGCGATCTACGCCACGCGCTCCTACATGAACCCGCGCTCTGCCCGCGTCGTCGCGCTGACCAAGCCGACCGAGACCGAAAGGGGCCAGTGGTACTATCAACGCTATGTCACGCATTTCCCGACTGCCGGCGAGTTCGTGATGTTCGACCGCTCCTGGTACAACCGCGGCGGCGTGGAGCCCGTGATGGGTTTCTGCACGCCGGAGCAGCAACAACACTTCCTCAAGCAGACGCCGCGCGTTGAAAAGCTGATCACCGGCGACGGCATCCACTTCTTCAAGTTCTGGCTGGATATCGGTCGCGAGATGCAATTGAAGCGGTTTCACGACCGCCGCCACGATCCGTTGAAGGTCTGGAAACTCTCGCCGATGGACATCGCGGCACTGACGAAATGGGACCTGTATACCGAGGCGCGCGACCTGATGCTGAAGGAAACCCACAGCGAGCATGCGCCCTGGACGGTCATTCGCGCCAACGACAAGCGCCGCGCCCGCCTGGATCTCATCCGCCATATCCTGAAGACGCTCGATTATGACGGCAAGGACAAGGCCGCGATCGGCGAGATCGATGACAAGATCCTCGGCTTCGGTCCCGGCTTCGTGAAATAGCCGTTGCGGCCACCGCTCCACCGCTACTGCCGTTATTGCCCGGGAAGAATGCGGACGGCGAACAGGCTGAGGCTGTTGCCCGCGCCCGTCACGTCGCTGTTGATCAGGATATGGCCGGGTGAATTCGGGGCGAGGCTGCGGTCGAACGTCACCTTGAACAGCATGTCGCTCTTTTCCTCATTCACCGTGAACCGGTGACGGCCGCAATCGCCGAGCGAGGAGAAATCGCATTCGACGGAGAACTGCGTCTGCTTGCCTGCATCCGCCTGCACGCTCAGCGCCACGGTCGATGTCTTGCCCGAAATCTGCTCGAGCACGGAGACCGGAATCTCGATCAGCACGTTGCCGTCCGCCTCTGCCGTTTCGGACGTGACGCGAAGGCGCTGTCCCCGTTCGTCGCTGACCGGATCGGCCGCAGCCTGGCTGCCTGCCTTGACATTGGCTGCATCGGCGGGCGTGAAGACATCGACCCAATCACCGGTAAAGCCCGACTGGGTTCCAAGCGTCTTCAACCCGGATTCGCCGTCAAAATCCTCCGACTGCACGGTCGAGGGCGGGTTGGCGACACTGGTATCGCGCTCCGCGGCCGACTTCAGAAGACCGCTGGTTTCAACCCACCAGGCCAGCATGACAACTGCGGCGACCAGCGTCGTCACGACCATGACAAAGGATAGGAAGCTGCCCCGCTTGCGCCGGCGCGGCTTCGGCTGGGTTGTCGCGACCTTGGCGGCCTTGCCGCGCTTGCCGGCAGACGGCTCGACTGGCGCCGCCTCCGCGACACGGGTCCCCTCACGACGCTCCGGGCGCAGGCCTGCAAGTCCGCCATCGACCACGGGGCTATGGGCCATGCCCGCGCCCTGTTCGGGCGGCATTTGGATTCCGTCATCAAGCTCAGCCGAAGCGGTGTGATTCTCGGTGCCAACGGCATCAATACGGATCGGCGGCGGCACGGACGCAGCCGCCTTCAGGCTTGCGCGCTCCTCAAGCTCGATGGCGTGGATGATCGCTTCCAGCCGGTGACGCTGCTGGGTGATCACCTCCGGATCATGCACGTCCTGCTTTCTAAGACCGGCCTCAAGCGCGTTTCGCGCCGATTGATAGATGCGCGCGCGCGTTTCGGAATTCGCCCTGTCCGAGCGTTCCAACGCATGTCTGATCGCAGTTTCCAGTCCGCTCACTAGCCGTCCTTCTTGGTGCGGGCATCACGCTACCCTGCGAAGAGCATGTCGCACTCGAGCTGGGCCGGGCAGACATGCCGTCAACATCGCGCCGGAGATCGCACCATGGCTGGCCCCGGCTCTACAAGCAATCCGCCGTTGCGGCCGGCTTGAACCCCGGCGCGCTTTTGGATGTGTTAACAATTGGGTAACGGTTGACGCCGCGATCTGCAAGCCTTGCGTACCAAACTGGCGGCCGGAGCCGGGGAAAACCCGGAGGATTTTGCCGGTCCTGCCGTGCGAACCTCAGCAAAGTGGCTTTGCAAAACACAAACCCGCTGATAAAGTTCTTACGTTTACGAAAACGTCAAATAATTGAAACCGGGAGCGAACCCTTGTCACTGCCAGCCCTTCTCAACGGCACCACGCGGCTACCCGTCGTCGCAGCGCCGCTTTTCATCATCTCCCATCCGGCGTTGACGCTGGCCCAGTGCAAGGCAGGCGTCGTCGGCTCGTTTCCGGCGCTGAACGCCCGCCCCGAAGCGCAGCTGGACGAATGGCTGGCAGAGATTACCGAGGAACTGGCGGTCCACAACGCCCGCAACCCCGACAAGCCGGCAGCACCCTTCGCCGTCAACCAGATCGTCCACAAGTCCAACAAGCGGCTCGAGCACGACCTGATGCTCTGCGTCAAATACAAGGTGCCGATCGTCATTTCCTCGCTGGGCGCCGTGCCCGAAGTCAATGCCGCGATCCATTCCTATGGCGGCATCGTGCTGCATGACGTCATCAACAACCGCCATGCCAATTCTGCCATCCGCAAGGGAGCCGACGGGCTGATCGCGGTTGCGACCGGTGCCGGCGGCCATGCCGGAACGCTTTCGCCGTTCGCGCTTGTCCAGGAAATCCGCACCTGGTTCGATGGCCCTCTCCTGCTGTCCGGCGCGATTTCCACGGGTGGCGCCGTGCTGGCAGCCCAGGCGATGGGCGCCGACATGGCTTATATCGGCTCGCCCTTCATCGCCACGACCGAGGCGCGCGCCAGTGACGCCTACAAGCAGATGATCGTCGACAGCAGCGCCGGCGACATTGTCTATTCCAACTACTTCACCGGCATTCACGGCAACTACCTGAAACCCTCGATCACCGCTGCCGGCATGGACCCGGACCATCTGCCGGAAGCCGATCCGTCCAAGATGGATTTCGAGACGGCAACGACCGGCGCCAAGGCCTGGAAGGACATCTGGGGCTGCGGCCAGGGCATCGGCGCCGTCACCGAGATTGCCCCGGTCGCAAACCTCGTCGACCGGCTTGCCCGCGAATACGGCGAAGCACGCCAGCGGCTGGCGCTCTGAAACGGCCCTTTCCGGCTGTCCATAGCTTTTTTGGCGTTCTCAAAACTGATGGCTTGAAATCCCAACGGTTTGCAGGTATCAGCCCCTCACACATCGTTCCGC
Organism: Hyphomicrobiales bacterium; assembly: GCA_900471525.1. Taxonomy (GTDB): domain Bacteria; phylum Pseudomonadota; class Alphaproteobacteria; order Rhizobiales; family Rhizobiaceae; genus Pararhizobium. The sequence continues at coordinate 13,652 of UCEZ01000021.1, read as the reverse complement.
TGCATTGCGGAACGCATGCTGGCCGCTTTAGCTCAGGTGGTAGAGCACATCATTCGTAATGATGGGGTCGCAGGTTCGAGTCCTGCAAGCGGCACCATAATCCTCGACAAAGCATCGCGAAAACGGAAGCCGACCATTCAAGGCGTGACAGGCGCGCTACGTTCAGTTGGGCAGTTGATAATAGGGGTCTTCCCTGTAGGTCGCACCGACGTAGCAATTTGTCCCGATGCATCGAGGACTTCTGCGGTCTCTTGATTGAACGTAGATATGCTGGGGCCTGTCCGGATGATGATAGCTCGCCCCTTGCCTAACGTAATAATCGCGCCGCTCTATGACCACTTGCGCGCGATAAATGGTGGGCGCGCGCGCCTCAGAATAGCGGTATCCGCTTTCATCAACGCAGCCGGACAAGGTCACCATGGATAGCCCGAGGGCGCTGAGAATCATAACTGGCTTGTGGCTCATGCTTCCTCCAGAATGGAGAGATGGCGTGACCTTGAAATAAGGCAAGCCCTTCTGCCCAGCTATTTTTTTCAGATTGCCGGTTTATCGGGAGATCACATGACCGCGCTCAGATGTGGGGCGCGAAATTCATGCAGCAGGCAAAAAAGCGCCTCCTTCGCCCTCCGGAAGCCGCGCGCCAACCTCTCCTGCCTTCTTTTCAACGGCAGGGCTGTTCAAATCATTAATCGAAGGTTAATGCGGGGCGTAGCACCAAACCGGGATGTTCAAGCCCGGCGCAAGCGATGCAGCCTATCTTGCCCTCACCTCCGGCATGATGCCGGTCACGAGAGGACAATGAAATGTCGAACATCGTCGAATATCCCGCCAATTCCCCGGACGCGGCGATTGCCCTGTTTTTGCAGGACGACAATGCGGACAAGCTGACCGACATTCTTGTCGATGCCCTTGGCGAGGCATTCCGTATCTTGAACGAAGAGTTGGTTTCACTGCCGCTGAACTAGTCCTTCGGCAACCTTCCAAAGCCACACGACGCACGAATGTCTTACATCCCGTGTAAGATAGCGCCTGGTATGCACAGCGTCTCCGCGAGAGAATTCCGCCAGCGAACATGGTTAATTTTTTAACTATTTTCCGGTTATCAGCGGAACGGTTCGGCGGATCGGCCGTTGATGCGAAAACCGGGAGGACCCTTGATGATCTTCAATCTGCTCAAGAGCAAGTGCGATGACGCAACCGAGACCGGCACCTATGCCGATGGCGTTTTCGAACTGCCCGTCTTCGAAATAAAATCCGCTCCTCGACGCCTTCGCGGCCATGTCGCCCATCAGCGCGACTATGGCAGCAACCGGACAATCGAACCGATTCCCGCCGGCCTTGCCTGAGGCTTGGCCGGCAGGAATGCCGATGTGGTGCCGGAAGCTCAGCCGCGCGGCTTCAGCTTCATGTGGCGGTTGACGTCCTTGTAGAGCAGGTAGCGGAATTTGCCGGGACCGCCGGCGTAGCAGGCCTGCGGGCAGAAGGCGCGCAGCCACATGTAGTCGCCAGCCTCGACCTCGACCCAATCCTGATTGAGCCGGTAGACGGCCTTGCCTTCCAGCACATAGAGCCCATGCTCCATGACATGGGTTTCTGCGAACGGGATGACCGCGCCCGGTTCGAAGGTGACGATCGTCACGTGCATGTCGTGGCGAAGGTCATTGGGATCGACGAAACGCGTCGTTGCCCATTTTCCCTCGGTGCCGGCCATCGGCGACGGTGCGATATTCGCTTCATTCAGGAAGAGCGCATTCGGAGCGTCGAGACCATCGACGGCCTCATACGCCTTGCGTATCCAATGGAATCGCACCGCCTTGTCGCCGGTATTACGCACCGACCACTGGCTCGCAGGCGGAATGAAGGCATAGCCACCAGGAGACATCCGGTGCGCTTTGCCATCCAGCGTCACGGTCAGTTCACCCTCGACGATGAACAGCACGCCCTCGGCGCCGGCATCGAGTTCCGGCCGCTCGCTGCCCCCACCGGGAGCCACTTCCATGATGTATTGCGAGAAGGTCTCGGCAAAACCGGACAGTGGCCGCGACAGGACCCAGAGCCGGGTATTTTCCCAGAACGGCAGGAAACTGGTGACGATGTCCATCATCACACCCTTGGGAATGATGGCATAGGCTTCAGTGAAGACGGCGCGGTCCGTCAGCAGCTGCGTTTGCGCTGGCGCGCCGCCCTGCGGGGCATAGTAGGTGCGGTTCATCTGCTTTCCTGAGCGTTTCGAATGGATCAGCCATGACGGCGACTGGCGCCGTTCGGCTCATGTAACCATTAGCGCAACGCGGTGCGCAGATCACGCGGCAATTCCCCCGTATCTCCGGATACAGTTTCGCCCGAGAGAAGGAAATCGACGACGATGCCGGGAGACCTCCCGCGGTTCTCGTCGCATTATCGGAAACAGGCACTGGCCATCGGGACGACGGCGCCCTGCAAGCAAGGGCGGCGATAGAGAAGCAGCGGCGGCGCGGATCACGCAAAGCGCCGGTCAGCCTCATTTGATGATCGTGCTGGGCGGCGGTGTGGTCACCTCCCGCAGCCATTCCCGCCAGATCGCCACCAGCAGCGCCATCAGCACCGGGCCGACGAAAAGTCCCAGGAAGCCCATCGTCTTGACGCCGCCGACGAGCCCGAAGAAGGTGGGCAGGAAGGGCAGCTTGATCGGTCCGCCGACAAGCCTCGGTCGCAGCGTCTTGTCGACGATGAACAGTTCGATCGTTCCCCAGGCAAACAGCGCCACGGCCGCGAAGGGCGAACCGCTGGCGAAAAGATAGACCGACACCAGCGTGAAGCAGAGCGGCGCGCCGCCGGGCACAAGCGCCATGATACCGGTGATGATGCCAAGGGTAACGGGGGACGGAACGCCCGCCATCCAATAGGCGACACCAAGAACGATGCCTTCGCCGATGGCAATGACGCCCATGCCGGTGACGGTTGAACTGATGGTCAGCGGCACGATGCGCGAGACGCGCTCCCAGCGCATCGGCAGGATGCGTTCTCCCAGATGATCCAGCTGGGCGACGAGTTTCTCGCCGTCGCGATAGACGAAGAACAGCGTGATCAGCATGAAAAGCAACGTCAGGAACGACTGGAAGGCGGAAGCGCCGACGACGAGCACGCCGCGATAGATGTTGCCGATATTGGAACCGCTGACGAGCTGGACCAATTCGCCGATCGCACCGGGATGGCCGACATATTTCGCCCACTGAACGCCAAGCCAGATGCCGAGCCCGGGAATTTGCGTCAGCCATACTGGCACAGGCGCACCGAACTTATTGGTAGCGATGGTCCAGGCCACCCAGTCGCGGACCTCATCGACGGCATAGACCGCAGCAAGCGAAATCGGTGCGACGATAAAGGAAATGACGGCAATGATCGCAACGGTCGCTCCAAGCGTCCGGCTTCCGCCGATGGCGCTTAGAAGGCGGCGATAGACCGGCCAGGTCGCAAAGCCGATGACAAGCGCTGCAAGCACCGGCACGAGAAATCCGTGAAAGAAATAGACGCCGGCGAGCAGCACGAAGACCAGCAGCCAGCGCGCGGCAGCTATCGGGCCGACGAGCGCCGAGCGTTCATAGGCCGGACGACCGAAAAGTCGCGGTTCTTGCGGCAGTTCGTCCCGTTCGCGATTGCTCAGTTGCAAAAAACATTCCTCCACATGCCATCAAGATGACAGCAAAACCCTTGGCTTGCCACATGTTTCCATTTGTTTCCGGCAAGCCGGGAAACATGCGCCATAGGTAAGTATGATGACATGGTCAACACAAGCGGATGACAAGCGAATTTTAGCGGAGAAGAAGATTGGGGAAACGCACCGAACTGGTGCGTTCCGTTACCGAAAGGCTACCTTGCTGCTTTCGAGCGATCGAGGAAGACCGACGACAGGAAGATGCCAATGCCCGCCACCGACATCATTGCGCCGACCAGCCCGGTCGATGTCCAGCCGTAGCCGGCCGCGATCGACAGGCCACCGAGCCACGCACCGAGCGCATTGGCGAGATTGAAGGCGGAATGGCTGGCCGCAGCCGCCAGTGTCTGCGCCTCGCCTGCCACGTCCATCAGCCGCATCTGGATGCCCGGCACGACGGCAAATCCACCACCGATCAGAAGCACGTTGATGACGGCCATCCACGGCGTGGTCATGGTGAAATAAAACAGCACATAGGCGGCAAGGTTGAAGACAAGGGCGATGCCGATCGCCGGCATCAGCGACCAGTCGGCAAGGCGCGAGCCGACGATATTGCCGAGGATCATGCCAGCGCCGAATACCGAGAGCATGATCGGGACACTGCCAAGCGAGACGCCAGCAACCTCGGTCAGTGCCGGCGTGATGTAACTGAATACCGCGAACATGCCGCCGCAGCCAATGGCGCAGATGCCCAGCGTCAGCCAGACCTGGCTTTTGCCGAGCGCGCCCAGTTCCTTCAGCGGCGTTGCGGCCGGATTGGCGCGGTCCTTCGGCACGCAGAACCATGTGAGGACGACGGTCAGAACACTGATGGCGCCGACAATGGCGAAGGCGGCACGCCAACCAAGGGCCTGGCCGAACCAGGCAGCAAGAGGCGTTCCAAGCAGGGTAGCCACAGTCAACCCCATCATGACGCGGCCAATGGCGCGCGCCCGCTGATGCGGCTCTGCCATGCCGGCGGCAACCAGCGCTGCGACACCGAAATAGGCGCCGTGCGGCAGGCCGGCGAGAAAGCGGGCCGCGACCAGCAGGCCGAAGCTGCCGGCGACGGCGCTGGCGAGATTTCCGAGTGCAAACAGGCTCATGAGAGCCAGCAGGACATTATGCCGTGAAAACCGCGCGGCAAGCACCGCAATCAGCGGCGCTCCGACGACGACGCCGATCGCATAGGCGCTGATGACGTGACCGGCATGGGGAACCGAGACCGAAAGATCGTCGGCGACCTGCGGCAGCAGGCCCATGATGGCGAATTCGCCGGTGCCAATGCCGAAGCCGCCGACGGCCAGGGCCAGTTCTGCGCCGGACATGCCACCCCAGCGGGCGGCAGGAACGGAAGAAAGAGCATCGTCTGACATGGGAAAGCCTGTCTGGAGCCCGATGGGCCCAAAGGATTTTGGTTCTGAAATGGAAAGCCGAGGCGGAAACGGGAGGAAAGCCTTGGCGTTGTTGCAACGCAATATACCTTTTTTGCGCCTGCTCGCAAAGATATTGCTGCGCCGGCATGCCGCAAAATCTGGCTATACGGCCCCAATCAATCACCCGCTTATTGACGTTTACGTCAAGGTTATATAATCCGAAATGCGCTTGATGGGGCGCAACAAAAGCTTCATCTTGATCAAGCGAGAATCTGGAGGGATTTTTCGCTCATGCGCAGAACGCTTACCGGAGACATTTTCGGACAGGGTTGCGCATGGAAAAGGGAGAGACGTTGCGCATCTGGCTTGCGGCGCGGCGACAGATGCTTGAGGGAGAGAGACGATGCCGGACACCATGATACAGACGCCCGGACCCCAGGCGGACAAGCCCTGGCTACAATCCTATCCGCCGGGAATGCCGGCTGAAATATCTCCCCCGCCCTACAACTCGATCGGCGATCTCTTCGCACAGTCCTGCAAGAAATACGCTTCACGTGCCGCCTTTACCTGCATGGGCAAGACGCTGACCTTCGGCGATCTCGACGCGCAGAGCAGGAAGATCGGTGCCTGGCTGCAATCGACGGGCCTTGCCAAGGGCGACCGCGTCGCTGTGATGATGCCGAACATCTTGCAAAACCCGGTGATCGTCTTCGGTATCCTGCGGGCTGGCTACACTGTCGTGAACGTCAACCCGCTCTATACGCCGCGCGAACTCGAGCACCAGCTGAAAGATGCGGGTGCCAAGGCGATCTTCGTACTGGAAAATTTTGCGCATACCGTCGAGCAGGTGGCTGCGCGCACCGAGCTGAAGCACATCGTCGTCGCAACCATGGGTGACCTTCTCGGCCTCAAGGGCCTGATCGTCAACATCGTCGTGCGCAAGGTCAAGAAACTGGTGCCCACATGGTCGCTGCCGGGACATCTGTCCTTCAAGTCCGTCTTGGCCAAGGGTGCCGGCGCGACGCTCAAGCCTGTGGACGTCAAGCCTGGCGATGTCGCCTTCCTGCAATATACCGGCGGCACGACCGGCGTTTCCAAGGGCGCGACGCTCACCCATTCCAATCTTCTCTCGAACATGGCCCAGATGGGGCTCTGGCTCGAAACGGCGTTCCTGAACAAGAAGCGTCCCGATCGCCTGGTCTTTCTCTGCGCCCTGCCGCTCTATCATATCTTCGCGCTAACGGTGAATTCGCTGATGGGGCTCAGCACCGGCGGGGAAAACATCCTCATTCCCAATCCGCGCGATATTCCCGCCTTCGTCAAGGAACTGGCAAAGTACAAGGTCAACATCTTCCCCGGCCTCAACACGCTGTTCAACGCGTTGATGAACAATGCCGATTTCCAGAAGCTCGATTTCTCCGATCTCGCGTTGACCTTCGGCGGCGGCATGGCCGTGCAGCGGCCGGTCGCCGAACGCTGGGAGGCGATGACAGGCTGCGCCATCAAGGAAGGCTACGGTCTTTCGGAAACCTCGCCGGTCGCCACCGCCAACAGGCTCGACGGCATGGAGTTCACCGGCACGATCGGCCTGCCGCTTCCCTCAACCGACGTCGAGATTCGCGACGAAGACGGTAATACCCTGCCGCTCGGCGATATCGGCGAAATCTGCATCCGTGGCCCCCAGGTGATGGCCGGCTATTGGCAAAGGCCGGATGAAACCGCCAAGGCCATTTCCGCCGATGGCTTCTTCCGCTCGGGCGACATCGGCTTCATGAACCCGGAGGGGCTCGTCAAGATCGTCGACCGGAAGAAGGACATGATCCTTGTTTCCGGTTTCAACGTCTTCCCCAACGAGATCGAGGAAGTGGCGATGACGCTTGCAGGCATCCTCGAATGTGCGGCCATCGGCGTACCCGATGTGCATTCCGGAGAAGCCGTAAAGCTGTTCGTCGTCAAGAAGGACCCGAATCTCACCGAGGCCGACGTCAAGGCGCATTGCGCGGCAAACCTCACCAACTACAAGCGGCCGAAATTCGTCGAGTTCCGCACCGAACTGCCGAAATCGAATGTCGGCAAGATCCTGCGCAAGGATCTGCGCAGCTAAGAAGACACTACCTCGATCAAAAAACGCGAACGGCTTTTTTGCCGTTTGCGGCAGGACAGGCTTGATTTGCGGCGGGCAAAGCGACTAGCTATCGCAACCCTTCCGCAATGCAAGGAACCCTGCCATGAGCGCGCTTGTCGAACAGCTGAAATCCACCGTTTCCGACACCAACGCAACAGACATCCGGGCTGCTTTCGCCAGTGATCCCAAGCGTTTTGCCAAATACAGCGTGACGCTCGACGATATGCTGTTCGATTATTCGAAATGCGCTGTCAACGACAGGGTGCTGGACGGGCTGGAGTCAATCGCCAAGGCTGCAAAGGTCGCCGAAAAGCGCGATGCAATGTTTGCCGGCGATATCATCAACATCACCGAAGGCCGTGCCGTTCTGCACACCGCACTGCGCAACCGCTCCAACACGCCCGTGCTGGTCGACGGCAAGGATGTGATGCCTGATGTCAACGCCGTGCTGGCGGCCATGGGCGTCTTTTCCGACGGCATCCGCTCCGGCGCATTGAAAGGCGCCACCGGCAAGAAGATCACCGACGTCATCAACATCGGCATCGGCGGGTCCGACCTTGGCCCGGTCATGGCGACGCTGGCTTTGGCGCCTGATCATAACGGCCCGCGCCTGCATTTCGTCTCCAACATCGACGGCGCGCACATCGCTGATACGCTGAAGCTACTCGACGCCGAAACATCGCTGTTCATCGTTGCGTCCAAGACCTTCACCACCATCGAGACGATGACGAATGCCGCGACCGCCCGCGCCTTCATCGCCGAAAAGCTCAGCGAAAAGGCCGTCGGCAACCATTTCTGCGCGGTCTCGACAGCGCTCGACAAGGTCGCCGCGTTCGGCATCGACAGCGACCGCATTTTCGGTTTCTGGGACTGGGTCGGCGGTCGCTATTCGATCTGGTCGGCCATCGGCCTGCCGCTGATGATTGCCATCGGCAAAGAGAATTTCGGCGAATTTCTGGCCGGCGCGCATGCCATCGACAATCATTTCCGCACCGCCCCGTTGCGCGAAAACATTCCGATGCTGCTTGGCCTGCTCGGCTTTTATCACCGCAACGTGCTCGGCTACACCACCCGCGCCATCCTTCCCTACGACCAGCGCCTGTCGCGCTTCCCGGCCTATCTGCAGCAGCTCGACATGGAATCGAACGGCAAGGGCGTGACGCTCGACGGAACGCCGGTCGAAGGCAATTCCGGCCCGGTCGTCTGGGGCGAACCCGGTACCAATGGCCAGCATGCCTTCTACCAGCTGATCCATCAGGGCACGAGCATCATCCCGGCAGAGTTCATGATCGCGGCCAACGGCCACGAGCCTAAGCTGCGCCACCAGCATCAGCTGCTGATGGCCAATTGCCTGGCCCAGTCGGAAGCGCTGATGAAGGGCCGCACGCTCGAGGAAGCCAAGGCGCAGATGGCCGCCAAGGGCCAGGATGCAGCCTTCATCGATCGCATCGCGCCCCACCGCGTCTTCACCGGCAACCGTCCGTCGCTGACTTTCGTCTACGACCAGATGACCCCCTTCACCTTTGGCCGCCTGATCGCGCTCTACGAACACCGCGTCTTCGTCGAAGGCGCCCTGTTCAACATCAACTCCTTCGACCAGTGGGGCGTCGAACTCGGCAAGGAACTGGCGACGGGCCTGCTGCCGGTGGTGGAAGGCAAGGAAAGTGCTGCTGGCCATGATTCATCGACCGCGGGGCTGGTTGCTGCCTTGTTGAAGGCGGCGACATAAATCCATCGCAGCTTGCGCGCATCGCGGAACCAGAAACTTTCGCACCAGTTTCTGGCGTTCGTTTCAATACGCGAATGACGAGCATAGGCTGTCACGAGGGGAAACGCCCTGCGGCCGGACGCAGGGCGCCATTGTGGCTCGCAGCCTGGCAGGTGGGCAGTGCATCAATGCCCTGGTCTTTCAGTATGTCTTTCAGATCGACGGCACCAAGCACCGGAAAATATGTGTCTGCTGAACTCGCCTGAAGCCATGCGGCAACCGGCAGGCCTTGTTTGCTTGGCGATGCCACGCCATTCCAGCAGCCGCCGTCAAAACTCATGGAGATGTGCCCCTTGCCCTTCAGGCCCGCTCTTTTCGCGCTGCCAATTTGCCCCTGCAGTTCCCGCATTTGTTGGGCATCAGCGACACTCATCGTCAGTAACACGACTTTTTGGCCCGCTTTTACCTCTCCATTCAAAGCAATAACTGCCGCGTTTCCTGATAAAAGGTCGAGATTGAAGTTGCCGAGATAATGCTGGGGACCTCCGGTGGCCTGCCAGCCCATGGCCAGCGATACGTCGCCTTTTTTCAAAACAAGCGGCTCCGGCAAGATCAGAGCCAGGCGCAGTGCACCTGGATCGAACTCGAGGGGATCGAAGCGGGAAAACTTTACAAGGGCGGACGGCGAGAATGTGGTGCAGGCGGCAAGCAGCGCCGCCACAGCAACGACACAGGAGGCATTCCGTAGCAGAAAGGGCATGGCTGGTTGCATCCTATATACAGATTGACGAGATATAATTATCGTTATACAATAATTTTTATATAGTAAACATGAAAGTTTCGATCATGGGCCAGCATCCCTCGCAGACCATCCAAAGCCTGAGCAGGCTGATGAAGCGTCTTGTTCTCGTTCTCGCGGGGGGCATTGCCTTTGCTGTGATCTATGTGCTGTGGCTACTGTCCTTCGATCAGCCAGCCTTTGCCGACCTCGTCAAAGCGAACATGGCGGAGGAAATTCCGATGACGTTGTCGCGCATTGCGGTGACAGCCCTGATGCTGCTCGGCGCCGTCAATCTCTGGATCGCATTTTCCGGTCTATCCGCAGTCTGGCACCTGTTCGACGGGTTCGAACGGGGAGATGTCTTTTCCGCGAAAAGCGGCGGGTTGTTGCGAAAGGCCGGCTTTGCTGCCTTGATCGGTGCTGCCAGCATGGTGATGTCGCGCACTCTTGCAGTACTGATCGTCACCCTTGGTAACCCGCCCGGCCAAAAGGTCGTGTTGGTTGTTTTCGGGACCAGCGAGGTGTTTCTCCTGCTGGTATCCGTCCTGCTTCTGGTGATGGGCCATGTCATTCGGCTCGCTGCCGATATCGACGCGGAAAACCGGAGCTTTGTTTAGAAATGCCTATAACCGTCAATCTTGACGTGATGCTTGCCAAGCGAAAAATGCGCTCCAAGGAGCTTTCCGAGCGTATCGGTATCACCGAGCAGAACATCTCCCTGTTGAAATCCGGCAAGGTGAAGGGGATTCGGTTTGAAACGCTGGAAAAGATCTGCGACGTCCTTGAATGCCAGCCGGGCGACATTCTCGAATATCGGCAAATCCTCCCTTCCGCCACGCTGCCAGGAAATTGACAACACCGACGCCCGCACGATGAATACAGGCTGAACGCACAATTCAGCCTGTATTCGGACACAATCCGCTATCCCTGACAACGCGTCCTCAAGCCGTGGAAATCTCCGGCGACGCAAGGGTTCGGGGCATCGGCGTGGAACACTATTTCTTCGATTTGCACTTCGGCGACGAACAGGTCGTCGATGAAGACGGCGTCGATCATTTCGATGAAGGATCCGCTGTCTATTACGGCCAGAGAATCGCCGACAGGATCGGTCGCGATGCCGATTACAGGTCGCTGAAGGTGCATGTGCGCTCCCTCGACGGCTCCGTGCTGGCGATCGTCGCGGCCTCGAGCGGACGTGGCCGCGAGCAGGTGGCGCTGATCGGCCGGTGACGGATCACGCGGAACCCGATGACCGTCCAGCCGCACGTCCCAGGGTACATCATGTACGAAACAGATTTTCGCTCATGAACTTAACGAACGCCTGTATTTTCGGAGATAGATGCCGGCTGGATGGCCACAGAATGCGAAATTCGCCAACATCCTCGATATGATCGGCCAGAACCGGGACAAGTTTTCCATCGGCGATCTGATCGTGGATCGTGAACAGCGGCAAGCAGGCAAGGCCAAGCCCTTGCTCTGCCATGCTGACCAGTGGCTCAAGCGTGCTTGCCATCGATGATACGGGCAGCTCCAGTTTCCCCTCACGTGGATCATGTCTCAGAGGCCAGCGTTCGAGCTTTCCCGATGATGGGTATTTGTGGTGAAGACAGGTATGGGCAGATAGGTCCTGCGGTTTTTTCGGAATTCCGAAGCGGGCGAAATATTCTTTCGATCCGACGACGCGATGAGAGAATTTTCCCAAAGTCCGCATCATCAGCCGACTGTCGGTGATGTCTCCCGTTCGAACCACAGCATCAAAACCCTCTTCGATCACATCCACCAGACGATCCGTGAAATCAAGGTCGATGGAAACGTCGGGGAATGCGTGCATGAACTTTGTGATCGCCGGCATGAAGAGCATCCCGGCGAGCGGCAGGCTGACGCGAAGGCGTCCGCGCGGCGCGGCAAGGGTTTGCGACAATTCCTGCTCGGCCGCTTCTATCTCGGAAAAAATCCGGCGGCAGCGTTCGAGGAACATGGTGCCCTCCGCCGTGATGGCGATGCTGCGCGTGCTGCGGTGAAACAGGCGCACGCCGAGCCTTTTCTCCAGACGGACCATTGCCTTGCCGACGGCCGATGACGAGATGCCGAGGGCCTCGCCTGCCCTTGCAAAACTGCGCGTTTCCGCCGCGACCATGAACACGTTGAGGGAACCGATATTTTCCATAGGAGGTGTTCCGCTGCGGACGTCTGTGTCCGCTATCAACGGAGCCATAACCCGTTTTTTCCGGCATTGCGACGATCTAGATTTCGTCCCGGCGGTATTTTCCGCCAGATTTTATTGGAGATAACATGCCCCACAATGCCGAATTTCAACTTGCTCCCCAGCCGACCGTCTTCGTCGTCAATGTCATCCATGCCCATCCCGGCAAACAGGAGGAAGCGTTCCGAATCATTCAGGATGTCGTGCACTATGTGGCCGAACGCAAAGCAGGCTTTCTCTGGAGCACCCTGTCAAAAAGCACGGACGGCAAAACCGTCGTGAACATCGAGGCAATTCAAGGCGCCGGCAATGTCGACGAGTTTTTCTCCGACCCGGTTTTTGCCGAAAAGTTCAAGGCGCTGGATGCCGTGTCGAAAAGCGAGTTTCACATCTACGAAGTCGGCGACCTTGTCCTGCCTGCGTTGAGCGCAACTTAGGCCGGTCATTGTCCGGGCGTGGCTGGCTGCGCCCGGACTTACAGGCCGTCGATAGCCGGGAGTCCACAAGTGCCAATCATCTGAATGTCATCCGCCCGTGTCAAAGGAGAGATATTGGCAGCCGCCAGTTGATTCGACCGTCAGCCGGTGCTCCGCCGTATCTGGTGGAGCCGCGCGTCCAGGGGCCACTATGGAAAAAACCGTTCTCGTTGTCACCGATGCCTGGCATCCACAGGTCAACGGCGTTGTCCGCACGCTCGATGAACTTGCGCGATCGCTGAAGGAACAGGGGATCGCCATCGATTTCCTGACGCCGGATCGGTTCACCACCGTTCCTCTGCCCTTCTATTCCGATATCCGGCTGGCACTTCCAACCCGGCGGCAGGTGGCAAACGAGATCGATGCGCTGGCGCCGGATTATATTCATATCGCCACGGAGGGGCCTCTCGGTCTCGTGGCGCGCGGCATCTGTCTGCGCAGGGGGCTGCCGTTCACGACGAGCTACCACACCCGTTTTCCGGAATTCGTCAGCGCGCGACTGCCCATTCCGGAAGACTGGAGCTACTGGTGGCTGCGCCAGTTCCACAATTCCGGCAACGGCATGATGGTCGCGACCGCCTCGCTCGGCACGGAAATGGCGGCGCGCGGCTTTCACAACATCAAGCGATGGACGCGCGGCGTCGACACCGTTCTCTTCGATCCGGCGCGCCGCCAGAACCTGTCCTTGCCCCGCCCGATCTTCCTCAATGTCGGACGGGTGGCGGTCGAAAAGAACCTTCCGGCCTTCCTCGATCTCGACCTGCCCGGCAGCAAGGTCGTCGTCGGCGACGGCCCCGATCTCGCCCTGTTGCGGCAACGATATCCGGACGTGCATTTTCTCGGGCGGCGGCTGGGAACGGAACTGGCAGCGATCTACGCCTCGGCGGATGTCTTCGTCTTCCCGAGCCGGGTCGACACCTTCGGCAATGTCATTCTGGAGGCGCTGGCGAGCGGCTGTCCGGTTGCCGCCTTTCCGGTGACCGCGCCTAACGACATCCTGGGAGACGGTGGCGGTGTCCTGTCCACCGACCTGAGGCAAGCAGCGCTCGATGCACTGGCATTATCCCGGGAAGAGGCGCGGCAAAAGGCGCTGACATTCAGCTGGAGCGAATGCGCCCGGCAGTTTCTCTCGAACCTTGCTGGCGTTCCGCGCGGCGCGTTTGCCGGCCGCGGCCGGCGGTTGCGGTCGGTGGCGTAGGCCTCTGCCAGGTATCGTCAGTTTCTTGCGCTGCAGCCGCCGCTCGGCCCGCTGTCAATCTATCGTAACCGATAGCCGGGAAGCGTTCTTTCACCCTCCCCTTGAGGGGGAG
>UCEZ01000020.1 GCA_900471525.1 Hyphomicrobiales bacterium | reverse complement strand
ACCGCGCCGCCAGAAGTTCCAGGTCATGCCGCAGTTCCCGCGCCGCCTTGAGGAACGGCTGGTACGGCAGGAGCAGCGCGCCGGCGAAGTAATTGTGCAGGCCGATGCGACAGATTTCGTAGGCTTCTTCCGTGCGGAAGCCGGCAGCCGCTGCCACGGCATCGATCTCCCTGCCCGCATGCAACTGGGCGATCTGCAAGGCGATCTGGAAATCGCGCGTCGGCGCGGGCGCATAGGGATTGAGCGTCAGGATGCGCGATTTCGGATCATAGCGGCGCAACTCGTCGCTATCCGGAGCCCCGCGCACCACCCGCACCCCATGCTGCCGCTCGATATAAGCCGACATCAAGCCGTGACTGTCGCCTTCGCCGATACCGAGTGCTGCCGCCAGCCGCTCCGCCAGCACGTCGATGTCGTGGATGTAATTGTCGACGAAGTGGAAGAAATCCCGCACCTCCTCATAGGGCGTCGTTTCCGTCATCGCCGCCGCGCGCGCATCGTCGAAGCTGGCGAGCTGCTCGCTGTTGCGGCGATAAGCCTGGTGGGCGGCAATCAGCGCATGGGCAAGCCCCGGCGCATTCTGGGTGACGAGCTTCAGCTCCTGCAGGCTGGGGGCGTATGTCTCGAACAGGGGATCGGAAAGCGCTTCCGAAAGCGCCGAAAGCAGCCGGTCGCCCTCGCCGGAGGAAAGATCGGCGATGCTGACCTGGAATTTTTCCGCGAGCGCGAGCAGCACGGCGGCGGAAACCGGGCGCTGATTGTTTTCGATCTGGTTGAGATAGCTTGTGGAGATGCCGATGCGTTCGGCAAACTGCGCCTGGGTCGTGCGGCTGGCTTCGCGGAGCGCACGCACTTTGCGGCCGATGAAGAGTTTTCCGATTGCCATTTTCGCACTTTCACAATTTACAATTTGCAAATTTGTATATTCTGCATTTGCACCTGATCAATGGTTTTTTTTCGGCGTCTTCCCGGCTATTGCGAAGACAAGAAATCCGGCCACAATAGCCGCGTTCGAAATGCTGGGGGGAACAAACGATGCGCGCCATTCTTGCGGAAGTCGAGCAACGTCGCGCCGAGGCACGGCTCGGCGGCGGCCAGCGCCGGATCGACGCCCAGCACGCCAAAGGCAAGCTGACGGCGCGCGAGCGCATCGAAGTCCTGCTCGACGAGGGCTCCTTCGAAGAATACGACATGTACGTCACCCACCGCGCCGTCGATTTCGGCATGGCCGAGCAGAAGGTCGCCGGCGACGGCGTCGTCACCGGCTGGGGCACGATCAACGGCCGGCAGGTTTACGTCTTTTCCCAGGATTTCACCGTGCTTGGCGGCTCGCTGTCAGAAACCCATGCGCAAAAAATCTGCAAGATCATGGACATGGCGGTGCGCAACGGTGCGCCGGTGATCGGCCTCAACGATTCGGGCGGCGCCCGCATCCAGGAGGGCGTCGCCTCGCTTGCCGGTTATGCCGAGGTCTTCCGCCGCAATGCCGAGGCCTCCGGAGTCATTCCGCAGATTTCCGTGATCATGGGGCCTTGCGCCGGCGGCGCCGTCTATTCGCCGGCCATGACCGACTTCATCTTCATGGTCCGCGACAGCTCCTACATGTTCGTCACCGGTCCCGACGTGGTGAAGACCGTCACCAACGAGATCGTCACGGCGGAAGAACTCGGTGGCGCCGGCACCCACACGAGGAAGTCCTCCGTCGCCGATGCGGCCTATGAGAACGATATCGAGACGCTGGAGCAGGTGCGCCTGCTGTTCGATTTCCTGCCGCTCAACAATCGCGAGAAGCCGCCGGTCCGCCCGTTCCACGACGATCCGGCCCGCATCGAGAACCGCCTGGACACGCTGATCCCGGATTCGTCGGCCAAGCCCTACGACATGAAGGAACTCATTCATGCGATCGCCGACGAAGGCGATTTCTTCGAACTGCAGGAAGCCTTTGCCCGCAACATCATCACCGGCTTCATCCGCCTCGAAGGCCAGACCGTCGGCGTCGTCGCCAACCAGCCGATGGTACTGGCCGGCTGCCTCGACATCGATAGCTCGCGCAAGGCCGCCCGCTTCGTCCGCTTCTGCGACGCGTTCTCGATCCCGCTCCTGACGCTGGTCGACGTGCCCGGCTTCCTGCCCGGCGTCGCGCAGGAATATGGTGGCGTCATCAAGCACGGCGCCAAGCTTTTGTTCGCCTACAGCCAGGCGACCGTGCCGATGGTCACCCTGATCACGCGAAAAGCCTATGGCGGCGCCTATGACGTCATGGCCTCCAAGCACATCGGCGCCGACGTCAACTATGCCTGGCCAACCGCCGAAATCGCCGTGATGGGCGCCAAAGGCGCCACCGAAATCCTCTACCGCTCCGAACTCGACGACGCGCAAAAGATCGCCGCCCGCACAACAGAATACGAGATCAACTTCGCCAATCCCTTCAAGGCGGCCGAACGCGGCTTCATCGACGAGGTGATCATGCCGCATTCATCCCGCCGCCGGATTGCCCGGGCCTTTGCGTCATTGAGGAACAAACGCAAGGAACAGCTGTGGCGCAAGCACGATACTATACCGTTGTGATGCGGCGCATGGGTCACAAATCCACAGTCGTCATCCTCGGGCTTG
>UCEZ01000031.1 GCA_900471525.1 Hyphomicrobiales bacterium | reverse complement strand
CGTAAGGCCTGGGGCGAAAAGTTCGGCATGACGCATTTCGTCAATCCGAAGGATATCGGCGACGACATCGTTCCCTATCTCGTCAACATGACCAAGCGCAACGGCGACACGATCGGCGGCGCCGACTACACGTTCGACTGCACCGGCAACACCAAGGTGATGCGCCAGGCGCTGGAGAGCTCGCATCGCGGCTGGGGCAAGTCGGTGATCATCGGCGTTGCCGGCGCCGGCCAGGAAATCTCCACCCGTCCGTTCCAGCTGGTCACCGGCCGCAACTGGATGGGCACCGCCTTCGGCGGCGCGCGCGGCCGCACCGACGTGCCGAAGATCGTCGAGTGGTACATGCAGGGCAAGATCCAGATCGACCCGATGATCACCCACACGATGCCGCTCGAGGACATCAACAAGGGCTTTGATCTCATGCATGCCGGAGAAAGCATCCGGAGTGTGGTGATGTTCTGAGCATTGGCTCTTTCTGCGAGCCACGATTTCAACATGGAGGAGAACTGCTATGTCCAATCAACCATCGATACATCCGCTGCTCGACAGCGGAGTGAAAAGGGGAAACGCGTCGTTCACCGGGGGGACGTTGGTGTGCGCCTGCACTGAACGCCCCGTCAAGGTCGCTGTCAAAGGCGGGGTTGGTCATAACCATGCCTGCGGATGCACCAAATGCTGGAAGCCACAGGGTGCGAACTTTTCGGTCGTCGCGGTCACAGCGCACGAAAACATCGAGGTCCTTGAAAACGGCGACAAGCTGGAAATCGTTGATTCGAGCGCGCTGATCAGGCGTCATGCCTGCAGCGTCTGCGGCGTGCACATGTACGGCCCGGTCGAGCGCGACCACGCCTTCCAGGGCCTCGACTTCATCCACCCCGAGCGCTTTCAGGAAGGCGACTGGCCGGAACCGACGTTTGCGGCGTTCGTTTCGTCAATCATCGAATCCGGAACCGCGCCATCGCAGATGGCGGCTATCCGGACGCGTCTGAAGGATCTTGGACTTGAACCCTACGACTGCCTGTCGCCGGCGCTTATGGATGTCGTCGCAACGTGGCAGGCAAAAAGGTCCGGCCTTTTGACTGATTGATCACACTGGGCAGTCGTCATGCCGCCTGACGAGGCCGCGCTTCCACATCGGGCCGGGGCACGGCCTTTTTGCTGTTGCGGCATCGGGTTGGTCGTCAGTCCCAAATCAGACCGTCACTCGACAAACCCACTCGAAGGCATGATGACGAGTGGAGGTTCGCTGACTCCCGAAGCGAATCGTCAATCTTCGGCAAGTTGGCCGTTCGTGAAGACATTGAGTTTGCGAAACGCATACGATGATATCTGCGTTAACTTCCGTTTTGCAGGAGCCGACGTCTTCTCGGGTGCAGTTGTGGGTTTCTTCGTTCGCCTTAGGGGGCTGGGGTGGTTGCAATCACCTTTTCCGGGTTGAGGATGGCGTCCGGATCCAGTGTTTTCTTGATTTGCTTCATCAGCTCCAGTTTTCCTGGGTCTGCCATCTCGCTAAGCGAATGAACTCTTTTGCTGCCGATCCCATGTTCGGCAGAGAAAGAGCCGCCTTTCCAGACGATGTCATGGTAAAGCACCGCTTCAACGGCGGCTGTCTTTTCCGGCGTCATGTCCGCACCCGCCGCATTTAGCACGATGTGCAGATTTCCATCGGCGAGATGGCCAAAGAGATACGGATCCAGATCGGGATCGATAGATCTTAACTCCCTGGTGCACCGCGCTACGTAATCGTCAATCTCCAACAGCGGTACCGACACGTCATAGGAGGGGGCAGCCAGATGCCTGCGATAGATCAGATCGGTGTCTTCCCGCAGCCGCCAAAGCTCCGACTCCTGAGCGCCCGAGGTTGCGACGACGGCGGAAATCTCGGGATACGCTTCAGCCACGTGCTCGTACATTCTCTCAAGCTCTGACTGGAGCTGGTCTGAATCGCTGCCAGCAAGTGAAATCAAAAGATTGATCGGATGATTGGCATCGTAGTCCGTGGCCGACCACTGATGGTATTCAGCAGTCAGACGGAAGAAGGAATTCCAGATTGCTTCGGCCGCGCGCAAATGCCCTGACCTGACGTCGAAGCCCAACCGCGTCGTTTCGAGCGCCGCACCTACCGATGGCAGACCGAACAGCACGGTCGCGGTGGCCGCTGGACGCGGCTCCAATTTCACGACGATACGCGTCACAACGCCAAGCGTTCCTTCCGCGCCAATAAAGAGGTGCTTCAGGTCATACCCGGCCGAGTTCTTTGCCACACGCGTCAGGTCAGAATAGACGGAGCCGTCGGGCAGAACAATTTCCATCCCGAGGACCCGATGGCGCATGACGCCGTGGCGGAATGCGGAGATGCCGCCGGCATTGGTTGAGACCATGCCTCCAATTGTGGCAGAGCCGCGTGACGGAAGATCGATCCCAGGTTCCAAGCGATGTTCCGCGGCAGCGGTCTGCAATGATTGCAACGTCACGCCAGCCTCGACGACGGCGACGCGTTCAATAGGACAGAGCCTGAGGATGCGGTTCATGCGCGCAGTCGAAACGACAAGGTCGCCTGGGGAGGAGATGCCACCGCCAACAAGCCCGCTGCGGCCACCGTGTGTCACGATCGGGACGCCACGCGCAGCTGCAGCTGTCACAATTGCGGAGACCTCGGCGGTCGAGCCGGGCAGGGCGACAGCGGTCGCACCAAGGTTGTCTGCCGTAACACCATAGTCAAGATTCGCGATCGCAGCATTTTCCTTCAGATTTTTCTCGCCGACGATTGCACGAATCCTATCGAGGAACACTGGCGACAGGCCATGGACCGAGGGACCAGCGATCGGACCGCTCATAGCCCGACGCTCACAGCGGAAGCATCGCCTTTGAACCGGGCCAAGGCGTCAAGAAAGCGATCGTTGTCAGATGGAAGACCAACAGTGACGCGGATGAAGGATTCGAACCCATTCTCTTTCCATGGTTTCACAATGATGCCGGCTGACAGGAAATGATCGAAAGCGCTCATACTGTCCGAACCAATATCGAGAAACAGAAAGTTGGTTTGAGATTTGGGAGCAAACATGCCGAGCGCGGCAACGCGCCCAGCCATGCGATCACGCTCCGCCTTCATCGCGGTGACGGCTTGGCGCATCCAGGTCTCGTCCTGCAGGGCGGCTACCGCGGCAAGCTGTGCCGCGCCGTTCACATTGAATGGGGTTTTCGCCGATGAAATTGCCCGCGCCAGGCGCTCATCCGACGTCACAGCGTAACCGACGCGCAGTCCAGCGAGGCCATATGCCTTAGAAAACGTCCGAAGGACGACATAGGAGATGTCAGCGTCGGCCAATGCCTTTAGGCCATCCGGCGTCGTCTCGTCAGAAAACTCGAAATATGCTTCGTCCAGCAAAAGCAGTGTTTCTTTCGGTACGGCAGCGATGATCCGCGAGAGAGCCTCACTGTCAACGGCGGGGCCGACCGGATTGGACGGTGACGAAAGGAAAAGGATTGCAGGCTTTTTGCGCAGCGCCTGGATTATGGCATCGACATCGAACGCAAGATCTTTCGTCATTCCGACTTTGACGACCTTCGCTCCGTTGGCTTGCGATTCAATCTCGTGCAGACCAAAACCGGGTACTAGCGTGACAACAGTGGCAAACGGGCGCAGAACGGCTCTGCACACCGCCGCGATCATCTCCTCTGAGCCGTTGCCGACCACGATGCGTTCTGGGGCCGTGTCAAGTTTACGGCCAAGCGCTGCCCGCAATGTCACGCATGCCGGATCGGCGTAGCGGGACGGGTCGAGTTGCGCCAAGACAGATTTTACTGCTGGCGAACACCCATAGGGGTTCTCGTTGCTCGCCAAAGCGGCGATGTCGTCAATGCCACTAACCCTGCGCGCAACCGCGATGTTCATTCCCGCGTTGTATAAAGGAAGTGCGGCGATGTGAGGGTTGAGCCGTGGGAGGGTATTTGAAGGATCACCCATAGTTGCCTGCCTTTTCGGAAACGGGTTTCGGAAGGATTGATCGACCACATCAAAGGTCGAGGACGACAGATGTCGTCGGGCGGGAACAGCAAAGAAGCACTTTGCCAGCCGGCACATCCTCGAGGGGCTCCTCGAGATATTCGACGTCTCCCGAAACCAGATCCTGAATGCAGCTTCCGCAGACGCCGGCTCGGCAGGAAAACGCGGGCTCGACGCCGCGCGCCTCAAGGAAACTCAATATCGATTCCGAAGAGCCATCCCAGACGAAGTCATGATCGGATTTGTTGAGAATGATGTGAATTCCGTCCTCGGATTGAACGGAGGCTGGCTTCCCAATCGCCCCAACGTCGTCAGAAGCACGACGCTGTTCCCCTTCGGAAAGGAGGCTAGCAGGCCCAAAGAACTCATATGCAATGTTTTCCTTGTCGATGCCGAGGCTCGTCAACAAGTCATACATGGCCTGCATGAACGGTGGGGGGCCGCACATGTAGACTTCGTAGTTATCGAGCGGCAAGAGCTTCTGAATGGTCTCGCGGGAAATGAACCCCGTCGAATGAAAGCTTGCGCGTTGCGTGTCCTCGGCGGTGGGAACCCTGTAGCAATAGTGCACCTGGATGCCTGGTCTGCCCGCACTAAGCGCATCGACCTCTCGTTGAAGCGCGTGGACCTCCCCGTTGTCGCAGGCGTGGACGAACCACACGAGACGATCGCGCTGTTCGGCGAGCACTTTAAGCATCGAAACAGTTGGCGTGAGGCCGACGCCGCCCGACAGCAGGACAACCGGTCGCTTGCTCGCCTTGTCGAGCTTGAAACTGCCACGGGGTCCGTCGATGTCGACGATCGAGCCTTCTTCAACACAATCATGCAACCAACAGGAACTCAGCCCGCCTGGAATGTCCGGCGATGGTGACGCTTCACGCTTTACGGTTATCCGGTAAACGCCCTCGTCGCTTGGCGATGAGGAAATTGTATAGTTTCGAAGGACGAATCCGCTGCTGGAAGCGGTCGGAACCTGTATCGTCAGGAACTGGCCTGTTTCAAAGGGCCGCCAGTCTTTTCTGTCGAGGGGCCTGAGATGAAAAGACGTGATCGTTGAGCTCTCACGTATCTTGCCCACCACTGTAAAGGCGCGGAACCGCGACGTCACGACATTCGACATATCTTGCAATTCCTTACTCGTCAGCCTGCGGCAAGCAATCGGCTTGCGGATCGACAGTCACGTGATCGACTCCTATGGCCATGTGCACAAGGCGTTCGTCTCCCCGCAGGTTAGCGCCTGGCGGGAGCTTGTTCTCCATTCCCCCCGTTGACTGCCGCGGCAGCCGAACGTCTTTTTCTTCGGCCGGCGCAGATTTTTTGGCATTCCCCGCAAGCAGATCAGGCCCTACTTTTGGGCCAGCTTTGCTGCTCCAATCGGCGACATACCACGCGTCCCTACGAGCCATTTCCCGCTCCTTATCATTGATTGGCAGCTAGTATTTACGGCAACCAGCGGGGTGACAATCCAATCGCCGTTGCGATCCTTGTTAGAAATTCTAAATAATGTGATTGCGAGAGCGCCTTGTTTTCAGCCTCTTATCGAAGGTTAGTGACCGAGCTCCGACCGCAACAAGATGCAGGAACGCCAGCTGCACCGCCATCGTTTGTGCTGAAAACTCTGCTTTTCTCGCTCTTCGCCGGTCATTGATCGAACCGAGTTTGTTCCAAAATTCGTCAATGAGTGCAGGCTTTTCTTGGTCTTCCGCATAGCACACGAACAAGATTTTGGCGGCAGTTTCATAAAACAATCTCAAGACAATCTCGGCGTCCCAGGAGTACCCCCAGCTCACGAGAAAGGAGATCGCTTGATTGCGCGATGCAAGATAAGCGAAGAGCTTCTTTAGCGTCGGAGTAATGGCGGGGGTGTTCTTCCCATAGCGGTCAAAGAGTGCGACGATCTCATCCCGGATAACAGCATGGGTTTCGAAGCTGGCTTCCTGCAAGAGTCGCAAGGGCGATTCATCAGACATGGAAACTTCAGAACTTCACGGCAAGCAATTTGTCCTTATGGTGCACCCGATGCACAATAGGCGATATCCCCACAAGACCTTGAACCCAATAAACTTAGACTAACACGCTGCGATAGGCTCAGAATGTTGTTGTCAGAGCTGGAAGGTGACATTTTAGGGAGGGATGTCCCTCGCCGATTCCGACGGCATCCGAGATCCGAGTTCGGTTCTCTCCCGATACGGCGGGGATATCCGAAACGAAGGTGTGGAAGCTGGTGATCCGATGCGTTCCCCGGCACTGACGTGGAGATAAGGCAATGCTGTCATTCTTGCTTAGCCTTCGATATGTCATGGGGCTTGCCTCAGTCGGCGTGATTGCAGCTTCTTTTCTCATGTTCTGGGAAGGTTTGTTGGCAATTGCGAGCGCCTTCATTCAAATTCGGACAAATCCCGACCAGGCAATTATCGCGGCCGTCTTGCAAGGCGTCGACAAATTGCTTTTCGCCATCGTTCTCGTAATCTTCGGATGCGCGATTACGGTGGGTTTCGTCATCAGCCATGCATCGCCATGGAGAGCGCAACTCCCACGCTGGATGGTCATAGAGGATGTTGCGGAACTCAAGAACCTCTTCTTTCAGATGATCATTCTTTATCTGGTCGTGCATTTCGTGACGCTTGTGGCGGAACTGGAAGACATGCCTGATTGGAATGCGTTGGTGTTGCCGGTTTCCATTCTGCTGCTTGCTGCGGCGATGAAAATTATCGCGACGACCTCCGCGCACGAGACATCGCATCAATCAAAAGCAACCGGGGATGATAGCAGTCCGCCGTAATGTATTTTAGAATAATTTAATATTCTTGACGACTTCACCTTGATTTTCTGACTATCGTTCAGCACGACAAAGTGGTATTCGATAGTTCTGGTTGTGAAGATATGTGTCTCGAAGACGTTCATCTTTGAGACTTTTTAATGTGCATGATGCGGGTTTCCCGCAAAGACTCCTAAGCCAAGATCGATTGTCGGCAGTTCATCTGCCAACTCCTGTGATTGAGTGCGAGTTACCAATGCGCAAACCGGACCTTTTCATTGTTCCGTTGTTGACCTCACTGTGGTTGGCCTTGTTGGGAAATGCTGGCTCCACTGCATCGCAGGCGCAAACGTTACAGAGTGTTGAAGCCGTTACAGCAAAGCTGGTGGATGTCTCGCCACAGCATGAATTCGTGGGCCGGGTAGAAGCCGCGAATTCCGTGGATCTTCTTGCGAGAGTGCAGGGATTTATAGAACAACGATCGTTTCAAGAGGGGCAGTTCGTAGCAAGAAATCAGCCCCTGTATACGATTGAAAGGCAAGGATACCAGCTTGCCCTGGAGGATGCGGAAGCGGCACGCGATGCGGCACAGGCAAGCCTTGATGACGCCGAACGACGCCTTACCCGGAACCGGTCACTTGCCAGCAACAGTGTTTCCCAGGCGGCACTTGAGGAGAGCCAGGCCGCACGCGATTCCGCGCGGGCCAATCTTCGGTCTGCAGATGTCAGGGTGAGCCAGGCCCAACTCAATCTCAGCTACACAACCATTTCCTCCCCGATCGAGGGACGGATAGGGGCATCGCACGTCTCCGTTGGCAGTTTTGTGGGTAATGCGACGACCGTCCTTGCCCGCGTGGTTGAGATGGACCCCATTCGTGTCGTCTTTTCGGTCAGCGACCGTTCTATCCTTGACCTGCGGGCCGCGACCGGAGGCGCTTCGAAAGAAGAACTCGCGAAGCACTTCAAGACCACTCTGCGTTTGTCCAACGGGCAAAGCTACGCACAGTCCGGCGAGATCGAATTCCTCGATAATCAGATCGATATGCAGACTGGTACGCTCGCGGTGCGTGCGCTGTTTTCAAATCCGGACGCGTTGCTTGTGCCAAACCAGTTCGTGACGGTTGTCGTGGGCGACATAACGCCTCTGATGAAGCCCGTGGTTCCGCAAGAGGTTGTGCAGCAGGACCGGGAGGGGAAATTCGTTCTCATCGTCGGAGACGGAGATCGCGCGGAGTTGCGGCGTATCAAGGCGGAAAACGAGCTTGCCGGCTCCTGGATCGTGGAGGAAGGACTGGTCGGTGGCGAGCGACTGATCACCGGAAATCTGCAAAGCGTTGCAGAGGGCATGTCACTGAAGGTCGTGCCGGCTGCCGCCGAAGGCAATGGATCAACACCATGATGAGCCCCGGAAGCTTCATCCGGCTTCCGAGGTTCGCGATGGTGATCGCCATCGTCATGGTGATTGCCGGTGCTCTGGCCATAACGCAGATTCCGGTTACGCAATTTCCGCCGATAACGCCTCCGGAGATACAGGTTTCGGCAAGCTATCCCGGCGCTAACGCCAATGTCATGGCGGAAAGTGTGGGCGCGCTCATCGAGGAGCAGGTAAACGGTGTCGAAGGCATGCTCTACATGTCTTCCTCCAGTACGAACAACGGCACCTATTCGCTGACCGTTACCTTTGCTGTCGGAACCGATCCCGAGATCGCGCAGATCAATGTTCAGAACAGGGTGGCGACCGCAACGCCGCGGCTGCCGGCTGTCGTTTCGCAAACGGGCGTAACCGTCCGCAGCCGATCCTCGAGCATGCTGATGGGGATAGCCATCTACTCGCCGAAGGGGACGCGGGACGAGCTTTTCGTCAGCAACTATGCCTCCATCAATATCCGCGATGCATTGGCGCGGATCGCCGGCGTTGGGGATGCCGGCGTTTTCGGCCCGGCTTACAGCATGCGGATATGGATGAACCCCGATCGCATGGAGGCGCTTGGCGTTACCGCGGCGGATCTAAGTGCTGCCGTTCAAGCCCAGAATGCTCAGGCGTCGGCAGGTCAGATCGGCTCGCCGCCGACGCCGACCGGACAACAGATGCAATTGACCGTGCTTGCAAAGGGTAGGCTGAGCGATCCCTTGGAATTCGGCAATATTGTTGTCCGCACGAACAGCGATGGAGCGATCGTCAGATTGCGGGACGTGGCCAGGGTGGAGCTCGGAGCGCAATCCTACGACACTGTCTCGACGTTCAATGGGCGACCAAGCGCAACCATCGTTCTTTATCAATCCGCTGACGCGAATGCGCTGTCTGTCGCACAAGCCGCCAAGGCCGAGTTGCAGCGTCTGGAGCAACAGTTCCCGGAGGATATTGCCTATACGGTCGTCTTTGACACCACCAGTTTTCTTGAGGCGACGATTGAAGAGATCATCATCACGCTCGCTATCACGTTTGTTCTGGTGGTCGCCGTCGTCTATCTCTTTCTTCAGGATTGGCGCGCAACGATACTGCCCACCCTGACGATCCCGGTTTCCCTGATCGGCGGTTTTACCGTTCTGTATTTCATTGGCTATTCAGCAAACACGATCACCTTGTTTGCGATGGTTCTGGCCATCAGCCTTGTCGTGGATGATGCAATCATCGTTGCGGAGAACGCGCAGCGCATCATGCAAGACGAAGGGCTTTCGATTACCGATGCCACGATCAAGACGATGCAGCAGGTGACCGGCCCGATCATCGCGACGACGCTTGTGCTGGCCGCGTTGTTCGTCCCCGTGTCCTTCCTGCCGGGCATAACCGGGCAACTTTACCGGCAGTTTGCCGTCACGATTTTGGTGACGATCAGTATTTCGACCATCAATGCGCTGACGCTCAGTCCGGCACTTTGCGCCATGCTACTGAAGCCTCCTGCGAAGGAAAGACCAAGGATTTTCCAGGCGTTCAACAATGGGCTGGGCGCGATCAGGGATTTCTACATCCGAATGCTGAACGCGCTATCGACGCGTGTCCTCGCATCGATTCTGATCATCGTCGGGATTTTTGCGGGGACCTATGCGCTCGTGCGTGTTCTGCCGACTGGTTTTATTCCCTCGGAAGACCAGGGCCACCTTTTTGCCAATGTCCAACTTCCGAACGCTGCGGCAATCGGACGGACGGAGCAGACGGTTGCGCAGGTGCAGACGATCCTGCGCAACACGCCCGGCGTGGACAACGTCATTGGCATATCGGGCATGAGCCTCATTGGAGGGGGCGGGTCGAATGCCGGAATGGTGATTGCGGCTCTGAAGCCCTGGAGCGAGCGTGGAGCGTCCGAGAGCGTCGATGCCATCCTGCAGAAGCTGAGGGCCGATTTCTCCATGTTTTCGAATGCTTCCGTCGTTGCATTCAATCCGCCGGCAATACCGGGGCTCGGCACCACGGGCGGCTTCGATTTTCGATTGCAGGCGCGGGCAGGGCAGGAGCCGGACGATCTGGCTCAGGTCATGCGTGCCGTCATCGGCAAGGCCAACCAGACGCCGGATCTAGCCGGCGTATTCAGCACGTTTTCAGCAGATTCACCTCAATTGTTCATGGATATCGACCGGAACCGGGCCGAGCTTTACGGCGTGTCGCCAGCGGCGATTTTCAGTGCTGCGCAGGCGCAACTCGGTTCCTCTTATGTGGACGATTTCAATCTCTCCTCCCGCGTCTTTCAGGTGAGGCTGCAGAATGACACCCAGTTCCGCTCCCGTGTGGAGGATATTCAGCGCCTGAAAGTGCGATCCTCAAACGGTGTGCTTGTGCCTATCCAGGCGGTGGCCTCGATTTCCACGGTCTATGGCCCCAGTTCCATCAACCGATACAATCTTTTCCCCGCTGCCGCGATCAACGGCCAGTCGGCGCCGGGCGTTAGCACGGGGGAAGCGCTGGTGGCGATGGAAAAAGTTGCGGCAGAGACACTTCCGCCGGGTTTCGGCTTTGAGTGGACCGGGCTCGCCTTGCAGGAGAGGCAGGCGGGTGCGCAGACCGCGATCCTGCTCATTATGGGGATCGTCTTTACCTACCTGTTCCTTGTCGCCCAATACGAAAGCTGGTCGGTCCCGGTCGCGGTCATACTTTCCGTATGCGCTGCTGCTGCCGGCGCCCTTTGCAGCCTTTTGATCGCCGGTATGGATTTGAATGTCTATGCCCAGATCGGACTGGTTCTTCTCATCGGTCTTGCCGCGAAAAATGCCATTCTGATCGTCGAATTTGCCAAGGAGCGACGGGAGGCGGGCGTGGACATCATCGAGGCCGCCCGCCTGGCAACGTTTCAGCGTTTTCGTCCCGTCTTCATGACGGCCATGGCATCGGTTCTCGGGGTTCTCCCGCTGGTTTTCGCGACCGGGGCCGGGGCGGGCAGCCGACAGGCAATCGGTGTTTCGATTTTTGGTGGTCTGCTGGTCGGCACCTTGGTCGGTATCCTGATCATCCCCGTTCTCTATGTGCTGATCCAGACGTTCCGTGAAAGGCTCAAAGCGACGTGGTTCGGTCCCGCTGGCAAGCGGGCGCAGATGAATGTCGGGGAGGGGAAATGATGGAGGATGCAAAAAATTACCCCCTTTCTCCCCGGCGGCCGGGAAATCTGCAGCGGGAGTGGGGATGATCAATGTCTGGCACCGGTGAGGCAAAGCTTTCTCTGGTAACGTTGACCGGCATGGTCGTCGGTTCCATGGTCGGCGCCGGCATATTTTCGCTGCCGCAGGCATTCGGACGGGCAACCGGGTCGCTTGGTGCGATCATTGCCTGGGCCATTGCCGGCGTTGGCATGCTCATGGTGGCATTTGTTTTCCAGACTCTGGCGCAGCGCCGCCCGGATCTCGATGCCGGCATCTTCATGTACGCCAAGGAGGGGTTTGGAAACTATCTCGGCTTCCTTTCCGCGCTCGGTTACTGGGCGGCGGCACTTCTCGGAAACGTGACGTATTTCATCCTGATAAAATCAACGCTTGGGTTGTTTTTCCCGGTTTTCGGCGATGGCAATACGCTGGTTGCGGTTGCAACATCGTCCGTACTGCTCTGGGTGATCCATGGCCTGATTTTGCGCGGCATCCGGCAGGCAGCCGCTCTCAATACGGTGGTAACAGCGGCCAAGCTTTTGCCGATCTTCATTTTCGTTCTGCTTGTTCTGTTGGCCTTCGATTGGGATGTTTTTCGTGGCAACTTCTGGGGCTCCGAGGAGCCGGGATATGGCTCGCTTGGCAGCCAGGTTCGGAATACGATGCTGGTCACCGTTTTCGTCTTTGTCGGGATAGAGGGCGCCAGCGTTTATTCACGATATGCGCAGCGTCGTGCTGATGTCGGTAGGGCGACTGTCACCGGCTTTCTGTTCGTTCTTGGTCTCATGCTGGCCGTCACGCTGTTCTCCTATGGCGTGATGCCGAAGGAAGAGCTTGCACAATTGCGCAATCCATCCATGGCAGGTGTGCTCGCGTCTGTCACAGGGCCGTGGGGGGCGGTTTTCGTCAGTATCGGATTGGTCGTGTCCGTTGCCGGCGCCTATATCGCCTGGGTCCTGTTGGCCGCGGAAATTCTCTATTCTGCGGCAAAGTATGAGACCATGCCAAGATTCCTTGCTCGGGAAAACGGCTCCGGTGTTCCGGCGAACGCACTGTGGCTGACGAACGTTATCGTGCAGTTCTTCCTCGTCGTATCGATGTTTACGGATTATGCCTTTGCACTCGCCGTCGCCATGACGAGTTCAATGATCCTCATTCCGTATTTCCTCGTTGCCGCGTTCGGCGTCAAAGCGAGTTGGCGGCAAAGTGCGCCTTTGGCTGAGAAGCGACGGCTTCGTTTCGAAGTGATACAATCGGTTTTGGCTTTCATCTATACCGCCGGACTTATCTATGCGGCAGGAGCAAAATATCTCCTTCTGACAACATTGATATATGTTCCTGGCACGTTTCTTTTCTTCATGGCAAGGATGGAGCAGGATAATAGGTTATTTACCCATGTTGAGTTTGGCATCTTCCTAGTGATTAGCGTTGTATTCGCGGTCACTATATTTAAAGTTGCCAATGGATCTATAGTTGTATAGCCTCCAACAGGGTGAAATATTTTGAATTACTTATGCTTGGTCTGTTTTGGCCAGGCCGATGGCTGACTAGAGACTTTGACCGAAAGGGTTAATCTTATGGCAGGCTCGCAGCAGAAACTCACATTGTTTTCACTTACAGCGATGGTTGTCGGCTCCATGGTCGGCGCGGGCATTTTCAACCTGCCGAGCCGGTTCGGAACGGCCACGGGGCCGTTTGGCGCGATCATCGCCTGGAGTATCGCGGGAACGGGCATGTATATGCTGGCCCGCGTATTCCAGGCGCTTGCCGAGAAAAAGCCTGATATCGATTCCGGTGTTTTCGCCTATGCCAAGGCGGGTTTCGGAAACTACATGGGTTTCCTGTCAGCCTTCGGTTACTGGCTCGGCAGTTGCCTCGGCAACGTCTTCTACTGGGTTCTGATTGGTTCAACCCTCGGACGCTTTTTCCCTTCGATCTTCGGTGACGGAAGCAGCGCAACAGCCATCATCGTGTCGCTGATCGGCATATGGGCATTTCATTTCATGATCTTGCGTGGCGTCGAGCAGGCAGCCTTCATCAATACCATCGTGACAATTGCCAAGATCGTTCCGATCCTGGTGTTCATTCTGGCGTTGATCCTCTTTTTCAATTTCACCCAGTTCTCCGAGAATTTTTTCGGAGGCGCCGACATGCCGGTGAAGCCGCTGGTCGCGCAGGTGCGGGACACGATGCTGATCACGGTCTTTGTGTTCCTTGGTATCGAAGGGGCGAGCGTCTATTCCCGCTTTGCTGAAAAGCGATCGGATGTCGGCTCCGCCACGATCCTCGGCTTTGTCGGTGTCACCGGGCTCATGGTCGCTGTTACCTTGCTGCCGTACGCCGCGTTACCCCAATCGACCGTCGCCGCAGTTCAGCAACCGTCCATGGCTGGCGTGCTTGAAGCCGTGGTCGGTCATTGGGGTGCGGTGTTCATTTCCATTGGTGTCCTGGTGTCGGTTCTCGGCGCCTATCTGGCATGGTCTCTGATCTGTGCCGAAGTGCTGTTCGCCGCCGCCAAATCGGAGGACATGCCAAGGATGTTCGCGGCGCAGAATGGTAACAGGGTGCCCGCAAACGCCCTTTGGCTCACCAATATCGTCGTGTCGCTCTTCGTCATTTCGACCTACTGGTCGCGAGATGCGTTCAACTTCATGCTGGATATGACAAGCGTAACCGCGCTTTTGCCCTATCTGCTCGTCGCCGGTTACGGCGTCTTGCTGGCGCGGCGGGGCGAAGGCTACGAGACGACGCCCGAACAGCGTGGCCGCGACCAGATTTTCGCCTGGATCGCCGTTGTCTACACACTCTTCATGTTTGCCGCCGCCGGCTTGAAATATGTTCTGCTTGTCGCTGTCTTGTTTGTGCCGGGCACTATTCTCTACATCTGGGCGCGCCGCGAACAGAAACTCATATTGTTCACACCCGCAGAGCTCATCGTGTTCGCAGTGACGCTGATCGGAGGCCTGATCGGGGCCTACGGCCTGCTCACAGGTATCATCACACCCTAAACTGAGAGGCGAAGGTCATGACACAAACTATACCTTTTGGCGTCCATTCCGAAGTGGGTCAGTTGCGCAAGGTAATGGTGTGCGCGCCGGGTCGAGCGCACCAGCGGCTGACGCCGACAAATTGTGATGCGCTGCTCTTTGATGATGTCCTGTGGGTGGAAAACGCCAAGCGCGACCATTTCGACTTCATGACGAAGATGCGTGACAGGGGCATCGAGGTTGTGGAAATGCACAATCTCCTGGCCGAGACCGTCGCCGTCCCCGAAGCCAAGGCCTGGATTCTGGATCATCAGGTGGTGCCAAACCAGATCGGGCTTGGTCTTATCAATGAAGTCCGTTCCTATCTCGAAGGACTGGGAAATCGGGAACTCGCCGAAACGCTGATCGGCGGATTGTCGACTTTCGAGTTTCCGGATGCCGTGGGCGGAGAGCAGCTCGCCCTGATCCGGGATGCGGCCGGGGTCAATGAATATCTTCTCCCGCCACTTCCCAACACGCTCTACACGCGGGATACGACATGCTGGATCTATGGCGGCGTCACCCTCAATTCCCTTTATTGGCCGGCGCGTCATGAGGAGACCATCCTGACGACGGCGATCTATAAATTCCATCCCGACTTCGCTGGAAAGGTCAACGTCTGGTGGGGCGATCCGACCAAGGATTGGGGACTTGCGACGCTGGAAGGTGGTGATGTGATGCCGATCGGCAAGGGCAATGTCCTGATCGGCATGAGCGAGCGCACCTCCCGTCAGGCCATCAGCCAGGTCGCCGCCGCCCTGTTCGAGAAGGGGGCGGCGGAACGTGTGATTGTCGCTGCCATGCCCAAGCTGCGTGCAGCCATGCATCTTGATACGGTCTTCACCTTTGCCGACCGTGATTGCGTGCTGCTTTACCCCGATATCGTCAATGGCATCGAAGCTTTCTCCTTCCGTCCGAACGGCAATGGCGGGGTCGAATTGCACAAGGACAAAGGCAGCTTTGTCGAAACGGTTCGGGATTCGCTCGGGCTGAAAAAGATGCGCGTCGTCGAGACCGGTGGAAACGACTACGTGCGCGAACGCACGCAATGGGATAGCGGTGCCAACCTCGTTTGCGCGTCGCCCGGCGTGGTCTACGCCTATGACCGCAACACCTATACGAACACCCTGCTCCGCAAGGAGGGCATCGAGGTTGTCACTATCACCGGTGCCGAGCTTGGTCGCGGCCGTGGTGGTGGTCACTGCATGACCTGCCCGATTATCCGAGATGCGGTTGATTACTGAAGCATGTCACGAAATCGCAAGGAGCGCGTACCGCGTGAAACGATGCGCTCCTTGATGTGTCGGATTGCGAACCTGCCACCCATGGCGGCGGCAGGCGCCTATTCAGGGGAGAGCGACTTCCATGCAAAGTTTCGGAAAAAAATACAGCCATCTTGTTCATGGCTCCGGTTGCGGCTGCTTCAGTCCCTCGCTTCAGGCCGTATCACGCAGACTGGAAACCCTTTCAAGGCGCGGTTTTCTGGCAGGGCTCGGAGCCGCAGCGCTGTCGACCAGCTTGCCAAAAAACTCTTTTGCACAAGGCGCTCCATCAAAAACCGTGTTCCGCGAAGTCCGCGTTTTCGATGGTAAATCCGGATCGCTCCAGACAGGCGTTCAGGTTCTCGTCGAGAACAACAAGATAAAGTCCATCGACGCGACCAACAGTCCGGCGCCGACAGATGCGACGGTCGTCAATTGCCGGAATGGCGTTCTGATGCCTGGTTTGATCGATGCCCATTGGCATACGATTTTCGCGGCAGTTCCGTTGAATGTTCTTCTGGCAGACGATCCGGGCATCATTTTTGCGGCATCGACAGCCGAGGCCGAGCGCACCCTGTTGCGCGGCTTTACAACGGTTCGTGATCTTGGCGGGCCGGTCTTCTCCTTCAAGCAGGCTGTGGATAGCGGGATCATACCCGGCCCGCGTATCTACCCGTCCGGCGCCATGATAACGACATCCGGCGGCCACGGGGATCTGCGCTTGCCGACCGAAATCCCCCGGGATGGCGGCAAGCTAAGCACAGGCGAATTGATGGGCGCAGCGGCAATCGCGGACAGTATCGGCGACCTAAGGATGCGTGTTCGCGAACAGCTGCTCCAGGGAGCCTCGCAGATCAAGATTGTCGGTAGCGGTGGCGTATCGTCGCCGCGAAGCCCGCTGGATATGACGACGTTCAGCGAGGAGGAACTGCGTGCGGCGATTGCGGTGGCGCAGGACTGGAACACTTATGTCGCAGTCCATGCCTATACACCGCGCGCCGTACGGCGCGCCCTGGCGGCAGGGGCGACCTGCATCGAGCATGCCCATCTGGTTGATGAGGAAACGGCAAGAATGATAGCCGACAAGGGCGCGTGGCTCAGCATGCAACCATTCCTGACCTTGGACGATGCCGCTACGCTGAGCGGTCCGGCACTGGAGCGTATCCAGGAGCTTTTTGCCGGCACGCCGAGGATCTACGGGTTCGCCAAGAAGTATGGAATAAAGACCGCGTGGGGCTCTGACGTGCTGTTTTCTCCCGAACTGGGGCCGCGTCAGAATTTCATGCTCACCCATCTGAGCAACTGGTACACGTCAGCCGAAACGCTGCAGATGGTAACCTCGGGCAATGCCGAACTGATGGCTCTGTCCAGTTTCCGAAACCCCTATCCCGGCAAGCTCGGTGTGATCGAAGCCGACGCATTTGCCGACCTCATCGTTGTCGACGGCAATCCGCTGGATGATATCAGCCTGCTCGAAGACCCCGGCAAGAATCTGTCGGTCATCATGAAGGATGGCCGGGTTCATAAAAACACATTGTGAAATCAGTTGTTCGTCAAGCATGGCGACGACGTTTCACGAATCTTCGCGACACAAGCTGAACCCTTTGTGAAAAGTGAGAGGACAACACCATGTCTGATTTGATCGCTATCGTTTATCCTTCGGAGGCCAAGGCGGAGGAAGTGCGCCAGCGCCTGCTGGAGTTGCAGAAGGAATATCTGATACAGATTGGAGATGCGGTTATCGCGTCCAAGACACCTGCGGGTAAGGTCAAGCTCAACCAGCTCGTCAACACGACCGCCGCGGGTGCGGCGTCCGGCAGTTTCTGGGGCTTGCTGATCGGCGTCTTGTTTCTCAATCCATTATTGGGTGTGGCTGTGGGTGCGGCTTCCGGAGCTATCGGCGGAGCACTTACCGACGTTGGTATCAACGATGACTTCATCAAGGAACTTGCCGGTAATCTTCAGGAAGGGAGCGCGGCGCTTTTTGTGCTTGTCCGGGAGATGACGGCCGACAAGATTTTGAAGGAAATCTCCTCCTTCGGAGGCACCGTCTTGAAGACCTCGCTTGATGAAACAAAAGAGCAGGTTCTGCGCGATGCTCTGGCAAAGGCTGCCCCCCAATCATAATGCCGCTGGAGGCGATAGCTACGCCTCGTTCCTGCGATGGCATCTGGAGCGACGCACGCTATAGAAAGGACCAGGGCGAACACTTGTCAGGAGAGATGAATGTCGGACGTGCCTAACAAGCCGATGACTGGCACGCTGATCGCCGGCATTCTCCTTCTGGCGCTTCTGTTTATAGCGCAATCGGTTTTTGCGCCTTTGTTCTTCGCCCTGTTCATCATTGCCGTTGTCTGGCCTTGCCAGCTCGCTCTGCAGGCAAGGCTTCCCCGATTGATGGCACTGCTGATCACGCTTGTAGTGACGATCGGCGTCATAACCGCCATTGGTTCGTCGCTTGCCTGGGGGCTGGGCAGGCTGGGCCAATGGCTGTTCATGAATGCGGACCGCCTCCAGGCCGTTTATGTCGCGACTGTGGATTGGCTGGAGCAACATGGCATTGCCCTGGCTGGACCGATTGCAGATTGGTTCGACGTATCGTGGCTTCTTGCGGTGATGCAGGGGACGGCAGGCCGCTTGAACAGTTTCGGCGGTTTCACCCTTCTGGTGTTGATTTTTGTCATGCTGGGCCTGCTGGAGGTCGAGGAGTTTGCAGCGCGACTGGTTCTGCCGTCAGCGCAGCCCTACGGTCAAATCATTCTCTCGGCGAACCGGATCATCGCGACGAAGTTTCGCCGTTTCATGGTCGTGCGAACATTCGCGAGCGTTTTCACGGGTTTGCTCGTCTGGCTGTTTGCCTTAAGCGCGGGGTTGGAACTGGCGTCGGCCTGGGGCGTCATCGCCTTCGCCTTCAACTATATCCCATTTCTGGGACCTCTCGTGGCGACGACATTGCCAACCTTGTTTGCCATTGCCCAGTTCGATACGTGGCAACCTGCCGTGATTATCTTCCTGAGCCTCAATGTCATTCAGTTTATGATCGGCAGTTATCTTGAGCCGCGGCTTGCAGGCGCATCCCTGGCCATATCGCCTTTTGCCGTCATCTTCGCGGTGTTTTTCTGGAGCTTCATGTGGGGACTGGCCGGAGCCTTCATAGGGGTTCCGGTGTTGATCGCCTTCATCATCTTTTGTTCGATGGGTGGTTCGACACGGTGGATTGCAACGCTCCTGTCAGACAGCAGTGTCGCCAATTCCGGGCATGAGGGCGAGCATGGTCAATAGGCCGCATCAGGAAAGCATGTGTTGGAACCTTGGCGGCTTGCCATTCCTTTTTGTGTGCATCGCGCTTTGGGGAATGGTTTCGAATGAAACCAAGGTCCAGGCAGCGGAAAAGGCCGGGAATGAATGTGTTGTGCTTCTCCACGGTCTCGCCCGCGGGAGTGGCTCGTTCTGGCTGGTCGAGAAGGTGTTGTCGAAGCGCGGGTATTTCGTTGTGAATGTCGAATACCCTTCCACGACCACCACGATAGCAAATCTAGCCACGCATGTTGGCGAAGCCGTAGCGGATTGTGGCGAGCGCCGCGTGAACTTTGTCACCCATTCCATGGGCGGCATTCTTCTGCGTTTCTGGTTGGTGGATCACAGGCCTGCGGACTTCGGCCGGGTTGTCATGCTGGGGCCTCCCAACCATGGTTCGGAGATCGTGGATGTTTTCGGCGATATTCCTCCCTTCGAATGGCTCAATGGCCCCGCACGCCTGGAACTGGGAACCGATTCCGGATCGATATTGACCAGACTACCCAAGTCAGATTTCCCGCTCGGCATCATTGCCGGCGATGTATCCGTCAATCCGATTTTCGATGCTGTTCTCGATGGGCCAAACGATGGGAAAGTAACTGTGCAGTCGACGCGATTGGATGGGGCCGATGAGCATCTGGTGGTGCACGCGACACACACCTTCATGATGTTCAACCCGGTTGTCATTGGCGAGATCGTCAATTTCCTAGAATTCGGCGCATTCAATCGAACTCTGGATATGCCCGGTGCGGTCGAGATGCTTGCCGCATCCTTTCAATAGACTATGCTTCCTTCTGGTTGCGATGACGCGACGACTGGGAGGAGCAAGGCGAGGAAAGTCGAAGAGACAAATGTAAGCGGAATGGGTCCGTTTCGTTGTTGGCGGAGGTCGAATTATGTTTCTCAAGCGATTGATGGCCATTGTGTTCCTGTCAGGGAGCATCCTCTGGGCAGGCATTGTCCCCGTTGAAGCCGCACCGGCGGTTGTTACAGCCAACAACGTCCAGCTTCGATCAGGCCCAAGCACTTCCTATAGGGTCATCGGGCGATTGCGCATACGGGACCGGGTGAATGTGACCCGTTGTACCCCCACTGGTCGCTGGTGCCACGTGCAGCCACGACGTTTGCGTAGCGGCTGGGTTCGTGCGCGATACCTGGATCGGGCTAGCGGCGTCTCCATCGGCCGCCCCGGCGGTATTTGTTTTCACGGCGCGCGAGGACACGTTTGCCTGAACAGATGATGTTCGGGGCATTGCGACAGCGTAACGCGGGGATCACCTCCGGCGAGGAGTGTAGCAAAGCTGCCTCCTCAACGGCGCGCACCAATTTCGCGGTCGCACGGATGCGGCGATATCCGTTCAGGCGTGAATGGATCTCGCTAAAGCGTTCGATACCTGCAGGAATGCTGGTCTGTTCCCACTGCACGGCCACCCAGAACCAGGAGATGTGAAATGCGTACACTCAACATGATTACGTTGCTTCTCATCATTGTCGGTGGGTTAGATTGGCTTCTTATCGGTCTGTTCCAGTTCGACCCCATTGGTCTTCTGTTGGGAGGCTCCGGAGCCATCCTCTCTCGTATCATCTACACGTTGATTGGAATCTCAGCGCTCTGGCAGCTCCTGCCACTTTTCGGCGCCGTGCATCTCAGCGACGCTGAAGCCAGGATAAAACGAAGCAATATTGACCGTCCGTAGGATGGTTTGGTCGTTTTGGCCTAGTCGGAATGCGCTGCAAATATGGGCTTCAAGGACGAATTTTTCGCCGTCCAGTGGCTCATTCTTGCGGGGGTTTTCTATGATTGCGTTGACGCGCAAGTAACCGAGCCGATTGCTTCGGAAGCCGGGGAATGTGTGGGCGGCGGATCCCACGAGGTTGGGGTGATGGTGACCAACGGCACCATTGCCGCTCCAAGCCGGCGGTTGGTATTTTTCGGATATCAACTGATCGCCCGATGGAGCCCACAATGACGTCCAACGCCCTTCCCAGATGCTGCATAATTGGCGCCGGCATGAGCGGTATCGTGACCGCCAAGGCGCTCACCGAACGCGGGATTCCTTTCGACTGGTTCGAAATGAGCGATCGCGTCGGCGGAGTGTGGGCATTCGAAAACCCCAACGGCAGGTCGGCAGCGTATCGCTCGTTGCACATCGACACGTCCAAGGGGCAGCTTGAGTTCGCGGACTTTCCGATGCCGGCGGATACGCCCCACTATCCGCATCACACGCAGGTTCACACGTATCTGCAGTCCTACGTCAACCACTTCGGCCTCGACAAGAAGGTGACACTGCAGACCGAGGTCGCGGACGCGCGGCGCGACGACCAGGGAACCTGGCGGATCCGCCTTGGGGACGGTCAGACGCGCTCCTACGACGCCCTGTTCGTCTGCAACGGACACCATTGGGATGCGCGCTGGCCGGAGCCGGCCTATCCGGGCAAATTCGAAGGCGTGCAGATCCACGCGCATTCCTATCGCGATCCTTTCACGCCGCACGATCTGAGAAACAAGCGGGTACTCGTAGTGGGGATGGGCAATTCGGCGATGGACATCGCGAGCGAACTCTGCCCGCGCCACATCGCGCAGAAGCTGTTCGTCAGCACCCGGCGTGGTCAGCACATCTTTCCACGTTTCCTGCTGGGCAAGCCTGCCGACAAGGGCAAGCTCTACCCTTGGCTTCCGCTCTCCCTGCAGAGGACCTGCGGGCGCATCGTGTACAAGCTCGCCGTCGGCCGCATGGAGGACTACGGCCTCCCGAAACCCGACCATCGTCTCTTCGAGTCTCACGGCACTACGTCCGACACGTTCCCGTCCTATGTCTCCGCGGGCGACATCACTATGCGCACG
The DNA here is from genome assembly GCA_900471525.1 of Hyphomicrobiales bacterium. GTDB lineage: Bacteria > Pseudomonadota > Alphaproteobacteria > Rhizobiales > Rhizobiaceae > Pararhizobium. The sequence goes on along the minus strand of UCEZ01000031.1, from coordinate 206,495 downwards.
GGAATCCGGGCGCTTGATGGCGATAGCGTCGTGTTTGAAGACGGCCGCAGGGAGAAGATCGACGTTATCATCTGGTCGACCGGCTACAAGATCACGTTCCCGTTCTTCGATGAGACGTTCATTTCGGCTCCGAGCAACAAGCTGCCGCTGTTCAAGCGCATCATTAAGCCAGGCATTCCGAACCTCTTCTTCATCGGGCTTGCACAGCCGAGCGTAACGCTCTTTGCGATCGCCGACCGCCAAGCCAAGTTCGTCGCTGCGTATCTTGCCGGCGAGTATGTCTTGCCGGGCCTGGACGAGCAGAAGCATACGATCCTTCTCGATGAGAAGAGACACATGTCGCGCTACTACAAGTCCGCGCGCCATACGATGCAGCTCGACCAGGACATCTATTTCGACGAGCTCGATCGGGAACTCCGTAAGGGTGGCAAGCGAGCTCGGGCGCTTGGCTTCAGCCGCGCCCGGCCGCCAATTCCGCGACGTACGGAAGAAAACGTGCGCGTTGCCGAGGCGGCCGAGTGATTTAGCGGTCGATCATGTCGTGCTGTGTTCCGGTTGGTTTCCTGCGCCCCGCTGGCGAGGCACCGGAGCCGGAGAGGTCAGAGTTTTCGTTCCGTGACCTGTCCTTGCACCCGCCTCTCGGGAAAATGGCGCACACAGCACGGCGGCAGATGACAGAGACTGATACCAGCGAATATTTTTGGAGGTTGAAATGGTGCAGCGTGTGATGGTGACTGCAGGTGGCTCGGGTATCGGGTGGGCTGTTGCCAAAGCCTTTCGCGACAACGGCGCCAAGGTGCATATCTGTGACATCGATGAGCGCGCGCTACGGGAAGCTACTGCGGCATACCCCGACATCGTCGCCACGCACATTGACGTGTCTAGTGAAGACGAAGTGAATCGGTGGTTCGATCAGGGGCTGAGCGACTTGGGCGGTCTCGACGTCCTTGTCAATAACGCGGGAACCAAAGGCCCGACCGGCTACGTGGAGGATCTCCGGCTCGACGACTGGCAGAAATGCCTGAACGTTTGTCTCGACGCACAGTTTCTCTGCGTCAAGCGCGCCGCGCCCGTTATGAAGCAGCAGCGATCGGGCAGCATTGTCAACATCGCATCGACCGCCGGATTGTTCGGCTATGGTCTGCGCACACCCTATGCTGCTGCAAAGTGGGCGGTTATCGGCTTCACCAAGTCGCTCGCGATTGAGCTTGGCCCATACGAAGTGCGCGCAAACGCCATTTGCCCAGGGTCTGTCGAGGGCGGGCGGATGGAACGCGTCGCCAGGGCCGAAGCCGAGAGCCGCAAGGTCTCGCTCGAGGTGGTGAACAGGGAATATGTGCAGTCGCAGTCGATCAAGCGCTTCGTCAAGCCGGAAGAGATCGCAGACATGTGCGTTTTCCTCGGCTCGCCTGCCTCCACGATGGTGAGCGGCCAAGCTATCGCGGTCGATGGCCATACCGAGACCTACCATATCGGAAGCTAGCATCGTTTAGGGGCTTCGCTTTCGCCAGATTGAGCCTCTCCAATTCTGCACGCCGTCAATGGCTTGGCGGTACCTCGAGTCAGGTTCGATGTGGCCCAGCACGAAGGGAATACCGGAAAGGCATAAGCGACATGAGCGCGGGAAATTCAGTTTGGCAGATTCGGGCCCAGACGCGTGACCGACTTGGTGAGAGCGTCCTATGGCATCCACAGGAGCAAGCTCTCTACTGGATCGACTACTATGGTCCTTTCGTGCATCGCCAGCGGGATCTCAACGGCGCCGTCGAGACGTGGAAGCTCGAAGTTGGTGAAACGATTGGGTCGTTGGTCTTTGTGGACGGCCAAGGACTCCTCGTGGCCATGGACCACGGACTCTATTTCTTCGACCCAGGGACAGGCTCTACGCGGTTCTTTGCCGATCCCAAGAACGGTAGTCGCGACCTCATCTACAATGATGCCAAGGTGGACCGGGCAGGGAGGTACTGGGTCGGCACGCTTAACCTCGACGAAACGAAAGCGATCGGAAGCTTCTACCGAGTTGATCCGAATGGTCTTGCAGCGATGACCGATGACGGTTTCGCCATATGCAACGGCCCAACGTTTTCGCCCGACAACCGGAGCCTCTATTTCAGCGACTCCAGCGAAAGACGCATTCTTAGGTACGATCTCGATGACGGCGGCAGAGTGTCGAACCGGCGAACGTTCTACACGTTCTCGATCAACGACGGGCTTCCCGACGGCTTGACGGTCGATAGCGCAGGCAATGTCTGGTGTGCGCTTTATGGTGGCGGGAAGGTTGTCTGCATCGATCCGACTGGTTTGTTGAAGCAGTCCCTCCCATTGCCGGCGCCTTACGCTACAAGCCTTTGCTTCGGCGGGCCTGGCCTAAGGACGCTATTTGTGACGACGGGTTGGAACACACCTGAAGAAGCCGCCGCCGATCCGAACGACGTGGGGGGCCACGTGTTCATGCGGGACGTCGAAGTCGCCGGTCTTGCCGAACCGATCGCACCGTTTCAACTCCGACGTCGTCTGGGCGACAGCTCGGAATTTTAGGTCATCGACAGCTTTGCTCCCTTGCAAAGAAACCAACCGAGCGGTATGTTTAGGCCGTCAAGTTGACAAAGGGGCAGGCCATGAATTCCACCGTCTTCGCATATGCGGCTTTGGGGCTCGCAATCATCTTGGAGGTCGCAGGCACTGTGTTCCTGCAGAGATCCGCTCAGTTCACTCGCCTGTGGCCGACACTCGCGATGGCAGTCCTCTATGCCGGCTCGTTCTATTCCCTGACGCACGCGATCAAAGCAATGCCGCTGAGCGTTGCCTACGCCGTCTGGGGCGGCGTCGGCATCATCCTGACGGCGACGGTCGGATACGTGATCTTCAGGCAAGCCCTCGATTTCGCTGCGGTCGTCGGCATCGCCCTGATCGTATCCGGTGTTTTCGTGATCAATCTCTTCTCGCACACGGCGGTGCACTAAGGCGATGAGTTACAACCGCAAGAAACAGCCCGAGCAAGTGCAGCGCGCGTTGCTCGAATGCGCGGCGAAGCTCGCCGCGGATCATGGGATCGCAGGCGTCACGGTGCAGGCGGTCGCCGATAGTGCGGGAGTCACGAAAGGGGGGTTGTTTCACCATTTTCCGTCGAAACAGGCGCTCCTGGATGGCATGGTCGACGCACTTCTCTATAAGCTCGACGCCGAAATCGATTCATCCATTGCAGAAGACCCGATTCGCTATGGCTGCTTCACGCGCGCCTATGTGAAATCGGTATTCATCGGGAGGGCGTTTGGATTTGAGACGCCATGGTCCACGCTTTTCATGGCCGTGATAAGTGATTCTGCGTTGCGTAGCCGTTGGGTCGAATGGTTCGGTGGGAGATTGGAACGACATAAAACTACGGATGACGACCAAACTCTCAACGTGGTTCGGTTGGCGGCCGACGGCGCGTGGCTTTCCTACGTGACTGCCGATTCACGAGTCGCTCAGCTTGAGCTCGAGGCGCTAAAAGAGCACCTATTGGCGCTGACTGAAGAGATTCAGTGAGAGCGGAAGGCTTCGACCTAATGCCGGTCTAAGCTGCGGATCCAGGCCTTTGCAAGTATTGGCTCCACGCAACGTTCGGAATGCGGTGGCTGAGATAGTCTGCCATTTGTCCCAACGCGTCGGCTGCGCTCAAACCCTGCGAGCGCAGGCCCATCTGCAGCCATAACCCATCGATCAACGACGTGATCCCGAGCGCGACATGCTCCCGCTGCTCTTCGCCCACGAGCGACCGGAGGGCGGTTAGCAGGTTCGAACGCATCCTTGCATGAACCACCCGCTGTATTCGGGCGAGTTGCGGCTCGCGGGGCACTTCGGCGCAGAGCGAAAGCCAGGCGTGGCACATCGGGCGCGTGAAAAAGTCTGCGCTGAAATTTCCATCGATTATCGCCCAAAGGCGCTGTTCCGGGGTGCGGGCAAGCCGCATGCGGCGGATCACCTCGTCGCGCAGCAACGCATTGGAATGGCGCATTGCATGCTCGAAGAGCTGCTGCTTCGATTTGAAGTAGTGATGAACGATGCCCTTGGAGGCCCCAGCTCTTTGAGCAACCTTCTCGACGGTCGCGCCAGCCATGCCCTCGGTCTGGAGCACTTCGTAGGCGACCTGTCGCAATTCCAAGCGACGGATCTCGCTGATTCTCGTGAGTTTCATAAATCGATATTGACAGAGTTGGCCATTCGAATCAAGAATTGGCTGGTTGGCCAATTTTCGTATCAGGTAGCCAATGGGAGGGAACGATGATCAGAGAAACACCGCTTGCATCACCACCTTTGACAAACGCCAAGTGGGATCCGGACCATGGCCGCGAAGCGGCCGGCACGCTCTCACAAAGTCTCGCTGGTAAAGCATTCTGGGAACACGTTGGTGCGGCGAGTGCGGCGTTGGGAACAGATGTGTTCTATGACCGCCTCCTGGATGTTCTGGGTGTTCTCGTTGAAGCCGATCTTCTGGCGCTCGTTCGCTATTCTAGCTTCGGAGCGCCGAACCTCGTCATTCCGCGCGAAATTCGTGCAGAGGTGAAGCAGCCTTACAATTCCGGCCTCTACGAGCTCGACCCGTTTTACCGCTATTGGCAGGAGGTGGCGGAGCCCACCGTCACGACGCTGCACCAGTTGGCGGCAGAAGAATTGTGGGAAAGCCAGTACGGGCTAAAAGTGCTGCGCTCCGCACGTATAAGCGACGAGATGGCCATCTTCCTGCCGCCCCTTGGCGGCGCCAGTCCCACGCTCCTGCTTGACCGGGCTGAAGGGCAGTTCACTGACACCGAGCTAGCTCGGGTCAGAAGCGTATTCCCACTGGTGGCCGGCCTACATCAGGCACATCTCAAGGCAATCACCACCCGTGGTATGGAACCTCACAACGAGGAAAAGCCGCTTCGCATCGTTGATCGATCCGGCAGGGAGCTGACTGCCAATCCTGCTTGGAAAAGGCTGGCGACCGAGCCGACAAGCGGTCTGGCCGAGGCTGTCGCTACCCTAGCCGAGACGCGGCAGACCCGAACCACTCTGGCCGATGGTCGGGTTCTGGTTCGGTCCGTGCTCGGTGCCGACTTCGGCGCAGCGCCCGACGGTATGTGCGAGGAGGTCGAGCCAGCTTTGGCGACGGGGCTTTCGTTATCACCGTTCCGCTGGCTCGATCCGCTGACTCAAAGGGAGCGACAAATCGTGATGCTTACATTGGAAGGGCACCCAATCGCCAGCATCGCGAAGCGATTGGGTCTTCAATGCGGGACGGTCAAGAACCATAGGCTGCGGCTTTATCAGAAGCTCGATATCACTACCGAGCGCGAACTCTTTCTCGCGCACATGAGCCATCTGCAGGGAGTCGCGGCGTGAGGATGTGATGGCTTGGAAGGGTAGGCGACGCCTCGGCTCAAGGCCCTGACCAAGGGGTGTTGTCCACTCAATGGTGACCATAGGCACTATTGTCGCGCCTGCCCACGGGTTGATAAATTTCAGCATCAATCGTCGCTAATGGAGTTGACTATGCCCAGCACCCACCCGTCCAGCGAAGGAAGCTCGGCAAACGCATCCGAGCAACGCTTGCCGCATATTCTCGTGGGCCGTCGCGCGGTCGTTACGGGCGCAGGGCGTGGCATGGGCAAGGCGATCGCCGACGCCTTCGAAGAGGCCGGTGCAACGGTTGTACGGCTTGATCTGAATGAAAGCGAGACCGTGCGCGCCTGCGACGTCGCCGACGAGGCCTCTGTAGTGCGCGCTTTCGAGGTGATCGCGTCGGAAGGACCGATCACGGACATCGTCCATGCGGCGGCCATCGCGATTATCTCGTCGGTGGCCGACATGACCGAGGCCGAGTTTCGTCGCGTGATGGACGTCAATCTCACCGGCACCTTCCTGATTGCCCGTGAGGCGACGCGCTACCTTCGCCGCGGCGGGAATCTCTTGTTCATTGCTTCGCAAGGTGGGCTCAAGTCGTGGGGACACTGGGGAGCCTACTGCGCATCCAAGGGCGGTGTCCTGCGACTGGCAGATAGTCTTGTGGAGGAACTCGCACCACAGGGCATTCGCGTGAACTCCATCTCGCCTGGAAGCGTCGAGACGGACATGCTTGCGACGACGATCGTCGATATCGCCCGCAAGACCGGAAGCGACCCAGAAACGGTGCGCGCACGCTACCTGTCCGCAATCCCGATGGGGCGCTTCTGCCGGCCGGAGGAAATCGCCTCGGTCGCCGTGGCGATATGCTCGGACCTCTTTTCCTATGTGAATGGCTCCAACATCGTCATCGACGGTGGAGAGCTTTCGCGATGATGACTGAGAGCTGGTCACTCGGCCGGCTCTCGCCCGACCCCATGCCGCACGTTCAGGGAGGAAACGAATATGTACAAGATGATCGCCTTAAGCTTGTTCGCCGGAATGAGTTTGTCCGTGGCCCACGCCGCCGACGCTCCGGAATGTCAGAAGGTGCGCATTGCGGACCTTGGCTGGACGGACATCATGCTCACCAACAATACTGCGGAATTGATCCTCGACGCGTTGGGATATGACGCGACCCAGACTTTGCTGGGCATGGATGTCACATATATGAGCCTCAAGAACAACGACATGGATGTCTTCCAAGGCAACTGGCGGCCGTTCCAGGACGCCCAGTATAAATCTTACTTCGAAGACGGTTCCGTCGAGGTCCTGGGCACCAATCTGGAGGGAGCGAAGTTCACGCTCGCGGTTCCGAAATATGTGTCCGACGCCGGCATCAAGGACTTCGCCGATCTCTCAAGCCACGGAGAGCAGTTCGAAAAGAAGATCTATGCGCTCGAGCCGGGCTCGAACACGATCCTTCTCGATATGATCGCCGCCAAGCGACACAACCTTGGTGATTGGGAAGTCGTCGAGTCAAGTGAGGCTGGAATGCTGACCCAGGTGAAGAAGGCGGTCCAAGAGAAGCAATGGATCGTCTTCCTGGGTTGGGAGCCGCATCCCATGAACCTTAATTATGAACTCAGCTATCTGACTGGCGGAGACGTGGAGTTCGGACCAAACTTCGGCGGCGCTATCGTTCGCACGATTGCGCGCAAAGGTTATGCCAGCGCATGTCCCAACATCGCAAAGCTCTTTGCAAACCTCGTCTTCAACATGGAGTACGAGAACCACGGCATGCAGCTAATCCTGGACGAAGGCAAGGACCCGGCTGTCGCCGCGCGGGAGATGATGAGTCGTAATCCTCAAATGCTGGAAAAATGGCTCGAAGGCGTGACGACGGTGGACGGTAAACCATCATTGCCTCCCGTGAAGGCAGCGCTCGGTTCCTGAGCCTGCGATCAAACGACCTGTCCAAACAACGTGACAAGTTCTGCGCTGCCGGTCGCAGAGGACGGTTCGACGCTTCCTGGCAAACGCCGCTCTGACAAACTACGGAACAGAACACGGAGGCACTGCGGGTGGACCCGATCACACAGATCATTGCTGCAAACAAGGTTCCGGTCGGAACTTGGGGCAAGTTGTTCTTCGATTATCTGACAACGAACTTTGCATGGTTTTTCAACGGGATCGCCCAGAGCCTGACGAAAACCCTGGAAGGAACGATCCATGTTGTGTTGGCAATGCCGCCTATCGTCGTCGTTTTGATTGCGAGCTTCTTCGCTTGGTATCTTCCGCGATCGGTCAAACTCGGCTTTGCGACCGCGATCGGCCTACTCTTCATCATCAATCTGGGCTTCTGGAGAGAGACGATAGAGACCTTGGTACTCGTTGTCGCTTCCACGGTCGTGTCCATGACAATTGGTGTACCGGTCGGCATTGCAGCCGCCCGGGAGGCACTGACATCATTCGGCTCCGGGGTCTGGTCGGATTGGTATAATGTCGCTGATCACCGCGACCATATCTCGCTGCAGCGTCCGTTCTATCCCCGTCCGCCCCGGTGGGGCGGCGCGTGCCCATCTGTTCGGTGCCCTTGGGATTTCTGACGCGTCGTCGCTCCTGCGTGTCTGCGAACGGGCCACCGCCGATCGGTGGGCCGCCTGCATGTTGTTCTGGACGCTTGGCGGCAATCAGGTTGGCAAAGGCGCGATCTCGGGATGGCGGGAAATCATCGTGCCGAGACTGGACGAGATTGGACTGTGGCCGTTCGATGCAAGCCTGGCTGATCTTGCCAGCAGCAAGCCAGTCATCGTTGCCGAAACCTAACTTTCTCCAATACAGCGACCGAGTGGCAAATTTGGTGCTGCCGACAGATCTGGGCCTCTAGATGGCCGAGATATGCGAAGACGGTATCGAAGGCTTGATCTCCGCATCAGAGACTTACGGTCGTTCAACGACAAAAGAAATGCAGTTGATTCTGAAACGCCAAATACCACCTGCCTTGGCCAATCGATTCGCTGGCCGACAGCTGGCGGATAACTGTGTTATCGTGGTCAGGTAAAGGAGCGCTGGTCCAGTAAAACACGCTAAAGCAGGAGTGGAGGAATGCCACGCGGGGCTCCGGGCAACACGCCAGCACCATCGGCCAGACGCGCTCGGAGGAGCACAGGAGTCTCCGATAATGCGGTTGAGCGCCGCATAGTCACCGCGCTTTATTACGATCTGGTAGGATCGACCGAACTTTTCCATCAGTTGGACATTGAAGATTACAGCGAACTCATCTCAACCTTCCAAAATGCCGCGAACCATTCGATTGCATCCCATTCCGGTTTCCTACGCGTTGAAGCGGGTGACGGCGGGCTGGCGCTGTTTCCAGTCGAACTCGGCCCAAGGGATGCCGCCTCGCTTGCCATTCGTGCCGGTCTGGAGATTGTCGCAGCTTGCGAACGCATTGGCAGGGAAGCAAGACGAAGCGATCTACACGTTCGTGTGGGGATTGCGACCTCCGTTGCGATCATCCAGTCGACACGAATGGAAAATTGGACGCACGAACCTGTTACCGGCGCTGCATTGGCTATGGCAACGCGCCTGCAGGCCATAGCGGCACCGAACAGCGTTTTCGTTTCGGAAGAAACGCGCAATCTGGCCGGCAGATCGCATGCCTTCACATTCCAGGGGACCAGAACGCTCAAGGGATTTGTCGAACCGGAGAAAGTATGGCGCGCGGTCGGACACAAAAACGAAGTCGGTAGATTTTACGCGTTTGGGAGGGTGAGCGGCGCGTTCATCGGACGAACAGACGAGTTAAATACGATCGCTAATTCGTGGAAAAAGGTTCTTGCCGGAAACGGTGAAATTCTCTTCATCGAGGGGGACGCGGGCATCGGAAAATCGCGCCTCCTGCGTGAGTTTCGCAGAATGACGCGTGATCAGCGATCAAGATTTTTCTCCTTTCAGTGCTTGCCTGGCGCATTCGGCTCGACCCTTCATCCGCTAGTACACAGTTTCGCGGGCGGTATGTCAGAGGCAGGTGGGCAATTACGACTGACGGCGTCCGCCGTCGCCGATCGTTTCGAACGTCATGGAGTTCGTGACGCAGAAGTCGTTGAGATTTTTACCTATTTGCTGGGAGCGTTGGGACGGAACGAGGATTTGGCGAATAGCGAGCCCAAAGCAATTCGCGAGAAAGCCCGGCGTGCGGTATTCCGAGCACTTGAAGCAGTGTGTCAAAACGGGCCCATCGTTTTGGCCGTCGAAGACATCCATTGGATAGATCCCACGTCGCAGGACCTGTTGGCTGAAACGGCACGGGTCCTGCGACAGTTCCCAGCACTCCTTATCGTAACCTCACGTCCCAATCCTTCGATGAATTGGCTGGATGAAGCGACGCCGATGCGGATATCTCTACAGCCCCTCGACCGCGGCGAAACAAAGTTGGCAATAGAGAAAAAATGGCCGGAGCATAGGCTGGCCGTGCTTCCTGAACTCCTCGATTTGACGGAGCGGATCTCTGGGGGCGTTCCACTTTTCATCGAGGAAATATGCAAGTGGGTCTCAGAAAGTGCAGAGGCCAACAGTGTGAAAATGTCGGGAAACGTTTCCCCCACGCATGTGTCGGCGTTCGCGGGAATACTCGATGCACGGCTCAACCAGTTGGGCTCAGTCAGAGATGTTGCACGAGCCGGCGCGGTTGCAGGCTCTCGCTTCACTCTGCCACTGCTTCGCGAATTGCTGCCGGACTTTGGTAAGAAGGCTCTGGCAAGCGCGACGGACACTCTGTGTGAGACGGGGTTCCTGACGCGCGTCAGAGCGTCGAGGACCATCACCTATGGTTTCCGGCACGCACTGATTCAAGAAACGATCTATAACGCATTGCTGCGAAAACAACGTCAGGCATTTCACCGACGGCTATTTGGGGCAGTGAGTCGGAATCGCGAAATTGCCCCTTGGATCGATAGCGGTGCGCTTGCCGCGCATGCCGAACGTGCAGATCTTTTACAAAACGCGGTGGAGTTGTTCATTGAGGCGGGTAAGGAGGGCGTCGGTCGGTCGGCGATGGTCGAGGCGCGTCATCACCTAGAACATGCGCTGGCCGTCTGCGGCCAAATGAGCGAAGTCAACCGAGTCGATCTGCTGCAACTATCGGCGCTGACTGCGCTTGGTCCCGTTCTCACCGGTATGGTAGGGTTAAACTCGCCGCCGGCGCGCCAGCTTTATGAAGAAGGGGTGGCGATCGCGCGCCGGCTTCCCAAGGCAGAGCAGTCCAAGTGGTTTCCCATCTATTGGGGCTGGTGGCTGACGGGTTCGGACTTTCTGGTCATGCATGAGCGTGCGATGGAGGTGCAGACGATGTTGTCGGACGTCGATGATCCAGAAATAAGGTTGCAGCTAAAGCACTGCATCTGGGCAATCGACTTCAATCTTGGATGGCATCGTGAAACTCAAGATGCCATCAAGCGTGGCTTGGCGCTCTATGATGAGCATTCGGCCAAGACCGCGCGAACGCTGTATGGTGGCCACGACGCCAAGGTCTGCGGTCTCGGGCAACTGGCACTTTCGTTATGGCTCACAGGCCAGTTCGGCGAATCGGACCGCACGCTGTCGGAAATGGTCGCTTTCGTTGATGGAATATCGCACGCACCGAGCAAGGCGCATTCGCTCGATACGGAGGCAGTCTCCGCGTTCTACCGGAATGACTACCAGCGCCTTGCGGACATAGCGGGAAGGATGTCCGAGTTCGCCAAGCAGCATGAAATGCAATCCCTATCCGGTCTGTCGCTGCTCTTTGGAGGATGGGCCGAAGCCCATCTGGGAAATCTTGCGGATGGACATGAGAGGTTTCGCAATGGGCTCGAACTGCTGACCCGACTTGGTGCTGTAATAGACCTGCCGATCTATCTGTGCATGCATTCCACAATGCTCGGTCTTGCAGGCAAGAGCGAGATGGCGATCGAAGTTGCGACCGAAGCGATCGACAAAGCGAAGGAAACCGGCCACGCTTATTGGCTGGCAGAGCTGTACCGCGCACGCGCGATGCTTCACGCGCAGGCAAATGCGACGAGGGAACTCATTGTTGCCGACTTGCACACTGCCTCCGCAATCGCTGAAAGCCAGGGCGCAGCCGCTCTCCGGCAAAGGGCAAACCATTCGCTCCGGGAGCTTGGCTTTGTCGTTGAGCATTGATCCAGAGCGAGTACTTGCGGGTTTTGGCGAGGCAATTGCCTCGGATTTTTCTACTCCCCTGCCACAAGCTGACGATTCCGAGGGCGCAGGTCGCTGCTTTCGGGCGCTTTTGCCGCTTTGCCGCCGGGCAGGAATAAGCCGCATAGCAGATCTGACCGGGCTCGACCGCCTTTCTCTGCCGGTGGTTCAGGCTGTACGACCCGGCGCTTTATCGGAGGTCACTTCGCTTGGCCGGGGCCAGTCCATCACGGAAGCGGCCGTCGGCGCGGTCATGGAGTCGCTTGAACGCTACTACGCGGAGTCGATGACGTCAGATCGTATCTTTCTCGCGAGTGCGGATGAACTTAAGGTTGCAGATGGCCTCTTCGAAAATCTGCTCGTACCCGGCCGCGGTGCCGGCTGGCGAAGACAGACGATCCAGTGGATCACAGCGCTCGACATCTTTTCCGGGTCCTCGCAGGTGGTGCCCCTGGAGCTCGTCCACACGCGCTATACCGATCCGCCACCCGACCACGACGGCCTGTTTCTGCGGACGACTGCCGGCCTTGCCTGTCACATGGCGTGGCATCTGGCAGTTGCTCATGGAATCTACGAATGCATCGAACGGGACGCTATCGCCCGCGCCTTCGCGACTCACGGTTTTTTTGACAGAATGCGAATTGCGCCTTTCGGCCTGGGCAAGGCGGTCGATGACATCATGGTCCTTTTGGTCGAGCACGGGATCTCTGTCGGCTTTTGGCACGCCGTCTCCCCGACCGGGGTTGCCGTCGTTTGGTGCCAAACGATCGAGATTGGTCGGGGAGAGCCAATTCTTGCCCTGCCTACCGAAGGCTATTCAGCAGGGCCGAATCTTGAGGCGGCTGCGTCAAGTGCCCTCCTCGAGGCGTTGGCGACGCGCGCGGGGGCCATATCAGGGGCGCGCGACGACCAGACAACGGGACACTATCGCAAGAGGACAGATGCCGTGGTTGCCAAGGCCCGCCAGCTCATACTCGACCAAACGCCTTTCGTACCAGTCATTGAGTCTGGCCCAATTTCCAATATCCGTAGCCTCATTGACCGCGTCGTGGCCGCCGGGCTGGGTCCAGCCCTCGCCGTGCCAATCGGAACGGATGGCGGTGCGGGCGTCCACTGCGTGAGAATCATCCTCCCCGGCGGCCGCCCCTTCACCATAGCCCGTTAGGAGATCCCATGAGCGATCCAGGCAAAGAAGGTCCAATCCTGGTATTTCTGGGGCCGACGCTGCGGTTGGCCGAGGCGCAGGCAAGCCTCGACGCCATCTATCTGCAACCGGCCGCTCAAGGCGACGTACTGCTCGCCGCCCATGCGTTTCACCCGCGGGCGATGGTGCTGATCGATGGGCAATTCGAAGACCGGCCAGCCGTTCGACACAAGGAGATTCAGTGGGCTCTGGCGCAAGGGATCGTGATGATCGGAGCTGCAAGCATGGGCGCTTTGCGTGCGGCGGAGATGCGCGAATTTGGAATGATAGGCGTGGGCCTGATCTACAGGTGGTATCGCCGTTGGCCGCTTGCTCCGGACGACGCGGTCGCCGTTCAATCCGGGCCTGTCGAGCTTGGCTTTCCTCCTGTGACGGACGCGCTCGTTGACCTGCAGAGAACGTTTTCAAACCTGACGCGTCGGAAAATCATCGCCATCGCTGAACGAGACAGCCTCACCGCAATTGCCCGGCGCATGAACTTTCGTGATCGCTCTCTTAAGGCGGTGTTTCGAGCCGCGGGCTGGCCGGGAAAGAGATGCGACACGTTGCGTAAGGAAATTGTGAGGCAGAAGAAAGCGGACGCCCTGCTGGCCCTACGTCTTGCACCTGAACTGGCGACGAAGCGTAGCGAAGACCGGACGGTCGATGCCTGGGTTGCAACAAACACGTTCCTGCGCGATCTGGATGCATCTTGCATTGACAAAAACTTATTGAATAACTACTAATTAAACGTAGGGTTGCTTTCGGTTCTTCGTGGAAGGACAATGCTGCCATGAGGCCTCATCCGAACGTTACCCTTGATGGCGCGCAATCGCGCACAGGAACACGATTCTGGATTTTCCCCCAGCCCCCATTCATTCCCGGCTATGAACAACCCGATCGCGTGTGGCTTTCGATATTGCCGGACGAGATCGGCAGCGGTCCGAGCGATACGCTAATGTATGTGGTGGATCCGCTCTACGATAAGCAGCCCTATGGGAGCTCCCGGTTACCTCCATTCGGCGGGGCTAGGCGGCCGGCCGTGCAGCCCGGCCCAGATCGCCACTACGATTGCCTCGATCCGATGTCGCGGCCATATCTTGGCGTCCACGCCTATGGTTGCATCCATTTCGTCCTCGACATCTGGCAGAGCTATCTGGGCCGTCCGATCCGGTGGTTCTTCGACGCGGCCCTCCCCAGGCTCGAGATCGTTCCGTTTGTGGACTGGGACAATGCGCAGGCAGGCTATGGCTTTCTGGAGCTGGGCTGTTCCCGTGCTGGCGGTTCACCACGGCCATACGCACTGAACTTCGATGCCATTGCTCACGAGCTTGGACACCTCATCATTCTTTCGGAGATGGGCATTCCTGTCGGCGTATCGCGCGAAAGCGACTTCTTTCCGTTTTCCGAGGGCTTCTCAGACTGCGTGTCGCTGATTTCGTTTCTGTATTTTGATTCCGCGATTGATCGCCTGCTCAGACGAACGAGAGGCAATCTGCTCCTTTTCAACGAACTCAATCGTTTTGCCGAAACCAGTCCGGAGAGCCAGATACGCCTTGCCACGAATTTTCGGCGCATGTCGGAGGTGACGCGTGAACCACACGACCGAGCGCTACCGTTCGTTGGCGCGGTGTTTGATAGCATCATCGACCTGTATCATCGCAACCTTGTTGCAAACGGCTGCGCGGCGCCTCGTCTCTTGAATGTCGACCTTCGAGAGCTGACATTGGACGAATTTGACTGGTTTCGCGAACTGACCGCAGAGTCCTTCGTCGCCAAGCCGTTGTTTTTCCGTCTTTCCCTGATGGCCGCCCGCGACCAGATCGGCCGGGCGCTGGGTGCCGTTTTGAAGGACCTCCATCCAGCCACGCTGACCTTCAATCAGGCAGCGCGCGCGATTGTCAACGCGGCCGAGGGAGCGGCCGCCGAGCGGCTTGAGGAAAATTTTGCATGGCGTGAAATCAGTGGTTCAAGGAGACCTTGAGAGGAGAGGACAATGAGTGGATGTTGTGGAAACCCCGGCGTGGGCAAAGGCGATGATGTAAGCGGGTTGCCTGTGCCGGATTATGCGGTCTTTAATCCGGGTGAAGTCCGGCTCTATGGGCGTCCAGCGTCAAAATCGATAATCCCTGTTATCGGCGACGACGATCTTGCTGTGGCGATCAAAAAAATAATTGAGGAAAATGCTGAACTCAAAGAAAATTTTAAAAACCTCGAGGAAGGAAGTAAATCAGTATTTGATGTGACAAAGAAAACTGAACAATGGAAAAATAAATACTATTTCGAGAAATTTTTTAATCAATATATAATGTTAACAGCTTTAAATGGTGCATATTTCAATGCCCTTCATGTAGATGTAAACATTTTATCATGCGGTGCAGATCAGAAATATATTAAAAGCATAGGCGTAATATATGGATACGCCTTCGAAGGGCATTGCTATAAGCTGCCAAAGCCGCAAATTATGTATTTTCCGGAGGAGCCGAAAAAAATTCTCGGCGGCGACTGCGGCTGCGACTGCGGTTTTGCGCCGGAACTCGGCTACGCCGTGTGGCAGATCGACAAGCGCAAGCGCGTGATAGCGTTGGACATTCGCTCCGACGATCTCCAGACGTTGATACTCGACGAGAACATGCCTGGAAACCGGTCGCCGCAGGCCTATGCGCAATCGATGGCGATGGCGCCGCAACGTTCGCGCGAATGACAAATACGTCGCCGGCATAAGGCGATCGCTCGGTGATACCGTTCCCGCTCGGCTGGGAGATCAGATGTGCGTCCGGGAACGGAAATCGTGCGCTATGTCGCCCGATTTACAAGACTCTGCGTCATCAGGCCCCCGCAACCAAATCAAAAAACCCGTCAGGTGAAAACCGGCGGGCTTTTGGCGTTCCCGGGCAAAGAGCAAGACAGTGCGGTACACGCCAAACCGTAAATTCCCAAAATTGCAAAAATCTATCGTGCAACAATCGCCTCGAAAGATTCACAGCAACAGGTGCTAAGGCCGAGTATAAATCCAGCGTTGATTTTGCATCCGATTTCCCGCATATTTTCATTGCAGAATATATATTTCAAAACTCGAAGTATATTTATCCGAAATTGCTTGGTGGATGGACGTATGCTCGTATTTTCTGACGATAACCTGGAGGTGATCTATCGATCTGGATCATCCCCCTATCTTCTCGTTACCTTTAACGAGATGGAAATGAAGGCGAACGGCAGCCGTTTCTGGGGGCAGCGGTTCTGCGAGAAGGCCGACATTTCTACGCTTGGTTTTATCAGCCGGCGGCCGAACTGGTTTCCGGCGGCGAGCATCGTCAAGGCTGTTGAGGCGGTCGCGCCCATCCTTCACGCAGCACCGGAGCGGATTCTTTACGGGCACTCGCAGGGCGGCTACGCGGCGTTGCGTTACCGGAGGCGTTTCAACGCCACCGTTGCCATCGCCTTTTGCCCGCAAGTCTCGATCGATCCGAAGGCCGCTCCTTTCGACGGCAGGTTTGCACGCCATTTTTCCCCCGACCTCCACGCCGGTATGGGGATCGCGCCTGATCATGCAGCTGGCCGGGCCTATCTCTTCTTCGATCCATTCCATGCCGTCGATCACCAGCACGCGGTTCGGATCGCGACGCTGCAGGAGAGGACGCATCTCGTGCCGGTCCACATGACCGGGCATGGCACCGTTCGGGCGTTCACCGGGACGGCGCGCGCGCTATCGCTGATCGAGGCCTGCCGTGAAGATGATCTTCCGGCTCTGCGCGCTCTGGCCCGCGCGGCCCGGGTCATGGCGCCAATGCGACCCTATCAGATCGCTGTCACGGCGATTGCTCGCCATCGAGGCTGGGCCGACCGATTTCATGCGCGTTTCGGCTCGGCCTTCTCTCCGGTCGAGCGAGCAAATTTCCTCTACCATCGGGCCAATCGCCACATTCGCGACGGTGAGCTCGCGGCGGCGCGGACCTTGCTTGTTGACGCTATGGCGTGTCAGCCGGAAAATCCTGGCTTCGTCCGCAGGCTTACGGAACTGGACGGCCGTATCGCGTGGAGCGTCAAGGCGGATGGCGCTGCGCGTTCGTGATTTGAATAGTGCCGCGCCTGCGCGGGAAAACGGCCGTCCTGATGAGTGATGGCCCATCTCAGGTCTACCATGCGGGCTGGGTTCCTGGCCAATGCAGGTCTTCCGAAAAGGGTATTGCTTTTGAGGGAAAGCCAAGCGAACAGATGCGAAGGTTGAAGCAGATCCCGTGATCATTCTCACGCGATCTGCTTCGGATGCATTGTTCAGGCGACTGCGCTTCGTGAAGCGGTGAGGGATTCGATTTCCATGTGGAGGTGAGCGCCGAGGTCGGCACGGGCAAGTGCCATGTGCAGGTTCGCACTCACGAAGCCGGCAGGCGAGCCGCAATCGAAGGTGCGGCCGCGGAACTCGAACGGCCTGATCATCTGCCCGCCCATCAGAGCGATCATGGCGTCGGTAAGCTGAACCTCGCCGCCGGCGCCAGGAGACTGGTTCTCCAACAGTTCGAAAATCTCGGGCTGAAGGATGTAACGTCCGGAAATGAACAGGTTGCTCGGTGCCGTGCCCGGCGCCGGCTTTTCCACGAGGCCCGTCACAATGGGACCGTCACCCGTTGGCTTCAGGGATACTATGCCGAATTTGTGGGCTTCCTCGGGCGCGCATCTTTCGACGGCGACGATGTTGCCGCCGTGACGGTCATAAAGGTCCATCATCGACTTGAGGCACGGCTCGTCGTCGACCATCAGCATGTCGGGGAGGAGGACGGCAAAGGGTTCGTCTCCGATGATCTGACGCGCCGTCCACACTGCGTGCCCCAGGCCGCGCGCCTGTTGCTGGCGCACGAAGGAAATGCTTCCGGTACCCGGCGTGTGCTGCGCCATCCGGTCGGCCAAGCCATGCTTACCAGCGTTGCGCAAGCAGACGTCGATTTCGAAGGCGTGGTCGAAATAGTCTTCGATTGCACCCTTCATGCGCCCGGTGACGATGACGACATGCTCAATCCCGGATGCGAAAGCCTCTGCGACGATATAGTCGAGGATCGGACGATCGACGATGGGCAGCAATTCCTTGGGAACGCTCTTGGTTGCCGGCAGCATCCTCGTTCCAAACCCGGCGGCGGGGATGATGGCCTTGCGGACTTTCGTGTGCATGTGGGGAGCCTCCAATTGAAGCGATCTTGCGAGGGGGTTCTCAAGATGATTGTTGTTAAAGCGCATGTGCGAGAAGCGCGGGGCTTTCGGTCGTCGCGGCATCGAGTTTCCTGCGTAGCAGCGCGCGGTAGAGTTTGACGTGTTCGCGCGCGCAGCCGAGGTGGTCGGCGGGTTGTCGCATGGAAGCACGTAGCCGATCCCAGGTTTGGGTATCACCCAATACCTCGACGATGCGGTCCGCGAGATCCTGGCTGCTGCCTGCGCGGAAGTGCAGGCCGTCCTTTCCGTCACGCACCTTCTCGGCCATCCCGCCGATGTCGGAGCAGATCATCGGCCTGCGATGGAGCAGGGCCTCCTGGATCACAATGGGCGAGTTTTCCCACCAGACGGACGGAAGAACCACCCAGTCGACCGAACGCATCAGGCGTGGCATGTCCGCATTCTGGTAAGCGCCGTAGAATCGGACGCGATGGCCGGCGTCCGCGATGAGTTTCTTCATCCGTTCCTGGAATTCGATCGGCTGCCGCTCGAGGTTGCCGCCGAAGATCATCAGGCTGGAGTATTCGCCCCATATTTCCTTCGGGATGCGCGATATGGCGTCGATCAGGACGTCGACCCCCTTGAACGGCGTCATCTGGCCGAAATAGGCAAAGCGGTTGCGACGAGGTTTGGGACCTTGCAACGCGCGCGGCGGTGCAGCCGCTTCCACGGCGATCCCGTTTTCGATCACGCAGAGCTTGTCCTTTTCGATGCCCCATGCGGCGTAACGCCCCGCCAGGAACCGGCTCGGGGAGACGAAAGCGTCGGCGAGGCCCAGCATTCCGCGGGTAAACTGCTCCCGCTTCAGGAAGCGTGAGACGGGGATGTCGGGAAAGCAGCCGTGGCAGGCGACGGGGGATGCTGTTTCGCAGAGCTGGCCGGAAGGTCGTTTCACCATCTGCCCGTGATTGTGGCAGATCGACAGGTATTCATGGAACGTGACGAGGATGGCCGCGTGCGGAAATGCTTCTCTCAGCGCGTAGAGCGCCTCAAGGCCGATGCCGAGAACATGGTGGAAATGCACGACATGGGGTCTGAGATCGCGCGCGAAACGCAACAGGTCCCGGCTGATCGCCTGTGTATCGCCGTTCGACAAAAAGAAGTGGTCGTAGTCGTCAGCGTGAAACAGCAACTCATCCTCGGCAAGGCGAAGGCTCATCAGAGCGGACGCGGCATGCCGCGGTACTGGATGACCGACACGGGCCAGGTAAACCGACTCCACGTTCGGCAACGCCTTCAGGCCGCGATGCAGGTTATGCGATGCGATTTCCGCTCCGCCGAGCGAGATTGACGGATGCGCGTGCGAGACGACAAGGACACGAAGCTTCTCGTTCATGCGGACCTCTTTTCCAGACGCTTTTCAACGGCGAGGACCGGCGACCATTGACTTTTGAAGATCTTTCGATCGATCTCTTCCACCAGAGCGGCGATTGCCGGACGATTCCCGTCGCGTGCGTCGTCGCAGCCCCACATTTGCACTGATGGCAGCAAATAGGAGTCGATGCCGGACCGGTTGAGACGGAGGCCGAGATCCAGACCTTTTTCCTGCGCGCCCAGATAGCCGCCGGAAAAGCCACCCGCGCATGTGAGAGCGTCGCGGGGCATGATGCAGCACTCGAGCGAGGCCGCCGCGATACGGGTCAGCTTCATGTCGGTAACCGCTTTGAGCGGATATCCGGCATAGCGGCCTACGACGGGTTGGTCGCCGTTGTCGTCATCGATCCAGCTTCCCGCCCAGCGAATGGAATGGTCTTCGTACGCCAGAACGGGCGAGATGACGCTTCCTTTCAGGGTCGCGGCCGTGGCCACGAGTTTGCCGTACCAGCCTTTCCCGTGCGGGATCAGCGAGGCGGAGAGCGAGACGACTGTTTCGCAGGTGAGTGCTTGCGTGCCGGCTTCAAGCAAGTCGTAGAAGTCGGCTGCTCCCTTCGCCGATACCAGCCTGACCGAAAGGCGATAGAACCGCGCGCGTTCGCCGAGGCGAGTGGCCTGCCTGCGAAAGCGCTCCGCAGGCATGGCGATGACGATCGGTGCGCGCCGGGTTTCCGGATCGAGCGCGAGCAAGGCCATGAGCGGGGCAATGTCCTCCTCGCTCTCTCCGGTGCCGATGACGATCGGGGGGCTGCTTTCCTCATCGAAGAGGCCAGTATCGAGGACGGTGTCGATGACCGGCGCCGATCTTCCGGAGCGTCTGAGGAACGGCACAATTTGTGTATCGACGATCGCCGGTAGCGCACAGTTCGCGGGATCGATGGAGCCGATCTGGCGCAATGCCGCCAAGCGCGCCGAAACCCGCGTTGGTTTCACCGGCAAAAACGCCCGGCGCGAATCGCGCAGCGTCAGTTCGAAGTAGAGAGGCGCACCGGATTCTTCACTCGGCAATTGGGCCTGGGCGATGAAGCCATGCGTATGCTGTTCGCCCCGAAGGCTCGGCGCGAAGGGCTGCTGCTCGTTGAAACTGTCCGTGACATCGGGGCGATCAAAGCGCCTCCAGCATTCGTCGAGGCGAGCCGCGGCATTGTATCGGCGCAGCCTCACCGTTGCGACATGGCCGTCGGGGTCATAAAGCCAGCCGGAGACGAGGAGATTTCCTCCATCGGCCGCGAATATGTTGTCTATTCCCATCCGAACGGGATAGGGCAGGCTGGAGATGGTTTCCTTGCCCTCGAAGCTGTTGGCGGCGGCTCGCAGGGACAGGAGCACGTCCGGCGCGCCATGGGTCCGCAGCAGGATCGACCGGATATGTTCGGGCGTTTCCAACGGGCCGGCGATGCGTTTTTTGGGGTGGACCGCAATGTGCCGCCAACCGGCACGTCCCCGAAAGACCAGACCTTCGATGTCGAGAGCGCGCGCCGCCTGATTGGCATCGAGAAGGCCGACAAAACCGGAGGCGCCATCGGGAGCGTCGGGGCGGGGGAAGACGGCGATACCGCACTCCGCGACCACCGGTGTCGCGCTTCCGACCGCGCATATCCGGCAAGGGCCGGGCGTCATGCCACGGTTCCAGCCTTGCAGGAACGTCACGCCGTCATGGCTTTCGCCGATCAACTCGACGAAGCCATCGCTGGGGTGGGTTGCCTGCAAAAGCGCGGTGATGGTCAGAAGTCTGCGGCGGCTGAGATTGCCGGCCATCAGAATGTCGACGAGCCCGTCGATGACGGCGGCTGATTGAGTTCCCGCAGATTCGAGCACAAGCGCGGCTGCTTCCTCCGCCGAGGCAAGCCGGGGTGCGAAGATGAAGTGCGCGCCCGTTTCATCCTCACCGAACCGTATCGTGGTTATGCCCCGGTCCGTGGCCCCTGTCGGTAGGAGCGCCGCGAAGCCGTGCTTAACCCGCGGCGGGGGCGCAACCAATCGCCATTCCGAGACAAAGGCGCTCCGCGTGTCTGCCTGATCATCGTCGATCATAACGGCCACGTTGCCGGCCGGGACACGACCGAGGCCGATGATCAGCAAGGTTGTCTCGTCGACGCGGGAGACGATGACCCTTCCGGGGCGCAGCGCTCTGCTCGCCGCATGCTTGCCTGCCATGGGGCTCGCAACCGCCGTGGATTGTTCTGTAACCAACACGCCTTACCCTCCCTGGATCAGACTCTGGTAATCAGCGCAAGGCTGGCGCCCGCGACAAATCCCACGAGAACGAAGAGCAGCAGCAGCAGGGGCTTCAACTCGCCGTTCGCACGTTTGCGCAACGTATTCAGATTCTTCTCCATGCCCGCCACAACCCCATCCATCCGCATCAGGTGGACATCGAGATCATTCAGCCGCTGGCCGATATCCACCCGGAGGCTTTCGACGGCGTGGCCGACATCGGTCAGGCTGGCGGCCTCCGTCTTGTCGGGATCGATTTCCGATGGGCGCTGCAAGGAGCGCTGGGAGACCTGCAACTGCCGCTGTGCCGCCATCAGCACGTCGAGCTTGTCGAGCACTTTCGCCAGCGGCGCGGCGATAAGGGCTTCGGCCGCCTGCTCGTCCGGCTGGGGCACGCGCAAGGCCTGCTCGGAACCGCTGCCGTTTCGCGCCATGACGACGATATCCTTCGTCCGCGTGTGGATGGGCTCGGGCAATGCGATTTCAAAGGCGTGTTTGCCGTCGCCAATGCCGTTGCGCCTGAGGTCGGGGCGGTTGCGATCGGCAACGGCCTCCGCAATCACTTTGCCATCGAGCAGGACGCGGATGACCAGCCGTTGATCCGGCGCCATCGGGTCGAATGCCCAGCCGAAGATCCTGCCCATGTCGATGGCATCCACACGGCCGTTCATCGGCTTGGCGTTGTCCTGTTCGGATGCTGCATCCGGTCGTTCAGCGGGATTGGCCATGGGTTCTCCTATGCCTGAACCTGCGTCGCTTCGATCCGCTTGAGGTAGCGGCGGGCGGTCGTGTCGATGTCGTCGGGCTTGCGGGCGTTTTCGGAGAACCGGCGCAGCAGGTTCGGCTCTTCCAATATGTTGCGCATCGCTGCGGCGAGTGCTCGGGCATCGTTGGGCGGGACGGTCAGGCCGTTGACGCCGTGCTCGACCATTTCGGCCATCCCGCCGATATTGCTGGTGATGACCGGGCGGCCCTGAGCCTGGGCTTCCTGAATGACTAGCGGTGCATTCTCCCACCAGACGGACGGAACGATGGTGCAATCGACCGCGGCCACTAGATCGGCGATATCCTCGCGTCGGTAGGGGCCCCGGGACTGCACCGACGCCGACGTTTCGGCAAAGCGCCGATCGATCTCGTCGACGAACGTCTCACTCTGGAAGGGCGCGCCGCCATGGACGCGAAGCTCGAAATCGAGACCATCGGCCAGAAGCTGACGTGCGGCCTCGAGCAGCACAGTTACCCCCTTCCAGGGGTTGAGATTTCCGAAATATCCGAAGACCGGCCTGCCGCCAGCGAGCAGTTTTCTCCGGACGCCGGCATTGCGGGTGGGGATGCCATTGGGAATGACGCTGATCTTGTCTGCGTCCAGTCCCCACCGCACGAAGCGTTCCCGTAAAAAGGCGCTCGGCGAGACGAAGTGGTCGACCGTGCTCAAGAGCGCTTTCAGGTGGATTTCGCGCAAGGTGAAGCGATCGAGCGGAATATCCTTGAAGCAGCTATGGCAACGGTCCGGGCTGGACTGGTGGCACAGTTCCTTGCTGCCGGTGCGCACCATCAGGCCGTCGTGATGGCAGATGGGGTAGTAGTCATGCAGGGTCATGACGATCTGGCAGTCGGGCAGGGTGCGGCGGACGATGTGTGGGAATTCGGCGCCGAGCAACAGCAGGTGGTGGAGATGGACCACATCCGGCCGGAAATCGCGCAGCAGCTCCGTTATATCCGGGACGATGCCGTAGAGGTCGATCTGGCTCATGAAGAAGCGGTCGAAGTGGCCGGACCACAGCAGGATTTCGTCTCCCGCCGGGCCGATGCTCTGAAAGCTCGTGCCGGGCCTCGCCTCGCGGTGGATCTGGTTGGTGGCGCCGAGAAACAAGGCCTCGTGCCCCTCGCGCTGGTAGGCGCGAAACAGGTCGTGAGCGAATATCTCGGTCCCGCCAGGATGAAGGGACGGATGGTTGTGGGCGGCCACCAGAATGCGCTTGCTCATCGACCATTTCCCCGGCGCTTCGCCACGATGAAGTCCTGATGGTGGCCGGCGCTGGTGCCGCGCCAATGGCCGAGCGATTTCAGGGCGACGGAGAGGCCGGCGCGTTCGAGCGCCTTGTCCAGAAAGCCGTCCTCAAAGCCGATTGCGGCAAGGCGTGGCTGGTTGGGGACGAACCAGCATGGGCTTTCGCCATAACGTTGGAAAGCAAGACGTGGGTCGCGCCGCCCGTATTCGTTGGCCGCCGCGATCCGGTCGACTACGAAGGCGGTCATGAACAGGCGGCCGCCGGGGGACAGGACCCTGCGGACCTCGGCGAGGTAGACAAGGACCTCCGCGGGCGGCAGATGGGTGACCACGGACGTCATGATGACGAAGTCGAAATGATGGTCCGGAAAGGGCAGCGCCAAGGCCTTCCCGCTGATCTTGCCGTTCGGATTGTAGAGCTCGTGTGCGATATCCAGTCGCTGGAAGGCGAAATTGGGATAGGCAGGTGTGATCGTGCGCTGGCACCAACCAATGCCGTCCTCGACCGGATCGATGCCATCGTAGCGGCTCGTTTGCGGATCGAGATACTGGGTGAGCGGCACGGCCATCCGGCCGATGCCGCAGCCGATGTCGAGCACGCGGCTGTCTTCACGCAGGCCGCCGATGCGGAGGAAGTAACCGAGGAACTCGGCTCCTATCGCGCGGAAATCTCCATCTCCCACAAAGACGTTGGTGGTCTCCGGTTGCGGCAGAAAACGATTGCCCCGGACGGATTCGATCAGCCAGCGAACACGGTCTTCGTCGATCAGCCGGGCCGGTGTGGGGGGCTGGAGGAGGGCCGCTTGCGTCATGCTGCGCTCCTTTCCCGGATGCCCACGGCTGCGGGGTGATGTGGGTCTTTACTGGATTGGTTCGCCATCAGTTCGCTGATGTCGTCCTCCCAGCGCTGCGTGTGCAGCCATGAATTGTACTGGCTGGCGACGCCGCGCATGTAATCCTGGCTGCGGCGGATCGAGCGGCGTTCGAGATGATAGAGGCACGCCGCCGGCTCATATGCGATCTGCAGCCCGAGGCGGCGGATCTTGAGGCAGAGGTCGCTATCCTCATAATCGCCGATCACGTAGTCCTCGGTGAAGCCGCAGACGCGCTCGTAGGTCTCTCGGCGGGATACGAGGCAGGCGCCGGTGACGCCGGGCACGTCTCGAGTCTGTTGCGCCGGCCTGTAATCGCCGGGCATGCCCTTGTGGAAATGGTGGTTCAACCAGATGCCGCGCTGATCGCGGCCGAAATACAGCCCGGCGTGCTGCAGCGATCCGTCTTCAAAGAGCAGTTTCGGGCCGATGGCGCCCAACGTCCTGTTTTCCAACAGCGGCCGCGACAGGGTCTGCAGCCAGCCGGGCGCGCAGGGCACGACATCCGAATTGAGCATGACAAGGATCGAGCCGCGTGCAAAACGTGCGCCGGCATTGCAGGCACGCGCGTAGCCACCGTTGCGGTTCATAACCACCAACTTCATCGGCAGCCCGTGCAGAAGATGCAGACCGCCCAGCAGGTGCTCCGTCTCATCCTGGATTTCAGGTGAATCGAGGACGTAGATGACCTCCGCATTGGCCGCGAGCCAAGGGTCCGTGGCCATCCCCGACAACTGGAAACGCAGGAAATCGAGAACCTTGTAGAGGGGCACGACGATGGAAACGAGCGGCGCGGTTTCGGGCAGGCTGTAGTCCTTTGTGCTGTCGACCTCTATGGTTTTGCCCAATCGCCGTTCGATGTCCTGCAGGGCGGGAGCGAGGATCGTGCGGAAGGCGCTGTCGACCGCATGCTGCGGCGGTACGGCGCGCAGGACATGGTTTCGCTGGGTTGCGGGCTCGAAAGGCTGCGGCTTCGGTATCAGCGGCCTGACCGCTCCCGAGGCAAGGCGCATCTGAAATCGGGGTTGCAGCAGCGGTCCGGGGGATTCCGTGAACGGAATCCAGGCAACGAAACCGGTCACGTCGGTCTTGCTCTTCTCGTCCTTGTCTTGCGCCCATGCCGGGAATTTGTAGTTGTTTCCGTCGAGCGGTACGGCCGTGCCGTCTTCCTTGACGTAGTCGATGCCGGCGAATGCCGACGATGGAGCATGGAACCAGCCGCCGGCCAGAAGACCGCCTTCGAGTGCCAGGGCGAGATCGACCTCCCCGGACGGGTGCATCGACGACTTCGCAATCCGGCTTGCCGCCAACGGGGCGCGCGTTTGAAGATCGATCGCCGTGGCGGCGCCGCCTTCCGGCAGGGTGGCGAGCCGACGGATAATCATTTCGCGCAGTTCCACCGCCTCACGGTTCTTGCCCCACCAATTCTGGAGGCTGGCATGGCGCGGCTTGCCGTCAGCAAGCTGGCGAATGGCGAGGCCATTCCTGCTGAGGAGAACGATGAGAAACGGAGGGGATGGCACCTCCGCGATGAAATGGCACAATTGCAGACCGCTTTTTGCGCTGCGTCGGAGGACGTGCCTTGCGGAGATGCGTGTGATCGAAGTTGAACCGATCGCGTAGATCGCCGTGATGTCGCCCAGATCCGGATTGATCGCGGTCTCGATGAGATGGTTCGCTCGCGCAATCTGGCAGACGATGCTGGCGGCTTGCGGTTCGGGCACGAGTGCGTGAAGGGCGTCTTCGACCACCATGTTGAACAGATGGTCGGCGGCAATGCGGAAGGCGCTTCGCCACACGGTCAGCAGGTTGTTGATGAACTTGATGCGGGCATCCGGTGCAAGATCCGCGAAAAGAGCCTCCACATCGAGGGGGGCAAGCGTGCGCACCGGCTGTATGACGATGGTTTCAGCGGTGCCGCCGTGTTCCGTGCATATATCGACGGTCACGGGCCGTTTTTCAGGCCTCATCGCCCAGAACATGCGTTGCCCTCCGTTGCCGAGCGGCAGCATCATGCTGACGAGCGGTACCGGAGACTGCTCCATCGACAGCAGACACCTTGTGCTGGCGAGAAGGGTTGGGGGGAGATCCCAGATGAGGACGGCCAGCTCCGTGCCGAGCCGAAAGATATTTGCGTTCCTGAAAGCACCCGTGGCGCCTATCTTTTCGTCGAACGTCACACGCGGCCCCTCTGGATCGGAAGAGCACGCCCCACGGGAGGAAGCAGGGCGCGCAAAACTCAGGTTCAGTGAACGGTGAAGTAGTGCTCGGGATTGGCATGGATGTCGTCTGCATCGACATTGACCAATGTAAGCGTATCGCCATGGCCGAGATCCACGACGACATTGCCGCCGACCTGCGTGACACGCGAGGCTAGGTCTTCGGGCGAAGACACGTCGAGGCCGTTGATGTCCTTGGAGATCTGTAAGAGATCTTCACCTGCGGTAAAGTCGAGAATGACGTCATTCCCGCCGCCGCCATTGAAGACGAAGACGTCATGGCCAGCGCCGCCCGCCAGGACGTCGTTGCCCGCGCCGCCGTCGATGATGTCCCCACCGTCGCCGCCGTAAAGTATGTCGCTGCCCTTGCCGCCCGACAGGAGGTCGCTTCCCTGTCCGCCGAGCAAGGTGTCGTTGCCCTTGTCGCCGTACAGAAGGTCATCACCCCAGCCGCCAACGAGGTTGTCATTCCCGTTTTCACCGTTCAGCAAGTCGCTGCCCTCGCCGCCGAACAGGGAATCATTTCCCTTTCCGCCGAACAGCAAGTCGTCACCGTCGCCCCCGAACACGAGGTCGTGCCCGTTGCCGCCGCTCACGAAATCATCGCCCCCATGGGCGCGAATGAAATCGTTGAAACGGGAGCCGAACAGCGCGTCGTCGTATGCTCCGCCTTCCAATGTGGCCATCTGCCTCTCCTCTTCGGATTGATATGTTCGCGTTGTCGGCGCTGGCTGCGACGATTTCGCGCCTGAAATGTGCACTGCAAAAAAATAGAGCGCAAGCATAACCTGCGCTCTTGTGTTGGATTTTGAGAAATATATTTCTCAAAATGAGTCGAATTCATGATTTATTTCGAGAATTTCGCATTTTATGAAGTAAAATTGATATGGTTTACATTGAAATTACTTCAAAATACGAAGTAATTATGTTGCAGTGCCGCATGACGCGAACATCAATCCTCCCTGAACGCGCGGTTGAAGCTTTCGAGGACGGGGGAGGTGAGGTAGTCGATCGCACGGCGTGACTCGTGGACGATCAGCACCTCCGCGGGCATGCCAGGATAAAGGCGGACATCGGGGTTTGCCTTGAGTGACGCCGTATCGAGTTTGGCGCGCGCGACGAAAAACGCGCTGTTTGATTTTTCATCGACCGACTGGTCCGCAGCGACATATGTGATGGTGCCTTCCATCGGCAGGCGGGAACGCTGATTATAGGCGGTCAACCGGACTTGTGTCCGCGAGCCGACGGCGATGCTGTCGATGTCGCGAGGATTGACGCGCATCTCGACCAGCAGCGGCTCGTTTTCCGGAACGATCTCGATCAAGGGCTGGCCGGGCGTGACTGCACTGCCGGGGGTGCGCAGCAGGATGTCGCTGACAATGCCGTCCTGCGGAGAGCGGATCTCAAGGCGCCGCAATACGTCCTGTGAAGCGGTGATCTGCTCCTCGACATCCAGGAGTTCGACGCGCGACGTCGTGATTTCGCCGGCAGTGGTCGATTGAAACTCGCTTTCAATTCCGATCAGCGCAAGCTGGGCGCCTGCTCCGGCTTTTTCTGCCTGGGCTTTGCCGCCGACGAGTTCGCCCCGTTCCCGCGCAAGCTCGCTCAGCCTGGAGTCGATATCGATGAGCCGCGTGCGCGGGGCAGCACCTTTCTGCACCAGAGTTGCTATTGCCGCGCGCTGTTCGGCGATCAAGGCGATCTGCTGGTCGGCCGCATGGATCTGGATGTCGAGCGATTTCGCCTGTTCGGCATATTCCTCGATGGTCTTTTTCTGGACCTCGACGCGCCCCTCCTTGGTCTCGCGCCGCTTTTCGAAAAAGACTGTCTCGGCCTTTACGGCGTCATCGACGGCAACGTCCTGGGCATCGCCGAAATCGTGTGGAAAGTCGACCTGCGGCATTTCGGCCTGCTCGGCCTTCAGTCGGGCCAGTTTCGCGATCAGGCCGACGCGGCGGATCCGGAGCGACTGCAGGCTGGAGCGGGCACGCGTATCCTCCAGCTCGATCAGGGGCTGCCCGGCGGAAACCTTGTCGCCCTCCTGGACAAGCAGCCGGCTCATCACGCCGCCTTCGAAATGGGTGATGGTCTTGCGTTTTGAATCGACGATGACCGTGCCGTTGGCGACCGTCGCGCTGCTGAGCTCGACCGAAAACGCCCAGGTGAAAAATCCTCCGAAAGACACCAGGATCGTGGCGATCCCCGCGATGACAAGACGGCGGAGCGGCGAGCGGGTATCAAGCTGTTCGAATTCCAAGTCCGAGGGGCTGACATTCAGCGACACTGGCTGATGCTGTTGGAGGCGACGCTCGGAAAGATCGAGGCGGATCGCGAGGGGCTTCTTCTCCGTCATATCGCGGCCACCTCGCGGCGTGCTTCGCCCGGCATTGTGGCCGGAATCACGTCGGCTCGCGGCCCGAACTGTGTGACACGGCCGTTTTCGAGCACGAGCAGCTTGTCGGCGACTTGCATGATGGCTGGCCTGTGAGCGATTATGATGACGATCGCGCCGTCGCCGCGCGCGTGCTGGATCGCGCGGATGAGAGCCTGCTCGCCAATCGCATCCAGGTTTGCGTTCGGCTCGTCGAGCACGATGAGACGAGGCCTGTTGTAGAGGCAGCGCGCCAACGCTATGCGCTGCCGCTGCCCTCCGGAAAGGGTCAGGTGTCCGTCGCCGACCGGAGTGTCGTAGCCGAGTTGCAGGCGTCCGATCATGTCGTGGATGTCGGCCAGTCGCGCCGCCTCCAGCACTTTGTATGGATCGCTTTCGGCCATCCGCCCAATGTTTTCTCGAATCGTGCCTTCCAAAAGCGATACGGATTGCGGCAGATATCCGACCACTTGGCCGAACGAGCTGCGCTCCCAGAGATAGGTGTTGTTGCCGTCGAGGAAGACGCCGCCGGACGTGGGTCGCAAGATTCCGACCAGCAGGCGCGCGAGGGTCGATTTGCCTGCTGCGGAGGGACCGACCACGCCCAGAACCTCGCCTGGAGAGAGCGAGAAAGAAATGCCCTTGATGATCGGCACATCTAGTCCCGGGGCTGCGTAGACCAGCTTGTCGACCACGATGTCGCCCGACGAATGCGGCGTCGGCATCGTTTGGCGGATCGCAAGGTCCATCTTGAGGGTTGCCTCAAGGCGACGCCAGCCGGCGATCGCCAGAACCCACTGCCGCCAATTGTCGATGATCGAATCGAAGGGTATCAGGAGGCGCCCGACAAGAATGCTCGATGCCATCATCGCGCCGGGCGTGATTGCCTGCTCCAGCACGAGAAACGCTCCGGCTGCCAGGGTGACGATCTGGATGGAATAGCGCAGGCTGCGGGTGATGGACGACATCGCCTTGCTCCTGCTCCCACTCGTTTCAAAGGCACTGAGGGCTTGCATTTGCAGGGCGCGCCAACGATTTGCCAGGGCCGGCAGCATACCCATAGCCTCGATAGCCTCGGCATGTCGCAGCGATGCACCAATCTTGGACACGGCCTCGATATTTGTCTGGTTCGCTTCCTTGGTGAGTTGGCGTGTCAACATGTCCGTGACCAGACCGCCGCAAAGGAGCAGCGCCGCGGAGACCGCGCCAATAAGGCCGAAAAGCGGATGCAAGATGAAAAGGGCGCCGAGGAAGATCGGTGACCAGGCCGCGTCGAGGGGCGCGGTCACCGCTGACGAAGTCAGGAAGCTTCGCAATTCCGCGATGTCCCGAAGCGACTGGG
Source organism: Hyphomicrobiales bacterium (assembly GCA_900471525.1). Classification (GTDB taxonomy): domain Bacteria; phylum Pseudomonadota; class Alphaproteobacteria; order Rhizobiales; family Rhizobiaceae; genus Pararhizobium. Next base: position 176,160 of record UCEZ01000031.1, on the reverse strand, counting down.
TCGCGCGCGACAGGCCCTGGTCAACCGAGGCCTGAACGGCGGCGGCCAGGACTGGCATGTTCAAACGGCGCACGAGCGCGCCACCGATGGCCTGGAAAGAGAGGGCGCGGATGAATTCCAGAACCCCGAGCACGACAAGGGCGCCGATCGCCAAAATGGTGAGCATGACGAGCGTGTCCATGCTCTGACTGTTGAGCACCCTGTCATGGACTTGGAGCATAAACAGAGGCATCGTGAGTTGTAATAAATTGAGACACACGCTAAGCGCCGCCGCATAGAGTAACCCGGACAAGAATACACGCTTTGCTTGCGATATCAGCAATCCGGGGTTGTTTTGATCTTTGCCTCCCAAAATTTGACTCTTGCTTCTTGTATCATTTTGAACAGTATCACGCATGGCAATTTGCCTTGAGTTAACGTTATAGCCATCTTCTGGAGGGCAGAAATGGTTGTAACTGGGCGGAAGTGTAGCATTGCTTTTGCTAATCTGGCACAGAAGGGAGGACTTGTGCAAGCTCAGGTTAATCAGGGGTGATGGGCATATTTGAAGATTACTTCAATTTTTGAAGTACTTTTCCGAAGCGGAGAGTTAAGTGAAGGAAAATAGTGTGCTGAATCTGTCCGAATTGAATGATGATCTGGGAACTCTAAATAAGGGGCAGGCAGCACAAACTGACCCCGGGTATCCTCAGGATGCCGAGTTTAGTGACCTCCGGCAGATTACATATTTCGAGCTTGCTCGCCTCATGGAGCGGGCAAGCCGGCGGTTTGCGGGCCTGATCCGGGCGGAGCTGACCAAGCTTCGTGTCGATGACGTCGGGCCGGCACAGGCGATGATTCTACTGGCAATCGGCGACTCGGAGCTCTCGGTCGCCGAGCTTCTGGATCGTGGGCATTATGTTGGCTCCAATGTTTCCTACTATCTGAAGCAGCTTGCCGACGGCGACTACATTGATCGCGTTGCCTCCCAGCGCGACAAGCGGTCCGCACGCATCAAGTTGACAGAGAAGGGGCGGCAGCTGAGGGCAAATCTCCGTGACGCGGCCATGTCCTATGAGCGCGCGGTGAATCGCGGCGACCAGGACCAGCGGATGCTTGAGACTGCTTTCCAGACGCTGCACCAGCTCGAGCTGGCCTGGGGCACCGCTTCACGGTACGGCGTCTAGGTGGTGAGCGATGCCGTGGGTCTGGCAATGGAGACTAGAGCATTTCCGGTGAAAGCGGGATCACCTGAAATGCTCTGTCTCTTTGATTCTGCGCATTTCCGGACGCAGAACCGCTTCGCACTTTTGCTGGAAAGGCTTTAGGCGCGATGCACGTGGCGTTTGTTCATCGACGGGGTTTTGGTCAGTTCGCTGCCTTGGCCGCTCAGCTCGCGCAGGCGGGCAATGAGGTAAGCCTCATCACAGAAACCATAGATCAGAAGATCCCATCCGTTCGCGTCGTTCGACATCGAGCGGAATCCGGCCCGCGCGCAAATCCACACATGGCCCGGCACATGGGTACTCCCGATCATCACGCGCGAATCGGCCATCGCGTCGCCGAAACGCTCGACGCCATGGCGCGGCAGGGGCTGGTGCCCGATGTTGTCGTCGGCCATATCGGCTGGGGAAGCATGATGTTCCTGAAGGACGTCCTGCCGAACGTGCCCGCATTGGGGTATTGCGAGTTCTTCTATCGATCGGAGGGGGCGGATATCGGGTTCGTGCCCGACGATCAGCCCGATCTGGAAACGCGCAAGAGGCTGCGGCTGCGCAACATCGCGCAGCTTCTGTCGCTTGAGGCCATCGAGGCTGGTATCAGCCCCACGGAATGGCAGAGAAGTCTGTATCCCGCCGATATCAGGGAACGCATTTCGGTGTGCCATGAGGGGATCGATACAGTCCGGTTTCGGCCGGACCCGACAACCTCGGTCACGCTTTCGGATGGGCGCGTGCTCAGTGGCAATGGTCCTCCCATTGTTACCTTTGTCGCGCGCGACCTTGAGCCTTATCGCGGATTTCCACAGGCTTTGGCGGCTGCCGCCAAGGTTGTACGCCAGCGCCCCGATGCGCTGTTCGTTTTTGTCGGCGGAGATGGCGCCAGCTATGGTGTGCCGCCGCCCGGCGGCGGCGCGTGGAAGGACCACCTCTTGGAATCGCTGGACATACCGCAGGAAAATATCCTCTTTCCCGGCGTGGTGCCGCATTCAGTTTTGCGGCAGCTTTTCCAGATCTCGGCCGCGCACCTCTACCTGACCTATCCGTTCGTTTTGTCTTGGTCGGTGTTGGAGGCAATGGCGTGCGGCGCTCTGGTCATTGGATCGGATACCGCGCCTGTCCGGGAGGTTATACGCGCCGGCCGGAACGGACTATTGGTGCCGTTCTTCGACACGGACGCACTCGCCGAGGCCATCCTCGGCGCCCTGGCTAATCCGGAAGGCCACTTCGCAATGCGCGCTGCGGCGCGTCGGACGGTCGAGAGGCGGTTCCGGCTGGCGGACTGCCTCGATCGCCAACGGGATATTCTTGAGAAATTGATCGGAAAGCCGCTTGTGCACAATGTTGTCGCGGCGCAGTGAAATATTACTTTGATTTTCAAAGTATATATGAAATATTTTTATCTACTGTTGTTGAAATTTCCCATTGTGCACTGCAATGTTAGTTGTTAGCTTCTGCATAAATCGCAAGGGGTCGTCCGAATAAATATCTGATTATTCGGCATCTTTGTTTTGTTTCGACATAATTCTTCAGAGGTTGGGCGTGCAAGAGTTGATGTCTTCCGGCATTGGGAAACGGCTGGCGACGAGAAAGCTGATAGCGGCATCAAGCCGGGATCGGTCATGTTTCGAAGGGAGCGATATCGAACATCTGGTCGTTTGCCTCGATGTCGATGGCCAACCTCCGGCGACATTGCAGAATGCTTTTCCATTGGTCGCCGTCGCCTTCTCCAAAGAGGGTGAGGCGGATCTGCAGGAGCGTCTGGCGCTGCTTGGACCGCTGGGGACGGTCCCCGCGGTTCCCATACAGCGGCTTGATCCCGTCAATACGTCCGACAGTTTCCCGCTTCTGCGGGCACTGACCGAGGGCAGCGTCGGCCGGCTTGCCCGCTACAGCGCCTCGATCACCTCGGAGCTCGCGATCCTGCGCCGGGAGCGCGAGACGCTGCTGGAAAACTACCGGGCGCTCGAAGATGCGTTCCAGGCGCGAAACTGGGAGCCGGTTTCTGAGATCTTCTCCCACGATCCCTACGCCGATCCAAAGGACGAGGGGATCGGGCCGTTGCTTGCCGCCGCCTTTGTCGAGCAACTGCTGCCGGTATCCAGCCTTGGTGTGGCAGGGTTCGCCCTTCACCTGCACTCGGTGCCCAGGACCAGCGGAGAGCTTGTCGTCGCATTGAGCTATCTTGAGAGTGGTGAGGGGGTGGCCGAGTGGACGGTGCCTTATGCGCAACTCGTGCCGAACTGGAATTTCTTCTCTCTGCCCCGGGCCTGCGGAGGGGCTGCGCGTACGCTCCGGCTGCGGATCTCCGCAACCGGACCAGAGACCGTCGGCCTTTCTCTCGGCTATCCGATCGCCGGCGAGCGCTATTCGGCGCGGTCGGAACTTCCGCATCCGGACCTCGACCTGCGCCCGCTGGCGTTCAAGGTGTTTACGGGATTGCCTGGAGTAAAGCCCGCCAGAACACCCAACATGATTGCGCCCAGCAGCCTGCTCGAAGGCCAGTACACTGTCGACTATCGCTTGGCGGTCAGTACGTTGAGCCAGATCGCGGACGTTTCGGTCACGCCGATCGTCCCGGATTTCCAGACGGTGCGCTTCCTCGAGCATGAGCATGCCGTTGTCTGCCACCCGTTGCCGAGTGGCATATCGGCAGGCGCGGTCAGTGGCGCCGTCGAGCCCGGAACGATATCCTTCTCGGCGAGCGCCTTTATCGATCATCCGCAAGGTCAGCCTGCGGCGGTCAGCTTCCTGCTCGCACCGGCGAATTCAAATGCGCGTTCCGAAGTGGCCGAGTTGGCGCGAAGGGGCGCGGCCAAACCGTCGGCATTCTTCAGCGGATGGCGTGAAGTCACCTCCAGTGAGGTCGTCAACATCAACATCCAGCTGGACGAGCCGGCACGCGGCCCGATGGACCTGATGATCCTCACCCGCGCAGTCACGGATTCGGTCGATTTCTCCTGGCTCAAGGTGTCCGGCTTCAGGTTGGTCAAACAATTTACGGAGGCGGCCGATGTCCGGTAACAGGGAGCCAACGGACCTGATCGCCGTGGCCATGCCCCTTTACGGTCACGCGGCACTCGCCCTGGAGGCAATCGAGTCGGTCCTTGCCTCGAATGTCAGCAGCTGCCGGATCGTTATCGTCGTTTCGGTCGACGGCGATCCACGGCACGAGACGTTCGATCAACTGTTGCTCTACGCCGCGGCCCATCCTTGCGTCCATGTCATATTCGGCAGGAACGCCGGTCCGGGCGGCGCGCGCAATCGCGCCATCGACGTGGTGCTTGAGCGCTTTCCAGAGGCGAGGGCTGTCTATTTCCTCGACGCCGACAATCGCGTCCTTCCCGGCACCATCGAGACGCTTTACCGGCACCTCCTCTCCAGTGGCTGCGGGTGGGTCTACACGAATATCGACACATTTTCGGTAAGCTGGCGCGCCCACTACGGCAACCGCTATTCACGACTGGTCCACTGCATCACCGACAACATCTGCGATACGGGATCGATGATCTCGATCGATGTTTTTCAGGACGGCGTGCGCTTCAACGACGACAGGCAGAACGGCTTCGAGGATTGGGAGTTCTGGCTCTCCTGCATCGAGCACGGTTTCGTCGGCACGCCCTGCCACGACACCGTCTTCGAATACAGGCTGAGGGCGGAGAGCCGTTTCAAGGAGGCCAACCGCGATCGCGCCACGTCGGTAAGCTTCCTGCGCAAGCGCCACATGCCGCTGTTCCAGCGCCCGATGCTGGTGGATTTTGAGCATGAGGAATGCCCGCGTTACCTGTTTGCGCGAACGGAAGATACGGCGATCTCCTTCTTCACCGATCCCACCAAGCCACCGACAATGCTTCGTCTCGACGACATCATCCCGGCGTTCTGGGGCAATATCGGCGAGCCCGACAATGAACATTTCCCGCCTTTCCTGGTCGCCGGAAGCGGCGCGGCGCTCGACTTGCTCCGGCGTTCGCGCATGCTGCCGAACGTGCTTGCCCATCTTGAGCGCATGAGCGAGACCAGCAACGTCGTCTTCGTCCAACTCGCCAACGATGCCGCCCAGCGTAAGATCGAGCCGATCGTTCATGGGCCGGGCGCACAAAAAATCGGCCCCGCCGATCTCGTTTTCCTTTCGACCCGGCTCGTCCAGGACGTGGTCCAGAACAATGCGGTGGACTGGTTCGCCTCTATCGCAAGCCAGCAGGTATGGCCGACATCGGCCGTTCTGAAAGTGCGCTTCCCCTTTCCAAGAAGCCTCCCGCGCCGCTCTCTCATCACGCCTCAGCAGGTGATGATCAACTGTGTCAACGCGATTGCCGCGAGCCCCCTGCGCGAGACGGCGGGCAGGCGGTGGACCTGGCGTCCCGCACGGCTCGTACCCTACACCGATCTCCACAAGGCGCTGCGCAAGGAAGTCGGAGGATCACCGGTCCTGCCGCTCGGGCATAGCGAGGGCAAGCGGACCGTGGCGCTGCTCGTGCCGAACGCCTCGTTCGGCGGGGCTGAAAAAGTCGTCTATGCGGCCGCCCGGGAATTGAAGGCGGCGGGTTACGAAACCCATCTCTTCGTGCTCGGCACGTCCCGGATGGATGTGATCGATGAATTCGATTCCAGCTTCGACTACATTCACTTCTGGGAGGCGGGAATTCCGGCCTGGGGAGGGTCGGGCTCCTTCCTGGGACAGGACTTCATCGACCAGGGGCATTCGGTCGACTGGGAGGCGCTGAAGGGACAGCTTTCCGGCTTCGACCTGGTCATCAACAACCACGTGATGGCCGTCCATCCTCTCATCGCGCGCCTGCGTTCGGAAGGCACGCGCACGGCCTGCTATCTTCACGTCGTCGACAACACGGTCTTCAAGAGGCCTGCCGGCCAGCCTTTCGCAGCGATTGCCCACGAGCATTGCTACGACGCCTTCCTAACGTGCTCCGAGCAGCTGAAGATCTATCTGCACAGCTACGGCGTCCCCCACGAAAAAGTCTTCGCCGTTGCGAACGGAGCGAGCTTCTCGGTGCCGCCCAAGGCCCTGGCGGAGGTTCTGACCATCAGGCGGATCGAGCGCAGGGATGACCGCTTGCGGCTTCTTTACATGGGCCGGTTCGACCAGCAGAAGGGTATCGACCGGCTGGCGGCAGCGATCGCGGAACTGCGGGCCTCCAAGGTCGCCTTCGAAGCCCGCGCCATCGGTGGCGAAATCCTCGCCGATTCCAGGGTCTCCTGGAGCGAACGGCTGAAGGACCTGGGTGTCGACGTGCGCCCGCCCGTCTTCGCCAGCAAGGATCTGATCAAGGCGCTGGGCTGGGCCGACGTTCTCGTCATGCCCTCACGGTGGGAGGGCGCGCCGCTGATGATCGCCGAGGCGCAGCAACTCGGCTGCGTTCCCATCGCGACCGCGGTCGGGGCTGTGGACGAACTCATTTCCGATGGCGAGGACGGCATACTCATCAACGCGGCTTCCGATCCTCAGGTCGTGAGGGAGATGGCGCGGATCATCGAAGAGGTCGCACGCAATCGCGAGAGACTCGCTCCACTCATGGAGGGCTGCATCAGGACCGCCGCACGCCGGTCATGGGCTTCCTCCTTCTCGGATTTCATCGCGTGGAGCGATCGGTCCGTGAAAAATTCGTCACTGTCCCGCCCCGCGGTCTTTCGCGAGCAGGCGGCGGCAAATCCCGTAGTCGCGGCGATCGGCTGATTGCCGGGCCGCGTCATTGAAACAGAAAGGTTAGTCGAATGCGTCCACGAATTCTCGTGACGGGTATTCCTGGTCACTACACGCGCCTTGCCAATGGCGCCCACGGCTTGTCCGTCTCCTATGCGGAGCGGCAGAAGCAGCCGGAAACGAAAGAGGAGTTTCTGCGGGAGCTGGGCAATATCAGCAACACCGGGAACTACCTTATCGGTGAGGGCGCCCTGCGTGCGCTCGCGCCGCATGCAAAGCAGGTTCCCTTCTGGCATCTCTACAATTTGAGCAAAAGCGGCAGCGGGTTCGACGAGTTCAACACCAACTTCGACATCTGCGTCTTCACCTGCGCGAACCTCTTGCGCAAGGGGCTCTCGGCGGACGCCGAGGCGGATGTCCTGAGCCGGCTCAACATGCCGATCGTCATGCTGGGCATCGGCCTGCAGAACCGCAAGGACCTGGAGAACAATCTTCCGGAAGGAACGAAGCGGCTTCTGGCCGTCTTGAAGGAGCGTGAGCACTATTTCCTGACACGCGGCTACGAGTCGGCCGGCTTCCTGAAGGACCAGGGTTTCTCCTTCGTGCGCCCGACCGGTTGCCCGTCCGTCTATTTCATGCCGGACAACATGCGGCGGTCCATGAGGAAGCTGCCGAGCGTCAAGATCGGCAAGGCGAAGACCATTTTTTCCGGCTATCTCGGCGGCAATCAGGATGCGATCCTCGATGCGAATGCGCTGGCTCCGCAGGACACTGTGCCGCCATATGTGGTGCAGGACGAGTTCCTTCACTTCGATATGAAAGTGGAGCCCAATGATGAGGGACGCGTCTATGATTCCGCATCGGGTCTGATGATCGGCGATCTGACCTATCCCGGCACGGAGCGGGAGAAGCAGCGGTTCGAGGTGCGCACTTTCTTCGACAACAACCAGTGGCGCGGCTGGGCCTCGTCGATGGATTTCAATTTCGGCCGTCGTTTCCACGGCTCGATCATCGCCATGCAGGCGGCCGTGCCGAGCCTGATGGTGGCGGTGGACGACCGCATGCGCGAGATGCTGGGCTTCACCGGCCTGCCGGCTGTCGACATCACTGAAGTCGACAAGGCGGAGAACCGCGCCGAGTTCGTGGCCGACCATCTGGCACAGCTCAACACGAGCGAACTCGTCGACCGGTATTCCGATCGCGAGCGCGCCTTCCGCACTACGCTTCGTGAAATCGGCATCGGTCACTAGCGGCTCCATTTAACGGCCCGCGGGCCATCACCCTTCGGTTCAGAGGACAGTCATGCGTATCTTGCTCACGGGCATTCCCTCCTATCTGCAGCGGACGATTGCGGACGTCTCCGGCACCACCGTCATCCATCGGCCCTATTTCGACGAGACCAGGACCAGGAAGGACCTGATCTCGCAGGTCAGGAAGATCGCCAATACCGGCAACTACCTGATCGGCGAAGGAGCGGCCGAGAGCCTGCGCGGCCATGACGTCACCTATCTGCCGTTCTGGCATCTGGTCAACAATCGGGAGTCGAACGAGCTTTACGAGCAGGTGAACCGCGAGTTCGATCTGTGTGTCTTCGCCTCCGCCAATCTGCTGCGCCCCGGCTATTCCGCCGATCTCGAGGCGGAAATCTTCGCGAAGCTGACGATGCCGGTCGTGGTGATGGGCATCGGCATCCAGCGCAAGGAAGGTCTCAAGGATCAGCTTCCGGCCGGCACGCTCAAGTTCCTGGAGGTTTTGCGGGGCAAGGAAAGCTTCTTCCTCACGCGCGGCTATTTCACCGCCGAATTCCTGCGGGAGCAGGGGATGAAGTTCGTCAAGCCGACGGGCTGCCCGTCACTCTACTTCTCGCCGAACGACATGAAGCGCTCACTGACCGCGCTCGCCAACCCGGCGTTGGCGGAAGCCCAGAAGATCGCCTTCGGCGGCTATCTCGGCAGTGTTGCCGATACGATCGTCGACGCGCACGCGTTGCTTAAACCCGACAGCGTCGCAAGCTATGTGGTCCAGGACGAGCTGGTTGCCTACAACCTCTCCCTGACCGGCGACGACAATGACATCGTCTATGACCGGGCGAGTGGGCGCATCACAGGAGCGACCGAATATAAGCATTCGGAAAAATGGCAGCGGAAATCGGAGCTGCTGGTCTATTTCGACACGAACCAGTGGCGGAGCGCCATGTCCTCGCGCGATCTCTGCTTCGGCCGCCGTTTCCACGGCTGCATCATCGGTATGCAGGCCGGCACACCCGCCCTTATGATCGCGGTCGACGACCGCATGCGGGAAATGCTGGAGTTCATCGGCTTCCCCTATATAGAGGCGGCAACCTGGAACCGGGAGGCGGACAAGCGCGCATATCTGTCGAATTTCCTCGCCAAGATAGACACGCAAGCCGTGATCGACCGCTATTCCGCTTGCGAGGCGAATTTCCGAAATGCTCTGAAGCAGATTGGACTTTGAGAGGATGAAAGCGGTGGCGCGCGTGCGCCTCGCTTGCGCGCTGGCAGCGCTCTGGGCCTTTGCCCCGGCGCCGCCGGCGAACGCAGACGATGCGTTCCCCGATCGCATCGGTATCAACCGGGTCAACCTCGCCTGGCTCTCTCGCGCCGATCAGGAGCGCGTGCTGCGGGAGATCGCGGCAAGTGGCATCACCCATGTCCGGCTTTCGCTGTCGCGGCCGGTGGACAAGAGCATCGAAGCGCTGGAAATGGCGGATCGGCTCGGGCTAAAGATCCTCCTCGAGATCCAGCTCGGCAACAAGGACTATTATCCGCCGGAGACGCGCTCTCGCACCGGTTTCGGGCGCATCTGGGACGTCCAACGGCTTTCCGATCTCGACCTCGATCTTTACCGCGCGCAGCTACGCGCAGCGCTTCGCCGCATTGATGGCATGGGCATCCGCATCGATGCCGTCGAGCCCGGAAACGAGATAAACTACAGCGCCTACAATGGCGACCTCGGCGTCTACGAAAAACCCGGGCGGCAGACACCACGCAACGTTTCGGAAGTCGCAAATCGCCCGGCCTTCGAGCGCGGGCTCGACGCCTATGTAGGCGCCGTCCGGATCACGCGAGAGGAATTGCGGGCGACGGTGCATAGCCGCGGTGCGCTGCTGATTTCCGCCGGACTTTCCGATATCGGCGCAGAAGAGGCTGACCTTCGCGGGATGGAACGGCTCGATCCCGGCTCGTTTGTCTCGCTCCTGCGGGGACGGGGGATCGACGCGTTGATCGATGGCTATGGCATTCATGTTTATCCGGGGCGCAAAGGTGACGCGGCGCTTGCGCGCTATGTGACGGCGCTCCTCGATTTTTGTCGGCCTGAAGAGCAGGGCAAACCATGCTGGGTGACCGAATGGGGCATTGCCAACACCGCGCTTTCCTGCCCGGTCGACGATCGTAAGCGGGAGGGGGCGATCCGCGCCATGCGCCGGAGCTTCGCGGCGCTGATGAAGGAAGGCAGGCTGGACGCGGCCTTCTACTACGACTGGGATACGCAGCCGGTCTACAGCGTCTGGCGCTGTGGCGCCTTGAGCCCGGCCGGCGTCGCGGCCACCGAAGCGAATGCCGGCGAAGAGTTGGCGAGATGACCAATGTGACCTGTCCCCTCCCATGTCAGTGGCCCGCGCGCGGCCGCTATGCGGGGAGCGCGGAAAAGGCAACAGGAGGTGACGCATGAAAGGGATCATTCTGGCAGGCGGCAGCGGAACGCGGCTTTACCCCGTTACCATATCGGTTTCGAAGCAACTGCTGCCCGTGCACGACAAACCGATGATCTACTATCCGCTGGGCATGCTGATGCTGGCGGGAATCCGCGAGATACTGGTGATCACGGTGCCGCGCGACAGGCCGCTTTTCGAGGGGCTTCTCGGAGACGGAAGCGCGCTCGGCCTCTCGATTTCCTATGCGGTGCAGGCGCAGCCGAACGGACTGGCCGAGGCCTTCGTCATCGGCCGAGAATTTGTCGGAGACAGTCCGGTCGCTCTCATTCTGGGAGACAACATCTTCTACGGAGCGGGACTTGCGGAAATCTGCCGGGACGCGGTCGCCAAGCAGGCCGGAGCCACCATCTTCGCCTATCATGTGGACGATCCGGCCCGATACGGCGTGGTCAGCTTCAATGCAACGACCGGCAAGGCCGACGCGATCGAGGAAAAGCCTGCGAGCCCCAAGTCGAACTGGGCGGTCACGGGTCTCTACTTCTACGACAACGACGTGCTTGACATCGCGGCCTCCGTCCGCCCCTCGGGCCGGGGGGAACTGGAGATCACCGACGTCAACCGGGCCTATCTCGATCGCGGCAATCTCCACGTCCGCCGGCTTGGCCGGGGCTATGCCTGGCTTGACACGGGGACCCATGAGAGCCTGCACGACGCTGCATCCTTCGTGCGCACCATCGAATACCGCCAGGGCGTGAAGATCATGTGCCCGGAAGAGATCGCCTTCGAGCTTGGCTATCTTTCGGCGGACCAGGTTCTGGCGCGGGCCACGATGCTGGGCCAGACCGACTATGCCGTCTATCTGCGGCGCCGGATCCGGGAGCTTGCCGATGCCTGAGTTTCGCTCCCTCGGCCTCGACGGCGTGCTGGAGCTGACGCTGCGCAGATACGAAGACGAGCGCGGCTTCTTCACCGAAACCTACAACGCGGCCACCTTCGCTGCGAAGGGGATCGATACAACCTTCGTGCAGGACAATCATTCCTATTCGGCCAAGGCCGGTACACTGCGCGGGCTTCACTATCAGCTCCCGCCGCGTGCGCAGGCAAAGCTCGTCCGGGTCGTCCGAGGGCGCGTTTTCGACGTCGCCGTCGATCTTCGCCGCGGCTCGCCGACCTTTGCCAAATGGGGCGGTATCGAACTCTCGGCTGAGAAGGGCAATCAGATCCTGGTGCCGGCGGGCTTTGCACACGGCTTCGTCACGCTGGAGCCGGACACGGAGGTTCTCTACAAGGTGAGTGATTTCTATTCTCCGGATCACGACCGGGCGATCCGCTTCGATGATCCGGAGATCGGGATCGACTGGCCAGTGGACGCCTGCGACCTGCTGCTGTCGGCGAAAGATCGCGGCGCGCCGCTTCTGGTCGAGGCGACGGTTTTCGGGGAGGTGGCTTGATGGCGGCGGCAACACGGATTCTCGTGACCGGCGGGGCGGGCTTCATCGGCTCCGCGGTCTGCCGCCAACTGGTGGCGGGCGGCGCGGCGCGCGTCGTCAATGTCGATAAGCTGACCTATGCGGGCAATCTCGACTCCCTGCGTCCGATCGACGGGAAGGCGAACTACGTACATTATCGCGCCGACATCGGCGACGAGCGGGGTATGCTCGAGATCATGCGCCGCGAGAAGATCGATGCGGTGATGCATCTCGCAGCCGAAAGCCATGTTGACCGCTCGATCGACGGGCCGGATCTCTTCATCGAGACTAACATCGTCGGTACCGTTCGCCTGCTTAATGCCGCGCTTGCTTATTGGAGTGAGCTCGCGACACGCGCGCGCGAAGGCTTCCGGTTCCATCACGTTTCCACAGATGAAGTGTTTGGAGACCTCCCCTTCGATGGGGGCGTGTTCACCGAAGAGACGGCTTACGCCCCGTCTTCGCCTTACGCGGCCTCGAAGGCTGCCTCGGATCATCTCGTGCGTGCATGGGCTCACACCTACGGGCTACCCGTCGTGTCGTCCAACTGCTCTAACAACTTTGGACCGTATCACTTTCCCGAGAAGCTGATCCCTCTCACCATCATCAACGCCATCGAAGAGAAGCCACTGCCGGTCTACGGCACCGGGATGAATGTGCGGGATTGGCTGCACGTGGAGGACCATGCGCGCGCACTGGAACTGGTGCTGAGGCAAGGAAGGCCCGGTGAAAGCTACAACATCGGCGCACGCGCCGAGCGCTCCAATGTTGCCGTTGTCGAGCGTATCTGCGATCTCCTCGATCGTCGGCGACCACGCGAGCTGGGCAGAAGTTATAGGGATCTCATCGCGTTCGTCCCCGACCGGCCGGGTCATGACCGCCGCTATGCCATCGATCCCTCCAAGATCGAGCGAGAGCTTGGATGGAAGCCGCGGTTGGGGTTCGACGAAGGGCTAAGCATGACGGTGGACTGGTACCTGGCCAACCGGTGGTGGTGGGAGCCGATCCGGCAGCGGCGCTACTCAGGCACGCGTCTCGGCGAACGTCAGCGACGTCTGGCATGAAGATTGCCGTAACCGGGACCCAGGGCCAAGTCGCCCTGGCTTTGATCGAGCGGGCACGAGCGCTGCCCCACGTCGAGGTGTTCGCCCTCGGGCGCCCCGAGTTCGATCTGGCCCGGCCCGAGACCATCTGGCCAGCGTTTTCGTCCTTGCGCCCCCACCTTGTCGTTTCAGCCGCAGCCTATACGGCGGTCGATCGGGCTGAGCGTGAGCCGGAGCTGGCCTATAGGATCAACGCGACCGGCGCCGGGGCAGTCGCCGAGGCGGCGGCCCGTCTCGGAGTGCCGATCATCCATCTCTCGACCGACTACGTCTTTGACGGAAAGAAGCCGAGCGGCTACCGCGAGACGGATGCGCCGGCGCCCTTGAACGTCTACGGCGCTTCCAAGCTCGCGGGCGAAATCGCCGTGGCGGCGGCGAACCCCCGCCATCTCATCTTGCGGACGAGTTGGGTGTACAGCCCGTTCGGGACGAACTTCGCTAAAACCATGCTGCGGCTGGCAAGCGCACGCAAGGAAATCGCTGTTGTCGCAGACCAGCGCGGCAATCCTTCATCGGCGCTCGACATCGCCGACGCGATCTTAAGCGCCGCCGTTGCTATGGGTGAGGGCGGGGCATGCGGTACCTATCACCTCGCGGGAAGCGGCACGACTTCATGGGCCGATTTCGCGCGTCATGTGTTCTCCTCAAGCCGGGCTCGCGGGGGGCCGTGGGCGGAGGTTCGTGACATAACGGCCGCCGAATTCGCCGCGCTGGCACCGCGCCCGTTGAACACTCAACTGTCCACCGCCAAGTTCGCCTCGGCATTCGGCTGGGCCATGCCGCGGTGGCCGCGGTCGCTTGACGAGGTGGTGGGACGGATCGTCCAGGACGCCGCGGGTTAGCACACAACTCCGCGGCGCGCCGCATTCAGATGATGCGGCAACCGCGTCCGTGGCTGCCGCGTCGATACCTCAGATCCGATTGCGCGACAGGGGAAGCGTTGCAGAGGCGGCCACAACTGTTCGCATTCCGTGCCGCTGTGCAGGATAAGGCGACGCCCGGCAGAGCAGGCCCGAAAGCCTCCCTGTCAGGAAAACAGCTCCCGGAACAGGAAGGGGCCAGCCTCTTCCTCCGCAAGGGCGGCGTGGTTAGCCGCCTCGCGGAGTGCCTGAAAATCGGCCTGGTCCCCGACCCTGGTACCGCCAAGCCGCACCGTCACCGATATATGGCGCTCTTGCCCGGCGATGAAGGTGGCCTCGTCTATCCGCGCGCGGATGCGCTCGCAGATGTCTCTGGCGTTTTCCGTTGTTGTGCCTGGCAGATAGATCCCGAGTTCGTCGGAGGCAAGGCGGGCGACGAGATCACCATAGCGCACGGAAGAATGTACGATCTGAACAATCGATTGAAGCAGCGTATCTGCCCATTGCGGGCCATAGCGACGACCGATCTCATCGAAATTGCCAACCCTGAGAACGAGCATGACGCCATCCGGGCTTTCAGCAGTGCTCTGGCGCCTGCGGTCTATCGCATGCTCGACCGAGGTCGCAAATGCGTGGGCGCGCAGTGTACCCGTGACGGGATCGTGACGGAGTGCGTGCTGAAGTTCTTTTTGGGTCTCACGAAGCGCTTCGTTGCGTAGACAAAGCGCAAAGTGAAGCGGAAACGTAACAGCTGCCGTTATTGACGCCACTGCGGTCAATTCTGCCCAAAACGGGCGGTCGGGAATAAGCAGGCTTATTACGCAAACGGCTGCGATCGCTCCAACGGCACAGGCAAGGGCGCCGAGCGTTGCTATCTTGATATGCGGGACGATTACGGCTTGGCGAAATTGCAGAGTCATCGGTAAACGGAGCTTTTGCAGGGGGCGCTATCTTTGAGGGATTCGGTGGAAATATCAGGTGAATAAATCTGATGGCATTTTAGCGATGGTCCACGCAAAACTTGACCGTCGCGCCAACCAGATTGCGAGGCTGTGGGGGCCTCGGCCAATGCGCTGGTTAAAAAAACGCATTCGTACCTTCTGCGTTGGCACCGCAAGTACTTGCTTCTAACACAGAAAACCCTGAGTCCGCAGTTCGATTCCCATCAACGCGAGAAATCACAAGTCTCTGCGCAATCAGGCCCCGCAACCAAATCAAAAAGCCCCGCCGACAGAAATGTCGCGGGGCTTTCGACGTTTATGCAATACGCCACAGCCGAAACGCTCGCTCCATCCACATCAGCGTTAGATACTCACCGCTCTATTTCTTTCACCGCGCAGGTCGAAGCCACAGACAAGGTGGAGTTGTCGGTTTTGTCTCAGGAGGCATCCGTGGCGCAAACCTGTGATTAAGCTGCTGCGGTCAAAGTTTGGCCGAATTCACCTTACACTCTCCGAGTCCGCCTTGACACATCACATGTCTGTAACGGACACCGAAGAGGGTGAATACAGTGGGCGGCAAGAGCGATACTGGGGAGCAAGCACTGTCGAGGAGAGAGTCCGATAAAGACTGATCGCCGAGGGGTGCCTATGCCAAATGTACGCGACCGGCAGTTGGACGGGCTGAGAGCTGTTGCCGTTACGATGGTGCTGTACGCCCATTTTTTTGCCGAGGACGGATCCGTTTGGGGCCACATCGGCGTCCGTCTGTTCTTCGTCCTGAGCGGATTTCTGATAACACGGCTCCTTTTGGATGCGCGTCGCGCCGATCGCTACGAACCATCTACAGCATTGAAATCATTTTATGTACGTCGCGCACTGCGCATATTTCCTCCCTATTTCGCCCTGTTGGGCTTCGTCGGGATTGTCAATCTCGAAGGTGCCAGAAGCAACCTGCCATGGCACGCACTTTATCTGTCGAACTTCTGGTATGCCCTTCACGATGAGTGGACCCCTTGGGTTCTGTGTCACACATGGAGTCTGAGCATCGAGGAACAGTTCTATGTCGTCTGGCCTCTGGTGATCCTGCTGGCGCCACGCCGCTCGATTGAGCGGATTTGCATCGCCGTCATCGCATGTTCGTTGGCATACCGCTTCTACTGGCCCGTGACCGGGACACCTGGTCTCATGCGTGATCTGCTGCCTTTCGCGTCGATGGACGCGCTGGTGTCGGGCGCGCTCTTGGCAGCTTATCGCGCCAGAACATCGGCTTGGCCGAAGTGGATGAGGCTGAGCTGGATGCCGTTGGCCGCTGCCTTTGTAATCTTGCTGTGGCTGAAATCGACACCGATGACACCAACGCTTGAGTGGGCAACCTGGATCGGCAGGGAGGTTCTTCCCCTCGTACCACTCACAATGCTTGTGGGATGTTGTTCGACGGGCCTTGGAGGATATTTCGGCCGACTAGTCGAGTCCCCGCCGCTAACTGCCCTCGGACGTATCAGCTATGGCGTCTACCTTTTCCACCCGATTGTGCTCTCCCTGGTCGTCAAGGCGCAACCTTGGATTCCCGTCAATGTTTCGCAGCAGGGTCCCGGACGGTTTGTGGTCGCGGGCGCAGCGACGTTGATGCTTGCCTCGATTTCCTGGTCGGTCTTCGAAAAGCGGCTCAATCTGCTCAAACGCCACTTCCCCTACGTCGCTCCGCGGGACCACCGTTCTGCAGCATTCGCGCATGCCGGCAATCCGGTCGATTTGGTTCACGGCAAAAGGGACCACCCGTCCGTGATTCATGCAGGCGCCAATCGCGGCGACGCTTTTCAAACCTCCGATCTTCAATAAACACGCGAGCTAAACCATGCCCGTTCCACTGGTCTCCGTCCTGCTGCCTGTCTACAATGGCGAACCCTATCTCGCTGCTGCGCTTGAGAGCATCCTGCGCCAGGATCATGGTCGACTGGAGGTCATCGCAATCGACGATGGCTCGACGGACCGCTCGCTGGAGATCCTGCAGCGGTATCGAATGGCCGACGATCGTATTTCCATAGTCTCTCGGGAGAACCGCGGCCTCATTGCCACATTGAACGAGGGCCTGGGCATCGCGAAGGGCGACCTTATCGCCCGGATGGATGCAGACGACATTGCCTACCCTTCGCGTTTTTCCCGTCAGGTTTCATTGTTTATGCAGCAGCCTCAGCTTGCGATCAGCGGCACGGGCATCGATCGCCTTCTCGGCAATCGAATGGTGCGCGGCACGCCCAATCCGATCTATCAGTCGGGAAACTGGCACATATTGTCGATGTTCTTCACCATCTTCATGCACTCGACCGTGATGTATAACCGGCGGGTCATACCGGACGACATGCTGGTCTATGACGCCAGCTATGTGCATGCGGAAGACTTCGATCTGTTCAGGCGGATTACCGGCCGCTTTCCCGCAGCGATGATCGATGAGAGCCTGGTTGCCTATCGTATCCACGACGATAGCGTCACAAACAAGCATAAGCGGTTGATGCGCCAAACGCATCTGAAGATTGTCGCGGAGAACCTCGAGCGTGAATCTCTCATCGACGATCCCTATGCTCTGCGCGACATCGGTGTCGCGGTAACGCGCGATACCACGCGACGCGCGGCCGAATTCATTCTCTCGCTCGAAGCGAAAATCTCCGCTCTCCCCGCGGGGGCGCAGTCCAGCTATGAGGACGGCGCCTTGTGTTTCTTTTATTTCCTCTACCAGCTCATCAACGACGCGGAGCAGCCACAACTGACGCATGAGTTTCTCACTCGGACAGGAAAATGGGGGCTCATTCGACGCCGGGAACGATACGGCCTGCGTGCTGGTGCCTACGCGCCGTGGTGCAGTCGTCTCTCAATTGCGGCAACCCGGCGGCTCGATGCGCTGTCGCGGTACTTTGAGTCCGTTCCTGCCGCCACCGTGCTGCCGCAGCATGGGTTTGGTTAGCATGGCTCCGGAACGTCCCGAAATCGTGCAGGAGCGCACCCGGGCCATTGACGCTGCTCCGTCATCTGCTGAGCGACGCGAACCGCTGGCGAGCTTCATTGTCTGCACGCGAAACCGCGCCGCGGCTCTGGAGGCTTGCATCAGATCGATTGAAAGAGCCTGCCGGTCGCATGCCACGGTCGCGAGCGAGCTTGTGGTGGTCGACAACGGTTCAACGGACGACACGGCCGAACGGTTGATCCGTATCGCCGCGACGTCAAGTCTTGCGATTACGCTTGTAACGGAGCCGCGCCCGGGCCTGGCCGCCGCCCGCAATGCAGGAATGGAACGGTCGCGCGGCCGGATACTGATTTTCGTCGACGACGATTGCGCAGTCGACTGTCGCTACTTGCAGGATTTGGAGCGGCATTACGCGACCGGCGAGCGGTGCATCATCCGCGGCGGTCGCGTCGAACTCGGCAGCCCGCTCGATTTCCCCTTTACGATCAAGCGGTCGCAGGCGCGCGAGCGTTTTACCCCCGATGTCCATCCTGGCGGCTTCATATTGGGCTGCAACATGACAATGCATCGTGAGATTGCACTCCAGGTCGGCCATTTCGACGAACGGCTTGGAGCCGGCAGCGCCCTGAAGTCGGCCGAGGACACGGATTACCTGGTAAGGGCTTTTCAACTCGGCATCCCGATTGAATATGTCCCCGATATGACCGTCCTTCATTATCATGGTCGAAATACGCGCGATGCGATCGAAAGACTTCACCGAGATTACAGCCTTGGGAATGGGGCGCTTTGCCTAAAACACATCCTCAAGGCCCCCTGGCTGCTTCGCCATTTTTGCTGGTCCATGAGGTCTGCGTGGCGGGAACTTTTTGGCGGCCCCCGCTTCGATCCCGAGGTTTCTCTGTCTCACTGGCCAATCGTGTTCATGAATCTGCTGGGAGCGGCCAAGTTCGCGCGCCTTGCCATAACCAGACGGGCGCAGCCCCCGGAAGTAACCCAGATCAAACAGGCGAGTCGTTCGCTGAGGTGATATCGATCATGTTGAAATTCCTCCTTCCGGGCCTTCAAGTACTACGCAGCACGCTGGGTCGACAGTGGCGCCTGCTTGCGGCGGTCGTTGCTCTGGGGCTGGGCAGCGCCGTGCTTGAGGGCACAGGCATTGGTCTCATCATTCCAATGCTCAGCATCATTGCCGGTCAAAAGCACGAGGCGGGCGCAGGCGGACTATCTGCCCTTTTTGAACAAGTGGGATCGGGCTTCGACGACGGCGAACGATTGATGGTGATCTCCGTTGCCGTCCTCGCATTGATCACCCTGAAGAACATTCTGGCATTTGCGAATACTGTCCTTACCAACTTCATCTACGGCAAAGCCAGCCATGCCATACGAAGCGCGCTCGCGGATCAGCTCCTGAGGGTTGGATACCCATTTTTTCTGCAACAAAGCCCGGGGCGATTGCTGAACATTATTTCCAACGAGTCCTGGCGCGCGTCGGATGCGATGCAGACTGTCCTCGGCGCAATCGTGAACGGATCGGCCGCCGTCATTCTGCTTGTCTTCCTGCTGCTTCTGTCATGGCAGATGACGTTGTGCGTCGCGCTTGGATTGGTGCTCGTCCAGCTCGCACACGCGGTCCTGTCGGCCAGCCTCAAAAATCCGAGCCGTAACGTCACATCCCTCAACAGCGAACTTGCCGCCAGAATGCTCCACCTCGTTCACGCCGGACGGCTCATCCGCGTGTTCGGGCAGGAACCGCGAGAAAAAGCCGTGTTCGATACCGCATCGGACGCAGTTCGAAAGGCGGGCTTCGTCCTCCAAACCCGGCAGGGCGCTCTGCCGCCAATGACCGAAGTGCTGCACTCGGCTCTGTTTCTGGCAGCGGTCGTGAGTGCATGGGCTTTGGGAGTGACCTTTCCCGTCATTGTGGCGTTCGTCGTCCTGCTCTACCGGTTGCAGCCGCATATCCGCGCCCTGCAGTTGGCGTGGAGCCAAATACAGGGCTGGAGTGGCTCTTTGGAAGAGGTGCGATGGCTACTGGACTCGTCAGACAAGCCGCCACCGCCTGCAGGCGACGAACCGGCTCGGGCATTAAGCCAACAGATCAAATTTGACCGCGTGACATTCAAGTACCCCGGCTCAGACGCACGGCCTGGCGTGTTGCGCGCCGCAACATTTGAAATCCGGAGTGGCTGCTCGACCGCCATCATCGGTCGATCGGGCGCCGGAAAGACGACGATCGTCAATCTTCTGTGCCGGTTTGTTGAGCCCGATCAGGGCCATATTCTGATTGACGGCATGCCTCTGAACAGAATCGATCCGGTCCAATGGCGAAACCAGATTGCCCTTGCCAGCCAGGATCTTGAATTGGTGGATGGCACTATTCTGGAAAATATCACCTATGGTCAGATCGCCTCAATCACTGATGCGGAGCATGCCGCCCGGCTTGCCGAGGCGCATGAATTTATCGAGAAACTACCCCAAGGCTACGAAACGATCGTCGGCTATCGCGGTGCAAGTCTGTCGGCCGGCCAGCGCCAGCGAATAGCGCTGGCAAGAGCCTTGGTGCGGAATCCCGAGATCCTTATTCTCGACGAAGCCACAAACGCCATGGACGGCCTGTCGGAAGCAGCAATTGTCGAGACCCTGAGATCGAGGGCCGGTTGCCGCACGACCATCGTGATCAGCCACCACCACAGCACGATTTCGTTCTGCGACGACGTCGTCATCCTCGGCGACGGCCGCGTGACGAACCAAGCTCCGTTTGCCGAAGTCGCTTCCCTGAGCATGGACCAGCTCTATGAATAGCCCCGAGATTTGTAGAGATCTGCCTTCACTTTGTGTTCCGGCGTGCAAATGGGGCTCTGACGCGGTTCGGGTGCAATTCTGTCATGTCGCGCCAATCAGGCGGGCTTGAAGAAAATCAAGCTTTCCGCGTCCGTACATCTGGCGCTTTACCAGCTTGAGCTTGGTAATCTGCCCTTCGGTTTGTTTGTTGAACCATGGTGAGACGCTCGCTGCCCGGATTGCCTGAGGTCAGGATGAAGGAGATTATCCTTCAGTCCGAACAGTAGAGGTAAGCTGCCATTCAAGCGGGTACGATCTCATTTTCTGCCCAGCGACAATTCCCACGAAAACTGTTTTCTCGCCCCGCCATTGCAGCCATGCCGACCAGTTCGAGCTTGTCGCCTGCTCTGTTGTTCCGGGCTGCGAACTGACCTCGCGCGCCGAAAATGCCCATGAACGCATCAAAACAGTGGCGCTTGGTAGGAGATGTGCGCCGCGGGAGCACGATCTCACGACGGCTGCACCGGCGAGATGCAGACGCTACGTTTATGTGACAATGCCAAGGGCGGGAAAAATGATTTGGGACAAGATTTAAGACCGAAAAAGGGCATGGACGTGCACACGCAAATCGTGCAAGGCTGACAACGTCTGGTTGGGTATTTATATGCCGTCTCAGAATTGTTGGGGGGATGTTTTTTATGTTGCGCGCATTGCGTTATGCGTCGTCGTTGCGATTGCTTGTGCTCGCCGTTGGCATCACCGCTTGGGCCGCTGGACCGGCAGCGGCGGAAGATGCGGCCGCGAATACAGGCTCCTCCTGGAGCGGTTGCTATGTTGGAGGCAATCTGGGTTATGTCCGCGGCCGGGTGACGGCAACCGACAAGCCGTTCATCGATGGTCCGTTCGCGGGATCGGGCTTTGCCTGGAATTCGGCCGGACCGAATTACGAATCGATCGACATGAATGACGGTCAGGGCGTCTCCGGCGGCGTCGAGGCGGGCTGCGATGTCGAACTGATGCCCGGCGACATGCCATTGGTTGTTGGCGGTCTAGTCGATTTCAGTTTTCTCGATCTTTCCGACGACAGCGCCTCCCGGCTCTTTTCCGATACGAAGACGAATTACAGCATCGATTGGGCCGGCAGTTTTCGAGCACGCGTCGGTCTTGGGACGGCCGACGTCCTGTTCTTCGTTTCGGGTGGTCTTGCCATTGCGGATGTCAACGTCGGTGCCTATGACCATGTGACGTCGCCCACATTCGGGCGGATGGATGTATCTGGCGGCGGCACGGAAACGGGCTGGGTGGCTGGTGCAGGCGCGGAGTGGCGCGTTAAACCAAATCTGTCCTTGTCATTTGAATATTTGCATTACGATTTCGGCACCGTGACCGCGACCGGCGCGGCAATCACGCCGGTCGGTGCATTCCCTCGCTTCGAGAACGATGTTCGGCTCGATACCGTACGGATCGGACTGAAGTGGCGGATGTGACGACAGTTACCTGAGCGGATCAACGGACCCGCTCCGCGGTTTCGACGAAGGATCAAACACATAGATAAGCCAATTTTCGGTTCACGGGCATGACGCCCGAAAACGCAATTTGATCAAGGGAGACTACCAGCCGCCGGAAGCCTCCGGCAAGCGCTGTGGTTCATAGGGACTTTGGGGGGAAACGATGACCGACACTGCCATGGCCACGACAGACGAGACGAAATCCGGCGGTGGGCAACAGGTCGTGTTCATCGATGCGAGTCTCGCTGATGCGCAGGGCCTCGCTGCCCTGTTGCCAAGCGGGGTGGAAGTGGTCTGGATCGATCCGGCGGCGGATGCCCTCACGCAGATCGCCGATTGGGCGGTGGGCAAATCGGGCTACGATACCATCCACATCATTTCGCACGGCGAGCAGGGCAAGCTGCTTATCGGCAATACGCCGATCGACGCTGCAGCGCTGACGGCGCATGCGGCGGACTTGGCGCATCTGGGTGAGGCGCTCAGCGAGACCGGCGACGTCCTCCTCTACGGATGCGATATCGGCGTGGGAAGCGAGGGGCAGGCATTCCTCGCAGCGTTCGCGGCAGCGGCGCAGGCCGATGTCGCCGCCTCCAGCGATCGCACCGGCGCCTCCGACAAGGGCGGCGACTGGGTGCTGGAGGTCACGGCAGGCGTGGTCGAGTCCCAAGGGTTGGCGCTGGCGTCCTACCAGGACGTGCTCGCTTCGGGCGTGTTGACGTTCACCGGCAATCCCAATAGCCCGACCGCTACGGACGGGGTCGTGTCGAACGACATCGCCGGCATCCAGTTGCAGATAACAAACAACAATGGTTTCAACTGGACCCACGAAACGCCCTATACAAACGACGCTATTGCCGCTGGTTATGCAACCAACGATTCGTCCTCGTTGATTACGATCAAGAGCGCATCAACCAGTGTCAATTTCAGTTTTAGTTCGATATTCATCGCAGACTATGGCGGCGCGGACATCACGGTTTCTGCCTATGACGATGGAGTTCTAATCGGCTCTGTCAATTTGACCTTGTCCAATAATGGCTATGAGAACACATTCACCCAGTCCAACGGATTGACTGCGTCGATTTTTCAGAATGTCGACGAGATCCGCCTGACGCCCCAGACCGGCTCGGACATGTGGATTGCCATCAACGATATCGGCATCGCCGATGCAGTTCTGCCGAACGTGGCGCCCACCTTTGGTGTTGCCACGGCACCCACTGTCAGTCAGGCCAATGCCGGGCAAACCAGCTATTCCTTCACGGTTAGCTACGCGGACAGCGATGGCACGATCAGTGCTGCGTCTATCGGAACGGGTGACGTTACCGTCTCAAAAGGCGGTGTGTTTCTCACGGTCACCGGCGCGAACTGGAACGCGGTCACCGGCACTGCCACCTACACCGTCACGCCCGCTGGCGGAACTTGGAACGATGCCGACAACGGCACCTGGACGATTGGTGTCGTCTCTAACCAGATCTCGGATGACGATGGCGCGTTTGTCGCGGCCAACAGCAATGCGGGCAGCTTTGCGGTATCGATGGACACGACAGGTCCGACCGCCACGATCGTGGTTGCGGACAACACGCTGAAGCTGGGCGAAACCTCGCTGGTGACCTTCACCTTCAGCGAGGCCGTCAGCGGCTTCAGCAATGCCGACCTGAGCATTGCCAACGGCACGCTGAGCGCTGTGAGTTCGTCCGACGGCGGCATCACCTGGACGGCGACGCTGACGCCCACCGGCAGTATCACCGACACGACCAACGTCATCACGCTCAACAATAGCGGCGTGGCGGACCTTGCCGGCAATGCCGGAAGCGGCACGACCAATTCCAACAACTACACCATCGACACCGCGCGCCCGACCGCGACGGTCGTGGTCGCGGACAACGCCCTGACGATAGGCGAAACCTCACTGGTGACCTTCACCTTCAGCGAGGCTGTCAGCGGCTTCAGCAATGCCGATCTGACCATTGCCAACGGTACGCTGAGCGCTGTGAGCACGTCCGACAACATCACCTGGACGGCGACCTTCACGCCTACCGCCAGTATCACGGACACGAGCAACCTTATTACCCTCGATAATACCGGCGTGGCGGACCTTGCGGGCAACACGGGAAGCGGCACCACCGACTCGAACAACTACGCTGTCGATACCCAGCGCCCGACCGCGACCGTCGTGGTCGCCGATGCCACGCTGGCGGCGGGCGAAACCTCGCTGGTCACCTTCACCTTCAGCGAGGCTGTCAGCGGTTTCACCAACGCCGATCTGGCGATTGCCAACGGTACACTGAGCGCTGTGAGTTCGTCCGACGGCGGCATCACCTGGACGGCGACGCTGACCCCGACCGCCGGCGTCAACGATACGACCAACGTCATCACGCTCAACAATACCGGCGTGGCGGACCTTGCGGGCAATGCCGGAAGCGGAACCACCAATTCCGGCAACTACACCATCGACACCGTGCGCCCGACCGCTACCATTGTGGTTGCGGACAATGCGCTGAAGATAGGCGAAACTTCGCTGGTGACCTTCACCTTCAGCGAGGCCGTCTCTGGTTTCAGCAATGCCGACCTGACGATTGCCAACGGCACGCTGACCGCCGTGAGCTCGTCCGACGGCGGCATCACCTGGACGGCGACGCTGACCCCGACCAGCAACATCACTGATGCAACCAACCTCATCACGCTCGAGAATACCGGCGTATCGAACGCGTCCGGCAATGTCGGAACCGGCACGACCGACTCAAACAACTATGCCATCGAGACCCAACGCCCGACCGCCACCGTCGTCGTCGCCGACAGCGTGCTTGCTGTGGGCGAAACCTCTCTGGTGACCATCACCTTCAACGAGGCCGTCACCGGTTTTAGCATTGCCGATCTGACCGTAGCCAATGGAACGCTGAGCACTCTGAGCACATCCGATAACATCACCTGGACGGCGACGCTGACGCCCACCGGCAGCATTACTGATGTGACCAACGTCATTACCCTCGACAATACCGGTGTGGTGGACATTGCGGGCAACACAGGAACCGGCACCACCGAGTCCAACAATTATGCCATCGACAGCCAACGCCCGACCGCGACCATCGTGGTCGCGGACAGCGCCCTGAAGGCGGGCGAAACTTCGCTGGTGACCTTCACCTTCAGCGAGGCTGTCAGCGGCTTCACCAATGCCGATCTGACGATTGGTAACGGCACGCTGAGCGCTGTGAGTTCGTCCGACGGCGGCATCACCTGGACGGCGACGCTGACCCCGACTAGCAGCATCACTGATGCGACCAACGCCATCACGCTCAACAATACCAGCGTGACGGACCTCGCGGGTAACACAGGAAGCGGCACCACCAATTCCGCCAACTACAGCATCGACACCGTGCGCCCGACCGCGACCGTCGTGGTTGCGGACAACGCGCTGAAGATAGGCGAAACCTCGCTGGTGACCATTACCTTCAGCGAGGCTGTCAGTGGTTTCAGCAATGCCGACCTGACGATTGGCAACGGCACACTGAGTGCCATGAGTTCGTCCGACGGCGGCATCACCTGGACGGCGACGCTGACCCCGACCAGCAGCATCGCTGATGCGACCAACGTCATTAAGCTCAACAATACGGGCGTGGCGGACACTGCCGGCAATGCGGGAACCGGCACGACCAATTCCAACAACTACGCCGTCGATACCCAACGCCCGACCGCCACCATCGTGGTCGCGGACAACGCGCTGAAGCTGGGCGAAACCTCGCTGGTCACTTTCACCTTTAGCGAAGCTGTAAGCGGCTTCAGCAATGCCGACCTGACGATTGCCAACGGCACGCTGACCGCTGTGAGTTCGTCCGATGGCGGCATCACCTGGACGGCGACGCTGACCCCGACCGGCAGCATCACTGATGCGACCAACGTCATTAAGCTCAACAATACGGGCGTGGCGGACACTGCCGGTAATACCGGAAGCGGCACCACCAATTCCAACAACTATGCGATCGACAGCGTTGCCCCCGGCGTTGCGTCAATCCATCGCCTCGGCAGTGAGACGACCAATGCCAGCAGCGTACAATATACGGTAGCGTTTACGGAAAATGTTTCAGGCGTCGATGCCTCCGACTTTTCTCTGGCGACGACCGGTACGGCGGCCGGGATGATCGCCAGTGTTACGCAGGTCGATGGCAACACCTATACCGTTACCGTCAACGGCATCTCCGGTGATGGCACCTTGCGGCTCGACCTCGACAATAGCGGTACCGGCATCGCCGACACGGCTGGCAACGCCATTGCTACAGGATTCACCACTGGACAGGTCTATCACATCGACCGTGTCGCGCCCGTCGTCACATCCGTCGATGTCCCCGCGAATGCGACCTATGCCGGCGGCGACAATCTCGAATTCACCATCAACCTCAATGGCGCTGTGGTCGTGGACACGACCGGAGGCGCTCCGAGGATTGCCGTGACGCTCGATACTGGTGGCACAGTCTACGCGGTTTATGAAAGCGGCAGCGGTTCGTCATCGCTGGTTTTCCGTATGCCCGTCACCGCGAGCCAGACGGATATGAGTGGTATCGTTCTTGGAGCCAACATCAATCTCAACGGCAGCACGATCCGCGACGCTGTCGGCAACGCTTTGGTGCTCGATCTGAATGGTGTACCGTCAACCACTGCGATCCTGATCGGCAACGACGCTCCGACGCTGACCGGAGACCTCAAGGCAACGGTTGCCGAAGGCGGTGTCTACAAGCTGACGGCCGCCGATCTCGGATTCAGCGATCCCGACGACAGCGCCGCCGGTGTCAGGTTCATCGTCTCGAGCCTTTCGAACGGCACGCTCCTGGTGAACGGCAAGGCGGCAGCCGGCTTTACAGCTGCCGACATTGCGGCGGGCCGCGTCACCTTCCGCCATGACGGTTCAGAGACGGTCGAAGCTTCCTTCAGGGTTGCCGTAGAGGATGGCAACGAGGACGGCTCGATACCGGTCAAGTCGACCTTCAATTTCACCGTCAATCCCGTAAACGACGCTCCGAAACTGACCGGCGATCTCAAGGCAACGGTAGCCGAAGGCGGTACCTACAAGCTGACCGCTGCCGACCTCGGTTTCAGCGACCACGACGACAGCGCCGCCGGTGTCAGGTTCATCATATCGAGCCTTTCGAACGGCACTGTATTGGTGAGTGGCAAGGCGGTGACCGGCTTTACGGCGGCCGACATCGCGGCGGGCCGCGTCACCTTCCGCCATGACGGTTCAGAGACGGTCGAAGCTTCCTTCAGGGTTGCTGTCGAGGATGGCAACGAGGATGGCTCGATACCGGTCAAGTCGGACTTCAGCATCACCGTCAAATCCGTCAACGACGCTCCGAAACTGACCGGCGATCTCAAGGCAACGGTTGCCGAAGGCGGCGCCTACAAGCTGACCGCCGCCGATCTCGGCTTCAGCGACCCCGACGACAGCGCCGCCGATGTCAGGTTCATCGTTTCGGGCCTTTCGAACGGCACTGTGTTGGTGAGCGGCAAGGCGGCAACCGGCTTTACGGCGGCCGACATCGCGGCGGGCCGCGTCATCTTTCGCCATGACGGCTCGGAGACGGTTGAAGCCTCCTTTAGGGTTGCCGTCGAGGACGGCAACGAGGATGGCTCGATACCGGTCAAGTCGGACTTCACCGTCACCGTCAATCCCATCAACGATACGCCCTCCCTCAAGGTGACGCAGACGCTTTCCTCAATTGCCGAGGACGCATCGACGGCTTCGGCTCGCAAGGTGGCGGATCTCATGGTTCTCGATGCCGATGGTGGCAACAACAAGCTGTCGCTTGCCGGATCGGACGTCGCGCTGTTCGAGATTCGTGGCAATGAGCTTTGGCTGAAGGCGGGCGCGGCGCTCGATTTCGAGACCAATCCCTCCCTGAATATCACCGTGCGCCTGGATGATCCGACGATCGGAAGCAGCTTCGAAGCATCCAAATCGCTTCAGATCACGATCAAGGACGCGCTGGAACAAGTGTCCGGAACATCCGGCAATGACACGCTTGTGGGTGGGAAAACCGACGACTATCTCGACGGCCTGGGCGGCAACGATATCATCAAAGGGGGCGATGGCAACGACACGCTTCTCGGCGGTGCCGGCGTTGATACGCTGACGGGCGGCGCAGGGGCCGATATCTTTGTTTTCCGCTCCATTGGCGACTCCGCCAAGGGGATTTCAGGATATGTGAACAACGTGACTCTCGGCGCGCAATCCGGCGAGGGTAAGCGCGACATCCTCACGGATTTTACCAGCGGCCTCGACAAGATCGACCTTTCCCTGATCGATGCGAGCACAAAAATAACATCCGACCAGGCCTTTGTGTGGCTCGGCAATGCCAATTTCAGCGGCAGGGCAGGCGAGTTGATCTTCCGCCATTTCAACGAAGCAGGGACAGCGACCGACAAAACTATCGTCTATGGCGATGTCGATGCCGACGGGCAGGCGGATTTCCAGATCGAAATCACTGGACTCCCCGCACTGCGGGCCGGTGATTTCATCCTTTAGGGCGCAATGACGAAGGGTCGGCCGTGACGGCGGTACGCCTTCCTGAAAAAGCGCTTGGCCGACAGGTCCCGATATTTGCGGAACCTGAACTCGACGGTGTCGATGGCGCGATAGAGATACATCCATTGCCCCGAACCTTGATGTAAGTTTCGTCGGCATGCCACTTCCCAGTAACGGCATGCTTGCGTTGATTGAAGCGCACTATCAGCAAGGGTGAGAAATGCACGCGCCAGCGATGGCCCGCTGAGCTGTCGACAGGGAAGCTCGGTAACGTCTATCTCGCCTGCAATGCAAGCCTCGGGCGGTTGCTGTAGCGCGACGAAGAGGGGTCAACCTGGTGGAGCCGAACGATGGGAACGGGTCAGAAAGAGCCGTTGCGGCGTCTTTGACCACCTAAATCCCTGTATAGATGCGATAGGTTCGTTTGATGTTGTTGCCCCAACCTTCACGCTCCAACAGGACATACACCGCCGGTGGCCATAGCGAACACGGATCTCGCAGAGCTCACGGATACGTCGTTCGAGCCCGGCCTGATCGGGATGGCGAGAGGTGTAATGGCAGGTCGAGCGCTCCACAGGCGCGCCGGATAGAGATCATCCAATCCCGGCACATACCCCTCATCACCTCCCGCGTCCGAGCAGGCCTCAGAGCGTTCGGCGAATGACATCCTGCAACATCTCCCGGTCCAAGGTCAGATTCGCGATGGTCTTCTTCGATCGCGTATTCTCGTCCTCGAGTTGCCTCAGCTTCTTCATTTCTGGCGGCAACAGGCCGGATTCGGATCGGTCGACCTCTTGCCAGCCCCTTTCGTGATGGAGAATGTAACCCACACCGGCGCGGGTCATTTTAAAGCGGCGGTACGAACTTTCGTAGGGGATTGTCCGAATGTCTGCGAAAAGGCTCGCGAGAAGTGCGATGCATTCTCGAAGCCGACTTCAAGAGCAATTTCAATCAAAGACGCTTTGGTTTTGACGAGCAGTTGCTTTGCTCTTTCCATCCGCACCCGTCGATATACGAGAGCGGGAGAGCTTTTCGTTTCGCCCATGAAGAGACGCTCAAGTTGCCTTCTGGAGAGGCCAACCGATGCCGCGAGCTCCTGGATTGGTAACCTACCCTCGATGTGCTGCTCCATCATGATCAGCACGGCTCTAATTCTTGGGTCTTTGCACTCGAGGGACAGGGGCTTGCGCGTTTGGATGGCAAGGGCCGTCCGCGCCTTTTCGATGTGCAGAACCTCAAGGGCATTTCGTTCTGCTTCCTTGCTGATGTGACGCCGCACAATCGAAGCCGCCATGTCCGCGGCGCTGCTTCCTCCCGCGCACGAACCTCTGGTCCGGTCGAGATTGAATATTCGGTCAGACCGAACCTGGTGGTCGGGGAAACGCTCGCGAAACGCATTGTAGTGAAGCCAGCTTACACATGTACGATGTCCTCTCATCAGGCCGATTTCGGCAAGTATGAATGAACCGGTGCATACACCGATCAGCCGAACGTTTTGTGTAGCCGCCTTCTTGAGGAAGGTGATCGTTTCCTGGTCGACGGACGAATCACTGTTGAGGAGACCACCAACCACCACGATATAGTGGAACTGGCTGGGGTCTACGAAGTCCGACGTTGGTGCGACCTGGACTCCGCAACTGGATGTTATGAGATGCCGCGTGCTGCCGAGAACCTCCCAATCGGCGAGAACCCGGCCCGATCTGTCGAATTCGTCGCTGGCAAGTCGTAGCGTGTCCACAAACAGCGCGAAGGCCGAAAGCGTGAAGGACCGCGCGAGAACGAAGCCTATCTTCAGTCGCTCAACGGAGTCTTTTGAATCCGAGAGTTTCATTTCAACTCCATCACATGTTTCGACCTATCTGATCTGGAACCCATGCGCCAATGGATCGCGGTCGTCCACGAATATCGTGTTATGGCCGATGATCCGCGCCCACCCGGCGACACTCGGCTTTATGCCTCTGAATGGACCAACGTCGATCTCCTCTTCGATGCGCCCTTCGAACACCGTCCCGATCAGGCTTTCCTGACGGAAGGATGCGCCGATCTTCAATCGGCCCTTCCCATGAAGCTGGGCCATCCGCGCCGACGTGCCCGTTCCCCCCGGTGAACGGTCTATCGCTTTGTCGCCATAGAAGACCGCTCCGCGGCCGTCGGCGTTGTTGTTGGCCGGCTTATCACACCAGAGAGCGTGGTGGACGCCGCGTATCCTGCTATCGTCCGGATGCTCGGGGTCGCAGACAGCTGCCAGGGCGTCGCGCAGCCTGACGCTGAGGTCTACGATTTCGCCTGCCGACATGCCGTCCAGTCCGGCCCAGGCCTCCTGCGGTTCGACCACTGCATAATAGTTTCCGCCATAGGCGATGTCGACGACCAGTTGCCCGACGCCCGGAACGTCCACCGCCACATCTGCGGCATGGAGGTAGCTGGGCACATTGAACATACGTACCGACTCCACGAACTCGCCGGGCTTTTCGTACTCGATGTCGACCCTACCCGCCGGGGTCTCGATCGATAGTCTCCCCTCGACCTTCGGGGTGACGAGACCTTCTTCGATCGCAGCAGTTACAAGACCAATGGTGCCCGCGCCACACATGGGCAGACATCCGCTGACCTCGATGAAGATGACTGCGAAGTCGCAGTCCTCGCGATAGGCGGGATATATGATGGCACCCGACATGATGTCATGGCCGCGCGGTTCGAACATCAATGCCTGGCGCACCCAGTCATGATCGCGGACGAACAGCTCGCGGCGCTCGGCGATCGGGAGGTGCGGCAACAGGGGACCGCCGCCCGCGACGAGACGGACCGGATTACCGCACGTATGGGAATCGATGCAGAAGAAGCTGCGCCGCATGGTGGTTCCTTTCGAGTCTTCTCAGTGACCAGGTGCCGCTGCCTGACGCCCTTGAAGCGCGCCGCGCGACAGCCTGTCGAGGAGTATTGCGACCGCGACGATAGCGAGCCCGGCGCGCAAGCCCAGGCCCATTTCCATTCGTGTCAGCCCGCGTGTGACCTCGGCGCCCAGCCCGCCGGCTCCGACGAGACCCGCGAGAACGACGATGGCCAACGAAAGGAGAATGCATTGGTTCAGTCCGACGAGCAGTGTCGGAGTGGCCGCCGGAATTTCGATCTTGAAGAGGATCGAGCGCGGCGAAGCGCCTGTTGCTTGTCCGAGCTCCAACAGGTCCTTTGGAACCTGGTTGAACGCCAAAGTTGTCAGACGCAGCATCGGCGGTATGCCATAGACGATCGTGGCGATAATCGCCGGGACCCTTCCGAGGCTAAAGATCATCACGGCCGGGATGAGATAAACCCACGGGGGAACCGTCTGCATGATGTCGAGCACGGGACGGATGGTTGCCTCGAACTTCCGGTACCGGGATGCCAAGACGCCGAGGGGAAATGCGATCATCACCGAAATGCACACGGACACTGTCACCAGCGCAAGCGTCTGCATCGATGCTTCCCAAAGCCCCGCCAGGAAGCAGAATGCCAGCGCTATGCCACTGGTGACCGCGACGCGGATATTCACGAAGATTGCAGCGAAGGCGACGATGACAATGATGACTGCGTAGTAGGGCAGATAAAGCAGCGCAGATTCAATGCCGCCCAGCACCGCTTCGATCACCTTTGTCACGATGTCGAAGAAGGGATGGAAATTGGCGTTCAGCCAGTCGACGACCGGGGCGAGGTATGCGCCCGGAGAAAACCGAATGGATTCCAGGTTCATCATTTGCCTCCATTGGTGCGGCGTGCTGCACTTTGCGTCAGTCGATCGATCACCATGGTGAGGATCACAATCGCGATGGCAGCGTTGATCGAGGTCGCGATGTCGAGTGTTCTGACCGCACTGTAGATCGTTTCGCCCAGGCCGCCAGAACCAACGATGCCAGCAATCACCACCATGCCGAAGGCCATCATCAGGCTCTGGTTGATCCCGGCCATCACACTGGGGATCGCGAAGGGCAGCCTTATCTTGGCAAACATCTGCCATGGCGTCAGGCCACTCGCCTGGCCGAGTTCGATGAACTCGTGCGGGGTCCTGCGAATGCCGAGAGAAGTCAATCTGATCGCCGGAGGCATCGCGACGATGACAGTCGCCAACAGGGCTGTGGCGGGTCCGTATCCCATCAGCGCGATCGCCGGCAGCAGGTAGATATAAGGCGGCAGTGTCTGGATGAGATCAAGCACCGGTTCGACAATTTTGTCGAACGTCTTGACGAACCCGGCTACGACGCCGAGCGGGATGCCGATGACAAGCGCCAGGACAGTAGCCGTGATGACCAAGGCCAGCGTGCTCATGGTCTCCGCCCACAGCCCCATTACCGCACAGCCGATCAGAGCCAATCCGATCAGTAATCCAGCCGTGATGTTGATCAGGCGCCATCCCAGTGCCGCAGCGATGATCGCGACCACATAAAACGGCGGGAGCTGCACCAGCCAGAGGACCCCCTCGTAGGTGCCTTCCAGCACTGCCCTGATGCTGTCGAACAGCCATGAGGCATTGTCACTGATCCAGTTGAGCGCATCGTCGATCTTTTCATCGAAGCTGTCCGTTATGACTGACGTGTCCATGACATTCCCCGATCTATGCCGCTGCTGGCACGTTGCCTGGATTTCCGGCGACACCGCAGAGCAGGCCGCGCGTGGTAACGACACCAACGACCTTGCCGTCTTCGACGACGGCAACCGCATCCCGGTCGGACTGCATGGTCAAGTCGATGAGGTCACCGATGTCGGCCTCAGGTGTGGTGCGTAGCAACGAACCCACGTCGACATCGGGTTGACCGCTCGCGTATTCGGCGACAGTCATCATGACGGAGTGCGCCTTGACGAGGTGGATTCGGGAGATGCCCGCCACGAATTCAGCGACGTAGTCGTCTGCCGGCTTCGTCACGATCTCCTCGGCATTGCCGACCTGAACGATGACACCGTCCTTCATGATGGCGATGCGGTCACCGATCCGGATGGCTTCCTCGAGATCGTGGGTGATAAACACGGCAGATTTGCCAAGCGACTTGGTGAGCTGCCGGAATTCGTCCTGGAGTTGGCGGCGGATCAAGGGGTCGAGCGCACTGAACGGCTCGTCCATGAGGATGATCTCGGGATCGGCGGCGATGGCACGAGCCAGACCGACGCGTTGCTGCATGCCGCCCGACAGTTCTGCCGGATATCGTCCGGTCCAGTCGGAGAGACCGACCTTATCGAGCGCCGCACGGGCTGTCTTGTATCGCTCGTCCTTCGGAACGCCTCGGACTTCCAGACCAAAGGCGGCGTTTTCCAGCACGGTGCGATGCGGCAGAAGCGCGACGCTTTGGAACACCATTCCGATGTTCCGGGCTCGTATGTCCCGCAGTTGGGCGGCATTCAAGGACGAGATATCCTTGCCTTTGACGAGGATATTGCCAAGGCTCGGTTCGATCAACCTGTTGAGAAGGCGGATGAGGGTCGACTTGCCGCTGCCGGACAGTCCCATGATGCAGAAAATCTCGCCGCGGCGGACCTGCAGGCTGGCGTCGGACACGCCCACCACGCAGTCGTAGTCCGTCAGCACCTGTTTCTTCGATAGGCCTTTTGCCTTCACCGCCTCGACGGCCGCGTTCGCGCGGGCTCCGAAAATTTTCCAGACGGACTGGCAGTCGATCAAAACATCGTTGGCATTGTTCATCTCAGTGTTCATAGCGTTCCCCGCGAACCAGTTTGATACCGGCGTTCTTTTCGTGGAAATTTGGGCCGGGCCGCTTCCTCAGCGGCCCGGCCGCCAGGCGTTACTCCGCCGCGATGTTTTCCCAACGCTTCAGAAGATCGGCATGGCTGTCGGTCCAGTCCTTGACCGCCTCGTCCATCGTCTTGCCATCGTTGACCGCGCTATTGATCGCGGTGATGTCGGCGAGCGGCACGTACACGCTGGCAATGACCTCACGGGCGTGAGGATTTTCGGCCGAGAAGCCCTTCTGTCCAACCCAGTAGTAGCTCTGCGGCGGAGGGAAGACGCCCTTTGGGTCAGCCAGGAACTTCACGTCGTATTTCTGCATCATCCAGGACGGCTCCCAGATCGTCACGGCAATCCATTCCTTGCGGTCGGTTGCAGACTTGAGTGCGGCGGTCATGGCCGCGGTGCTGCCTTCGACAAGCTGGAGCTTGAGGCCATATTCCTTGACGGAATTGCTTGTGTCGCGCATCAGTCCCGAGCCCGGTTCGATGCCGACGATCTTGCCGCCGAACTTGTCGGCGTTGTCGTTCAACTGGTCCATCGAGTCGATGGTCACGTATTTGGGCACTGCGACGCCTTGGAACAGGCCATGCGAAACCGGCGAGATTTTCTCGAGACGTTTTTTGTTCTTGTCCCAGTAATCCTGCGCGACGTAATCCGTCTGCGAGGCAAGGATCTGGATGTCACCCTTGCTGAGGGCAGCGTATGCAATGCCCCATTCGGAGAACGGCACCACCTTCACCGTATAGCCGGAATCTTCGAGCACCTTCTTTGTGATGCCAGTGATCGGCGTGAGGTCTTCCCACGACATCGTGCCGATGGTGATGGACTTTTCTTCCGCATGCGCAGACATCATGGTCATTCCGACCATTGCCGCAGCACATAGCGCTTTCCACAGAGTCTTCATTTTTTCGCTCCTAGTTTTCGTTCCCATTATCGTTGAAGCCCAGCGCTTGGCTCAGTCTTCACATTGCGCGGCGAAGGTTCATCCCTCGCGGCCTGCACGCAATTCCTGCAAACGGATCACCGCGTTGACGCCAAGCCACGCAAAGGGCTCCGGCGGAAGCCTGGCCGGCTTCGGCTGATCCATGAACTTTTCGAGCTGTTCAGAATGAGTTCCAGTGGCGAGATCGGCGGCCATCACGCCAGCCAATGTGCTCTTCACTGTTCCCAGCCCATTCTCGCAGCACGCGGAGTAAAGACCTTCCTCGACTTCGCCGAAGGCGGGCACGTGGTTCCGACTGAGACACAGCCGCCCGGCCCAGCTGAACTCAAACGGCACGTCGGCGAGATGCGGGAACCGCGCGTCGAGGGAATGCCGTTGTTCTCGGGCGATCCCCGCGAGACGCTTGTCGCTCACCTGGACGGTTGTGTCGTAGGTGAACCGCGTCCGGATGACGAACCGCGAACCTCGGTCTGTCGCGATCTTCCGCACCGTTGCGCCCATGGGATCGGCCGGAAGCAGCGCCCATGTCTCGCGTCCGGCCGCCTTCTCAAACGGCGCGGTCATGGAGGCGTAGGTGAAGATATGCATCAGGCGGCCGCGGAAATGCCCGAAGTCTTCGATGTGGCCGTTGACGCCAACAATCACCTTCGGAGCGGTGACGCTGCCGCGATGCGATGTGGCGGTCCACTTGCCGTCTTTCCGTCCAAGTTTCAGAACAGGCGAGTCCTCAAAGATATGGATTTTCCGGCTTAGTCCCGCAGCAAGGCCACGGATGTAGTCCGCCGGCTGGATCATCACAGCGCCCGGCGTGTAAAGCCCGCCGAGGTAGTAGCCCGACCCGGTGATATCCTGCATTTCCCGGGCATCGAGAAATTGGTGCTTTTCGCCAATTGTCTTGAGCGACTGACCATAGTTGGCGTTGAGCTTGATGCCGCGCGCGGTGGCCGCGGCATTGATCTTGCCCGAAGGATCGAAGGTTCGCTTCGACATGCCGTACTCGGCGGCGGCGCCCGCTGCGAACGCTATCGCGAACCGATTTTGTGCGATCTCGAGGGTGGTCGCGGATTCGCTTGCCACCGAATACTCGCCCGACGAAAGATTATGCGGGACGTCGATCATGTAGCCGGAATTCCGACCTGAGGTCCCCTTCGCAACTCCACCCGCCTCCAGCACGACGATTTTGTCGCCGGGCCGCAATTGGGCGAGACGGCGGGCAGCGGAGAGGCCTGCAAAGCCCGCACCGATGATCAGCCAGTCGGCAGACACGTCGCCGTCAAGTGACAGGGCGGGGACGCTCCGATTGCTGATCGCCTCCCAGCCCGAGGTCCCGGATAATGCCGGGAGCCGCTTGACGACATGCTCGTTCATCGAACCGTCTCGTCCACGGAGCGTTCCGAAACGTCGATCCAGATCGTCTTCAGCTCGGTGTACTGGTCGTGCGCGAAGATCGATTTGTCGCGGCCACCGAAGCCAGACTCCTTGTATCCTCCGAAAGGTGTGGTCGCATCGCCTTCGCCGAAGCAGTTGACGGTGACGACGCCGGCCCGTATTTCGCGGGACAGTTTGATCGCCTTGCGAAGACTTCCGGTGTAGACCGACGCAGTCAGGCCGTAGGGGGTATCGTTGGCCAGGGTCACTGCCTCGGCCAAGGAATTGAAGGTGGTGACCGAAAGGATCGGACCAAAAATCTCTTCCTGAAACAGACGGCTGGAAGGCGTGACACCGTCGACGACGGTGGGCTCGACGTAAACACCCTCCTGCGTCTCTCCGCCATAGGCGACCGAGAGATTCTCCTTTTTCACTTCGTCGAGATACGATGTGACCTTGTCGAAATGCGCCTTGCTGACGAGAGCGCCGATCCGGTTCTCGGGATCGAGAGGATCGCCTGTCTTCCAGTCCCGCATGTATGCCCCGATGCGCTCAAGCAATTCGTCCTTGATGCTGGAATGGACGATGAGACGGGACGTCGCCGAGCAGTTCTCTCCCATATTCCAGAATGCGCCTGTCACCACCTGTTCGGCGACCAGGTCCAGGTCTTCCGCGTCGTCAAGAACAACCGCGGGGTTTTTCCCGCCGCATTCGAGGACGACACGTTTCAGGTTTGAATCCGCCGCATAGCGCAGGAAGCGGCGACCGGTCGGCGTGGAGCCTGTAAAGGTCACCATATCGACATCCATGTGCATGCCGATCGGTTCGCCGACGCCCTTGCCGCTTCCGGTCACGACGTTGAAGACGCCCGAGGGAATGCCGGCCTCATGAGCGAGTTCGGCCACGCGCAGAGCGGTCAGGGTGGTCTCCTGCGCGGGCTTCACGACAATCGAGCACCCTGACGCCAGTGCCGGGCCGATCTTCCAGGCCAGCATCAGCAGCGGGAAGTTCCAGGGAAGAACCGCACCAACCACGCCGATTGGCTCACGCACGACCATGGTTAGCGCCTTGGAGCCGACCGGGGCCGTGTTGTCATAGAGCTTGTCGATGAGCTCCGCGTGCCAACGAATGGTGTGAATGGTGTCCGCCACGTCGACAGTCTGGCATTCGCGAACAGGTTTTCCGCTGTCGAGGCTCTCCATGACGGCAAGTTCATGCCGGTTGTCTTCGAGCAGCTTTGCAAACTTGAGGAGGACGACTTTCCGCTCGCCGGGCGACCGGAGATGCCAGCGACCGTCGTCAAAGGCTGCCTTGGCTTTGGCGACGGCGAAATCGACGTCAGAGGAATCGCATGCCGCAATCTCGGCAAGCACTTCACCCGTGGCCGGATTTGTTGTCGTGAAAGTCTTGCCGGAACTGGCCGGACGGAAGGCGCCGTCGACGAACGCGTTGGTCGGAAGTTCGATGGTCTTTGCTATCGCCTTGTATTCGGCCGCTGTCAGAGGTTCATGCATTGTTTGCTCCCGACGTGATCTGGGCGACCGTGCGCTTCAAGGTGGTGACGACAGTTTGGAGGCTTCGCTTTTCCTCTGAATTCAGAGGCCGGAGCGGCGCACGGACAGAGCCGGTCTTCAGGCCGATCAATTCGCAGCCATGCTTGATCGACTGGACGAACTTTCCGCATTCGAGGAAGTCCATCAGCGGCAGCATGGCCGACATGATCGCGCGGCCCTTGTCGAAATTCTTTTCGAGCACACATGCTTCGTAGAGCGCGACATGCTCGCGCGGCAGGAAGTTGGAGCCGGCACAGACCCAGCTTCTTGCGCCCCAGGCAAAGAATTCGAGAGCCTGGTCATCCCATCCGCAGGAGAGGCCGATATGCGGAAACTTCCGGGCGAGCAGGTGGACGTTGCCCATTTCGCCGGAGCTTTCCTTGATCGCCACCACGTTCCTGGATTTTCCCACCCGGGCGAAATAGTCCTCGCGCATGACCACGCCCATGCGAGCCGGATAGTTGTAGAGCATGATCGGCAGGTTGGCTGCGCGGTCGATGGTGAGCGCGTGAACGGCGTTCTCTTTTTCCGTCGGCAACGCGTAAGGTGGCGACGATACCAGGATCGCGTCTGCGCCGATCTCCTTTGCTGCCTTGGCGTATTCGACGGCGTCCTCCGTCCGAGTCGCCCCGGTGCCGACGACGAGGGCAAGCCGGGTGCCGATGACATCCTTGGCCAAGGCCGCCAGATCGAAGCGCTCCTGTGCGCTCTGGGCGTAATACTCACCGGTTGATCCGCCGATGATGATGCCGTGCACCCTGGCCTCTATAAGAGACTCCAGTACGGCGGCAAAAGCGTCGCGGTCTATCTGCCCATCCGGGCCAAATGGCGTTACCGCCGGCGTGTAGATACCTTCGAACTTCAAGACGATTTCTCCATCGATGGGGTGGGCGTTTCGACCAGCGCGTCCGCTTTCATCCCTTGGGGCGCGATGAACATCTCCATGTTTTCGCGCGACAATTCCCAGTGCTCGAACACCAGATCGACAACTGTGTCTTCGTCGTGCGAGCCAATGGCTAAGATGAAGCCGTCATGGTGTTCGACTGCGGTCTGGAGCCGCTTGTGCATGTCGTCGTTGCGAGGACGAAAGAAGGTGTGGCCAATACGAGCATGGTCGATCAGGAGCCTGCCGAGGCTCGGCTGAAGGTAGGCGTTTCCGGACATTTCGCCGATGATCTCGTGAAACCTGTTGTTCTCGAGCACCATGGAAAGGGCATCACCCGACACACTTGCGCTGCGGAACCGCTCCTGCGTGTTTTTGAGTTCCGAAAGCTGCCGCGGCTTGAAGTTCTGGACCGCGAGCCTGCCGATGGCCGCGTAGATCATCGGGGCGACGAGGAAGAAGTGCCTCAGCGTCGAATGGTTCATCGGGATGACCCGAGCACCCCTGTTCGCCCGGATGTCGACGTAGCCTTCCCCCTCCAGGCGGCGAAAGATTTCCCGGACTGGCGTACGCGACAGGCCGTATTTTTCGCTCAGGCTTGCTTCGTCCAAATCCTCGTCCGGATCGAGTTCCATGGTCAGAATTTGACGTTTGAGATCGTCGTACAGATCACTTTTGCCGTTCTTCATCTGAAACCTCCGCAATTGAATTCCCGGTCTGCCCATGGGCTGCGCCTGGCCCGTTGGATGAGAAGTTTGCACGGGTTTCATCGAGAGTCAATAAAATTGTATTTTTTGCGTATACAATGATTGCACGGCGAAAATACAATTCTTTAAACGAACAGCACTTCTCGCGCTGTGCGCCGAGGTTGCCGGACATGAAAATTGAATGGCTGAGACGGCCGCTCGGTTTGCGACCTGCGTTGTAGTTCTGTAGCTAAGTGTTTGTTGGATGGGGCTTTTATCGAGGTCGGGTGGCCATCCGAACGACAATCATGGGCACAGGGCGGCTGTTATCGCTGAAGCGCCTGTGTCAACCAGCCGGCTGTAAAGTCGGCAGTCGCGAACCGTTTGGCGTCGACCGGCACTAGGATGTTATATCGGCCCTCTGCCTCAAACTCGGTATCTCCGACCTTGACGAGACTACCGTCTGCCAGGAACGTTTTGATGAGCGTATCCCACCCTAAAGCAACGCCCTGACCGGCCCTCGCGGCATAGATCGTTTCCGTATAGTGGCTGAAGCGGAGCGTCGATCGCAAATTGTCCGGCTTCCGCCCGAGGCGGGCAAACCAGTCTTCCCATCTGTACCAGCTTCTATTCGGAACATCGGTTTCGATCAGCTCATAGTCCCCATTGGGGAAGTCCGGGATGCGATGAGAGGCGGCGTAGTTGGGAGAACAGACCGGGTAGATGCTATCGCCGCACGATCCCAGCACTGTCGCATCGTTGAAAGGCGGCACTCCATATCTGATTGCGATGTCGATGCCGCCATGTCTCAGATCAAGTTTGCCATCTTGTGAAACAACCCGAATCTGAATTTCAGGATTGAGCTGACGGAACTCGGCGATCTTGGGAAGCAGCCAAAATGATGAAAACGCAATCGTGGCGCCAATCGTCACCACGTCGGTCACGCTTGCGCGCACAGCATCCACGCTATCAGCAATATTGGAGAAACTGTCAGCCAGCGTCGCGCCAAGAATAAGACAGGCCGGCGTCGGCTCAATCGAGCGATGTCCGCGGTTAAACAGGGGCCTACCGAAATCATCTTCGAGCAGGGCAATCATGCGGCTTACCGCAGCCTGCGTTACGCCCAGCTCATTCGCTGCCGCCGTAAAGCTGCGATGTCTGATGGCTGCTTCGAGGGCTACGAGCGCAGTGAGCGAGGGTAGTTTCTTGCGGAATTGCATGTCCCGAGATCTCCAAGCGCGTTTTCGCATGATATTTAATTATGCCATACACAATAATTTATGCCGTTGAAAACAACGTATTTTGCCTCATTCTCTATGCCAGACGCATAAGAGGATATCATGCTAAACAAATTTCCGTCTTCAATCTCCGCAATCCTCGATTCTCGCGCCGAGGGCCATTCGCTTCCCGCCGGTCTTTACACGCGCGACGACGTCTTTCAGGCCGATCTCGACGTCTTCTTCCGCAAGCACTGGATTTATGTCGGCCTCGAATGCGATGTGCCAGAACCCGGCGACGCCACTATCATCGACATCGGCACGACAAGCCTGATCCTTTTGAGGGACGATGACGAACAGATTCGGGTGGTCCACAACGTCTGTCGGCATCGAGGCACCCGGCTTCTTGACGGCGGTCCGACTGTCATCTCGAAACTGGTTTGCCCTTATCACCAGTGGACATACGAACTTTCCGGTCAACTCATCCACGCGCGCCACATGGGCACGGATTTCGACAAATCATGCCGCAACTTGAAGCCGGTGAATTTCAGGTCGATCGGCGGGCTGATCTATGTCTGTCTCTCCGACACGCCGCCGGAAGATATCGTCAATCTGGAACGCGTGATGGAAGAGCGCCTCGCGCCCTACGATATCCGCAACGCCAGGATCGCCTATCAAACGGATGTTATCGAGGCAGGAAACTGGAAGCTGACGATGGAGAACAATCGCGAGTGTTATCATTGCGCGGCAAATCATCCGGAGCTGTGTGTCTCGTTCATCGATCTCGACTTCGGCTTTGACCCCGCAACGCTGAGCGAGGAGGATCGCGCCGAAGCAGAGGAGCATCAGCGGCTATATGCCGAGCGCACAGCAGCCTGGGAGGCGGAGGGCTTTCCTTCCTCGCCTGTAGAGCAGCTGTCCGGCCATCAGACAAACTTCCGAACGCAACGCTTGATCATCTCGGGGGCAGGGGAATCACAGACGCCGGACGCAACCGCCGCATCGGCAAAACTTCTCGGTACGATGACGCGAAAAGACCTCGGCGACACCCATCTCTGGGGCCATAACTGCTGGAACCATTTCATGGGCGACCACGCCGTCACCACCATGGTTATCCCGCTTTCTGCAAACCGCACGCTCGTTCGCACAAGGTGGCTCGTTCACAAGGATGCGGTCGAAGGCGTCGACTATGATCTGGACAAGCTCACCAATGTCTGGATTGCAACGACCGATCAGGACGCGGAACTCGTCAGCCGCTCGCAGCTGGGCGTCGAGGATTCTGCATATGAGCCCGGTCCATACTCGCGCTTCACCGAGGGGCAGTTGGACGAATTCGCAACCTGGTATGTCGAGCGGATGCGCGCCCATGGATACTAAGGTCACACCTTCCGCCAGCTTGCCGGTTGATCGAACGTACTGGAACCCGGATGTCGATAACGCGCTTCTCTGCATCGATGTCCACCAGGAAACGCATGATGTGAAAACTTTCACCTTCGTTTCACGGGATGGAAAGCACATCGCGTTTTCAGCCGGTCAGTATTTCGCCTTTGACGCTGGACCACACGGTGACATGGAGACGCGGTGCTACAGCATTTCTTCGTCGCCGCTGCGGCCGAACGCGATTTCGATCACCGTGAAGCGTGTTGTGGGCGGCAAGGTTTCCAACTGGCTTCATGACAATCTGGCTCCGGGCGCCATGGTTCAGGCAAACGGGCCGCTGGGTCAGTTCATCCGACCGGCTCGCCTTGACCAGAAATATCTGTTCCTCAGCGGTGGATCCGGAATCACGCCCGTCATGTCCATGGCGCGGGAGCTCGCAGATACAGCGCTGCCGGTAGATGTGATCTTCCTGCACGCCGGCCGGTCTCCGGGCGACCTTGTTTTCCGCAGAGAATTGGCAAACCTGGCGACGAGGCTGAAGGGATTTCGCCTTTATTTTCTGCCGGAGACCCTGACCGGCGAGGCTTCCTGGCCCGGCTTGAGTGGCAGGATATCGCGCGATTTGTTCCAGCTCATCATTCCGGACATTTCGGGAAGGGTCGTCATGTGCTGTGGCCCAGCGCCATTCATGGCGGCTGCTCGAAAGATTTCCGCAGAGCTTGGTGTTCCAACGGAGAACTACATTGAAGAGAGCTTCGATGGCGCAGCGATCGAAGACCCGCCGCTTCGCATAATTGATCAAGCGGAACACAAATCCTTCAAAGTCGAGTTCTCAAAGCAGAGCCGCACGATCGACGTGGCACCGGATCAAACGGTGCTTTCGTGCGCAAAAAAAGCAGGGGTGAAGATTCCCTCCTCATGCTCAAATGGCCTGTGCGGCACTTGCAAGTCGAAGCTCGCCAGCGGAACGATCGATATGAAACACAACGGGGGCATCCGGCAGCGCGAAATAGATGCCGGATTTTTCCTGCCATGCTGTTCGAGACCACTCAGCGATCTGGTCATCGATCGTTAGGTTCGTCGTGGCCAGGACGCGCTATTCTGTCCTTATCCGTTTCAGCAAACCATCGAGCGCCTTTTCGAGAGCGGCAGACCCGCCGTTGCGGTCGAAGTCGCCGGACGCCTGCTCATTCAGTCCGCCTCTTGTCGAGAACTCCAATCGCAGTTCCGCAAACGAGCGCGACTGTGATTTCACGGCCGTTTCGGAGAGGCTGGCAAACAGGGGTGCGAGATAGGCTTTCGCCTGTTCATAGGGCAGGCCCTTGCTTTCGAGCCAGCGCGTGCTTGTTTCAAGAATGCCGAAATACGTTCCCATCAGGGCGCTGGCGGCGGCAAGGAGGTCATATTCCGCCTTTGTCTGTGCTTCCACAGCTGTTCCAAGCGCGGCGAAGAACGATGCGACCTCCGCATCAGGTGGGAAGATTGCCGTCACACCCTGACGCTCGGCAACGAAGGGCAGGGGAATTGCCTGCGTGAGATGGACGTCCTGCTGAATCCAGCCGTTCA
Organism: Hyphomicrobiales bacterium; assembly: GCA_900471525.1. Classification (GTDB taxonomy): domain Bacteria; phylum Pseudomonadota; class Alphaproteobacteria; order Rhizobiales; family Rhizobiaceae; genus Pararhizobium. The sequence continues at coordinate 132,182 of UCEZ01000031.1, read as the reverse complement.
AGGTCTTGGGATCGAGCGTGGCAACCAGACTGACTACCTTCTGGCCGGGACGGAAGCGCAGGGCCGTGATGACCTCTTGCGCGATTTGCGGCCGGATCGCCAGAAAGACAGTGTGGGCCGCGTCGACAACACCCTGATTATCGGCTTCCTGATGAACGATGGGGGATTTTTCCGCCAGTCTCGCGGCGATGTCCTTGTTTCGCGGCGAGAGATGGATTGTGGTGACTGGCAGGGTCGAGGCGAGGACGCCTGTTACGATCGCTTCCGTTATGGTTCCCGTGCCGACAAAGCCGATGTTCATGCGCGGTCCTTTTTTCATGCGGGATCAGGTGATTGGCTGGCCCGGCTTCGATCTAACCGGCCGCGCGCATCGGGCTCAGCGAGACGTCGGTCGTGTAATTTTCCCGCATGAAATCGATGAAATTGGATTGGAACTGCCTTGTATGGGCATGCGCGAGTTCGTCGGCCTTTTCGACGTCCTTCGCTTTGATCGCCTCGAACATCAGCTGATGTTCGTCGGTGAGCAGATAGCCTTCGTGAGTCCGCTCGATATATTCGAAATGCAGATGCAGCATGCGCTGGCCTTCATTCAGAAGTCGTTCGTAGAAGGATGCGAGATAGCTGTTTTTACCCGCATTGGCGATCGACATGTGGAACTGCTTGTTCGCTTCCGACATTTGCAGGTGATCACCGCTTTTGACCGCAGCCTCGAAATCCTTTTGCCGGCGGGCAATGATTTTCAGGTCGGCATCGGTGCGCAGTTCGGCGGCAAGCCGCGTGTTCATCCGTTGGGCGATATCGAGTGCTTCTACATATTTCGGGAAGGTGGCGACCTCGATCGGGGCAACGATCGTGCTGCGATTGGCCAAGGTGACGACCAGATCTTCCCCGGAAAGCCGGATCAAGGCTTCGCGAACGGGCGAGCGCGACATCTCGAAACGCTCGGCAAGGCTCATCTCGTCAAGCAGTTGCCCCGGCTGCAATTTTAGCGACAGGATCTCGTTGCGAAGCGTCTTGTAGACGTTCTTCCAACCCGCGCCTTTTGCTCGCTTTACCTCGGTTCCTTCCGACATGCGTTTTTCCTTCGTTCGCGGTTTTCAGACATAGGCCGAAAAATACCAGATGTCGACAATGTAATTTCCCCACTTGACATTGTCGACACAAAGACGACATAAAAGTGCCGGTCGACACAGTGCCGACAGTAAATCATCTGAAGATCGGCTCAAGCCGGCGAGTGGAACCCCGCGCTGACAGGCGCATTGGAACAGAGGAATTACGATGCTTTCGAACATGCTCTCGTCCGCACTGCGGACGCTGCCTGCGCTTGCCCTGATGACGGCTCTTTCGACGACAGCCACTCTTGCCCAAACCGCTGATGGCTATTGGCAGGGCGTCCAGAAAGCGGGCGTGTTGCGGTGTGGCGCAGCAGTCGCTCCGCCCTATGTCATGCGTGATCCGGCGACAGGCGAATATTCCGGCTTCTTCGCCGACCTGTGCCGCCAGTTTGCCGATGCGTTGAAGGTCAAGCCGGAATTCGTCGATACCACATGGGACAACATCGTTGCCGGTCTTCAGGCCGGAAAATGGGATGTCTCGCTCGCCTTGAACCGCACCCCGGCGCGCGCCATGGCGGTTCAGTTCTCGATCCCGGCGATGGAGTATCAGATCTCGCTCGCCTACAACAAGGACAACCCGAAGATCCCGGCTGGTGCGGCATCGGTCGCCGATATCGACAAGGACGGTGTTACCCTTGCTGTCATGTCCGGCACGGCCCAGGACAAGGCAATCTCGGCTGCCGTCAAGACCGCGACGATCCTGCGGCTTCCCGGCAACGACGAGACGCGCCTCGCTGTCGTCTCCAAGCGCGCTGACATCCTCGTTGATGCATCCGACACCAATCAGCTTTTCACACAGTCAAATCCGGACTGGGCTGTCGCGATGAACCCGACGCCGGCACTCGCCAAACAGGGCGTGGCTTTCGGCCTGCCGCATCAGCTTTCAGCCGCGGACGTCGAGGTAGCGAACATCTTTCTTGAAGAAAAAGTCGCCACCGGCGAAGTGGATACGTTGATCCACAAAGCCGTCGATGAAGTGCTGAAGGGCGCACAGTAACGGCTACGGGCCGGCGCTTTTCAAGCCCGGCCCGTCCACGTTCGTCTCTTCTTGCAGGATTGGTCCATGACGATGCCCTTCAGTCCACCGCTTGTCAGAATGCAGAACCTTCACAAAAGCTACGGCCCCGAGATCCAGGTTCTCAAGGGTCTCGACATCGAAATGAAGCCCGGTGAGCGCGTGGTCGTCATTGGCCCGAGCGGCGGCGGCAAGAGCACGCTTCTTCGCGTCATGATGGGGCTGGAAAAGATCGACAGCGGCTCGATCACCTTTGGCGGCAAGCCCTACATTTCTTCAGAAGGGGTGGGCAGGAAGACTGTCATCGACACGGAGGTCCGGCGCTCCATCGGCATGGTCTTCCAGCACTACACCCTGTTTCCGCATCTAAATGTTGTTCAGAACCTGATCCTGGCGCCCTGCAAGGTGAGGGGAGAGCGCAAGGCCGAAGCGACGGAGCGGGCGATTGCCCTGCTCAGCCGGTTTGGCCTCGGAGCCAAGGCCAAGGCCTTTCCAGCGCAACTCTCCGGCGGGCAGAAACAGCGCGTCGCGATTGCCCGTGCCTTGATGCTCGATCCGAAGCTGATGCTATTCGACGAGGTGACCTCAGCGCTCGATCCGGAACTTGTCGCCGAGGTCGAGCAGGTGATCCTGCAACTCGCCAATCAGAACATGCCGATGATGATTGTCACCCATGACATGTGGTTTGCCAGAAACATCGCATCGCGCGTCATCTTCTGTGCGGGTGGTGTGGTGGTTGAGGATGGCCCACCGGAACAGGTTCTCGGCTCGCCAAAGGAGGAGCGAACGAAAGACTTCATCGAGCGCGTCTTCCACATCCGGCAATAGGAGGCTGCAATGAACTATTCGTTCGACTTCCAGTCCATCGCCTATGCTCCGCTCATGAAAGGACTGCTGGTTACGCTTGAGTTGACGATCGCGGCCAATGCGATCGGCCTTACCTTCGGTTTTCTGCTGGCGCTCCTGATCATGAGCCGCATCGCGATCATCCGCCTGCCGGCGATGCTGTTCGTGGAGTTCTTCCGCTGCACGCCGGCGATCGTCCAGATCGTCTGGTTCTTCTATTGCGTGCCGATGCTGTTTAACGTTTTCCTCGGGTCGCTGACGATGGGCATCCTTGCGCTCGGCCTGAACCTGATGGCTTTCAACGCAGAAGCCTATCGTGCCTCCATTCAGGCCGTTCCACGCGAGCAGATCGATGCGGGTATCGCGCTCGGCCTCAACCCGTTCCAGCGCGTTCTTTATATCGTGCTGCCGAGCGCGTTCCGGGCGTCGATACCGGTTCTTTTGACCAACGGCATCGTCATCTTCCAGCAGAGTGCGCTGGTTGCCATCGTCGCCGTGCAGGACCTGATGTACCAGGGCAAAACGCTCGCCACCGAGACCTACCGGCCGATCGAGACCTTCACGATCGTTGCACTGATCTATTTCGCGGTCTCGTTCCCCGTCACGCAGATTGTCGGCTACCTCGAGCGTCGCCGTCAGCTCTTGGTCAGTTAGGGAGACCCGCGATGGACCTCAATTTCTCTGTTCTGCTTCGCTTCCAGGATGCCTTGCTGCTTGGCCTATGGATGACCATCAAGCTGACGCTGATCTGCATGGTGCTTGGCTGCACGCTTGGATTTCTTGTCGGCCTGGCGCGAACGTCTCGCAATGTTTTCGTGCGCGGCCTCTCCAGTGTCTACGTCGAGTTTTTCCGCGGTACGCCGGTTCTCATCCAGTTGTTCTGGATCTTCTTTTGCCTGCCGCTTCTGCTCGGCGTGGAGCTTTCCAATCTGACGTCGGGCGTGATCGCTTTGACGCTCTATATGGGAGCGATCACCAGCGAGACGTTCCGGGCATCGCTGAAATCGGTCGGCCCCGAACAGCTCGATGCCTGCGTCGCGCTTGGACTGCCCAAGCGGGTGCAGGTTACCAGTGTGGTCCTTCCGCAGGCTGTCCTGCGAGCGATACCGACCCTGCTGTCGAACTGCGTCAGCCTGTTCAAGGAGAGCGCGCTGGTTTCCGCCGTCGGCATGGCAGACCTCATGTTCGTCGGCCAGAACATTTCGAACAATACGGCGCGCCCCGTGGAAGCCCTCACCATTGTCGCATTGATCTATTTCGCCATCGCCTTTCCGTTAACCCGTGCGGTCTCGATCATCGAAGCCCGAATCCTCAAGAAGCTGGCCATCTGACCGCACTTCCATTTTTGAAAAGGAGTTATTCCATGAAACTGACAGGCGTCATGCCCGCTCTCGTCACCCCGTTCGATGCGAACGGAAAGATCGATTTCAACGCACTTGAAAAGCACATGACCAGCCTTCGGGCGGCAGGCGTGACAGGCTGGGTTCCTTGCGGTTCGACCGGCGAATATTTTTCGATGTCCAACGGCGAACGCGAAGATGTGCTGAAGTTCGTCAAGGATTTCGCTAATGACGATGAAGTGCTCATCGCCGGCACCAATGCGCCCGCCACCCGCGAAGTGATCGAGAACACCGCGCGAGCCAAGGAGATCGGTTACGATATCGTATTGCTGGCGACACCGTTCTACACCCGTCCGACGCAGGATGAACTGCTGAAGCATTACCGAGCCGTTCTCGACGCCGTTGACGTCAGTCTCATCCTTTACAACTATCCACCGAAGGACGGCATCGAGATCTCGTTCGAGTTGATGGATGCGCTGGCCGACGACCCACGCGTCATCGGCATCAAGGAAAGCTCCGGCATCCTGCAGCGCGCCGTCGATATTCATGCCCGCTACAAGGGGCGGATCGATCTGGTGTCCGGATCGGACGACATCGCGCTCGACTTCATGTTCTGGGGGGCCGATTGCTGGATCTGCGGCCCGGCCAACTGCATGGCTGCAGCGTGCTGCGATCTGGACCGCACCTTCCGGTCAGGGGATATTGAGAAGGCACGCGAACAGATGACCGTTCTTTACCGGGCCATGAACATCCTCGAGAGCGGCAAGTTCGTGCAGAAGATCAAATATGGTTGCGAGCTGCTCGGCACCCCAGTCGGTGAATGCCGCGGTCCGCTCGGCCCGTTGACGGATGCTGAAAAAGCCGAGTTTCGAGCAGCCATGGAGCCCATCCTGAGCTGGTGACCTCATCCTCGGCCGGAAAGATGAATGATCACTTCGAGGGATTTTCATGCCCCAAATAGCCGTGGTTGGTGCTGGTATCATCGGCGTCGCGATTGCCTTCGAGCTTCAGCGGCGTGGCGAAAGCGTTGTACTCATTGATCGCGATGCGCCGGGAAAGGGTGCTTCGTTTGGCAACATGGCAAGTATCGCCATTACCGAGTTCATGCCGGCTTCACGTCCGTCGGTCTGGGCGCAAATGCCCAAATGGCTGCTCGACCCGGAAGGCCCGGTTCGTGTCAGACCGGGTTATCTGCCCAGGCTGACGCCTTGGTTCCTACGGTTTCTCGAAGCCAGCCGTCCTTCGCGCGTCAAGGCGCTGGAGGCAGCGGGTGCCGTACTCTGCAGCCGTGTCTACGAAGACCTGCTGCCCTTCCTGAAGGCCGCGGGTCTCTCGGATGTCTTGAGCGAAGAGGGATGTCTCAGCCTCTACACCGACGAGGTGGAGTTTGCTGCCGACCGGGAACACATTGCGGTATTGGAGCGCTTCGGTTTCCGGCACGAAGTCCTCGTCGGAAATGCCATCCGGGATATCGAGCCTGCACTGACTACCCGGATCGGCAAGGCTGTGCTTTTTCCAGAAAACCGTTCTGTGCGCGATCCTTACAAGCTCGTCGTCTCGCTGACGGAGCGCTTTCAGGCGCTCGGCGGAAAGATGGAGACCGGTGATGTCACAGGCTTCGAAAGGCTGGATGGTGGCGTTCGGGCAATCCGCCTGAAGGGCGGCCGGACGATCGACGCATTCCGGGTCGTCCTTTGCGCGGGAGCCTATACGGGCAGCCTCGCTCGCCTCCTTGACGAGCCCATCCCGTTGGAAACGGAACGAGGGTATCACACACAGATCATGACACCCGGCATATCGATGCGCCATTCGATCATCTGGCCGGCGAAGGCCTTTATGGTCACGCCGACGGCGGGCGGCATTCGCGTCGGGGGAACGGTCGAGATGGCCGGGCTCGATGCGGCACCTGATTTCCGGCGCGCGAAGGTGCTCGTCAGGCGTGCCAAGGAAGCGCTACCTGACTTGCAGGCGGCGGACGCCAGCGAGTGGATGGGCCATCGGCCGGCACTTCCCGATACCGTACCGATCATCGGGCCCTCCGCCAAACACGCAGGCGTTTTCTACGCCACCGGGCACGGACATCTGGGCCTGACCTACGCTGCGACGACGGCTCGCCTGATCGGCGATCTCATCGCGGGCATCGCGCCGCCGATAGACCTCAAGCCCTATCGCGTCGACCGCTTCTAGTGGCGTGATGAATTCATGAATGGAGCCGACATGCGTACTGAACTTTATATCGATGGCCAGTGGGTCAAGCCTCTGAAAGGCGGCAGCTTTGAGGTCGTCAATCCTGCGACCGAGGAGGTCATTCATCATGCGCCGTCCGGGACTGCCGAAGACGTGGATGTTGCGGTAACGGCAGCGCGCCGGGCTTTCGATGTCGACGGCTGGCCGCAGAAAACCGGTAGCCAACGCGCCGTCTATCTCCGTGCGATCGCTGACGGAATCCGCGCGCGCCAGCAGGAGCTTGCGCGTCTCGAAGTGCTCGACAACGGCAAGCCCCTTCCGGAAGCCGATTGGGATGTTGCGGACGCAGCCGGCTGCTTCGACTTCTATGCAGACCTCGCGGAGAAACTCGACAACAATCCGGAAGAGCCGATCGCATTGTCGGATTCTCGATTCACCTCGAAAGCGGTCAAAGAACCGATCGGCGTCGCGGGAGCCATCATTCCCTGGAACTATCCGCTCCTGATGGCTGCCTGGAAGGTCGCTCCGGCGCTTGCCGCAGGCTGCACCATTGTGCTCAAACCAGCGGAGTTGACGTCGCTGACGGCTCTGGAACTCGGCGCGATCGCGGATGAGGCAAAGCTGCCGCCCGGCGTGCTCAACATCGTCACAGGCCCCGGCTCCGTCGCGGGGCAGGCAATCATCGACCACAAGGGTGTCGACAAGCTGGCCTTTACCGGGTCAGGCCCGGTCGGTTCCAAGATCATGGCCGCAGCCTCCCGAGACATCAAGCGGATCAGCCTCGAGCTTGGCGGTAAGTCCCCTTTCGTGGTTTTCGATGACGCCGATGTCGAGCAGGCCGTCGAATGGATCATGTTCGGCATCTTCTGGAACCAGGGGCAGGTTTGCTCCGCGACGTCGCGCGTCCTTGTTCAGCAGGGGATTTACGATCGTCTCCTTGCGCGCCTGATCGAAGAGACGCAGCGCATCACCATCGGCAATGGACTGGATGACGGTGTCCTGTTGGGGCCACTCGTCTCCAAGCGCCAGCATGGTCAGGTCGTCGCCGCGATTGACGCTGCAAGGGCTGCGGGCGCGACCATCGCGGCTGGCGGACGTCGGCCGAAAGGTTTCGACAAGGGTTTTTATCTCGAACCCACGATCCTCACGGACGTGCCGCTCGACAGTGACGCTTGGCGTGAGGAGATTTTCGGCCCGGTGGTGTGCATCCGGCCTTTCTCCACCGAAGGGGAAGCGATCGCGCTTGCGAACGATTCCCGTTTCGGACTGGCCGCGGCGGTGATGTCGAAAGACGATGCCCGCGCTGAGCGCGTCGCTGCTGCCTTCCGGGCCGGAATCGTCTGGATCAACTGCTCGCAGCCGACGTTCACCGAAGCGCCCTGGGGCGGCTACAAGGAATCCGGCATCGGTCGCGAACTTGGCCGCTGGGGCCTCGACAACTACCTGGAGACCAAGCAGATCACCAAATATGTGAGCGGGGACCCGTGGGGCTGGTACATCAAATCCGCGGTGCATGCCTGATGGAATGGGACCGCGTTCTTGATCTCCTTCTCGTGCATTGCCAGGGGGAAATAGGCAAAGTCATCATCGGTGGCGCCCCGGAAATTCCCAGCCTGACCATGCTCGACAAGATGAACCACATCAATACGGTGGATGACAGTCTCCGTCGCTTTGTCACTTTCGAGCCCCGTGCCGGCGTGGCGATGTCTGTCAATCTTCTGGTTCCAGCGACACGCCCGGATGCGGATGCCGGCTTCATCGTCCTGCAGGCGGACCGTGCGCATCCGATGTCCGGCAGCAACTGCATCTGTGTCGTCACGGCACTGCTGGAGAGCGGGCGAGTTCCGATGACCGAACCTGAAACTATGGTGCGGTTGGACACGCCAGCGGGCCTGATCGTCGCGAGGGCGCACTGCGCGAACGGCCAATGCCTTTCCGTCAGCCTCGACAACGTCCCTTCTTTTGTGGAGATGCTAGACGTTGCCATCGAGACACCACGCTGGGGACGAATTCGCGCTGACATCGCTTTCGGCGGCGTCTACTACGCCGTCGTTGACGTCGATCAGGTGCAGCTCGAAATCACTGCCGCCTACGCTCGGGAAATTGCCGAAGCCGGCATCGAACTGAAGGCGCTGATCGGCGAGAACGTCACGGTGAGGCATCCGGAAATCGATGGCGTCGACGAGATCGCCTATGTGATGTTTCGCGGGCGCGATCCGGACGGCGTGATCCGGACCTGCACGACACTGAAGCCGGGCCGGGTCGATCGCTCCCCTTGCGGAACTGGCAGTTCCGCCAATCTGGCCGTTCTTCACGCGCGCGGCGAGGTCAGGGTTGGAGATCGGCGAATTTCACGTTCGATCATCGGCGGTGAATTCATATCCGAAGCGATCGGTGAAACCACGGTCGGAGGATACCGGGCGGTGCTTCCACGGATTACGGGCCGGGGCTGGATCTACGGTCGCGAAACGCTGCGGGTCGCCGATGATGATCCTTTCGCAACGGGGTTCGCGCTGTCCGATACCTGGGGACCTCAAGTTCACATGCTTGACTGACTTGGAGAGCAGAAATGACGGATTTTACAAAACCTCTGGGCGGACAAACCATCTTGGTCACTGGTGGCACGGGAGGAATAGGGGCGGCCATCGTCGAGAGACTGGCGCAGGAAGGTGCGCGCCCGATCATCCACTACAGCCGCGACAGACAATCGGCGGAAGCATTGCTGTCACGTATCGGCGGCAATGGCGCCATTGTTCAGGCCGATCTTTCAGATGGGCAAGGACCGGCGCTGCTCTGGAAACAGGCGATCGCGATTGCAGGCCGTATCGATGGGTTGGTGAACAATGCCGGCATCCGGACGGAAGTCTCGATCGACGCCGAACCGGAGATATGGCGATCCGCCTGGCAGCGCGAATTTCAGGTGAATTTCTTTGCTGCCACCGACCTTTGCCGCGAGGCCATCGTGCATTTTCGCGCACATGGCGGTGGCCGGATTATCAACATGGCGAGCCGGGCAGGGCAACGCGGATATGCCGCGAATTTCATGCCCTATGGTGCAACCAAGGCAGCGCTCCTCAATCTCACCAAGTCCATTGCAAGAAGCTTTGGCGCAGAAGGCGTGGTTGCCGTGGCGATCGCGCCCGGCTGGGTGCAGACAGAGATGGCCGAACAGTACATCGCCGAATTCGGGAAGCAGGCGGCCGTGGTGGATATCCCCATCGGCGAAATGGCCCAACCGTCGGAAATTGCAGAAGTGGTCGCCTTCGCGCTGCGTCCTTCCCAGCGTTCGCTCAACGGTGCCACGCTCGATGTGAATGGCGGCAGCTACATCAGATGATTGGAGGAAAAACAATGACACGATTCAACGACAAGGTTGCCGTCGTGACCGGCGGTGGCGGCGGCATCGGATCGGCGATCTGCCGGCGATTGGCCGAAGAAGGCGCGATTGTCATCGTCACCGACATGAACGCCGAGGCTGCCGGAACGGTGGCCAAGGCCATATGCGATGCGGGACGAAGCGCGTTTTCGATATCCGCGGATATCTCCGACGGTCGGGCATGCGCCAGCCTTGTCGACCAGGTCATTCGCGAGCACGGCCGGATCGACGTCCTCGTTAACAACGCCGGCATCAACCGTCGGGGAAATCTGCTTTCCCTGAGTGAGGAGGATTGGCATACGAGCTTCGCCGTTAATCTGGATTCGATGTTCTATCTGTGCCGGGCGACGATACCCCATATGATTTCGGCAGGCGGTGGCGCAATCGTCAACACTGCATCGCAGTGGGGCCTCTATCCCGCGCCGAACCACATCGCCTACAATGTGACCAAGGCTGCGGTCGCCGCTTTTACTCAAAATCTGGCGCGGGATTATGCGCCGGATAAAATCCGCGTGAACGCGGTATGCCCCGGCGAGATACACACCCCGATGCTCGAAGCCGGCGTGAACCGCTCCGGGCGGACCATCGCTGACCTTGATAAGCTGGTGCCTTTCGGACGCATCGGAAAGCCGGAGGAGGTCGCCGCACTGGTGGCATTCCTCGCCTCGGACGAGGCCGCGTTCATATGCGGCTCGCTTGTTGAAATTACCGGGGCTCAGGCGGTGGCATAGGGCGAGGGAGATTGTGACGGCAAAGCGAACCGCCTCCTTCGCCTTCGTTGGAGAGACTGAGTATACAAGTCTCTGTGTCATCAGGCTCCCGCAACCAGATCAAAAAGCCCCGCCGACAGAAATGTCGCGGGGCTTTCGGCGTTTATGCGATACACCACAGCCGAAGACCGCGTTCCATCCACATAAGCGTCGGACACTCATCGCTCATGCCTTCCCCCTTCACAAGGCGGCCGCCAAAATACACGTCCTCCGTCGCCACGTGTTCTCTCTGAAAACCGGCGGCGACCCATCAAAGTGGATGGCCTGGGACTCAGCCCATTCGCTCCGAGGCATAGCTTCCCGGGCTTGCCGGGAAGACGACGGTGCGGTTGCCGTTGATGAAGGTGCGGTTGTGGATATGCGCGTGGACGGCGCGGGCCAGAACCTGGCTTTCGACATCGCGGCCGATCGAGACATAATCCTCGGCCGACTGCGCGTGGGTGATGCGGGCGATGTCCTGCTCGATGATCGGACCTTCGTCGAGATCGGCGGTGACATAGTGCGCCGTCGCGCCGATCAGTTTGACGCCGCGCTCATAGGCCTGCTTGTAAGGGTTGGCACCCTTGAACGACGGCAGGAACGAGTGGTGGATGTTGATGATCCTGCCGGACATCTTCTGGCACATCGAATCCGAGAGAATTTGCATGTAGCGGGCCAGCACGATCAGTTCCGTGCCGGTCTGTTCGACCACGTCCATGATGCGGGCCTCGGCCTGCGCCTTGTTGGCCTTGGTCACCGGAATATGGTGGAACGGAATGTCGTGGTTGACGACGACCTTCTGGTAATCGAAATGGTTGGAGACAACGCCGACGATCTCGATCGGCAGCGCACCGATCTTCCAGCGGTAGAGCAGGTCGTTGAGGCAGTGGCCGAAGCGCGACACCATCAGGAGCACCTTCATCCGGTGCTCCGAGTCGAGGATATCGGCGACCATGCCGAAGCGGGTCTTCACCGCCTCGAAACCGGCCGTCAGCTTGTCGAGCGAGGCACCTTCCTGGCTGATGAAGGTCAGCCGCATGAAGAACAGGCCGGTCTCCAGATCGTCGAATTGCGAACTGTCGGTGATGTAGCAGCCCTCGTCGGCGAGATAACCGGTGATCGCCGCCACGATACCGCGGGTGGATTTGCACGAAACAGTCAGCACATAGCTCTTCATGGAAATGCTCTTTTATGGTGATGATGACAAAAATGAAGGCGTGGCCTTTCGAACCACGCCATCACGTCGCTTGGGAGGCGAATTTCAGGCTGCAAGTAGCGCCTTCAACTTGGTGGCAGGTGCTGCCAGCGCAGCAGGGTCGATGGTCTTCGCGGACGCAATGAGCATCTCGGCGAGCCGGATGTCACGAGCGATCGCGTTGCCCGGTCCGATGCCGCTCGCCGCAAGCAGACGGCCGTCCTCGGCCAGATGGAAGAGAATGAACGCCTCGGCAGAGAGGTCGCGTCGAACCGTGGCCGCGGTCCCTTCGGCAAGCCCCGCGACCTGCAAGGTAAGGTCGTATTGATCCGACCAGAACCACGGCACGGCGGTGCTGGTTTCCTGCGCGCCCATCATGTTGGCAGCGGCGAGAAGTGCTTGTTCCTGGGCGCTGCGCCAGGACTCGAGCCGGACACGCCGTTCGCCATAGTGCGTGGCCGGGAAGGAACAGCAGTCACCGGCGGCATAGATGTCCGGGTCGCTTGTCCGCAGATGGTTATCGACGGCAATACCATTGTCGATTGCCAATCCTGCCTCGGCGGCAAGCTCCGTGTTCGGGATCGACCCGATGCCGACAATCACAAGATCTGCCTGGATCAGGGAGCCATCTTCCAGCAAAACCTCCGCGACGTCGGCAGACTGTTCGATCTTGTCGATGCGAGCATTGCAGAGAATTTCTACACCTTCGGCCTGGTGGCGAGAGGCGACGGCCTCAGCGATTTCCGCGGGAACGCCACGCGACAGGATACGGGGCAGGCCCTCGATCAACGTCACCGAGGTGCCGAGTTTTCGGGCGCTCGCCGCCAGTTCCAGGCCGATGAACCCGCCGCCGATGATCGCCACTCTTTGCCCCGGTCCAAGAAAGGAGCGTATCTCCATGGCGTCGGCATGGCTGCGAAGTGTGCGGACACGGCCATTCAGGGACGTCATGGCGGGAAGCGCGCGCGGACGGGCGCCGGTGGCGAGAAGCAGCTTGTCATAGGGAACAGATGTTCCATCAGAAAGAGAGACGCAGCGGCCGCTGCGGTTGAGGTCGGTTGCAGACACGCCGAGCCGTAGATCTATGGCAAGCGACGCGAAACGGTCTGCTTGCGCAATGAATTTTGGCTCAGCTGAAAGAAGGATCGCGTCTTTCGACAACGGCGGCCGCTCGTATGGGGCCAGCGGCTCGCTGCCGACAAGCGTTATCGAACCTACAAACCCTCTGTCACGTAAGGACAGCGCAGCGCGGCCGCCACATTCGCCGGCGCCGATGATAACGATCTGTTGTGTCATGGATGTTGTCTCCCAAGCGTGCGTGGACCATATGCGATGTCCTGCGAGGGGCCAATATATCAATGATATAAAGTATCAAAAAATATCAAAAGTATCGTAATTGATCTGAAATATATCAGATTAACGCGTGGCTTCAGATGTTCTCGCGTGTGTAGATCTCGAAGGGGAGGACACTGGTAAAATTGCCGCCGCCGCCTTTCGCCTTCACCGACCGAACCATGCCTGTCAGGGTTTCCTCGGCGACGCGGTTGAGGGGATGAGAGATGGCAAATGTCATTGTCCCGTCGAGAAGAGCCTGCTTTGTGACATCCATCAGCTCGTAGCCGACCAGCGTGACTTTTCCGGCCTTGCCGGTTGCCCGCAATGCGGCTAGGGCTCCGGAAATGCCTCCGCCGGCCACATACAAGCCTTTGAGGTCTGGGTGCTCTTTCAGCAGGTTTTCGGTCATTTCTTCCGCGACGGCCTTCGATTCGAAGGTCGAGCGCGGTTCGAGGATGGTGAAATCGGAAGCGTATTCCCGGAAATAGGAGCGAAACCCGCTCTCGTTCATTTCCTGGCATTGATATCGTGGATTGCCAACCAGAATTCCAAGTTTGCCCGGTTGATCGCAGACGTGTTCGAACATCCAGGCCGCCGTGCGACCGACTTTCCAGTTGTCGAGGCCGATGAAGTGAACCTGGCTGGTCGGCGCGATCTGCGAAATCAGCGCAAAGACGGGCTTCCCCTGACGTTGCAGCGTCTCGACTGCCCCAAGCACGATAGGATGGACAGCTGCAACAACGCCGACGGCATCGCAGGTCTCGGCCAGCGCAAGCATCTTCTCGGCGGTATTCTGCGGTGACAAATCGTCAAGAAACTCGATGCGCAGGTCGATCACGCAGTCGGTCATTCGTTCGGATGTCAATCTCAGCGCCTGGGCGAGGTTGAGATAAAATTGCCGGGACGGCTGATGCAACAGGAAGCCGAAACGATATTTTGCCCGTGCAGCGGCGACCCGGCTGTCGATCGTGCCCAGGCCGTAGAAGCCGATTTCCTGTGCAGCATCCTTCACGCGCTGCATGGTTGACTGTTTGACGCTTCCACTGCCGCCGATTACCCGGTTTGCCGTGGCTATGGATACGCCGGCAGCATTCGCTAGATCTCGTATCGTCGGGCGTGTCATCGCAGCTCCTCGTATCATTTCGTATCAATTCGATGTGCTATTGATATAGATGATACATTTGTATCTATCCGTATCAACAATCACTTGCATTGATCGGCGTCAAGTCATTTAGTTTGTCCAGACGAACGGCTTCGGGAAAGCCCCACCGTTCGGGGAGGAAGCAGCAACATCAGTGGAGACGGCCAAGCGGCCCCGGCTGGGCGCCGAACCCCTCCGTCTGCCTGCCGCATGCCTCCCTGAAATATCAAAGCTGCTGTCGGGCAATGCACATCGCTCGCGTGAGGATTGAACATGGACGATCTGAAGTTTGGCACACGAAACAAACGCGGCGACTGGGTGCCCAATGGCCGCATCGAGGTCGCTCCCTTCTGGGCCTGGCCGCCGAAATTCCTGAAAGTGCTGCATTGGCTGCCGGAATATCTTTTTCCGTGGAATGCCTTCCATATGGCGACTGCGCTCGCCTATTGGTATCTGGTCGTCCCAGATATCGAAACGATGAAGACGCTGAGCTGGGGCTGGCCGCTCTATCTTTATGCTGTCAACGCGGCGGCGATCTTCGTCATGTATGGCTCGATCGAGCTTTTCTACTATGTAAAGCGCGTTCAGGGAAATCGCTTCAAATACAACGCCAAGTTTCCATCCGAGCAGCCGTCCGACGTCTTCTGGTTCAAGAGCCAGAACATCGATAATTTCATGCGGAGCTTCTTCATCTCGATCCCGCTGTGGACCGTCGTCGAGGTGCTGATGCTCTGGTGCTTCGCCAACGGTTCCGCTTCCTGGGTTAATTGGGACGAGCATCCCTATTACCTGGCCCTGCTCGTTTTCATCGCGCCGGTCATTCACGAGGTGCATTTCTTCCTGATCCACCGGCTGATCCACACACCGCTGCTCTACAAGTGGATCCATTCCGTGCACCACAATTCGGTCAATCCGTCGCCGTGGTCATCGCTGTCCATGCATCCGGTCGAGGGCTTTCTCTATCACGCCGTCGCCCTGTGGCACCTCGTCATCCCCTCTAATCCGATCGTAGCGCTCTTCCAGTTGCACATCGCGGGATTTGGTGCGGTCAACGGCCATATCGGTTTCGAAAAGCTCGAGGTCACCGAGGAAACCGCCGTCGATAGCCACGCCTATGCGCATTACCTGCACCACAAATACTTCGAGGTGAACTACGGCGGCGACGGGCTGATCCCGCTCGATAAGTGGTTCGGCACCTGGCACGACGGCACCAAGGAAGGTGACGCCCAGATGCAGGCGCGGTTCCAGGAAAAGAAGGCGCGGCTCAATGCCAAGGCGAACGGCACCGCCACCTGACATTCGAGATCGGATCGGGTTCCGCGAGGAGGCGGTGCCAGACCGTTAAGACGATCCGGCAATCGGTCGTCTGCATCTGAAATCAACGTTTCAAACCCGCCAAATGGCGAAAACTGGGAGGAGACTGACGTGAGACTCGTGAAGAACCTGATGAAGGCCGCGGCCGTTGTGACACTGATGGCATCGGCCGCATCGCCGATAAATGCGGCGACAATTGCCGTCGTGGGCGGCTCGAACGATGATGCCTTCTGGAACCTGATCAAGAAGGGCATCGATGACGCCACTCCGGCCGTTGTTGCCAATGGCGGTTCGGTCAACTATCTGCGCCTGCAGAACTACGACAACTTCGCGCCGGACGTGGTGCAATTGATCCGCACCGCGATCAGCCAGAAGGTCGACGGTCTGGTCATCCCGAATTGGGTGCCAGAAGCCGAAGATCCGGCAATCAAGGACGCGGTTGCGGCCGGCATCACGGTGATCCTGATGAACGCCGGCGGCGCTGACAAAGCCCGCGAATTGGGTGCGATCAACTATGTCGGCTCTGACGAATATGTTGCTGGTCAGGCTGGCGGCGCCTATTTCGCCAGCCATGGCAAGAAGCATGTCCTGTGCGTGAACACTCTGCCGGGCGCCAACAACACCGAAGCGCGCTGCAAAGGCGTGACCGACGGCATGGTTGCCGGTGGCGGCGCTGCCGAGCAACTGCCTCTGCCCACGACCAGCTTTGGCGACCCGACCGCTGTGGCCGAAGCCATCAAGGCCACACTGTTGAAGGACACCACGATCGACGGCGTCATCACGATCTCCGCCGGCGACGCGGATGCCGCGGCTACCGGTATCCAGCAGTCGGGCATTGCCACGGTGTCTCTGGGGTCGTTCGACATGAACGCAGCAGGTCTGGCACGCATCAAGGGTGGCGCCCAGACCTTCGCGATTGACCAGCAACCCTATCTGCAAAGCTATCTGGCGGTCAGCCTGCTGGCCTCGGCCATCGACTTTGGCACTTCTCTGCCGACCTACCCGGTCCTGACCGGCCCGGGCATCGTCGACGCGGCCAACATCGAGGCGACTTTGGCCGGTGTTGAAAAAGGCGCTCGCTGATCGCGCCTTAAGCACGGATTGGCCCGCAGACAGGTTCTGCGGGCCGAGCCCCAAACGACCGGGATCGGCTCTGGCTGATCAAACACCTGAAACCCGGGGAGAGGGATCCCATGCAAAGTAGCTTTTCACCAGGCGCCATGCTGCGCCGCCCCGAGGCCGGCGCCTTTCTTGGCCTGCTAGCCGTAATGATCTTTTTCGGAATCTTTGGCGGCCTGACCTTTCTGCAACCTGCAGGCATGGCCAGTTGGATGAACGTGGCGTCAAACCTTGGTGTCATCGCAATTCCTGTCGGCCTGTTGATGATCGCCGGAGAGCTGGACATTTCGGTTGGCGCGATGGTGCCCTTTGGCGCGATGACGGTGGCTGTGATCTCTGGCCACTACGGTCTGCCGATCTGGTTCGGCATTGCGGCCGCCCTGTCTTTCGGCGTGCTGATCGGCTTGATCAACGGCTATATGGTAATCCGCACCGCTGTGCCGTCGTTGATCGTCACCTTGGGCACGCTTTTTGCCGTGCAGGGCGTCGTCCTTGGCCTGACCGTTCTGATCACCAAATCCACCAGTGTTGCGCTGACCACCGAGGGCGCGGCCAAGACAATCTTCGGCGATTTATTCTTCCACGGGCAGGTTCAGGTGATGGTGCTGTGGTGGCTTGCAATTACAGCGACCTATATTTTCTTCGTTCACTTCTCGCGTTTCGGAAACTGGATCTTCGCGATGGGCGGCGACAAGGTTTCAGCGCGTAACGCCGGTATCCCAACCGAGCGGATGACGATCCTGCTGTTTGTGCTGTCCTCGACCTCGGCTGCCTTTGTCGGCATGTGTCAGGCGATCCTTTATAACTCGGCGCAGGTCGCAGGCGGGCAAAGCTTTATCTTCAACGCCATCATCTCGGTCGTGGTCGGCGGCGTCCTGCTGACAGGTGGTTTCGGGTCGATTGTCGGGATCTTCTTCGGCACCATCACCTTCGCCATCGTCAACCAGGGCATCTACTACACCGATTTCGACCGCAATTGGTCGTCGCTGATCATCGGCATCCTGTTGCTCGTGGCTGTTTTGATGAACAACACGTTCCGCAAGATGGCGCTGTCCTATTCGCCTAAGAAGACGGGGGCCAAATAATGTCACAGGCAATCCTTTCGCTGAAGAACATCAACAAAAGCTTTGGCCCGATTGACGTCTTGCACGACATCAACCTCGAAGTGCGGGCCGGGGAAGTGCTCTGTCTGCTGGGCGACAACGGTGCTGGCAAGTCCACGGTGATCCGGCTGCTCTCAGGGGTGCACAAACCCACCTCGGGCGTGATGGCGATGGACGGCAAGCCGGTGTCCTTCGCCAATCCGCGCGAGGCCGCAGACCATGGCATCGCAACGGTCCACCAGTTCGGCGGGACCTTTCCGCTGATGTCGGTCGGGCGGTCGTTCTTTGTCGGACGAGAGCCGACGAAGTGGGTCGGGCCGTTCAAGGTCTACGACCGCAAGCTGGCCAACGATACTGCCGTCAAAGCGGTACAGTCATTCGGTATCACCCGCATTGACGACGGCGACCGGCTGGTCGGCGGTCTGTCGGGCGGCGAGCGGCAGGCCCTGGCCATCGCGCGCGCGGTCCATTTCGGCGCCCGTGTACTGATCCTGGACGAGCCCACCGCAGCGCTGGGGGTTAAACAGGCCTCGCACGTCTTGCGCATCGTCAACGAGGCCAAGCGGCGCGGCCTCGCGGTGATTTTCATCACCCACCAGGTCATGCACGCCATGGCCGTCGGCGATCACTTCGCCGTGCTGATCCGCGGCGCCATCGCGGCAGATTTCCGCAAGGGCGAAAAGACCCGCGACCAGATCACCGATCTGATGGCGGGCGGCGAGCAGATGGCCGAACTGGAGGCCGAAATCGAAAGCTATATGGCTGCAGGCGAAGGTCATCCGGAGCCGGCGAAGCACGCGCATTGATGCGGCCGCCAGACACCGCGCAAGCGATGTCCATTAAGTTCTCCCGGTCCGCGCACCTCCACGCGCGGACCTCCCAGCGGCCCGGGCTCCCACAATGGTCCGGGCCGTAGAATCCCTGACCGCTAACAGACAAGAGAGTATTCGTGACATGCCTCAATGGGTGGAAGCCTGTGGAACCGACGACGTGGAACAGGAAGAGGTCATCCGGTTCGACCATCAGGGTCGAACATTCTGCATTTTCCGGAGCCCGGAAGACGACTTCTACTGCACGGATGGCCTCTGCACGCACGAGAAGGTTCATCTCGCCGACGGCCTGGTGATGGATCATTCGATCGAATGCCCGAAACATAGCGGTGTATTCGATTATCGCACAGGCGAAGCAATGCGGATGCCCGTTTGCATAAACCTGAAGACATATGCAGCCAAGGTCGAAGACGACCGCGTATTCATCGAGATCTGAACCATGACAACTGGACACTTTGCACTTGCCGCCTGCGCCGAAATGCTGTGGCGCGATCGCCCGATAGAGTGGCGGGCCAGCCGGCTGAAAGACCAAGGCTTCGGCGTTGGCCTTTGGAATTGGCCGGAGCACGATCTGGCAAAGCTGGAGGCCACGGGTGCCACCTTCACCATCATGAATGGTTATCTGCGCGGCCGGCTGACCGATGACGAGGGCGCCGCGGAGCTCTTGAAGACTGCGCGTGAAACCGCTCAAGTCGGCAAGCGCCTTGGCGTACAACGCCTCAATCTGCACGGAACCGGCCTCGGGGAGGGTGGTCTCCCTGTCCAGCCGATTGAAGTCGTGACCGGCGCGATGTGGTTGAAAGCGCGCGACACGCTTTGCCGGATTGCCGACCTTGCGGAAGAGGAGGGCGTGACGTTCACGCTCGAGAACTTGAATCTGCCGGTCGATCATCCGGGCGTGCCGTTCGGCCGCGCGGAGGACACCCTGGCTCTCGTTTCAGCCGTGAACCATCCGCGCCTGCGGCTCAATCTCGACCTCTATCACGCGCAGATCGGCGAAGGGAACCTGATCGAGCTCTGCCGTAAGTCTCTGCCGTGGATCGGCGAAATTCAGGTCGCCGATGTACCTGGACGGTGCGAACCCGGAACCGGCGAGGTGAACTGGCATGGCATTGCGAAGGCACTGAAGGTCATGGGCTATTCCGGTCCGGTCGGCATGGAAGCCTTCGCCTCCGGCGACGCGGATACGGCACTTGAAGCCTTCCGCGCAGCATTTACAGTTTGAAAGGTAAGCCAATGGGCCTCTATCACACCCGTCCGACGGTCGCTGACATCCGTGCCATGAAGGCGCGCGGCCAGAAGATTTCCATGCTCTATGTCACGACGCTCGAAGAGGCGGCCGCCGCCAGCGCGGCAGGCATCGACATGCTGTCGATCGAAGGGCGCTTTTTCAGCCCGGAGATGCGCGAAGCTGCCGGAAGCTGCTTTGTGCAGGTGGGTCTGCCGTTCGGACCCTTCGGCACGCTCGCCACCGCCGAAGACTATCTGCGCGCGGCATTCCGCTTCATGGCGATCGGCGCGGACTGTGTCTATTGCGCCGCCTCGCTCGATATCCAGAAAGCGCTTTGCGACAACGCCGTTCCGGTGATCGCCCATGTCGGCCTGATCCCCTCGCAAGCCACCTGGACCGGTGGCTTCAAGGCGGTCGGCAAGACCGCGGAAAGTGCCAGGGCGGTCTGGGATCACGTCAAGCGGCTTGAGGCGATCGGCTGCTTCGGCGCAGAGTTGGAAGTCGTTCCGGATCGCGTCGGTGAGGTGATCTCCAGGAGCACGCCGATGATCATGCTCGGCATGGGCGCCGGAGCCGGAGCCGATGCACAATACCTCTTCGCGGAGGATGTGCTCGGCCATACGACCGGCCACAAGCCGAGGCATGCAAAAACCTATCGCAACTTCGCGGCTGAATATGCGCGATTGCAGCAGGAACGGGTGGCGGCCTTCAAGGAGTTCATCTCGGACGTCGAGACAGGCGCCTATCCGGCTCCACAACATGCCGTGCCGATAACAGACGCCGAGTTCGAGCGTTTCGAGGCCAGCATCGGCGTCTGACATCCACCGACATGACTGAAGAACAAGCGGCCTTCGACCGCTCACTGAAAGGAACTGAAATGCTCAAAGTTGGCCTCCTCGGCGCCGGCCGCATCGGCAATGTGCACGCAAAGGCAATCTCCTCGCATCCCGGCAGCACGTTGGTTGCCGTCTCGGATGTCAATATGGACGCGGCGCGAAAGCTTGCCGGCCAGTACGGTGCCGAGGCGAAAGCAACGGACGACATCATCAATGATCCCTCGATCGGTGCCGTGCTCGTCGCGACCTCCACGGATACGCATTCCGAGCTGATCGAAGCGGCAACTGCCGCCGGCAAGGCCGTCCTTTGCGAAAAGCCTGTCGACCTCAGCCTCGAACGGGCACGCGCCTGCCAGAGGGCGGCAGCGAAAAACGGACGCCCGGTCATGATCGGTTTCAACCGTCGCTTCGATCCCAATTTCGCGGCGCTCAAGGCGGCTGTCGATCGCGGCGAGATCGGCAAGACCGAATTGCTGTCCGTCACATCGTTCGATCCAGCCCCGCCGCCGGTGTCCTACGTCAAGGTGTCGGGTGGCCTGTTCCGCGACATGATGATCCATGATTTCGACATGGCCTGCTGGCTCATGGGCGGTTTGCCGGAGACGGTGACCGCTGTTGGAAGCTCGATCGTCGATCCGGAAATCGGTGCGGCCGGGGATGTCGATACAGCCGTGGTGACGCTGCATTTTGCCGATGGCCGGATCGCGGTCATCAAGAACAGCCGCCGCGCCGTCTACGGCTATGATCAGCGCGTGGAACTGCTCGGCTCGCAGGGGCTCCTGTCGGCGGGCAATGTCCTTGAGAATACCGTTTCCAAGGCTACGAAGGACGGTGTTTCATCTGCAAAGCCGGAATTCTTTTTCCTGGAGCGGTATATGCGTGCCTACTCCGCGGAATGGGCGGCGTTCGTAGACGCGGTCAACACGGGATCAGCCTTGCCGGTCACGCTCGATGACGGCGTCAATGCGCTCGCGGTCGCGGAGGCTGCAACGCGCTCGGCCAAGTCCGGTCAGAGCGTAAGTTTGGCAAGCATTTAAACACTTGCTTCTCCGTGGTTTCAGCCCACGGAGCCGACCCGAAAATGAAAACAGCCCCGCGACAGAAATGATGCGGGGTTTTTCCGCGTTACGGACCGGTCAGGGAGTGCCGTAACGGAGAACCAGCGTCGAGAGGGCGGCGATGACCATGATGACGCCATAGGGAACCTTGCGTGTCGCGCGGATTTCCTCGATGCGCATGACAACCGAGAGGTGCGCCAGTTGCAGTGGCATCGGCAATCTCAGAGCCAGGAGGGCCAGCACACCACCGATCAGGAGAAAGATGGCGAAGGGCAGCATGCCGTGCCAGCCGATGAAAAGACCGATTGGCAGGAAAAGCTTGGCATCGCCGGCGCCGAAGAGGCCTAAGGCCCAGAGGACGATGCCGAGGGTAAAGAGCAGAAGGCCGGCCCCGACATCCCCGCCGAGCCCTGCGGAGGAAAAGAGTTCTGCGCCGACATCCCCGGTCGCCAGCAACTTCACCGCGGCGCGCAGGCAATAAAGGACGAGCAGGGCAAGAATGGCGGCATTCGGTATTTTCCAGCTGCGAAAATCGCTCCAGGCGGCATAGAGGAAAATCAATATCGAAATCGCAGTAATAATGTTGATTATTTCTGTCATGTTTCCGTCATATCCTTGTTGAGGCAATCTGATTTCGGCATGATCAAGAAGACGTCCGGTCTAGGTTAAGTCTTTAGAGGTAGGTGAAGCTCAAAAAATACTACTAAGCATTATGTTTGTACAGAATATACCCGACGAAAAGCCCATTTTTTCCTGTTTCGATGTTAACCATAAAATATAGATGCCAAAAATGGCAACTCATTAGCAGTTGACGATATAATAATTAAAGGATTATTAATCATAACAGTCGGAGAGGTGGTCTCAATGACGGGGGGCGGGCCGGAGGACATTGCGGGCGCGCTGAAATATTTTGGAGGAAATTCTCGATGAAGGCACTTTTGTATAAAGTACGCGCTTTCGCGCGGGAAGAAGACGGCGTTGCACTGTCCGAATATCTTGTTCTCCTTGGTCTTCTCGTCGGCGGGGTTATTCTCGCTGTCACGACTGCTGGCGGCAATCTGGCGACGGCATGGACAAACTGGGGCGCGTTTTTCCTAACCTTGGACGATGCGGCCGTCTAACGAAAAGTGATTTAAGCAGGAGAGGGGTTTTGTTAACTCCTCTCCTCTAAATTGTATTTAGGAAACGGACGTATTTCCGTCCAGTGTTGCGAGTACCGGCGATGCGTTTCTCAACGATCATCAGTCTTGTTGTTTCTATTATATTTGCAGGCGCCGCTGTTTTTGCAACTCGCGCCTATCTCGCCGACCAGCAGGCGCGGCTTGCGGCCGATGGCGGTACGAAGACTCAGGAAAAAACGCTCGTCGTCGCCGCCAAGGCAATGCGCTTCGGCGATCGGGTGCGGCCTGAAAATCTCAAAGCCATTCCGTGGCCTTCCGAGGAAAGACCCGAAGGCTCGTTCCAGGCGATCGTGGCTGTCATTGGCGACGATAACGAGCCACGCTATGCCATGGAGGCGATCGATCCCGGCGAGCCACTGCTGACTTCAAAGATCACCGGCGCTGGCGAACGGGCGACATTGTCGGCGGCGCTCGACCAGGGCATGAAGGCTGTCTCTATCCGCGTCAACGATGTTCTCGGCGTTGCGGGCTTCGTGCGCCCCTCGGACCGCGTCGACGTGCTCCTGACGCGTGTTGTCGAAAACCGTAAGAATAACAGCGAACAGACCTCTGTCGACGTGCTTCTGCAAGGCGTGAAGGTGCTGGCGGTGGACCAGACCGCGGACGAGCGCAAGGATGAACCGGTGGTCGTGAAGACGGTGACTTTCGAAGTCACGACCGAAGAGGCGCAGCGCCTGACGCTCGGTGCCAGTATCGGTACGCTGTCGCTTGCCTTGCGCAATATCTCTTCCGCGTCTGCTGAGCAGACCCGGCCGATTACCGTCGCGGATCTTGGCGGAGGTCCGATGGCGACCGAACTCAGCAATGATCTCGCGAAAGATGACGGACGGTTCGATATCATCGAGCGCCTGGTGCGAAAGGTAGGGGACGACCTGACCAGCAGGATGAACTCGGTGGAAAACCGGATGAAGACGCCCTTGCGTGAAAAACAAGTACAGATCGTCGAACGCGAGGTCGAACCGGTATTGCCGATCGAGCCAAAGTGGGCGACGGTAGGCGTCTGGAACACGACGAAGCGTGAGGAGCACCGAGTCGGCCTGATGATCCAGTAAGATGAAATGCGGCATGCCGCAGGCGCGGCGGCCGAACGATGAGGGGGCTTAAGCGGAAATGTTGAGGGGAAACATCAAGCGGGAGGCAAGGGTAAGGACCCTTGCAGCAATGACCGCGCTATTCTTTGCCTGTAGCTGTCTGGGGCCCGGCCTCACCGGCCGGGCGGACGCCCAGGAGAAATTCATCAGCCTGGCGGGATCCGTGCAGCAGGTGACAATCCCACCGAACGAAACTTTGACGATCACGACCGGCAAGCCCTTTGGCGACCTCGTAATTGGCAGCGCCGACCTGATCGATGTGGTGCCGCTCTCCGACAAGTCGCTGTTCATCCGCGCCAAGAAGAATGGCGCTACCAACATCTCGGTCTATGGCGATGACAAGTCGCTGCTCGGCGTCATCGATATCCGCGTCGCCAGCGATTTCACTGAAGTCGCTTCCGCCATTCGCTCTGCCGCACCTTCGGCGCAGATCCGGGTGATCAATTCCAACGACCGCATTCGCCTGACAGGCATGGTGCGCGATGCCGTTGAGCTGGCTCGGGTAATGGAGATCGCCCAGTCCTATTCCGATCTGCCGGTGCTCAACCAGCTTCGCGTTAGCGATTCACAACAGGTCATGCTGGAGGTCCGCATAATCGAAGCCTCGCGCCAGACCGGTCGCGACCTCGGCATTGGCTGGTCCGGCCAGGGCAAGAACGGCATCGGCAAGGCAACGACGAGCCAGGGTATCGGAACTAATGAAGACGACCAGCTTGTTCGGACTCTAAAAGACGCCAAAGGCGCTGCAACGGGCATGCAGCCCTTCGGTCAGCTGATCGCCAAGGTCCTGGAAATTTCCGGCGGCAACATCGATATCGTCATCAACGCACTTGAACAGAAGGGATTGGTGCGCCGGCTGGCACAGCCGAACCTAATCGCCATGAGCGGCGAGACCGCGAGCTTCCATGCCGGCGGTGAAGTGCCGATCTTGACGACGACCAACAACGGTACGACGATTGCAACGGAGACCGACTACCGGCCGTTCGGCGTGCGGCTGACCTTCACGCCGGTGGTGCTCGACGGCGGACTGATCAACCTGAAGATCGAACCGGAGGTCTCCGAGCTCGATACGTCGATCAATGTCAACGGCAATCCTGGCTTCATTTCGCGCGCGGCCAAGACCACGGTCGCGCTGCGCGACGGCCAGAGCTTTGCTATGGCGGGTTTGCTGCAGTCGATCAATTCCAAGGACATCCAGCAGTTGCCGGGTCTGGGCAAGCTCCCCGTTATCGGTGCGCTGTTCCGCTCGACGAGCTTTGCGAAAAAGGAATCCGATCTCGTCATCGTCGTCACGCCGCATATTGTGCGGCCGGCGGCACCCGGCGAGGATCTCTACAGCCCGCTCGACCAGACGCGTTCATCGAATGACGTCGAGCTCTTCGCGCTTGGCATAATGGAAGTCGACAAGGATATGCTGCGCCGTTTTCGCAATGGCGAAGGCGTGAAGGGCCCCTATGGCCACCGTCTCGATCTCGATTTGGGAGGCACCCTTGCTGTTGTCAAGAAATAAGCGCGTCCTCCTAGTCCTTGCCGTCGCAAGCCTGGTCTCCGGCTGTGCGGACTACCTGAACCACAGGGACACGATCACGTTCGGGGCTGGAAATGCGGTGGAGGCCAACAAGGCCATCCATATCCAGGATCCTTTCCCACAGGTGGCACAATATACCCGCATCACTAGTGACGGCAAGGTGATCTACAAGGTCATCCGCAACCACCGGGGCGAGCCGACTGTCACGACGCCGTCAACGATGCCGGCGATGACAACACCGACAAACGGAGTGGGGTACACTCCTTGAAGGGCAGGCACTGACAGATAGGCAATGGCGGGCGGAATTTAGGAAGCGGCGGCGGAAAGGAATGCACTAGAAACAATACGTCACGGTGAAGAGGCGCCGCGACGGGGAGGGGCATGCCAATGTTGAACAGGGCTATCAAGCGGTTCTGGAACGACCATCGTGGCTACGTCATCGCGTTGACGCTGATATCCATGCCGCTGCTACTCGGTTTCTCACTGCTCGTCATCGATGTCGGGCGTAGCGGTAATCTCCATACGGATCTTCAGAACGCCGTCGATGCGATGGCGCTCACCGGTGCCCGCGAACTCGACGGGCGCGACGACGCCATCACCCGGGCTGAGGCGGCGATCGAAAAGCTTGCCAATACCGCTGTGTTCAGCGGCGGCGGAGAAGGCATGTCGCTCGGCTCCAGCCTGACGGTGTCCTATGACGCCGGTAACGACGCCGCGAGCACGGTCACCGTTACGTTTCTCAAGGCCATCCCGGATGATGATGACGATGCCATCCCCGGATCGATGGTGACGACGGACCCGAATGAGGCATCCTATGCCTGGGTTTCTGCCAAGCCGCAGGCGATGCAGACGATCTTCCCGGTGCCGGTCGGTTTCACCCGGGATACGATCAATGTTTCCGCCGACGCCGTTGCGGTCTATCACGCCAGTGCCTGCGATATCACACCAATCTTCATCTGCAATCCATACGAGCCGGCGGGCATTGTCACCGAAGCTGGCAACGAACAGGCGGCGGCGGATCTCCACACCAACTTCGCGGCCGGCAATCTCTACGGGCGGCAAATCGAAATGCACAGTACGTCTTCGTCCAATCCCGGCCCCGGCAACTTCGGGTTCCTGAGGACGCCTCTCGGCAATGGCGCAAGCGTGATGGCGGAGGCCCTGGCCACCGGCGTTCCGGGAGCCTGCTATACGCAGGACAGCCTGGATACCAAGACGGGCGCCATGGCCGGACCTGTCGAAGCCGGCGTGAATACGCGCTTCGGCATCTACGAGGGGTCGTTCAAGAGCGCGCGCAATGATGGCAGCTACCGTCCGGCCCAGAACGTGCGCTCCGCACAAAAGGCAACGGGACAGAATGCCTGCAAGGGCTACGATCCCGTGATGTCCGGCAGCACGGTCGGCGATATCACCAAGGCCGTGCCGCTGGGTTACGGCGCAGCCATGACTGCCCTCGGCGGCGGCAAGATCAGCACCGGCAACAACTGGAATTACGGAAATTATTGGACCGTCGCGCAGGGCGGTTCGGCGCCATCGGTCAGTGCGATCCTCAGTAACTATTCCAGCTATCCGCCGACGGCCACCGGAACACCGAGCCGGCCCTCCGCCTACGATGTCTATCGTTACGAGCTCAACAGCGCGGCGCGCCTCAGCCATGCCTCGCCGAACGGCGAGATCGGCACGCCCACGACGGGTGGCGGCCAGTGCTATTCGGGGCCTGCCCTTTCGAACTACACGGCGGCCGAATACGGCGATCGCCGCGAGATTTTCGCCGCGATCGTCAATTGCGGTTACGAGGCTTCAGTCGGCCATCTGAACGGCCACAAGCAGACGCAGGCGGTTGCCTTCGCGCGCATGTTCATGACCAAACCGGCGATCAAGGCCGGCAACGAGCGCTATCTTTCGCTCGAAATCATCGACATCACGGGCAAGGGCGGCCGCGGCACGCTCGATGAATTCCTGCGCGAAGAAGCGGAGCTAGTCCGATGATGGCGCTCAGACACTTCATTCTCCATCGGCTCTGCTTCGGCTTCTGGTCGCGGGAGGAGGGTGCTGTGCTTGCCGAAGCGCTGCTTGCGGTGCCGTTCGTGACCTTGTTCGCCGCGGGTATCCTCGAGTTCGGCAATATCTTCTGGGAGCGAATGCAGATCGACGCGGGTTTGAGAGACGCCGGGCGCTATCTGTCGCGCTGCAGGCCGACCACGCCGACCTATACCTCAAGCTGTTCGACGGCGACGGCGAAACTGATCGCTTACTATGGCACCCAGAGCCCGGCCGAGGGCGCTGCGCTGCGCGTGCAAGGCTGGGGACCCAATCTTGCCGATATCACAGTCATTCCGGTCAATGCCGACGGCACTATCACCGTGGCGACCTCACATCTCTACGAAACGTCTCCCCTGTTCGCCTGGCTCGGCATCGATGCGATCACCCTCAATTCCTCGCATGAAGAGAGGTATATGGGATGGTAGACCTTCGAGCCCGCCTTTCCTTCTTGCGGGATGATCGCGGCATAGCCCTGGCCGAAGGGCTGATCACGATCCCGCTGGTGCTCCTCGTCTTCGCCGCCTTCGTCGAGTTCGGCTACGCCATGTCGCAGTGGAACCAGACGGTGAAGGCTCTGCAATATGGCGCGCGACTTGCCGCCGTATCCGATCCGCTGGTGGATAGCGACGACTTCGCCGACGCCTTCCCAACCGAGGCCGACGATCCGCTGAACAATGGGGATTCCACGCCGAACGATTCAACGATATCGCTGACCTGTGGCGGCGACAGCGGCACCGCCTGTGACGCAACCGCATTAAGCCGGATTGTCGAGGGAAGCGACGGCGCTTGCGCGCCGGGCGATCCGCGACCGGGTATTTGCGATCTCAACTGGCGTATCCAGCCGGAGAATCTGGTCGTCACCTATCAGCGTTCGGGGCTCGGCTATTGGGGACGGCCGGATGGGCCGGTGCTGACCATGCGGATGGAAGTCCAAAATATTACATTTGATCTTCCCGTTCTTGGCGTTTTGCTTGGGCTCGATGACATCGTCATTCCCGCCCATCCGGTGACGATCACCACGGAAGATCTCAAAACATGTTCCACCTGCTAAACCTTTGATATTGAGTGGTAAAGCGAGATGACAGCTCATATGAATTTTGCAGCATCGACCAAGATTCTTATTCTTTCCGATGACGCGGCAGCTGCGAGCCTGATGCTCGATACGTTCGGGTCGCTTTCGCGCTACGACGTGCGCCATATGGCGCTGACGGCGCTCGGTGAAGCAGGGCGTTTCGATCCGGCGCAGTTCAACCTGATCGTGCTGGATGTCGACGACGGAGAGATGCTGAGCCGGCCGGAACTTCTTGCTTTCCGCAACCGCCATCGCAACATTCCGCTCGTGGTCATCTCCGAGGATCTGGCCGACGATATGCTGCGGTTGCTGTTCCGCCTGAACGGCAATGACTGGCTGAAGAAGCCGCTCGAACGTCGCGCGCTGATCGACATGATCTCGACGCATGCGCCGACGGCGGGCGCCAGCGACAGCCGGGTCCACGCCGTCGTTTCGGCCGTTGGCGGCGCGGGTGCCAGTGTGATTGCTTCCTCGCTCGCGCATGTGCTGGCCCAGCCGACGAAGAATTCCACGCCGCGCGTTGATCTGTTCGACATGGATTTCTCGTCCGGCTCGCTCGGCTACTATCTCAACCTTGTCAATGATTACGACTTGAAGCCCGTCGTCGCCAATCCGTCGCGTGTTGATCTCGAATTTATCGATCTCGTGCGCAAACGCCATCCGGGCGGCTTTTCCCTGTTGTCGTTCAGGCAGCCGTCGGTTCTTTTGGCGCCCAGGGGCGCGGAACTGGTCTTGCGGATGCTGGATGTGGCGGCCTTCGAAAGCGATCACACGGTTCTCGATGTCCCCTATTACCACACCCCGTGGAAGGATGATGTGCTGGCATCGGTCAACAGTATCTGCATCGTCACCGAAATGACGATCCCGGCCCTTCATCAGGCCAAGGATCTGTTCGCCAACCTGGTGCGGTTGCGTGGCAATTCGGACCAGATTTTCATTGTCATCAACAAATACCACTCCAAGCTCTTCAGCCTTGGTGTGCGCCGGCAGCAGGCCGACAAGATTTTCAAGGACACTCACGCCCATATCATTGCCTATGACTGGGACACGCTGAGCGAAGCGGTGAACCGCGGGGTCTTGCCATTCGAGGTCAACGCGCGTTCACGCTTCTGCGGCGCCGTCGGCAAGCTGGGGGCGCTGGTCAGATGACGTCACCACGCCGGGGCAGCAACGGGCAAGAGGCGCAGTACCGCAAGAGCGCGGGCCGCGTGTTGCTGGGCATTCTGGTCGCGGTGTCCTTGGGGCTTGCAATCGGATCAACCGAGGCTCTGGCAAGCGGGCTGGTGCCGCGAAACCTTGGCCCTGCAACGGGCGCCATGGTGACGACCGGGCAAAACTATCCGGCCGGTACGATCGTCATCGACAGCAAGGACCGGACGCTCGATCTTGTCGTCTCCGGCAATCGTGCGATCCGCTACAGGATCGGCGTCGGTCGCGACGGCTTTCGCTGGAGCGGCGTCGTCAAGGTCGGTCACAAGGCCGAATGGCCCAACTGGCGGCCGCCGACCGAGATGAGGGCGCGAGCGCCGGATCTTCCCGAACTCGTGCCGGCTGGACCGTTCAATCCACTGGGCGCACGCGGGATCTATCTCTACCGGGGCAATGCCGACACGCTCTATCGCATTCATGGAACAAACGATCAGTCGACGGTCGGCGGGTTTGCGTCCTCGGGATGCTTCCGCATGAGCAACACCGACGTCATCGATCTCTATAGCCGGGTGAAAGTCGGAGCCACAGTGATTGTGAAATAGCCGAACAAGGGGGAAGCTGATGACAAACGGGTTCATCGGACGTTTTTATAAGCGGCAGCACACGGAGGGCGAGGGGGACGCTCAGCTTGCCGCTCTTGCCACCAATGCAGCCGAGAAAGCGCCCCTGCCGCAACTTGAGCCTGCACGGACGTCAATGACCGCCGGCGAGGAAACATCGCTCGGCCGTGATATGGTCGCCGAGCGGGTCAACCTGCATCGCTATCTTCTGGACCGCATCAATCTCGGCATTCTCGATACGCTCGACAATGAGGAGATCGCCACCGAGATCCGGCCGTTGGTCAAGGATTATATCCGGCAGAACAATTTCCCGCTCAATGCCAAGGAAATCAATGATCTGATCCATGATATCACCGACGAGATGCTCGGGCTCGGCCCGATCGAGCCGCTGCTGACGGATGATACGATCGCCGATATCCTGATCAACGGCCACAACAGCGTCTATGTCGAGCGCCGCGGCAAGCTCGAGAGTACCGCCGTCCGCTTCAAGGACGAGGACCACCTGCTGCGCGTGGTCAACAAGATCGTCTCGGCGGTCGGGCGTCGCGTCGATGAATCGACGCCCCTGGTCGATGCCCGCCTCAAGGACGGGTCACGCGTCAACGTCGCCATCCGGCCGATCTCGGTCGACGGGCCACTCGTTTCGATCCGCAAATTCACCCGTTCACCCCTGACGCTGGAACGCCTGGTCGAGTACGGCGCCATGGCCAACGCGATGCGCATCCTGCTCAGCGCCGCCGTCAAAGGCAAGGTGTCGATGATCATCTCCGGCGGCACCGGTTCGGGCAAGACGACGTTGCTCAATGCCCTGTCGTCGCAGATCTCTGCGAAGGAACGCTTGATCACGATCGAGGATGCAGCCGAACTCCAACTGCAGCAGCCGCATGTCGGGCGACTGGAAACCCGGCCGCCGACGCTTGACGGCCGCAACGAGATTCGCCAGCGCGAGCTTCTCAAGAACGCGCTGCGCATGCGCCCGGATCGCATCATCGTCGGCGAAGTGCGCGGCGAGGAGGCGTTCGACATGTTGCAGGCGATGAACACGGGTCACGAGGGATCGATGACGACCATTCACGCCAACACGCCGCGCGATGCCGTCGGTCGGCTCGAACAGATGGTCGGCATGGCCGGCATGCCCATGTCCCAGCTCAGCGTCCGGTCACAGATCGCCTCTGCGATCACTCTTATCGTCCAGGTTCAGCGCCTTAGCGACGGCACGCGCAAGGTCGTCTCGATTTCCGAAATTACCGGCATGGAAGGCGAAGTCGTCCAGATGCAGGAGATCATGAAATTCAAGAAAATCCGCACGGACGAGGAAGGCCGTATCCACGGGGAATTCCGCGCCACTGGCCTTCGCCCCCGTTTCATTGAAGAGTTCGCAGAGATCGGCATCGTTGTTCCCGCAGCGATCTTCGATCCCGGAACCCCCTTGCAAACGGGGCCTGTGAGATCATGACGCTGCTCCTGCTTTACAGCACCGTATTCATCGCAGCGCTGATTTGCGTCGAATTCCTGTTGCGCAGCTACTTCAATACATCTGCACGCCACAGCGCTGTGAACCATCGCCTGAGCCTGCTCGATGGAAGCGGCGATCATCGCAAAACCTACCGCGACATGCTGAAAGAGCGCGGTCTCGATGAAGACTGGCGGTCGCGCCCGTTGATGCAGCGGCTCAGGCAATACTACACGCAGTCGGGCATCAAATTCGATCCGAAGCGATTTGCGCTCTACGGGATAGCCGGAACGTTGCTGGTATGGCTGGTCGTTCAGTATCTGGTGCCGAGCAACTTGATCCGGATTCCGATCTTCGCGATGGTTTGTCTTCTCATTCCCGTCCTGGTTATTTGGCGGGCGCGGGCGAGCCGAATGCGCAAGTTCACCGTGAAGCTTCCCGAGGCGCTGGACGTTGCCAACCGAAGCCTTGCGGCTGGGCATCCGCTGCCGGCGGCGATCGCTCTCGTCGCCCGGGAAATGCCTGATCCCATTGGTACCGAGTTCGGCCTTTTGTCGGACGAACTGACCTATGGCGTGACGCTGGACGATGCGCTCGTCAATCTTGCCGACCGCGTGGGCGTGGAAGACCTCAACCTCCTGGCGATATCGCTGAGCGTGCAGGCCGGAACCGGCGGCAATCTCGTTGAAATCCTGCAGAACCTCTCGAAGACGCTGCGTGACCGGTACATGTTGAAGGCCAAGGTCAAGGCGATCTCCTCGGAAGGGCGAATCACCGGGATATTCATGTCGATGTATCCATTCCTTCTCTACGGAATGATCAGGACAATTTCGCCGACTTACTTCGACCCGGTTTGGGACAGTGGCCACGGAACGATGATCGTGACGGTGTTGCTGGTCATAATGGCGATCGGGAATCTCATTCTCTATAAGATGGTCAACTTCGAGTACTGAGGCTCCAATGTCTGGTGAGTATGGAATATACCTCATTGTGTTTCTTTCGGTGCTGATCTTTACAGCCGCCGCTTCAGAGCTTGTTTTCCGGCGACGCGAAGTCGGCGTCCGATTGTCGGAAACGGCGACGAAATCGGGAAGCGAGGAATCCCCCTTTGGCGATGCGTCCATCGCCGATCTTGGCGACGCGGAGAATCGCCTGATCCGTCGGTATTTCGAAATCACCCGGCGCGACACGAATGCCAATTCCACTCAAAACCGCCTGATCCGCGCCGGATATTTCGGCGCAGGTGCTGTACCGACATTCCAAATAATCCGTGCCCTTACATGTATCGCTGTGCTGGTTGCAGCTTTCTGGGCTGTCGACCGCTTCTTTCCCGAGATGGCACGGCTGTCGACCTTAGTCGTCGCGATGTTCGCCGCTGGGATCACTTTCATTCTGGTCAATATCTATATCGACCGGCGAGGCGAGGCCAAGGAACGGGAGTACCGACGTCTCTTTCCTGATTTCATGGACATGCTGATTGTCTGCCTGGATGCCGGCATGAGCGTCGAGGCAGCGGCGAACCGTGTCGCACGCGAATTCGTCAGCAAGCGGCGGGATTTCGGACTGCATCTGTCGATCATGATGCTGGAAGTGCGCGGCGGACGCCGCTTGCGCGATGCCCTGGCCAACCTGGCGGTACGATTGCGGATAGATGAGGCCCGGGCGCTTTCCGTGCTGTTTCGTCAATCGGAGGAACTCGGAACAAGCGTTACGCAGACACTGCGCGTCTACAGCAAGGAAATGCGTGATCTCCGTATCGTGCGGGCCGAGGAAAAGGCCAACGCCCTGCCGATCAAAATGCTGTTGCCGCTGGGAGCCTTCCTGTTTCCCGTAAGCCTCGTCATCGTGCTCGTGCCCATTGTCGTCCGTGTCGTCAGTCTTCTCGCCGGTTTGAAACCCGGTGGATGAAAGCAGCGAGGTTCACATGCAGTACTCACTGGATCAACACCGTGAAGACTTCACCCTGGCGCTCGATCCGCGCATGCCGGTGTCACCGGCAAGCCTGGAGGAGACCGGGCTTGAATTGTCATTCATGCTGCGTTTGGCGGCAAAATGCGCAACCGAACAGGATACCGTAACGCCATCGCATCTGGCCACCCGGATGAAACTGCCGAAAGTGCTGATAAATCTTCTGATCAAGGAACTGGTGAAACTGGCATTTCTCGAGGCGCGGGGGCTGGCGGGAGAGGACGTCAAATCCGACATCCGGTACGCGCTTTCGATGAAGGGGCTGGAATATGCCCATGCGGCGTTGCGGCAGTCCCAATATATCGGGCCGGCGCCGGTATCCCTCGAGGCCTTCTGCCGGCAGATCAAGTTGCAGTCCATCCATGACGAGCGTGTAACGTATCCCCACTTGATCGAGAGCCTCGAAGGGCTGGTGTTGTCGCAATCCCTAATCGAGAAACTTGGCCCAGCGATGAATTCGGGGCTCTCCATTCTGCTCTACGGGCCGCCCGGCAACGGCAAGACAAGCATTGCCGAACGAACGTCAAAACTGTTTCGCCAGACGATCTGGGTGCCATACGCCATCGAAGTCGGCGGCCACGTGATCAGCTTTTATGACGAAGCCGTGCACCAGCCCGTTGCCGGGGCGACGGAAAAACCCTACCCGAAGGTGGATCAACGATGGATCGAATGTCGTCGCCCGGTCATCAAGACCGGTGGGGAACTGACGCTCGATCTGCTCGACCTGACCTTCAGCCAGGGCTCTACCGTCTATGAAGCGCCCATGCACCTCAAGGCATCAGGTGGGGTTTTCATCATCGACGATTTCGGCCGCCAGCAAGTCGCGCCACAGGCACTCATAAACCGGTGGATCGTGCCGCTTGAGCGCGGGTACGATTTCCTCACGCTGCATACGGGCAAGAAGTTCAAGGTCCCATTCGACGAACTTGTCGTCTTCTCGACCAATATCGCGCCGAGGGAATTGTCGGACGAGGCAGGCCTGCGGCGTCTCAAGTACAAGATTTATGTGAATAACCCCTCACGGGAAGAGTATATCCGGATTTTCGAGGCCTATGCACGCACCGTTGCAATTGAAATGAACTATGATGATTTGGACCTGTTTTATGGTCGCAAGTACAATTGCAAGTTGCCGGCGTCCTGCTATCATCCCAAGTACCTGCTCGATTTCATCGGGGCTTATTGCGAGTTTAATACGGTACCGAAGGTAGCGTCGCTGGAGATGCTGGAGCGGGCGTGGGATGGGGTGTTCACGTTGGACTAGCCGGCGCCGAGGGGTGACCAGGGCAGGGGTATAGGTCATTATTAAGAAATTTCTGAAATACTGGCGGGGCATGCACGAGGGGGCTCGGCCCGGCTCGCGGGAAAGGGGAATCTCGATGACCAGCATTGCAAATGTCGATGTCGAATCCGACGGCCCAAGACAGCATTGCGAACAAGCGGCTAAAGAGCCGGCCCGTTCGAAAGGTGCGCCGCTCATCGCTATGGCGTTGATGCTTTTACCGTTGAATGCCGGCATTCTGCTCTATACGGCCAAGAATGCCGCGGATGTCCGTGAAAGCCGCGAGACGCTTGCCACGCTTAAACAGTCAATCGACGGCCTGAAGACACAGCTCGACAGGCAGGGAAATAATATCGCCAAGGGTGCAAAGGCCGACGAAGTGGCTATCATTCGACAGCAGGTGGAGAGCCTGCAGAAGGACGTGGCGAATCTGGATAGCCGCATGCGTTCCGGCCTGTTTGCGTCCGGCGGGGCGCAGATTTTGAGCGCACCAGGCAAGGATGTGCAGCATCTTCAGTCTTCATTGGCCGCCGTGTCTACTGGCGAGGAAATCCTCAACGACAGCCCGGCCGCCGTCGATGCCGGGGGTGTTTCTGTCGCCGACCTGCCACGCTATGAAAGATCGGTCTCACCGGAAGGCAAGTTGATACTCCGGAAGGTGCAATAACCTCTGGATTTTCAATACAGCAGCGTTTTTTCAAACGCCCAAGGTCACTTTAGCACCTTGAATTGCTGCGTGATTTTATCCCCGGGTCGATTTCGAAGGAATCACGCGGCGGCTTCGCCGGGAAAATCGGTGACGATTTTCGTGGAAGGTTGCGTGGCCTGGCAGCAGAGCCTGCCATGGGCCTGCTAAGCTAAGGGTTGCCCTTTTCCATATGTCTGCCGAACATCCGCCGGATGAGCTTCACCCGGTTCTATCGCTGCGCGAAATTGACACTGTTTTTCATCAGTTCAATGTTTCGGGCAGTCGTCTCGTTCGCGGGGTCGAGTTCATAGGCTTTCAGGAAGTAGCGTCTGGCCTTCGGCAGATCGCCGCGCAGGAGATGGGAGTATCCGATGTTGTTGTAGTAGACGGGCGTATTGCCGATCATCCGCGAGAGTTGCAGATAGGCACGGTCGGAGGTGTCGAACCGGCCAATCATATCGGCTGAGGCCGCAAAGCCCAGCCAGGCAGCCGGATCCTCAGGAAAGACCGTAACTGCGCGTTTGTAGACCGCATATGACTTTCCGTAGTTCTTTTCCTTGAACTGAAGCTTCCCCGTGGTGATCAATTCGTCGTTCTTGTAGAAGGCGACCGCAGAGTCATCTTCGAGAGTTTGCGCGCTATCGCCAAAAGCTGCCAGATCGTCGACACTTGAAGACTGGCATCCGGCCAACGTCATGACACCGGTGAGCAATAACGCAAGGCATCTGATCTGAAACGCTACCATTCATTCCCCCCAACTTTTGGGCATCCTAACGTTGCATATGCAGGCGCTCACTGAAATCCTGCGGAAGAAAAGCTAATAAAGAAAGAATTGATGCGGCGAGTCGCATTAAAGAGACACATATCACTCCTATAACGTGTTGTT
The DNA here is from genome assembly GCA_900471525.1 of Hyphomicrobiales bacterium. Classification (GTDB taxonomy): domain Bacteria; phylum Pseudomonadota; class Alphaproteobacteria; order Rhizobiales; family Rhizobiaceae; genus Pararhizobium. Next base: position 95,434 of record UCEZ01000031.1, on the reverse strand, counting down.
GTTGCAACAGGATGCAATGACGTATCGATCCTCTCTTGATGAGAGGTTGTGATTTTTGCCAAGATGGTTGCATACCCGCCGCGAGTCGAAAACTCAGCGTGAGGCGGTGATCCGGACGATGTGATCTTACGGTAAGCCCCAGTTAAGTGTCATCTTATATATTGCCTGGATTGGTGCCGCTGGCGCCCGTGGCGAAAGGAAGCCTGGTATATGCGAAACCCAGTTCTAGCCGTCATTCGACTGGGGCCGTCCATGGCCTATGTTTTGGCGGCGACTTTTCTCATCAGCATGGTTCTGCTCGCGCATTATCCTTCAAGCGCATGGGCCTGGTGGCTCTATATGACGATACTACCTGTGATGCGCGAACCCGTCTTTCTGCTTCTCGGCGTTCCCGGCATCGAGTTTTGGGGAGCTTTCACGATGTTGCTGCTTGCCGCACTTTTCGGCATCTACCTCGCGATACGTCCGCAACGATATGCACGAACCCGTTTCATCCATGCGCATGTCGCGCTTATCGTGACGGCGATTGCCATGGTCCGCATCGTCAATACGCAGGCCGGTCTTTCCGGCCTTTCGGCGCCGCAGGTGCTGCGTGGTGATTGGTCTGTCCTACAGATCACAGCTTCACCCCTCGGGATCGTCCTGCTTGGTCTCGTTTTCTTGGCTTGCCTTTCTTCGCATATCGCGATGATCAGGCGCATTCGTACATAGCGTGGAACGAACCGTTACAAGTCTCTCTGGTTTCAGTCCCTCCGCAATCAAAGAATAGCCCGCAGCAGAAATGCCGCGGGCTTTTGTGTCCGGTAACGGGTCAAGGATTTCGCGCCTCATCGGGTTTCGCAAAAAGGGGTGCAAACCATGCTGCGGTGCATCAAAACATGGCAATAGCGGAGAAGGCGGGCGCGCAGCTACTGAACGGCAGCTTTAATATTCTTATGTCCTATCTATTTGATTGCGCCGCATAAAATCTAAAAATCAGAGGGTCGTAACTTGCGCGGGATTGTACTTTCCTGACGATCCGGACAAGCCTGCGCATAACAGTCTGTTGCCCATCCGGCACGCGGCCGCGCCTCAGCGCCTATTCACGATTGCCGGCCCGTGGTACCCACGCAAACGATATCTGCCTCCTGCCTCCTCGCGTAAACAAGGAAGAAGCCGATGCCGATCTTGAGCAATGGTAATGAGCTAACCGTATGGGAAGACACCAATAACGAGAGCCCTGACGCAATCCTTTTCACGATAACGGAGACGGACGGCGACGTCCTTGGTCCGGTAGGAGCGCAGCCGGACTATTTTTTTGGCTGGGTCGATCTCGCCTCGGTTGATGTCTTTGACGGCTTCTTTACCGTCACCACCTTTACCAACGATGGCAGGACCGAAATCTTCTCGAGGGTGGAGACGCATGTTTTCGACAACGAAGGCAACTATATCCGCACCTTGTCCGCTCAAGCAGCCTACCTTTCGACAGAGATCGTTTCCGTCACCGCCGATAGTCCCGACGACATTACCGTGACCTGGGTGGGTGCGAACGAATATTTCGGTGGCGAGAACACCCAGTACGGCGAGCATCAGATCATCCTGGAAGATGGTGTCCTTCAACCCGATACCTTCGTCAATCATTCTCCCACCGTCACCGATCTGACCTTCACACTTTCGACAGGGGAAACTCTCGACGACATCAAGTTCAGCGCGGCGGATGCTGACTTCGATCTGCTGGCCTTTGTCGTTGCGGACGGACCGGACCACGGCACGGTGGAGCAGGAGACGCGATATGACAGCGGCTATTACCCGTTTCCTCAAGGCGAGTATGCCGGCAGCCTGCACTACCACCAGGACTTTCTGGACGGCAACTATTTCGACTATATTCCCGAGGCCGGCTTTACCGGGACCGACAGCTTCACGGTTTACGCCACCGATGGTCAGGGCAATAGCAATGTTGCAACCATTACCATCACGATTGCTGCACCACCTCAATCCATCGTGCTGACCGATGCGGCAGACGTCATCAGCTACACGTCTTATGATTATGCCGTTCTGGTCGATGCCAAAGGCGGCAACGACCGCATCACCGGCAGCCGGTTCAACGATGCGCTCAACGGAGATGCGGGCAATGATCATTTGCGTGGCGGCGCGGGCGATGATGACATTTCTGGCGGCGCGGGCAACGACCACCTTCGGGGTGACGCCGGCGATGATATCCTGAACAGCGGTGCCGACCGCGACACGCTGGCCGGCGGTGCAGGTCACGATTCCTTTGTCTTCGACACCGTGCTTGGTCGGACGAACATCGACGCGATCTGCGACTTCCGCTCTGCCGACGACCTGTTCCGGTTGGACAGCTCCATCTTTGTGGGCCTTGCCGCCGGCGCCCTCACGGCCGAAGCCTTCGTGATCGGCAAGGCTGCTATCGATGCAAACGACCACATCCTCTACGATAAAGCCTCGGGCGCGCTGCTGTTCGATTCGGACGGCGCGGGTGGCGCATCGGCAGTGAAGTTCGCCACGGTGACCTGCGGGACATCGCTTGCAGCGGACGACTTCTTGCTTTTTTAGTCGTTCTTTCTGCAATTCTGACGTCAGCAACGCTGCAGCCAAACAGTCACTCATCGGGGACTCCGCCCCGTTGGCAGGGGCGGAATGACCGAGGCGGTTCCCCTTTCGGGCGGTTCGCCCGCGTCTATCCGGGATGTTTGTGGATCGGGTCCACCCAGTAGACTTCTTCAGGATTTTCCACCGGATCGACATCGGTGATGTTGACGACGACGGCTTCATTGTCCGAGCGGACGAGGACGCATTCGAGCGTGTTGTCGGGATCCGCATTGATCTCCTGATGCGGAACATACGGCGGCACGAAGATGAAATCGCCGGGGCCGGCTTCGGCGACGAATTCGAGCCGGTCGCCCCAGCGCATGCGCGCCTTGCCACGTATGACGAAGATCACGCTTTCCAGCGCGCCATGATGATGAACGCCCGTCTTGGCATTGGGCTCGATTGCCACGGTGCCTGCCCAGATCTTCTGGGCGCCGACACGGGCGTGGTTGATCGCCGCCTGACGAAACATGCCCGGCGTCTGGGCGGTGTTGGGATCGAGCTGGTCGCCCTTGATGACGCGGATGCCGTCATGTTTCCAGCGCTGTTCATGCGAATGATCGTGGCTGTGATCGTCGTGGTCGTGATGGTGATCGGTCACGGTATTATCCAATTCTGCTCATGAGGTCGTCAGGCGGCTGCGCGCGCCAGAAAGCTTTCAACGGCGCTGATGATATCAGCTGGCCCGGTGCGCACCAGCCAGTCGGGGCTGACATCGGCAAATTGCACGGTTGCGGTCTGGTCGATGACGATAGTCGACGGCATGGGAAGTTCCCAGGTGCCGGTTCCCGCTTCCGTGTCTTCCCGTTCCAGGCATCATTGTGGGAAGCCTGAATGATCCCTACATGCCTTTCGATACGCTTCGGCACATCTCGTCCCGCCGGGCAGCGAGCTCATTGATATCGGCGCGGCGGGCCATATCAATGTTGCGAGCGGTTTCGGGCGATGGGTGAATGGTTATGACATATTCGAACTTTTGAAACGCATGGATGCCGGCCAGTTCCGGCGAAATCGTTATGAAGACGCATCACAGGAAAGCCGCGAAACGGATTGGCCGCATTGAAAAAGCGGTGATCACGAACCATCCCTTCACGACAATCCGGTGTAGCCGAACGCGAATCGACAACGGCAGCAAAGCTTTTTTGACGTAACACTCTCATCATGTCCCGAAGCGGAGATTCCATGGCTCAGTCACGCAAATTACACTTGGGAGCCTTCATGCGCCCGGTGAGCCTGCATACCGGCGCCTGGCGCTATCCTGGTTCCTATCCGGATGCCAACTTCAACTTCGCGCATCTCAAAAGCTTTGCGCAAAGACTGGAGCGGGCGAAGTTCGACGCCTTCTTCATGGCGGATCATCTGGCGGTGCTCAACATGCCGGTCGAAGCGCTGCGGCGAAGCCATACCGTGACGTCGTTCGAGCCCTTCACGCTGCTCTCGGCCCTCGCTGCCGTGACCGAGCGCATCGGGCTTGTCGCAACGGCCTCCACCACCTTCGACGAGCCGTATCATGTCGCCCGGCGCTTCGCCTCGCTGGATCACATCAGCGGCGGCCGGGCGGGCTGGAACATCGTCACCACCGCCAATCCCGATGCTGCGTTGAACTTTGGTCTCGAGGATCATGTCGAACACGGAGAGCGTTACCAGCATGCCCGGGAATTTTATGATGTCGTGACAGGCCTGTGGGACAGCTTTGCCGACGATGCGTTCCTGCGCGATGTCGAGAGCGGCATCTTCTTCGACGCGGCAAAGATGAATGTCCTCGATCACAAGGGTGAGGAGCTGAAGGTGCGCGGGCCGCTCAACATCGCCCGTCCGCCGCAGGGGTGGCCGGTCATCGTGCAGGCCGGTCAGTCCGAACCGGGCCGGCAGTTGGCCGCCGAAACGGCCGAGGTGGTTTTCTGCTCACCGCGGGATCTGGCGGCCGGCAAGGCGCTTTACGCGGATATCAAGCGACGGATGGCGGCGGCCGGGCGCAGTCGCGATCACTTGAAAATCCTGCCGGCGGCCTTCGTAGTTCTTGGCGACAGTATCGAGGAGGCCCGCGCCAAGCGCGCCAAACTCGACAGCCTGGTCCACTACGACAGTGGCATCGCCTCGCTGTCGATCGCGCTTGGCCATGATGCGGCCGGCTTCGATCCGGATGGCCCGCTGCCGGATATTCCGGAAACCAATGCCAGCAAGACAGGCCGCGCGCAGGTTTTGAAGCTTGCCGAGGAGGAGAGGCTGACGGTGCGGCAGCTCGCGCAACGTTACGGCGGTTATTCCGGCCTTGCCTTCGTGGGTACGGCGCAGACGGTCGCGAGCGACATGGAGGGATGGCTGTCCGGCGAAGGCTCCGACGGTTTCAACGTGGTCTTTCCCTATCTCCCGCAAGGGCTCGACGACGTGACGGAGCGGCTCGTTCCGGAACTGCAACGCCGTGGCTTGTTTCGCACGGACTATGAGGGCAACACGCTTCGTGAACACCTCGGCCTGCCGCGGCCGGAAAACCGTTTCTTCTCGCCCACACGTCAGACGGAGGCAAATTCGGAAAGCCAGTCGGAATCCATCCCGCAGTTGCGGCAATAGGAAGAAAGCCGATCGCGGGTTTTTCCCGGGCGGTCGATACCGAGATAACGGGCGGCATTTCTCCAGAGAATGTTCTGTTGATGCTCCTGGGGAACTTTCGCGAGTGCGAACTGCTCCGTAATCTTCGAGACGTAGTTGTTGTAGTTCTTTTCCAGCGACATCATCGACCAGTCCGTGCCAAACATGAGCTGTGTAGCTTCCAGGTCGTATGTCCCGAGCCACTTGCTCAAAAGGCCGCGAATGTCTCCCTGCAATTTCGTATCGTCGCTACTGACGAGTTCGCTCAGGTAGCTAAGGTCGGCAAACAGATTCGGATGGCGCCCGTGATCGATCGTCTTGCCGATGATGTCCTCCCAGCTCGGCGGCCCACCGAACTTGTCCTTGTCGCAAGATTCCATGATCCCCGTCGGATGGCCTGGGCGGATTATTTCGTCGAAAGCGCCGAAATGCGCGAGGTTTATGCGCAGATCGTCATATCTGTTCGTGGCCAATAGCTGTTTCCAGTATTTCGGGCTCGCAAAATTTCCGTAGCCGCAGCCAGCCCCGATACTGTCCTCCGCATGGGCCATGATCGGGACGTCGTTATCTCTGCACCAGTCATAGAGGCGCCCTAGCGCCGCATCGATCTTCCGGTTGCTGTTGCCCCACGCCTTGAAGCCCATAGGCGGATAGAGTTTCACACCGATGAACCCTCGCTCCATGATGGCATACTTGACGTTTGCCAGCGCCGAGCCAGGCCGTTCTGCCTCGCGGCGCGGGTCGAAGCCGACAAAACTGTGCATGCGGATGCCGGTCGACTTCGTGATGGTCTGCTGGACGGCCTCCATGACATCGATCTGGTCCCGCTGGCGAGAAACCTTGCCCGGGAGCGACTTTTCGAAATCGAGAATGCTGGGAGTGATCAGCGACATCCGGCATTTGGACGCAAATATCCGGATATAGTTGCGGGCAAGCGCTTCACGGTAATCCTGCATAAGCCTGATGAAGGAGAAGTAGGTGCTGAACTGATCCTGATTTTTGGCAGACGCCAGGAGCGCATCGGTGCTGACGGGCGCCGTTGCTTCGGCGCTGCGCTGAAAACTCGTCGGCAAGTTGGCACCCCCGGCGAACTCGTCCAGAAGTCCTGCGTAGTCGGGGCCGCCGGCATCCGCGCGAGCGGCAAATTCATTCGCCGAGCCTCCTCTGGGTGACCGGTCGACCAGCATCTGAAGCGCCTTCTTCAACTGTTCATCCTGGCGTTTCTTGATGTCTGCGGGAGATGGCGGCGCGACCTGTTTTCTCAAGATGGCAAGCTCATCCTTGGGCTTCGGCGCCACTTCGCTGAGTGCAACGACCACGAAAACGACGAAGGCATCGAAGCGGCGTTGATATTCCTTGCTGTCTTTCGCCACGGAAAACTCAGGCCTTGCTTCCCTCATCGCCACATAGCGGACGAAACCCTCGATCGGCACGTCGGCGGCATTGAAGAAATGACAATGAACATCGATGATAGGGTGGCTTAACTGGCAGGCACCTGGTTTGGGGAGCGTGTCGCATCCCGCCAAGATGCCCAACATTGTGCTCCAAGCCCCGAGCCGCAATACATCACGGCGTGTGGCATTCTCTGCCACACCGGTCCAGTCGATGGTCATGTTTGCCCCCTCTTGTTGCCGCGCCCTCCGCACACAACCATTCGACAATACTCCGCGGCCGACTTGAAGAAAACCCGTTTTTACTTGCCGTAACCATGATGATGGCAGCGCAATCGATGCAGCTTTCGGACGGATCGCAGGCATGTTACTCTAAAATATAGGGGGAATGCTGCGTGGTTATCGGTGCCGGCAAGTATGAAATCCAGCGTTATCTGCCGGGGGCCCTTGTCCAATGGTCTTCGCTGGCCGCGACAGAAATTGCCACCCCCATGCGGGAAGAATTCCTTGGATCGTTGCTTCTGGTCGACATTTCCGGCTCCACGAAACTGACGGCCAAGCTTTCCGAAAGCGATCGCGCAGCGGGCGCCGAGCGCATCAGCCTGCTTTTGAATGGGTTCATGAGCCAACTGGTCAACTATGTCGAGGAGCATGGTGGCACGGTCTTCAACTTCGGGGGCGACAGCTTGCTTGCAGGCTGGCGGGCGCAGTCGGCTGACGAGATCGAGCGGGCGGCCTGGCGCAGTTGCGATTGCGCAGCCCGCATTCGTGAACAGATCGAAGGGCCGGCCCATCCGGAAGGTACGCTTCAGTTGCGGACCGCCGTCGGCGCAGGCCGTATCGCACTTCTCCACCTGATGCCGCGCGCCGGTCAACGGTGGCTTGTCGTCAGCGGCGATTGTTTTTCGCAGGTCGATCACTGTGGACAATTGAGCGATGCCGGAGAAATCCTTGTGTCGAGCGAGGTGTGGAGGCTGGTCGACCGGCGAGCGACCGGACAGCCGGGGCGCGAGGGAACCACGCGTTTCGAACAGATCGAACCCTATCCGGCAACCGGCAATGGCCGCAGGGTCAAGGCCGCGGTGATGTCGAAGAACCTCGGCACATATCTGCCGCAAGCGTTGCGAAGCCGTTTGTTATCGCCTCTTTCGGAATGGCTTGCGGATCTGCGGACGGTCACCGCGATGTTCGCGCATATCGCAGGCCGCGAACTCGATGCCGATCTCGATCGACTGAACGATCTTGTCGCGCTTTCAATCTCCACCGTCACCGGGGCCGGCGGTGAGGTCCTTCACACCCTGCTGCACGCCGGCGGACTCGAAGTCTTCGCTGTTTTCGGTCTTCCCGGCGAGAAGCATGCCGATAATGCCCGGCGAGCGATCGTTGCGGCTCTTCGCCTTTCTGCTGAACTCGAAGGACCTGGCTCGAGCCTGTCGATGGGTATCGCCACCGGCGAAAGCTTTTGCGGAGCGCTTGGTGCCGCGCATCGCGCCGATTACACGGTGGTGGGGGAGGCGGCGAATACGGCGGCGCGTCTGGCGAGCGTCGCGGCCGGACGCATTCTCGTCGACAGCGCCACCGCACATGAAACCGCCGGTCAGGTCACCTTTGCTGGGCCGTGGTCGTTGTCCGTTCCCGGTGTTCGCGGCGGTGTTCAGGCGTTTGTTCCCCTTGCTGCCGCGGGCGTCGCTACCAACGTTGGCCCGCCTGCGCTGGTGAGCCGGGCGACGGAGCTCGAGTTTTTGTCGCGGTACATGGAGGGGATCGGCAGAGAACAGGCGGGGGTACTGGTCATTCGGGGCGACCCCGGTGTCGGGAAATCGGCTTTGTTGCGGACCTTTGTCGACCGTTGCCGGGAGCGCGGCATCCGGGTTTTCGTGGGCGGCGCCGATGACATCGAGCGTGCAGCGCCCTATTTCGCCTGGCGGGGTATCATCCGGGAACTGATCGGGCTGGGCGATCTGCGCGGACGGGAGGCGACCGAACAGGTCTACCGCTTCCTGGAAGGCAGGCCCGACCTGACACGCCTGGCACCACTGCTCAATGATGCGATGGATCTCACGCTGCCCGAGACGGCCGAGATGCAGGCCATGTCGGGCGACGGGCGATCACACAACCTGCGAAAACTGCTCTACGAACTTTTGACCGGTAGCATCGAACCGCGGGCTGGCCTCATCGTTCTTGAGGATGTCCATTGGCTGGACGAGGTTTCTGGCCACTTGCTGGGACGCCTGATTTCGGGGCTGGCGCCGGTCCCGGTCATCGTTTCCACCCGCAGCACAGAGACCAGGGCGGACATTCAACGATGGGCTGGGTTGCCGGACATCCAGCTGCAGTTGCTCGACCTCATGCCGCTCGATTTCGAAGACACGGCCGCACTCGTGCGCGCGTTCATGCGCGCCGATCCACCATCCGGAAGCTTCGACGAAGTGGTTTATGCCCAGTCGGCAGGAAACCCGTTTCTGATCGGCGAAATTTGTCGAATGATCGGTGAGCGCGGAGCGTTCACGGGTGATGCTTCCGCATCGACACCGATCACCGGCAGCCGCCCGAGCGAAGCCGCTTTGCTCGGCATCGCGAAGGTGACGGTTCTCAGCCGAACCGACAGACTGCCTGCGGACCAGCAGGTGCTCTTGAAACTGGCGAGCGCCATGGGCTCGACCTTCGCCGCCGGCGACCTCAGCGCATTGCCGCCGGTGAAGTTAACAGAAATGGACATCGGCGAATGTCTTGCCCGGCTCCAGGCCGCTCACCTGATAAAGCCCGCGGATGACCGTCCGGACCATTTCGTCTTCAGCCACGCGATCATTCGCAAGGCCATCTATGACAGCATGCTTGCCGAACAGCGCCGCGAAGCCCACCGCGCCATCGCCCGGACGATGGAAGAAAGCCGACAGCCGGATAATGCCGAGAACCTGCCGCTCATCCTCAGTCACTGGGAGCGGGCAGGGGAAGTCGCTCTTTCGTTCAACTACCTCGACCGGGTGGCCGAATTGCGCCTGCGCCAATTCGACAATGAAGCCGTCGTGGATATGATCGATCGTTTCTTCCGGACGGCGAAAGAGATGGCAATCGAGATCGCGCCAGCCAGACGCGCGGCGGCCTGCTTTCTGCTCGGCGAGGCCAGCCTCAATCTTGGCAGGGCGGCGGTGGCAAGGCAGGCCTATGAGGAAGGGCTACGGCTTGCGGGCGTTCCGCTTCCGGGTTCCTCCGCGAGCCTGGCCCTGCACCTGGTTCTCGACGCGCTCGAGCAAATATGGCGCCGCGTAACGCACCGGGATGCGGACTGGATCTTGAAGAAAGAGGTGGCGCAGTCGCAATCCGATCCGTTTCTGCTTGCCACAAAAGCCCATGAGGATTTGACACGAATCTACTATTTTACAAGCGAGAAACTAAGGCTGGTCCACGCCACTCTTCGGGCGACCAACCTTGCAGAGAGGAATGCCCTGGTCTCGCCGGTCATGGCTGTCAACTATGCCAGCCTCGGCGCGATCTGCGGCGTAATCCCGCTTCGCAAGCAGGCCGCGCACTATAGCCGGCTCGCGAGTGCGCTGTCCGAACGCATAGATCGTCCCGGAACGCGGGTCCGCGTTCACCTGCTTGCGGGTCTCTACCAGATAGGCATCGGCCACTGGAGCGAGGGGAAAAATGAATTCGAAGCGGGCTTGCAGATTGCATCGGCGTTGGGCGATTTGCGGCGATGGTGCGAGTTGGCTGTTGGTCTTGAGACGATTTCAGGACCTTGGCTCCTGACGCCGGCTTTTAAGGGCGTTGAGCCGTGGAAAGCACTCGTCAAGCGGATCTGTGAGGAAGGCCGCAGGAGAGGCGACACACAGGTGCTCGGATGCGGTCTGCTCGGTGGCATACGGGGCCATGCAGCGCTTGGAGAAACGGACGCGATGCCTCCGATGCTCGACGAGCTTGGGCTTGTCATCGCCGAGCGCGCCGGTGGCCTTGAACTCGTGCATTGCGTCGAAGGCGCCTCCTACCTCGCCGAAGCTGCCCATCGGCGAGGCAACTCGATCGAGGCGGCATCGTGGTTCGAGCGTGCGCTGCGCTGGTGTGCCGATCTCAATCCGGCGATGAAGACGCGTACCTTGCCGGCGCTGGTTCGCCTGTTTGACGTTGCGATCGAGCAGGGAGGCACAGATCTTTCCCTGGCTGGTTCCGTTCTTGCGAAGCTTCGGCGGTTCGCACGCGTTTACCCGATCGGTCGGCCGGCCACATTTCTGTGTGAAGCGACGCTGCGCACGCGTCTTGGCCAGACCCGCCGGGCCGAACGGGCTGCCGGCCGCGCCTTTGACGAGGCTGTACGTCTAGCCATGCCTGCCGTGGCTGCTGCTGCCATCCAGCATCCCTCCGGACCGGGTGACGCCGCGCACCGGCGCCAATTCGAACAGCTGCTGGCTGGCAGCAAAGCCCCCTGGAGCGAAGTCGTGCACCTCGAAAATGGCGGGATCGATTTCCGCGCGCCGCCGGCCACCTCGGCCCTGGGGCAGCGAGGCTGGCAATGAACCTGTTTCGGCGTCCGCGGGTTCTGATTGTTCTTGCGCATTTCGACGAGACCCGAAATCCGCGCGGACGGCCCGACTTCATTCCACAAGGCATGGGGCACGTCTTCCTCGCCGGAGCCTTCAACAGGGAAAGAATAGACGTCAGCATCTACAGCGAGTTCCATAGCGGGCCACTCATCGACGAGGCGGCATTCTGCGGGCAGGACATGCTGGTGCTGACGGGGGTTACCGCCGCGTTCGACCGCATGCGGCATCTGACCGCCTATACCCGCACCAAGTCTCCCGGCTGCGTAGTGGTTGCCGGTGGGCCGGCGGCGCGCAATATGCCGGTCTCCAGTGCCGAATGCTTTGATTATGTCTGCGACGGCGACGTTGAACAGATGCAGGATGTTGCCCGCGCGGTGTTCGGGGATTGGGCCGTGTCCGACACGCTGCTGCCGCGCTTCGACCTCATCAACTGGGGCGGCCCGGTCAATTATGTCGAGACCAGCCGTTACTGCAATTTCAAATGCAGTTTCTGCGCGCTGACCGGTGAGAGAAGGCACTATCATTCCTATGACCTCGCTTATATCGAAGCTCAGATACGCGGCGCCCGTCCCAACAAATACATCCTGTTCATCGACAACAATTTCTACGGCAACAGCAGGGATGCTTTCCTCGCCAAGCTGGATCTCATCCGGTCTCTCTGGCGGCAAGGCCTGTTCCAGGGCTGGATTGCGCTTGTCACGGGCGACTTCTTCAAGGACCCGCGTAATATGGAAGCCGTCCGCGAGGCGGGTTGCCTCGGCCTCTTCAGCGGCGTGGAATCGCTGAGCGAAACCCAGCTGAAGCGATATCAGAAGAAGCAGAACCTGATCGTGCCGCAGCTGGATGCGATCCGGAGCAGCCTCAAGGCGGGCATCGCGTTCCAATACGGCCTGATGTTCGATCCTTCCTCGCAAACGCTTCAGGCGATGCGGGACGAACTCGATTTTATCACCGGCGAGCGGACGATACCCTTGCCTGCCTTCCTCAGCCTGGCAATCCCCCTGCTTGGCACGCCGTTGTTTCATGAGAGCCTTGCCGAAAACCGTTTCCTGCCATCGGCCAAGCTGCGCGACATGGATGGTTTTACGTTGATGACGAAGCCGCTCGACAGCATTGACGAAGCTGCTGTTTTCGCGCGGCAGCTGGCGCGGCTTGACGGTCACCGATCCCGTATCCTGTATCACTGCCTCGGGTTCTACATGAACTATCGCCGCTCGCTTTCGGGCCGGCAGATGGCGCATTTGCTCGCCAACAGCCTGCGGCTTGCCGTTCCTTCGATCATCCATCGCCGGCGGCTGGAAAGAGAGGCGGCAGGAGAGGCAAGCCTTACCTATGTGACGACGACTCAGCCGTTGGGGCCGCTCTACACGCCGGCCTTTCAGGTTTCCGAGAAATTTCGCCCACATTTTTCTCCGACGATGATCACCGATTCCTCAGGGGTGCTGGACGAAAACCTGTCTCGCAATCTCGAAGCGCGTCGCATACCGGACAGACGCGCCAATCGCGATGATGCACGGGAAGCAAGTTGATCCGGGCTATAAGTAGCCTCGAAAAAAATCGAGAACCTGCCGGCGCATCATTTCGGTTTCGCGGTGTCCGATGCCGTCTTCTTCCAGAAGAGACAGGTGCCGCGTTGCGCCCACGGCGGCGTAGGCGGCGGCGGTTTCAACGAAGGCGCGGCGGATCGCGGGCGGCGGGGTCAGGGGATCGTCGAGACCGACACAGATAAGCTGGGGACGTGGGGCGATTAGACCGGCGATCTCTCCGGTCGAGGTCTCGGTGAGAAGACCGGGTATGGTGAGATAGTGGCCATGCAGGTCGTGTGCGCCGGTTTCAACGAGCCTGGCGAAATCGGCGTAGCAGCAGAGATGCGCGGCAGCGTTGATGCGGGTGTCGATCGCTGACAGGAAATAGGTGAGTGTTGCGCCCATCGAAATCCCGGTCATGCCGATGCGGGCGGGATCGATGTCGCTGCGTGACGCAAGCCAAGTCAGCGCCGCAGCCTGCTCGCCGAGCATCTGGCCGAACAATGTCCTGCCATGCCACAGCGCCGCCTTGACGGCGGCGCTTTCGGTCACGTCCGCGCGCTCGCCGAAGGTCGGCATGTCGATGCACAGCGTGACATAGCCTTCGCGCGCCAAGACCGGGCCGGGAGCATCGAGGAGGGCGGGGCGTCCTTCGATCAGTTCGCTGGCACCGATATCATAGCGGGCGCCATGTGCGTGGGCGTAGAGAATGGCCGGTCCCTGCGTGGGATTGTTGCTCGGTCTCGTCAGGAAACCGCGGATTTCCGTTCCGCCGGGCAGGCGGAAGCGCAGGCGCTCAATGACATGGTCGCCATGGTCCTCGACGGTGGACGTCACCAGTTCCAGCGACGTTTCCGTCACGCGCAGCAGGGACCTCAGCCGCTCGATGGAGATGGCCATTCGTGATTCCCGCCTACCGGACCAGCCAGCCGCCATCGACCGGCACGGTTATGCCGGTGACATAGCCGGAGGCGGGAGAGGCGAGGAACAGGACCGATGTCGCGAGGTCGTCCGGCGTGCCCCAGCGCGCCATCGGAATGCGGGCTGAAATCTGGGCGTTGCGGTTGGGATCGTTGCGCAATGCCTCGGTGTTGTCCGTCTCCATATAGCCCGGGGCGATGGCGTTGACGGTGATGCCTTGGGGCGCAAGCTCGCTGGCCATCGCTTTCGTCAGGCCGGCGATGCCGTGCTTGGACGCGGTATAGGCGGGCACGCGGATGCCGCCCTGGAAGGAGAGCATCGACGCGACGTTGATGATGCGTCCCGTCCGTTTCGTCTCGACCATGTGCCGGGCGACGGCCTGCGACAAGAGGAAGGCCGACTTCAGATTGACGTCGATAACATCGTCCCAATCCTCTTCCGAATGGTCGAGCAGATCGGCGCGGCGGATGATGCCGGCATTGTTGACGAGGATATCGATACCGCCCAACTCCGAGACGATCGAGCTGACGATGCCCTTCGCATCGAATTTCTGGGAAAGATCGACTTCGAGGGCATGAAAGCGGCGGCCGGCATTGCCGACGGCCTCGGCTGTTTCGGGCATTTCGCTGGAGCCAAGTGCTGCGATATCCGCGCCTGCATGGGCGAGAGCGAGCGCCATACCCCTGCCGAGGCCCGTTCGTGCGCCGGTGACCAGCGCGACCTTGCCGGAGAGATCAAACAGCGTGTTCAAGGCGCAACCCCTTCTCGTTGAACAGATGGAGCGGAGCGGATGACAGCGACAGGCGTATATCCGCACCCGGCGTTAGATTATGCTGTCCGGGCGCAACCACCAGAATTTTCTGACCGGCGACATCGGTGTGAAGGATGGTTTCGGAGCCAAGCGCTTCGACCAGTTTGATTTTGGCGGAGATACCGTCAGCGCCGGTGCCGATCGAGACATGCTGCGGGCGCACGCCGAGGGTGATGCGCGAGCCGTTGGCGATGCTGTCTCCGGCCACTGGAAGTTCCAGCCTGTTGCCGCCGGCGAAGGTGGCGACGGCCTTGCCGGAGGTTGACGGCTCCACCGAGCCTTCGAGGAAATTCATGTGCGGCGAGCCGATGAAGCCGGCGACGAAGCGGTTTGCCGGAGAATTGTAGAGTTCCATCGGCGTGCCGATCTGCTCGATGCGGCCGGCGCGCAGCACGACGATCCGGTCGGCAAGCGTCATCGCCTCGACCTGGTCGTGTGTCACGTAGATCATCGTCGCCGAAAGCCGGGCATGCAGCGCCGCCAGTTCGGCGCGGGTCGAGCCGCGCAGTTCGGCATCAAGGTTGGACAGCGGTTCGTCGAGCAGGAAGGCGACGGGACGGCGCACAATCGCCCGGCCGATGGCGACGCGCTGGCGCTGGCCGCCGGAAAGCTGCCCGGGACGGCGGTCGAGATAATGCTCGATCTCCAGCATGCGGGCCGCCTCAGCGATGCGCGTGGCAATCTCGGCCTTTGGCATCTTGGTATTCTCAAGCCCGAAGGCGAGATTCTGGCGCACGCTCATATGCGGGTAGAGCGCATAGGACTGGAAGACCATGGCGAGCCCGCGATCGGCGGCGGGGATGGCATTGACCACCTTGCCGTCGATGGCGAGTTCACCGCCGGTCGGCTTTTCGAGCCCGGCGATCATGCGCAGCAGCGTTGACTTGCCGCAGCCGGATGGTCCGACAAAGACGACGAGCTCGCCGTTGGCGATCTCCAGGTTGATGCCATGGAGCACGTCGATCGCGCCGAACGACTTTGTTACATTGGTGAGTTTGATGTGTCCCATGATGCACCTTTATTTCAGGCCGGTTCCGGCGATGCCGGCGGTGATGAAGCGCTGCAGGAAGAGGAAGACCAGAACCACGGGGATCATGGTCACGACGGTCATCGCCAGGATGAAATGCCATTGCACGTTGAGCTCGCCGGAATAGATGCTCAAGCCCACCTGCAGGGTATAAAGCTCCTTGCGCGACAGGACGATCAACGGCCAGAGGAAGTCGTTCCAGCGCCAGACGACGGAGAAGATGGCGAGCACGGCGAGTGCCGGTGCCGTCAGCGGCAGGATGATGCGCCAGTAGATCTGCCATTCCGACGCCTTGTCCATGCGCGCGGCATCGAGCAGTTCGTCAGGGATCGTCAGCATGTATTGGCGCAGGATGAACACGCCGGTGGGTGTTGCCACCGTCGGCAGGATGACGCCCCAGAGATTGTTAAACAGGCCGAGCGCCGAGACGATCGAATAGAGCGGCACCATGATGACCGACAGCGGCACCATCAGCGTCGCGAGGATCAGAAGCATCGCGAAGGTCCGGCCGCGAAACTCGTATTTGCTCAGCGCGAACGCCGCCATGGAATTGACCACCAGCGTGATCAGCGTCGCGGTCACCGTGACGAAGACGGAGTTCCAGAGGTAGCGGACGAAATCGAAATGGGTGAACGGCTCGGTATAGTTCTCGGTCGCGAACGACATCTGCCGGATCGGCGTGCGTTTGGCGATGTTGACCTTGACGATCTCCGCCGGCTTGGCGGGATCGACCATCTGGCTGACGGTGCCGATGCGCCGCACTTCGGCAAGCGTCGCCGTGCTGCCGTCCTCCAATGTCACGGTGTAGAGATCGAGCGGCTTGTCGTAACCTTCGACCGTCACCTTCTGGGTGACATAAGGCAGGATGGTCGGGGGGAATTCGGCAAGTGCGGCAGGCGACTTGAAGGAGGATGCCGTCAGCCAGACGGCCGGACCGAACATGACGAACAGGCCGACGATCAGCCAGACCCAGGTGACGATATCCGTCCAGTGCCAGCCTTTGCCGCCCTTGCGGCGAAACAGGAATTCGATGGCCCGGCTCATTTGCGGGCTCCCTTCTTTTCGCTGGAACGGCTGAGGCCGAGTTGCATGAGTGTGAGAACGACGAGCACCAGGCCCATCAGGATGGAGGCGGCGGCGGCAAGTCCGGGGTTGCGCAGCTGCGCTGCAAAGCCGGTCTCATAGATATATTGCGTGACAAAGAGCGTGCTGGTGCCGGGGCCGCCGCCCGTCAGCACGTAGACCTCGTCGAAGATCTGCACGGCACGGATGAGGACAAGCACGATGACGACGAGCAGGTTGGGCATCAGGAGGGGCAGGGTGATGCGCGTGAAGACGCGCATGGCCCGCGTGCCATCCATCTCCGCAGCCTCGTAGAGATCCCTCGGGATGGCCTGCAGGCCGGCGAGAATGATCAGTGTGTAGAAGCCCATATGCGCCCAGATCGAAACGCCGATGGTTGCGGCAAACGCCCAGTTGCGGTCATTCAGCCAGACATGGGGTTCGAAGCCAAAGCCGAACAGACCGAAGTTCAGGAGACCCTGCCGCTGCAGGATCCATTTCCAGATGAGGCCGACGACGACGGGCGAAAGCAGCACCGGGAAGAAGAACACCGCGCGCCAGAAGCTGCGTGCCCTCAGGTCGCGATTGAGGATCAAGGCGGTGACCAGCGAAACGCCGATCATCAGTGTGACCTGAAGAATGACGAACCAGCCGGTATTGCTGACGGCCGTCCAAAACGTGTCTTCGGCGCAGGTGTTGGGGTTCAGATAGTTCGAGCAGTCGAACAGCCGGGTATACTGATCGGCGCCGACGAAGCTGCGGTCCGACAGAAACAGCGCCGTGCCGCCCGTCATCGAATAGGCGAAATTGATGAAGAACGGCAAAAGCACAAAGATGCCGAAGATCAGCATGTTCGGCAGCAGGAAGAAGGCGGCCATGCCGCCAAGGCCAAAGGTCTTCTGGACCCAGCGCAAAGGCGCATCGATAACGCCCATGGCGAGGCGAACCGGCACCATGGCTATGTCGCCCAGGCTCTGGCCGCTCTGGCTCTGGCTGGTCTGGCGGGATACATCTGCCATCGTTGATCACTTTCCTCTCGCCGGGGGAACGTTGCTCACGTCCGGCGGGCTGCGCAATGCGCATTCCACTCGAAGCCCGTTTAGTCTTCAGTCTGGTTCTGTCCGGTTACTCTCGGAGATACGAAGCGGGCGGCTGACGGGATTGCCCTCAGCCGCCCGCGTGTCGGTCTCTCAGAGCGCCGAGTCCTTGACCTTGGCGGCAATATCCGCGTCGATGCGGGTATAGGCCTCATCCAGCGTCATTTCGCCGGCTGCCGCCTGGCTGACGCGGGTGACAAGAGCGCCGTAGATCGTATCGGACCATGCCCAGCCCGGCAGTTTCCGGGCGAGGTCGGACAGGCCGGTGGACGCGGTCACGAAGATGCCGAGCGCCGCCTTGGCCTGCGCATCGTCCGTCTTGAAATCCAGCCCCTTCTCGATCACGCCCTTGTGCGCCGGTAGGAACAGGGTGCGCTCGGAAAACTCCTTCACGACCGCCTCGCTTGCCAGGTAGTCCATGACCTTGGCGACGTCCTTGGGGTTTTTCGTGTACTTGATCGCCACCAGACCGGCGCCACCGGGCATGCCGGTGCAATTCGCCGAGCCGCAGGGGCTGCCGGTTGCGACCCAATCGAAGTTCGAGCCGATCTTGGTCGAGAAGTTCGGAACCTGCCAGGAGCCGGAATAGTAGAAGGCGACCTGACCATTGATGAAGTCGTCGGCGCCGGCGCGGTACGTCGAGCCTGCTGCCGATACCCAGACGTCCTTGCTCATCGTGCCGTCTTCGATCCAGCCGATGAACTTGGAGATGAACGCCTTGGAGCCGTCATCAAGCGGCGCCGGCTTGCCGTCTGCGCCGATATAGTTGGCGCCAAAGGCAAGGTCAGGCGCTGTTATGCGATGCCCGGACCGGTCGAGCGCCATCGGGAACGGCACCTGCTGGCTTTCGGCGACCTGCTTTGCGGCTTTCGCCCAGTCGTCCCATGTTGCATCCTTGCCGGGAATGGCAACGCCGGCCTGGTCGAACAGCGTCTTGTTGGCAAAGCCACCGGTCAGCGTGATCTGCGTCATGAAGCCGGAAATCTGGTTGGTGCCGTCGGGACGCATCCAATCGGCCTGATCGCCGAAATTCTTGTCCCAATAGGCGGCGTCGGCTACCAGCGGCCGCAAATCAAGCCAATGCTTGCTCAGCGCCTTCAGGTTGGTGACGCGGGCGATATCCGGGCCATCGCCGGCTTCGAGCTGCACCGGCAGCTGTTCGCGCACGACGCTATAGGACACGTTGTCGATGGTGACCTTGATATCCGGATTGTCCTTCATGAAGCGATCGACGAGGTCCTTCAGGACTTCGCCTTCGACGCCATCGGAATACCACATGATGCGGACGTCCCCGGCAAGTGCTGCCGTGGAGGTCAAAAGCCCGACGGCGAATGCCGCAAGCATCGTTTTGGTCCTGGTCATTGTCTTTCTCCTCCTCTGTGCGCGAGCCTTCTCCTTGCTCGCATTGGAACGGGCGCCGGCTTCTCCTTGCCGGCGCTTGTCGTTAGTGTGCGGCCAGCATGGCGACCTCGCCGGCGACCGTGAAATCCTTCGACACGATCAGACGGCCTTCCGCCTGCACTGAACCATCCTCCCGGAAGGTGACGGTGCCGTAGTCGGGGTCTGCGATGACCAGCGAGCCATCTGCTTTCTCTTCAACGGAAAGCGATGCAAACCGGCTTTCCAAAGCTCCAAGGTCCGAGGTTTCGCAAACCCGCACGATCCAGCGGGTTTTTTGACCGTATTGGCGCAATTCCGCGTTGGCCGAAGGACCTGTCGTCACCGGCCGCAGGTCGGTGCTGCCCAGCAGGATCACCGCGCCGCCACCGCTGCGGGCCATGGCAAGGCGCCCCCGGATGGTGCTTTCATCGAACTCCGCAATCGGGAACCAGGCGTGGGTGAAGTCCGGCTGCTCTTCGAAAGTGGAAAAGTCGAGTACGGCCAGCCCCCGATACTGGTGGGCGCGAGGGAGGGTGCCGCAACCACCCCAAAAGGACGGCCGGCCGTACCCGAACTGAATTGTTTCGCCGGGATGGTTGATCCAGATGGCGGCCTCCGGCCGCTTGCCGAGGCGCAGATGCAGGATGGTTTCCTGATAGCCCCATTCGTTCCAGCGATAGTGGGCGGCTGAGCCCATGGCGAAATCGCGGCTCTTGTAGTGATAGAGCGCTGCAAACCGGTCCTGGCCCTGCGCGAACCGCCACTCCTGATGCTCGTCCGCCTGATGGCAGGCAACGGCAACCAGACTTTCCGGTACAACCAGTCCATGATCGCGCAGGCAGACCGCAAGCTGCGGCAGGGCGTGAACGCGGCGGCCGTACCAACCGGCGCCCCAGAGCAGGCGGGCAACGCCCGAAAGCTCAAGCGAGCGGCCGGCGCAGAGCGTGTGCTCGTAAGAACGGCCTTGCGCGGCAGTGACCATGCCGTGGTGAGCCGAGCGGGCGATGACTTCGCACAGGCGAACGATGCCCTTCATGGCGCGTTCGGCAATATCGGCGTCGGGCGACAGGGCGGCGAGCGCAGTCAGGCCCTTGAGATCGATTGGGAAATAGGGGGCGGAATTGAATTCCGCCATTTCCCAGGCCTCGAAATGATCGAGCCAGGCTCGGACACGGGCAGCGCCAACGGCACTCTGTTCGGTACCCTTGCGGCCGGAACGGGCAAAGGTTTCTCCAGACAGAAGATGACCGGCGAGATAGGCCGACGTATGGAAAAGCAGCGCGTGGTTTTCGGAGAAATACCACTGCACGTCGTTGCCGGGCTCGTCCATCCAATAGCGGAAGCCGAGGATGGCGCGGTCGATGCGGGCGCGCGTTGCTTCGCCGATGTCCTTGCCCCAGACGGTCCGCGACCAGATCAGCGGCACGAGGGAAAAGTCGGCGCAGTCGTGGCAATCCTCGATCGACGGCAGGATTTCCTCGATCATCGCGTCGGTGTCCGCGCCACCGCGGCCGCTTGCCAGCCGCGCGAAAGCACGCACGGTATCGCGTTCGGAAAATTCCGAGACTTCGTTGAGCGTCTCGGCAATGCGTTCGGCAAGAATTGCAGGCGCGGTGCCCTGGCGGCCGGTATGGCAGATTTCGATGCCGAGCGACCGCGATGCGACGAAACCGCCGGCCTTCAGCGTAATGCGGAAATGGCGGAAATCGGCAGGCGCATTTTCCGAGGGGCCAATGACCAGCCGCGCTTCGCCGGCCTTGAGAACGAAGTCGTAGTCGAAACGTTCGGTCGACATGAAGTCACCCTCGACCGTGACATTGACCGCGACATCCGCCGGCAAGGGCTCGGCGAGCAGCAGCGTGATATCGCCTTCGAAATAGGCAGTCCTGTCGAAATGCATGCCTTCGAGCGCCGCCTCGATCGTTTCGGCAACCTTGCCTTCGATCGGCACCGGCACAGCGACGCTGGCGGCTGGTCCGTCGAGGTAGTCAAGCTGGAAGAAATAGCGGGCATCGCGTTCGGCGAGATCATCGAAGAAGATGGTGACTTCGTTCAGTCCTTCCTGCAGCGTCAGCTCGAATTCCGCCTTTGCCTCAAGATTGCGGCTGTAGGGCGCCATCCAGCCGGCCTCGTTGCCGTTCAGCCAGAGAACCGCGCCGCCGCAGGTGCCGAGGCGGACCTTGGCAGTCCCGGCCTTTTCGGCAGCAATGAAAGTACGGGCAAAAGTGGCAAGCCGGGTCGGGCGGAACCAGAAGCCGGAGAGATCAAGCCTTGGTGAGCCGAAGGGCAGCCACCAGCGAGCAGCGTCAAAGGTCCCGCGCACGTCTGGCCGTTTGCCGCGATAAGTTTCTGCAAAGATCGTCCGGCAGGGATATTCGTGCGGAATGAAGTTCTTGTGCTTGGTGAGGAAAAAGAACGGGTCCATCTCGCCCTTCATCGGGGCGTCGGGAACATCGAAACGCTCTTGGGCAATCGCGCCAAGCTGCCAGTAACGGATGGCGTCGCCGGATTTCAGTTCGCGGTTCATCATGGATCTCATCGGGCTCATTTCAGCTCTGCCAGGGCCACTGGGGCCACGTCATTATATTCCTGGTTTTCTCCGGTCATGCCCCAGACGAAGGCGTAGGGGCCGGTGCCGGCGCCCATATGGATTGACCAGGCGGGTGACAACACGGCGTCGCCATTGGCGACGATCAGATGGCGCGTCTCTTCCGGGCGGCCCATCAGGTGGATGATGCGATCTTCCGCCGCCATGTCGAAATAGCAATAGGCTTCCATGCGGCGCTCGTGCAGATGCGGCGGCATGGTGTTCCAGACGCTGCCTTCGGCAAGATCAGTGATGCCCATCAGCAGCAGGCAGGACGGCGTTACCTCCGGATGAATGTACATGGCGAGCCGCCGCTTGTTCGACCGGCGGCCGTCACCCAGATCAATGGCCTTCGATTCCGCCTTCTTGATCAGCTTGTGCGGAATGTCGGCGCCGGCCGGAACGGAGTTCATGTAGAACCGCGCAGGGGTCTTTCCCGAAAGGCTCGCCATCGTTATCTCGCGGGCACCGCGGCCGAGATAGAGCACGTCGCGGTTTTCCAGCGTGAAGGTTTTCCCATCAACGATCACCGTACCTGTGCCGCCGAGATTGGCGATGCCCATTTCGCGCGCCGACAGGAGATAGGGCGTGCCGATCTCGGTGCCGCCGCCGAAGGTCACGCTCTTGGAAACCGGCATTGCGCCGCCAAGAAGCAGGCGATCGACATGCGTATAGGTGAACTTGACGGCATCCGGCACGAAGAGGTCTGTCATCAGGAAGGCGCTGCGGAGTTTTTCCGTGTCATAGCCTTTGACGTCTTCCGGCGCCGCTCCGTACAAAATCTTCATCGTCATGCTGCTTGTCCTTCTTGTCCGACGTGCTGCAGGCCCTCGGAAAGGCACAGGATGGCCAGTGCCTGGCCGTAGCCGGTCGGTTGAATGGGGATATCCTTGTAGAACTGGAGATCGTGGCCCATGCGCGTGCCATAGGAGACATTGAGCACGGTGCCGGTTTCGTCGATATTGTCCATGACCACCTGCAAGGCCTTCAGGCCGGCAGTGCGCCATGCCGGGGTGCCGAGGCCGAGGCGGTAACCTTTCAGGAGGCCGTAGCCGATGCCGGCCGTGGCGGATATTTCTTCATAGGAAGTGGCATCGTCGAGCAGCGTCCGCCATGCTCCGGACGGAGCCTGCAGCGACAGCAGTGCATCGACCTGCGCCACCAATACACCTTGCAGGAAGTCTTTCACCGGCTTGGCGAGGTCGGCGAGATCGAAGAGGTCGAGCAATCCCGCCGTGATCCACGCATTGCCACGCGCCCAGCGTGCCTCGGCAAAATTGTGCCTGCCATCGAAGGTCCAGCCGTGGAACCAGAGGCCGGTATGCGTGTCGGCGAGATAGCGAGTGTGGACGAGGAACTGGCGCGATGCCTCATCGACAAGCTCGCGCCGGCCGCTGGCCTGACCGTAGGACGCCAGGAACAGGGCGACCATGTAGAGCGTGTCGTCCCAGAGTTCGTCGTGGTTGATCTTGTCGGAGACGTGATGCTCGAAGCCGCCTTCCGGCGTGCGGCCAAGTTCCGCCATCACCCGGTTTGCCCAGTCGTCGAGGACCGGCTGCCAGCGGGGATCGCGGGTCTTTGCCCAGAGCACCGACAGACCAAGCATCGGCGCCGTGGTGTTGACATTGAGTTGCGGCAGGCCGGCATCGATGCGCTGCAAATACCATTTTTCGACAAGTTGGCGCAGGTCGTCGCGGCCGGTGAACAACCAGAGCTTGATCAGGCCATAGAGGCCGACACCCTGCGGCCACTCCCAGCTGTCGAAGCTGATGTAGTCGCCGGCGGTGCCATCGAGATTGGGCTCGTGGAAGCGGCCGTCGTGCTTGAGGCCGGTCGTTCCGGCGACAAGGCGATCAAGACCGTTGCGAATATCGCGGCCATCTGGACCCATGAATGCTCCTCCATCCGTGCCGCTCTTGTGGTGGCTCCGTAATGAATTAAATGCACGGTGATTTCTCTTGCGCAATCTGAAAATTTTTCTCATGATGCTGCAACGGAGAAACGACATGGCTGTGAAACCGCTACCCGGCAAACGCGGAAAGAAGAGCAAGCGCGTACGCCTGGAGGACATTGCCGAGGCCTGCGGGGTTTCGCTGAGCACCGCCTCGCGTGCCATTGCGGGCGAAAAGGGCGTCCGCCCGGAAATCCGCCAGCAGGTGCTCGAAGCGGCGAAGATCGCCAATTATGTGATCCCGACGGCGGTTGCTGGCCAGAAAGTCATTCTGGCTGCGTCGAGCGCCGCGATGATCGACTATGTGCGCAACCAGTTCACCCTCTATGTCCTAGAGGGACTGAAGGAACGTGCGCAGGCGCTGGGGCTCGAAATTGTCACGCGGCCGATCGCCGACAGGAACGAGGAACTGGCCGTCCTCAAGGAGGCGCAGGATGATCCGCAGGTTGCCGGTCTGCTGTTCCTGACAGTCGATGACGAGGGCATGCTGGCAGCGACGCGCGGTTTCGACAAGCCGGTCGTCCTTCTCAATAGCGACGATCCGTTCATGCGGCTGTCCAGTGTTACGCCCTGCAATCGCTCAAGCGCGCGGCTGGCAGCCGACCATCTGATCGAGCTTGGTCACGAGCGCATCCTGTTCCTGATGCGGCCAGGCCGGCGCACCATCGAACGGCGTTATGAAGGGTGGCAGGATGCCCTGCGTCATCATGGACTGCCTGCCGATCCGGATCTGATGGTTCCAGTCGATGACTGGCTGCCGGAATTGGCGGCGCAGGCCATTGCGTCACGGATCGAAGCGCGCGGGCTCGATTTTACCGCTGTGCTGGCTGCCGGCGACAGCCTGGCCGTCGGCGCTATGATGGGCGTCCAGCAGCGGGGTTATTCGGTGCCGGGTGATGTTTCGGTGATGGGCATGGACGACCTGCCGCAAGCCTCGTTCCTCAATCCGCCGTTGACGACGATGCACATCCCCATGCGCGAAATCGGCTCGGTCGCACTCGACCTCCTGCGCGACAGCCTGTCTGGCCTACCCATGCCGCCGCGCCGGGTCGAACTTGCCTGCCACCTTGTCGAACGGGCTTCCACGGGGCCGCGCCGATCGGTGTTGATCGCGTAGCCTAACCGTATGACATACGGCGCGGGCTGACCATCAAGGATTGAGGACGACCTTGCCGCTGACGCTACGGCTCTCGATCGCAGCATGCGCATGCGCTGCCTCGTGCAGTGGAAAAGCTCCGCCTTGCACTATTTTCAATCTTCCCTTGATTGCGAGATCGAAAAGCTCCGTCAGGTCTCGTCGAACGCTTTCCGATGAAAGCAGTGGCAGCAGCGCAAATCCCTTGATCGACTGATTCAGATTGAACATACGGTTCATCTCCGGTTGATCGAGCTCGAAGCGGCCGAGTGCGGCGAAGACAATTTCGCCCCGTGGCGCAAGCGCATACAGCGCCGCCTTCGTCATCGTGCCGCCGACTGTTTCGTAGATGATATCCGCGCCTCCCGTCTGTGCTTGAAGGGCATCAGTCCAATCCGCTCTGCTATAGTCGATCGCCATATCGGCGCCGAGCGAGAGTGCGAGATCCAGCTTCGCCCTGCTGCTTGCGGCGGCAATCACCCATTCTGCACCTTCGCGTTTTGCCAGTTGCACTAGGAGCGAACCGACACCGCCGGCTGCGGCAGCGACAAGAACCGACCTTCCCTTCGGAGGGCTCCTGCGTACTAGATGAAGGGCGGTCAATCCCTGGACCATCAGCGCGACGGCATCGTTGAAACCGAGGCCGCCCGGCAAGGGGATGGCTGAGGCCGCCTCGACGGCGACGAGTTCGGCATAGCCGGAACCGCGCCCGGCGGCAAAGAGCGGGACGCCGACACGGGCTCCGAGCAAGGACGGATCGACACCCGGTCCGATCCGTTCGACGATCCCAGCCACCTCAACACCCGGGATCATCGGCAGCTCCGGCGTGACGGCATAGCGGTCAGCCCGTATCAGCACCTCGAAGTAATTGACGCCGGCGGCATGCACGCGCACCAACACCTCGCCCTGTGCAGGCACGGGGGCCGGTATCTCGACGATGTGAAGAACCTCCGGCGGACCGAACTGACGGAATTGAACGGCTTTCATGGCAGACCTCGCGTTGAAATGATGCGAGGTACTGTTTACCTGTAGGCTTGAGGTTAAAAATACACACTCTTTCGTTCCATACCCACCGGGAGGTGACCATGACGGACGTGACGAAAAGGCTCCCGAAGCTGCCGGTCGAGCGGGCATTGAAGGTGATCTCCGGCCGCTGGAAACCGGTCATTCTCTATTATGTGTTCGGCGGCCCGAAGCGGCTTTCGGAGTTGAAACGCATGATGCCGGAGATCACGCAAAAAGTTCTGATCCAGCAGCTGCGCGAGATGGAAGAGCACGGCCTAGTGCGGCGACGGATATTCGCCGAGATGCCGGCCCGCGTCGAATATAGCGCGACGGAGCTTGGGCTCGGCCTTGAGCCGGTGCTTCTCTCACTCTGCGCATGGGGTCAACGCCATGCGGAAGAACTGAACGACGTCGCCGACATCGCGGACTGCATCGTTCGGCCAAGGGCCGCGCTCAGGCAAACAGTGGCCGCTTAGGCGTTCGCTTCCTGCTTGGCGTTGTCGCTGGCCTGCTAGAACTTCGCTTCGTCCGTGGGGGCGAGCAGGCTCTCGGCAATCTTGGCAGCCTCCATGATGTGGGCGCGGCAGGCCGTGGTTGCAGCGTCGGGATCATTGCGCAGGATGGCGTTGAAGATTTCGCGCATTCTCGCAGGCCCCGATACCGTCCGGTTGGTCGTGGAAAGGGTCATCACCCTGAGCCGGGAAATACGGCTGTTCAGCCGCTTGACGATATCCCAGGCGATCTCGTGGCCGCCTGACAGGAAGATCGTCTCATAGAACTCCGTTGTTGCGGCAAGGATCGTCAGGGCGTCGTTCTTGCGGGAATTGCGGTCGAGGTCCTCCAGCACCGTCTTCAGCTTTTCCTTCGTCGCTGAATCGGCATTGCGGGCGCAATCGGCGACCGCCGTCGTTTCAAGCGCGATCCGGACATCGTAAATCTGGCGCGCCTGATGCCAGTCGATCAGGGCGACGATCGGTCCCTGCTTGGGGGCTGTTTCGACAAGACCCTCCGTTTCCAGATGGCGCAGCACTTCGCGGATGACCGAGCGCGATACGCCGAGCTGGTCGCACAAGGTGCGCTCGACGAGCCGCTGTCCCGGGCTGAAGAGGCCGGCAATGATCGCATTGCGCAGCCGCTCCAGCGCCATTTCGCGCAGGGTTACCGGCGGTGTATCGATCCGGAGTGACTCCAGATTCGGGGCGATCTCGGTGGTCGGGGCAAACAGGTTCCGGTTCATGGTTTCTTTCATAGAGGCAGAAATGATTCCAAACAAGGCTTGACACGCGGTCTTATGGTATACCATCATACGGAATATCGAAATAGAAGGAAAATGGCCTTGGCTCTCGAAATCCGCAAAACGCTTCTTCAGGTGGAAACCACTCTGGTCGAAGGAGGCAAGGCGGCCGCCGCGCCGCTCAAGCTCTATGCGGCGATGGCCGTGGTGAAGAACCCCTGGGCCGGGCAGGGCTTCGTGGAAGACCTCAAGCCGGAGATCCATGCGGCAGCGCCGATACTCGGCGAATTGCTGACGCGGATGATCATTGATGCCGTCGGGTCGGGTGAGCAGGTCGAGGCCTATGGCAAGGCGGCGGTCGTCGGGCTGGACGGTGAGCTTGAACACGCCTCGGCACTGATCCACACGCTGCGTTTCGGCAATCACTACCGCACGGCAGTCGGTGCCAAATCCTATCTCGCCTTCTGCAACACCCGCGGTCCGGCCAATGCGCCGGTGATGATCCCGCTGATGGACAAGAACGACGAGGGGCGCCGCTCGCACTATCTCACCATCCAGACGTCCATCGGCGACGCGCCTGCGGCCAATGAAATCCTCGTTGCTCTCGGCGCATCAGTCGGCGGGCGTCCGCATCATCGCATCGGCGACCGCTACCAGGATCTCAAGGATCTCGGCAACGATGCCAGCAATCCGGCAGCGGTCTGAGGCTGGTATGGAAATGATCCGGCGGTTTCACACGAAGAACGGTATGGCCTATGCGGAGCATGGCTCCGGCGAGCCGCTGGTGCTGATCCATGGGGTCGGCATGCGGCTGGAAGCCTGGGCGCCGCAAATGGCAGCACTCAGCAGGAGCCACCGTGTGATCGCTGTCGATATGCCCGGGCATGGTGAAAGCCGGCCGTTGCCGGAAGACGCAGGGCTTGAAGCCTTTGTGGCGTGGCTCGGCCTCTTTCTCAATGATCTTGAGCTTGATCATGCCAATGTGGCCGGACATTCGATGGGCGCGCTGATTGCCGGCGGCGCGGCGGCCACGTTCGGCGAGAGAGTGTCTCGGGTTGCTCTTCTGAACGCGGTCTATCGCCGCGATGCCGCCGCGAGCGCCGCAGTTATCGAAAGGGCGCGGGAAATCCGCGCCGGGCAGGTGGATGTCGACGGTCCGTTGCTGCGCTGGTTCGGAGCGGACAGTCAGGACAGCGATGTGTACCGTCTAACCCACCGCTGGCTGTCTTCGGTCGATCGCGCCGGTTATGCCGCCGCCTATGCCGCCTTTGCGGCCGGGGACAGCACCTATGCCGATTGCTGGCCGAATATCGGATGTCCGGCACTGTTTTTGACCGGAGCCGACGACCCTAACTCGACCCCGACCATGGCGCGCGCGATGGCGGATGCCGCTCCTTGCGGTTACGCCGTGCTGATCGACGGTCATCGGCATATGGTCAATCTGACAGCGCCCGATGAGGTGAACACGATCCTCTCGGACTGGCTGGCAAAACCGGAGGAGATGAAATGAGCGAAGCGAGTTTCGATGCCCGCGCCCTGCGTGACGCGTTCGGCGCGTTTCCGACCGGTGTGACGGTGGTGACCGCGCATGACTCGTCCGGTCGTCCGGTCGGCTTCACCGCCAATTCCTTCACCTCGGTTTCGCTGGACCCGCCCTTGCTCCTCGTGTGCCTGGCAAAGACCTCACGGAATTTCGAAACGATGACCGGAGCCGGAAAGTTCGCGGTGAATATCCTGTCGGAAACCCAGAAGGATGTTTCCAACACCTTCGCCCGCCCGGTCGAGGATCGCTTCGCTGCCGTCGAATGGCGGAAAGGCCCTGAGGGATCGCCGATCTTTGCTGACGTGGCGGCCTGGTTCGATTGTTCGACCGAACAGGTGGTGGACGCGGGCGATCACGTCATCATAACGGGCCGGGTGAAGGCCTTCGACAACAGTGGCAGGAACGGTCTCGGCTATGCACGCGGCAGCTATTTCACCCCAGCCTTGGCGGGCAAGGCTGTATCCGCGGCCGCCGAAGGCGAAGCGCAACTGAGCGCGGTGATCGAGCGCGACGGGTCCGTGCTCCTGCTTGGCAGCGAGATTTTGAGCCTGCCGACATGCGCCATGGAAGGCGGTGAGCCGACGCAGGTCCTGCGGGACTACCTTGAAACGCTGACAGGGCTGACCGTCTCCGTCGGCTTCCTTTATTCCGTCTATGAAAGCCGCACCGACAATCGGCAGCACATCGTCTATCGGGCAACCGCGAGCAGTGGTGAACCGATCGCCGGGCGCTTCCTGACCCCCGCCGATGTGCTTCAGCAGAAATTCGACAGCACGGCGACCGCCGATATTATCCGGCGTTTCGATCTGGAAAACTCGATCGGCAATTTCGGCGTTTATTTCGGCAATGAGACAGCCGGCAAAGTCCACCCGGTTTCAAGGAAGGCCTGATCGCGATGAAATTCTCTCTCTTCGTTCATATGGAGCGGCTCGACGCGGAGCAGGATCACAAGACCCTCTACGAGGAGTTCGTGGCGCTCTGCGAAATCGCCGACAAGGGCGGCATGCACGCGATCTGGACCGGCGAACATCATGGCATGGACTTCACCATTGCGCCCAATCCCTTCATCACCATTGCCGACCTCGCCCGGCGGACCAGCAATGTGCGTCTTGGCACCGGCACCGTGATCGCGCCGTTCTGGCATCCGATCAAGCTTGCCGGCGAAGCGGCGATGACCGATCTCATCTGCGACGGACGGCTGGATATCGGCATTGCCCGCGGCGCCTATTCCTTCGAGTACGAACGCCTGTTGCCGGGGCTTGATGCCTGGGGTGCCGGCCAGCGCATGCGTGAATTGATCCCGGCCGTGCAGAAGCTATGGGAGGGCGACTATGCGCATGATGGCGAGTTCTACAAATTCCCGTCGACCACCTCCGCGCCGAAACCGATCCAGCAGCACCCGCCGATCTGGGTGGCGGCGCGCGATCCGAATTCGCACGAATTTGCCGTCGCCAACGGATGCAATGTCCAGGTGACGCCTCTCTGGCAGGGGGATGATGAAGTCGAGACGTTGATGGGGCGCTTCAACGAAGCCTGCGCCAAGAATAACAGCGTGGAGCGACCGAAGATCATGCTTTTGCGCCATACCTACGTTGGGTCCGACGAAGCCGACATCGCGCAGGCCGCGCATGAGATGAGCGTCTACTACAATTACTTCTTCGCCTGGTTCAAGAACGAAAAGCCGATTCATCAGGGTCTGATCGAGCGCATTCCGGCCGAGGATATCGCTGCCAATGCCATGCTGTCCGCCGAAGTCATGCGCCGCAACAATGTGGTCGGCGATGCCGGCGAAGTGATCGGCCGACTCAAGGCCTACGAGGCCATGGGCTACGACGAATTTTCCTTCTGGATCGACACCGGCATGAGCTTTGCGCGCAAGAAGGCCTCGCTCGAACGCTTCATTGCCGAAGTCATGCCGGCATTCGGGGAGTAGGGCGATGCAGCAGTTTCAATGTTACATCGACGGACGTTTCAGCAATGGCGAGGCGCGCTTTCAAAGCGTTGATCCGGCGACGGGCGCTGCGTGGGCGGAGATGCCCGAAAGCCGCGAGGCCGATGTCGATCGGGCGGTCGAGGCGGCTCACCGGGCACTCTATGACGGTGGCCGCTGGAGCCGGATGACGGCGACGCAGCGCGGCAAGCTGCTCTACCGGCTCGCCGATCTCATCGCGGCGAGCGTGCCGAGGCTGGCCGAACTGGAAACCCGCGATACCGGCAAGATCATTCGCGAGACATCCTCGCAGATCGCCTATGTCGCTGACTATTATCGCTATTATGCCGGGCTCGCGGACAAGATAGAAGGGGCCTCGCTGCCGATCGACAAGGCGGATATGGACGTCTGGCTGCGTCGCGAGCCCGTCGGTGTCGTCGCGGCCATCGTGCCATGGAACAGCCAGCTGTTTCTCGCTGCCGTCAAAATCGGTCCGGCACTTGCGGCGGGATGCACGATCGTCGTCAAGGCTTCGGAAGATGGCCCGGCGCCACTGCTCGAATTCGCCCGGCTCGTGGACGAGGCGGGCTTCCCGCCCGGTGTCGTCAATGTCATCACCGGGTTTGGGCCTAATTGCGGGGCTGCGCTCACCGCGCATCCGAAGGTCGCCCATATCGCGTTTACCGGCGGGGCCGAGACCGCTCGCCACATTGTTCGCAGTTCGGCGGAAAACCTGGCGTCCACCTCTCTCGAACTGGGCGGCAAGTCGCCGCTTCTCGTCTTTGCCGATGCCGATCTCGAAAGTGCGGCGAATGCCCAGGTCGCCGGCATTTTTGCCGCCACCGGCCAGAGTTGCGTCGCCGCCTCGCGGTTGATCGTCGAGCGCGGCATCAAGGACCGGTTTCTCGAAATTCTCGCTGCCAAGGCCGAGGCGATCCGCATCGGTTCGCCGCTCTCCATGGATACCGAGGTCGGGCCGCTGGCAACGGAACGGCAGCGACGGCATATCGAAACGCTGGTCGCCGCGTCTCTCGAGGCCGGGGCGAAGCTGGTGACCGGTGGCTCGGCACCGGCCGGGGAGGGGTATTTCTATCGTCCGACGATTCTCGATTGCGACGGCACGAAGTCGCCGTCACTAGACAAGGAATTCTTCGGTCCGGTTCTCTCCG
Organism: Hyphomicrobiales bacterium; assembly: GCA_900471525.1. GTDB lineage: Bacteria > Pseudomonadota > Alphaproteobacteria > Rhizobiales > Rhizobiaceae > Pararhizobium. Next base: position 63,946 of record UCEZ01000031.1, on the reverse strand, counting down.
TCGTCTCCTTCGAGACGGAGGCTGAAGCGGTCGAACTGGCCAACAGCACGCCCTATGGACTCGCTTCCGGTATCTTCACGCAGAACCTGACGCGGGCGCACCGGCTGATGAAATCCATCCGTGCCGGCATCGTCTGGGTCAACACCTATCGCGCGGTCTCGCCGATCGCGCCGTTTGGCGGCTCGGGGCTTTCCGGCGACGGCCGCGAAGGCGGGCTTGCGGCAGCGCTGAGCTACACCCGCACCAAGACCGTGTGGCTTCGCACATCCGATGATCCGATCCCCGATCCTTTCGTGATGCGGTGACGGCGATGGTCTACGAGATTCGCACTTACCGGCTGAAGAACGGTGCCATCCCAGCCTATCTCAAGGTCGTGGAAGAGGAGGGCATCGCCATCCAGAAGAAACATCTGGGCGAGCTGATCGGTTACTTCTTCTCGGAAATCGGCGTGATCAACGAGATTGTCCATATCTGGGGCTTTTCGAGCCTCGACGACCGGGAGGCGCGCCGCGGCCGGTTGATGGCGGATGCGGACTGGCAGGCGTTTCTGCCGAAGATACGGGATCTCATCGAGGTCGCTGAAAACAAGATCATGAAACCGGCAGCCTTTTCACCGACGGGGGGATCGCGGCCGGTCTGATCCGGCAGGAGCCGACGGCTCATCGAAGACGACATTTCGGGATTCCATCACCTTCCAGGGAAAGCCCGGGACGGACAGCCGACGGCTGTCATGAAGGTAAGAAAAACAGTCAAAAATCAACGGAGCAAGGGAACATGAAAAACAGTTTGATTATCGCGGCAATGGCCGCAACGCTTGGTCTTTCGACACAGGCAAGCGCCGCCGACCTGGTCTTCACCAGTTGGGGCGGGACGACGCAGGACGCGCAAAAGACGGCCTGGGCCGATCCGTTCACTTCGGAAAACGGCATCAACGTGGTGCAGGATGGACCGACCGACTACGGCAAGCTCAAGGCCATGGTCGAGGCCGGCAGCGTCACCTGGGACGTCGTCGACGTCGAGGGTGACTATGCCGTCCAGGCCGGCCAGGCCGGAATGCTCGAAAAGCTGGATTTCTCGATCATCGACAAATCCAAGCTCGATCCACGCTTCCTGACCGACTACTCCGTCGGCAGTTTCTATTACTCCTTCGTCATCGGCTGCAACAAGGACGCGGTCTCTGCCTGCCCGAAGACCTGGGCTGATCTCTTCGACACCGTGAAGTTTCCCGGAAAGCGCACCTTCTACAAATGGTCGGCGCCTGGCGTGATCGAAGCTGCCTTGCTGGCAGACGGCGTCGCGCCCGAGAAGCTCTATCCTCTCGACCTGGATCGTGCCTTCAAGAAGCTCGACACGATCAAGGCCGACATCATCTGGTGGACCGGCGGCGCGCAATCGCAGCAGCTTCTTGCTTCTGCTGAAGCGCCTTTCGGTTCCTTCTGGAATGGCCGTCTGACGGCGCTTGCCGAAACCGGCGTTACCGTCGAAACGTCCTGGGATCAGAACATCACGGCGGCGGATGCCCTTGTCGTGCCGAAGGGTACGAACAACAAGGAAGCGGCGATGAAGTTTATTGCGGCGGCCACCAGCGCCGATGCCCAGGCCAACATGGCGATCACCACCGGCTACGCGCCGATCAATCTCGATTCCAGCGCCATCATGGATGAAAAGCTGCGCATGACCCTGCCGGACATGCAGTCGGCGAGCCAGATCAATGCCGACATGGCGTATTGGGCTGCCAATCGCGATGCGATCGGCGAGCGCTGGTACGCGTGGCAGGCCAAATAAGGCGCAATGAGCGGGCGCGTTGGGTTCGCGCCCGCTTTCTCAAACCGACGGAACCGTTTTCCATAGCCTAAAGGTTTTCCGCATGGCCTTGCTGACTGAGCAAGAAAAGATAGCAGCGGTGGGCAGTATCCGTCCGATCCGGTCGAGGAATTTCGCCCTGACCGTCCCGGCGCTGCTGTTGCTCGTGGTGTTCTTCATTTTGCCGGTGGTATCGCTGCTGCTGCGAAGCGTGATGGAGCCCGAGCCGGGCCTTCAGAACTATCAGGCCCTGCTTGGATCGACCACATATCTGAAGATTTTCCTGAACACGTTCAGCGTGTCGGCGTTGGTTACAGCGGTCACGCTCGCGATCGGCTTTCCTGTCGCCTGGGCGCTTGCCATCATGCCGAAGCGCTGGGCCTCGATCGTCTTTGCGGTGCTGCTGCTGTCGATGTGGACGAATCTCCTGACGCGCACCTATGCGTGGATGGTTCTCCTGCAGCGTACCGGCATTATCAACAAGACGCTGATGGGGCTGGGGCTGATCAGCGAACCGCTGCCGCTGGTGAACAACCTTGTCGGCGTCACTATCGGCATGACCTACATCATGCTGCCCTTCATCATCCTGCCGCTCTATGGCGTCATCCGCAAGATCGATCCGGCCATCCTGCAGGCAGCAGCCCTTTGCGGTGCCACCCGCTGGCAGGCGCTTAGCCGGATTCTTATTCCGCTTGCTGCACCGGGCATGGTTTCCGGCGCCCTGATGGTCTTCGTCATGTCGCTCGGCTATTTCGTCACGCCAGCACTGCTCGGCGGCACGGCCAACATGATGCTGGCCGAACTGATCGCGCAATTCGTGCAGTCGCTCGTCAACTGGGGCATGGGCGGTGCTGCGGCGCTGGTTCTGCTGGTCGTCACACTGGCGCTCTATGCCGTCCAGTTGAAGCTGTTCGGCACGGCCCGCATGGAGGGACGCTGACATGCTGCTCAATTTCGACCGCCTCGGCGGATGGAAATGGATGTTGCTTGGGATCACCGGGCTGACGGCGGCGTTTCTCATTCTGCCGATCGTCTTTATTGCCGCGCTGTCCTTCGGCTCGTCGCAATGGCTGATCTTTCCGCCGCCGGGTTGGACGTTGAAATGGTACGCCATGTTCTTTGCCGATCCGCGCTGGCTGGAGGCTGCCGGGACAAGCTTTTACATTGCGGCGATCGTCACCGTGCTTTCTGTGTTGATCGGTCTCGTTGCGTCGTTCGGGCTCGTGCGCGGGCGCTTCATCGGCAAGGAAGGTCTCCGGGCGCTGTTCCTGACGCCGATGATCCTGCCGGTCGTCGTGCTTGCCGTCGCACTTTATGCCTTCTTCCTGCGGATCGGGCTGAACGGGACCGTCACCGGCTTCGTCATCGCCCATCTTGTCGTCGCATTGCCCTTTTCGATCCTCTCCATCACCAATGCGCTGGAAGGGTTCGACAAGTCGATCGAGGACGCGGCGGTGCTCTGCGGCGCAAGCCCGCTGGAAGCAAAGCTGCGCATCACGCTGCCGTCGATCAGCCACGGTCTGTTTTCGGCGGCCGTCTTCTCGTTCCTTACCTCCTGGGATGAGGTCGTGCTGGCGATCTTCATGGCGAGCCCCACCCTGCAGACGCTGCCCGTCAAGATCTGGGCGACGCTGCGGCAGGACCTGACGCCGGTGATCGCCGCCGCTTCCACCCTTCTCATCGTCATCACCATCGCACTGATGCTTCTGGTGGCGCTGCTGCGCAAAGGACTGAAATCATGACCTTCCTGCAAATCCGTGGCTTGAGGAAAGACTACGGCATCGTCACCGCCGTCCGCGACGTGAACCTCACGGTCGAGCGCGGCGAGTTCATGACGTTCCTCGGGCCGTCCGGCTCGGGTAAGAGCACGACGCTCTACATCCTGGCGGGCTTTGAGAACCCCACGGCGGGCGACATCCTGCTCAACGGGGACAGCCTGATCTCGACGCCTTCGCACAAGCGCAATATCGGCATGGTGTTCCAGCGCTATACGTTGTTCCCGCATCTTTCGGTCGGCGAGAATATCGCCTTTCCGCTGAAGGTCCGGCGTCTCCCAAAGGCCGAGATCGACGCCAAGGTGGCGAAGATGCTGAAGCTCGTGCGTCTTGAAGGCTTCGAGGATCGCAAGCCGGCCCAGATGTCGGGCGGCCAGCAACAGCGCGTGGCGCTGGCGCGCGCGCTTGCCTATGATCCGCCGGTGCTCCTGATGGACGAGCCGTTGTCGGCACTCGACAAGAAGCTGCGGGAGGAAATCCAGCACGAGATCCGTCGTATCCATCAGGAAACCGAAGTGACGATCCTCTATGTGACGCATGATCAGGAGGAGGCGCTCAGGCTGTCGGATCGGATCGCCGTGTTCTCCAAGGGCGTGATCGACCAGATCGGCACCGGACCGGAGCTTTATGCCAACCCGGCTACCCGTTTCGTTGCGGAATTCGTCGGCGACAGCGATTTCGTCGATTGCCGCGTCCTGTCGGCGCAGAATGGACGGGCGGACATCGCCGTCGGATCGAGCCTGACGATCCGCGGCGTACCGATGCATGGACGGGCGGCGGCTGGCGGCGCGGCGGCGCTGATGCTTCGGCCCGAACGGCTATCGCTGGCGCGTGGGTCTGTCGGGCAGGGCAGCGCCAATCTCGCGGCCACCGTCACCGATATCACGTTCCTTGGCAGCAATATCCACGTGGCGGCCGCCGCCGAGACCGGCGAAGCGCTGTCCGTCCGTTTGCCCTTCGGCCACGAGGCAGCTTCCAGTCTCAGCCGGGGGGATACGGTTTCGCTGGGTTTCGATCCGGCCAGCGCACATGTCTTCAGCGCCTAGATCAGCGACTAGGCGTCGATATCCCGGATCGAATCGAGAGGTCCTTTGAGCGCTGTCCGCGGATGGACGAGTTCCGGCTGGATCAGGTGAATTTTGACGGCAGGGCGGGTTTCCTCGATGAGCTCGAAGGCCTTGGCAAGCATGCTTTCGGTATCCTGCCGGATCATGATGACGGGGAACGGCAGGAACGAGCCGAAGGGATCGTAGTCGTAGCAGCCGACGACGATGTCGGCAAAGGTCTCGTGCGGATGCTGCGCCATGAAGCGGAGCAGGCCTTCGAAGTTGATCGAGGAGTTGATGAACAGTCCGCGCGGCAGCTTTCCCTCGCGCTCGTAAAAAGCCTCGAAGGCTTTTTGCGTCATGTCCGGCGAGTAACCGGTCGGCTGGATGCAGGCGTCGCTGTCGTGGTCGAGCAATTCCCTCTTGATATCGCGAAAGCCCTTGATGCGTTCGCGGCTGGCATGGTCGTTGCGCCCGCCGAACAGGAAGAGTTCCTCCGGTTTCAGCGGGGCCGCGGCATCGTCAAATCGCTTGATGATCGCCTGCGTCAGCATCCGGGCGCCCTGGTAGTTGTCGCTGATGACCGAAGGCGCTTTGGTTCCGGGAAGGTCGATATTGATATGGCGGATGCCGGCGGCTTCGCACAGGCCGTGGACGCTGTCCGGATCGGTGGCGCCAGCGATGAACAGTTCATCGATCGAATAGGAAATCAGGGTTTCGACCGTCGCCAGCTCTTCCTGCGGATCGCGCGAGGCGCTCACCACAACCGGACATTTGCCGTGGCTGCGCACCTGCGCCTCGAAGGTCTGGGCCATGGACGAGAAATAGCGGTTGTCGTGGACGGGTAACAGCAGGCCGACAAGGCCGGAGCGGGAACTGCGCAAGCCTCGCGCCTGCAGGTTGGCAGTGTACTGGTGCTGTTCGGCCAGGTTCTGGATCAGTTCTGCCGTGCTTTCCTTGATCCGCCGCTTGCGCCAGGTGCCATTGAGCACTGCGCTAACGGTCGAGGCGGAACAGCCGGAAAGGATCGAAAGATCATAGATCGTCGCCTTCTTCTTGCCCTGCTGCTTCATCCGTTCCTCCATCCTTTTCCTTAGTGCCAATTTCCTCTTGACGAAAGTTTAAATCCAAAACATATTATTTGCACCATCGATTGTGCAAAAAAGAAATATCGATTGTGCAGCGAGGTCCGCTTGAGGAGGCGGTGAAGTGGAGGATGCGATTTCCCGCGTCGACCTGAACTGAATTGACAGGGAGCGCCAGCCGGGCGCCCCGTGCCTGTTTCCGTGCGCGGAAACGTTTGGAGGAGGAAGAGCATGAAAAAATTTGTGATCGCAGCGCTTGCTGCGGCGTTGTCGCTTGGCGTTTCGTTTGCGGCGATGGCCGCAGACAAGGTTGGTGTCGTCGTCAAGATCGGCGGCATTCCGTGGTTTAACGCCATGGAAGCAGGGATCAAGGAGCAGGGCGCCAAGCTCGGCCTCGATGCCTTCATGGTCGGCCCGACCAGCGCCGACCCGGCATTGCAGGTGCGCGCCATCGAAGATCTGATCGCGCAAGGGGTCAAGGTTATCGGCGTCGTCCCGAACGATGCCAAGGTGCTGGAGCCTGTGTTGGCCAAGGCCAAGGAAGCCGGCATCTTCGTCATCACCCATGAATCGCCGGGCCAGAAGGGTGCCGACTGGAATTTCGAGCTGGCCTCGTCAACCGGCTTCGGTGAAGCGCACGGCAAGCTGCTGGCCGAGAAGATGGGCGGCAAGGGCGAATATGCCGTCTTCGTCGGTTCGCTCACGGTTCCCCTGCACAATGCCTGGGCCGATGCGGCGATCGCTTATATCAAGGCCAATTATCCCGACATGAAACTGGTTGGCGAACGTTATGGCGTGGCTGAGGATGTCGACAAGAGCCGCTCGACGGCGCTCGATCTCATCTCCGCCCATCCGGATCTCAAGGGTTTCCTCGCTTTTGGTAGTCAAGGTCCGATCGGTGCCGGCCGTGCCGTCGAGGAGCGTCGCAAGACCGGCGAAATCTTCGTGCTCGGTCCTTTCTCGCCCGGCCAGGGTCAGAAGCTGATCAAAGCCGATGCGATTTCCGGCGGATTCATGTGGAATCCGAAGCAGGCCGGCGAGGTCTTCGTCACTTTGGCCGATCGTCTGATCAAGGGCGAGAGTGTCAAGGACGGCGACGACATTCCGGGTCTCGGCGTGATCAAGCCGGCTGGCAACGACATCATCGTCGATCAGTTGCTGCCGATCAACAAGGATACCGTGGACGAGCTTGCAGGCATGGGCCTCTAAACTTTTCCCGAACGGGTTCTCCCGGGCTGCTGGGCTGGCTTCGGCCGGCTCGGCGGTGCCCCGGAGGTTCCGCAAGATCAGCATTTTCACGGGTTGGTACGATGACTGGACGCGAGAGCGCGGAGGGTGGCCAAAAGCCGCTCCTGTCCCTGCGCAACATCAACATGACGTTCGGTGGCGTCAAGGCTTTGAAGGCTGTCAGCTTCGACGTTCTTCCCGGCGAGGTGCATTGTCTGGCAGGCGAAAATGGCTCGGGCAAGAGCACGCTGATCAAGATCATTACCGGCGTTTACCGCCCGCAGGACGGCGCGGTGATCGATTACGACGGACAGACCTATTCGCACATGTCGCCGGTGACGGCGCAGAATTCCGGCATCCAGGTGATCTGGCAGGACCTTGCCCTGTTTCCCGAGATGTCGGTTGCCGAAAACATCGCGTTCCAGACGCTGCTCGGCCGCTGGCCGCGTTTCGTCAATTACAACAGCATGCGGGAGAAGGCTATCAAGGCCTTGGCGCGGCTCGGCGTCACGCTCGATGTCGACCGGCCGCTCAAGGATTACGCCATCGCCCAGCGCCAGATCGTGGCAATCGCGCGCGCCCTTGTCGGCGAGGCGAAGCTGGTCTTCATGGACGAGCCGACCGCATCGCTGACGCAATCGGAAACCGACCATCTTCTCGATATCGTCCGCACGCTGTCTGCCTCCGGCGTCGCCGTGGTGTTCGTCAGCCACCGGCTGGCCGAAGTGCTGGAGATATCGAGCCGGCTGACGGTGCTGCGCGATGGTGCGCTCGTCGGCGTCTACCCGACCGCCGGAATGACTCAATCGCGCATCACCGAACTGATGACCGGCAAGACGTTCGACCAGACCGTTCGCGCGCGCAACGTCGATGCCAATCCGGTCGTGCTGGAAGTAGAGGGGCTTTCCCGGCCCGGCCAGTTCGAGGACATATCGTTTGCGGTCCGGCGCGGCGAGACGCTCGGCATTACCGGGCTGCTCGGAGCAGGACGCACCGAGTTGGCGCTGTCGTTGTTCGGCATGCTGAAACCGCGGTCCGGCACCGTGAAACTCCAAGGCAAGCTGGTGCAGTTTTCGTCCAACCGCGACGCCATCGCTGCCGGCATCGCCTATCTATCCGAGGACCGCTTGTCGCTGGGGCTCATCCAACCGCAGTCGATCGCCGACAATCTGGTGATTGCGTCGCTCGACCGGATCAAGGACGGGGGGCTGCTGTCCGACGTCCGCAAGCAGGAACTCGTCGCCCGCTGGATCGCCGATCTCGGCGTCAAGATCGGGCAGCAGGGCGACGCGATCTCGACACTCTCCGGCGGCAACCAGCAACGCGTTGCCATTGCCAAATGGCTGGCGACCGATCCGAAGCTGCTTATTCTCGATGCGCCGACCGTCGGCGTCGATGTCGGGGCGCGCGCGGGGATTTTCGATATCGTCGCGAAACTCGCCGATAGCGGGCTTGCGATCATCCTGATCTCCGACGAAGTGCCGGAAGTCTATTTCAATGCCGACCGCGTGCTGCACATGGCACAGGGGCGCATCGTCAACCAGTTCACGCCGTCGGACTGCGCGCTCCGGGATATAGAGGCCGCCGTCTATGCGTAAGGTCGTTCAATCCCACGCGACGGAGTTTGCGCTGCTCGCGGTCATCGTGATCATCAGCCTGTTTTTGTCGATCGCCACCGATCGCTTCTTTTCGCTTGGCAATGCGTTCGATCTGCTCAACACCAGTTCCGTCAACATCATTTTCGCCGTCGGTCTGCTGGTCGTGCTGATTGCCGGTGGCATCGACATCTCGTTCGCGGTCGCTGCCTCCGTCGTCCAGTATGTCGCAGCCCTCCTGCTCGGGTGGATGGGGGGCGGAGGGTGGATCAGCGGGCTTCTGATCGCGGGTGCGCTTGGCGTGTTGCTCGGTGCGGTCAACGCTTTCCTGATCCATAAATTCCGGATCATCTCGATCGTCGCGACCATCGCCACTTTCAACATCTATTTCGGCCTGCTGATGTTCTTCACCCGCGGCGTATCGATCTACAACCTGCCGGACTGGCTGACCTCGCGCGTCATCCTGTTCGAGCACGAGATGGCGGACGGCAGCTGGGTCGAGATCACCCTCCCGGTGTTGGTCATGCTCATCTGCGTGGTCGCAACCTGGGTGTTCATCACCCGCACCACGACCGGGCGGCAGCTTTATGCCTTCGGCGACAACCCGGAAGGCGCGCGCCGGTTCGGCATCAATATCGGCGCGATGCAGTTCATCGCCTTCGGCTGGCTCGGCCTGATGGCGGGGATCGGCGGACTGATCCAGGCGCATTATGCCCAGGAAGTTGTCCCCAACGCGCTGTACGGCCGCGAACTGGATGTGCTGGCGGCGGTGGTGCTGGGCGGCGCACGGCTCGGCGGCGGCAAGGGGTCGGTGCTCGGCTGCGTGCTCGGCGTATTGTTGATCTCGATCACCCAGAACGGGCTCAATCTGGCAGGGGTTTCACCCTATGCCTTCAAGATGATCGTCGGCGCCATCATCCTCGTCGCCATCACGCTGTCGAACACCAGCATCGAAAAGCTGCTGCCCTTCATGCGCCAGGAGGAGGGCCGCAAATGACCGCAATCGTCAATCGTACCAGGGCTTTCCTCGGGCCGGAAATGGCCGGGCCGGGATTTGCCTTGCTCGCCGTTCTCATCGTTTTCAGCCTTGCCTCGCCGCAATTCTTCAGCCGGGCCACCTTCGGCTCGGTTGCCTTCCAGCTGCCGGAACTCGGCCTTCTGACGCTTGCAATGTTGCTGCCGGTGCTGACCGGCGGTCTCAACCTTGCCATCACCTTCACCGCCAATATTGCCGGGCTGACGGTTGCCTGGGTGCTGCAGCAGAATGGCGGCGCCGATGCAGGCCCGTTTGCTTTCCTCCTCGGCTCAGTGCTGGGTATCGGCGTCGGGGCGCTCAGCGGCGTGGTGATGGGACTGGTGATCGCCTATACCCGTGCCCACCCGATCCTTGTGTCATTGTCGATGATGATTTTCCTGCGCGGGCTTGGCGAATTCCTGACGCGCGGCGGCGATGTCTCGGGTTTTCCGGCTTTCCTGCAGCCGCTCGGCCATGGCAGCATTTTCGGTTTTCCTGTGCCGCTCCTCGTCTTCATCGGCTGCGTGCTGATCTGGCATCTGCTGCTGACGCGCATGAAGCTCGGCTTCAACACCTACATGATCGGCTCGAACATCGAGGCGGCCCGCTATTCCGGCGTCAATACCCGCAAGGTGCTGGTGCTTGTCTATACGCTGTCGGGCGCCATGTGCGCGGTTGCCGGCATCATCATGCTCGCCCGGTTCAACTCGGTGCGTGTCGGCCACGGCGAATCCTACTTGTTGATCACCGTGCTTGCCTGCTTCCTCGGCGGCGTCAATCCGTTCGGCGGCTTCGGCCGGGTCATCCCTGTGTTCGTCGCGCTCGTGGTGCTGCAACTATTGTCCTCCGGTCTCAATATTCTCGGCGCCAACCAGCATCTGGCGACGGCCGTCTGGGGCATCCTGCTCATCACCGTGATGATCCTGCGTTTTGCCGCGGGTCACTTCAAATTTCTCAAGCGAAAAAAGGGATAAAACCATGGAAGGTTTTGGCGTTCATACCAGCATGTGGACCATGAACTGGGACCGCGCGGGCGCGGAAAAGGCGATTGCCGCCGCCGTCAAATACGAGATGGATTTCATTGAGATCGCATTGCTCAACGCGCCGGCGGTGGATGCCGAGCATAGCCGCAAGCTGCTGGAAAAACACAAGCTGCGTTCTGTCTGCTCTCTCGGATTGCCGGAGCACGCCTGGGCCTCGGTGCATCCGGAAAAGGCTGTGGAGCATCTGAAGGTCGCCATCGACAAGACGGCGGACATGGGCGCGGAAGCGCTGTCCGGCGTCATCTTCGGCGGCATCGGCGAGCGCACCGGCGTGCCGCCGACCGAAAAGGAATACGACAACATCGCCCGCGCCCTTCAGGCGGCCGCCAAACATGCAAAGACCCGTGGCATCCAGCTCGGTGTCGAGGCGGTCAATCGCTATGAAAACCACCTGATCAACACGGCACAGCAGGCCGTCGATATGATCGAGCGCGTCGGTGCCGACAATATCTTCGTGCATCTCGATACCTATCACATGAACATCGAGGAGAAGGGGGCGGCCAACGGCATTCTCGTTGCCCGCGATCACATCAAATACATCCATCTCTCCGAAAGCGACCGGGGCACGCCGGGCTATGGCAACATTCCCTGGGACGCGATCTATGCGGCGCTTGCGGCGATCGGCTTCAAGGGCGGCCTGGCTATGGAAAGCTTCATCAACATGCCGCCGCAGGTGGCCTACGGGCTCGCCGTCTGGCGTCCGGTGGCCAAGGACGAGGCGGAAGTAATGGGCAACGGCCTGCCGTTCCTGCGCAACAAGGCACGGCAATACGGTTTGATCTGACGATCAGGGCTGTTCCCGCCGATGCGGGAACAGCCACACAGGCAGGCAAGTTCGGGATACGGAAATGGCGGGCGGGCAGAGGATTGATCGGATAGATGACGGGCAGCCAGCGACTGTCGCAGTCCTCGATGTCGGCAAGACCAATGTGAAGCTCAACGCCGTCACGGCATCTGGCGCCATCCTCGAAACGCTGTCGGTTCCCAATCCGGTGCTGCAGGACGGGCCGTGGCGGCATCACGACCTGCAGAGGCTCGGCGACTGGGTGTTCGACAATCTTGCGGGTCTTGCAAAGCGCCATCCGCTATCGACTTTCGTGTCGTCCGGCCATGGCTCCGGCGGCGTTCTGGTCGGTGATGACCCCGACGATGGTGACGGCACGGCCTTGCCGATGATCGACTACGAGCAGGTTTTGCCGGACGACATTCGCACCCGCTACACCCCACTGGCCGGCTCTTTTCTCGATCGTGGCAGCGCCATGATGCACGGCGCCACGCACCAGGCTCGGCAGATGTTCTGGATGCAACAGACACAGCCGGAAGCTTTTTCGCGGGCACGCTGGTTTCTCGGCGTGCCGCAATACTGGGCGTGGCGGCTTTCGAGTGTTGCCGTTTCGGAGGCGACCGTCCTCGGTGCCCAGTCGCATCTCTGGAACGTCGCGGAAAAACGCTGGTCGCCGATCGTTCAATCTGAGGGCTGGATCAACCTGTTACCGTCTTTCGCCAAGGCCTGGGAGGCGGTCGGCACGATCCGTCCGGCTCTGGTCGAGCGGTACGGTTTGCCGGCAAACATGAAGGTTCTCGCCGGAATCCACGACAGCAGCGCCAACTTCTATCGCTATCAAGCGGCTGGGTTCGATGAGGCGACCGTGGTTTCCACCGGCACCTGGATCGTTGCGCTGAGCAGCAAGACTCCGCTCGATCGACTGGACGAGCACCGGGGAATGACCTGCAACAGCGATGTTCACGGCCGGCCCGTGGGCGGCGCGCTGACCATGGGGGGCCGCGAATTCACGCATGTTGCCGGTCGTGACGACGCCCATTTCAATGCCGACGCAGCGCTTGTCGGTCGGATGATCGGACAGGGCACCATGGCCCTGCCGTCCTTCGGTGATGACGACGGCCTGTTTCCCGGTAGCGCAGGCAAGGGGCACGTCGCAGGCCTTCAACCTGTCAATGCCGCCGAACGAAAGGCATTGGCCGTTCTCTATGCAGCGCTGCTGACCGTGGAATGTCTCGATGCGCTGGGGAGTGCCGGTCGGGTGATTCTCGATGGCAGTTTCCTGCGCGATCCGCTTTATGCAGCGCTTGTCGCGGCGCTGCGGCCGCAAGGCGATACGGTTGCCAATCTCGATGCGTATGGCGTCGCCTCCGGTACGGCGATGATGGCCAGCCATGGAACGCGGCTGGCGCGCGCCGCGATCGCACTCGAAAAGCCGCCGATTTTCCAGCATTCGCCTGCCGAATTGGCCGCCTACGCGCACCGTTGGCAGGACGCTGCCCGCCAGTCTTCAACGATGAATTTCAAAGCACTTCAGGAAAGGTCCATCTCATGAACAACGAACACACCGACATAGCCGCCCTGCGCCGGGAAATGGTCGATATCTGCCGCCGGATGAATTCGAGCGGCATCAATCAGGGCACGGCCGGAAATCTGTCGGTGCGGACAGGCTCCGGTTTCCTCATCACGCCGTCGTCCTTGCCGTACGATACGATGACGCCCGACGATCTGGTGGAAATGGATTTTGACGGCACCTATGTCGGCCGCCGCCCGTCGTCGGAATGGCGCTTCCACCGCGATATCCTGAAAAACCGCACGGACATCAACGTCGTGCTGCATTGCCATTCGATCTATGCGACGACGCTTGCCTGCCACCACAAGACCATTCCGAGCTTTCATTACATGACCGGGGTCGCCGGCGGGACCACAGTGCGTTGCGCCGAATATGCGACATTCGGTACACAGGCCTTGTCGGATCATGCGCTGGTGGCGCTCAAAGACCGGCTGGCCTGCCTGCTCGGCCAGCACGGCCAGATCTCGCTCGGCAAGACGCTGGAATCGGCGCTCTGGCTGGCAATCGAGATCGAAACGCTGTCGCGCATGTACGTTCAGGCCCTGACGCTCGGCGAGCCGCCGGTTCTGCCTGATGATGAAATGGCGCGGGTGATCGAGCAGATGCGCAAGATGAGCTACGGCTATGCGCCGGATGCCGAGGGGATCAACGACGTGGCGCGGCCGCGGACGGCCGCATCCTGAACCGGAGGGTATCTCGGGTGGACGCACAAGCCGCGATAATCAGCCGGCGGTGCCGAAACCGTCTTCGACGTTTTCCCAAGTTTCATCCATGGCGTAGGTCGGAGAGAGATACGGAATACCCACATGGCCGAACCGGAGCGACAACTGCCATTCGGCTACACCATCGTCCACCTTGGCAATCTGGTGGAGGTAAATGGCCGAGGCAAGACCGGTTCGGTCTGCTCCGGATTTGCAATGGATGAGGATGGGCTTGGGCGCATCCCGCAGCAGGGCGACGAGTTTTTCCGATTCTTCTAGCGTCAGCTGTCGCAGTGCCGACATTCTGAAATCGATATGCTTGACGCCGTATGTCGCCGCAGTGGCGACCTCGTCCCTGTACCACGCGGCATCCTCCGCGCTACCGCGCAGATTGACGATGGTCTTGATGCCGTAGCGTTGCGCATAGTCGGCAACCTGAAACGCCGTTGGCTGGTTCGACCGGTAGAGTTCTCCCGGCACCACCGCATAAAAATTGCCGGTAGCCTGAATGGCGAGGAAATAAAGCCCAAACGCCACCGTTGCCGCGCCAGCCGTTAGCGCGGCTAATTTCAAACCCCTGAATATCATGGACAGTGCCCCGTTTCGTCGGTGGCAAACTGCGTGACTTTACTGACAGCAACATGAACGCGATGCGACGGGACAAAGAAAGTTTGAACAGCGCCGGCGCAGTAAAAAGGTCGGCTTTGAATCGGTTGCGTTTAATACGCCTGAAATTCTGCAGACGATGCGCGTGTGAAATATATTTCTACGTATGAATTATATTGACATGGCTCCGTCATTGGGATTACCTGCCCATACCGGACTTCGAGGAGGAACTCCGGTTTTCATTGGATCATCGGCTGCCCTTGTGGTGCCACCGGACATTTGGGAGAGGCTTCGGCCTCGAGGAGGAATCTTGCGCAATTTTCTAAGCACGACCGCATTGGCGGTCCTCGCATCAACGCTTTTCGCCGGCGCCGCCAGCGCTGAAACGGAAAACCCGTTCCGCTGCAAGCCGGGCGAAAAATATGTCATGAACGTCATGGTCTCGGGCGTCGAATACTGGTTCCCGGTCTATGAAATGTTCAAGCAGGCGGGCCAGCAGCTCGGTTGCGAGACGGCCTATACCGGCACGCCGGAGTATGACGTCAACAAGCAGATCGCCACCTTCGACCAGGCGCTGGCTCAGAACCCCGCCGGTATTCTCGTCCATCCGATGAACTCCGATCCGTTCATCGAGCCGATCAACCGGGCGATCGACCAGGGCACGGCGGTTGTCACTTTCGCAGCCGACGCGCCACTCTCCAAGCGCATCTCGTTCATCACCTCGGACAATACTCGCGAAGGCACCTATGCCGCCGATGCGATTGCCGAGAAGATGGGTGGCAAGGGCGAATATGCGGTTCTGGAAAATCCGGGCCAGGACAACCACGACAAGCGCATCGCCGCCTTCATCGCTCGCATGGAGGCAAAGTACCCGGACATGAAACTGGTCGGCCGCGCTGCGTCCAACCAGGATCCGAACAAGGCCTATCAGGGCCTGATGAGCCTGGTGCAGGCGCATCCGAACCTTGGCGCCGTGTTCATGCCCGAAGCGAATTCTGCGATCGGCGCGTCGCAGGCCAACAAGGAAAGCGGCGGCAAGATCCTTGTCATGTGCGCCGACGTCAACGCCAACATTCTCGACATGATCAAGGCGGGCGAAGTGTTCGGTTCGATCAACCCGAACCAGGGCATGCAGGGCTATATGGGCTTCATGCTCTTGTGGCTGGCCAAGCATCCGGAACTGATCGACCCGATGAACGACGCCAAGCGCGCCGGCTTCAACCCGATGAGCATTCCGTTCGTCGACAACGGTCTGTCGATCGTCACCGCCGACAATGCCGACGATTTCTACTGGGACAAGTATCTGAAGCGGCGGGGCACCAAGGGCATCGAGGAGTAAGCCTTTTGTGCCGGCTGTCCGAGGCGTGAAGCTCCGGACAGCCACCGCAAGCGTTAAGGAGGGGACGATGGTGGCATCAGCGCCGGTTCTGGAAATCCGCAATGTCAGCAAGCACTTCGGTGCGGTGAAGGCACTGACGGACGTGAGCTTCAGCCTTGAAAAAGGTGAGGTCCATGCGCTTTGCGGCGAAAACGGCGCGGGCAAGTCGACGCTGATGAATATCATCGCCGGGGTGTTGCAGCCGACCGAGGGCGAAGTCCTTGTCGATGGCGCGCCCGTAAAAGTGACGTCGCCGGCCGTGGCGCAATCGCTTGGGCTTGGCCTCGTGCATCAGGAAATCGCGCTCTGCCCGGATGCGACGGTGGCCGAGAACATGTTCATGGCTGCGACCAACCGCCGCCGCTCGCCTTTCATGAACTATGGCCGGCTGGAACGGGATGCGCAGGCCGTGATGAACCGGCTGGCACCGATCGACGTGCGCCGGAAAGTGGCCGAACTGCCGATTTCTAGCCAGCAGCTGGTCGAGATCGCCAAGGCGCTGACGCTCGATTGCCGCGTGCTGATCTTCGACGAGCCGACCGCGGCGCTGACGGAATCCGAGACCCAGGTCCTGTTCGGGATCATCCGCGATCTGAAGGCTCGAGGGATTTCAATCATCTATATCAGCCATCGCATGGCTGAGATTTTCAGCCTTTGCGACCGGGTGACGGTGTTCCGCGACGGGCGCTATGTCTCGACGGAAAACGTTGCTAACCTGACCCCGGACGATGTAGTGCGCCGTATGGTCGGACGAGAGATCACCCAGCTTTATCCGGAAAAGCAGGCGGACGAGGAACGTTCCGGCGAAACCATATTGCAGGTTGGCAATCTCGCCGACGGCAGCCGCTTCCGAAACGTGAGCTTCGAATTGCGCAAGGGCGAAATTCTGGGCGTTGGCGGGTTGATCGGCTCGGGTCGCACCGAGATTGCAGAAGGCATTTGCGGATTGCGGCCGGTGACGGCGGGCGAGGTGCAACTGCATGGACAGCGGCTTCGCGCCCGGTCCTATGCGCAGGCCGTGCAGGCCGGCGTTGTCTATCTTTCGGAGGACCGCAAGGGTTCCGGCGTCTTTCTGGAACTGTCCATCGCCCAGAACATTGCCGTTCTCGACCTGAAGTCGCTGACCGGACCGCTGGGCCTGTTGAATTCCAAGGCCGAGGCGGACCGTGCCCGCGATCTCACCCGGCGGCTTGGCGTGCGGATGGGCGGCATCGACATGCCGGTCTCGTCGCTGTCGGGCGGCAACCAGCAGAAGGTGGCGATTGCCAAGCAGCTGGCGGTCAATCCCAAGGTTATCCTGATGGACGAGCCGACGCGCGGCATCGATGTCGGTGCCAAATCGGAAATCCATCGGCTGCTCCGCGATCTGGCGCGTTCCGGCATCGGCATCGTCGTCATCTCGTCGGAACTGCCGGAACTGCTCGGTCTCTGCGATCGGGTGCTGGTGATCCGCGAAGGCACGGTTGCAGGCGCGGTCGAAGGCGAAGCGATGACGGAAGAAGCGATCATGCGGCTCGCGTCCGGTATCGGCGGGCACAACAAATCAAAGGCATCAGAGCATGCCACGTAAAGAAAAAGCAGGGGCAGGAGACACGGTCATGGCGGACGCTACATTGACAACGGCACATCAGGCGCGCGCGCCCGGCTGGAAACGACTGGGGACGGTGCGCGAAGCGGGACTGATCGCCATCATCCTGGCGCTCTGCATCGTCATGAGCTTTGCCTCGCCGCACTTCCTGACGCTCGGCAACTTCCGGGCCATGCTGATGTCGTTCTCGGTCGAAGGCATCGTCGTCGTCGGCATGACCATCCTGTTGATCGTCGGCGGTATCGACCTGTCGGTCGGCTCTGTCGTGTGCTTCTCGATGGTGCTGTCGGGCTCGCTGTTCCTGATGGGGCTGGATCCCTGGAGCGCATCGCTGATCGGCATTATTGCCAGTGGTCTGATCGGTTGCGTCATGGGCTTCTTCGTGACGGTGGTGGGGCTCAACCATTTCATCACCTCCCTTGCAGCCATGGTGATCGTGCGCGGCGTCTGCCTGATCATCACCAAGGGCACGCCGCTGTCGCTGTTCACGCTGCCGCCGTCGTTCAAGGCGGTCGGGCAGGGCACGTTCTATGGCGTCCCTTATGTAATCCTGATTTTCGTTGCCGTCGTCGTCCTGTTCGATTTCCTGCTGCGCCGGGCAACAGCGTTCCGCAAGGTGTTCTATACCGGCAGCAACGAGAAGGCGGCGCTCTATTCCGGCATCAAGACCAACCACGTGAAGTTCTGGGTGACCGTTCTCTGCGCCACGCTGTCCGGTGTTGCTGGCGTGATCTACATGTCCCGCTTCGGTGCCGCGACCCCGACCTTCGGCGTCGGCATGGAACTGAACATCATTGCTGCCGCGGTGATTGGCGGCGCCTCGCTCAACGGCGGCTCCGGCACGATCCTCGGCGCGATCCTCGGTATCGCCCTGCTTTCGGTCGTGACAAGCTCGCTGATCCTGCTCGACGTATCCGTCTATTGGCAAGACATGATCAAAGGTTGCATTCTGCTCGCCGCCGTCTCCATCGACCATTTCCTGCACAAGCGGAAGGCTGCCTGATATGCCCATTGCCAAACTCAAGCCCGCAAATGCACCGCGCGAGGAAATCGTCATCGCCCGGCAGATGCACCAGGCGCTGGTCCTGCATTTCCTCGAAGGATTGACGCAGGCGCAGATCGCCGACCAGCTCGGCATCTCGCACGCCACCGTCAACCGGCTGATCAAGCGCGGCCGCCAGCTCGGCCTGGTCGAGATCAAGATCAAGTCGCCGATGGAACCACTGGTCGACATGGAAGAACAGCTTCTGGCGCTCGGTGGCATCAGCCGCGCCGTGGTCGTGCCGACCGTGTCCGACAACCCGCAGACGGCACTTCAGGCGGTCGGCGAAGCAGCGGCCCGGCTTTTGCTGGAGGAAATTACTGACGGCGATACGATCTGCATTACCGGTGGCAAGGGCGTCAGCGCCGTGGTTGCCGGCCTCAAGGCGCAGCGCCGCTTCGATGTCGAGGTGATCCCGGCGACCGGTTGTGTCCAGGGCAAGCATTATACCGATGTGAACCATGTCTCGACATTGATGGCCGACCGGCTCGGCGGCCGCTCCTATCAGATCCACGCGCCGCTGTTTGCCGATAGTGCGGCGGAACGGGGCATGCTGATCAACATGCGCTCGGTCGCCGATGTGTTCAAACGGGCGCGCGAGGCGAAGATCGCGGTGGTCGGCATCGGTTCGATCCTGTCGGACGACAGCAGTTATTACGACCTGCATCCGTCTTCGAGCACCGACCGGGCTGCGATCGAGCGGTCCGGAGCTTCCTGTGAACTGCTGGCGCATCTTCTCGATGATCACGGTCAGGTCTGCGACTACAGCCTCAACCGATCGCTGGTGTCGCTGACGCTGCCGGAATTTGCCTCGATCCGCACGAAAATCGGGGTTGCGAGCGGGCCGAACAAGGCGGGGCCGATCTTGAGCGTTCTCAGGGGCAATCATCTGGATACGCTGGTGACCGACGAGGCGACGGGTGCGCGGGTACTCGCATTGGCGAATGGCGAAGGGAAATGGGCATGAGCGGGCAGCAATTGATACGGGAGATCGGTCAATCCGGCGTTTCCGCCTCGGCGGTCGGGCTCGGTACCTGGGCGATCGGCGGCTGGATGTGGGGCGGGACCGATGAACAGGAATCCGTCGCCGCGATCCAGGCCTCGCTCGATGCCGGCGTGACGCTGATCGACACGGCGCCGGCCTATGGGCTTGGGCGCTCCGAGGAGATCGTCGGCAGGGCACTGGCCGGGCGCCGCGACAAGGCTGTCATAGCCACCAAATGCGGCCTTGTCTGGCATACGCAAAAGGGCCGGCATTTCTTCGATCAGGACGGCAAGCCGGTCCACCGCTATCTCGGCCGCGACGCAATCATGCACGAAGTCGAGGAAAGCTTGAGGCGGCTTGGAACCGACTACATCGACCTCTACATCACCCATTGGCAGGACTCGACGACGCCGGTCGAGGAGACGATGCGGGCACTGGAAGACCTGCGCAGCGCCGGCAAGGTCCGGGCGATCGGGGCGAGCAATGTCAGCTGCGACGACCTCAATGCCTATATTGCGGTTGGTGGTCTTGATGCGATCCAGGAGCGGTTCAGCATGATCGACCGCGAGATCGAGGTGGACCTTCTGCCGCTGACCAAGACCAACGGTATTTCCACGCTCAGCTATTCGTCGTTGGCGTTGGGGCTGCTGTCCGGTGCCATTGGTCCCGACCGTGTCTTTTCAGGCGACGACCAGCGCAAGGACAATCCACGCTTCTCGGTCGGCAACCGGCAGAAGGCAGCGGCTCTTGCCGACGCCATCCGGCCGGTCGCCGAAAAACACGGCGCCAGCATCGCCCAGACGGTGATTGCCTGGACGCTGGCGCAGCCCGGCGTCACCTTTGCGCTCTGCGGTGCGCGCAATCCGGCACAGGCAATCGACAATGCGCGGGCCGGGACCATTCGGCTGGATGCGACCGATCTTGCCGCCATCGATACGGCCATAACGGCGAAACTGACTGATATGGACAGGTAGCGGGTCGCCATCATGAAACGTGAAGAGATATTGGACGGGCTTCGCCGGAGCCCGAAGGTGGACGTGTGCGTCATCGGCGGCGGCATCAACGGCATCAGCGTTTTCCGCGAGCTGGCGTTGCAGGGGCTGAACGTGCTGCTCGTCGAGAAGCATGACTATTGCTCCGGCGCCAGTTCGGCGCTGTCGCGCATGGTGCATGGCGGGCTTCGGTATCTGGAAAACGGCGAATTCAAGCTGGTGCAGGAATCGCTGGTCGAGCGGGATCGGCTGTTGCGCAACGCGCCGCATTATGTCGCGCCGCTGCCGACGACCGTGCCGGTATTCGATATCTTCTCCGGTCTCGGCAACGGCATCGTCAGGTTTTTGGGCCTTAGCCGCCGGCCGAGCCGGCGCGGCGCGGTCGCCATCAAGGTGGGCCTCAGCATCTACGATTTCCTGACGCGCAAGCGGGCGCTGATGCCGCGCCACCAGTTTCGCGGCCGGCGTACGACGCTTGCGAAATGGCCTGCGCTCAATCCCGGCATCAAGAGTTCGGCGACTTATTTCGACGCCTGGGTCAGCCATCCGGAACGGCTGGGCATCGAGCTGTTGCGGGATGGCCTCGCTGCAAACGGCGAGGCGCGAGCGCTGAACTATGCAGAGCTACGCCGGACCGAAGACGGCCAATATCGTGTCGAGGACCAGGTCAGCAGCGCATCCGTGGCCGTCGAACCGGCGTTGATCATCAACGCCGCCGGCGGCTGGATCGATATCGCCAATGAAACCCTGCTTCCGCCACAGTCGCGCACGGCGCCCCTGATGGGCGGCACGAAGGGCTCGCACCTGATCATCGACAATGCGGATTTGCTCAACGCGCTCGCCGATCACATGATCTATTACGAGAACGAGGACGGGCGGATCTGTATCCTGTTTCCCTATCTCGGCAAGGTTCTCGTCGGCTCCACCGACATCCGCGTCGATGATCCGGAAACGGTGCGCTGCGAGGCGGACGAGCGGGACTACATCCTGCAATCGCTTGCCTTCGTGCTGCCTGATATCACCATCCGGCCGGAGGAGATCGTCTTCCAGTTTGCCGGCGTGCGGCCGCTGCCCGCCAGCACCGACAGCTTTACCGGCCGCATTCCGCGTGATCATTTCTGCACGGTCGTGGAGCCGAAGGATGGTGGTCTGCCAGTGCTCTGCATGATCGGCGGCAAATGGACGACATTCCGGTCTTTCGGGGAGCTTGCGGCCGACATGACGCTGGAAAGGCTCGGCAGGCAGCGCCGTGTTGCGACAACCGATCTGCCGATCGGCGGCGGGCGGGCATTTCCTACGAACACGCCCGTCTGGCTTGCGCAGGTGGCGACAGCCAAAGGCCTTTCTGGTGCGCACATGGCTGAACTCTTCGCCCGCTATGGCACGGATGCCGAGGCGGTCGCCGGGTTCATCGCCGCTGGCCCCAATGTACCCCTGCCGCATACCGGTTATTCGGTGCGCGAATTCCAGTTCCTGATCCGCGACGAAGCGGTCGAACATCTCGACGACCTGCTTTTGCGGCGCACCACGCTGGCCATCTCGGGCGAACTCTCACTCGACATGATGGACGCCGTTCTCGATCTCTTGGCGCAGGAAAAGCGCTGGACATCAGCGCAGCGCGCCGGCGAGCGCACCCGTTTTCTCACCCTTCTCACCGAACGCCACGGCGTCGATGAAGACATGCTTTCCGCAAGGAACGAACCAAGGAGCACAAAATGCGACACAACAGCAAAGTCCGGATGAACCGGCTGTTCGGCGGCGGCCGCTGCCTCGACGTGGCGATCGATCACGGCGTCTGCAACGAGCCGTCCTTCCTGAACGGGCTGGAGGACATCCAGGCTGTGGTCAAGGCGCTGGTCTCTGCCGGCCCGGATGCGATCCAGATGAACTATGGCCAGGCGGACCTGCTGCAGGATATCCCCGGCAAGGATAAGCCGGCGCTGGTCATGCGCATCGACATGGGCAATCCCTATAATCGCATCCGCCACCGCGACATGTGGGCGGTATTGCAGAACGAAGCCGAGCCGCTGGTCGGGGCGATCGCGATGGATGCGGCCTGCGTCGTCGTCAACTTGTTCATGCTGCCGGACGAGCCGGACCTGTTCCGCCAGTGCGTGCAGAACATTTCCCGCGTTCGGGCCGATTGCGACAAATATGGCATGCCGCTGATGATCGAACCGCTGGTGATGCAGCCAGTCACCGAAAAGGGCGGCTACATGGTCGATGGCGATGCCGACAGGATCGTCACGCTGACGCGGCTTGCCCGCGAGATGGGCGCAGATATCGTCAAGGCCGATCCGACCGACAATGCGGAGGATTTCCACAGGGTCGTGGAAGCCGCCAGATGCCCGGTTCTGGTGCGCGGTGGCGGCAAGGAGGACCTTCGCGCCGTTTTCGACAAGTCTGCGGCCTTGATGCGGCAGGGTGCAATGGGCATGGTCTATGGGCGCAATATCTACCAGCACGCCAATCCGAGCGCCGTGGTGCGCGGGTTGATGGAGATCATCCACGAGAACGCGAGCGGCGAACAGGCTTTTGCGCTCTATCAGCAGGGCTGAGCAGCGATTTCGGACCTTGGGAGGGGTTCTGCATGGGAGACTATCTTTTGGGGCTCGACGCCGGAAACACTGTCATCAAGGCGGTGATTTTCGACCGGGCGGGCAACGAAATCGCTTATGCCTGCGAGGAGGGACACAGCCGCATGCCGAGCCCGGGCCATGTCGAGCGTGGTCTGGACGAGCTTTGGAGCAATGCACGGCAGGTTATTCGCGCCTGCATCGAACGGGCGAAGATCCAGCCGGAGGAGATCGCGGCGATCGGCTGCGCCGGGCATGGCAACGGTCTCTATGCGCTCGATCGCGATGGCGCTCCGCTGCTCGGCATCCAGTCGCTCGATACGCGGGCGGCCGGTCTGGTCGATGAATGGCGAGGATCGGGCGTCGGCGAACGGACTTATCCGATAGCCCGCCAGCGTCCATGGCCATCGCAGACGCCGACTTTACTGGCCTGGCTGAAGCGCCACCGGCCGGAACAGTTCAGCCGCATCGGTACGGTGTTCTTTTCCAAGGATTTCATCGTCAACCGCCTCACCGGCGAGCGCGTCAGCGAGGTGTCCGACATGTCCGGTGCCGGTCTGCTCGATCTCGCCGGGCGCCGCTACGACAGGGCGTTGATGGAGGCCTATGGCCTTGGCGATTGCATGGATCTCCTGCCGCGGCTCGTCGAAAGCGCCGATATCGCCGGCACGGTGACGGAAGAGGTGGCGAGCCAAACCGGTCTCGCCGCCGGCACGCCGGTGGTTGGCGGACTGTTCGACGTTGTCGCCTCGGCGCTCGGCTCGGGCGTTACGTGCACCGGCAGTGCCTCGATCATCGCCGGCACCTGGAGCATCAACCAGGTCATCATCGACGGCCCCGATCTCGATGGGCCGGTGTTCATGTCCTCGACTTTCGATCGCAGCCGCTACATGGCGATGGAAAACAGTGCCACCTCGGCCGCCAATCTCGAATGGCTGGTCAGGGAGTTCTTTGAAGGCGAGCATGCGGAAGGTGTTTCGCCCTTCGATGCCTGCTGCGCGCTGGCCGGGGCCGTCGAGCCCGCGGCGGACGATCCGCTCTATCATCCCTATCTCTACGGCGCCCAGCAGGACGGCCATGCGCGGGCGGGCTTCTATGGCATTGCCGGCTGGCACACCAAGGGGCATCTCGTGCGCGCGCTGCTCGAAGGTGTCGCCTTCGGTCATCGCGCCCACATCGAGACGATCCGCAAAGCGGGTGCGGTGTTTAACGAGGCGGTCCTGTCCGGCGGCGGATCGCGCAGCCTGATCTGGCCGCAGATCTTTGCCGATGTGCTTGGCGTTCCCGTCACTGTCGCCCGCTCGCGTGAAACCGGTGCGCTGGGGGCTGCGATTGCGGCCGGAACCGGCGTCGGTATCTTCACGGATTTCGGTGCCGGTGCGGCGGCGATGGTCCAGACCGAGCGGCATTATCGTCCGAATGTCTCGCTTGAGGCGCATTATGCGCGGCGCTACGCTCTCTATCAGGATATCGCCGAAGCCATGGCACCGCTTTGGCGGCGTCTGACGGCGGCGCAGCCTGTTGTTGCTGGAGTGGCGGCGTGAACATGCGTGTGAATGATGCAGCGATTGATGCGGGAAGCTACGACTTCATCGTTGTCGGCGCGGGATCGGCGGGATGCGTTCTGGCCAACAGGCTCTCGGCCGATCCAAAGAACCGCGTGCTCTTGCTCGAAGCGGGCGGTAGCGACCGGTATCACTGGGTGCATGTGCCGATCGGCTATCTCTACTGCATGGGTAATCCGCGCACAGACTGGATGATGAAGACCGAGGCGGAAGCAGGGTTGAACGGCCGGTCCTTGCCGTATCCGCGTGGAAAAGTGCTGGGCGGCTGCTCGTCGATCAACGGCATGATCTACATGCGCGGGCAGGCGGCAGACTATGACGGCTGGCGGCAGGCGGGCAATTCCGGCTGGGGCTGGGATGATGTGCTGCCCTATTTCCTAAAGTCCGAGGACAATTATCGCGGCAAGTCTTCGATACACGGGGGAGGCGGCGAGTGGCGGGTGGAAAAGCAGCGGCTTTCCTGGCCGATCCTCGACGCCTTTCGCGATGCAGCGGAAGAACTCGGTATTCCGAAAACCGACGATTTC
Source organism: Hyphomicrobiales bacterium (assembly GCA_900471525.1). GTDB lineage: Bacteria > Pseudomonadota > Alphaproteobacteria > Rhizobiales > Rhizobiaceae > Pararhizobium. Next base: position 39,043 of record UCEZ01000031.1, on the reverse strand, counting down.
AACGACGGCGACAATGAGGGCTCAGGCTATTTCGAGGTCAACCAGCGTGGCGGACTGCGCTGGAACACGACCAAGGCCTTCCTGCGCCCGGTGATGAAGCGGGCCAATCTGCGGGTTCTGACCGGGGCCGAGACAGAGCGGCTGGAGTTCGACGGCAGGATGGTGACCGGCGTGCGGTTCCGGCTGAACGGGCAGATCCATTTTGCCCGCGCCAATCGTGAGGTCGTGCTGTCCGCAGGTGCGATCAATTCGCCGAAAATCCTGGAGCTTTCCGGGGTCGGCCGTCCCGACGTATTAGCCGCTGCCGGATTGGACGTCGCCCATGAACTTCCAGGCGTTGGAGAAAATCTGCAGGACCATCTGCAGATCCGCACGGTCTTTCGCATCGAGGGTGCCAAGACGCTGAACCAGCTCTATCACAACCTGTTCACCCGGGCGGGCATGGGGCTCGAATATATGCTGCGCCGGTCCGGCCCGCTGTCGATGGCGCCGAGCCAGCTCGGCATCTTTGCCAAGAGCGATCCGGCTGCAGCGACGGCCGATCTCGAATATCACGTGCAGCCACTCAGCACCGACCGGCTCGGCGAGCCGCTGCACAAATATCCCGCCGTCACCGTGTCCGTCTGCAACCTGCGGCCGGAAAGCCGGGGGACGGTGCATGTCGGCGGTCCCGACGTTTCGGTGGCACCCGAGATCCGCCCGAATTACCTTTCGACGGCGGGAGACCAGATCGTCGCGACGAAATCCATCCGCCATGCCCGCCGCTTGATGGAGGCAGAGGCCATCCGGAAATACCGGCCGCAGGAGATGCTGCCGGGGACGGAATATCAGAGCGACGAAGAGCTCATCCGCCGGGTCGGCGATATTGCCACGACGATCTTTCACCCGGTTGGGACCTGCAAGATGGGCAGCGACACGATGGCGGTGGTCGATCCGCAGTTGCGCGTTCATGGGGTGGCGAAATTGCGGGTGGTCGATGCCTCGATCATGCCGACGATCGTCTCTGGCAACACCAACTCGCCGGTGATCATGATCGCAGAAAAGGCTGCGGAGAGTATTTTGTCGGGGGTGTAGCTCCGTGCTTCGCGTATGTGTTGGAAGTGGCGCGGGGAATTTTCCAGGTCGTTATTGCCCCATTCGGGCGATGTTGTTTGACGACGACGGCAGCCCCATTCTCCGTCATGCTCGCCCTTGTGGCGGGCATCCAGTGACCCGACGTCCGTCGGGTCAAAAGACTCTTTCAGCCCAATGACTTGGGCTGGCTGGATCCCCGGGACGAGCCCGAGGATGACGGAGTTTGTGGTTCTCGCCTCACCTCCCAACGACCTCCCCATGTCAAGAAGTGGCTTTATTTGCCGTCCGGGGGTACGTACGAGGTCTTCGCGCCACCCCGTCCGAACGTTCAGGCTTTGAGCACGTCCGCGAAAACCGAGAAATCGCTGCCTTCGAAATCGGTGGAAGTGGTGACGGCTGCCCAGTCGTCAGTGGCCTTGCTGCGGACGGCTTCGGTCTGCTTGTACATATGGAGGGCATCGCTGCCGAGGAGCAGATGCGCAGGAAGATCGGTGCGGCCGGCCAGGTCGATGATGACCTGCGCGATCTTGTCGGGATCGCCAAACTCCTTGCCGACATAGGCCGCGAGCAGGGCCGTTATCGCCCCGACGCTCGGTTCGTAGTCCGGGAGGATTGCCGGAACGCTGCCGCGCGCGACGTGGCCCCAGTTGGTCCGCATGCCACCCGGCTCGACCGCAATCACCTTGACGCCAAAGGCTGCCGCTTCCATCGCCAGGACTTCGGTAAAGCCGCCGACTGCCCATTTGGCCGACTGGTAGGCGCTGAGGCCTGGTGTTGCGATGCGGCCGCCGACCGAGGAAATGTTGATGATATGGCCGGAGCGCTGACCGCGCATGACGGGCAGGGCGGCGCGGGCGAGATTGACGACGCCGTAGAAGTTGGTGTCGATCTGGGCCTTGAAAGCCTCGGCCGCGGTCTGCTCGAACGGTGCGACATTGCCGTAGCCGGCATTGTTGACGAGGACATCGAGCGACCCGAATTCATCGACGGCAAGCTTCACCGCCGCTTCGGCTGCTGCCGCATCGGTGACATCAAGTGCTGCGGTGCGGACCTGGTCGGCGTATTGGTCCTTGAGGGCGGAAAGGCGTTGCGGGTCTCGAGCGGTGGCGACGAGACGGTCACCGCGGCTAAGGATCGCTTCGGCGATATTGCGGCCAAGGCCGTTGGCGCTACCGGTAATCAACCATACTTTAGACATGTCATTTTCCTTCGTTGCTAAGATAATGAATGATTGCTCACTCATTATTTTGGTGAAAAATAAAGCTGCTATCGGGCCGCGATGGCCCCCCAGAAAGCGTCGAAACCGGCGCTCTTGTAGGTACTTACATTGGCGGGGTCGCGGGCGATGAATTCGAGGACCATTTCGGCAAGGGATTCGACGATCCCACCGACGAAGGCGATCGGCTGATGGCGCAGCACACCGGTGACAAAACCCTCGTCAAGCATCGCTTGCATGTCGCGGAAGCCTTCTGCGCCCGCCTTGCGGGTGGCTTCGGTGATCTTGTCCGAAACAGTCAGCTGGCGCATCGCCTTGCGTTTTGCCGGGCTGGTCGCGCCCCAGTCGATGGAGCGATCCCACAAGTGCCGGCAGCGATCCTTGACACTGGCCTCAGCGGGATAGCCGTCGATCAGCATGGTCCGGAACTCGGACTTCAGGTGGAGGTAAAGCTGGTTCAGCAAATCGTCCTTGTTGCTGAAATAGGTAAACAGCGACCCCTCCGCGACCCCGGCACCTTTGGCGATCCCGGCGGTCGACGCACCGATGCCGAGTGCGGCCACGGCTTCTGTGGCAGCACTGAGGATGGCATTGCGTTTGTCTTCGCTAAGGGGACGGGCCAAGAATTTATCCAATGAGTGAGTACATGCTCAGTTATAATGATGCGGCCTGTCGGAGTCAAGAGGCGTTGCTATCTAGGCGACCGTCGATTCGAAACTCTGATACGCCATGCGCTTGTAAGCTTCGACCAATGCGCGTCCTTCCGTCTCACCGGTGGAGATCGCCAGCCGCATGGCGCATTCGCCGAAATACATGACAAGCAAGGCCGAAACCTGGAGTTTTTCCAGGTCCTCATCCGGCAGTGCGCGCTTCATGGCGGCAGCCAGAAGAGCTGCATTCTGGCGGCTTTCGGCCAGTTCGACCTCCCGCAAGGTCTTGTCGGCCTGCATCGCTGACCAGATGTCTCGAATGACCGGCTCGGCCAGGAAGATCTCGTAATATTCGTCGATCAACACCGAGAAGGCCTGCCGCAAGTCTTCGACCGTTTTCACATGGGCAAGGCCATCGGCGATGCAGGTGCGCGAGACGGCATTGTAGCGCTCGGCCAGCGTCCGGATGATCGCCGCCTTGTCGGGAAAATACTGGTAGAGCGAGCCGATCGAGATGCCGCTCAACTCGGCGACTTCGCTCATCCGCATCGTATCGCTGCCGCGCTCGGCAATAAGCCGGGAGGCACAGGCCAAGATGTGCTCGACCCGTTCGCGGCTGCGCTTCTGCATCGGCGCCCTGCGCATCACTCCTTCATCGTCCTGCACAGCGGCGGGGGCTATCTGATCGGCGACCACCATCTATCCTTTCGAAATTTTCCTTGACGATCAAAATACGAGGGTTTATCACATTTGGCAAATATGAGTATTACTCATATTTTTTAATCGAAGGGAGTGACCTCAATGAGCAGCGATACGATCCTGATCCTCGGCGGCAGCGGCAAGACCGGCCGTCGCGTTGCGGAACGCCTTACGGCGAGGGGAAAACAAGTGAGACTTGCGTCCCGCTCGACCGTCCCGGCGTTTGACTGGACAGACCCGACGGGCTGGGCCGCCGCGCTCGAAGGCATCAGTGCCGCCTATATCAGCTATCAGCCGGACCTTGCCGTGCCGGGCGCTGTGGAGGCGATCCGCGCACTCTCCCGCCTGGCAGTCGAGAAAGGCGTCCAGCACCTCGTTCTCCTGTCGGGACGAGGAGAAGATGAAGCCCTAGCCGCGGAGGAAGCTTTGAAGGCGTCCGGCGCCCGCTACACAATCATCCGTGCAAGCTGGTTCTTTCAGAACTTCAGCGAGACTTTCATGGTCGAAGGCATCCGGGGCGGCGACCTGATCCTGCCGGTCGGTGACGTCAGGGAGCCGTTCATTGACGCCAACGACATCGCCGATATCGCTGCCGCCGCGCTGACCGAGCCGGGCCATGCCGGTAAGACCTATGAGGTGACTGGTCCGCGGTTGATGACATTCCGCGAGGCGATTGCCGAGATCAGCGGTCAAACCGGGCGGGACATCCGCTATACGACAGTGTCGATCGGTGATTATACCGCCCTGCTGGAACAGGCTCAGATTCCCGGGGACTATATCTGGCTGCTGACATATCTCTTCACCACCGTTCTTGACGGCCGCAATGAAAGCCTGACGGATGGTGTTTTCCAGGCGCTCGGCCGGGCGCCGCATGATTTTTCCGATTATGTACGTGAGATTGCTGCAACCGGCATCTGGAAGGACCTGAAATGATGGCCGCACTTTTCCCCCTGCTGATCTTTTCGGCAGCGCTCGGCGCCGGCCTCAATGCCGGTCTGTTCTTCATCTTCTCCGTCTGCATCATGGGTGCGCTCGGCCGCTTGCCTGCCGAACAGGGCATCGCAGCCATGCAGGCGATCAACGTCGTGATCCTCAATCCCTGGTTCCTGCTGGCCTTCATGGGAACGGCGGTCTTATCGCTCGTCCTCATCGCTGGCGGTTTCGTCTACGGCGGTCCGGCACGCGTCTATCTGATTGTCGGTGGCCTGCTCTTTCTTGTCGGCACGATCGGCGTGACGATGGTTCTCAACGTGCCGATGAACGATGCGCTCGAGGCGCTGCAGCCAGGCAGTGAAGAGGCTGCCCGCCTGTGGTCATCGACCTATCTTGTCGATTGGGTCCGGTGGAATCATGTGCGGACCGTGTCGTCCATCGGTGCACTTGGTTGTTTCGTCATGGCTTTCAGGGTGGCCTGACGACGCTGTCCGGAAACCGACTAAGGCACCGGTCGCCCGGTTGCCGTTTCCAGCAGCCGGAACCAATCTTGAAGTTCAAGCTCGATTTCGCCAGCGTGCGCCAGCGCCTGCACCCGTTTGGGGTCGGTCGAGCCAATGATCGGCAGTGGTTTAGAGGGCAAGCGCAGCAGCCACGCAAGCGCTATGGCACCCGGATCGCCCACATTGTAGCGGGCCGCGAGATCGGTCAGCAGCTCGACAAGTCTCGGATTGCCCTTCTCCGGGTCAAACAGCCGGCCACCGCCGAGCGGAGACCAGGCCATCGGGAGTACACCGAGGCGCTGGCAGTCGTCGAGCGTACCGTCATGAAGCGGTGTCGTGTGGCTAACGGACAACTCGATCTGGTTTGCGACGAGCGGAATGTTGAGCTTCGATTGCAGCAGCGCGAATTGCGCCGGCGTGTAGTTCGAGACGCCGACGGCGCGTGTCTTGCCTTCCCCGACCAAAGTTTCCAACGCGCCGGCAACCTCTGCGGCGTCTAGCAGAGGATCTGGTCGATGCAAAAGCAGCAGGTCGATGTGATCGACCTTCAGATTGCGCAGTGAGTTTTCGAGCGACTGCCGAATATGCTCGGGAGTGCTGTTATAGTGTTTAATGCGATGATCCGGCTGGGCCGGGCTGACCAGCGCGATGCCGCATTTCGTCACCAGTTCGATCCTGTTGCGCAGATCCGGGCGGCTCGCCAGCATCTCGCCGAAAAGCGCCTCGACACGGTAGCCGCCATAGATATCCGCGTGATCGACGTCGTGATCCCGGCGTCGAGACATGTGTCGACCATGCGGGCGATGTGAGCGATTTCAGCCCTCTCCGGATCGTCGGTGATGCGATATGCTCCCCAGACCAATCTCGAAAATACAGGGCCGTCGCTGCGAAGCTGGATACGTGACATCATGGTTGCACACTCTAGCCAACGGCGTTGGCCCGGGTCTTCAGGATTGCGGAGAATCGCGGATCGAATGCGCGGCTGATCGGTTCAGCGGCGGCGCCGAGCGCCACCGACCACGAGTCGGTCATGCCAAGCTGCAGGCGCGGCACCGAACGTCCCGGGCGGTTCGCATTTGACGGCAGTAGGGGGTGAATGGCGTCGAAGAGCCTTCGGGTGAGCGTTTCCGGTCCGCTCGAGCATAAGATGACGGTCTGCGGATCAAAGATCGTCTCGATGAGTTGCACCCCCCAGCGCAGTTCTTCGGCGGCGGCATCGATCCACGACGTGATCGCTGGATCGTCATTGTCCACCAGCATGTTCAGTCGGTCTGCAAGGCCGGGATCGGCGGGATCGGCGCCGATATGCTGGTAGAGCGAGGCCAGCGATGCGCGGTGTTCGAGCGACGTCTGCTCCGGACGCCGGACGGTGGGTGGCAGAAGCACCATACCGATTTCTCCGGCGTTGCCGTTTCCGCCGGCGTAGAGTTCGCCGTTGAGAATGAGGCCCGCGCCGATACCGAAGCCGACATAGAGGCAGACGGCGTGATCGATGCCGTGGGCGGCGCCGACCATGCGTTCGGCGGTGGCGCAGGCGGCCGCGTCGTTCTGCAGGGCGACTTCAAGGCCCGTTCCGGCGGCCAGTGTTTCAAGCAGCGGAAAGTTCTGCCAGGCGGCCATCATCCATTGGTCGTCATTGTCGGTCGCCAGCCCGAACGGACCCGGCATGGCGACGCCGAGACCGACAAGCCGCTTCTCGGCCTGACTGTCGAGACCGGCGAGTTCAGTGCGGACGTGTTCGATGAGGTCGAGGATGACCTTGGCACCGTTGGCCGGGCCGCCCGGCGGCAGGTTTGTCTGTGCGCGCACGAGCACGGTGCCGACAAGATCCACGGCGATAGCGCGGGTGACATGCCGGTCGATCTGCAAGCCGATGGCAAAGGCGCCGTCCGGCACCAGGCGATAGGGGGTCGAGGGTTGGCCGCGGCCGTTGCGCACCGCCGCCAGCGACACGACCAGCCCGTCCCGTTCCAGATCCTCGATGATGTTGGATACGGTCTGTTTGGTGAGCTTCGTCGCCCGGGCAAGATCGGCGCGCGACAGTTGGCCATTCAGCCGCAGCGCGTCGATCATGACGCGGCGGTTATGGGCGCTCGTGCCTTCCTGATTGGTGCCGCTCTTGGCCCGGATTGGCCGCATCTCGTTCATCCTGCAAAATCCTCTTGACACCATTAGAATATTGAACAAGAAATAAGTCAAAGCAATTGACTTAATAAATGGAGCCGCAGAGCTCCAAGGGAACGAAACGGCCTTACGGGATCATTCCTAGTGGCCGTGCGACACTTCGACAAGGCATGCCGGACACCGCTTTCGCGCGGTTTCACGGAAGGTGCGCGTTCCTGCGCGCCGACAAGACGATTGTTGTCCATCACTGGAGGGAAAAGACATGCTGAAATCCAAACGCAACGCGCTTATGGGGGCTGCCCTGATCGGCGCATTTTTTGCGACCAATGCCTATGCCGAGACGACGCTCAACGCGTTGTTCATGGCGCAGGCTGCCTATAGCGAGGCGGACGTCCGCGCCATGACGGACGCCTTCGCCAAGGCCAATCCGGACGTCAAGGTCAATCTCGAATTCGTGCCTTACGAAGGCCTGCACGACAAGACGGTTCTGGCGCAGGGATCGGGCGGCGGTTACGACGTCGTTCTCTTCGACGTGATCTGGCCGGCCGAATATGCCAGCAACAAGGTTCTGGTCGACGTCTCCTCGCGTATTACCGAGGATATGACCAAGGGCGTCCTGCCCGGCGCCTGGACGACGGTTCAGTACGATGGTGCCTATTACGGCATGCCGTGGATCCTCGATACGAAGTACCTGTTCTACAACAAGGAAATCCTGGAGAAGGCCGGTATCAAGACGCCGCCGAAGACCTGGGACGAGCTTGCCGAACAGGCCAAGGCCATCAAGGACAAGGGCCTGCTTGCGACGCCGATCGCCTGGAGCTGGTCGCAGGCGGAAGCCGCGATCTGCGACTACACAACGCTGGTCAGCGCCTATGGCGGCAAGTTCCTCGACGGCGGCAAGCCGGCCTTCCAGACGGATGGCGGGCTTGATGCGCTGAAATACATGGTTTCCAGCTATTCCTCCGGCATTTCCAACCCGAATTCCAAGGAATTCCTGGAGGAGGATGTCCGCAAGGTGTTCGAGAATGGCGAAGCCGCTTTCGCGCTGAACTGGACCTATATGTATAACCTCGCCAATAGCGGCAAGGACAGCAAGGTCGCGGGCAAGGTCGGCGTTGTTCCTGCACCGGGCGTTGCGGGCAAGAGCGAGGTTTCGGCCGTCAACGGTTCGATGGGCCTTGGTATCACCGCGACCAGCAAGCATCCTGATGAAGCCTGGAAATACATCACCTTCATGACTTCGCAGGCTGTGCAGAACCAGTATGCCAAGCTTAGCCTGCCGATCTGGGCATCCTCCTATGAAGATGCTGCCGTCAGTAAGGATCAGGAAGAGCTGATCGGGGCTGCCAAGCAATCGCTGGCCGCCATGTATCCGCGACCCACGACGCCGAAGTATCAGGAGCTTTCTGTCGCGCTGCAGCAGGCCATCCAGGAGGCGCTGCTCGGCCAGACCAGTCCGGAGGATGCCCTGAAGACCGCCGCCGACAATAGCGGTCTCTAAGGCGCCGGGGTCCGCTCCTTCGCCTCGCATCCACCGATCTCCGGGCGGCGCCCTCCCTGCCGCCCGGACCCTTGCATCATATGAAGTTTTCAGGAAGAGTTGCCCCATGTCCGGGACATCGATGACCACACGCGCATGGCTGCTGATGCTGCCGCTGCTTGCCGTCATGATCGCCGTCATCGGCTGGCCGCTCATCGATACGGTGGGGCTATCCTTCACCGATGCGAAACTTGTCGGCACCGCCGGGAATTTCGTCGGTATCGACAACTATGTGAAGACGATTTCCGGGTCGAACTTCCAGCGGACGCTGATCACCACGACGCAATTTGCCGTCATCTCTGTATTCGCCGAAATGGTCCTTGGCGTCCTTGCCGCGTTGCTGCTCAATCAGCAGTTTTACGGCCGCACCGTGTTGCGCGGGCTGATGATCCTGCCTTGGGCATTGCCGACCGTCGTCAACGCGACGCTCTGGCGGCTGATCTACAATCCGGAATATGGCGCACTGAACGCGGCGCTGACCCAGATCGGTTTGCTTGACGCCTATCGCTCCTGGCTCGGCGAACCCGGCACGGCGCTGGCCGCCCTGATCGTGGCCGACTGCTGGAAGAACTTTCCCCTGGTGGCGCTGATCGCGCTTGCAGCACTTCAGGCCGTGCCGCGTGATATCACCGCCGCGTCGCTGGTCGATGGCGCCGGCCCCTTTGCTCGCTTCCGCTTCGTCATCCTGCCGTATCTCGCCGGTCCGCTGGTGGTGGCGCTGGTGCTCAGAACCATCGAGGCGTTCAAGGTTTTTGACATCATCTGGGTGATGACCCGCGGCGGGCCGGCAAACAGTACACGAACATTGTCGATCCTCGTCTATCAGGAGGCGTTTTCCTTCCAGCGTGCCGGGTCCGGCGCCTCGCTGGCGCTGATCGTCACCTTGCTGGTGGCAGTCCTTGCCGCCGCCTATGCAGCGCTCGTGCGCAGAACCGCGGGGAGCAACGCATGATGGAACGCCAGAGCTTTCTCTTCTCGTTCTTCATCCATGCCTGCGCGCTGCTGCTTGCCGCCGTGATCCTGGCGCCGCTCCTCTGGCTGTTCATCATGAGCATCTCGCCGGCGGCCGACCTGACCGCCAAGCCACTTGTCTGGTGGCCGCAATCTATCGATTTCTCGCGCTATGGCGTATTGCTCTCCAGCATCGAAAACAGTGCTGGTGCTGCCTTTGTCGCATCTCTGGTCAACAGCATCCTCGTTGCCGGAATGGCAACCATTGCGGCACTGGTGCTTGCCATTCCCGCCGCTTGGGCCGTGTCGCGCACGCCGTCGGTCGGCTGGTCGCTTTACATGGTGATCGCCACCTACATGCTGCCGCCCGTGGCGCTGGCGGTGCCGCTCTATTTCGGCCTCGCGCATCTTGGCCTGCTCAACAATGTCTTCGGACTGGCGCTGGTTTACTTGACCATTCTCGCCCCCTTCACCACCTGGCTGATGAAGTCCGGCTTCGATACCATCCCGAAGGAGATCGAGGCGGCGGCGATGATGGATGGGGCGGGGCTTTTTGCCACCCTGCGCATCATCACCCTGCCGCTGGCGGCACCTGTGATGGCGACTTCGGCGCTGTTTGCCTTCCTGCTGGCCTGGGACGAATTCTTCTACGCGCTGCTGTTCACCTCCGACCTGCGCGCCAAGACGCTCACTGTCGCCATCGCCGATCTCGCCGGTGGCCGTGTTTCCGATTACGGACTGATCGCAACCGCGGGCGTGCTTGCCGCCCTGCCACCCGTGGTGATCGGTCTTGTCATGCAACGAGCCCTGATTTCCGGGCTCACCAGCGGCGGCGTCAAGGGATGACCATGACTTCAAACGATAACCGCCCGATCGGGCTTCAGGCGATCGATCGCGAAATGGCCCGTCAGAATGCCGATGCCATCGCGTCCTTCGAGAGTGCAAGCGAGCGAGCTAAAGTGATCGCCGCGTCATTGCGGGAAACGGGGGGGCTGCTTTTGCTCGGCATGGGCGGGTCGCATGCGGTCAATCGCGCCGTGGAGCCGCTCTATCGGGCGCTTGGCATAGAGGCGATTGCCGTCACGTTGTCCGAGCAACTCGGCATGCCGCTTGCGATCGAAGGCCGTACCGTTTTGATTACCTCGCAATCGGGCGAGAGCGCTGAAGTTCTGCGCTGGTTTTCGGAAACCGGGGGATCGGAGGACACCTTCGGCCTGACGCTGGAGGGGACATCCTTTCTGGCCAGGACCGCGCCTTGCCTCGTCGGCGCCGGCGGCACGGAACTCGCCTTTGCCGCGACCCGCAGTCTGACGGTGAGTTTTGCGCTGCATCTGGCGATCCTGTCGGCGCTCGGCGAGGATGAAAAGCCGGCGTTGGCAGCGCTGGCGGCACCGGCAACCAACGATATTGCTGCGGCACTCGCCGCGTTTGAAAACGTCGCCGCGGTCGTCACTTCGGGCCGTCGCTTGCAGGGGCTTGCGGAAGCGCTGGCGCTGGGATTGACCGAGTTGTCGCGTTACCCCTGCTTTTCGCTCGAGGGTGGACAGCTTCGGCATGGCCCGATGGAAATGCTGGGTCCGAAGGTCGGCGTCGTGCTGTTCCGCGGCAACGACGCGACCGCCGATCTGGTAACGGCGATGGCCGTATCGGCTGTGGAGACCGGGGCTCCAGTCGTCATGTTCGATGCTTCCGGTCAAGCGCCGGTGGAGGGGACGACGACGCTGAGTTTTGTGCCTGCAACGGGGCTTGCCGCGATCTTCTCGATGCTGCCCGTTGCCCAGCGTCTCATGATCGCCTTTGCCGAGGCCCGCGTCGACAATGCCGGAACGCCGGTGCGCTCTACCAAGATTACCCGGAGTGAATGACATGCGTCCGCTTGCCGTGATCGGAAACGTCAATGTCGACCTGATCCTCGGACCGGCGGAGCCCTGGCCCAAGGCGGGAACGGAGATCATCGTCGACCATGATGAATTGCGGGTCGGCGGCGCCGCCGGCAATGCGGCGCTGGCGTGGAAGGCGCTCGGGGTCGATTTCGATATCGCCGCAAATACCGGCACCGACGAGTTCGGCCGTTGGCTGCGTGAGTCTTTCGGCAGCCAGGCGGAGAAATGGCCGATCCGGCCGGAGGGCACGACGCTTTCCGTAGGCATTACCCATCCCGACGGCGAGCGGACGTTCTTCACCACGCGCGGTCACCTGCCGCGATTTTCGCTCGATTGCGTGTTCGCAGCGCTCGATGGCGCCCGACTGTCTGGTGGCTATGCGCTGCTCTGCGGCTCCTTCCTTACCGACGATCTGACGGCGGATTATCCCTCTCTGTTCGACTGGGCTGACAATCACGGCATCACGCTGGCGCTCGACACCGGCTGGCCGCTGGACGGGTGGACGGAGGCAAACCGGCAGGCGACGCGCGAGTGGCTTTCCCGCTGTGGCTGTGCGCTGCTGAACGAGGTGGAATCAACGACGCTTTCCGGCCTTGCCGACCCTGCCGAGGCTGCCCGCGAAATCAAATGCCATATGCCGAAGGACGCCATCGTCGTTGTCAAGCGCGGTCCTGACGGGGCACTCGCCATCGGTGGCGATGGCGCGCTCGTGTCCGTGCCGGCTCCGAGCGTTGAGGTCGTCGATACAATCGGTGCAGGGGATGTCTTCAATGCGGCGTTTCTGGCGGCGCTTGCAGACGGCAAGCCGCTCGCGGACTGTTTGGCGGCTGGTACCACTGTGGCCTCGCGCGCCATTTCCACGCTTCCCCGTAACTATGGTGGCCCGTTGGCGGCTGCGACCGGAGAGACCGCATGAGCGCGCTCGAAATTGAGAATATCCGCAAGACCTATGGCGCGCTGGAAACCCTGAAGGGCATCGATATCTCGCTGGAAAGCGGCGAGTTCCTGGTGTTGCTCGGGTCATCGGGTTGCGGCAAGTCGACCTTGCTCAATATCATTGCCGGCCTTGCCGAGGCATCGGGTGGCGATATCAGGATCGGCGGACGCTCGATCCTCGGCGTGCATCCGAAGGACCGCGACATCGCCATGGTCTTCCAGTCCTACGCGCTCTACCCGAACCTCTCGGTCCATCGCAACATTGGCTTCGGACTGGAGATGCGCAAGGTTCCGGTGGCAGAGCGGGAAAAGGCCGTGCAGGAAACGGCCAAACTGCTGCAGATCGAGAATTTGCTGGATCGCAAGCCCGGCCAACTTTCCGGCGGCCAGCGGCAACGTGTGGCGATCGGCCGGGCGCTGGTGCGCAAGCCGCAGGTGTTCCTGTTCGACGAACCGCTTTCCAATCTCGACGCCAAGCTGCGGATGGAGACGCGTACCGAGCTGAAGCGGCTGCACCAGATGCTCGGCACGACAATCGTCTACGTCACCCATGACCAGATCGAGGCGATGACGCTGGCGACGCGCATCGCTGTCATGCGCAACGGCCGGATCGAGCAGCTTGGCACGCCGGAAGAGGTCTATGACCATCCGGCCACCCTTTATGTCGCCGGTTTCGTCGGCTCGCCGCCGATGAATGTGCTGGACGGTGTAGTCACGGGCGAGGGCGTGCAGTTGGATGGGGCAGGCGCCATCATCGCCTTGCCGGCGCGGCTCAAAAATGCGGTGACTGCGGGACGGCGGGTCAAGCTCGGTGTGCGTCCGGAAGCACTTGGCCTGGTGGGGGAGGCTACCGAGCACCCTCTGCTTGAGGTCGAGATCGAGGTTGTCGAACTGACCGGTCCGGAACTGGTGGTGACCGGCCGGGTCAGCGGACAGCGGGTGACCGCCTGCCTGCCGCCGCGCACCAAGCTGACGGTCGGCATGAAACAGGCTTTCGGCTTTGACGAGGATGCGCTGCATCTCTTCGACGCGCAAACGGAACTGGCGCTAGGCTGATCGGCTCTCCCGGTCCGCGCGGACACTACCAGGAAGCGGTTCGCCCATCGAAAGCGCGGAAGCTGCCGTTGTCCGTCAGGATCGCGGTATCGATGACCCGGCAGAAGGTCTAATTTCACGAAGCTGGATCATAGGTTGCCATTGCGCACAAAACTGCCGGTTTCCATCATCGGTTCGATGTTCTAGAACAACGTCTTCATGAAGATCGCTTTCTATTGCCCGCTGAAATCTCCCAACCATCCCGTGCCCTCTGGCGACCGGCTGATGGCGCGCCTGCTGATGACGGCATTGGAACGGGCGGGTCACGAGGTGGCGATCGCGTCGGAATTGCGGAGCTTTCTGCCGGATGCGTCGGCGTCCGCAGTGACGGCTTTGTCCGCGGCGGCCGAGGCGGAGCGGGCGAGGCTATCGGCTCAATGGCGAGAGGCGGGGCCGCCGAACGCATGGTTCTGTTATCACCCTTACTACAAGGCGCCCGACTTCATCGGCCCATCGCTCGCCCGCGATTTCGGATTGGACTATGTGACGGCGGAAGCGTCCTATTCCGCCCGGCGCAATATCGGTTTGTGGTCGGAAATGCAGCAGGCGGTACGGGATGCGGTGGAACAGGCTTCGGTGAACATCTGCCTCACCCAGCGCGACCTTGACGGCCTTGCTTCAGCCGTTCCCGGTGCGCATCTGGCATTGCTGCCTCCGTTTGTCGATCCGGCGTTGTTTGTCGAGAAACGACCGATGCCGGAGCCGGGACGGTTGATCACCGTGGCGATGATGCGGTCCGGCGACAAGATGGACAGCTACGTCATGCTGGCTGATGCTCTCTCTCGATTGATGCATCTGCCCTGGCAATTGTCCGTGGTCGGCGGTGGTCCGCGTGCAACCGAGGTACGGTCGCTCTTTTCCGGTTTCGATGAGGACAGGATCATCTGGCACGGAGAAAAACCGGCGGCCGACATCGCCAAACTCCTGTCGCGTTCGGCGCTTTATGTCTGGCCGGGCTGCGGCGAGGCCTATGGCCTGGCCTATCTGGAGGCGCAGGCAGCCGGTTTACCTGTCGTCGCGCAAAGGATCGCCGGTGTGCCGGAAGTGGTTGTGCACGGACGAACGGGTCTGTTGACGCCGCCGGCGGATGTTGATGCCTATGCGCGGGCGATCGAACGGCTTTTGACGCACGATGAGGAACGCGCAGCACTTGCTGCTGCCGCAAGGACATTTGCCGGTGAGGAGCGCTCGTTCGATCGGGCCGCAGCGCAACTGGGCACGATCCTCAACGAATATCTGGAAAGAGCGCGATAAGATGGACGATTTCGGGGAAATCCTTGATCGGGAATTGGACCGCTGGCAGCAGGCGGGCAAGATCGCGTATTTCTGGCTGCGCGATGACGATGCCATAGAGCCTACCACCCCGCTCGACAGGCTGCTGGAATTGTCGGGCACGTTTTCCGTGCCGCTGACGCTGGCGGTCATTCCGGCTCGCACGGGCGAAGCGCTTGGGGACAGGCTACAGCGGGAACCCTTGTGCTCCGTCGCCGTGCACGGCTGGTCGCACAGGAACTATGCCAATGCAGACGAAAAGAAACAGGAGCTTGGGCGGCATCGGCCAGCGGAGGATGTGCTCGGCGAATTGAAGCAGGGTTTTGATCTTCTGAGCCATTTGCACGGCGAACGGTTCATTCCGATGCTGATACCGCCGTGGAACCGGATTGATGCAGCACTTGTGCCGCATCTCACCGGGCTCGGCTATCGGGCACTGTCGGTTTACGGGCCGGAGAAGCCGTCGGCCTTGCCATTGGTCAACACCCATGTGGACGTGATGGACTGGCACGGGACGCGAGGCGGGCGTGATCCGCAGGCATTGGCCGTCGAGATTGTTGCGCGGCTGAGGCACATGTTCGCGCATGGCGGGGCGATGGGGCTTTTGACCCATCATCTTGTCCACGACGCCGCTGTCTGGGATTTCATGAGTGCGCTGTTCGAGGTTACAGTGCGTCACCCTGCCTGCCGATGGACGCCGGTTGCCGATCTCCTTCAGGCGCCGGAAATTCCGGTCTGACGATAACCCTCTCTCAGAGGTCGATCACCTGGCCGTCGCGGGCGGTGAAGGCGCCGTTGAATTCCTGACCGGCGAGCCGCTGGATGGCGTCGAGTTCGCTGTCGGTGCGCAGCGGCGAATGGTGGATGAACGCCACCTGTTTGGCCTTTGCGGCCTTGGCAAGCCGGATCGCCTGCTGCCATGAAGAATGGCCGTATCCGACGTGGCGGTGCATTTCGTCGTCGGTGTACATGCAATCATAGAGAAAGAGATCGGCGCCATCGATGAGGTCAAGCACGGCGGGATCGAGCGTGCCGGGCTTGTGCTCGGTATCGGTCACCAGCGCCACGGCGCGGCCGCCCCATTCTACCCGGTAACCGATCGCGCCGCCCGGATGGTTGAGGCTTCCGGTCCGGATCGCCACGTCGGGGTAGGGAGCCAGCACGTCGCCGGAGCGGAAATCGCGGCAGTTGATCGAGGCGCGGCAGATATCCGGCTCGACGGGAAACCACGGTGGACGCATGAATTCGCCGATCATCTGGCGCGTCGACATACGGCCGGCCAGATGTCCCGACCATAGGGTAACCGACGCATGCGGATCAAACAGTGCCGGCAGATAGGGAAGGCCGACGATATGGTCGTAGTGACAGTGGGTGAAGAACAGGTTGAAATCGGAAACGCCCTCGGACTTCAGTGCTTGGCCCGCCGGCATCAATCCCGAGCCGGCATCGAACAATAGCCTATGGGGTCCGCATTGCATTTCGATGCAGATGGTGTTGCCGCCATAACTCTCGAACTCGGCCCCCGAGACCGGGAGGCTGCCACGCACTCCCCATAACCGCACCCGAAACACGTTTTCGTTCACTCTCTTGCCTCAGTCACGGATAGCTACCTTGGCTTCCCGTCTGCAACTGTCCCACTTAATTATTAAGGTCGTCTTTTAAAGCGGGCTTGATTAACCAAGCCTCATTGCAGGCATGTTAGCCAAACTGCATGGGTTAAGCGAGACTTCAATTCGCTTTTTATTTCCATATGTGCCAGAGACGAAAGGAAACGAATCCGGTTTGAACGCGCAGACGGAAAACACCGATAGAATGCCGCTCTCACAGCATCCGCGCATTGCCGTCATCGCCGATGCGCATTTTCACGATCTCTACGCTGATTATGGCTTTCCCGGTATCATGCAGGGTGATCACCGGCTGACGTTCAGGTTGCTCGCCGATACAGCCCGATCGACCCGCGTCTTCAACGAAAGCTATTTCGCATTCCACCATGCGCTCGAGGAGATCGCAGCCAGCGGTATCCGTCACGTTGTGCTGCTCGGCGATTACTCCGATGATGGGCAGGTCGAAACCGTCAATGGCGTGAAACGGGTACTCGACAGTTATGTGGCGCGCTTCGGCATGCGTTTCTACGCCACCGTCGGCAATCACGACATCTTCGGTGCGGCCGGCAGGCATCGGGCCAAGCGATTCATGAACGAGGACGGCACCTACAGCATCCTCAGCAGCGACCCGCATATGCGCGATCGTGGCGCGCATTCGGTTATTGCCAGCGATCGAATGTATTGCCAGGGTTACCCGGAGGGGCTCGATGCCATGGCGGATTTCGGCTTTTATCCGCAGTCGGGCGATCTTCATTGGGAGACGCCGTTCGGTAGGGATGGCGATCCGGCAGCGCGGCGCTATGAGGTGCATTCGCCGGACGGGCGCACCATGCGCGTGTTGATGGACGCCTCCTATCTCGTCGAGCCCTTTCCCGGCGTTTGGCTGTTGATGATCGACGCCAATGTTTTCGTACCCGTCGATGGTGTGGCGCCGGGTGACGAGGGCGATCTTGCCGACAGCACCAGCGCCGGCTGGAATGCGATGCTCGTTCATAAGCGGTTCGTTCTCGACTGGATGAAGGACGTTGCCCGGCGTGCGTGTCTTGAGGGCAAATGCCTGCTTACGTTTTCGCACTATCCCGTTCTCGATCCGCTCGATTCAACCGTCGATGACGAGGTGGCGTTGTTGGGTCGGACGGGCATGTCGGAACGTATTCCCGGGACAGGCGTTGCCGAAGCGCTGATTGAGGCGGGGATCGATGTTCATTTCAGCGGGCACCTGCACGTGAACGATACTGCGCGATATGGTGGCGAAGATCGCTTCCTAATCAACGTGGCAATGCCATCCCTCGTTGCCTTTCCCGGCGCCTACAAGGTGGTCACCATCCGCGAGCAGCGCATCGATATCGAGACCATCGGGATCGATTCCATGCCGCTCGATGCGGATGTGAGGCAGGCTTACGCCAGGGAGATCGTGCCGTCACGGTTGGAAGCAGGCGGACTGCTTGATGTCGACGACTATGGCGGGTTCCTGTTCGAACATCTCGGCCATCTGGTCGGACGGCGCTATCTCAAGCGTGAATGGCCGAAGGATATGGCAGAGCTGATCCGCAATCTTAGCCTTACCGATCTGGCACTGCTGACGCTGATGGATGAACCGTTGACGACGGCAGACGCGATCGACGTCGTTGCGGCCGCTCACAACGATGCCGACCTGCAGGAGCGTCTGGCGAAGCGGTTAACGGAGGCAGGGACAGCGGCAGCGGTTGTGCAGCTTTCCGGCATTTCGGTGATGGATTTCCTGGCCGACTGGTACCGCTTGCGGATGGGAAGCGAACTGGCATTCGACTGGATCGCCGAGGAACGGATGGCGGCGTACACGGCCGTGGGGCAGCTTTTCGCCGATCGCGTTTTGGGTGATATGCATACGGCACAGGGGCGGTTTGCCCTGATCTTCCGCATGTTCGAGAAATATGCGTCCGGCCTGCCGTCAGGAAATTTCAGCATTGATCGGACGACCGGGGCGATCAGCCGCAATGATCCGGGCAGTGTGGGGAAAAGCGCGGCGGTGATTTGGGGCGAGGCGAGCGGACGCTGACTTAATCCGCCTTGCGCGCGCGGCTCCTGGCTTCCGTCAACTCGCTTGTGGTGTGGCTCAGGCGGTCGGCCAGCACGCGCATGATCTCGATGGTGATCTCGGGAAAATCGGTCAGCAGCTTGAGGAAATGGTCCTTGCGGATGCGCAGGGCTTCCAGCGCCGTCGTCGTCTGCACGGTGGCGGTACGCGAGACGTCACAGAGGATGGCGATTTCGCCGACAATGGAATTGGTCTCGACTTCGGCGATCTTGATCGGGCCGGTCGAGGAATCGACCAGGATGTCTGCTTTGCCGGCCAGCACAACATAGGCTGCATCGCCGGTGTCGCCCTGATGGAAGATGGCCTCGCCGGGATCGTAACTCACCCGGTCGGAGGTGAACGCAAGAAGCTTCAGCTTTCCCGGTTCGACATTCGAAAACAGCGGCACGCGCCGCAGCATTTGAACTTCATCCTTCAACAGCATGTCGGTGCCCATTCCCCATCTTATCCTCCCGCATCGTCAGCCATTGACGATTGTCAATGCTGCCCTTCGGAAGAATGTCCCTGCCTGCGTCCCCGCCGCACGCATGGACTTTGCCTTTAACATTATGATGACACAAGCTCCTTAAAGATACCGTTATTCTCAACCAGTGCCGCATGTGTTCCTTCTTCCACCAGCAAGCCCCTGTCGAAGACCAGGACACGATCGAACAGGCTCGATAGGGCCGTGTTCGAAAGCACCCAGACGACCGCGGGATCGCGTCCGTCCCTGCGCACGAGCTTCAGTACGTCGCGGACGATTTCGTCCTGGAGCCGGTGGTCGAGGCCCGGCAGCGGCCGGTTGAAGATATAGTAATCCGAACGGCGGACCAGTGCGCGGGCAAGGTTGAGCTTCTGGCGCTGCACGGTGGTCAGACGTTTGCCGCCGGCGCCGAGATTGAAATCCAGACCGATATCGATCACGCGCTCAAGCAGGCCGAGCGAGTTCAAAAGCGAGCTGACGATCGAACGGATGCGCTTCGAGCCATCAGAATGCTTGTGGCTGATGCGGCCGAACAGGATGTTGTCCATCAGACTTGCCGATGCCAGGTAATGTTCCGGATCGTAGCGTTCGATATCGCCGCGCATATTATCCGGCAGGCCGTCATGGAATTGACGGCGCACGTCGACGATCTTCGCCATCAACTCGTCGGTCAGAAGACCGAAACGGTGCCGGGGCTCGATATAGCGGAAGCTCAGGCGAATGATCTGCCCGCGGTCGTCCTCTGATGCAGCTTCGAAACCCTTGCCTTTCAGTTTCTGCAAGAGAAGCTGATAATCCGGAATGTCGTCTGCGGTCATGAAGGTGAGTTGCTGGAAGAACGGGTGATCCGGCGGCAGGTCGGCGAACAGCTCGACCGCGTTCTCGGCGATGCTGTAGCCCATATCGAACAGGATTCGGTCGAGGCCGGTGCGTCCGACCACGGAACGGAAATAGGCATTCTTGCCAATGGCTTTGCCGATGAGCGCCGGGCCGGTCGCCGTGCCGAACAGGAGGTTTTCGCCGACCGTTGCCTCTGTATTGTAGGCACCGGGTTCGAAGGAGACGACGAGGCTGCTCAGGCCAGCTTCTTCCAGTTCGTCGCGAAGGGCGTGTCGCATCTCGACGAGACCTTCGGCAAGGCCCGGATGGTCGTCCGGTGATATCGTGCTTCGAAGAGCCAGGTCGAGGATGTCCTTCGACAGCTGAACGGTGTCGAGGACCGACAGGACCGGGGTGAAGAGATCATCCCGGTTGGTGGCATTGGCGGCCTGATAGTCGATCCAATCGCTGTTGACGTCGTAGTCCGGGTTGCCGGCCAAACGGGCTTCGTTGATTTCCCATTTGCGATGCGTAGCGCGGCTGCCTTCGTAGGAAACATCCCGCAGCGGCGCATGTTTGAGGCCGTAGAGCAGGTTGTCGCGCAGGCTGCCATAGAAGAAATAGGCATCGGCAGAGACATAGGAAATGCCACGGCCCGTGACGGATTCCGGCAGTTCCAACAAATCGTCGCCACCTGCTGTGATCTTGCCGCTCTCGGGCCAGGTGAGGCGGGCAAAGGCTTCTGCAAGCATGTCGCCGCCGCCGGCCGCGCCGCCGACGATGGCGACCGTCTCGCCGGGATGTATCTGCACGGAAACGCGCTCCAGCAGCTTGGCGCCGCTGTCGTCGGCAAGCGACAGGTTGACCGCCGCCAGCGGATGTTTCATTGCGCCGGCATCCTTGATGGCGACGGCCTGAATGGCCGGATCAATCGTGCGGTCGACGCTGAATTGCTCGACCACCTGCACATATTTCACCTGGACGTCCTGGCGGGTCTGGTCCCAGTCGATCAGGTCCTTCAGCGGGCCGGGCAGATCCTTGTAGGCGCTGATGACGGCGATCAGCTGACCGATGTCGAGACGGCCTTGAAGCGCTAGATACCCGCCGATGCAATAGAACAGGAACGGGGTCAGCTGGGCGAGGAAGTTGTTGATGAACTTGACCAGGAATTTCCACTGGTAGAGATCGTAGCGGATCTTGAAAATGCGGCCGAGACGAGAGGCGATGTCGGCGCGTTCGTAGTTTGAGGTGTCGTAGGCATGAATGGTGCCAATGCCGTCGACGATCTCGCTGACGCGGCCGGCAAGTTCGCGGGCGGTGATCTGGCGTTCGCGGCCGAGCACGAGCAGGCGACGGCGCATGCGCGGAATGATGACGGCCTGGACGCCGACCATGACGGCCGCGATCAGGCCGAGCCAGACGTTCTGCATGAAAATGAAGAACAGAGCCGTCAGCGCCTGTCCGCCGAGCAGCGCCGGCTGAACGAAGGCATCGCCGGTAAAGCCGCCCAGCGGTTCCACCTCATCCTTCACCATGCTGGAGACTTCGGCACCCTTCATGCGTTTGAACTGGCTGGGCGGGAAGCGCAGGATGCGGTCGACGAGTTCGAAGCGGATGCGTCGCAGCAGCCGTTCGCCGAGCCGGCCCTTGTAGGTATTGATGTAAAATTTGAAGAGGCCGTTGATGATCACTAGGACGAGGAACACCATGCTGAGTCCGAACAGGGTCTGCATGCGTGTCAGTTCGACGCCGTCAAACAGCGAGACCGTACCAAGCCAGGGCAGGTCGAAACTGATGTTCATGAAGGTCTGGGTGGCGCCCGGCTGATCGAAGCCCTGGCCCTGAATAGGCCCGTTGACGATCTGCTTGGGCAGGTCGAACGACAGGAAGTAAGGGATCATCGAGACGGCAACGACCAGGAGGATCCAGAGCTGCTGGCCTCTTGTATGGGTCCAGATGTAGCGGGCGAGGCGTTTTTCCATGGGTATTTTTCAACTAGCCGAATAGCGGGTGTCGAGGACGTAGAAGCGCCGGGCGGCATAGGGCGTGCCGGCGATCTCCGGGTCGTGCAGGTGAAGGTCGAACTGCCCCCGGACCGATACGTTCGGACGGCTGACGATATGCGGCACCTGTGATGCAGCACGTTCGAGCTCCGGTGCATATTCGATCACAACGGCTTTGGCGTTTTCGATCAGCGAGAACAGCAGGTCACCGAGCGGGTCCTTGCGGCCGAAGGGTTTCAGCGAATAGCCGAGCAGAACGAGGCCGTAGCTTCCTGGTTGGTAGTGGTAGTCGATCTGCTGGAACTTGGCCGGGATATGCCGCACATGGCATTGTTTGCCGTTCAGTTCAGCCGCTTCGTAAGCCTCGGTCTTTGGATCGACGGAGGTTACCGACAGCGGATGATGCGTGAGATAAGGGGTGATGGGCCGGATGTGGCCACCGATTTCCAGGATGTGCGGGCATTCGCGCATGAAGTGTGCGGCGAACACCTGCCGCATGGTTGCGCCAATTCCTGCGAGATGCGGTATGTCCTTTCCCGCCTCCAGGGACGGTGAAACGGAGGCGGCATCCTTCAGGTTGACTTGCATTCCTTGCACTCCAGAAAAGTCCAGACTACAACACGCGCATGATGAAAACCACCCGAACTAACGAAGCAAACACAACAGATTGGCACGAGAGTGCCTTCGATATCATCCGCGGTCTATCCGCCTATACGGGAAGCTCTCTGATAGAAGGCCTTGCGAAAGTTGTCGCCAAATATCCGGACGCGGACCTCGGCACGGCCTTCAACCACAAGCAGGTTGGAAGCAAGATATGGGCTCGCGACAAGCTGTTTGAAAGCCTTGGCGGAAAATTTAAACACATCGTCCTGCTCGGCGGCTGGTACGGCGTGCTCCCGGCCATGTTTTTCGATGACAGGCGATTCGATATCAAGCTGTTCGAAAGTATCGACATCGATCCCGATGTCGGCAGGGTGGCCGAGACGCTGAATGCCAAGGCCGGCGACCGCTTTCGCGCGACAACGCAGGATATGTACGCGCTCGACTATAAAACGTTCGAGGCTGATCTGGTGATCAACACCAGTTGTGAACACATCGCTGATCTTCCGGCGTGGCTTTCGCTTCTGCCGCGCGGCACGCAGGTTCTCCTGCAGTCGAACGACTATTTCAGCGAGCCGACCCATATAAACTGCGTGCCGTCGCTGGAAGCGTTCAAGGAGCAGACTTCGCTCAGCCACGTGGGGTTTGCAGGGTCGCTGGCGATGAAGAAATATACCCGTTTCATGGTGATCGGTACGGTCTGATTCCTGATCAGAGCAGTCCGCGCAGGATTTCGGCGGTGCGATGCGCGCCGTCAAGATCGAGTGCATGCGGTGGTCGATCGGTCGCAGCGAGAGCGGTCTCGATGGCCTGAGTCATGCTCTCCACCGAGAGATCATCCTCGGTCAGGACATGCGCGAGCCCGAGTTTTTCGAGGCGCTCGGCTCTGACGGTCTGCTCGGTTTCGCCGCCAGCGGTGAACGGGATCAAAAGGGCGTGGCATCCGGCGCGCAGAATATCACAAACGGTGTTGTAGCCCGCTTGTGACACGGACAGTTTGGCCCCGGCGAGCAGGCTCGCAAAATCCGGGCGGAACCGGTAGACGCTGACATGCGCAGGCGCATCCGCCGAGATCGCGTCGAAATCGGATTGGGGCAGGTTGGGGCCGGTGATCAGCGCCCACGACAGCGGCTTGTCGACCGCCTTTGCCGCGTCGAGCGCAGCCCTGATCAGCGCATTGCCGACGGCGCCGCCGCCTGCCGAAACCAAGACGTCGAAACGTTCTGTTGGCTGTGCGGGCGCAGGAGCGGCAACGAGCCCGGTGTAGACCACCTTATCCATGATATCGGCCGCCAGCGGGAAGGTGTCTTCCAGTCGGGCGAAGGTCGGATCGCCATGGACCAGAACCCGATCGAAATACCGCTTTACGGTCGCAACGGTTTCTTCGTCGCGACCGGGCTTGGAGCGTTCCTGCAGGATGTCGCGAAGCGAAGTGACGACCAGTGGCTTGGGATCTGTTGTCGCGATGGCATCGAGCAGCGGCAGCAGTTCGAAGCGGACCTGCCGGCGGCCGAAGGGGAAGGCTTCGATGATGACGATATCGGGCTGGCTTTGCCGAAACGCGGTCAGCAGCCGATCCCGGCGATTGTCCTTGAAGGGGTCGTCGACCGGATTGCCGTCGATATCGGCGAGCCCTGAAAATCCGGCATCCCCCGCCGTGATCGGAGGCAAGGCGACATGGTGCACGAGTGGCCCCGGAAAGCTTGCGACCGGCGTCCCGCCGGTGACCACGGTGACGTCGAAACCGTCCTCGGCAAGCGCGCGGGCAATGCGGCTGGCGCGGGCGAGGTGTCCGATACCGAGCAGGTGCTGGACGTAAAAAAAGGCGCGCGGTGCCGCCCTCCGGCCTTCAGTCATCAAGAAGTCCGCCATTCGGTCTCGAACAGGTTTTTCAGCTGGCGGATGCTGGTTTGGTGATCGAAGCTCCCGCGAACCGTGCGTTCCGCCGCTTTGCCCAAACGCTGGCGCAGGGCGGGATCGCGTATGGCCCTTTCCAGGGCATGAGCCAGCGCCTGCGGGTCCTCCGGTGGGACGATGAAGCCGTTTTCACCATCGACAAGGAGTTCGGGCACACCGGAGACGTCTGTCGATATGCAGGCGAGGGCTTGGCTTGACGCCTCGACAAGGACGTTTGGCAGCCCGTCACGATCACCGTTGGCGGTGATGCGGCAGGCAAGAGCGAAAACGTCGGCACCGCGATAGTGCTGCAGCACCTCGGTTTGCGACATCGAACCGTGCCAGACGACCTTTTTGGCGATGCCGAGTTCAGCCGCCAGTGCCTGAAGCTTGTCCAGTTGTTCGCCGCCGCCAATATGTTTGAATTGCCAGTTGAGATCACCGGGCAGCAGGCTTAGCGCGCGCAGCAGGATATCGAAGCCTTTTTTCTCGACGGCCCGGCCAACGCTCATGATCGTTACAGGCGCTTCCGGCCGCGACCCGTCAAAGAGCGGGCGGGCGTCTTCGAACTCGCCGAAACGGGTGAGATCAAGGCCGTGATAGCTCAGATGAACATGCGGCTTGCCGCCGGCAAGATGCCGCAATTGTTCAAATCCTGTCTGCGTGCAGGTCACCGTCCAGCGGGTACTGGCGAGTTTGCCGGCAAGTTCCCACTCGGGTGACGTCCAGATATCCTTGGCATGGGCCGAGCAGGTCCAGCCGATGCCCTTCATCATGCTGGCATAGCGGGCGACGGAGGCGGGCGTGTGGATGAAATGTGCGTGCAGCCATCCCCCGCCTTTCGGCCATTCCGCTGCAAGAACCATTGCCTGGCCGAAACGCCGAACCCGGTTGCGTGTCCGGTCGCGCCAGAGATCGGAGAAAAATACAGGCAAGCTGCGCCAGAAGCCGAACTTGAAAAGGCAAAGGAAAGAAGCCAGCGCGAGCCGAAAGGGCTCCTGATGCAGATATTCCGGAAGATAGTGAACCGGAGCGCGGATTTCGTCATGAATGGGGTGGCGCTTCTTGTCCGTTGGGCGGCGCAATGCCACCAGTGCCAGTTCGAAGCCGGCCCTTTCCAATCCAAGCAGTTCCTGGGCGATGAAGGTTTCCGACAGGCGCGGATATCCCTTCAGCACCACGACGATCTTGCGGCGTTCAGTCAATGTGTCGTTACCCTTTCACGACCGTCAGGTGTTCGCGGTCGCGGCGACCGAGCCATTCCCCGACGATCTGCGATATGTTCGCAAGGCCTTCGAGCGTCATGCCCTGAGCGCTTTTCGATGGCGGGTTGCGGTCGGGCAGAGCTTTGAGTGCTGCTGCAAAACGCAGGGGATCGGCGGCTTCTTCGGGCAGAAGCATGTCGATCAGGCCAAGTTCAGCGGCACGGCTTGCGCGGATCAACTGTTCTTCGCGCGGCATGACCCTCGGCACGATCAGCGCCGGCTTGTCGAAGGACAGAATTTCGCAATAGGTGTTGTAGCCGCCCATGGCGACGACGCCCTTGGCGCCGGCGATCAGCTCTTCCATCCGGTTGTCGAATTCGATGACCTCGACATAAGGAATCTTGGCGCACTTCATAATCAGCTTGTGGCGCTGCTTGGCCGGCATGTAGGGGCCGAGCACGATCAGCGCCTTGTGCGTGAGCGTCGGATCTTCCTGATAGGCGTCGACGACGTCATGGATCAGATCCGAGCCGTCGCCACCGCCGCCGGTGGTCACCAGAATGTAGTCGCCTTTCGGCTTATGCTCGGATTCCACGTCCTGCGAGACGCTTCTCTGGAGAAAGCCGACGAAATCCATCTTTCCGCGCACTGTTGGCGGAACATCCAGGCCGACGAGCGGGTCGTAGAAATCCGGTGGCCCATAGACCCAGACGCTGTCGTAGAACTGGCCGATCTTGCGCATCACATCGTTGCGCTTCCATTCGGCATCGAGCAGATGCGGCGCGTCCATGACCTCGCGCAGGCCGAGAACCAGGGTTGTTCCCTGCTTCTTCAGATAGGCAAGGGTCTCCTCGACCTCGCCGTGCAGGCCCATCGGCTCCTTGTCGACGATGAAGATGTCCGGCTGGAAGGTCTCGGCGGTATGACGGATGATCGACTTGCGCATCTTCAGCGTCTCGTGCAGATCGATATGCCGGTCCATCGAGGTGTATTCGCCGTTGCGCAGCTTGATGACGCTGGGGATCTTCACGAAATCGACGCGGGCTCGATAGTCAAAGGCGCCGGCGATGGTCGCGCCCGAAATGATCAGGATATTGACGCCGCGATAATCCTCCACCAGCGAATGCGCAATGGTCCGGCATCGCCGGAGATGGCCGAGACCGAACGTGTCGTGGCTGTACATCAGGATACGGGCATCCTCGATCCGGCGCGTCATGAGCGGAGCCTCTTGACTCCTATGGCGCTGCCGATCTCCTTGCGGAGCGTCCTTAGCATATCAGTATCCACTTCACTTATACGGGTCGGCAGCATCGCGAAGACCGTCGCCAAGGAAATTGAACGCCAGAATCACGAGAATGACCGGAATGGTTGGAAACAACAGCCAGGGATAAAAAGCAATGACGCTGACGCTGCGGGCTTCCGTCAGGAGAATGCCCCAGCTGGTGATCGGCGGACGAAGTCCAAGGCCGAGGAAGCTGAGTGCCGTCTCGCCAAGGATCATGCCAGGGATCGCCAAGGTCGCTGTCGCGATTAGGTGCGACATGAAACCGGGTACGAGATGGCGGCCGATGATGCGGCTGGAGCCGGCGCCCATCAATTGCGCTGCCAGCACATAATCTTCTTCGCGCAGGGCCAGCAGTTTCGAGCGTACGGCGCGCGCAAGCCCCGTCCAATCGAGCAGGCCCAGAATGGCTGTGATGCCGAGATAGATCAGGATCGGACTCCATGTCACAGGCATGATCGCGGCGAGCGCCATCCACAGCGGAATGCTCGGTATCGATTGCAGCACCTCGATGATGCGCTGGACGATCAGATCGAAGACCCCGCCGTGGTAGCCGGCCAGTCCGCCGATGGTAATGCCCAGCACGAAGCTCATGGTGATGCCCAGCAGGCCTATGGTCAACGATATCCGGGCTCCGTAAAGGATCCGTGACAACACGTCGCGACCGAGACGGTCGCTTCCGAGCAGGAAGAGTTGCCCGTCCTTGGCCGGGCAGACCAGATGAACATTGGTCTCTATGAGCCCCCAGAACCTGTAGCCGTCACCCCGGCAAAAGAAGCGGATCGGTTCGACCTGGTCTGGCTTGTCCGTGTAGATGCGGCGCAGCGTGTCCATGTCGAGCGTCATCGTCCGCCCGTAGACGAACGGGCCGACGAAATTGCCGTCATGGAACAGATGGACGCGCTGCGGCGGCGAATGGATGAAGTCAACGTTGCGGGTATGCAGATTATAGGGCGCCAGGAACTCGACGATGGCGATGATTGCGTAGAGAAAAGTGAGAAAATACAGCGAGTACAGCGCCAGGCGGTGTTTCTTGAATTTCCACCACATCAGCCGCAGCTGCGATGCCTGGTAGATATGAGCTTGTTTCTCCGTCATCACATCGACGGAGTGCGGATCGAACGGTGCCGTCGAGACGTAATGTGCCAGCGGTGCGCCGGATTCGGGAAGGGATATCGTCACTTGGTGCTACCGCCTTGCAGCCGGATGCGCGGGTCGAGGAATGCGAGTGCGATGTCCGATATCAGCACGCCGATCACGGTGAGGAAAGCCAGGAACATCAGGAACGAACCGGCAAGATACATATCCTGGCTTTGCAACGCTTTTATCAGCATAGGTCCCGTGGTTTCGAGCGATAGCACGATGGCGGTGATTTCCGCGCCGGAAATGATCGCCGGCAGGATCGAGCCGATATCCGAGATGAAGAAATTGAGGGCCATGCGCAGGGGGTATTTGACCAGCGCGCGGAACGGATGCAAGCCCTTGGCGCGAGCAGTCACGACATATTGTTTCTGAAGCTCGTCGAGCAGATTGGCGCGCAGCCTGCGGATCATGCCTGCTGTGCCTGCTGTGCCGACGATCAGGACCGGTATCCAGAGATGTTCGAGGATCGATTTCGCCTTGTCCCAGCTCATCGGCTCCGCCAGGAACTTTTGATCCATCAGATGGCCGATGGAGGTGCCGAACCAGATGTTGGCGAAATACATGAGGATCAGCGCGAACATGAAGTTCGGAATGGCGATGCCGATCAGCCCCATGAACGTCAGTCCGTAATCGCCCCAACTGTATTGATGGGTGGCCGAATAGATACCGATCGGAAACGCGACCAGCCAGGTGAACAGGATGGTGACGAACGACACCAGCACCGTCAGCCAGAGACGATCGCCGACCACCTCGTTGACCGGCAGCTGATATTCGAACGAATAGCCGTAATCGCCCTGCACCAGGCCTGCGACCCAATGAAAATAGCGCAGCAGCGGCGGGCGGTCGAAACCGTATTGTGCCCGCAGCTCCTGGATTTCGGCCATATCGACGTCTTCGCCCTGGGCGCGAAGCTCGGAAATGTAGCTCTCGAAATAATCGCCGGGCGGGAGTTCGATGATGGTGAACACCAGTGCCGAAATGATCAGCAAAGTCGGGATCATCGCCGCGACACGCCAGAAAATGTATCGCAGCATATTCAGCTAACCTCGCCGCTGAACCAGAAGGTATCCGGCATGTAAACTCCGAGATAGCAGGTCGGATCGAAACCATAGAGGCCCTTTTCAGGGACATTGCGCAGCCGGGTAGAATGCAGCACGGGCTGCAGGGCCGCGTTGACGATGCCGATGGAGAAGACCTGCTGGGCGTAGATATCGAGCATCTCAGCCCAGATGCGGCTTTTTTCGTCCAAATCGGCCGCGTGATGCCAGTCATCCAGCAGTTTTCCAAGCTGGATGACTTCCGGAATATCCGGTGCTTCGCCCTTGGTCTGTCCAGAGAGATAGTACATGCCCCAAACGGCCCACTGCAGTTGGTCGTCCGATGTGGGGGCCAGCTGGCCGGGATTCATGTCAGCCGTCGGAACGCCGTTTTCCATGCCCGAATACATCGACACCATGATGTCGCCGCCCATGGCGCGGCTGCGGAACACATCGCGCTGCGAGGTCTTGATGAAGAGTTTGATGCCGATCTTCGCCCAGTGATCGGTCACCAGTTCCAGTACGTCCGTCTCCAGCGTGCTTTCGCCGGCGGTTTCGACGACGATCTGCGCGTCGCGCCCGTCCGGCAAGAGGCGAATACCGTCGCTGTTTCGCTCGGTGAGGCCGATTTCGTCCAAAAGGGCATTTGCCTGATCCGGATCGTGCGCGGCCCAGGCCTTGGCATTTTCCTCGCGATAGAGCGGGCTTTCCGGCAGCACAGAATCGGCAGCCTCCGTCGCGAGCCCGTAAAAGGCGACCATGTTGATCTCATGCCGGTCGATGGACAGCGACAACGCGCGGCGGAAGCGGACGTCCTTGAACAAGGTACGCCAAACTTCATCGCTGCAGTTGAGGTTCGGCAGGAGGTTGACCCGCGAACCCTGCGTGCGTTTCCACAGGTTCACCTTCACCGGGTAGCGGCTCTCCGAATCCTTCAGGAAGCTGTAGTCGACGAAATCGATGCCGGTCGATTGCAGGTCGCTTTCGCCGGCGCCTGTCTTGGCGGCGATGATCTCAGACGAGCTCACATTGAGGACAAAGCGGTCGATATAGGGAAGCTGCGTGCCGTTCTCATCGACGCGGTGAAAGTATGGATTGCGCTCGAAGACGAACTGCTCGGCCGGCGGTGCAGTCGTATTGCGCCAGGGGTCGAGGGTCGGCAGGTCCGGGTTTTCCGGACGGTAGCTGCGCGACATCTTGATGTGCAGATCCACCCACTTCTTGACGCGGTAGAGCTTCATCAGCGCCGACAGGCGAATGTCGTCCTGATACTTGGCGTGGAACTGCCACATATAGGCAAAGGGCATGACGATGGTCGCCGCCAGAGGTGCCGCCAGATTCGGCAGGAAATCCGGGTTTGGCGTGTCCCAGGTGTAGCGGACGGTCAGTTCGTCGATAACCTCGAAGCGCGGCGGCTTTCCGTCGGCGAGAAAATAGGTCGGCAGGCCGCCCTTGCGCAACTTCTTGTTGAGAATGACGTCTTCCCAGCAATACTGGAAATCCTTGGACGTCAAATGGCTGCCGTCCGACCAGCGATGGTTTTCGCGCAGCTTGAAGGTGAAGATGCGGCCTTCCTGAACGTCAAAACTTTCCAGGATATCGGGCTGCAGCTGCAGATTTTGATCATAGCCAACGAGCCGGGCATAGCCGTTGAGCGTCATCAGCCGGATGTCCTTCTGGCTGCCGATCAGCATGCGCACGGTTCCGCCGTAGGTCCCCGGTTCGCGGCCCATGGCCTTGAGGTCGATGCGGCGCGGATTGACCGGTAGCCGGTCGGCGGGGTCCGGCAACGGTTGGGTGCGAAAATAGTGCCGCATGTATTCGGGCTGAAGAACCGAGGCGCGGCTGGTGCCGGGTACTAACACCGAGGCGAGCAAGCCAAGGGTTGTGCGTCGGGTGATCATGATACGAGCTCCCTGACATCGGCGGTTTTTCGTGCCAGAACAAGATGACCGTTGCCGAGGTCCGCCGTCCCCAGCACGCTTCCGTCACCTTCATCGGAAAAATGCTTACCCCAGCTGCGCTTGTCGGCAGCGCCACTCGGATTGAGCATGGAAAAATTAAGCGGCCGATCCAGATCGGGGAAGGGCACGGCTGCGAGCAGCGATTTCGTATAGGGGTGGACAGGCGCCTCCATCAGCGTTTCGCGCGGAGCGATCTCGACGATGCGGCCACCGCACATCACCGCGATCCGGTCGGCCATGTAGTCGACGACGGCGAGGTTGTGCGAGATGAACAGGTACGTGAGTCCCAGTTCCTTCTGCAGGTCCTTGAGCAGGTTGAGGATCTGTGCCTGAACGGAAACGTCGAGCGCGGAGACCGGTTCGTCGCAGATCAACAGGTCCGGTCCGAGTGCAAGCGCTCTCGCGATACCGATACGCTGACGCTGGCCGCCGGAAAAGCTGTGGGGATAGCGGTTCAGGTGACGTTCGTTGAGGCCGATTGCCTTGAGCAGCGCCTTGACCGTCTCGATGCGCGACTTGCCGCTGCCGCGGTCATGGATCTCGAGCGGTTCGCTCAGGATGTTCTGCACCGTCATGCGGGGCGACAGCGAGGAGACCGGGTCCTGGAAGACCATCTGCACCTTGGTGCGCAGTTCCTGAAGTCCTGAGCCTTCAGCTTTCAGAACATCGATCGGGCCATCGCTGCTGTTGAGCAGGACCGCACCGCCATCGGGTGTTACGGCTCGCATCAGAATCTTGCTGAGCGTGGTCTTGCCGCAGCCGCTTTCTCCCACCAGCCCAAGACATTCGCCGCGCATGATATCGAAGCTGACACCGTCCACGGCCTTGGTCGCCGTTGCGGTTTCCTTTGTGAGCCAACTCGATTTGCGGGTACTGAAGGTCTTGCTGACGTCGCGCACCGAAAGCAGAACTTCCGGCTTCAGGGCTTCGTCGGCCGCGACGATCATCTTCTTTCCGAGCAGATGGCTCGTATTTACCGGAACTTCGCGCAGTGCCTTCAGGCGCTCGCCTGGTTTCATGTCGAAATGCGGGACGGCAGCCATCAGGCCCTTGAGATAGGGGTGCGACGGCTTGCGGAAGATGGTCTCGACTGGCCCGGCCTCCATGATCTCGCCGTGGTAGATGACCACGACCTCGTCGGCGACATTGGCAACGACGCCGAGATCATGGGTGATCAAGAGCATGGCCATGTTCAGCTTGGTCTGCAGCCCACGCAGAAGTTGCAGGATCTGCGCCTGGATGGTGACGTCGAGCGCCGTCGTCGGTTCGTCGGCGATCAGAAGAGAGGGATTGCAGATCAGTGCCATAGCGATCATGGCGCGCTGGCGCATGCCGCCGGACAATTCGAACGGATACATGTCGTAGGCGCGGGACGGCTTTTGGAAGCCGACCATGCCGAGCATTTCCTCGGTTCGCTCGCGGCGCTCCCTTGCGGACATCTCGGTATGGATTTTCAGAGATTCGCTGATCTGATTGCCGATCGTGTGCAGCGGCGATAGCGAGGTCATCGGCTCCTGGAAAATCTTGCCGATGCGATTGCCGCGCAGGTTGCGGATTTCCCGTCCGTCGCGCGGCATCGCAAGCAGGTCTTCCGGCCGCTCGTGGGTCGCCGGATCGCAGAAGAGGATGCGGCCGGTGCATGTCGCGGTCTTTGGCAGGATGCCCATCACGGCCTGGCTGATGACCGACTTTCCCGAGCCGGATTCGCCGACCAGCGCCGTCACCTTGCCCGGCAGCACGCGCAGGCTGGTATTGCGCACGGCATCGATTTGCCCGCCGAGCATCGCGAACGAGATACTCAAATCCTCGATCCGCAGCAGGTCCGCGCCTGATTTCATGCCAGCAGGTGTCCTTGTTACATGGCGGTTCGCTGTCAGACAGCACTCGCCTCCGAGTGGAAACCCGGCTTCATCACAGGGAGATTATCGTACGGAAATTGGCGTGTCCATGACCTTCGGCTGGTAAAGTTCAAGCGGATATAGCCGCGGCAGCGAAGCGTCGCGAACGGAGAAACAACAATCATTCGAGCGGGATGGTGCTTCTTTGCATCCCGCGGGAGCAATCGGGGCCGGATGTGCGCCGGTTGCCCCAATCCCTACTGCAGCAGCTTGTTCCAGATGAGGTCGCGCGGCTGCGATTTCTTGCTGTTGCGATAGAGCAGCATGACCTGCTCTGCCTCCGAACGCGTCTCCAGCGAGCGGCTTTGCATGGCCTCGCTCGCATCGAGTTTCATGTTTTGATCTCCGGGCAGAAGCACGGTCACCTTCTGGCGTACGCCGCGCAGCTTTTCCTGGCCAAGGGTCACCCAGTCGCCGCCGCAATAGGTGGCGAAAGCCTGGCTGGCAACGATCGGCTGCGCGTATTTCTTCGTCAGCCCCTGCAGCCGCTCCACCTCGTTGACGGCAGCGCCGAAGGCTGAAAATGTCAGCCTGTCCTTGAGGCCGACATTGCCGAACATGACATTGCCGACATGCAGCCCGATGCCATACCGAACCTCGGGAAGCACCTGTCGCTGACGACCGGCATTGAGTTCCGTCATATGCGCCGTCGCCTGACGAACTGCGGTCATCGCAGCGAGTGCCGCAACCTGAGACGGCTCCCGATGGCGGCCGCAGGGATAGACCGCAAGGAAGCCGTCGCCGACGAAACTCAGGATCTCGCCACCGTTACGGCTGAAAGGGGTGGCGATGGCGTCGAAGAATTGATTGAGCGTATCGATATAGACCTGCCGGCCTTCCCTTTCCGCAAGCACTGTCGACTGGCGCATGTCCACCATCACCAATGCCGCCCGGATCGTTTCGCCATCGCCGCGACGGGTCTGGCCGGAGAGGACGCGCTTGCCGGCATTTTCGCCGAGATAGGTGGTGAGCATATTGTCGGCGAGCTTGCCGAGAACGGCCATCTTGGCCGCCACGGCCAGATTGTTCTGGATACGCAGCAGCGCCTCGATGACATTATCACTAAAGCCGCCATAGGCATCGGTAGACCAGGAACCGATCATACCCTGGCCGGAGGTTTCGCCGAACGACTGGACGAAGGCGATATAGTCGGTGACGCCCATTTCCTTCAGTTCATCGAAGATCGGGAATTCGGAAGGAGCCGTCGGGTCGATCTGCCGGCGCAGGTGCTCGAGATTGTTGCTCAGCAGGTAATAATAGGGGCTTTGCAGAAAACGGTCCGGCTTGTCATCGGCTGGATCCGCGCGGTAGCCTTCGACGGTGACCCCCTGGCCGCGTAGCCAGGTGAAGCCCAGCGCGTCATAGAGCGGGTGCAGCATCGAAAAGCTCAAATGGACGCGGTTGAGCGGCAGGCCGGACGCCGCCAACCTTTCGCAGAACCCCGTCACTACAGTTTCGAGCGTTTCACCGTTAAGGGCGGCCTGCTGCAACCAGTTCGATACGCGGTCCAGCAGGTGAGGGGAAACAGTCGTCTTGTGGATATTCATCGCCTGACGTGTCGCTTTCTCAACGAAAATCCCAGAGGCTTTCCGACCACGGGATATCCAGTCCGCTTCCTGTCTGCATCCTGGAGGAAACCCCGTACTCGCACCGATCAATATAAGTGGCGATATTGGCAAAACCAGATTCAGTGCCGACAAAATTGGAGAATTGTTTCGCCTGCTACGCAACGCGCCATCGGGGCGGTCCTTGACACCCGTCGATTTTATCCTCAACTGACCCGTATCCGCAAAGGCGCTCGCGCGCGTCATGATCAGTCGAGAACACCCATTTGACCGTCCATTCTTCCCTGAGCGAGACCCTCCTTTCGAAGATCGCAGACCGTAGCGCCCATGCAGCCGTGATCGGGCTCGGCTATGTCGGCCTGCCACTGGCGATCACCGTTGCCCGCAGCGGTTTTACCGTGACCGGCTTCGATATCGACCCGCAGAAGATCGTCGCGATCGATGCAGGGCGCTCCTATATCGAGGCAGTACCGGATGGGGTTCTGGCCGAGGAAACGGCGGCAGGCCGCTTTCGGGCAACGACCGATTTCAGCCTGCTCGCCGCCTGCGACATCATCGTCATCTGCGTGCCCACGCCACTGACGAAACACCGCGATCCCGATCTTTCCTTCATCACCCGGACGTGTGACCGCATCGCCGAGACACTGAAGCCGGGACAGTTGATCGTGCTGGAATCGACGACGTATCCAGGTACGACGGACGAGGTCGTGCGACCGATCCTTGAAAGGACCGGTTTGAAATCGACACGGGATTTCTTCCTGGGCTTCTCGCCGGAGCGTGAAGATCCCGGCAACCGCGATTTCCATACATCGAGTATCCCGAAGGTGGTCGCCGGTGACGGTGCGGAGGCTGCAAAGCTGATGGAAGCCTTCTATGGCGCTGCCGTCCAGACGGTCGTGCCTGTGTCTTCCCCGGCGACGGCCGAAGCCGTGAAGCTGACCGAGAACATATTTCGCGCAGTGAACATCGCGCTCGTCAACGAATTGAAGGTCGTCTACGAGGCGATGGGCATCGACATCTGGGAGGTGATCGACGCGGCAAAAACCAAGCCCTTCGGCTATATGCCGTTTTATCCCGGGCCTGGTCTCGGCGGTCACTGCATACCGATCGATCCGTTTTATCTCACCTGGAAATCGCGCGAATACGAGCTGCCGACCCGTTTCATCGAGCTTGCCGGCGAAATCAATTCCGCCATGCCGCGCCATGTCGTGGGGCGGCTTGCGGAAGCGCTCGATATCCACCTCGGCAAAGCGCTCAGCCGGTCGCGCGTCCTGGTGATCGGTCTGGCCTACAAGAAGAACGTGCCGGATATCCGCGAAAGCCCGTCGCTAAAGCTGATCGAACTGATCGAGGAACGGGGCGGCAGTGCTGCCTATCACGATCCGCATGTGGCAGAAATTCCGAAGACCCGGGAATACATGGCGCTGAAGGGGCGGACGTCGGAGCCGCTCACCGAACAATCAGTGAAGGGCTTTGATGCCGTGCTGATCGCCACCGACCACGACGCGGTCGACTATGCAGCGCTTGCCCGCTGGTCGCCGCTGATCATCGATACACGCAACGCCTTTGCCCGCAGGGGCATCGAAGAGGGAACCATCCTCAAGGCGTAGCAGCGACCGAGGGAGCGGCCGATATCTGCCTTTTCAGCCGGCTGGCGGCCATCGCATAACCGCCGGCGGCGCCATCGATGAAGTGCATGTGATCGTGGCTGAGCGGCGTCGGTACGATACACGTCATCAACGCTGAATCCTGACGGTGGAGCCCATAGTGACATATCCCAGCACCAGCCGCTTCATCGAGCCGTGCTTCTATCCGCCGAAGCCTTTCCGGATCGACATCGATCGTCATTTTTAGGCCGTCGTCGAACTTGCGGAAATCCGTATTGCGGGCAACTTCGCGGCGGTATTGCCTCGGATCGAAATCACCAAGCTTCAATCCGAAGCGATAGAGGCCTATGACCAGCAGATATTGCGCGAGAATGAAAAGCCGGTGGGTAAAATGCCGGCCTTTTGGCGCGGTTTTCGCCTCGGCCGACAGTCCCGCCGCAGACAGTCCCATCTGCGGTCCCTCCGCGGCAACCGGATGGCCATCCCGTTCTTCACCTGCGGCTAGAGCCACGATGTCGGAGACCAGTGACTGAAACGCGGCTATATTCTCTGATCCTACGGGCACTGCGATAATCGAGACGATGTCGCCATGGCGGGACTGGATCGGGTTCCATCGGCAGGAGAGGCCGGTGAGATCCGGCCGTGCGCCGGGTGGTGCCGGGGGGACGGCAAACAGGCCTTCCTTCATGCGGGCCTCTGCCCAGCTGGAACCACCACCGGCAAACATCGCATAGGAGATGTCCGGGTTGACTTGAAAGCGTGCGACGCGCACCTCGCGACCGGCCGCGATGACATCGGCAACGGGAACGAGCGCGGCACGCAGCGTCAGTTGCAGCTCTTCGCTGACCCAGTTCTGGACTGCGGAAAGAGCATCCCGCGCTTTTGCCACGCCAGACGGCGGCACGGCCACAAGTGCGCCATCGCCGCCAAAGACGAAGGGAAGGTCATTTTTGCCCAGCGCGTTCAGAATTGCCGAAATGACACTGGCGCCGGCCATGTTGACGGCCTTGTAGCGACCGGCCTCGATCGCGCCGGTCGAGTCGACGATATCAGCCGTCGCCAAAGCCCAATCGGCGGGCAATGCCCGGTAGTTCTGGCTGTCGGCAACGCCTTCGAACTCGACGAAGACCGGAAGCGCGCTGAAGAATGTTTCACTGGAAAGCTGGCTCATGCAGCGAGGCTAACATATTCGCTGGGGGCAGGCGACGGTGGTTTCGCAGTCGGCCACGGGGAAATGCAGTCGGGGGAACAACTCATTGGTACGTCTCCGTATAGTTGAATTTACCGCTAATTTACAGCCGCCACGGTCGACCGGGTGCGCGACCTCGTGTTAAGCGAGACGACCTGTATGATTTGAAATGGATGGATAAAATTCGATGAGCCGCCTTGATGGTTT
Organism: Hyphomicrobiales bacterium; assembly: GCA_900471525.1. GTDB lineage: Bacteria > Pseudomonadota > Alphaproteobacteria > Rhizobiales > Rhizobiaceae > Pararhizobium. The sequence continues at coordinate 1,608 of UCEZ01000031.1, read as the reverse complement.
TATTTCCCGTATGCAGTCACAGCGCGAAATTCTCAACCACGTCCAGCAGAATTCGATGATTGCGCCGGATGGCGTGATTCTGGAAATCGGGCTGGGTAACGGGCGAACCTACGATCATATTCGCGAACGGTTTCCCAACAATCGCATCATCGTCTTTGATCGTGCCGTCGGCTCTCATCCGGCCTCGACGCCCCCGGAGGAATATCTCATTCTGGGTGACATCAAGGATACGATCCAGCAGTTTGCCGGCAAGAACATTGCACTGGCGCATGCAGACATCGGCACCGCCTATCCCGAAAAGGATGCCCGGACACTGACCTGGCTGCCGCAGTCAGTGGCGGCTGCGCTTGCCACCGGCGGCATCGCAGTCAGCGGCCTGCCGCTTGACAACCCGGAACTCGAACCGCTGCCGCTGCCAGATGGCGTGGAGCCGGGACGCTATTACTTCTATCGGAAGCGCTGAGCGACTGTTTAAGGCAGGAGCAGGACGTCGAACTGTTCCCGTTCGATCGGCAGGGCGGTAACCTTCATTTCCGCCTGGCCGTCCTCGAAGAACACGATGCAGTTTTCGTAGAAGCCCGCCAGATGCTCGACGAAGGCCCTCGATCCCGCCGGGCCGTAGAAGACCGGTGAGAACTCCATGTAGAACGGCACGCGCCGGGTCAGAAGCGGTTGCATGGAACGGGCTGCTATCGGCTCATAGCCTTCGATGTCCATCCATATCAACCCGATCTCTTCCGGCGCGACGCCTGCTTCAGCCAGAATGGTGGTGACAGGCTTCACCGGAACCTTGATCTCGATATCCCGGGCGCTCTGCCGCAAGGCGCTGCTCTTGCCGTGATTGTCGCGATGCAGGAAGAAATCGATCGTGCCTTCGTTTTCGCCGGCAGCGCTGTTGATCGCAGCGATCCGCTCTCCCAGGCCGTTCTGGTCGATATTGGTTCGAAGCAGTTGAAAGTTGCGGGGGTCCGGTTCCACGGTGACGATGTGGCGGAAGGCCTGGCTGAGCGCGAAATAGATGGTCTGGGTGCCGATATTGCCACCGAGTTCGAGAAGGACCTTGTCCTGCTGCAACAGTCCTCTTTGCCGCAGAACGGATAACAGCCGATCGACGTTTTCGCGTTCGAAATGGCCTTTGCGATAGATCTTCCGGCCGATGTAGTCGTGCGGGGAAAAGGTCATCAGATGGTCGCCGCAATCGGCGGTCATCGACAGAATCCTGGGGCTCACGGCGTTGACGAGCATTTCGCGGCCGGTCGGCGTGCCGAGAACGCGCGTTGCCACGCGATTGCGCCATTTGCGCAGCCGGCGCTTCCAGGATTTCATCGCAAACATTCCGTCGCCGTCTCCGCCGTATCGTAATCTTCCTTCAACACGAGATTGGGCGAGAAATGAAGGCGTTTCTGCGAAAACGCAGTTGCGCGCGGTGGAAACCGTTTCAGCCCGGCTTCGCCGTGGTGCCGCGCCGTACCAACGGACCGTCGACCTTGATGGTCATGGGGCGCGGCTGTTTGCCGTGGATGGCCATGTCGATGAGGATTTCCGCCGCCTTCTGGCCCATCTCGTAATTGGGCAGGACGAGCGTCGATAGGGGCGGGTGGGTGTAGC
>UCEZ01000019.1 GCA_900471525.1 Hyphomicrobiales bacterium | reverse complement strand
CGCTCCGCCACGCAGCGCGCCGAGGAGGCGAGCCAGATGGTTGGCGAGACGCGCAACAATGCCGAGGAGTCCGGCCGCATCGTTCGCGAGGCAGTCGAAGCCATGGCCCGGATCGAAAACGCATCGTCCGAAATCGGCAAGATCATCAACGTCATCGACGAAATCGCTTTCCAGACCAATCTGCTCGCGCTCAATGCCGGCGTCGAGGCAGCCCGCGCCGGTGAAGCCGGCAAGGGGTTCGCCGTCGTTGCCCAGGAAGTCCGTGAACTTGCCCAGCGCGCCGCCGGCGCCGCCAAGGATATCAAGGTTCTGGTCGCACGCTCCAGCAACGAAGTCGGAACCGGTGTCCGTCTGGTACAGGCGACGGGCGAAGCGCTCGGACGGATCGGTACGGATGTGGTGCGCATCAACGAGCACATGACCTCCATCGTCAACGCCGCCCGCGAGCAATCGACCGGGCTTCAGGAGATCAATACCGCGATCGGGCAACTCGACCAGATGACGCAGCAGAACGCGGCCATGGTCGAGGAGACCAATGCCGCCAGCCACACTCTGGCGCAGGATGCCGAAGGGCTGACCGCCCTGATCGGTCAATTCCATCTGAGCGGCGCGTCCGCCCGTCCAGTTCGCCAACCGGTCCGCGTCGCCACGTCGGCCACCACGCGCCCCGCACCATCCCCCGCCAAGGCCCTGATGGGCAAGCTGGCGGGCGCCTTTAACAGCCCCGCGTCGTCCGTGCCGAAGGCATCGGGTTCCGCCGAAAACTGGGAAGAGTTCTGATCATGTCAAACGCTATCAAGCAGTCCGGTGCCTATCTGGAAATCGTGTCCTTTCACCTGGGCGATCAGGAGTTCTGCATCGATATCATGGCGATCCGCGAAATCCGTGGCTGGGCGCCGGTCACGCCGATGCCCCACACGCCGCCCTACGTTCTCGGCCTGATCAACCTGCGCGGCGCCGTCATTCCGGTCATCGACATGGCCTGCCGTCTCGGCATGAAGATGACCGAGCCGTCCGAGCGCTCGGCGATCATCGTCACCGACATCGCCGGCAAGCTGGTCGGCCTGCTGGTTGAGCAGGTTTCCGACATGATGACGATCAAGAGTGAAGCTTTGCAGGCAGCACCGGAGATCATTCCGGAAGCACAGCGTGCCTTCTGCCGCGGCATCGTTGCCCTGGAAAAGACCATGGTCTGCTTCCTCAACCTCGATACCGTCATCGCCGACGAACTGGCGCAGGCTGCTTAAGCCGTCATTTGAAAATAGCGGGCACCGTACGGGAAACCGGGCGGTGTTTCGCTACGTTCGTGATAGATTGATCGTGGTAGAAACCTGCTGATTTTCCCGACGCTCCAAGTGTGTTGTGCGATGCGAGATCAGGGCGCTGTTCTCTGCCCGAGCCCGTTGCACGAATGATGGAGACTGCCCGTGAAATGCCTCCTGCTCATCGATATCCAGAACGGTTTCTGCTCAGGCGGAAACCTTCCTGTGCCGAACGGAGAGGACGTCGTGCCGATCGCCAACCGGCTGATAGCCGAAGGCAGGTATGATCTCGTGGTCGCTTCGCAGGACTGGCATCCGGCAGACCATGGCAGCTTCGCGTCGCAGCAACCCGGTAGCAAACCTTTCGATATGGGCACGCTAAGCGGCAGGCCTCAGATGCTCTGGCCCGATCACTGCGTGCAGGGCACGCACGACGCTGAATTTCATCCCGGGTTGAGCTTTGCGGGCATCGATCATGTGCAGCGCAAGGGCGAAAACCGCGACGTCGACAGCTATTCGGCCTTTCGCGACAATGATCGCTCCGCACTGACAGGACTTTCGGACTATCTCAAGCGGGCGGGCATCGGTTCTCTCGACATTTGCGGCCTTGCGACCGACTACTGCGTCAAGGCGTCGGCGCTTGATGCCAAGGCGATGCTGCCCGCCGTCGAGATCCGGTTCATTGCCGATGCCAGCCGCGGCATCGACCCCGCTGGCGTGAAAGCGGCGATTGCAGAAATGTCGGCGGCGGGCATTCGCATTGTTACTTCTGCCGAGGTCATCGGTAGCCGATAGTCGTTTCATGTCTGCGGCGTGATTATTTCGGCGCGCCGTTCGTCCATGTCACCGGCTTGTCGAACAGCGGAACAGTCGAGATCGACATTTTGGCCGAACCATCAGTCAGTTCCCGCGAATGGGCGAGGTAGATCAATGTGTTGTTCCTCTTGTCGTAGATGCGATTGACGACAAGTTTCTTCCAAATGAGGGAAAGCCCTTCGCGAAACACTTCTTCGCCTTCCTGGCTGAGGTCTATGTCGCCGATCGTCACCGGTCCGGTCTGGCGGCAGGAGATCGAGTTGTTGGACGGATCCTCGAACCAGTTGCCGTTTTTCAGGCGATCGATGACGCTGCGGTCGAAATAGGTGACGTGGCAGGTGACGCCCGCAACTTTCGGGTCGCTGACCGCATCGATGGTGATGTCATTGCCAAGCCAGTCGACACCGACTTCACCGACCGTTTCGGCTTGCGCGGGAAGGGAGGCAAAGCTTGTCGCAAGAAGCGCGCAGGCGCTGATGAAGCGGATCGAAAGCGGCATTGGGTTTCTCCGGATGCGGTCTCTCACACATAGGATGGTTGCCCGGCAATGCAAGCCGTGGATGTCAGCCGGTACTTGAGAGAGACTGCGAGGAGCCGACGGCAACGGCGGCGGCCGCCCGCATCTGGGCCGCAGCGCCGGCGAGCGCACGGGCGCTGGCCGCGGAAGCGACGTGAAGGCTTCCGGCGATGCTCAGCCGGTCGCGCCCCATTGCCTTGGATTCGTAGAGTGCCATGTCCGCCTCTGTCATGACGTCTGCCAATGAGCCGCCCGGATCTGCCATGGCGATGCCGATGCTGACGGTCAGCGGGATGCTCGTGCCTTTGACAGCTCTGGCCGGTGCTGTTCTGACCGCCGCACAGATTGCCTCGGCGATCTCGGCGGCCTCCAACCGTCCGATGTTGCTCAACGCGATGCCGAACTCCTCACCGCCCAAGCGCCCGAGAATGCCTCGCCCCGCAAGCGTCTCGCGGACAGTCTTGGTGAAGTGCGCGAGCGCGGCATCGCCGCCGGCGTGGCCATGAAGGTCGTTGATCTGCTTGAACCGGTCGAGATCGAGCAGCATAAATGCGGTCTGGCGGCGGGACGCCGATGCAGCCGAGAACATCCGCTCGAACTGCGCCATGAAAGCGCGGCGCGACAGGGCGCCGGTCAGATCGTCATGGGCGATCATGTGGCGGAGACTGGCGATCATCCACCCGTGCAACATCAGGATGATGCCGAGGAAAAACAACGGCATGATCAACAGTCTGGCGGCCAGAACCGCCGTCGTCCAGATCTGCTGCTCCGCCATGTTGCCGAACGTGTCGAAACCGGCGGTAACGGTTGCGACGCGCAGGGCCTGAAGGATAGCAACTGCAAAGGCGGCAACGCAGCAGAACAGCATATAGGGCGTGATCGCCCGCTCCTTTGGCCATCGGCGAACGATGTTGGCGCCGATCAGGAGGCAGATCAACCCCGCCAGTCCGGCGCCGGTCGATACACGCGCCGAAAGGCTGTCGACACCATAGGTAAAGAACATCAGTACCATAACGAGACAAGTGAGGATAATCGCCATCGGCCAGGCGCCGAGCGGTCGTCTGCCGAGAAACTCCCTGAAGCCTTTCAGTGTCATCAGGCAGGCGGCGACCATCAGCGTCGCACCGACCACCGTGTGTAACCAGATCGGCGAGACACCTGCCGCCAAGCTGACCGACGCCGCGAGCGCTGTGAGCGCGCAGGCGGCGCCAAAGCTAGCAACGCCCGGCACGCCGGTCTTGCGCAAGGACAGGAGCACGGGAAACATGACCACAAGGGAAATGACTGCTATGGCGGAAAGAAAGCTCATGGGCACGAATTCCTGCCGAGAGGGCGCTCAAAAAAGATTTTGGTCCGTTCATGCGGATAAGCCCGAATTCGTAGTATCGGTGATTTAATTTTTTCGGCCGAAATTCGCTGCAATTTTAACAAACCCAGACGCATCCACGCAATTTCCACGGGTATTTGTGGATTCACTGATCAAGCGCGGCAAAGAATTGCGTACGCCGCGTAGAAATATTGTCTTGCCGGGTATCGACGCGGTCGATTCCGGTCGTGATTCGCCCGGAATCTATTGCCTCTAAAATTTCCGATTGAACCTTAGGTGTGTGGCAAGCGGACTGGATACGGCGGGCATCGCCTTGAGGTGAACCACCTCGGATAGCGTGTCGAACAGCCGCGTTCCGCCGCCAAGCAGTACCGGCGCAATGTGAATGCGCAGTTCATCCAGCAGGTCGGCTTCCACGAACTGCCGGGCGGTCGCTGCGCCACCCATGACACAGACGGCCTTTCCACCCGCCGCCGCCTTGGCCTTCTCAAGGACTGCTGCGGGACTTTCGCAGACAAAATTGAAAGTCGTCTGGCCCATCACATGCTGTTCGCGCATCCGGTGGGTCATGACGAAACACGGCATGCCAAAGGCGCCGTCGGCGCCCCATTCCGGCACGCCGACATCGTAGGTCTTGCGGCCGATGATGAAGGCACCGGTCTGCGAAAACATGTCCTGCGCTGCCTGCCGATCCGCCGCGCTGGGTTGGTGCTCATCAGCGCCGAACAGCCAAGCATGCATGGCGCGGCCGTTCCTGCCCAGCGGGTGTTCATGGGAAATATCCGGACCGGCGGCAAAGCCATCGAGCGACAGTGTGATGTCGAGAAAAACGCGGCTCATGTGAGCTTCTCCTTATTCTCGCCAAAAATAAAGGCTCTGAGACCGGACGCAAATGCAGAATTTTGAGCTTCAGGTTGAACGCAAACGCCGATGCGCCAGCGCTCCGAGGGCTCGATAGACCACGATGTCCCGGGCGGGAAGGAATGCCTTCTTCGCCTTTTTTGCCTGCGGCAGATGCCGTTTCTCCTATGCCCACCATGCTCCCTGATATTCTCGGGGTCCGCGTAAAGGAATTGGTTACCATACTTTGTCATTCTTTGGATCGATCGGCAGGCCCGGGCAAGCGCACAATTGGGCGCATCGCGGGCAATGGACCGACCTCGGCGGCAATGCGTCTCGTTGTCCTCCGATTGAGTAATGCGTTTCGGGTAACGAGTATCATGGCGTTTGCGGTTGAAAAGTGCACTCACGTTGCATCTTCAGGCAGGATGGGTTCCCGCCCAAAGAAGACGCCGCGGTTCTTATCCGGAGCGACCATTGTCGGCATCGGAATTGCCGCCTCCGTCTGGATGGTGGCAACATTTGCGGCCATGCAAACCATGGGTCCTTCGCTACCATCCGATAAAAGCACGCGGCTGGAGGCCTCGCTGGGATTGAACGCGATCGTGCGCGCCGCACCACAACAGCGTGTCGTACGGCTTTCTAAGTTTTCACGGCTTACCGTCCTGCCGCGCATGAACCTCGTGGCCAAGGCCGTGCCGCAAAATTACATCGCGGCAATCGCCATGGCGAAACCCGCCGCCGACTTCGCCGAGAAGACGCAGGTTCTGGCGCTGGCGAACGCCGCGGCGGCCAGAGGCGACGCCGTCATCACCGGTTCCACGCCGGTTGTTGCCAATGCACTCGTCGAGACCGTTTCGCTCAAGGATCAGGGACTGGGCAAGCCTTTCGATCTCGTCATGCCGGAGCCGGCATCGTCGCTCAACGGCATGCTGCCGGATCTCGGACCGCTGCCCCTCGCCAAGCCACAGGGTCTGGCGGAGGACGCGCGCAAGCCTGGCGATCGTGGCAAGAAGCCGGCGACGAAGGAACTGGCCTATGCGAAGCCCGATTTTCCCATGGACGACGACAACGAGGTTCGCCCAACCTTCCGTGGAAAGAAAGGGGTCGCCTACTACGATATCTCGGCGGGCGTGGTCTACATGCCGAACGGCGAGAAGTTGGAGGCGCATTCAGGCATTGGCAAGATGCGCGACAATCCGGCTTACGTTCACGTGAAGATGAAGGGACCGACGCCGCCCGGCACCTACAAGGTGACGATGCGCGAAACTCTGTTCCATGGCGTGGCAGCCGTACGCCTGACCCCGGTCGACGGCGTCGCGCCGCATGGCCGCGTCGGCTTGTTGGCCCATAGCTATCTCCTGAGAAACCGCGGCGATTCCCACGGCTGCGTCGCCTTCGAGGAATATCCGCGCTTTCTCAAAGCCTTCAAGCGCGGTGAGATCAGCCACATGGTCATCGTTAAAAGCATGAAGGGCTTTTCTGCCCCGAAGCGCACGCTGGCTTCTCTGTTTTCCAAGGGGGCGTGAGCCGAAACCCGGCGGCCGTTAGCCTGCCCGCCTTTTGTATCATCGTTCTCCCGCAAAGGGATCAGGAGACAGCTTGTCTCTCAATGTGCTAATATGCGCGTTTGGGAGAGGGATATGTTCACTCCAGATCGAGTGACTGTCTTCGCGCTCGGTTTTTTGCTCTGCGGCGCAACGCCGTTGGCTGCGATCGAGTCGATCGGCAAGGCGGTCCAAATCAAGACAGCTGTGACGGGCGCGAGCGGTGATCTGTCAGTCAACGACGTGGTTTACCAGGATGAACGGATACGGACATCCAAATCCGGCCTTGGCCAGTTTGTGTTTCGGGACGGTACCAAGCTGGCGGTGGGGTGGGGTTCGTCAGTCGTTATCGACAAATTCGTTTTCGATGGCTCCCGCTCGGTGAAAAAGTTCACTGTCAAAGCCGCGAAGGGCACGTTTCGCTGGGTCAGCGGAAACTCGAAACACGCGGCCTATGAGATATTGACGCCAGCCGGGACGATCGGCGTGCGTGGAACGGTGTTCGATTTTTATATCGGCGCCGATGGCACGACTGCCGTCGTCCTGCTGGGCGGCTCGGCCAGCTTTTGCGGCGCAGGCGGCTGCAAGCAACTCACGCGGCGCTGCGATTGTGTTGTCGCCCGGCCTGGTGGAAGCCTGAGCGACACTCGTCGGATTACCCCTGGCATTTTCAAGACGCTCGGTAACGCCAGAGCTTTGCCTTTCCTGTCTGGCAGTCAGAAACTTTCCGCCAGTGGCGGCGGCGGTTGCGGTCTTGCGAGAGTGGAATTTGCGCCACGGGACCTCGATCCTCCCCCCATCAAGAATAAACAGGTCGCTCCCAGCAAGCCGGACGAGGAGCCCGACCCGGACGATGACAAGCCGCCCAAAGACCGGGACCACCACTATCACCACCACCCCGATAATCCCGACAGGGACCACGACAAGGACAAGCCCGACAAGGACCGGCCCGACAAGCCGCACGACCGCGACCATCACCATAACCATCATGATCGTGACGGAAAAGGCGACGACGACGGCAGCCATCATCATGGTGACCACGACGACGGCTATCATCGCGGCCACGACAAGGACCGCAACGACCGAGATAAGGACCACAACGACCGTGGCAAGGGCCACAACGACCGAGACAACGACCACAACGGCCGAGGCAAGAACCGGAAATGACACGGAGGCATCTTGCGGGAGCGTTGTAACCACGATGTTCCAGGCAGTGGTGACTGGTCCTGCGCAACAGAGGTGCCACGACTGCATGGGTTACGGTAACGTTTTCCGATCAGAGAGGGCGCGCGGCGGCGCTGCGCTGGGCCGCTGGAGAAAGTGGTCGGCCCTGCGGGAGATACGGCGGTAGAATTCTGCCAGATCCACCGGCAGACCTGCGGCCTTGCGTTTTGCAGCACGCAAAACCTCGCGCGTGGCCGGTGATCGCGATGCCAGGGCTTCGATCAACTGCCCGTGTTCATGCTTCAGTTCGACAAATTCGGCCGATTTGGCAAGGCGCTCATCGCCCATAACCGCGAAGGTCCGGGTTCTTGTACTTTTCCCCTTGAGTGCCAGCGCTCCCGCCTCGAGCAGGGCGTAGTGTGGCGCCAAGCCCGCCGTGCTCTCCGACACAAGAATATCGAAACCCACCTCCTTGCAGGCACTCTCGATGCGCGCCGCGACATTGACCGTGTCGCCGACGGCTGAATAATTGAAATGGGTCTCGGCACCCATGTTCCCGACACAGGCAAGACCGGTATGAATACCGATGCCGATACCCACACTTTGTCCATGGCCAAATCCGAACGCGTCATCGGCATTGAGGCGGGCAAGCGTTTTCCGCATGGCCAATGCCGCGTGGACAGCCTTGCCGGCATGGTCGCTGACATCGACGGGTGCGTTCCAGAAGGCCATGATCGAGTCACCGATGAATTTGTCGAGCGTTCCTTCGTTGGCGATGACGTCGCGGCTGAGCGCATCGAGAAACGTATTCAGGAATGCGACGACGGCAGTGGGCGCCAATCGCTCGCTGATCTCGGTAAAGTTTCGGACGTCGACAAACATAACGGTCAATTCCCGATCGTCGCCACCGAGGCGCAGGGCATTCTGCGTATGCTCGATGCGGTAGAGAAGCGAGGGGGAAAGGTAATGACCAAAAGCCGCGCGAACTTCCCTGCGCTCCCGATCGATGACCAGGAAACGGAATGCGGTCGCGGAGAAGTGCGTAATCGAACCACTGATGATCGGCGCCAGGGGATCGAGAAGAAGTCCGCCGTAGAGAAAGGCAAGCCAGGATGCGGCAAGGGCCAGGGCCGTGATCAGCAGGCCGCAGGCGAGCGCCATCGCCGGGCTGACGAACGTGGTCAGGATGACGAGCGCTGCGCCGACGATCACGATAGCCAGGATTTCAAGGCCATCTGCCCAGTCCGGCCGCGAGAGAAAACGTCCTGAGAGGATCTGCTCGACGGTCTGGGCCTGAAGCGAAACACCGGGTACGTTCTGCCCCAGCGCCGTTGTGCGAATATCCTGGAGGCCGGCGGCCGACGTGCCGACGAAGACGATGCTGCCTTCTATGGCGGCGGCTATTTCGGGGGATGCACCTTTTTCCGCCAGGATCTGCCGCGCCGAAATATACCGTTCCGCTCGGTCCGGGGTGACATAAAGCCAGAGTTCTCCTGCCGCGGTCACCGGGACGACGAAATCACCAATCTTGATCAGGGTAATCGTGTCCGGCACATCCGGCGCGTCGGCGAGCACGTAGGTGGACGCTCCCAGCGCGACCCGCAGCGCTTCGATTGCAAGGTTGGGATAGAGCTGTTCTCCGTCGCTCAGGAGCAAGGGGACAGTGCGCACGACCGCCGACGGATCGCCGGGGTTGAGGCTGATATGCCCGATGCCGGCGGCGGCGGCCTCGAGTTGCGGTCGCAGGGGCGTTGCGCCGTTGATACGGGGCGGCGCGTGGAACGGAGGTTCACCCGTGAAGGCAAAGCCGGCCTTCATCTCAGGCCGATAGTTTCCCTCATTGGACAGGGCAAAGCCCAATACGACCGGCTTATCGCCAAGGGACCGAGCAAAAATCTCATCATTGTCCGGCAGTCGTTCAAGCAGCGACGGATCGATCCCTGGGACATCGCGAATGACCGTGCGTGGCGAAAGGCGATCGGGCTCTGAGAACAGAATGTCGAAAGCGATGGCCGATGCCCCCATCTCGGAAAGACGGTCCACCAGAGTGGCCATGCGATCCCTTGGCCATGGCCACTGACCAAGTTCCTTGAGCGAGGCTTCGTCTATGTCGACCACGCGGACCGGCAGGTCTTGGAACGCCCGCGGGGCAATGCGTTGATACTCGTCGAACGCCACTTCGCGGGCCTGCCTCATGAGCTGCGGGTCAGTTGCCCGCAGGATCGTGAGGATCGCTACGATCGCCAGACCGACAATGACGCCAACTTGCTGCGCGCGTGTCATGACACCGCTATCCGCCCCACCTGTGCTGAAGCGTAACACAACGAACATCAATCCGGAAAACAGGGCTTCGATGCCAGCATCGCGGCCCACGCCCACAGGATTGGGGAATTGCCACCACAGGCCCTGTGCTTTAATGCCCTCTTAGTCTGCAGGGCGACTTTTTATGCGAATCAATGCGATCACAAACTGGGCCTATGGCGTTACGGTGGTTCTGACCGCGCTCTCAGGCAGTGCGTTTATCCTGTCGGCGGACAGCGCCACACAGGAGCGGCGCGCGGTGGAGGAGCATTTGGCGCTTGATGCGCTCGCTGAAGAACTGGCACTCGGAGCCGAAGAGAGAAGCGACGAAGCGCGCCTCTATGTCATGCGGGGCGAAGAGCGCCATCTCGATGCTTTCCATGGCAAGGAAGGTGAGGAACACCGCCGCGAAGCGGCCGTCAAGGATGTTCGGACACTGGGTGTGTTGCCGGCAGAATTGGCAGCGCTCGAGGAGGTGGAGAGCGATGCAGAGGCCCTGGACAAGATCGAGGTTGCGGCGATCGAGGCCTATCGCGGCGGAGATCCGGCAAAGGCACAGCAAATGCTTTTCGGTCCGGAGCATGAGCGCTTTCAGACTGCCCTGCTGGAAACTGTCGCACGATTTCGCGAACTGACCGGGGCCCGAACCGGGGCTGCCCTCGACGAGGCGCGGTCGAGAAGCGATTGGCTTGGGATCGTCGCCAAGACATTGCTCGCCGTCACGGCGGCGCTTTTCCTGGGCGTTCTCTATTTCGTTCTCAAGCGCCGCATCGCCATGCCGCTGACGCGCATGACGGGGATCGTCACCCGGCTGGCGAAGCAGGACTACGCTGTCGATGTTCCGCTCGATCGCCGACGTGACGAAATCGGCGAGATGAACGAAGCCATCCATATATTCCGCACCAACGGTCTTGAGCGGGACCGGCTCGATGCGGAGCGGCGGTTGGACCAGAACACCAAGGATCTGATCCTGCAAATGATGCACAGGCTGCAAGCCTGCCAGACCCAGGATGAACTGGCCGATGTCGTGGCGCGGTTCGCACCGCAGATTTTCCCCAATCTCGCCGGTCACCTCTATGTTCTCAACGAGAACAGGACATTGCTGACGGCCGTCGGAACCTGGCTCGATCCACATCATTCTGCTGCCTCCTTTCCGTCCAGCGCCTGCTGGGGGCTGCGTCGCGGGCGGCCACACCTCAGCAACCGCGGCCACAGCGATATCGCCTGTCAGCATCTGGATGAAAGCGACGTTGCCGGGCTTTGCGTGCCGCTCACGGCCCAGGGCGATACGATCGGGTTGCTCTATTTGGAAGAGCGCTCAGAGGCGCTGCCAGCGGTCGAGACCTCGCGCCTCTACCTTGAACTGATAGCCGAGAATATCGGCCTTGCGGTCGCCAATCTTCAATTGCGTGAGAAGCTGACACATCTTGCCGTGCGCGATGCCCTGACGGGGCTCTTCAATCGGCGCTGCCTGGACGAGGCGCTCAATCGGCAAGCACGCGATGCAGCAAGCAGCCAGCTGGTCTGCCTGATGGTCGATATCGACCATTTCAAGCGCTTCAACGATGAATTCGGCCATGATGCCGGCGATGTGGTCATGCAATATGTCGCGCAGATCATGCGTGATGCCGTGGCGGAGGCAGGTAGCGTCTATCGTTTTGGCGGCGAGGAGTTCACCGTGCTGCTGCCCGGGATGAGCGAAGCGACCGGCTTCGAGGTCGCCGAGCAGTTGAGGACGAGGATCGGGACTGCGCCCCTGTCGCATCGTGGCCGCATCCTGGGCTCGGTTTCCGCTTCGATCGGTATTGCGACATCGCCTTCCGGCGGGCCTGTGCCGACGCTGCTGACGCGGGCCGACGCCGCACTTTTGAACGCGAAGGCCGGCGGGCGGAACATGACGGTGTCGGCATCGAAGCTGATTTTGGGCGACGTGCGCGATATGGCGTGAACCCCGGTGTTTTGCCCCCGTGCCACGCCACGCTTTCGACCGACGTACGGTTCGATGAAATCACCAACACGCCAAAGTGTTCGCTTGTAAAAGCGAAAACAGTTTCAAAAAAAACCGGTGCAGTCAAAAAACAGTGGCCCGTTATGGTTTCCGCCTATGCACTTTGGGAGAATTGCATAGCAGCGTGAACTTATTCTGGGAGGAATTGTTTTGCTACAGAGGAACCTTGAGACGGCTCTTGATCCGCGACCGGAAGACGAACGGCTGGGAGCGGGCGCAACTCTTGTCTACGGTCTGCAGCATGTTCTGACCATGTATGGCGGCATTGTCGCGGTACCTCTGATCGTAGGACAGGCCGCCGGATTGTCGCCGGCCGAGATCGGGTTGCTAATTACCGCATCGCTGTTTGCCGGTGGCCTTGCAACGCTTCTCCAGACGATCGGCGTGCCGTTCTTCGGTTGCCAGTTACCGCTGGTCCAGGGAGTTTCTTTTGCCAGCGTTGCGACGATCGTTGCGATCCTGGGTGGGGGAGGCCAGTCCGGAGGGCTGCCCGCGGTGCTGGGCGCGGTCATGGTGGCCTCGCTGGTCGGGCTGCTCATCACACCAGTCCTTTCCAGAATCACCAAGTTCTTTCCGCCCCTGGTGAACGGCATCGTCATCACGACGATCGGGCTGACGCTGATGCCGGTAGCGGCCAACTGGGCGATGGGCGGCAACCGCAACGCGCCGGACTTCGGAAGTGCTGCCAATATCGGCCTTGCGGCGCTGACGCTTGTCATCGTGCTGCTGCTCAGCAAGGTCGGCAATGCCTCGATTTCCAGGCTTTCGATCCTGCTCGCCATGATCATCGGCACGGTTGCTGCCGTGTTCTTCGGCATGGCCGATTTTTCCAAGGTGGGAGAGGGGCCGTTCGTTGCCCTGCCGTCGCTGTTTCACTTCGGCATGCCGACCTTTCAGCTTGCTGCGATCATTTCGATGTTGATCGTCGTTGTGGTCATTCTCGTCGAAACCTCGGCTGATATTCTCGCGGTCGGGGAAATCATCGAGACGAAGGTGGATTCGAAGCGGCTCGGCAATGGCCTGCGTGCCGACATGATGTCGAGCCTGATCGCGCCTGTCTTCGGCTCCTTCACGCAGAGCGCCTTTGCCCAGAATGTCGGCCTGGTGGCGGTGACGGGTGTTAAGAGCCGCTTTGTCGTGGCTGCCGGCGGTCTCATCCTGGTGACGCTCGGGCTCCTGCCGGTGATGGGGCGGGTGATTGCCGCGATCCCGCCGTCGGTTCTCGGCGGCGCCGGCATCGTCCTGTTCGGGACCGTCGCGGCAAGCGGCATCCGGTCGCTCTCAAAGGTCGACCACGGCAACAACATGAACCTGATCATCGTTGCGACCTCGATCGGGTTCGGCATGATCCCGATCGCCGCGCCACAGTTTTATCACCAGTTCCCGGCCTGGTTCGAGACGATCTTCCACTCCGGCATCAGTTCGTCCGCGATCATGGCGATCTCGCTGAACCTCCTGTTCAATCACTTCCGGACAGGCAATTCGGACCAGCAGTCGGTCTTCGTGGCGGGAACCGAGCGCAGCCTGCGCTACCAGGATATTTCCGAGTTGCACGACGGCGACTATTTCCTCAACGGCAAGCTCTACGACGCCAAGGGCAACGAGGTGCCGATCATCGCGCAGCCGACTGCAGCGCACGCGCACTAGGAGGGTGCGGTGAGGGAGCCCTGCCAAGGAGTTCCTTTATCCGATCCAATGGCGTAGCAGGCCGGCTGCCACGACGCCGATCGTGACTGTCGGCAGCATGGAAAAACGAGTTGCGGCAGCAAGCGTCACGGCGATGGCGACTAGGTCGGCCGGGCTGCTGGATACGAAGTCCGGAGCGATGACGGAGATCAACACGCATCCGGGTGCCGCCTCCATGACGGCGGTGGCGCGGGGGCTCAGCGTACGGTTGCGCAGCACGAGATAGCCGCCGATGCGCGACGCGTAGGTAACGGTGGCCATCAGGACGATGGTGAGGACTGTCAGCGGATCGATCATTTTTCACCTGTGAGGATATAGGCTGCGATGAGGCCGGAGACGGCACCGGCGGCGACGTACCAAGCGCCGGGGACGAGAAGATAGGTCGCGGCCGCGACGGCGAGGCTGACCAGCCAGGGGCGGGCGGCGTTGACCCCCTTCCACATGCCGCGCATGAGGACGAGGAAGACTGCCGGGAAGGCCATGTCGAAGCCATAGGATTCGACGTCGCCGAGGATCGGCCCAAGCGCCGCGCCAAGCGTGGTGAAGCTCACCCAGGCTGCATAGAAGACCAGCGCGGTGCCGAGGTAATAGGGCATGCTGAACGCGGGATGCAGGCCGCGGGTGGCGCGGTCCTTGATATCCGCCAGGCCAAGCGCCCAGCTTTCGTCGGTCATGACGAACAAAGCCGGGAGGACTTTTCGCTTCGGGAGATGCCGCAGGAAGGGTGCGAGCGCTGCACCCATCAACAGGTGCCGGCTGTTGACTAGGAACGTGATGGCGACGATGAGAGCGATATGCGGCGGCGACGTCCAGAGCTGGATGGCGGCGAACTCCGATCCGCCGGCGAAATTCAGCCCGGTCATCAACGGCACTTCGACAAGGCGCAGGTTCTTTTGCGCCGCCTGTGCGCCAAGCACGAGGGCATAGGGGATGATGCCAAGGAGAACGGGAATACAGGCTGTCACGCCGCGGCGTACCTCAGCCAGGGTGCGGTTTCTCTCGCGGGGTTGTGCGGTCGTATCGATTGCAGTCATCGGCACTCCTGTCGCCGAGGGGCGGCTTCAATTCGGATGGACTGTTTTATTCCAAACCGCGCGCAATCCGGTGGCGAAGATAGCTTGGTTTCCATATTGTTTGGCATCATGTATTGTCATTTACGACGATTTTGAAATCGGGTGCCACTTGCAGCTTGACGACATCGACCGGAAAATTCTGAAAGCCCTGCAGCGCGACGGGCGGATGCAGAACATCGAGCTGGCGAAGGAGGTGGGGCTGTCGCCGTCGCCCTGCCTTCGGCGCGTCAAGCTTCTGGAGGACGCGGGCATCATTGATCGCTATGTGGCGGTGCTGAACCCGGCCAAGCTTGGAAAGCGATTGACCCTGTTCACCCGGGTTTGGCTGACGGCGCAGGACGAGGACACGATCGAGTATTTCGTAGAAAGGGTCCGGCAGTTTCCGCAGGTGCTGGAGTGCTACCTGATGCTCGGCGACTGCGATGTGCTGCTGCGTGTCGTGGCTGAAGATATCGACGACTACAGGCGGTTCCAGTCCGAGCACCTCAGCCGCATCAAGGGTGTGCAGAACGTCAAGACCGACGTTCCGAGCCAGGTGATTAAGCAGACGTCGGAACTGCCGCTGTAGGCTCCCCTTTGCCGTCGATGTCTCACGTACCGGTTCGCCGCTCAGGAGACCTGCTGAATCTCGACCGCAGTCCGGGGCAGGCCGGCAGCGCAAGCGCGCTCGACCAGTTCGTCAATGATCGACTTGTCGCGGAACAATTCCTGCATCGTGATGTATTCCGCCGACAGCGACGGATCGAGCGCCAGTGCCTGCAGCACGAGCTTGCGTGCCCGATCGACATCGCCACCCGCAATCCGCGCGGCCATCTGGTAGATCAGCGTCCGGCGGGTCTGGAACGGCAGGGCGTCGGCCACGGCGCACATGTCTTCGTGCCGGGCCAGCGCATAAAGTGCTGCAACGCGCTCCTCGGTAATCCACACGGGCAGGAACGGATCGAGCGTTTCGGCGCGGTCAAGCAGGTCCAGTGCCCGCAACGGGTCGCCTGCAAACGTGTAGAACGCCGCGCAACGGCCGATCAGATAGGCTTCGTTGGGCGCAAGGTCGAGCGCGCGCTCGTGATGGTGGCTCGATGTCGCATAATCGCCGCCCATCATTTTGAGGGCACCCATGACGCGGTGGGACTCCGGATCCGTCGGATCGAGCTCAAGCGCGTGCGCGACGCGCAACTCGCCTGTATCCCGGTCGAAGCCGGGCAGTGCACTCCAGGCGCAGACGTGCATGGTGACCGGCCGCGCGAAGCTCGGGTCGGCTTCCATCGATTTCTCGAACCATTGCATTGCTTCGGCGATGTGATGGTCGGCGACACCGATCAACCGGTGATGGTCGAGGCCGATCAGATAGTATTCGTAAGCCGACATATTCTCAGGCCGCTTCAGCCGCGCCGCGACGATTTCCGCCTGCTCTATGCGACCCGCGACGGTCGCGGCCACCCGCGCGGTGATCTCGTCGATTACATCGAGAATCTCGTCGAACAGGCGCTGGACGCGGTCGGACCACACCACGTGGCCATATTCGGTTTCGGCGAGAGCGATGTTGAGCCGCACAGCCGTTCCGAGTTTGCGCACCGAGCCGATGACGACATAGTGGACCCCGAGCGCCTTACCGACTTCGACCGGATTTCCTGTCGCCAGCGCCGTTGAGGCGGAGCGCGAACTGACGAAAAGGCTCTTCAGCCTGCCAAGCTCGAGCGTGAGGTCGTCCGTCAACCCTTCCGCAAGGAACAGTTGATCCTGATCGGCGGAACTGGAGGTCGAAAAGGGTATGACGGCGACCGAGTTCGGCTTGGCCGTGATCAGCGTCGCATTGCGGGTCGGCGCCGTCTGGAAGCGGTGGCGGTCCGTGGTCTGTCCCACCCGGTAGACCTGCATCGGCTCGGATATGCCCTTCAAGTTCCGCTCGCCGATCTCCTCGAAGCTGCAGGGCGTCACGCGGCGAACCTGCTCATAGACGGCTCTCGAAACATCGATGGCGCCGGCGTCGGCCGTCGACTGCAACCGTGCTGCAACATTGACGCCGTCGCCCCTGAGGTCATCGCCGAAAACGGCGACATCGGCGAGATGAAGCCCGAAGCGAATGTCGAAAACCGTGGCGCCCGGCACAGCCGCGATTGCGTTTCGCGCTTCCATGGATGCTCGGAGCGCATTGACCGGGCTGGAGAACTCGGCCAGCACGGCATCGCCGGCGGTGTTGAAGACCCGGCCGTCGTAGCGCGCCACCATGTCTGCCACCGTCTTCAGGCAGGCGGCGACGCGGGTCAGCGCTGATTCTTCATCGGTTTCCATCGCGGGCGTGGACCCGACGACATCCGCTACCATAATGGTCGCCAGCTTTCGCTGCACGGCGTCTGCTCCCTCGGTTTGCACCCGGCCATTATGGCACATCCTCGGGGCTTCGACACGGAAGGATGTGGGAGGTGATGGATTTGCAGAAGATTTTTGAATTTCTGCAGTCGATGGAGGCTTCGACTGAAAGCAGAGACGCACGCTCGATCCTTTTACTATCGGATTTCGGGCCGTGCTCAAGCAAACTCATAAGGTTCATCGCAGATAGGCCTTTGTTGCTCCTTTCAGCGAAACCGAATATCTTGAGATTGAAGAAAACCCTCGAAAGATGCGTTTCCTGGCCGTGGATCTCGATCTGACGTCGGGTCGATGACCGGCGATGTTGCAGGGGGGCGTAATGTCGAGCGAACAAGCTGTTCTTCGCGCCTCGATTGTGGCGACCATATTGGTGGCTGCATTCGGGATCGTCTTTGGTTTGTTGTCCCGATCATACTCGATTGCCTTTGATGGCATCTATTCTCTCGCCGACGCGGGCATGAGTGTGCTCGCTCTCATCGTGTCGGGTCTCATCAGTAGATCCGCCCGCTCTGGTGCGCTATCAGACCGACTGCAACACCGCTTCAGCATGGGGTTCTGGCATCTTGAGCCGATCGTGTTGGGTCTTGACGGCGTTCTCTTGGTAACGGTTTCGATATATGCGCTGATCAACGCTGCGATGGACCTCAGAAATGGCGGCCACACGCTGGAATTCGACTACGCGATTATCTACGCGGTCGTCACTTTCGTGGCTTGTATTGTCATGGCTGGGATAGGGATACGGTCGAACAAACACATTCAGTCTGATTTCATAGCACTGGATGCAAAGGCGTGGATCATGTCGGGCGGGATCAGCGCGTCTCTTCTGATCGCATTCAGCATCGGCTATCTCGTTGATGGTACGAAGCTGGGATGGATCGTACCTTATATCGATTCGGCTGTGCTCATGGTCGTGTGCCTCGTGCTTATTCCTGTCCCGATTTCCACCATCCGGCAGGCTTTTCTGGACATATTGCTGGTCACACCCGAAGAACTAAACCACCACGTGGAGCGCGTCGCTGAAGGCATCGTGGCAAAACATGGCTTCGTGTCCTATCGCGCTTATGTCGCCAAGGTTGGGCGGGCGAAGCAGATTGAGTTGTATTTCATCGTGCCAGATGCGATGCCAGCTAAGACTATCCATGAATGGGATCTGATCCGCGACGAGATTGGCGAGACCATTGGTTTCGACACACCCGACCGTTGGTTGACGATCGCATTCACTGCTGACACGGAATGGGCAGAGTGACCAGGATCACATCGTTTCGGCACTGCCTCCGCGTCTATCACACCCGCTCGACAAACCCGTCCAGCACCCGCTTCTGCCCCGCCCGGTCAAAGTCGATCGTCAGCTTGTTGCCCTCGATGCCGGCAATATTGCCGTTGCCGAACTTGATGTGAAACACCCGGTCGCCGACCGAGAATTTCGAGGGTTCGTCGATCTTTGACTTGGCGATGAGTTCGCCGTCGATGGTGCGGGCCTTGGGGCCACTTTCGCCGTAGCCGATGCGGTCGATCGAGACGCCGGAGCGGTTGCCCCAGTTGTCGCGGGTGGCGTCGGTCTTGTTGGCCTGGGCGCGTTTCCAGCCGGGGGTGGAGTAGGTGTTGGCGAAGGGTTCCTGCTTGTCGAAGCGGGACTGGCCGTAGCCGCCGCGATTGTAGCCGCCATAGGACTGTTCGGCTTCCGAGACTTCGACATGGGTGACTGGCAGTTCGTCGAGGAAGCGTGAGGGTAGCGTCGATTGCCACA
This sequence comes from Hyphomicrobiales bacterium, assembly GCA_900471525.1. Lineage (GTDB taxonomy): Bacteria > Pseudomonadota > Alphaproteobacteria > Rhizobiales > Rhizobiaceae > Pararhizobium. The sequence goes on along the minus strand of UCEZ01000019.1, from coordinate 195,706 downwards.
GGCCGTGGATGCGGCGGTTGGAGACGAACCAGATGTGGCAGCGGCGCTTGGCGCGCGTGAGACCCACATAGGCCAGGCGTCGTTCCTCCTCCAGCCCCGAGCGGCCACCTTCGTCGAGTGCGCGCTGGTGTGGAAACAGGCCTTCCTCCCAGCCGGGCAGGAAGACGGTTTCGAATTCGAGCCCCTTGGCCGAATGCAGCGTCATGATCGAGACGGCGTCGAGCTCGGCGTTCTGCTCGACATCCATGACCAGAGCGATGTGTTCGAGGAAGCCGCGCATCGACTCGAATGCTTCCATCGAGCGGATGAGTTCTTTCAGGTTTTCCAGCCGTCCGGGGGCTTCGGCTGACTTGTCGTTCTTCCACATGTCCGTATAGCCGGACTCTTCGAGGATGGTTTCGGCAAGCTCGGTATGTGGCGTGGTTTCAAGCAGGCCCTGCCAGCGCTGGAACATGGTGACGACATCAAACAGCGATTTGCGCGGTTTGGCCTTCATCTCGTCGGTTTCGATGATATCGGCGGTGGCCGCCAGCATCGGGATATCGCGCTTGCGGGCATAGTCGTGCAGGGCGCGCACCGTGGTGTCGCCGAGGCCGCGCTTCGGCGTGTTGACGATGCGCTCGAAGGCGAGGTCGTCGGCCGGCTGGCAGACGAGGCGGAAATAGGCGAGCGCATCGCGGATTTCGAGCCGCTCGTAGAAGCGCGGGCCGCCGATGACGCGGTAGTTGAGGCCGAGCGTGACGAAGCGGTCTTCGAATTCGCGCATCTGGAAGGAAGCGCGCACCAGGATCGCCATGTTGTTGAGCGGATGCTGGGTGCGCTGGAGCTGCTCGATCTCCTCGCCGACGGCGCGGGCTTCCTCTTCCGAATCCCAGGCGGCGTGCACCTGCACCTTGTCATCGTTGGGATCGACGCGGTCGGTGAACAGAGTTTTGCCGAGGCGGCCTTCGTTATGGGCGATGAGATGGGCGGCGGCACCGAGGATATGCTCGGTGGAGCGGTAGTTGCGCTCGAGCTTGATCACCTTGGCGCCGGGAAAATCCTTCTCGAAGCGCAGGATGTTGTCAACCTCGGCACCGCGCCAGCCGTAGATCGACTGATCGTCGTCGCCGACGCAGCAGACGTTCTGCGGCACGCCCTTCGGCCGTTGGGCCAGCAGGCGCAACCACATATACTGGGCGGTGTTGGTGTCCTGATATTCGTCGACAAGGATATAGCGGAACTTGTCGTGGTACTCGCGCAGGACATCCGGATTGGTGCGGAACATGCGGATCGGATGCAGCAAAAGGTCGCCGAAATCGCATGCGTTGAGTGTCATCAGCCGGGCCTGATAGGCGGCGTAGAGCTCGCGGCCCTTGCCGTTGGCGAAAGAGCGGGCGTCGCCTTCGGGAATTTCGGCGGGGCCGAGCCCCTTGTTCTTCCAGCCGTCGATCATCTGGGCGAACTGCTTGGCCGGCCAGCGCTTGTCGTCGATGCCGTCGGCCTGGATCAGTTGCTTGATAAGGCGGACGACGTCGTCGGTGTCAAGGATGGTGAAGGAGGATTTCAGGCCGACGAGTTCGGCATGGCGGCGCATCAGCTTGACGCCGATCGAGTGGAACGTGCCCATCCACGGCATGCCCTCGACGGCACCGCCGACGAGCACGCCGACGCGCTCCTTCATTTCGCGAGCCGCCTTGTTGGTGAAAGTGACGGCAAGGATCTGACTGGGGAAGGCGCGGCCGGAGGCAAGGATATGGGCGATGCGGGTGGTGAGCACGCGGGTCTTGCCGGTGCCGGCGCCGGCGAGCACGAGAACCGGGCCGTCGAGGGTTTCCACGGCTTCGCGCTGTTCCGGGTTCAGACCGGAGAGATAGTCGGGCGCGCGATGCTGGTCGCGGGCCGCCATGGCGCGTGCCGCAATGCCGCCGCCGGCGGGCGCGGGTGGTGCCGGCTGATGGCTGCCGCCACGCGGAGGGCGCGGTGCCGGCTCCTCGTCGAAGAAGGGAATATCGTCAAAACCATTGCTCATGCGGCTCAATGTAGTGATTCGGAGCGGAAAGGCCAGAATTCCGTTCTTCTTTTATTCTACAAGTCCAGCTTGTTTGGGGATACAATCGCTTTTCCGCCGCGATCAGGGCTGATGATCGGCGTCGAAGGCGGGATCGACGGGAAGCTGCAAGGCCGTCGCCAGCTGGTTGGTCTTGGCGGCGAGCGCAATGACGCGCAGCAGGTCGGCATGTTGTTCTACCGTCATGCCTTTGGCTTTCGCCGCTGCCGTATGCGAATGCGCGCAATAGCTGCAGCCATTGGTGACCGAGACGGCGATATAGAGCATTTCCTTGGTCAGCGGATCGAGCGCCGACGGCGTGGCCATCACGGCCTTTACTTCGGACCAGGTTTTTTCGAGCAGGTCGGCATCGAAGGCGAGGTAGTGCCACATGTTGTTGATGAAGTCGGACTTGCGGGTGGCGCGGATGTCGTCGAACACGGCTTTGACGCGCGGATCGGCTTCCGGGTTCTGGTGTTTTGCGATGGTACTCATGGGGTTCCTCCGATCGCGGCAGGCTATTGGCGCCAAGCCGCTTTGTCGAGCGCCGTCGCCATCCAAGGAGACAAAAATGGCTTTTATTACAATTGCGTAATGATGGTATTCTAGGATTGCCTGCAGTGCAGCAAAAAGGGATAGTTGCCCTTAATAACGGGTTTCGTGCGCCATCGTGGCCGAAGCCCGCTTGATCAATTGGAGTTCCGCATGCGGCTTTGGAAGCAGCTTTTGATCTGCCTGGTCATACTTGTCGTCGGCCTTGGCGTCTGGGTTCGCTTCGTGCCGGGCGCCGCTACCATGCTAGCGAAGGCCGGCGTGCCGGAGCAACTGGTGGCATATGCCGCGAAACCGGCGGACACTGCCAAGGAAGGCGACGGACAGGCCCAAGCCGGCCGTGGGCAGGGTGGGCGAGGACAGGGCGGCGGTGCTCCGCTCGTGGTGACGCAACCGGTCGACACCGCCGTCGTCAACGACCGGCTGAATGCCATCGGCAGCGGTGAGGCCATCCTGTCAGTCAGCGTCACGCCGCTTGCGACCGGTAACCTGACCGAAGTGCTGGTGAAATCCGGCGATCTCATCGAGAAGGGGCAGGTCATTGCCCGCCTCGACAGCGACGAGCAGAAGATTGCGGCCGCACAGGCCAAGGTCGCGTTGGACAGCGCCAGCGAAAAGGTCGAGCGCAACCGCAAGCTCGGCAATGCCGTCTCGGTCGCCGTGCTGCGCGAAGCCGAATTCGCCATGCAGGCCGCCGAACTTGCCTTGCAGACGGCAGAGCTGGATTTGAAGCGCCGCGATATCGCCGCGCCCTCCGGCGGCATCGTCGGCATCATCACCGCCCATCCGGGCGACTACGTCACTACCTCGACGCCGATCGCCGTGGTCGATGACCGCTCGCAGATCCTCGTCGACTTCTGGGTGCCGGAACGGTTTTCAACCAAGATTTCGGTCGGCCAGGACATTTCGGCGACGGCGATCGCGCTGCCGACCTCGGAACTGTCTGGTGTCATCGACGCCATCGACAACCGCGTCGATCAGGCGAGCCGAACGCTGCGCGTGCGTGCGCGGATCGACAATCCGGACGATACGCTGCGGGCCGGAATGTCCTTCTCAGTCTCCGTGCGGTTTCCCGGAGACCACTATCCGACTGTCAATCCGCTGGCGATCCAGTGGAGCGCGGATGGTTCCTATGTCTGGCGCATAGCGGCGGAAAAGTCGCAGAAGGTTCCTGTCAAGATCATCCAGCGCAATTCCGACAAAGTGCTGGTCGACGCGGAACTGGCCAAGGGCGACGCCGTGGTGATGGAAGGCGTCCAGCGCCTGCGGGACGGCGGGGCCGTGCGCATCGCCGGCGAGCAGCGGCAACAAAAACAGAAACCGAAGCAGGGTGACCAGGAGCAGAAGGTCTCAGAGGCGGAGGCCGCGAAATGAGCGGCGGCGCTGATCATCACGGCGCCGGCCGCACAGCCGGGTTTACGGCCCTCTTCATCCGTCGGCCGATCTTTGCGCTGGTCGTCAACACGCTGATCATCGTGGCCGGTCTGGCGGCGTTGAACGGGATCGAAATCCGCGAATTGCCTCAGGTCGACCAGCCGGTGGTCTCCGTCAATACCCAGTTCGACGGCGCTTCGCCGGAAACGGTGGACCGTGAGCTGACCTCGGTGATCGAGGGAGCGGTGTCGCGCGTGCAAGGCATCAAGGATATTTCCTCGACTTCGCAATATGCCCAGAGCCGCGTCACGCTGCAGTTCTCCGACACGACCGATATCGGCCAGGCCTCCAACGACATTCGCGATGCGCTCGGCCGCGTCAGCAACCAGCTGCCCGAGGATGCCGACGAGCCGCGCATCGTAAAAGCCGATGCCGACAGCCAGCCGATCATGCGGCTGGCGCTGACGTCGGACACGCTATCGATGGAAGATCTGACGCTGTTGGCGGAAAATGAGATTACCGACCGGCTGGCCGCCGTCGAGGGTGTCGCTGACGTGCAGATCAACGGCGACCAGGAGAAAATCTTCCGCATTGACATCAACCAGTCGAAGCTCGCCAGCCGCGGTCTGACTGTTGCCAATCTGCGTACCGGACTTGCTAGTGCGTCGATGGACGTCCCCGCGGGCTCCCTGACCAGCGCTGACCAGGATATTTCGGTGCGCGCCACCGCCGACCTGCAGACGCCGGAACAGTTCGAAAACCTGATTCTTGGCGACAATGTTCGCCTTGGCGACATTGCCACAGTCACGCTCGGCCCGGATATCGGGACATCGTCGCTGCGCTCGGATGGCCGTCAGGGCATCGGCCTTGGCATCATCCGTCAGGCGCAGTCCAATACGCTCGATATTTCCGAAGGCGTGAAGAAGGCCGTGGCGACCATCGCCGAAATCCTGCCCAAGGGAACGCAGCTCAAAGTCACCAGCGACGATGCGGTGTTCATCGATGGTGCGATCCACGAGGTGGAGATCGCGCTGGTTGCCTCCGTTCTCATCGTCACCCTCGTTATCTATCTCTTCCTGCTCGATTGGCGCGCAACGCTCATTCCGACGCTGACCATGCCGATTGCGCTGGTCGGTACCTGCGCCGCGATCTATCTGGCCGGTTTCTCGATCAACATCCTGACGCTGCTGGCGATCGTTCTGGCGACGGGACTTGTCGTCGACGATGCGATCGTGGTGCTTGAAAATATCGTGCGGCGGCGCGGCGAGGGCATGGGACCGCGTGCTGCGGCTGTTCTCGGCACGCTCGAAGTGTTCTTCGCCGTTATTGCCACCACGGCGACGCTTGCCGCCGTCTTCGTGCCGCTGTCGTTCCTGCCGGGGCAAACGGGTGGGCTCTTCCGCGAATTCGGTTTCGTGCTCGCCTTTGCGATCCTGCTTTCGGCATTCGTATCGTTGACGCTGTGCCCGATGCTGGCGTCGCGGATGCTCAAACCTCACGGCGAGAATCACGGTCACACCGGGTTCATGGGGCGGATCGGCGCCTTCGCCGCCGCTTTCTACCGGCGAACGCTGCGGGCTTGCCTCAATTCGCCGTTGGTCGTGTTCATGGTGGCCGTCATGGTGACGGCGGCGGGGGCGGGCGCGTTCACGCTGTTGAAATCGGAATTGACGCCGACCGAGGACCGCGCGCGCATCATGCTGCGGGTGCAGGCGCCGCAAGGCGTGTCGCTGGAATATACGCAGGCGCAGATGCGCCGGGTCGAGGACGGGCTGAAGCCGCTGGTTGACAATGGCGAGATCGCCAACGTCTTTTCCGTTTCCGGCCAGGGCGGGTCCGTCAACCAGGGTTTCATGGTGCTGACGCTGGCGCCGTGGAGCGACCGCGACCGTACGCAGCAGCAGATCTCCGCTGATATCACCAGGATCACGGCGAACATTCCCTCGATCCGCGCCTTCCCCATCCAGCCGAACAGCCTTGGCATTCGCGGCGCGGGCAACGGCTTGCAGGTGGCGCTGGTCGGCAACAACTATGCGAAGCTCGGCGATGCCGCCTCCAAACTGGTACGACAGATGGAAGACAGCGGACGCTTCGAAAACGTCCGCCTGAACTATGAGGCGAACCAGGCTCAGCTTTCCGTGACGATCGATCGGGAGCGGGCCTCCGACCTTGGCATCGATATCGTTGGGCTGTCGTCGGCACTTCAAGCAATGCTCGATGGCAACAGCGTGCTCGATGTCTATGTCGAGGGCGAATCCTACCCCGTCAAGCTGCTGTCGACGACCAATCCCGTCAACGACCCGACAGATCTGCAAAACATCTTCCTGAAAACCGGCGACGGCAAGATCGTGCCGATGTCGACCATCGCCTCGGTTGAAGAAAAAGCCGTTGCGCCGCAATTGTCACGGGAGTCCCAGCTTCGCTCCGTTTCACTTTCGGCTGGTCTCACCTCCGGCATTGCGCTCGGCGACGCGCTCACCATGGTGGAACAGATGGCCGAACCACTGTTACCGCCGGGCTCGCGCGTCGTGCCGCTGGCGGAAGCCGCGACGCTGGACGAGAATGCCAACGGCATGTTCGTCACCTTCGGCTTTGCTCTCGTCATCATCTTCCTGGTGCTCGCAGCACAGTTTGAAAGCCTGGTCAGCGGCTTGATCATCATGTCGACCGTGCCGCTCGGGCTCGCCTGCGCCGTCTTTGCCATGCTGATGACGGGTAATACACTGAACATCTACAGCCAGATCGGGCTGGTGCTTCTAGTCGGCATCATGGCGAAAAACGGTATCCTGATCGTCGAGTTCGCCAACCAGCTGCGTGACCGTGGCGAGGATCTGCGCTCGGCGATCGAGAACGCGGCGAATATCCGGTTGCGCCCGGTGATGATGACGATGATCGCCACCATCGTCGGGGCGGTGCCGCTGGTGCTGGCAAGCGGTGCCGGCGCCGAGGCCCGCGTGGCGCTCGGCTGGGTGCTGGTCGGCGGTCTCGGGCTCGCAACTGTGGTGACGCTCTACCTGACGCCGGTGGCTTATCTGGTCATCGCCCGCTTCACCAAGCCGCATATCGACGAGGAACGGCGCTTGCACCATGAACTGGAACACGCCGAGGCCCTGCAGCTGGCCGAAGCCGCTGAATAAACTGTCTCGCTCACGGCCGGGTGGCCTTGATCTTTTTCTCCCTGTGTCCGGACTGTCTCACTTTGTCGCAATTCTTTGCTAAACCCATCAGGTTCCGGATGAGGTTCTGGACAAAGTGATTCCGATTTGCACAGTAGCGCGTTGAAATCTAAGAATTTCCGCGGTGCTGAGCGGTGGTTCGGGGGAGGCATATGGCGTTGAAGGCGATCAAGGCGGGCATCCGCAACGAAACCGGCATCACCGCCGCTCTGCGGCTGATGAGCGCGCGGTTTGGCGATCGCTTCCAGACCGGCGAGGCCGTCCGCGCCCAGCATGCCCACGCGACAACCTATATTCCGGCGCAACTGCCCGATGGCGTTGTCTATCCCGATAACGCCGCCGAGGTCGAGGCGATCGTGGCGATCGCCAGCGAGCATGGCGTTCCGTTGATCGCCTTCGGCACGGGCTCATCGCTCGAAGGCCACATCAACGCGCCGCATGGCGGCATCAGTGTCGACATGAGCCGCATGGACAAGGTGCTGGAAGTCAATGCCAGCGATTTCGACTGTACCGTCCAGCCCGGGATTACCCGGGAGGCGCTGAACATCTATCTGCGTGACACCGGCCTGTTCTTCCCGATAGATCCTGGCGCCAATGCCTCGATCGGTGGCATGACATCGACGCGGGCTTCAGGCACCAATGCGGTGCGCTACGGCACGATGAAGGACAATGTGCTGGCGGTGACCGCAGTGACTGCGGGTGGCAAGGAAATCCGCACCGCACACCGCGCCAAGAAGTCATCGGCCGGTTACGACCTCACACGTTTGTTCGTCGGGGCGGAAGGGACGCTCGGTATCCTCACATCGATCACGCTCAGGCTGCAGGGCATTCCCGAACTGATCGCAGGCGGCGTCTGTTCTTTTCCATCGGTGGGGGATGCCTGCAATACGGTGATCCTGACAATACAGTCGGGTATTCCTGTCGCCCGCATCGAGCTGCTCGACGCCTTGCAGATGAAGGCGAGCAATGCCTATTCGGGCCTGTCCTTTCCGGAAGCGCCGACGCTGTTCGTCGAGTTTCATGGGAATGCTGAGAGCGTCGCGTTGCAATCGAAGCAGTTTGCCGAAATCGCCGCCGAATTTGGCAGTTCCGAGTTCCAGTGGACTGCCAACACCGAGGAGCGCAATGCGCTTTGGAAGGCGCGGCACAATGCTTATTGGGCGCAGAAGAGCTTGGCGCCGGATCTGGCGATCCTGTCCACCGATGTCTGCGTGCCGATCTCGCGGCTGGCGGATTGCGTCGAGGCGACGCACGAGGATATCGCTGCGCATGGTCTGATCGCCCCGATTGTCGGACATGCCGGGGATGGCAATTTCCACGTCGGCCTGTTGTTCGACGATAAAGACGATGCCGATATTGCCAAGGCAGAGGCTTTCGTCGCGCGCCTCAACGGACGTGCGCTGGCGATGGATGGCACCTGCACTGGTGAGCACGGCATCGGCCAGGGCAAAATGCCGTTTCTCGAAGCCGAACTTGGCGATGCGCTCGATCTCATGCGACAGGTGAAGCGGGCGCTGGACCCCGGCAACATCTTCAATCCCGGCAAGATTTTTGCCATGTGAAAAAGGCGAGTGGGTGTTAAGGAGTGGTAGACGCCGCCAAGGGCGCTATCTTCCGCGGACAAATGGGATAGGACTTTCAACTGGTGCTTTCGCGAATTCTGGTCTTTGTCGGTGGTCTTTTGGTCGTGGCGCTGTTTGCCGCGCTGATTGCCCCACTGTTCGTGGACTGGACGGATTTCCGCAAGGACTTCGAACGCGAGGCGAGCCGGATCATGGGCAAGCCGGTGGTCGTTCACGGAAGCGTCGATGCCCGCCTGATCCCGTTCCCCTCGGTAACCCTCAATGACGTCCGTGTCGGCCAGTCCGAGACGGGCGAGCCGCTGATCCAGGTCGAGCGCTTCAAGATGAATGCCGAGCTTGCGCCGTTCCTTTCCGGCGAGGCGCTGATCTTCGACATGCGGCTGGAATCTCCGAAGGCGAAGATGAGGCTGTTGCCGGACGGCACGCTCGACTGGGCGCGCGGACGCAAGGCGTCCATTCCGGCAAAGACCGTCATCCTCGAAAATGTTGCGATCACCGGCGGCCAGATCGATTTCATCGACGAGCAGACCGGACGGACCCGGCGCATCACCGGGCTCGAGGCGGACCTTTCCGCCCGTTCGCTTGCAGGACCCTGGAAGATGGAAGGCCGAGCAGCGCTTGACGGCGAAGCGGGCAGCTTTGCCTTTTCCAGCAGCGAGGTCGACGAGACCGGTACGCTCGGTCTGCGGTCGCGGCTGACGCCCGACAAACGGCCCTTCGGGGTGGAACTCGACGGCGATCTGAAGATCGTCGATTTCAAGCCGCTCTATCAGGGCAAGTTCACGCTGACGGAAAACAAGCCTCCGGAAGCGCAGAAGGCACAGGACCAATCGGCTGCCTTGCGGGTGACCGGCGAGTTCGAGCTGACCAACGAGCGCATCCGCGTTCCCGACTACCGGCTGGAGATCGGCCCCAAGGACGACCCCTATCTGGTAACCGGCGAGGCGACGCTCGATACCGGCAAGGAGCAGGAATTCCTGCTTCTGGCCGATGGCCAGCAGATCGACGTCAGCCGCATCGGCAATACCGGCGAGGCCGGCAAGACCGGGCGCGATCCGGCGATTTCTGTTCGTCAGCGGCTTGCGGCGATCATGGCGATTGCAGCCGACATTCCGATCCCTCAGGTGCCCGGCCGGGCGAGCCTGAAGCTGCCGGCGATTGTCATCGGCGATACGACGGTGCGTGAGGTCCGGCTTGACCTCAGGCCAGACGGGGCCGGATGGATGATTGACAATGCGGTGGCGCAACTGCCCGGCCGCACCCAGTTCGAGGCCAAGGGCCGCCTGCAGCTAAGTGGGCTGCGCGCTTTTCGCGGCGAGATGCTTGTTGCCTCCAACCAGCCATCGGGTCTGGCGACCTGGCTCGCCGGTTCGGTCGATCCGGCCATTCGCAAACTGAAGACCGCCGGTTTTTCGGCGACGGTGAACCTCACCGACACGCTGCAGCAGTTCGAGCGCCTGGAAGTAGCAGCTGGCCCCGCCGTGCTTCGCGGTCGGATCGAGCGGCAGGCACTCGATGGCACGCCGCCGAATCTTTCGCTGCAGCTCAAAGGTAACCGCATCGATCTGGAAGCGCTGCAGGCGCTGGCCGGTTTGGTGGCAGGTGACGCGTCCAACGCCACGGTTTTGTCGCATACGATTGCAGCGGATCTTTCGGCCGAACAATTCTCGGCCTTCGGCGAGGACGCCACTGACGTGCAGATGGTAGCGACCCTCAAGAACGGCCAGTTGCAGGCCGAGCGGGTGTCGATCGGCAATATCGCCGGGACGCAGCTTGCGTTGTCGGGGCGCATGAGCGGCGAGATGACTGCGCCGGTGATTTCGGCCAAGATGAAATTGGCATCTCCGGACCTCACGCCTTTCCTGAAGATGATCGAACGGCATGCCACGGCACATCCGGCACTGGAGCGGCTGGTCAAAAGCGGTCCCTATTACAGCGATGCGGCGCTTGACCTGACGCTGACGGCAGGTAGTCAGGATGGCAAGGCGCCGGTGACCTTCGGCATCGTGGGGACCGCGAACGGCACCAGGATCGCGGCCAACTATCAGGCGCCGGATATCGCGCAGGCGCTTGCCGGGCAGGGGATCCTGTTGGAGGCAACGATGGAAAACCCATCAACGCCCATCCTGCTTGGCCAGATCGGATTCGATCCGTTGCCGTTCGATGCCGACGAGAATGCCATCCTGTCGGTGAAGCTGCAGGGCACGGACGGCCAGAAGGCGAATGCCGGGCTGACGTTTACCACAGCGCGGACGTCGCTTTCGGCAAACGGTGATATCGATCTGGCGCGCGACAAATTCCTCTCCGGGCAATCGAAGATCACGCTGGAAAGCCAGGATTTCGAGCCTTTCCTGCTGCTGGAGGGAATAGGCCTGCCACAAATGGGCACCGGCCTGCCGTTGGCGCTGAAGGCGGACATCGCGACGACGCCTGAAGCCGTGACACTTTCGGCAATCGAGGGGAAGGCGGACGGCAACGCATTTTCCGGTACCTTGGCGATAGACCGCACAGCGCCCGGCAAGGTGACGGGCCAGATCGCGCTCGACACGCTTGATCTTGCCTGGATCGGCGAAGGTATCCTGGGCTCCGTCCAGAACCCGACGAATGGCGACCTGTCGACCTCGCCGGTTGTCCAGCCCGCCTGGAGTGGGCTGGACGTCACAGTCGATGTTTCCGCCAAGCAGTTCTGGCCGGGTGTCTACGGCGCCGTCTCGGATATGACCGGTAAGGTTGCCTGGAAGGGCGATCAGATCGCGATCGATCCTATCGCCGGGAACTGGCTGGGCGGCAAGGCCGATGGGCGAATGCTTCTCGGCAATGGCGATGGTTCCGGCTTTTTCCAGACACGACTTGACCTCAAGGACGGCGATCTGGCTGCTGCGGTATGGAAGACTGGCGACGCTGCCGTTGCCGAAGGCAGGTTCGACCTGTCGCTTGCCATGGAGGCATCCGGCAAGACGGCGCGGGCGATGGCTGAATCCGCAAGCGGGTCCGGCACGGCGACTTTGCGGGATACCGTTGCGCATGGTCTCAACACCACCGCACTACCGGGCATCATGGCGGCTGCGGATCGGCTTGAAGGCGACATCACCCAGGATCGGGTAAAGCCGCTCGCCGAGAAGGAAGTTCTGTCCGGACAGGCGGTGCTTGGGGCTGTGACTGTACCGTTCAGTATCGCGGGCGGCACGCTGCGAGCTCAGAACGTGACTGCGGGCGACGCGGCCGCGGGGCTCTCCGGAAGTCTGGAAATCAGCTTTCCGGATGAACGGATGAACGCTGGTATCGATGTCAATTTCCGGCCGGGCGAAGAGGCACTCACCGGTGCAGAGGCGAAAGTGAGCCTTGGCTATGCCGGGCTTCTGCATTCGCCGGGCCTGACACTCGATGTCACCGATCTGTCGAATTTCCTATCGCTGAGGGCCTTCGAGCGTGAACGCCGCCGCGTCGAGACGCTGCAGGCGAACGTGCTTGAAAAACAGCGGTTGCGCCGCGAAGTGGCGCTCTACAAGGCCAATGCCGCCGAGCGCGAGGCTGCCCGTCTGCGCGCGGTTGAAGAGCAGCGTCGGCGCGAGTTGGCGGCGCAGGAGGCTGCACGGCAAAAGGCCGAGGCCGAAGCCAAAGCCCTGGCCGAGAAGAAGGCGGCGGACGAAGCCGCTGCTACCAAGGCCGCGCAAGAGGCTGCCCGGAAGGCCGAGGAGCAGAAAAACCAGACCCTGTTGCCGTTCGATCCGACCGGCGGCGTGGTACCGGGCGCGGAACTGACCGCGCCGCAGGGCGGCACGACGCAGCAGCCCGCCGAGGAGCAGCCGGTTGTTCCACAACAGGGTTTGAATTTCGAAGCCTTGCCGGGCGTCACGCAGCAATAGCGGCTTCGACGGTCACCGGGGGCAGCAAGGCGGCGGGCAGTGCGCCTTTGGCTTGTTCAAAGTCTGTGGAGTTTGATCCAGTTCAGCACATAAACCCTGAGCGCGGACGACAGATTGCTGTCTGCGGAACGCCCATCGTCGATTTCGGCGATCAGTTGCGCAAGTGCTATCTGGCGGCTTTCAGAGATCGTCTTCAGCTCCTGCCAGAACGGCTCCTCCAGCGAAAAGCTGGTCCGGTGGCCATGCAGTGTCGCGGAATGCTTGCGGATCACGATAGTGCCTCAGGAAGTGAATCACCTTTTTCTGAAAGTGATTCCGGAAAATGGGCTTATCGGTTGATTTTAAATTGAATTAAAGGTTTTGGCGCTCGCGATGCTCAGGTCTTGTCGTCGGTATCATCCAGGGGCGTCTCGCGCTTGCCCTGATCCAGGGCCTTGCTGGCCTTGTCGTTGAGCGTCTTGGTCAGCTGTTTCTCGGCCTTCGTGCGGCCGAAGGAGATGCGGTTCTGCTCCGCCGCTTTGTCCTTCTCCGTCCGCACCTTCTGCTTACGGAACTGACGGAGATTGACGACGTCGCCGGTCATGATGAACCTGTCAGGAAGTGGCTTCAGTTCTTCTTGCGGAAGGAATCGAGCGAGATCACCGAGCCGCCCTCCTTCTTGCCGTCATCGCCGGACTTCGCGGAGGCTTCGCTCTCGGGCTCGGCAGACTTTTCCGCGGTCGCGATCGGGTAGGCTGTGATTTCGGCGCCTTCGTCCTCCTCGACAGCCGCGACGTCGAACTCAAGCTCGAAATTGACGGACGGATCGTAGAAGCCTCGGATGGCATTGAACGGGATGACCAGCTTTTCCGGCGTGTCGGAGAAGGACAGGCCGATTTCGAACAGCGTCTCGGTGACCTTCAGGTCCCAGAACTGATGCTGCACGACGATCGTCATCTGCTCTGCATACTTGGCCTTCAGGTGTTGGGAAATGCGCACGCCCGGCGCGCCGGTGAGGAAGGTGATGAAGAAATGATGATCTCCGGGAAGGGCACCTGTCGCTGCGACTTCGGTCAGGACCTTGCGAATGACGCTGCGAAGAGCGTCCTGCGCGAGAATGTCGTAGCGGATATGGTCTTGGCCCATAAGATCCCCATCTTTCTTGTAACTCAACTCTGTCACACTTTATGCCATCGGCTCTGTACGCAGGAAAGTCCCGATACACGAGTCATTTGCATCATCTATAGACCATTTCAAGGCATTGGAGAAGGCGAAGGACGGGGGGAGAAGGTGAAGGCTTCTGTTGCCAGGTGCCTTCGGACCCCGCCTTACGGTGCGAACCGGAAGGACTTGATTTGAAGTGTCACACTGCGATTAAGCAGCGAGACGAGCTTCCGCATAGTTGTCGTTTGCAACTACAATTTTAGCCCGATAACGGTGGTACAATGCCGAGCAAAAGTCGATCTTTACACCCTTGTCGATCCTATTTCGCCCCCATCAAAAGCCGGTCGGTAAGTAAAGTCTGACCAGTTTTTGGTGGAGGCGCCGGGTACCGCCCCCGGGTCCAATAGGCTTATTCCATCGCCTGTTTATCGCCATAGCCGCCCGAAGACGGCAAGTGACATATAGGTCTTAAAGCGTGCCAAGAAAAGGGCCTTTTCGAAAATACAGGAGGGCTTCCGGTCTGTCGCGGGTGGATTGGCCTTGACTTGCTCGCTAAGCGTGAAAAGATTCCCGTTTGCTCCTGCTTCATCAAGGATGTGCGCTGAACGTGAAGCCAAACCGTGTGAGGAGACACCATGACGGATTATCTCGCAGACGTGCAGAGGTACGACAGCGCCGCCGATGGGGCGGCTGTGAACAAGATCGTCAAACATCTGGGTATCGCGTTGCGTAACAGGGATTCCTCGCTCGTCTCCGCCTCCGACCCGACAGAACTCGACCGTGTCAAGGAGAAATGGTGCGGCAAGAAGCTCGGTGTCACCGGGCCGGATGCAGATGCTGCGGTTGACGCCGTTGCCAGGACCATGGCCGGCGACCGGTCGAAATCCCGCGTGACGTTCTATTATCTGGTGGCAAAACATCTCGGCAAACTCGCGACGCTTTGATAGTGCCTGCCTGGGGACACCCGGGATTTACCGATTGGTTCGCCGCTGACTTGCGCCTATTTTATCGCGAAACGAATCGGCGGCGGACCCTATGAAACAATATCTCGACCTCTTGCGTCATGTGATGGAGACCGGTTCCGACCGTAGCGATCGGACAGGAACCGGCACGCGCTCGGTCTTCGGCTATCAGATGCGTTTCAATCTGGCGGAAGGCTTTCCGGTCCTGACCACCAAGAAGCTGCATCTGAGATCGATCATCCACGAACTCCTCTGGTTTCTGAAGGGCGATACCAACATCGACTACCTCAAGGAAAACGGCGTCAACATTTGGGATGAATGGGCCGACGAGAACGGCGACCTCGGTCCCGTCTATGGTTACCAATGGCGCTCCTGGCCGACCCATGACGGCCGTCATCTCGATCAGATCGCGGCACTTGTCGAAGGCCTGAAGAAAAACCCGAATTCGCGCCGTCATATCGTCTCGGCCTGGAACCCGGCACTAGTGGACGAGATGGCACTGCCGCCGTGCCACTGCCTTTTTCAGTTCTATGTTTCCGATGGCAAGCTGTCCTGCCAGTTGTATCAGCGTTCCGGCGATGTCTTCCTCGGCGTGCCGTTCAACATTGCCTCCTACGCGCTGCTGACCCTGATGGTGGCGCAGGTCTGCGGTCTTGAACCCGGTGATTTCGTCCACACGTTCGGTGACACGCATATCTATCACAATCATTTCGACCAGGTACGAGAGCAACTGACGCGGACGCCGAAGGCGTTGCCGCGGATGGTCATCAATCCGGACGTGAAAGACCTGTTTGCCTTTCGTTTTGAAGACTTTGAGCTCGTCGGTTACCAGGCCGATTCACATATCAGGGCGCCGGTCGCGGTTTGACCTTAATGACGACATGCAGGTGAGGGACGATCACCTGATGTCGAACGGTTTGGGAGGACCACATGCCGACGTTGTTCCATGCGCCGATGTCTCGATCGGGCCGCATCCTCTGGCTGCTTGAGGAGCTGGGCGCGGAATATGACATCCGCTATGTCTCCATCCGCCGCTGGGATGGTTCCGGCAGCCCGGACGACAACAATCCGCATCCGCACAAGCAGGTTCCGGCGCTATTGCACAATGGGGTGCTTATCACCGAATCGACCGCGATCAGCCAATATCTGACGGAGCTTTTCCCCGGCTCGGAAATGGGCCGGCCTGCCGGTCATCCGGAGCGGGGCGCCTATCTGTCGTGGCTTGCCTATTATGCCGGCGTGATCGAACCGTGCGGAACCGCGTTCATCAGCGGAATGACACAGAGCAATCCGAACCTGGCGAGAGGCTACGAGGAGATGTGCGCGCATGTGATCGCGACGCTCGACAGCCAGCCCTATCTGCTGGGCGCCCAGGTTAGTGCCGCCGATCTCATGCTTGGCGGCGCGCTCTCGTGGATGCGCAAGCTCTTGCCGGATAGCGGCAGCGTCGATCGCTATGTTCAAACTTTGACCTCGCGTCCGGCCCTTGCTCGCGCCCGCGAGATCGACGCCAAGCCGGACGGATTTCATGACTGAGTCGAAAGTGACCATCGTCGTTGCCGTTTCCTCGAACGGTGTCATCGGCCGCGACGGGGGGCTGCCGTGGCATCTGCCCAGCGATCTCAAGCGTTTCAAGGCCCTGACGCTCGGAAAGCCCGTCATCATGGGACGCAAGACCTGGGCTTCGATCGGAAGGCCTCTGCCGGGCCGCCCCAACATCGTCATCAGCCGCGATGCCGATTTTGCCGCGGAGGGCGCAACGGTCGTCCAATCGCTGGAGGCGGCGCTCATCGAAGCGCGACGGCGGGCGGCGGAACTCGGCGTCGATGAGGTCTGCGTGATCGGGGGGGGCGAGATTTATCGGCAGGCAATCGGTCTCGCCGATATTCTGCATGTGACCGAGGTCGCTGCTGCAATCGACGGCGATACGCGTTTTCCGTCGATCGATCCTGATATCTTCGACAAGGTCGTCGATGAGCCCCTGCCGCAGGGGGAGAAGGACAGCCACGCCATGAATTTCTCGACGTGGCGGCGGAAAAGCTGAGCAATGCTAACTATTTTGCCGGATTTACGGTGAAGTTGGATGCGCTGCGTTGAAAGCCGTTCTGGAGATACCTATAACGGTTTCACATCATGGCCTGCGGCCCGTCCGCGGGGCATTGATCTCGGAATTTTTTCTATGGAAGAGGTATGAATGCCCTGGAGCAATCAGAACGGCGGCGGCGGTGGTCCTTGGGGCGGCGGCGGCGGAAATAAAGGTCCCTGGGGCCAGGGGCCGAACCGCCCGCGTGGCGGCGGTGGCCGTGGCAATGGCGGTCCGCCGGATCTGGAGGAAATCTTCCGCCGGGGCCAGGACCAGCTGAAAAGCGTCGTGCCGGGTGGCTTTAACGGCGGCGTCGCCGCGATCATCGGCCTTCTCGTCGTCGGCTTCATCCTGATCAACTCGATCTATACCGTCCAGCCGGATGAGCGCGGCGTCGAAATGCGTTTCGGCAAGCCCAAGGAAGAGATTTCCATGCCGGGCCTGCACTACCATTTCTGGCCGCTTGAAACGGTCGAAATGGTCAAGATTACCGAGCAGCAGCAGAATATCGGCAGCAAGTCGGGTCTGGGCGACCAGTCGGCCGCAGGTCTCATGCTTTCGGGCGATCAGAACATCGTCAATGTTCAGTTTTCCGTGCTGTTTTCCGTGACAGACCCGAAGGCCTATCTCTTCAACGTCGAGGATCCGTCCGACACGCTGCAGCAGGTTGCCGAAAGCGCCATGCGCGAAGTCGTCGGCCGCCGTCCGGCACAGGACATCTTCCGCGATAACCGCCAGGCGATCGCAGCTGACGTGAAGACGACAATCCAGGCGACGATGGACACCTATGGTGCCGGCATCTCCGTCAACACGGTCGCCATTGAAGATGCGGCTCCGCCGCGCGAAGTGGCCGATGCCTTCGACGAAGTGCAGCGCGCCGAACAGGACGAAGACCGTTTCGTCGAGGAAGCCAACCAATATGCCAACCAGGTGCTCGGCAAGGCCCGCGGACAGGCAGCCCAGCTCCGCGAAGAGGCGGCTGCCTACAAGGGCCGTGTCGTCAAGGAAGCACAGGGTGAGGCGCAGCGCTTCATCTCCGTCTATGACGCCTATGCGAAAGCCCCGGATGTGACGCGCAAGCGTCTCTATCTCGAAACGATGCAGAGTGTTCTCGGCAAGTCCAAGAAGGTCATTCTCGACGAGAAGAACGGCCAGGGCGTCTTGCCCTATCTGCCGCTCAATGAAATCGGCAAGCCCGCGCAGTCGGGAGGGGCCCAGTAATGAACAACCGTCTTCCCTATATTTTGATCGGCCTCGCGCTGGTCCTGATGGTGGTCTATTCTTCCGTCTTCATCGTCAACCAGCGCCAGCAGGCGATCGTCGTTCGCTTCGGCGAAATCAAGGACGTCAAGACCGAGCCGGGCCTCTATTTCAAGCTGCCTTTCGCCTTCATGGACGCCGACCGGGTTCAGTATGTCGAGAAGCAGGCCTTGCGTTTCGACCTCGACAACATCCGTGTGCAGGTTTCGGGCGGCAAGTTCTATGAAGTCGACGCCTTTGTCGTCTACAAGATCGCCGATGCGCGGCGCTTCCGCGAAACGGTTTCCGGCGATCGGGAATCGGCCGAATCGCGCCTTCGCACCCGTCTCGACGCTTCTTTGCGCCGGGTCTACGGTCTTCGCGGCTTTGAATCGGCGCTTTCCGAAGAGCGTGCATCGATGATGCGGGAAGTCCGTGCCGACCTGAAGACCGACGCCGAATCGCTCGGCCTCAACATCGAGGACGTCCGCATTCAGCGCACCGACCTGACGCAGGAAGTCTCGCAGCAGACCTTCGAGCGGATGAAGGCCGAGCGTCTGGCGGAAGCCGAACTGATCCGCGCTCGCGGTATCGAGAAGGGCCAGACGCGTCGGGCTGTTGCCGATCGCCAGGTTGTCGAGTTCATCGCCGAGGCGCAGCGTGATTCGGAAATCCTGCGTGGTCAGGGCGAAGCCGAGCGGACTGCCGTTTTCGCCGATGCCTTTGCCCGCGATCCGAAGTTCTTCGAGTTCTACCGGTCGATGACAGCCTATGACCAGGCGATCGGCAGCCCCGATACCACGCTGGTTCTGTCGCCGGAGTCGGAATTCTTCCGTTATTTCAACAGTTCGGATGGGGCGCCTGCTCCCTCCGCCACTCAGCCCGCTGCAGGAAACTGATCGGCGCAATGAGTGATTTTCTGACAGGAATTGCATTTTTCCTGATCATCGAGGGGCTGGTGTACGCACTGGCCCCTTTGGTTTTGGTGGAAATGGCGAAACGATTGCCCCATATTCCGGAGCAACAGTTGCGGCTGTTCGGGCTTGTCTCCGTCGCTATTGGCGTCGCACTTGTCTGGATGGTGCGAGGATAAGACATGACACATAAATTGCTCATTCGCCTGGTGGACGCAGAATATGCGATCACCCGGCTCAACATCGGAACACCGCTGCCGGAATGGTTGCCGGGGGCGGGCTTCTGGGCGGTATCGAGTTCGCGCGAGGAGATGACGCTTGTCTGTCGAGCAGCGCGCATACCCTCCGGCATCCAGTCGTCCGGCGGCTGGCGCTGCTTCCGCATCGAACAGCATTTTACCTTTGATGTGCCGGGGGTGCTTGCATCGGTGCTCAACCCGCTGTCGGATGCCGGTGTCGGCATCTTTGCCAATTCGACCTTCAGCACCGATTACGTCTTCATCATCGGATCAGACCTCGACAAGGCCGTGGCGGCATTGAAGGCCCATGGTCATGAGATCATGACCTGATCGGCCGCGACCGCCGTTGTCTCTCGGGACGTTGACGAAAAGATGACTGGACGCGTCCCAAATCCGCCTTATCTTCGGATAGATTCTACGCCACATTACAGGGCGGGAGGCTGACGGAGAGCCAAGCTCGCAGCCGCGACACGCGTCTGCATGACGAACACTTTTCCTGCCGGCCGATTTTGCGGCGGTATGCCATCCCAAATCGAGAGGACCCCATGGGCTTGTCCATCCGCGCTTCCTTCTTCCGGTCCGTCACGCTCGTTGCGAGCGCCGCGCTGCTGATGAACTCCGTGCCGGTGCTGTCTGCCGCCCAGGCACAGACGAGGGCACCGGTGCCGACGCAACAGGGTCCGGATTCGGTTGCCGATCTCGCAGCCGGACTGCTCGATGCGGTCGTCAACATATCGACCTCGCAGAACGTGAAAAATGACGATCAGGCGCCGATGCCGCAGGTGCCGGAAGGTTCGCCGTTCCAGGATTTCTTCGATGAATTCTTCAAGGGGCAGGGCGGCGAAGGCGGCAATCGCCAGCGCACGGTGAATTCCCTCGGCTCCGGCTTCGTCATCGATCCGTCCGGCGTCATCGTCACCAACAATCACGTGATCGAGGGTGCCGACGATATCGAGATCAATTTTGCCAATGGCACCAAGTTGAAGGCGAAGCTGATCGGTACGGACACGAAGACCGACCTTGCCGTGCTGAAAGTCGAACCGAAGAAGCCGTTGACCGCCGTTCCCCTCGGCGATTCGCGTCAGATGCGGATCGGCGACTGGGTGATGGCGATCGGTAACCCGTTCGGGCTTGGCGGCACGGTGACGGTCGGTATCATTTCGGCGCGCGGACGTAACATCAATGCGGGTCCTTACGACAATTTCATCCAGACCGACGCTGCGATCAACCGGGGCAATTCCGGTGGTCCGCTCTTCAACATGAAGGGGGAGGTCATCGGCATCAACACGGCTATCATTTCGCCGAGCGGCGGCTCCATCGGCATCGGCTTTTCGGTCCCGACCGAACTGGCGGAAAACGTCATTCATCAGTTGAGGGACTTCGGCGAAACGCGCCGCGGCTGGCTGGGCGTGCGCATTCAGCCGGTGACCGCCGATATCGCTGAAAGCCTGAAGATGGAAACGCCGAAGGGCGCGCTCATCGCCGGTGTCATCAAGGGCGGCCCGGTCGATGGTGGAGAGATCAAGACCGGCGATGTGATCGTCAAGTTCGACGGCCGCGACGTCGTCGAAATGCGCGACCTGCCGCGCGTCGTCGCCGAAAGCCCGGTCGGCAAGGCCGTCGATGTCGTCATCATTCGCGACGGCAAGGAGATGACTGTCAAGGTGACGCTCGGTCGCCTGGAAGACGGTGAAAATCTTGCCGCGGCGGAAGCCAAGACCTCACCGACGGAAGAAGGCACCGACCAGGCAGAGCCGCCCGCCGCAGAACTGCCGGCATCCGACGTGGTGCTTGGCATGAAGCTTGCAGTGCTCGACGCGGAAAGCCGCAAGACCTATGGAATCTCGGAGGATGTCGAGGGCGTCGTCGTCGCCGAAGTGCAGCCGCAATCGGCAGCCGCCGAACGGCGGATCGCGTCCGGCGACGTCATCGTCGAGATCGGCCAGGAGGCGATGAAAACGCCGGAAGACGTATCGGCAAGGGTCGAGGAACTGAAAGCGGATGGCCGGCGCAATGCGCTGCTGATGATGTCCAACAAGACAGGCGAACTACGGTTCGTGACGGTGCGGATGGAATAGGTCGCCATCAATGGATGACGGATCAAGCTTGAAAGCGGGCCGCAAGATCCGCCTTTATCGTGCCAGCCATTCTTCACGGCTGATTGCATAGACCACGTGATGCTTGAGACGTGGCGCGGTATCCGGAACTCGCGGGTGTTCGAAGTCACGCTTTGGGTCGTGGCGCATGCCGAGGCGTTTCATCACCGCCGTCGAGCGCGCGTTGTTCTCAACCGCGAAGGAGACGATTTCCGCCAATCCGCGCTTTTCAAAGCCATGGCGCAGCATCGCCTCTGCAGCTTCGGTGACATAGCCCTGCCGCCAGAAGCGGACAGCCAGGCGCCAGCCGATCTCGACGGTGCCGTCCGGCAGAAACGGCTCCAGGTCAGTGCGGGCGAGGCCGAGGAAGCCGATCGGCTCATCCGTGTCCTTCAGCGCGATGGCGAAAAAGCCGAGCCCGGTTTCGCGAATGCGTTGACGGACTTCATCCATAAGGGCATCGGATTCCTCCCGGGAACGCTGGCGGGGGAAAAACTCCATCACCTTCGGATCGGCATTGATTTCGGCAAAGAGCGGCCGGTCGGTCTCCAGCCAGTTGCGGATGCGCAGCCGTTTCGTTTCCAGAACGATCAAAGCACGAAATCCGTCTTCCGGTAGCCCTGGATATAAAGGAGGGCGGTGAGGTCGGCGTGGTCGATGCGGATTTTCACCTGTGAAGAGACGACTGGCTTGGCATGCAGGGCAACACCGGCGCCGGCAAGATGAAGCATCCCAAGATCATTGGCGCCGTCGCCGACGGCAAGGGCATCGGCCGTCGAAATGCCGAGCTTCGTCGTGATGTCGACCAGCGCATCGACCTTGGCCTGTTTGCCAAGGATAGGCTCTGCGACGGCACCGGTGAGATGACCGTCTTTTTCGATCAGAATATTGGCGCGGTTTTCATGGAAGCCAAGCGTGGCGGTGATGGGGCCGGTAAAGACGGTGAAACCGCCGGAGACCAGCGCGGTGTAATAGCCCTTGGCCTTCATCGTCGCGACCAGTTCACGCCCGCCCGGCGTCAGTGTGATGCGTTTTTCGATAACCTCGTTCACAACGCTTACCGGCAGACCCTTGAGCAATGCGACCCGTTCAATCAGGGCCGGCTCGAAGGCGATCTCGCCGTTCATCGCGCGGGCCGTGATGGCCGCGACCTTGTCCTTCAATCCGACCTCGGCAGCGAGTTCGTCGATGCATTCCTGGCCAATCATGGTGGAATCCATGTCGGCGATCAGAAGCTTTTTGCGGCGCGTCTCGGCATTCTGGACGACGACGTCGACCGGCGCGTCACCGACCACGCCCCGCAGCAAAGCTTCCTGCCAGTCCGGATTGGCGCCGTCTTTCAAAGCGATATCGCAGGCAACGCCGTCAGCGAGCCAGTAAAGGCCGGACGCATCGACCGCTGCCGCTGCCTCTTCGGCAAGCGCGGGTGTCAGAACGGGATTTGACGGATTGGCAACAAGCGTGGCAACGAAGGCCATGATGAAAAACCTTGAGATTGGACAGGATGCGATCCTGATAACCGGGCCGACCGCCAGCGGCAAGTCCGCTCTCGCCATCGACATGGCGAAACGGCACAATGGTGTGGTGATCAACGCCGACAGCATGCAGGTCTACGATACGCTGCATGTACTGACGGCGCGTCCGTTCGAAGCTGACATGCAGGGCATTCCCCACCATCTCTACGGGCATGTGCCCGCGTCGCAGCATTATTCGACGGGCGAATGGTTTCGCGATGCTGTCGAGGTTCTGGAGGCGGTGCGCCGCGATGGGCGGATACCTGTCTTCGTCGGCGGCACCGGGCTCTATTTCAAGGCGCTGACCGGCGGTTTGTCGGACATGCCGGCGGTTCCGGCGGACATACGCGAAGACGTGCGGCGCCGGCTGCAGCAAGACGGCGCCGAGGCTCTGCATGCCGTCCTGTCGCAAAAAGACCCGGAAACCGCGCAGACCCTGCGTCCGGGCGACGGCCAGCGCATTGCGCGCGCGCTGGAGATCTTCGCGGCGACCGGCCAATCGATCCGCGTATTCCAGGCACGGCAGGGGCCGGTTGCGATCGACCCGGACCAGGCCTTGAAAATCGTAGTCCTGCCGGATCGTGCTTTACTGCGTCAGCGGATCGACCGACGTTTTGCCGGGATGCTCGACGGCGGTGCCGTTGACGAGGTGAAAATGCTTCTGTCGCTCGATCTCAAGCTGGAGATGCCGGCGATGAAAGCGATCGGCGTACCGCAGATTGCCGCCATGCTTGCCGGTACGATGAGCAAGGACGAGGTTGTCGAAACCGCATCTGCCGCCACACGGCAGTATGCCAAGCGGCAGATGACATGGTTTCGCAATCAGCTGGATGACAGCTGGCTGCGCTGGGACCCGGAATCAGGCGATAGTCTCTAAGGTCGCGATCTTCCCGACAAAAGCCGGCGGTAGGGGTGGAGAGCTCTATCCGGCTACTTACGGATGATGCTGCTCAGCGGCTTTTTCAACAGGCTTTCGCGAAGTGATGGCCTCGGCTGGTCCGAGCCGGGCTGCGCAAAGCTCGGTGTGACGCGCGGGGGCGCCCGATATGGATCCGGCCGGGGTTGCGCAGGAGGCTCATCCGAAAGCAGCTGGTTACGTATCTGGTTGAAACGCTCTAGCTGCGGATTGGCAGGCTCCGCGCGCGGCAGCATTGCCGGGTTGTAAGGCTCGACAGCCGGCGTGTAGGTTTCATGTTGCGGTGCCGGACCGGTTTGGCCGAACGCACTGTTGTCTGCGAAACCCTCATCCACCGCGGTGGGCTCATTGTCGAGCCCGCCGAGACTGGCCGTGTAAGCCTGCTGGAAACCGGAAATGTCCGGGCCGTGCATGGCACGCATGCGCGACACGACGTTGCGCAGGTCGACGGTGTCGGGGGTTTCGTCCGTTACCTTGACGGCAACGCCGTTGGCTTTCGGGAGGCTCTTTTCATCGACTCGGGTAAAGCGCATGCGCATCGGCACCGCCACGGCCTCGCCGAAGGCGATTGCCTCGCCATTGCCGATCGAGGAAATGAAGCTGGTCGTCGAGATCGATGAGTTCGGGATGGCCGAGCGGATGATTTCCTGGTCACGGTCGTTGGAAAGGCGCATGGCAAAGACCGTCGAGCACTGCGACAGGATGGTCGGATCGAGTTCGCCGGGGCGCTGGGTGATGATGCCGAGCGATACGCCGTATTTACGGCCTTCCTTGGCGATGCGGGCGATCGCCTGGCGGGTCGGCACGAAACCGAGGCTGATATCGGCTGGAACGTAGCGGTGGGCTTCCTCGCAGACGACCAGCATGTGAACGCCGCCATTGCTCCAGAGGGCGATTTCAAAGGCCATGCGGCAGAGGACGGAGGCGACCGAGTTTACGACTTCCGATGGGATTCCGGCGAGCTGGAAGGTCGTGATCGGCCTGCCTTCGCCGGGGATACGGAAGATCTTGGCGATCGTCTCAAGGATCGTATCGGTGATCGTGTTCGACGAGAACATGAAATTGTAGCGCGGGTCGTTGATCGCGCCGATCACCTTCACCTTCAGTGAACGCAGATGCGGCTTGTCGCTGCGTCCCTCCAGTCGGCCGATGCGCTCATCGATCATCGCCAGCAGATCCGCCATGCGATAGGGAACCGGCGTATCGGCGGTGATCGAACTTTTTTCGCTGGTCCGGCGCGCAAGGCCTGATTCCATCGATCCCTTGAATGCGCGTTTCGCTTCCGGAATGACATCGCGAAGGATATCGAGTTCTTCCGGAACCGGCGGCCGACCGCGGAAAATGACTTCGGCAAACTCTTCGAGCTTCATCAGCCAGAAGGGCAGGTCGAGATTGTCGGTATCGATGACCACGGCGATATCGGGAAAGGCGGCGGCGAATTCGTTGTGCGGATCAAGGATCAGCACGCGCAGCTTCGGATCCGACGCGATCGCCTTGTGCAGCAAAAGGCTGACAGCCGTTGACTTGCCAACGCCGGTGGTGCCGACGATGGCAAAATGCTTTGATAGCATCGAGGGGACGTGGATGGCGGCGTCGAGGCTCTCGTCCTGGGTCAGCTTGCCGATGATGCAGGTATCGTTCTTGCCGGTGTCGTAGATGCGGGCGAGATCGGCCGAGCGGATGCGGTGGGCGATGGCGCCGAGATAGGGATACTGGCTGATGCCGGCGGAAAATTCTTCGCGCCCGTTGGGGCTGAGATGGACTTCGCCCATCAGTTCCACTTCGATGCGGAAGGTGTTGTCAATTTCCTCGCCCCATTCGTTGGTGGCGGTCTGCATGGAATAGACTAGGGCGACGACGCGGTTCTTGCCGACGGTGATCGAGATCAGCCGGCCGACGGACCACAATTCGGTGAGCGAGGTTTCGCCGTTCTCGGCAATGGCTGCGATCGTCGCGCGCGAACCGCTGCACGCAACGACCCGACCGAGGAAGCGGTTGCCTCGTTTCAGGGCATCGCGCCGATCCTGCTCTCCGGCACTGATCGAGGAATGAAGGTCATTGTTCAGCAATACGAAACCTCTGGCCAAGAACCCGCAATATTATCGGACGGTATTTAATAAGTTCTTTCTTGTGCTTGCGTGAGCTTGTGCCGTTTTGGACTCGTATCGGTTGTTTTCTTGAAAGGCGTTGACGGGCCTGGCTTTTCTGTTTATCAATCGCGCCCATGATAAAGATCGCAGCAATTCTTGTGGTGGGACGGCGCATGGGCAGGGTGGTATAACCATCCGGCGATAGCCACCCATGCGCAAACACGAGGCCCTCACGGGGCCTTTTTTTATGCCTTCAAACAAGATACTCACAGCCAAAACGCGAACATGGACGGAAACAGGCCAATGAGCGGTACAGAAAATCAGATGCAGGATAATCGAATGACTGGGGCGGAAATTGTTCTTCAGGCACTGAGGGACAATGGTGTGGAGCATATTTTCGGTTATCCGGGCGGTGCCGTCCTGCCGATCTATGACGAAATCTTCCAGCAGGAGGATATCCAGCACATCCTCGTGCGCCACGAGCAGGGCGCCGGCCACATGGCCGAAGGTTACGCCCGCTCGACCGGCAAGGTCGGCGTCATGCTGGTGACCTCAGGCCCGGGCGCCACCAACGCCGTCACGCCGCTCCAGGACGCGCTGATGGATAGCATCCCGCTCGTCTGCCTGACCGGCCAGGTTCCGACATCGCTGATCGGTTCCGATGCCTTCCAGGAATGCGACACCGTCGGCATCACGCGGCCCTGCACCAAGCACAACTGGCTGGTCAAGGACGTCAACGAGCTGGCTGGCATCATCCACGAGGCTTTCCGCATCGCCCAGTCCGGCCGTCCGGGTCCCGTCGTCGTCGATATCCCGAAGGACGTCCAGTTCGCCACCGGCACCTATACGCCGCCATCGGCAGCCAAGGTCCAGCATAGCTATCAGCCGAAACTCCAGGGCGACATGCGCCGCATCGAGCAGGCCATCGAACTGATGAAGGGCGCGCGCCGTCCGGTCATCTATTCCGGTGGCGGCGTTGTCAATTCCGGGCCGGAAGCCTCGCAACTGTTGCGCGAACTGGTCGAGCTGACCAATTTTCCGATCACCTCGACGCTGATGGGGCTTGGCGCCTATCCCGCATCCGGCAAGAACTGGCTCGGCATGCTCGGCATGCACGGCACCTACGAAGCCAACATGGCGATGCACGACTGCGACGTCATGGTCTGCATCGGCGCACGCTTCGATGACCGCATCACCGGCCGTCTCAACGCCTTCTCGCCGAATTCGAAAAAAATCCACATCGACATCGATCCGTCCTCGATCAACAAGAACGTTCGCGTCGACGTACCGATCCTCGGCGATGTCGGCAATGTTCTGGAAGACATGGTCCGTCTCTGGCGGGCTGCCGCCGCCAAGGATACCGACAAGAGCCGCCTCGAAGACTGGTGGGCCGGTATCGTCCGCTGGCGCGGCCGCAACTCGCTCGCCTACAAGATGAGCGACGACGTCATCATGCCGCAATACGCCATCCAGCGCCTCTACGAGCTGACCAAGCATCGTGATACCTACATCACCACGGAAGTCGGCCAGCACCAGATGTGGGCCGCGCAGTTCTACGGTTTCGAGCACCCGAACCGCTGGATGACCTCGGGTGGCCTCGGCACCATGGGTTACGGCTTCCCGGCGGCGATCGGCGTCCAGGTCGCCCATCCCGACAGCCTCGTCATCGACATTGCGGGCGATGCCTCGATCCAGATGTGCATCCAGGAAATGTCCTGCGCCGTGCAGCATAACCTGCCGGTCAAGATCTTCATCCTCAACAACCAGTACATGGGCATGGTCCGCCAGTGGCAGCAGCTGCTACACGGCAACCGCCTGTCCAACTCCTACACCGAGGCCATGCCCGACTTCGTCAAGCTGGCCGAGGCCTACGGCGGCGTCGGCATCCGCTGCGACAAGCCGGCCGATCTCGATGCTGCGATCCAGCAGATGATCGACAGCCCGGCGCCGGTGATCTTCGATTGCCGCGTCGCCAATCTCGCCAACTGCTTCCCGATGATCCCGTCGGGCAAGGCGCATAACGAGATGCTGTTGCCGGACGAAGCCACGGACGAAGCGGTCGCCAACGCGATCGACGCCAAGGGCCGCGCACTGGTTTGATGGAATAGGAAAAGGACACGATCATGAATGCACATCTTCAGCCGACCGGCTCCGCCTATTTCATCGCCAAGGAAACCGAGAAGGCGGAAAACCACACGCTTTCGGTTCTCGTCGACAACGAGCCGGGCGTTCTTGCCCGCGTCATCGGCCTGTTTTCCGGCCGCGGCTACAACATCGAAAGCCTGACTGTTTCCGAGACCGAACACCAGTCACACCTGTCGCGCATCACCATCGTGACGCGCGGCACGCCACACGTGCTGGAGCAGATCAAGGCGCAGCTGGAACGCATCGTGCCAGTCCACCGCGTCGTCGACCTGACGGTTCGGGCCGCCGAACTTGGGCATGACCGGCCGATCGAGCGCGAAGTGGCGCTGGTGAAAGTCAGCGGGCAGGGCGAAAGCCGGGCGGAAACGCTGCGTCTCGCCGACGCCTTCCACGCCAAGGTGATCGACGCAACGCTCGAGCATTTCATCCTCGAAATCACCGGCAAGTCTTCGAAGATCGACCAGTTCGTGGCGATCATGAAGCCGCTCGGGGTCATCGAAGTCTGCCGCACCGGGATTGCGGCGATGAACCGCGGCCCGCAGGGGATGTGAATGACAAGGGGCGCCACTGGCGCCCCTTTCAAGTTAAGACGATACGCTCAGATCATCTCCAGTGGCGTCTTCCTCCCCGGCGCTGGGAAAGCCTTGTCCAGTATTGCCAGATCATCGTCCGTCAAATGCACTTCCACGGTCGCGCGGTTTTCGCGTACCCGTTCCGGCATGCCGGTTTTCGGAATGACGATGACACCCGGATTGCGGATGAGGAAGGCAAGGGCGACCTGTGCGACCGTCGCCTGATGCGCTTTGGCGATGTGGATGAGATCGGGGTGGCGCATCAGCCGGCCCTCGTCGAGCGGCGAATAGGCCATGATCGGAATGCCGCGGCTCTGGCCGTCTTTCAGTAGATCATATTCGATGCCGCGACGGGAGAGATTGTAGAGGACCTGATTGGCTGCGACATGGTCGCCATCGGGTACGCCGAGAAGTTCTTCCATATCGTCGGCATCGAAGTTGGAGACACCCCAAGCGCCGATCTTGCCGGACCGGCGCAGCGTTTCGAAGGCCTCGACGGTTTCCGCGAGGCGGTAGCGGCCGCGCCAGTGGAGAAGATAGAGGTCGATATGGTCGGTGCCGAGCCGCTTCAGGCTCGCTTCGCAGGCCTTGATCGTGCCGTCGCGGCTGGCGTTCGACGGTAGGACCTTGCTGACGATGAAAGCATTATCCCGGCGCCCCTTGACGGCGTCGGCGACGATCCGTTCGGCGCCACCATCGGCATACATTTCGGCGGTGTCGATCAGCGTCATGCCGAGATCGAGGCCATGCCGAAGGCATTTCGCCTCCTCGGCGGCACTCGCCTTGCGCTCACCCATGTGCCAGGTGCCTTGGCCGAGCACGGGAACACTCCTGCCGCCGGGAAAGGATGTCGTGGGAATGGCGTCTTGCATGATGTGATCCTTGTCTGCAATGTCGGTCGGGCAGCCATCCAATAGATAGGACATCTCACCGGAGATGAAAGACATGCGGCGCTGAAGCCGTCGCGTTGGTCAATACTAGAATATCGCAATCGATGGCTTCGTCAGCATCAGCCAGAGAATTCCAACGACGGCAAAAAATGCAGGAAAGCCGCAGGCAAACCAGATGCGATAAAGTGTGAAATAAGCCGTTGGCAGAGGATCGCCAGCAATGGCTGCGGCGTACGCTAGATCGCGCAGCCTGATCTGAATCCAAACCACCGGCAGCCAGAAAATGCCGGTGACGACATAGAGGACAAGGGAAAGAATGATCCATCCCTCCTCAAGTGGCCATCCAATCATCCTTGCGAGAAGATAGCCGGTCAGCGGCTGAAGAATTACCGCGGTAGCCGTAAAGAGAGTATCGGCGATCACCACCGTCCTTGCCGTATGGGCGATCAGCGCCGGATCGCGTGTCCTGTGCGCCATGACCATGAAGAAGGCTATACCCGCGCCTGTGCCGAAAAGGACGGTTGCGCCGACGACATGGGCCAGAAGCAGCAATTCCTCGATCATCAACGTTCATCCAGGGTGGCAAGAGCAACCAAGGTCAGCAGGATCGATGGCAGGACCTTGACGAGGGGGCCGAGAGGGTCAAGCCAGAGTGCAGGTTCGAGCAGGCTGCCGCCTACGAGATGGGCGAAGGTTACGACAAGCATGCCGAGAAGGGCATTTCGGGTCCATGGCCGAACAACAACAGCAAGGCCGAGCGCGATGTCGATCAGGCATGTGGCAATGGTGAGAACTGTCGCCGGAGCGGAGTCCACAAGAGGCAGGAAATGCGAGCTCGCACGTTCCGGGTCGATCAGCGGGACAACCCCGGACAAAAGCCAGAATAGTGCAAGGCCAACGATCACAAGCGGCTTCAAAAGATAGAAACGGGCGAACCAGAGATCCTGCACGCCGGATGGATTGGCCGACAGGGTGGCGGCCGCGGCTGTTGCTGCTGGCTGCACAACAGTCGTGTCGTTATCGGTTCTCACGCCCTCAGACATCACCTTCATTGCGGTCGAGCGAAGCGGCGAACGCCATCCGAGGCGTCCTGCGATGTCAGCCAGCCACGTTACCGGCTTGCCCAATATGGCAGGGATGGCGACAACGCGTCCGGACGGCAGGCCCAACCATTGCCGGTGAAGGCTCACCAGTTCGGCGAGCGTGAGCGTTTCCTTCGCCGCAATCCCGACATCCGTTCCGGGTGGAAGATCGCCGGTGATAGCCTCAGCGACGGCAGTCGTGACATCCTCCATCGATGCCGTCGCGATATGGTTGTTCGCGTAGGTGAGCGGCAGAACGAAGGGGAGCGCCGAAAGTGCTCTCAGAAGCGCCGAACCGCCGTGCGCGTTGCGACCGAGAACGAGCGCGGGGCGCAAAATGACATAAGGAATGCCGCTTGAAACCAGCGCCTCATCGGCCTGGCGTTTCGTGGCGAGAAAAGGCAGTTCGGCCGCAGCGCCTTGGGTTCTCGCTGAAATCTGGACAATCAGCCGGATGGGCGATTGTTTGGCCGCGGCATAGAGTGCCTGCATGGCTTTCGCCTGGGTTGCCGTGACGTCGTCCGCCAAGCCGTCCTGAAGGACGCCGGCGCTGTTGATGACCGCGTCGTGGCCTTTGAGGATGCCGGCCCAGTCGCCAGGCTCCGTCATCGTTGCCAGATCGGCCTGAAGCCAACGAATATCCGGTTGCTTCAACGCGGCGCGTGCGGGATTTCGACCAAGGCCTGTCACCAGATGGCCATCTGCAACGAGGCGAGATGCGATCGTCGATCCGATGAAGCCTGTTGCGCCGAGAATCAAGATGTTCATGGAGCGAGACTAGCGGAAATGATCGCCCCCCTGAAAGGCTCGATGCTTCTTGTCACCATGACAAGTTTCGGGTGGTTCTCGCCGATAGGTCAGCTAGATTGACCTAAAATTTCGGGAGGATTCCATGCAGGCCGACACGCTTCTGGCGTTGTTTCTTTTTGCTTTCACGACATCGATCACGCCGGGGCCGAACAACATGATGCTGTTCGCATCGGGAGTGAACTTCGGCTTTTCACGGACCATTCCACACATGTTCGGCATCGGTGCCGGCTTCTTGACGCTGTTGATCGCCGTCGGCCTCGGGCTCGGTGCTTTGCTCCATTCCGTGCCAGCGCTCTATACAGCGTTGAAATTTGCAGGCGGCGCCTATCTGGTCTGGATTGCCTGGAAGATCGGTTCGTCGCGGACGTTGTCGGAAGGCAAGGCGGGGGCGGTGCCGATGACCTTTCTTCAGGCGGCTGCCTTCCAGTGGATCAATCCGAAGGCGTGGGTCATGGCGGTCACCGCGATGGCGACCTACACTACCCAGCAAAGCTATCTTACAAGCGTGTTTATCGTTGGCCTCATCTTTGCGATCGTCAACGTTCCCAGCGTCTCGACCTGGGCCGGCTTCGGCTCGGTGCTCAGGCAATGGCTGTCAGATCCGGCCCACCTGAAATGGTTCAACATCACTATGGCGGTCTTGCTCGTTCTCAGTCTTTGGCCGATGCTGCGCTAACAGCTGGATCGCCATCGACTTCGAGGAAAATGAGGATGTGAGCATGGCTGGCTTTGTTAATTCGATCATTGCCGGCGTTGCTTTCATTTCCGGGGCGCTTGCAATCGTTTTCGGTTGCTATTTCGCGGCGCGGAAAATTCTCAACCCCGGTGCCGAAGGCGATCGAACCCACGACGCGGCAGCGACGATTGCCGTGCGTATCGCCGCTTTGCATGGCCTTATCCTTGCCCTGGTCTACGCCCAGGAACTCGACGACTACAAAGGCATCCGCAACAATCTGATGGAAGAGGCCGTGGCGATCTCCGATATCTACAACGACGCCGCGCGATATGGCGGTGTGGTGGTTGCGCCGGTGCAGCATGGCCTGGCCAATTATGTCGCTACCGTCGTCGGCGAGGAGTGGGACATGCTCGGGCATCGTCAGGGCCTGTCGCCAAAGGCGTGGGCGCTGTGGAACGATGTCTATGATCGTCTGCTTGATCTGACGCCTGAAACGGATCGCCAGCGTTATCTCGGAAACCGGATGCGCGACCGGGCGACTGCCATCGCACGCTTCCGTCAAATCCGCGAGGAAACCGCGGCCGGAGGGTTCGGTGGACTGTTCTGGGCACCGGCACTGATCGGGCTCTCCCTGCTTTCGATCCCGTTCTATGTCTATCGCCCGACCCGCACGCATATGTTCCTGCTGTCGATTTTCGGGGCCTATTCGGGCGTGGTTCTCTTCTTCATCTTCGCCTTTTCTAATCCCTTCGAGCAGCCGGGAAAGCTGGAACCTGTGGCTTTCGAGAACCTGCTGCGCGGCGATATCGGCCGGAGCTTGCCGGCCGCCATACCGGGTGGAGATTCCAGCCAATGACATCCGAGGACCCCATGCACCATCGCGATGACGATCATCATCACGACAACCATTTTTCCGATACGCAGGCGCGGGTGAAGGCGCTCGAAACGGTGCTGACGCAGAAAGGCCTGATCGATCCGGCGGCGATCGATGCGATCGTCGAGACCTACGAAACGAAGATCGGACCACGCAACGGCGCTCGTGTCGTGGCCAGGGCCTGGAGCGAGCCGGATTTTGCTGACTGGCTGCGCAGCGATGCTACGGCGGCGATTGCCAGCCTCGGTTATACGGGACGGCAGGGCGAACATATGCGTGCCGTGTTCAATACGCCCGAGACTCATAACCTCGTCGTCTGCACGCTGTGCTCCTGCTATCCTTGGGCCGTGCTTGGCCTGCCTCCGGTCTGGTACAAGGCGCCGCCTTATCGGTCGCGCGCCGTGATAGATCCACGCGGGGTGCTTGAGGAATTCGGCGTAAAGCTGCCTGAGACCAAGAAAATCCGTGTCTGGGATTCGACGGCTGAGCTGCGCTATATCGTCATCCCGGAGCGGCCCGCCGGAACCGAGGGGCTCGATCAAGAGTCGCTTGGCGATCTCGTGACGCGCGATTCGATGATCGGCACGGGGCTGGCGATAGCTGCCGGAGGCACACGATGAACGGTGCGCAGGATCTTGGCGGACAGCATGGCATGGGGCCGGTGGCGCCGGAGAAGGACGAGCCGTATTTCCACGCGGAATGGGAAAAGCGGGCGCTCGGCCTGACGCTCTCCTGCGGTGCCTTCGGCGCCTGGACGATCGATGAGAGCCGGCATGCGCGCGAAAGCTTATCCCCGGCGACCTATCTCTCGGCCAGCTATTACGAAATCTGGACGCGGGCGCTCGAAACGCTGTTGAAGCGGCACGGTTTCATTTCCGCTGCAGAACTGGCCGCCGGTCAGATGCTCGAAAAGGGCAGGGAGCCGAAGCGCATACTAACAGCGGACATGGTGCCGGCGGTGCTGGCCAAGGGCGGGCCGTGCGACCGCCCGGCGCCCGAAGCGCCCGCTTTTGCCGTGGGCGAGCAGGTGCGCACGAAAAACTTCAATCCGGAGACCCACACAAGGTTGCCACGCTATGCCCGTGCCAGGACGGGGATCGTCGAGGCGGTGCAGGGCTCGTTCGTCTTTCCCGACGACAACGCGCACGGGAAGGGCGAAAACCCGCAATGGGTCTATACCGTTGTTTTCGATGCCGGCGAAATCTGGGGCGAGGGCGCCGATCCTTCCCTCACAGTTTCGATCGATGCCTGGGAGAGCTATCTTGAACGCGCATGAACCTTCGCTTGCCGTATCTCCGGGATTGCCGAAATCGAACGACGGCGTTCCGGTCTTCGCCGAGCCCTGGCAGGCGGAAGCCTTTGCCATGACCGTGCGTCTGCATGAAAAGGGTGTGTTTTCCTGGAGCGAATGGGCCGAAGCCTTGTCGCATGAACTGTACAAGCCGGGCCGTCGGGCCGACGCCAGCGACTATTTCGATTGCTGGGTGGCAGCCCTTTCACGCCTCGTCACCGAGCTGTCGATCACCTCGCCGGAAAACCTCGATCAGTTGACGCAAAGCTGGCAGAGAGCTGCGGAGGCGACACCGCATGGCAAGCCTATTCTGCTGGAAAACGATCCAGAGCGCTGATTGCGCATTTTAATCGATAATAAATTCAAGATGTTGCATTCCGATCTGGTATCGGAATCGATTTGAGGCTTGTGTGTTCTCGGATTTCTGATCAATATATAACCAAATGGTTTTAGAACTGATTGGTTATTGAGAAATGCAGGCTGCTCATCATCTCGACACGACGTTCTCGGCTCTTGCCGACCCGACCCGCCGAGCAATCCTTGCCCGGTTGGCAACGGGGGAGGCTTCGGTGCTGGAACTTGCCGAGCCGTTTGCGATGAGTCAGCCGGCCATCTCCAAGCACCTGAAAGTGCTGGAGGGTGCCGGGCTGATTTCGCGCGGCCGCGATGCCCAGCGCCGCCCGTGCCGGCTGGAGGCCAGGCCGTTGTCGGAAGCGACCGCCTGGCTCGAAAACTATCGCCGTTTATGGGAGGGCCAGTTCCAGCGTCTCGACGCCTTGCTGGACGAGATGAAGGCCATTCAACCGGGCGTCGCAACGCAAGGAGAAGAGGACCGATGACTGAGGCCAGAGCTTTGAAAATCACCGCCGATGGCGAGCGCCGTATCGTCATGACGCGTACATTTGATGCGCCGGGGCATCTGGTGTTCGACGCGTTCACCAAGCCGGAGTTGGTCAAGCGTTGGCTGAAGGGGCCGGATGGCTGGGAAATGCCGATCTGCGAGATCGATCTACGCGTTGGCGGGCGCTTCCGCTATGTCTGGCGGCGTAATGCCGACGGTGTCGATATGGGCATGGGCGGCAGCTACCGCGAAATCGAAGCGCCGAAGCGCATCGTCCATACCGAGCTTTTCGATGAGGATTGGACCGGCGGCGAAGCGGATGTGACGACGACCTTCTTGGAAGCGGGCGGCAAAACGACCGTGACAACCACGGTTCTTTATGCGTCAGGTGCGGCGCGCGATGCGGTGCTGAAGTCGCCGATGGAATCCGGCGTTGCCGCAAGCTACGACCGGCTTGAAGAGATGCTGCCGGATATCGCCAGGCAGGCAGCCTAAGCATCGCGAACAACTGATGAGGGCAGGGTGCTTTCGCATCCTGCCCTGACCTTTTCCTTGACCGTGCGTCAGGTTTCGAACTGCCGATAGCATTCCTCGGCGATCTCCTGCAGTTTTGCGCGGCTGACTTCGCCGGTGACCGCGTAGCCGATCGCCCCGTCGATCCAGTAGAAGGTTTCCAGCGCGCCTGCGGATTCGAAACGGAAGCTGGTTTCGCCGTTTTCAGGGTTTTTCCCGAGAAGCACGGTCAGTCTTTGCCCGGCTGTGTCCTGGTACATCAGCATGGCGCCAGCCTTGCCGTTGACGGGCAGGAGCCTGCCGCCGACGAGAGAAAACCCCAAGCCTTTCAGATCGGGCGCGACAAGCTTGTAGTCGAGGCGCTTGCCGAGCCAGGTGACCAGATGTTCCTCCTGATCCGCGCCGACCTCGACCGGATGGCGCTTTTCGCTGGCATAGACGAGGAATGCCGTCTTGGATTGACCTGGCAGGCTTTCGAGCGCGGCTGTGTTTTCGATGGGCACAGGTTTGCTGATCAGCCGTTCACCATAGACGCCCGCGGCCGCACCCGACAGGAAAAGCATCAACGATGCGGCAATGAGGGCGGACTTCCGCCAAAGTATCGATGATGTCCTGGCCGGACTTGCAGCGTTTAACAACATGCCGTCGTTTTCGCTCGGCCGGGCATAGTTCGAAAACGCCGTCCTCAGCTCCGCTGCCTGTGCCTGCCATTGCAGGATCTCGTCCGCTTCTTCCGGGTGGTCTTTCAGCCAGAGTTCGACCTCTTGTCTGCGCCCGTCGTCGAGAAACCCATCGACGAAGGCGTGCAGGTCGGTTTCGGTGACCGTGTTGTGGCCGTCTGTCATTTTGGTCTCCGGAGCGAAACGATGTTGTTCTGCGCGAGCTGCATGGCCATCTGCCGACGCGCGCGCGACAGGCGCGACATGACGGTCCCGATCGGGATCGCCAGCATGTTTGCGACATCCTGATAGCCGTAACCCTCGACAACGACGAGCATGAGCACCGAACGATGGTCCGGGCTGAGCGCATTCAGCGCCTGTTGGAGCCTGGTTTTTTCCAAGGGGTCGCCCGACACGTCTTCCGCCGTCAAGCCCAGCGTTTCGTTCAGTTCGACCGACGGATGCTGGCTGACGCGGCGGTGCCGGTCGCGGTACAGATTGGTCATGATCGTGAAGACCCAGGCGCGCAGGTTGACACCGCGCCACTGGTCGCGGCGAACAAGCACCTTCTCGACGCAATCCTGCAAAAGGTCTTCGCCATCGCTGTCGGATCTGGCAAGGCTGCGAGAATAGCGCCGCAGCGACGGCACCAGCGACAGGATCTGGTTTTCGAACGTCTCTGCGGAAGGGGGACGTTCCCCCTTCGCACGAGATTCCTGATCAGGGGCGCGCGGCATCCCAGACCTTTCCTACGCCGTCACCGGTAGCGTCGCCCTTCTTGGCGTCCTTGACCCAAAAGTAGAGCGGCATGCCCTTCAGAGCCCATTGCTTCTTGCCATCCTTGCGCTCGACCAGGGTATAGTCACCGTCGGCTGCGGCGGAGCCTTCAGCCAGGTAGGGCGGCCAGTTGGTAGCGCATTTATCATAGCAGTAGGATTCGCCCTTTTCATCCTTCTTGTAGGTATAGAGCGTCATGCCGTTTTCCGCGGCGATCACCTTGCCCTTGTCGGTTTCGATGGTCTGGACCGCCGGGGCGGCGAAGGCGGCGGCGGCTGATAGCACAGAGAATGCTGTTACGAGCGGCAGAAGTCTCATTGGAGGTGTCCTCTCTCGAGTTTTCCGAACGAACCGCCGTTACAGCCGGTTCGAACATAAGACACATCAGGACCCCTTCTTATTCCCCGCAATCCGGGAAAACTTATCGGGGAGGTTTCGCGCGAGACGCGACGAAGCGGGCGAGCGACGGGCCGACGGCCATGACCATGAGTAGCCGAGCCGTTTGCAGCGCCATGACAAAGGGCACGTCGACATTGCTGGAGGCGGCAATGATGGCGATCGAGTCCATACCGCCAGGGCTGGTGGCGAGATAGGCCGTCAGCGGATCAATGCCGACCGCCCTGACGAGGATGTAGGCAAGCAGACCTGAAAAGCTCATCAACACCAGAATGGAAACGATTGTCGGCAGCAATGCGCGGCGGGCATGCGCAAGGATCGGGCGGGTGAAGCCGAGGCCGATGTTCCAGCCGAGCAAGGCGTAGCTGATCGCCAGCAGCCACTCGGGAATCTCGATTGTGAGCACGCCGGTGACGCTGAGCAGGGATCCCAGCAGGAACGGCAGGAGAAACACGCCAGCCGGTATGCGCAGCCACTTGCCGAGACAGCCGCCGACAATGGCGACAGCAAGCGTTTCAAGGAAGGGGATAAGCTGGATCGGGCCGAACCAGACAATTTCGGGTCCCGGTCCGTCGATACCGGCCCAATAGCGCGCAACGAGCGAGGCCGCCGCAGCCACGAAGACGACGCGCAGATATTGCATGAACGCGACCAGACGGACATCGGCGCCATAGGCGTCGGCCATGACCAGCATCGAGGTGGCGGCTCCTGCCGAGGAACCCCAGATCGCTGTCGTGCCGGGCAGGATGTTGAGCTTGCTCATGACGAAGCCGCTAAGCGTGCTCATGGCGATGACTGAGAGCACAATTGCCAGGAAGAGCGGCCAGTTGCCGAAGAAGGTCACGAGAATGCCAGGACTGATGGTTTCGGCGATCATCGTGCCGATCAGTGCCTGGGCACAGAGAAAGGCTGGGCGTGGCAGACGGATGGTGCCGCCATTCATGCCGACGACGGCACCCGCCACCATCGGTCCCATCAAAAGGGCTGCGGGAATGCCGGTGAGTTCAAGGCCGGCCGCAAGCGCCGCCGAGAGCAGGAGCAGGAAGCCCCATTGAAATGCGATATTCCAGCGGCCGATGCCCGATGCCACGGGAGCGGACGGGTCTTCGGAAGGATCAGGCGTCACATCGGTACTTTCGGATTGCAAAAGTGAGGCAGCGCTTGGGAGGCGGAGCGGAAGGCGTTTTATCATGGGTATCAACCCCGCGATACGCATTCCGTGTGGCGGTTTCTTGCGGTCGGCGGCGGTTCGGAGCAAAAAAAACGAGGCGGGCGAGACTGCCACGAACCTCGTGCCGCTGCACCAAGCGCGACATGTCCGCGCGAATCGGGCAATAGAACAAAGATGGAATTCGCACCGCAACAGGATGAGGCCCTCAAGGCCGTGTCGCGCTGGCTGAAGGAAGGGCGCTCGCCGCTTTTCCGGCTGTTCGGCTATGCTGGAACCGGCAAGACGACGCTTGCGCGTCACTTTGCCGAGAACGTCGATGGAGAGGTTCTGTTTGCCGCCTTCACCGGCAAGGCGGCGCAGGTCCTGCGTTCCAAGGGAGCGACCAACGCCAGGACGATCCACTCGCTGATCTACCGACCGCGTGGCGAGGAAGAGGTTTCAGACGAAGAGACCGGCAAGACCTCGATCGCACCGATGTTTTCCATCAACAGGCAGTCGCCCGTTGCCAAGGCGGCGCTGATCATCATCGACGAATGCTCGATGGTCGATGAAGCACTGGGTAAGGATCTGATGAGTTTCGGAACGCCGATCCTGGTGCTCGGTGATCCCGGCCAGCTTCCGCCGGTTTCCGGTGGCGGCTACTTCACCAATGAGGAACCGGACTACCTGCTGACGGACATTCACCGGCAGGCGCGCGATAATCCGATCATCCAGCTTGCCATGCACGTGCGCGAAGGCAAGGAGATCATGCATGGCGACTACGGCTCGACGGCCAGGGTCATCTCGAAGAACGAAGTGACACAGAGCCTGGTGCTCGACGCGGATCAGGTGCTGGTCGGCACCAACAAGACGCGCCGGCGCTACAATATGCGCCTGCGTGAGTTGAAGGGATTTACGACCGAATATCCGCAATCAGGTGACAAGCTTGTCTGCCTGCGCAACGATCCGGCCAAGGGGCTGCTCAACGGCTCGCTCTGGCAGGTGATGACCTCGTCCAAGGAGACGGTGAAACCGGGCATCAACCTGATGATCCGTCCGGAAGACGACGACATGGACCGGGGGGCTGCCAAGATCAAGCTCCTGAAAACCGCCTTCGAGGATGTCGAGGGTGAAATTCCGTGGTCGACGCGCAAGCGCTATGACGAGTTCGATTACGGCTATGCGCTGACGGTGCATAAGGCCCAAGGCTCGCAGTGGAACGATGTCGTTCTGTTCGACGAGAGCTGGGCGTTTCGTGACACCCGCGAACGCTGGCTCTATACCGCGATCACCCGCGCCGCCGAAACGCTGACGATCGTGCGATAGCTGCTACTCGGCCGAAACAAAGCCCATCAGCACGGCTTTCGCGACCGCCTGGAAGCGATTGTGGCCGTTGAACTTGCGGATGATATCGGATTCGAGTGTCAGCACCGCGGTCAGGTCCATGTCCATCATCGTGGCGATCCGGTTTGCCGGATAGCCTTCGGCCATGAAGGCGAGGCACTTCGTCTCGATCGGTGAAAGGTGGATGGGCGGCAAGGCAGTGCGCTGCGACGTATCGCCATCGGCAGCCGATTCCAGCAATTCGCTGATCCGCTGCATCTGGCGCCGCAGGATCGACTGCTGGGCAGCGAGTTCGCGCTTGCGGGCCTGCAGCGCATCCCGGAAGATTTGTGCCGCGTCTTCCTGGCTGGCCGAGTTTCCGAGCGCCACCATCAGATCCTGGATGGCGGCGATCGGCATGTCGATCTCGCGACAGGCATTGATGACGGTCATTCGCCGGATGTCTTCAAGTCCGTAGACCCGCATCGGACCCATTCTTTCGGCGGAAAGAAGCCCCTTTTCCTCGTAGAAATGCAAGGTGCGGTGCGTGACGCCGAAGGCATCCGCCATATCGGCGATGGCGACATGGTTGTCGGGAATGGTTCCCGGCAAAGGCAGATGCGGCAGAAAACCGGACGCTATTCGACTGCCCGGTGCAGAGAGAAATGTCTTTGTCTGTTCTGGCATGCTGTGAAATAGCCCTCGCTGGTCAACCGGCGAGAGAAATGTCCTGGAGACGGCAATCTGCCTGCTGCGCACCAAGACGCGACGGCCGTCTCCTTGGGCTGCCCCTCGATGTCATGCACGCCACCCGGATGGGATGGATACTCGATACCACTGTGCTTGCCTAATGAGCGGCCAGGCCATTTCCCCACTTACACAGTCAGGATACACGCGGGGCGTGAAGATGAATAGTTAGTAAGATTAGGGATAAAAGCCGAGGATTTTGAGCGGTTTTGCAATCTTTACGCCGCGAAATATAAGTTTTAAAGGCGATTTATTGCAGTTTTGGTTCTTTTCGCCACAGTAGCCGAATCCGCTTACCGAATAAGCGTTGAAGGCAGGGCGCCGGCGCTGATGGCGAATTTCAGCTTCCGTCTGTGATCGGCCGAGAGTTTTTCCTGGCAGGATTTGGCGTCCTGGAAGGTTTCCCGCGTCTGCTGGTGGCGGTAGGTGTCTGTCAGCACCATACATTTCATCAGCGGGCTATCGATCTCGGCTGCGCTGGCGTAACGGAAGATATGGCCGTCCGCGGATAGCATCTTGGCTGCGAGCGCGAGGCTCTCGTAAAGGATATCCGCCTCATCGGCCAAATGTTCGCTGTCGATGAAGACATCATGGACTGTGTCTGACGAGGCGTCGTTGGTGATCAGAACGCGAAGACCTGTCGGCGATTTCTGCTGCAAAACGGAAATGGTGAAAGCCAACGGGTCGGCTGCCGCCGTTGAGGGCGATTGCCAGAGCGCCGAGGCGGGCACGGCCGCGACCGTGCGATAATGCGAGGCGGCGTTGCGAAGAGCATCGGCAAAGCGCGCCGCATTTCCGTTGCCGGGCCATTGCGAGCGGACCGTTATTCTTGGCAGGTCGTTGGCAAACTTGCGTTCCAATACCGCACCGTGGAGGCGGGATTGCGTGGGGATGTTGACGCTCATGGCCGGCGACGACAGTGGAATGAATATCAGAAGCGGCAGGGCGGACAGCAGGGCCAGGGGTGATGACAGTGGAGCAGGCAGCCAGGAGAAGCGCGTGTTCCCGGCGCGGCGTGGCTGTA
The DNA here is from genome assembly GCA_900471525.1 of Hyphomicrobiales bacterium. GTDB lineage: Bacteria > Pseudomonadota > Alphaproteobacteria > Rhizobiales > Rhizobiaceae > Pararhizobium. The sequence continues at coordinate 154,160 of UCEZ01000019.1, read as the reverse complement.
CCGGTGCCTGCTCCGCTTTTGCCGTTGCCGAAGGCGAGATATGCTGGCGCCGGTATTCGGGCACATAGGTGCCCTTCGGGATATCGATTCGCCATTCATCCAAGGCGCCTTCACCGGCGTAATAGGCGCTCAGCAATTTTCGGAGCTTGCCGGCATGGACGCGCACCAGCGGATCGCTATCGGCATTGAATGCCTGTGGCCGATCGAAGACATCAATCCCGATCGTGTAGCCCTTCAACTGATGGCCGGTGCCCTCGATCTCTCTGTCGACGACGTATTTCAGGAAGGCGCGCAGACGCTCGGAACGGGAGAAAAGTGCGCTCGACAAAATGCCGTCCAAAGACTGGCGGATCGTCTGATCGTCGGGTCTCTCGCGCTGTGTCATCAACGTGTTCTCCCCGAAAGCCCCATCAACGCCCGCGTTCCGCTATCGGAAGCGATCATCGATTTGGTCGTGTCGAGGCAAAAACGAGGGTTCATCGGTTCCGGTTTGGGTCGTTTCATGGGGTTCTAGCACCGCCGCTCACCTTTGGGGAGCGTATGGCTTGTACTTGAGTCTCTATTAAACCGGAGTTTTGTCAGTTTGTCAGGTGCTGCATCCATTAAACTTGAGTTTTGTCTGAAATAAACGCCGAACATGGATTGAGGGATTATTGTAACGGGGACGCTTTCGCCGCCGCCGATTTGTTGCGGGGATGTCGAGGAACCGATAGAAAGGGCGCCGTAACGACGGCGATATCCCTTGGAAAGTGCTGAAATGCCTGCGAAACTCTCCGTGAACCTGAATGCGATCGCAATGCTGCGAAACCGGCGCGACGTTCCCTGGCCGTCGGTGACCGGTCTGGGGCAAATTGCGCTGGAGGCAGGCGCCAGTGGCCTGACCGTGCATCCGCGCCCTGATCAGCGGCACATTCGTTTTTCCGATCTGGCGCCGATCCGCGCGCTGATCGACGATCTCTACCCGCAGACCGAATTCAATATGGAAGGGTTTCCGAACGAGGAGTTCCTGGAGCTCGTCGAGCGCCATCAGCCCGAGCAGGTGACGCTGGTCCCCGACGATCCGGCACAGGCGACGTCGGACCATGGGTGGGATTTCCGCAAGAACCACAATCTTCTCGGCAATGTCGTCGGACGGTTGAAGAAGGGCGGGTTTCGGGTGTCGCTGTTTGCCGACGGAGATCCAGATGTCGAGGCACTGACGATCGCCAAGGAAACAGGCGCCGACCGGATCGAGCTTTACACCGGCCCCTATGGCGGTTGCTACGACGATCCCGAGCGTGGCGCGGTTCTGCTGGAGGAGTTGGGGCGGACCGCCGATCTGGCGGTCGAGCTCGGACTTGAGGTCAATGCCGGCCACGACCTGACGGTTGCCAACCTGCCGGCGCTGGCAGCGCGGATTTCCAACCTTGCCGAAGTTTCGATCGGTCACGGTCTGACCGCGGATGCACTCGAATACGGCATGGCTGAAACTGTCCGTCGCTTCTGCCGCGCTTGTGGCCAGGATATCTGAGGCCTGGCATTCAGTTGTTAAGAAAGGGCTCCGTTCGCACGGAGCCCTTTCTTGTCTCAGCCGAGCAATACTGATTTGCTGGCTTTGAGGAAATCTTCGAGCGTCGTCAGCTTTTTTCCGGAAAGCGTGGCTGCGTCGCCGGTGACCATGGCGATATGGCCTTCGCGCGTGTTGGTGTCGAAGGAAACGATAACGGGGATGAAGAAGTCCGGAAGACCCGCTGCCTTGAGGCCGCCCGCGAGTTGCTCGTCAGTGACATGCACGACTTCAAGCGGCTTGCCGGTGATCTTCGATACGGTGACGGCGATTTCGTCAACCGTGTGCTTCGTCTCGCCGGTCAGCGTGTAGGTCGCGCTTTCGGTCGAACCGGAAGCGAGGGCCGCTGCCGTTGCCTTGGCGATGTCTTCCCTTGCGATATGGGCGATCTTTCCCTCGCCGGATGCACTGTACCACTTGCCTTCGGCGACGGCATGCGGCAGGGCCAAGAACAGGTTCTCCATGTACCAGCCGTTGCGCAGGATGGTGTAGGCGATGCCGGTTGCCTTGATTGCATTCTCGGTGCCGAGATGATCTGGCGCGAAGGGGATGACCGACGTTTCCGGGTTCGGCATCGATGTGTAGAGGATATGCTTGGCGCCGGCTTTTTGAGCGGCGGCGACAGCGGCGAGATGCTGGCGCAGGCGCTTGCCCGGCTCGTCAAGTGCGTCGGTGGAGATGATCAGGATGCGATCGGCACCGGCAAAGGCAGCGTCGAGCGATGCGGGGTCATCGAAGCTGGCAGTCCGTGTCTGAACGCCCTTGGCAGCATAGTCGGCGAGCTTTTCCGTATCGCGGCTGGTGGCGATGATGTTGGCCGGCGAGACCTTGCCGGAGGCGAGCAGTTCGTCGAGCACGAGGCGGCCGAGCTTGCCGGTAGCACCGGTGACGAGAAGGGTTTCGGACATGGTGGTTCCTTTGCGTGTCAAATGACGTCCGGTTTATTGCCGAAACATCCGGTTTGAGATATGGTTCCTAAATGAGACCTTCTCTTATTTCGTCATCTGCTGACGGATGTAAAGGAGGCAGTTTTTTCTGCGGTGGTTACGCGAAGGGAACCGAACCCCATGAACAAAATGGCAGGTAAGGCAGAGGGCGAGCAGGTGATCGTCTTCGCAGGCATGGTATTCAGACGGCAGGATTGCCCGGTGCGCGATGTCATCGACAATATCGGCGGCAAGTGGAACACGCTGATGATCCTGGCGCTGGCCGACGGACCGATGCGGTTTTCCGCGTTGCGGCGGCTGATTCCCGATATTTCCCAGCGCATGCTGACCCAGACACTGCGCGACCTGCAACGGGATGGCTATATCGGCCGCGAGGTCTTCCCGACCCAGCCACCCAGCGTCGAATACAGGCTGACTCCGCTTGGCCAGTCCTTCCTGGTGCTGGTCAAGCAGCTGGTCGACTGGTCGGTGGCGCATCATGAGGCGATCCGGGCGGCGCGGGCGGAATATGACGCAGCCGCGTGACGATATGACCGCAATCGCTTGACTGGACGGTTCGTTGCGCAGGCTGTTACAGATGCCGGAGGGGACGAAATCCGGATAGGCATTGATGAGGCAGCTCGACATTGGCGTTGCGGGAGCCGGCCCGGCGGGGTTGGCAGTGGCACTTTTCCTGTCGCGTGCCGGTCATCGCGTTGAAATCCTCGAACGCTTCGAGACGCCGGCGCCGGTCGGTTCTGGTCTGCTGATGCAACCGACGGGCCTCACCGTTTTGGCAGCGCTCGGCCTGTTCGATACGATCCATGCGCTTGGCAACCGGATTGATCGGCTGCACGGCGCCGATGCTGTCAGCGGGAGAACGGTTCTCGACGTGCGCTACGATGCGGCGCCGGGCGGACGTTATGGGCTCGCGGTGCAGCGGGCAGCCCTTTTCAATACATTGCATGATGCAGCTGTCGCCGACGGCATCACCATTCGAACGGGCGTCAATCTCGCCTCGACCGAACAGCGCGGAGATCGCGTTGTGCTGAAGAACGTGGGGCATGAGGAGGTCGGAAACTTCGACCTGGTGATCGATGCGAGTGGCGCACGCTCGATGCTAGCTGCCGGCTCCGCTTCGTCGAGGGCCGTTCGCGATCTCACCTACGGTGCTTTCTGGGCGACTCTTGATGGCGCGGATGCGGTTTATGATAGAAGTGCGCTGTCGCAACGCTATGACAAGGCGAAGGTGATGATCGGCCTGTTGCCGGCAGGCCGCGCGACTTTAGGCGAGCGGGATCAGGTGGCGTTCTTCTGGAGCTTGAAGGTTGCCGATGTCGAGGCAGTCAAGGCGGCCGGGCTTGATCGCTGGAAGTCGATCATTCGCGACCACTGGCCGGATTGCGCGCCATTTCTCGACCAAATCAACGATTGGGACAGGCTGAGGCTGGCACGCTATGCCCATCGCACGGCACTTCCGCCTTATGCCGGCCGGCTGGTGTTTATCGGCGACAGCGCCCATTCCACCAGCCCGCAACTGGGGCAGGGCGCCAATATGGCCCTTCTCGACGCGGCGGCGCTCAGCCATGCGCTGGCCAGGTCCGACGATATTCCATCCGCGCTCGCAGCCTACGGCCAGGGCCGCCGCAATCATGTGCGGTTGTTCCAGCTGCTGTCGCTTGCCTTTACGCCGTTCTACCAGTCGGATTCCAGCGCGATCGCCTGGGTGCGCGACAGGCTGGTCTCGACCATTGCCAAGGTGCCGCCGATGCCAGGGCTCCTGGCCGCGATCGTCGCAGGCACCTTGATCGATCCGTTTACGTCTGCCGGTTTGACGGAATACGACTGGCAGGGAGAGCCGGGTTTGTTCAGCGGCATGGCATGACCCGAGGCGGTGTTGGCCGCCGATGAACCTTCCAGCACCGATCTGCAAGCTACAGAACGAGTTGCCAGGTCTGGCCGTTCAAGTTCTTGCCGAAACTGTGATGCCGCTCTTCGGCAACCAGCAGGAAGCCTTCTGTCTCATAAATCCTGCGGGCGCTGACGAGGACGTCGTTGGTCCACAGCATAAGCGTTTCGTAGCCGGCCTCGCGGGCAAAGGCGATGCAGGTGTGCACCAGCGCCCGGCCGATGCCGAGCCCGCGGGCGAAAGGTTCGACGTAGAGCAGCCGCAGCTTGGCCGTGCCGCTACCTGCATCCACCAGGAAAACCGAACCGGCGATGTCGCCGCCCGATTCCGCAATCCAGCAGAACTCCCGGCCAGGTTTGAAATCCTTTGTGAAATCCGCGGCGATCTGCATCGCCAGCCCTTCATATTCGCCGTTCCAGCCATACTCCTCGACATATAATTTCGTCTGGCGGCTGAGTACCCAGCTGATGTCGCCGGGCTGATGCGGGCGAATGGTAAAGTCTCTGCTTGACGTCGAAAGCAGCGCCTCGATCCGCCGCATCGCCTTGGCGACGGTCTCCTGTTGAACTGCTGCGAGAGGCGCCAGCATCTCCGCGATCTCCTGGCGCGAACGGTTGGCGAGGGCGCGGGCCTGCGAATATCCCTCCGCGGTCAATTCGAGCAGCTGGCTGCGCTGGTCCTGCGGGTCCGGCCGGGTGGTGAGCAGTCCGTCCGTGCGAAATTTCTTCAGGATGCGGCTGAGATAGGCCGGGTCGAGGTGCAGATCGTCGATCAGTTTTTTCGCAGGCAGGCCGGGTCGCGCTGCCAGCTCGTAGATGATCCGGGCTTCAGTCAGCGTGAAGCGGCTATCGAGGAAGGCGCGGCCGAGAAGGCCGAGCTGATTGGTATAGAACCGGTTGAACGCGCGCACGGTCTCGATCAGATCGTCCGGCTGCTGGTCTTGTAAAGTCACGTGTTTTGTCATGGCAATCTCCTGCTGGGAAATTGCCATGATTTAATTGACTCAGTCAACTAAATAGATGGGTATCAGGCCGCCTGCTGGCTGCTCTGCGATATGCCTTCGAGTGCAAAATCGACTGCTGCCTGTGCGTGGATGGCGGTGGAATCGAAGCCGGGCAGGGGCAGGTTGTGCGGATCGAGGATCAGGCAGATCTCGGTGCAGCCGAGGATGATGGCATCCGCCCCCTGGTTTTTCGCGCGTTCGATGACTGCCATCAAGGCTTGCCGCGACGTGTCGAGAATGGTGCCAGCACACAATTCGTTGAAGATGATGTCATGCACGAGAGTACGATCCTCGGCGTTAGGCACCATGACATCGACGCCGTCGGCGGCCATTCTATCCGTATAGAAGCCATGCTCCATGGTGTAGCGCGTCGCCAGCAGCAGCGGACGCTTGATGCCGGCGGCCTTCATGGAGGCGGCCGTTTCATCGATGATGTTGATCAGCGGAACGGTAATCGACGACTGAACTTCGTCGGCGATCAGGTGCATCGTGTTGGTGCAGATCAGCACGCAGGCAGCGCCTGCTGCCTCGAGACCCTGTGCAACTTCGGAGAGTCGCTTGGCAGCATCATCCCAGCGGCCGGCCTTCTGCAGGTCGACGATGGTCTGGAAATCGACGGAATGCAGCATGACTTCGGCGGAATGCAAGGCCCCGAGACGCGCACGCACGGCCTCGTTGATCATCCGGTAATAGACTGCCGAGCTTTCAAAGCTCATTCCACCGATGAGACCGATCTTGCGCATGATGCTGTTCCTGTTCCGCTGTGTTTTCTGATGTGGTGATTGTCGCCCTGAAGCATTCGAAAGTGTTCGCTTTGTTTGGTGACATTGGTGGAGTTTGCGCGTAATTTTTGCGTGTTATCAAATTCAGGCGCAAACCATTCCTGTCTGCGCCCAAGGGTATAGGAGAACGGGGCGTGTTGGACGAAAGGGACCGGAAGATTCTGTCGCTGCTGCAGGAAGACGCCAGTCTTTCGGTCGGTGATCTCGCTGAAAAGGTCAGCCTGTCGATCTCCGCCTGCTCGCGACGTATTCAGCGGCTGGAGGAAACGGGCTATGTCGCCCGCCGCATTGCGGTTCTTGATCGCGACAAGATGGGCGTACCGACCACGGTCTTTGCGCTGATCAAGACGGCACACCACGCCGACGACTGGATCGACATCTTCCGCAAGGTGATCGCCGATATTCCTGAGATCGTCGAGGCACACCGGCTGACCGGCAATTATGATTACATCCTGAAGGTAGTGCTGCCACGTGTCGAGCACTACGACGTCATCTACAAGCAGATTGTCCGCAAGGTTGAACTGTTCGACGTCTCGGCCTCGATCTCGATGGAAATCCTGAAAAGCGGCATGTCGGTGCCGGTGGAATATGCGCGGTGAGGGAAAGCGGCTCTGCGTAAGGAAACGTCGGCATCCGCACGCACGGTAGCCATGCCGAAAGCGCAGTTGTGGATCCGCGGTGAAGGGTAGAGGCTGCCCCAAAACAGGAGATACGATCGTGTCGTATGAAAACCTTCACCATGTCGTCGTTGTCGGCGGCGGTTTCGGTGGGCTGCAACTGGTCAAGGATCTCAAGGGTGCGCCCGTCAGGATCACGCTGATCGACAGGCGCAACCATCATCTCTTTCAACCGCTTCTCTATCAGGTGGCAACGACCTTGCTGGCCACCTCTGAGATTGCCTGGCCGATCCGGCGGTTGTTTCGCGACCGCCCGGAGGTCACCACGCTTCTGGCCGAAGTGGACGGCGTCGATCCGGGCACCAGGACCGTGACACTGAAGGGTGGTGAGAGCATAGGCTACGATACGCTGGTGCTGGCGACGGGTGCGACACATGCCTATTTCGGACATGACGAATGGGAACCTGTCGCACCGGGGCTGAAGACGCTGGAGGATGCCACCACCATTCGCCGGCGCATGCTGCTCGCCTTCGAACAGGCCGAGATGGAGACCGATGCCGAGGCGAGGGAGGCCTTGCTGACCTTCACTATCGTCGGCGCAGGCCCGACCGGCGTCGAGCTTGCCGGTATCATCGCCGAGTTGGCGCATGTCACCCTGCCGCAGGAATTCCGCAATATCGACACCCGCAAGACACGGGTGATTCTGGTCGAAGCGGGACCACGGGTGCTGGCAAGCTTTGCCGAGGAGCTCTCGGTCTATGCACACAAGGCGCTGGAGAAACTCGGTGTCGAGGTTCATCTCGGCGAGCCGGTGACAGAGTGCAGTGCTCAGGGCGTGATGATCGGCGAACGCTTCATCGGCAGCCGGACGATTGTCTGGGCGGCGGGCGTTCAGGCTTCTCCTGCTGCAGGATGGCTGGGTGTTCCGGCCGACAGGGCCGGGCGCGTCATCGTGGAAAAGGATCTGAGCGCGCCGGGCCTGCCGGATGTCTTCGTTGTCGGCGATACGGCTTCGGTCTTCCAGGAGGACGGAAAGCCGGTTCCCGGTATCGCGCCCGCCGCCAAGCAGCAGGGTGCCTATGTCGCAAAGGCCATCAGGGCGCGGCTTACGCGGAAAAGCACGCCGCCGCCCTTCCGCTACCGCCATCAGGGCAGCCTGGCGACCATCGGCCGGCGGTCGGCGATCATCGATTTTGGCCGGTTCAAGCTGAAAGGTGCCTTGGCGTGGTGGATCTGGGGCATCGCCCATATCTACTTCCTGATCGGCACCCGAAGCCGGTTTGTCGTGGCCTGGAACTGGCTATGGATCTATCTCAGCGGCCAGCATACGGCGCGGTTGATCACGCAGAAGGAAACACTCCGCACCGCGCCTTCGCATGGCGAGAAGGACAGATAGCCACGCCTGCAAAAGTCAGTTCCCAGGCCGGTTCATCATGGAATGATCCGCTGCTGGCGCATCTCGCGGAACACCGACAGGAACATTTCGTCCGTCTGCACATAGTCATGAAAGCCCGCCCGCCGGGCCTTGCTGCCATCGGCAAAGAAGTCGTAGTTCCAGCCGAAGACGGCGTCGCCGAAGCCCCAGGAGGAAACCGCCTCATAGGGGTGATCGGCGAGTGCATATTTCTCCTTCATCTTCGACCAAAGTGCCGCCTTGTCCGCCATCACGACATTGAGCGACATCGACAAGGGAGCGGCTGTTTCCATTTCGAAGAAGCGGGCGATCTTTGGCCACATCTCGTTCCAGCGGAACAGGTCGCCATTGGTGATGTTGAAGGCCTGGTTGGCGCATTGCGGGTTGGTGGCGGCCCAGACTGTTGCCCTTGCCAGCAATGCGGCGTCGGTCATTTCAAGAAGCGTATCACAAGCGCCGGGTTTGCCGGGGAAGCGCAGGGGTAGGCCGAGTTCCTTGGACATCGAGGCGTAAAGGCCGATGACCATCGCCAGATTCATCGGATTGCCGGTGGCGACGCCGATGACGACGGAAGGGCGGAGCGCCGACCAGGTCCAGGACTTGCCCTTTTGTTGATTCTGCAGAAATGCCTGTTGGTCCATGTTGAATTCCGGCGGCATGTGATTGTCTTCGTCTTCCCGGGCAGGCGTCTTGAAGGGCCCAAGATGGGCGCCGTAGACCTTGTAGCCCTGCATCAGGCTGACATGCGCGAGGTTGGGCGCAACACGTTCGATGGCGGTGACGACATTGACGAGCATCGCGAGATTGGGCTCGACCAGTTCCGCCCAGGTCGGACGGTCCTGATAGGCGGCGTAGAAAATGTGAGTCACATCCGTGAGATCGGCAAGTTTGTTCACGCAGTCTGTCGGGTCGAGCAGGTCGACGGAAATATGCCGAATTCTGTCCGTCGATAGGCCGCCGCGCCGCGACAGGCCGATGACCGACCAATCCTCCAATGTTTCCAGATGTCGGGCGAGATTGCCGCCGATGACGCCTTGGGCGCCGACGATGAGGGCGGTTTTGTGCGGGTGGCGCATGACGGTCTCCTGACTTGTCGATTTATGAGATATGGACGCGCGCCGATTTGAGAACTAGACAACGGTAAGGCACAGGATTTGTGAGATGAGGGCACAATGGCGCGACTGGATGTCAATCGCTCGGGCGAGATGGAAGTGTTCGTGCGGGTCGTCGATCTCGGCGGGTTCTCGGCTGCCGCTCGCGATTTCGCTCTGACACCCTCTGCGGTCAGCAAGCTGGTGACACGGCTGGAGGCGCGGCTGAACGCGCGGCTGGTCAACCGCTCGACGCGCAAGCTGCAACTGACGCCGGAAGGCTGCCGCTATTACGAACATGGTGTGCGGGTGCTGGCGAATCTTGACGAGGCGGAAAGTGCTGCGGCGCTCGGCGACAGCCCGGCCGGGCGCGTCCGCGTCAGCTGCAACGTTCCGTTCGGCCGGCACGTCCTTTTGCCGGCGCTGCCGGAATTCGTTACGTTGTTTCCCGATGTGTCGCTCGACCTGTCGCTGACCGATCATGTCGTCGATCTCCTGGAAGACCGCACGGATGTGGCGGTTCGGGCTGGGCCGCTCAAAAGCTCGGCGCTAATGGCGCGCAAGCTCGGCACGGTCAAGATGCACATCGCTTCGGCGCCCGGCTATCTCAAGCGTAAGGGCACGCCGCAACACCCGGACGATCTGGCGCGGCATAATCTGCTCGGTCCCAACTATGTCCGCGCCACAGGCGGCTGGCCATTGGTCTGCGACGGGGTCGGCATGACGATCAAGCCGACCGGCAATATTCAGGCGAGCGACGGGGAGGCGCTCCGTGAGCTTGCGCTTGCAGGCGCGGGGCTGACGCGGCTCGCGGATTTTCAGGTTCGGGACGATTTTGCGCGCGGAGCACTGGTACCGGTTCTCGAACCCTTCACGGTGTCAGACAGTGAAGAGGTCCATGCGATCTTCCTTGGCCAGGGCGGCCATATGCCGGCACGGGTGAGGGTGTTTCTCGATTTCCTCGCCGAGTACTGCCGCGTCGGTTGAGGCGTTTATTGCGGTGCTGACAGGTTGCGGTCGTTTTCGCATTTGGACAGCGCCAGCTGCCGGAACGACAGGATTTCCGTGATGCTTTCGTCGTTTTCGTCGGTTTCGACTGAGAGGCAGGCGCAGGCATAGCCGTAATTGCCGTTGGTCCTGACATAGTCGCGTTCGGAAATGTCCGGGATCAGATCCATGCCTTGAGGGCCGTCGCCACCGCCTTGCGACATGATCGTCCAGCTGCCATCGGCATCGTCAAGCCACCAGTTGGCGGGCGTCGGGTTCTGTAACCAGCCACAGCGGGTTTCTGCCGCCAGCAGCGGCGAGGCGGCGGCAATACCGATCAGGAGAGTTGCAATGGTGAGCTTCATGGGCATGTCCTTTGCCGGGCAGGCGACGAAAAATCAGGGTTTCAGACGCTTGCAATCGAACATGTCGCCGCTTTCCATCGACAGCCATTGCATCGACGTTTGCGTCACGCTCGAAAGACCGATTTGATAGTTATCGTCGAAAGACAGGATGTAGTTGCCATCCTCCTTTTCGACCTTGCGGATCGGCATCGGCCCTTCGCCGGCATCATAGGTATCCTTGGTGAAGCTGAACGTGGCGACGCCACAATCCCAGCTGCCGGCATAGGGAGCGTCGTCCCCGGCAAAGCCGGGCGTCGCAGTTGCAAGGGCAATGACGGCTGTCGCCGCAATGACGTCAAGGCGCATGATTTCCTGCCTCCAATCATTAGTTGTTGATGCTGATCACAGCCCAGTGGGACGAACTGCAATCGCCATTGTCGCAGACATTGCTCATCCAGACCGCGCCACCGGCCAGCATCACACCGTCGCTGTTGACGAAGAGCTGGTCGTAGGTCTGTCTGGCAACGGCGTCCCGGGTGTCTTGGGTCACCAGAGTGTCGAAATTCTCAACGAAATCATCCGCGCTCTGGATGTCATAGCTTTCGCCATTGGCCGCGACCTGCAGAGGATATTCGGCAAGTCCGGCGATCGTTGCTGCATCGCTGTTGCCCATCGCTTCCACCAGGCTAAGCAGCGGCTCGTTCAGGTCTCCGGCATTGCCGTGCAGGGATTCGATCCGGTTGTAGACCTCTTCATCGGATTGGGCGGACGCTGAAACTGGCAGAAGTGTGAGGGTGGCGAAAAGCAGGGCGACTTTACTCAGTCGAAGCATAAAAACTCCAAGGCAGTGGGGTGATGGTGGCCGCACATTAGCGGAGCATCTTTGGAAACGGAACGGGGGTGGGGCGTGCGGGGGGTATCCATTTTGGGGTGCGTGTGGTTCTCCTCATGACGTTTGGCGACGCTGCAATATTCGAGGTGACGGCGGCTTACTCACGCTGGCGAATGCAATTTAAAATCCTTTGCGATCAGGCTTGACCGCTTCCCGGCTTTGCGGCATAAGCGGCGAACCGTACCGTACGGTACTGTGAATGGAGATTGATTTTGCAACTTGCCGCCCACCCGCAGCAGCCGGACTATTCGCCGCGCCAGAACGATGTTCTGGACAGCGCGTTGCGGTTGCTTGTCGATGGCGGCGAGAAGGCGCTGACGACCGCGAGCGTGGCGCGGGCCGCCAACTGCTCGAAGGAAAGCCTGTACAAATGGTTTGGCGATCGCGACGGTTTGCTGTCGGCGATGATCGGCTTCCAGGCAAGCAAGGTCCGCACTTTCGACGACACGGCCGAAACGCTGACGGCTGCGACGCTGCAGGAGCACCTGGTGCTGTTTGCGCGCGACCTGCTGGAGGTTCTGGCCGGTGACGTCTCGCTGGCGCTCAACCGCCTGGCGATCGGGCAGGCGAGCCGGGACGGCTCCAAGCTCGGTTCGATGTTGCAGGAGCGCGGCCGCCGGCAGATCGGCAAACGGGCAGGGGCGCTCTTGGAAGCTGGGCGCGATGCCGGACTTCTGGTGTTCGACGACCGCGACGACGCCTATGATACGCTATACGGCCTGATCGTTTCCGACCTGCATCTGCGCATGCTGCTCGGCGAGGACAGTGGCCGCATTGTCAAGGATTTCGGCCGTAGGGCGGAGAAGGCGGTGTCCGCCTTTCTTCGGCTCTACGGCAGCGAAAAGAGTTCGGCTAGGTCCTGAGGACGGCCGGAAGAGTTTAAAGAGACAAGCAAAGGGAAGGAAATTACAATGCGCGTCTATTACGATCGTGATGCCGATCTCAACCTCATCAAGTCGAAGAACGTCGTTATCGTCGGTTACGGCTCCCAGGGCCGCGCTCATGCGCTGAACCTGAAGGACTCGGGCGCGACCAACGTCGTCATCGCGCTCAAGGCCGGTTCCGCCACCATCAAGAAGGCCGAAGCCGACGGCTTCAAGGTCATGACCGTTGCCGAAGCCGCCAAGTGGGGCGACCTCCTGATGATGGCGACCCCGGACGAACTGCAGGCCGACATCTACAAGGCCGATATCGCCGGCAACATCCGCGACGGCGCAGCGATTGCCTTCGCACACGGCCTCAACGTTCACTTCGGCCTCATCGAGCCGAAGGACACGCTCGACGTCGTCATGATCGCACCGAAGGGCCCGGGCCACACGGTTCGCGGCGAATACCAGAAGGGCGGCGGCGTTCCCTGTCTCGTTGCCGTCGAGAAGAACGCTTCCGGCAACGCGCTTGACCTTGCTCTCTCCTACGCCTGCGGCGTCGGCGGCGGCCGTTCGGGCATCATCGAAACCAACTTCAAGGAAGAGTGCGAAACCGACCTCTTCGGCGAACAGGTCGTTCTGTGCGGCGGTCTCGTCGAACTGATCCGCGCCGGTTTCGAAACGCTGGTCGAAGGCGGCTACGCGCCGGAAATGGCCTATTTCGAGTGCCTGCACGAAGTGAAGCTGATCGTCGACCTGATCTATGAAGGCGGCATCGCCAACATGAACTACTCGATCTCCAACACGGCCGAGTGGGGCGAATATGTCTCGGGTCCGCGCATCATCACGGCTGAAACCAAGGCTGAAATGAAGCGCGTCCTCACCGACATCCAGACCGGCAAGTTCACCTCCGACTGGATGCAGGAATACCGTTCCGGTGCTGCCCGCTTCAAGGGTATCCGCCGCCTGAACGATAACCACCAGATCGAGGAAGTCGGCGCCAAGCTGCGCGGCATGATGCCGTGGATCGGCAAGAACAAGCTGGTCGACAAGGCCAAGAACTAATCTTTGCTGCGTAGCAAAATTAGTATGTTGCGATTGCGTAATACTGGAAGGCCGGAGAGAAATCTCCGGCCTTTTCTCATTTCAGTGGGGCTTTCGCTGTAATATTTGGAACATTTTCCCTTTTGCAGTATTCTCTTGGCCAGGAGGATACTGCAATGACAACATTCTTCTATCACTTCGCTCTCTTCGATGCCTTTATCCTGGGAGCCATCGTGCTTCTGTTGGCCTTCAGCTTGTTTGGACACCACGAAGCGTAAAGACTGCTTTTTCAACCCGTAGGTTTCGGAAGCGAACGTGAGAACGCAATGACGAAGCGGCCCGCAGCTTTACCTTGGTCAAGTTCAGTTAGCGCGTGCGACACGCCATCGAGCGTGATCGGCACAATGTCATTTTCCAGCGCTTTCTCTGCATGAATTTCAACCACCTCGCGCATTTCCGCGCGCGTTCCAACACTTGTTCCGGTGATGACGACGCCCGTCCCTGTCAGCCACTCCTGACTGACGGGAACCGGATCCGGCACCAGCGCCGCGGCGACGATGCGGCCGCGGGGTCTGATGGCGGCGATCATCGGCGCCCAGGTAGCGGCGGTCGGCGCAAAATTGATGCAGACGTGGCTTTTATACATTTCCGCGCTCAATGTTTCCGTCAGCTTGCCGTCTGCAACGAGTGTTTCGGCAGCACCGTAGCGGCGGGCGAGTTCGAGCTTGGCCGGATCGCGATCAATGGCGATGACGCGTGCACCCAACCGAGCGGCTATCTGGACGGCATAGAGACCCAGTCCGCCGCAGCCGAAAATGGCGCAGGTTTCGCCTGAGCGGAGGGCGGAGCGCTTGACGGCGCCATAGGCGGTCACGCCGGCACACATGATCGGTGCAAGTGCTAGCGGATCGAGGCCATCCGGCAGCGGTACGGCGAAGGCCGCATCTGCCACCACATATTCGGCAAACGCGCCGGGAACGTTCAGCCCATGCGCCCGCTGGTTCTGGCAGAAGGATTCCATGCCGTCGCTGCATTCGTCGCAATGGCAGCAGGTGTCGTGGATCCAGGGAACGCCAGCACTTGCGCCGATCGTCCAGCCAGTTACATCCGGACCAACGGCGACAACGGTGCCGACGCCTTCATGACCGAGGATGAAGGGGGCTGGATCGGAGGGCGGGCGGACATGCCCCTTCCAGATATGGACATCGGAGTGGCAGACGCCGCAGGCTTTCAGCTTGACAAGGATTTGGCCGGGGCCGGGTTTGGGTACGGGCACTTTGCGCTGTTGCAGCGGTGCGTCATAGGTCTCGAGCACCGCCGCGTTCATGAAATCCTGAATGAAGCTCACGGCTTGAGCCCCAGCGCGGCCTGAACCACCGGAAGAGCAGGTGAGCCGTCGAAAGTGGTGACGCCGGCAAGCCAGGCGTTCAGCTTTTCCGGATTGTCCTTCATCATCTGTTTGGCGGCGTCTTCGGCCGACAGCCCCTTGTTCGAAATCATGTCCATGCCGATGTTTTCATACTTCAGGTCGAAAACCAGGTTACTGAACAGCTTGGTTGCATTCGGGCATTCAGCGGCATAGCCGCCGCGGGCGATCGTGCGCACCGTCGCGCCGCCGAAATTCGGGCCGTATTCCTTGTCGCCACCGGAGAGATAGGTGAGGTCGTACATCAGGTTCATCGGGTGGGGTTCCCAGCCGAGGAACACGACCCAGTCTTTGGACTTTGTGGTTTTGGCGACTTGCATCAGCATCGCCGCTTCGCTGGACTCCACGACTTCCCAGCCGGTGAGCTTATGGTTGCCGGCGGTGATCATCTCGAGCAATGGCTGGTTCGATCCCGGTTCGATGCCGTAGATCTTCTTCTCGAACTTGTCCGCATGAGCGGCGAGATCGTCATAGGACTTGACGCCGGCATCGGCGACGTATTTCGGCACGGCAAGGGTGAATTTGGCGCCTTCCAGATTGACCGCCAGCGGTTCCACCGACTTGTCGTCGAAATAGGCCTTGAACTGCTCGTCCTGAACCGGGCGCCAGTTACCGAGGAAGATGTCAAGCTGCTTGCTCTTGAGCATTTCGTAGGTGACGTTGAGGCCAAGCAGGGTTTGCGTCGGCTGGTAGCCGAGCGTTTCGAGTATCACGGCCGCTGTTGTGTTGGTGAGCGAAATATCCGTCCAGCCGAGATCCGACATGCGCACCGCGCGACAGGATTCTGCGTCGGCGGCATTGGCTGCGAGAGGCAACAGGGTCACGCCGAGCGCGGCGAGGGCAAGCTTGCATGCGTTCATATCCATTCCCCTTTTTTGATATTGAGGAAACGATAGGCAATCGAAATTTTTTGTCAAAATAAAAATTTGTTAGAGCGTACAAAAAATTTCCAGCTATTAAAAACATATGAGCGCACAACCGAAAAAGCAGAAGAAACGCATCGAGGAAATCCGCCGGATCGAACTGATCGAGGCGGCGCACCGGATTTTCATCAGGGATGGATTGAAGGGCCTGACGACCACGCGGATATGCAATGAGGCGGGCATGTCGCAGGGGATTCTCACCTATTATTTCAAGGACAAGGACGAGGTTCTGTTCGAAATGGTTCGTCATGCCAACCGCATCCTGATGGATGAGGTGGTGGTGCGGTTGCGCGACGCGCGCACCCGCTGGGATCGGATCATCGCGGTCATCGACGGCAATTTCCCGGAGACTCGTTTCGATCGCAATACCGCCAATGCCTGGGTCTCCTTCTATGCCGAGGCAGCGCATAACGAGCGTTACGCGCGGCTGCAGCGGCTGTTCTACCGGCGGCTTCACTCCAATCTTGCTTCAGCACTCAAACCGGTCTTGAGGACGGAGGAGATCGCCCCCTTCGTTCTAGGATTTGCTGCAATGCTCGACGGAATTTGGTTGCGTCGGGGGCACTCCGACGCGGATATCACGTTGGCGCAGGGTAAGCAGTTGCTTGCGCGCTACGCGGAGAATAGTTTGGGCGAGGCGGTCATCAAACGCCTGCAGTCGTTGAAAGCCACGAATTGACGCATAAAATGCGGTTGCTCGCCAAAATATAGGTCAGCATTGTTGACTTAATAAGCGGAGCGTGATGTGCTCCGAAAAAAGTATAATCTGAGGAAACTTCCATGCTGGATTGGGAAAATATCTTCGCGACGCGGTCTTCACGGATGCGCGCCTCGGAAATCCGTGAACTGCTGAAACTGCTGGACCGGCCGGACATCATCTCGTTTGCCGGCGGCATTCCGGACCCGGCGCTGTTTCCGGATGAAGAATTCAAGACCGCCTATGCCGACATCTTCGGTGGACCGACGGTCAGCGCAGCCCTTCAATATTCCGTTAGCGAAGGCTATCTGCCGCTGCGCCAGTGGCTTGCCAGCCGCATGGGCGACATCGGCATCGCGTGCGAACCGGAAAACATCCTGATCACCTCAGGCTCGCAGCAGGCGCTGGATTATCTCGGCAAGCTGTTCCTGTCGCCGAACGACACGGCACTGGTGACCTGGCCGACCTATCTTGGTGCACTGCAGGCGTTCAATGCCTATGAGCCGTCCTACGACCAGCTGTCGCCGTCCGGCAACCGTACGCCACAGGCATATCGCGATGCCGCGACGGAAGCCGGTGGCCGGGTGAAGTTCGCCTATATGTCGGCCGAATTTGCCAACCCGACCGGTGAAACGCTGGACCTCGCCGCGCGCGAAAAGGTCCTCGACCTCGCCGAGGAACTCGACATTGCCCTTATCGAGGACGCTGCCTATCAGTCCCTGCGCTACGACGGGCAAGCCGTGCCGCCGATCCTGTCGCTCGAGATCGCCCGCAAGGGCTCGATCAACGAAACCCGCACGATCTATTGCGGCAGTTTCTCCAAGACGCTGGCGCCCGGTCTTCGCGTCGGTTGGGTCTGCGCGTCGAACACTGTTATCCGCAAGCTGGTCCTGATGAAGCAGGCGGCCGACCTGCATTCCTCAACCATCAACCAGATGGCCATCTGCCATGTCGCCGAGCGTGGTTTTGACGCGCAGGTGAACAAGATCCGCGCTGTCTACAGCAAGCGGCGCGATGCGATGCTGAAGGCGCTGACCAAATACATGCCGGACGGCGTCAGCTGGAAGGCGCCGGAAGGCGGCATGTTCGTCTGGCTGACCTTGCCGGCAGGCATGGACGGTGCCGAGTTGCTGGCAAAATCGCTGGTGTCGGCAAAGGTCGCCTTCGTGCCGGGCAAGGCCTTCTTCGCCGACGGTTCCGGCGCCAACACACTTCGCGTCAGCTTCTCCTGCGCGGATGAAGCGATGATCGAGGAGGGTATCTCCCGTCTCGGCCGCCTGATTGGCGAAGAGGCGGCGATTGCCGCCTAGTCTTTATCTACGAGGCAGGCGAGAGCCGCCTCGTAGATCACATCCGGCAACACCTCGAAGGCGTAGGGCATGTGGACGCGCTCCCATTTCTGATGGTAGTCGCGCCCCCATGGACCGATATTGACCACCGGATAGGACAGAAGTCCGTCCGGTGTCTTGTCGACGAAGGCCGAGCAGGGGGTGTTGTCGGACAGAAGCTGCGTCTGTCCCGCCGCCGGGCGATGTCCGAAGAAGCTCATATCCGAAATGCCGGCAAAGAACTGCTTTGTCTTGATGCGCGTGCGATGCCGTTTCGCGCATGTGTTGGCAGCCGACATCATGTTCCGTTCGAAGTTCCTGCCCGAAGCTCCGGCGCTGTCCAGGTGAACGCGCGGATAGTGCAGGGTCGAGAATCCAACAACGACCAGAGGGCCTTCAAGTCCTGCCTCGGCAAGCGTTGCGGCGACGATTTGGCGGGTGATCAACAGCGGGTCTTCGCCGCCAGACAAGGACTGATCGAGCGCCTTCAGCCGCTCAGTCGCGGCCTGTCCGCCATGGGAGACGGCAAGCTCGTGCAATTCGGCGTAGGTGAGAACCTGCCCCTCATGGGCTTCCGCACGACCTGAGCCCTGACGCTCGAAGAACGCCTTTGCATTCTGCATCTGCGTATCGAGTGCCGTGCGCATGGCGGTCGCGGCAAGCGCGCGAAACTCGGTGAGAACGTCTTCCGGTGAGCGCCGGTGCGTCAGCCAGTTGAACGACAGCCAGACGTGGGCCGGCGTCGTTACCTCGTAGCCGTGGCGCACATCTTTCGCCTCCAGGCAAACCGGCGCCGGCGAGATTTCGCCATGCGCTTTGTCGCAGAGTGCACTATTCATCTCCATGGCGCGCATGATCTCGGCGCCGATCAGATGGGCGCTGATGCCGTCGAAGGCATAGCCGGCATGGGTGGGGCGGCCGGCGATGAAGGCGAACGGCGAGAACTTGCCGACTGAGCCGAGATAGACGGCCCGACCTTCCTCGCCGTCGCCGTCATCGCCGCTGGCATCGAGATTGATGCCGCCGATGATATCGAGGTCGAATTTTTTGGCGATCGCGGGCAGGGCGTCGCGCAGGGAGCGCATGCCGCGCGAACGGTTCTCTTCATCCGGCGTGGCGACGAACAGGAGGTTGCCGGGCGGTTCGTCGAGCTCGGCGAAACGCTCCAGGGCGGCGATGCCGGCCGCAAGGCCACTCTTCATGTCGAGTAGGCCCCGACCGGCCAGGAAATCGCCGCTCATGAGATCATCGAGCGCCTTGTCTTCGGCTGGCGCGCGGTGCTTGGCCGCCAGTTCATCGATCAGTGCCTTTGTCAGCTCTTCCGGCTCACAGGCGAGCGATGCCAGCGAACCGTAATTGGCGATGGAGACGGTATCGAAATGGCCCGCCATCACCAGGCATCGTCGACCCTTGCCACGCACCAGCGCCAGCACGTTCTGCCGGGCCGGATTGCCGTGGCTATCCAGCGCCAGCAGGTTTTCAGGATGCTGCCGGAAGTATGGCGTGCCGCCGAGCAGTTCCATCAGGCGACCGGAGAAAGCGGCTTCACCGTCGCTTTCCGTGACACTCGGCCAGCGGGTCATTTCGATGGAGAGTTCGCCTGCGCGCGACAGCGAATTGCGGATGGATGGGCGGTCGGCAGACGGCATGTGAGCGATCCTCTGGAGATTCGGGTGGCCTCCGTTATGAGGCTGACAAACTCTAGCGGGTCACTCAATGAAGCGAAATGGCAAAATTATGGAAATTTGCTTGATGTATTTATCAAAATGTCAGGGTATGTTGGCATAATGATAGAGGTAGAATCTCATGGACAGTACCGACCGCCGTTTGCTTGCGATCCTTAGAATTGATGGCCGCGCCTCAATTTCGAAACTGGCCGAGCAATTGAAAATATCGCGCGGCACGGTCCAGAACAGGATCGACCGGCTCACCGCCGACGGCATCATTGCGGGCTTCACCGTGCGCATCACGGCGGCCGAGGATCCGCACGCGGTACGCGCCGTCATGCTGATCGAGATCACCGGTCAGAAGACCCTCGCGGCGATCAAGACGCTGCGAGGAATTCCCGAAATCCGCGCGCTACACACGACTAACGGCGCCTGGGATCTCGTTGCCGAAATCCAGACGGAAAACCTTGCCGAATTCGACCGCGTGCTGCGCCATATCCGGGCAATGGACGGTGTGTCGAAATCGGAAACGAGTTTGTTGCTGACGACCATTTGAAACGGGCGGTTGCTTGCAAGGGGCTTACGTATGCGGTCCAAGCAGTGACAGATCCGCTTCTCCCAGCCGGTCCTTGGCTGTGCGGACCTGGTGCCAGTAGGGGTAGAGAATTGGCGGCGCGCTGACCTCGTCGAGCCGCTGGCGTTCTTCTGCGGTCAGGATCAGCTCCGCGCTGGCGAGGTTGTCCTTGAACTGCGCTTTGGTGCGACCGCCGATGATGACGGAGGTAACGGCCTTGCGACCGATCAGCCAAGCGAGCGCCACCTGCGCGGCAGAGACATTACGGTTTTCGGCAATATCCACAAGGGTGTCGACGATGTTCCAAAGCCGGTCCTCGTCACGGATTGGCGGCTCATCCCAGCCGGCTAGTTGCCGCGAGCCTTCCGCAGTCTTGTCGCGGCGGTGCTTGCCGGAGAGAAGACCGCCGGCCAGCGGGCTCCAGACCAACACGCCAAGCCCCTGGTCGATCGACACGGGCAGCAGCTCATATTCAGCGTCGCGCGATTCCAGCGAGTAGTGAATCTGCTGGCTGATGAAGCGCTGGCGATGCTCGGTGGCGCTGACGCCAAGCGCCTTCATGATATGCCACCCGGAGAAATTCGAGCAGCCGATATAGCGCACCTTGCCCTGGCGCACGAGCATGTCGAGCGCTTCCATGGTCTCCTCCAGCGGCGTCTGGCCGTCCCATTCATGCAGCTGATAGAGATCGATGACATCGGTCTTCAGGCGCTTCAGGCTGGCCTCGCAGGCGCGGATCAAGTGATGCCGGGAGGAGCCGGCATCGTTCGGACCGTCGCCCATCGGGAATCTGGCCTTGGTGGCGATCAGAACGCCGTTCTTGTGCTTCCCGCCGATGATCTCGCCGACGATTTCTTCGGACACGCCCTGCGAATAGACGTCCGCCGTATCGATCAGGTTGACACCGGCGTCCAGAGACATATCGACAAGTTTTTTGGCCTCATTGACACCGAGATCACCGACGGTCTTAGCCCAGCCCTTGCCACCGAAGGTCATGGTGCCCACAGTCAGTGTCGAAACCTTGAGGCCGGAACGGCCGAGAAGACGATATTCCATGATGATTTCCCGATGTGCTTGAATTGCGGAGCTTGGGCTAAGCTAGTCGCGGAGAGCAAAAAGGAAAGAGGGGCGGCTGGATAACCGCGCCCTGATTGTGCCGTCTCTGCTCAGTCTTTCGCAAGCACGATGACGCGGTCCGTTGTGTTGTAGAGTTGCTTTTCCGATTTCGACGGATTGACGGTGACGCCGCCGAGCCTGCGCAGATCCGGATCGTCGTCGCGTTGCCGGCGGTAACCGATGGCGACTTCGCCGCGGCGGAGTGCTGCAAGGCAGATCGTGTAGAAGGTGACCGGCTCGCCGATGGCGACATAGTCGCTGATCGGGCGCATGTAGATTTCCGATCCATCCTCGTCGAGAAGTTCGTCGAAAATGGCCGCCATCCGTTCATTTTCGGAGGCCTGCGCCAGCATCAGGCTGACCAGCTTGTTGCTGACGACGAAATCGTCGGCGCGAGTGACTTCCGCCAGTTCCCGGTTTCGCACATCGGTCATTTCGCTGACGACGCTGATATGGCGGCCCGCGTATTCAGCGATCTTGCGCAGTTGCAGCAACGTTACCAGGGTACGGGTGTCGGCGGGTTGGGGGGCCATATGGTCGCTGTAGCCGAGAACAAGCACGTGATCGTAGCTCGGAATATCGAGCGCATCGAGCTCGGCGCGGCTGCTCGTGTCGATGATGCGGTAATCGACCGACATATTGCCGTTGGCTACCTTGAGTGCGTTGATTTCGCCCTCGAGTTGGGGTGTATCGCCGGCGATCGTCAGCAGCGAGCCGGGCGCTACGTAGCGTGAAAGTTCATATGTGATGATCGGTCCGCGCCGGTTCCAGCCGAGGATCAGGGTCCGCTCGGGGCCTTGATCGCGTGTTTCGACGGGCAGGATGGCGTCCTTCTCGATATGGATCTCGTTGTTGCCGGACTTGATAGCGGCATCATCTTCCGAGATGATGATGGCACGCTCGCCTTCCTTGAAGATACGGCTCGGCGCTGGGTTGAGGTGGACCTTGCCCTCTTCGTCGCACAGCCCGATCAGGGTTGAGGTCTCATAGGCCATAACCGCAGCGGCGAAACTTTTGCCCGTGATGTCGGGCTGCTCCAGCGTGTAGATCTCGCAACCGTCGAAATCGAGAAGCTCCGAATAGACGGCGCTGAGGCCAGACTGGCGGCTGGAGTGCACCACGATGCGGGAAATTAGGTCATCGGCAAGGATGAGCTGGAGTTCATTGCCGCCGACGATACGGGCGACGTCTGCATTCTTGCTGTCGCGGATTTCAGCGGCGATCTGGTAGGGTTTTGTCCGCCGGTTTGGATCATTGACCAGCGCCAGAACGCTCTTGATCACCTGCGAATCCGGATCGTCGCCTTCCGGCGACAACACGATAACGGAACGGGAGGTCTGCGGGTTGACGATGTTAAGATCGTAAAGGTCGGTCGGATCGCCGCTGCGGCAGATGATCTTGGTGTTGCGCAGGTCAGCCACCTTGGTGGCGATCTCGTCCTCCATCTCCACCTTGTCCTTGTTGGCCATGATGACGATGCGTGGTTTCTTGCGGCTGGTATTGGCGATGACCAGTTCGGAAATGACGTCGAAGATCGAGGGGGACCAGTTGAGGATGATCGTATGGTCGTTTTCCAGCACCTGGGAACGGCCCTTGCGCAGTTCATCAAGCTTGTTTTCAAGGCCGGAACTGAGCACGCCGATCAAGGCCGAGAAGACGAAGATGCCAGCAACTGTGACGAACAGCGACACCCCGCGAAATCCCCAACCGGTGTCGCCGCCCATCGTGCCCGCATCGAATGTCCGCATCAGGGATTCCCATGTGCCTTCGATGAAGCTGACGGGCTCGCCGCCTTCCGGCGCGATCTTGGTGATGGCCAGAAAGGCGCCGGCGACGATGATGACGATGAGTGAAATGACAGTCAGCCAGCCGATCAGCGCGATCGGTCCCGCAGCCATGCTCTTGTCGAACTCATAGCGCAGCCGTGCGCCCCATGCCGTACCCTTGCTCATCGATTCCCCCTGATCTGCGATACGCAGCGTGGCACCCGCATCGCAGATATCTCTAATATATTCAACAGGTTTAGGTCGCTGAAAGCGAATCCACCCAGATATGTTCACCAGCTCAGTCGGCTATCTATCCAGAAGAGCCTTGCGGCAGGCTGTGGCGGCCGCGGATGTCACATGCGTGTCAAATGCCTTCACTATCCATCGGTCCACCTATTCACGAAGGATCAAACCGATGAAGAAGTTGCTTTGCGCGTTCACCGCGCTCGTTGCCGCCAGCCTGGTTGCCGTTTCGGCACATGCCGAAAAACTGGTTCTCTACACCAGCCAGCCGAACGAAGACGCGCAGGCGACAGTCGACGCCTTCAAGGCCGCCAATCCGGGCGTGGACGTTGAGTGGGTGCGCGATGGCACTACCAAAATCATGGCCAAGCTGATGGCCGAGATCGAAGCCGGCAATCCGGTTGCCGACGTGCTTCTGATTGCCGACACGGTGACGTTGCAGCGCATGAAAGAAGCCGGCCAGCTTCTCGCCTACAAGTCGCCGGAAGCTGCAAACTATGACGCCGCGCTCTATGACGCCGATGGCGCCTATTACTCCACCAAGATGATCACCACCGGCATCATCTACAACACCTCCGCCTCGATGAAGCCGGTCGGTTGGAAGGACCTAGCCAAGCCGGAAGCCAAGGGTCTGATGACCATGCCGAGCCCGATGACGTCGGGCGCCGCCCTGATCCATGCCCAGACGCTGACCGGTATCGACGGCTTCGGCTGGGACTACTACAAATCGCTCGCCGAGAATGGCGCAACGGCTGCCGGCGGCAATGGCGGTGTGCTGAAGGCGGTCGCGACCGGCGAGAAGGCCTATGGCATGGTCGTTGATTTCATGGCGATCCGCGAGAAGGCCAAGGGCGCGCCGGTCGAGTTCGTCTTTCCGGCCGAGGGGGTCAGCGCGGTGACCGAGCCGGTCGCCATCCTGAAGACTGCGAAGAACGTTGATGCCGCCAAGAAGTTCGTCGACTTCTTGCTGTCGGAACAGGGCCAGCAGGTTTCCGTCAAGCTCGGCTACATCCCGGCGCGCACCGGCGTTGCCCTTCCGGAAGGTTTTCCGGCCCGGGATAGCATCAAGGTCCTGCCGATCGATGCGGCCGCTGCCGTCAAGAATTCCGACGCAGACCTGAAGACCTTCTCCGGCATCTTCGGCACCAACTGATCGGTTTCTATGCCCAAACTTTCCGCTCGAGGAAGTAGCCAGCCGGTCTGGCTGCTTCCTCTCGTTGTTGTCGTGGTCTGCCTTTTGAGTGGTCTGCCGCTGGCGCGTCTGCTCTATGCCGGGCTGCGCTTTTCTCTCGAGGGTAAGGCGACCGGCCTGTTCACGGAGCCTGCGACCTGGGCCGCCATCCGCAACACGCTGACGACATCCGTCGGCGGTATGGTGATTTCGGTACTGCTGGGTGCTACCTTCGCTTTTTTCGTCACGCTTACCGACTTTCGCGGGAAGGGCGTTTTCAGTTTCGCCTTCGTCCTGCCGATGATGATCCCGCCGCAGGTGACGGCACTTGCCTGGGTGCAGATGTCGGGGCCGGCCAGCCCGCTGTTGAAGGCGCTTGGGCTCGCCCCGCCGCTCGGCAGCCCGCAGCCGCTCTATTCGCTGGGCGGGATCGTGCTTCTGCTCGGCGTCCAGCATGCACCGCTGGTTTTTCTGGCGCTGAAAGCTGGACTTGCCTCCCTGCCGCGCGATGGCGTCGAGGCGGCGCGTCTGGCAGGCGCGTCACCGTCGCGGGTGTTTCGCGACATTATTCTGCCGCTTGCCGTGCCAGGTCTGATCGCGGGCGCTGCGATTGCCTTTGTCTCGGGTGTCGGCAACTTCGGCATTCCGGCCATTCTTGGTATCCCCGCGTCGATCTTCGTGTTGCCGACGCTGATCTACAGTCGCCTCTCCAGCTTCGGCGCCGGCACTTTCGCGGAGATGTCTCAGCTTTCCATGGTGATCGCCGTGATCGCCGGCCTCGGCCTGACAGCCCAGCAATGGGCGCTGAAGGGCAGGGATTACCGGATCATCGGCCTTTCGGGCAAAAACGCAGCCTTCTCGCTCGGGTCGTTCCGCTTGGCAGCAGAGGCCGGATTCTGCCTCGTGCTTTTCTTCGTCCTCGTCGCGCCGCTGGCGGCACTTGTCGCGAGTTCCCTCGTGCCCGCCTATGGCGTGCCGCTGAATTTCCAGACGGTGTCGCTCGATGCCTACCGCGAAATCCTCTTCCGCCAATCCGTCACGCTGACGGCATTTGCCAATTCACTCTTTCTGGCTGGGACAACGGCGTGCGGGCTGCTGCTGTTTACAGTGCTGACGGCCTATCTTCTTGCCCGCCGTCCGGGAAAGCTGGCGAATGTCATCACCGGCCTGATCGAAGTTCCCTATGCGCTGCCGGGCATCGTGCTGGCCGTCGCCTTCATCCTGTTGTTCGCAGCACCTCTGCCGCTGCTGAACGTTTCGATCTATGGAACGATCTGGATCATCCTGATCGCCTATTTCTCCAGCTTCTTCGCCGTCAGTTTGAAGCCGGTCGCAAGCGCTTTCCTGCAACTCGATCCATCGCTTGAGGAGGCCGCCCGGCTTTCCGGAGCAGGCTTTAGTCGCCGTATGCGCGATATTCTCGTGCCCCTGATCGCACCGGCGGCCGGCGCGTCCGTTATCCTCGTTTTCCTGATCGCCTGCAGCGAGCTGACCGTCTCGGCGCTGCTCTGGTCGGCGGGCACGCAGACGCTCGGGGTGGCGATTTTCAATCTCGACGACAGCGGCAGCTCTGATCTTGCCTCGGCGCTGTCGGTCCTCGTCGTCGTCATGGTGATCCTGTTGATGCTTTTGCTTGAAATGCTGGCGAAACACCTTCCGAGAGGCGTGCTGCCATGGCGCAACTGATCCTCAATCATCTCAGCAAGGATTTCGGCACCGGCCGGCCCGCCGTGTCGGATGTGTCGTTGACTGTGCGCGAAGGCGGCTTTCTCGCACTGCTCGGGCCATCGGGATGCGGCAAGACGACGGTCCTGCGCATGATCGCGGGTTTCGAGCAACCGACCGATGGTTCGATCATGCTTGGCGAGCGGACGCTTGCGGATGGCAGTGGCTCGCTGCCACCGGAAAAGCGCAACATGGCGATGGTGTTCCAGTCCTACGCGCTCTGGCCGCATATGACCGTGGCGCAGAATGTCGGTTATCCGCTGAAAGTGCGTGGCGTTGCCGGTGCTGCATGGGAGAGCCGCGTCCGGGATGCGCTTGCCGTCGTCCGTCTGGAGGAATTTGCCGCCCGGCGTCCGTCCGATCTTTCCGGTGGTCAGAGGCAGCGGGTGGCGCTTGCCCGCTGTTTGGTGACGTCACCCGACGTGGTTCTCCTCGACGAGCCGCTGGCCAATCTCGACCGTCATCTGAAATCGGCGATGGAGGAGACGTTTCGCGAATTCCATGCTCGCTCCGGCGCCACGATGATCTATGTGACGCATGACCAAGGCGAGGCGATGGCGCTGGCAACGGATATTGCCGTGATGTCCGAGGGCAGGCTGATGCAGGTAGCGCCGCCGGAAGAGATTTATGCTCGGCCCGAAGGACGGATCGTCGGCGGTCTGGTCGGGCAGGGGGCCATCCTCGATCTGGCGCTGGCCGACCATGGCCCGCGCCTGGTACCCTGGCCGGCGATCGAGGCGGCCTTCCGGCAGACCGAAGGCCCCAGCCGCCCCATGCTGGTACGTCCGGAACATGTCGTCGCCGATCCGCAAGGGATCATGCTGCAGGTGAGTTCCTGCGTTTTCGAGGGCGAGCGGTTTTCGCTGTCGCTGCGCACGGCGGGCGGACAAAGCCTCAGGGCCTATTCCAAGACTGCCATGGCATGCGGTGTTCTACGGCCGTTCGTAATCCGCCAGGGATGGCTGCTTTGAGCTCGCGGAAGCCCTGGTCAATATCCGCCGGAACATTGCCAACGGATCACCTGGCAGTCGTAGGAATGGTTGGAGCAGGCTGCCAGAGCCGCGCGTTGCGCTTGCCTGCTGCCTGCCGCCCAGTCGGCGCCCCATCCGTCCGGTCCACGTGCCACCGCGCCGCAGCCGTTCTTGAACCAGATGGCGACGCGGCAATCGCCAGCATTTTTATAGCAGTGGGATTGCGCCACGTCCTCGGCCTCCCAGCGCGAACTGTAGTCGTGCGACCAGCCAGTCGCCCCGGTCGCGGGCGAAAGCGAGATCGCCCCGAAGCTGTCGGCATGAGCCGCCGCCGCGCTGACGCCGAGAAGAGCCACCGCCACCAGCGCAGATTTCATGATCCGTTTCGAATTTGACATTCCCACTCCCCTCAACCGCGCTCTTTGCGCCCTTACGATCGATCTTGCGCATGAGAAACGGCTCATCAAGATCGATTATTCGTCTGGGCGTGATCGCCCCAATTTTGGTCGCAAAGCAGCCGGTTGTGGAACCGGGTGGCGGCGCGGAGAAAGGCCTTCGACTTTTGCTGGTGATTGTCTAAAGTCGGCGCGACTGCATTCGGAACCTGCTGATGTCCCTACGTCTTGCCACCTTCAATATCGAAAACCTGATGAGCAGGTTTGATTTCTCGGGCTTTCGCAATCACCTCAAACAGGATCGTGTGCTCCGCCTTTTCGATGTGAAGAGCGAGGCCGAATACCAGCGGCTGGAAGAAGCCCGCACCATCGCGCATACCGATGATGTGCGGCAAATGTCGGCACTGGCGATCGCCGATTGCGACGCAGATATCCTCTGCCTGCAGGAGGCCGACAACATGGCGGCGCTGCAGGCGTTCGAATATGGCTATCTCTTCCGCATGGTCGGCAATGGTTATCGACAGAAATATCTGATCGAGGGTAATGACAGTCGCGGCATCGATGTGGCGGTGCTGGTGCGCGAGGAAACCCGCGACGGGCAGAAGATCGAATGTGTCGACGTCAAGTCCCATGCCGGCGTCACCTATGCCGATTTCGACCTGTTCAACGATGCGCTGGCTGCGACCAACGTGCCAGGCGACCGCATCTTCAAGCGGGATTGCCTGGAACTCGATTTCCGCATCGGCGGCCGGCCCTTCACGCTTTTTGTGGTGCATTTCAAATCGATGGGTCCGGCGCGCGAAGGTCTTGACGGGCGCACAGCGACGATGCCGGTCAGAGCCGCCGAGGCGGCGGCGGTGCGCCGCATCATTGAAGACCGGTTTGGCGCAGACAAGATGGCGGGCAAGATGTTCGCCATCTGTGGCGATATGAACGACTATCAGGAGCGCGTCGACGTTCTGGGCGACCGGCGCAACGGCTACAGTTTCGTGCCGCAACGGGAGGCGGTGAGTGCACTGGATATCCTGAGCCGCGATGGCTTTGCCGAAAACACCATGCGCCGCCGTCCGGAACTTGACCGCTGGACGCTGTTTCACAGCCGCGGACCGGAAGAGCGGCATCTTTGCCAGCTTGATTATATCTGGTTGTCTCCGGCACTGGCCGAACGCAACCCGGCAAGTGTTCCGGAGATCATCCGCGGCGGCCAGCCTTATCGCACGATCTTCCCGAAGGGGCAGGAGGTCGAGCGCTACCCGAGGACAGGCTGGGACCGGCCGAAAGCCTCCGATCATTGCCCCGTCGTCATCTCCCTCAACGTGTGAAACGTCCCATGCATAATCCTGTCGCGCAACTGACCAGCAATATGGCCGAATGGCCGCAAGAACGGGTAATCTTTCCCGTTGCCCGCATCGAGCTGCGCGTGAAGGACGGGCCGCATCCCTATTGTCTCTCCGAGCAGGCACAAATCGCGGCAAACTGGGTTGAGGAATTTGCGGCGAATCCCGCCCTGTACGATGGCCGGATGATGTTGCCGCGGGCGATCCAGATTCGTGACGGCGTGATTTCGGGAGAAAGCCATGTCGTGCCGTTCTCGGCTTTCCTGATGTGGCGAAAGACCCGTCCTGTCGCCTCCGCAGTCCACCTGTTCGGCCTGCCGGTGATGGTTTCATCCGATGGCGCCGTGATTGCCATTCGCATGGGGCAGCACACCTCCAATCCCGGTCGCGTCTATTGTGCGGCGGGATCCATGGATCCGGAGGATGTTCGTGACGGGATCTGCGATCTCGACGGCAACATGGCGCGCGAAGTGCTTGAAGAGACCGGCGTAAAACTGTCCGACGCACAGAACGTGTCGGGAATTCATGCGCTGCATGACAGGGGTGTCGTGACGGTTTTCCGTAGCTATCGTTTCGCCGAAACGGCAGATCAAATGATCGAACGCATCGGCGCGCATATCGCCGAGGATCCGGAGCCGGAAATCGACGAGGCGCTTGCCATCCGCACCGCCGACCCGGGGCAGCATCTCTATCTGCCGTTCATGCCGCCGATCCTGGATTGGGTTTTCAAGAATACACGCTGATGCTTTTGCGCTTGCCGCCGATTGCCTGTCGTGCAACGTCTGGCAGAGGGAAACAGAGAGGGAGACCATCGTGGCGCGTCGCTATGCAATCTACGACGTTTTCACCGCCAACAGGCTGCAGGGAAACCCGCTCGCCGTCGTTTTTGACGGTGATGGCCTGAGCGATGCGACGATGCAGGCGATTGCCGGCGAATTCAACCTGTCGGAAACCGTTTTCGTGCAGCCGCCCGAAAACCCGGCACATGCGGCACGGCTGCGGATTTTCACGCCCGGCTACGAATTGCCGTTCGCGGGTCATCCGACGGTCGGTGCGGCGATTGCCCTGGCCGAGGCTGCGCGGGCTTCTGAAGACGAAGAGTATGACCTGGTCCAGATGCTTGAAGAAAACGTCGGTCCGGTGCGCTGTGCCGTGCGGCGCAGGGCGGGGTCGGCCACGTTCGCCGAATTTGATGTACCGCGGAAGTCGATGCAATTCGACGCCAAATTCGACAGGCAGGCGATTGCCGATGCGTTCAGCCTGAAGGTATCGCAGATCGGGTTCGAAAACCATGTGCCTTCGTTCTGGAGCGCCGGCGTGCCCTTCGTGATGATCCCCGTTCACGACGTGGGCGCGGCAGGCGCCGTGGAGTTCGATGCGGCACTCTGGGAGCAGATTACCCCCATGGCGGAGGGGCGGCTTGCCAACGCCTATCTCTACTGTCGCGGCGGCGTCAATCACATCGCCCGCTTCCACGCCCGCATGTTTACACCGGCGATGGGCATCGGCGAAGACCCGGCGACCGGCGCGGCGGTCGCCGCCATTTCCGGCGCGATCCACCATTTCGATCAACTGATCGACGGGCATCATCCGTTCCTGATCGAGCAGGGCGTCGAGATGGGGCGCCCGTCGCTGCTGCATCTTCACATCGACGTCTCCGGTG
This sequence comes from Hyphomicrobiales bacterium, assembly GCA_900471525.1. Taxonomy (GTDB): domain Bacteria; phylum Pseudomonadota; class Alphaproteobacteria; order Rhizobiales; family Rhizobiaceae; genus Pararhizobium. The sequence goes on along the minus strand of UCEZ01000019.1, from coordinate 123,737 downwards.
GCGAAATCGCCACGGCCCGGATTGGCGGACAAGCGGTGAAGATTGCTGCCGGCGAACTTTATCTTTGAAAAACAGGCCTTAAACGGGCCACACACATTTTTTCGAGAAATCCGAAAGAAAATCGCCGGGAGAACTAGACAAGCCCGGCGAACGCCATTATACGCCCCATCAGACCGCAGCAACGCGGTTCTGGATACCGCAAAACAGCGGTTCTGGCGGGTGATTAGCTCAGTTGGTAGAGCAGCTGACTCTTAATCAGCGGGTCGTAGGTTCGAACCCTACATCACCCACCATTTTTCAATAAAATCAAATCATTATCGTTTCGAATACGAAACAATCTGATGGAAAGATGGCCTTGGGGGAAAACCTCGGGGAAAGTCGGCCCTTTCCACTCCCCCGGTAAGTCGCCGCGGACGGGAATGGCTGACTGTGTGGCCAGTTCATCGCCAAAACAGGAACCTTTGCTTCTCCCCATGGCGGGCTGCCAGTGGAGCATGTTACACAGGATGCGGTTCAATTTAGGGACGTTTCACGCGCGCATAGCTCTCGCCGCGAAAATCATTTCCGTCTCCTCCGCACCCTCTCCGGAAACATCTGCAACTTTTTTCGACGGCAACAAACCCATGTGGCCAAGTTGTCGACCCTCTGAAACTTTCTGCGTTTGCGATCCTTGTTATGCAATCCCGGAAATACCATAGCCGTTCCGCAAATACCGCATTGCCCGCCCTGAAGCTCAAATGCGCGTCGCTTGCGTATGTGTTTGTACTTCGCGAGTTTGCTCAAACGATCACTGTCCTGCTGCAATGCTTGGTTGCTGTAGAAAAAGTGCAATCCGGGCCACCGTCAACTCGCCTAAAAGGAGGTGTCATTCCCGTCGGACGGCGATTTCCCCGCCGATGAGTGCCAGGATCAGCCTGCTCCGCATCGCGGATAATCCGGGCTTCGTGGACATCCTTGCGGGATAGGCAAATGTCGGCGGCGGTGGCCCGGCTAGAGCCGTTCTCATTGGGAACGGCTTTCCGCGTTGGCCGTTTGCCGCGACCTCGCCCCGCTCTTGCGCGGCGTCGTATTCGTCGGCGAGCCGCCTCTTGGCCATCGCCTCGATTTCCAGCGCGTCGGTCTGTGCTCGATGGGCGACGGCGCTATTCGGGCGTGCCCGGCCTGTCTACTAGCTTCTCGACCAATCGCCTAAGCTCCGCCGGAGTAGTATGGCCAGCCACGACCTCGTAATAGCCGATCCCTGCGCGTCGTAGCGCTTCTTTCTTGACCGCATCGCGTGCGGCTGCGGCCCCCTGATGATGCGCTCCGCCCTGATATTCAATTGCATGCCGTGGCTGGCAATCGCCGTCCACCAGCAGCAAGTCGACCCGTTTCGAGTTAATGCAACGGTACGCGTCCGAATCCTTGCTGCGGAGGATTTCGCCTAACGAAACCTGTGCCATCACCTGCCACGACGGGTTGCAGCCAATGACGATGCGGTCAAGTTCCTTGAATACGCGTGCTTCACTCTTGTTGAGAAGCGACTGAATCGTAAAGTTCGCGCCCATAACAATGCGCAACTGGTCAGCAGCATCGGGTTTTTTCGGCGACTCCGGTACAAGCATCGGAGACCATGGCCCGGTGGCGATCCTCGCCCCACGTTTTTCCTCCCAGCGTGAGTGGTTCTTTGCCCGCCATGCCTGCCTTCGCATCTTGGAAAGGAACTGCTCTACGGCCATCCCCGCGAAGACGCCGACAAACAGGACCGCGATTAGGACCAGAAGGAAAGGCTTCTCGATCAGGGCAAGAACCTCGCGGTCGTATAGGGTCATGCCGCCCGCAGCACCCACCGCGAGCGCTCCAATAAACAGTCCAGGTGCCGTGAAAAGCACCCACCTCTTTTGCGGATTGTCCATGCCCCTCTCCACCCCCCCCCGCGCGCCAAGATCGTAACCGCGCGGGCACATTGGCGAAAAGCTATCCAAAAGCGTTAGGTCGGCGCTTTTAGCGCGGTGCTGCGCGGCTGCGTGGCGGCGCATATTCCGACCAGCCGAACCGCGCCCGGAGCGCGAAGGGGATTGCCTTGACGGCGACGCCGCCGCTGCCACCGGCAAGACGGAGTAGATGCCCAACAAGCGCGGCTTCGAACTTCGCGGAACCCCGGTCAAGCTCATCCCGAAAGTGCTTGCGCAGTGTCTTTCCGTCGATAGCGAGGACACGGCAGATTTCCCGTTGCGGAATGCCCTGGGAAGCAAGCGCCAGTAATGACGAGTTTTTCAACGGTATCGGGCTCAATGCAGCGTTGCCAACAGGAGTTCGGCAGCCTTCATATCTACCGTATCCCCCCCTTCGTCAAATTGCTCGAACACTGGCTGCAACAGTGCTCGCGCGTCGCGCGAACGCCCCTCTCTGGCCCAGAACGCCGCGAGATCTGTGGCCGTTCGCAATTCCCATGCGCGTGCGCCCATATTTCGACTTAACTCAAGTGACCGCATAAAACATGCCTCGGCGTCATCGGCCAGAGAAGGCAGCATCGACAAAAGCAGGTTCGCTCTGATCCGCAGTAGTTCCGGCAAGTAGCAGAGGTCCCCGTTCTTTCCGACGAGTTCGATTGTACTGTCCACCCTCATCATGCCTTCCTCGAACTGGCCGATCGCCGCCAATCCCTTGACGAGCGAGATTTCCAGCATGGTCGTGAACACCTCGTAAGTGGCCGCATGGAGTTTTTCGATACATCGTCGCAAAGTCTCAATCCCAGGCTTCACGTCGCCCCGGCGTATTGCCACTTCCGCTTCGAAACCTCGAGCGACAAAAACGTACGGCGACAGGAAGTCCAGTCCTGCGCGCGAGATCAGCCATTCGATGTGCTCCTCAGCGCTCGGTAGGTCATCGCGCCAGAGGAAGACAGCAATCCCCCCGAGCAATGCGATGCACAGCGTCAAGGAATGATCCACTTCTGCCGCATCTCTGATTGCCTGGCGTGCACGGGTGTCGGCTTGCGCCGGAAAACCCTGTAGCCACAGGTTTCTTGCGAGGATCCCGCCGGCCAAGTGCCGTCCTTCAAATCCGACATAGCTCGCCGGAGTTCGCTGTGGCCGTGGTTCGCTCCTCGCTGCCGCCTCCAGTTCCATACGCGCGTTGTCGAGATCACCTGTGAAATGCAGCGAATTGCCCAAAAAGAAATGACCCAATTCAACAGTCGCAGAATCCTCCATGGTCGAGGCGATTTCAGAACAACGCCTCGCATAGTGAAGGGCAGCGTTGAAGTCCCCGGTGCGCAGATTGAACATGTTCAGCGGGCCCAATATTCGTAACTGATCGAGCGCATTGCCACGTTTTTCAGCGATTTCCAGACTTCGGCCGAGAGCCAATTGCGAGGTATCGCGGCCGCCATGCAGATACATGCGGGAAATTCCGAGGCCGGCTTGAAGGTGCATTTCCTCGACGCTGCCACGAGAAGCGTCGTCCAACGCGAGAAGCGCACGCTCCGACCAACGCTGACATTCGGGGAAGAGTGACATCACCTGAAAAACCGGCACGGCGGCAGCCGCGAGCCTCAGGCCAACGTCCACGTCGCCGTTCTCCCCAAAACACCATTCCAATGCTGCGCGGACGTTGTTGATGCTCACGAAGTAGGGCAACCGTTCCGGTCCGGTCGACAAGGTCGGCCAATCGGGTCCGAACTGTTCCAGCCAGCGCCGGTAGTATGTCGCATGGCGCGCAGCCAGTCCGGCCCGATCATCTTCGGTCTGACATTGAAGCGCATATGCTCGTGTCGTATCCAGCAACCGGTAGCGCATCATCGCGCCGATGGGATGGGTCGCGAGCAGCGACTTGGCCACGAGACTATCGATCGCGTCGAAGACGACGGGGCGATCCAGAACTGGGGTAGCGATCACCTCCAGCGCGGCATCAAGCGTGAAATGTCCGACGAATATCGCCAGCCGCCGAAGTACGGTGCGCTCCAGTTCGGTGAGAAGCCCGAAGCTCCAGTCGAGCGTGGCCTGCAGGGTTTTCTGGCGTGGCGGCGCCGTGCGCGATCCCGCCCATCCCAGCGTCAGATGTTGGTCGAGAAGCGTTGCGGTCTGAAGCAGACCATAGGTCTCGACCCGTCTGGCGGCCAGTTCCAACGCAAGCGCCATGCCGTCGAGTTTGCGGCAGATGCTCGCAACAGCGCGCACATCGCGCTCGCTGAGATCGAGAGCGGCTCCGCTGGCCGCAGCGCGTTCCAGGAACAATTGGGCCGCCGGGAACGACAAGACGGCCTCGGTCGAGATTTCAGGATCATCCGGTGGACAAGCAAGTGTGTCGAGCCTGTAGACGCTTTCTGCCTCGATCCTCAGAGCCTCGCGACTTGTCGCAAGGATGTAAACTTGCGGTGCGGCCTCGATGAGATTTGCCGCAAGATCCGCGATCGCCTCTATCAGATGTTCGCAGGTATCAAGAATCAACAAAATGCGTTTGTCGCGCAGATAGGCAAGCAGGCTGGGACGCACATCTTCGGATCCGACTGGCAGGCCGAGCATGGACGCGAGCCCGGCCGCAACCAAACCGGGGTCGCTTAACATGCCAAAGTCGGCAAACAATGCGGCCCCATTGAAGGTCGGGGCCAGATGATGCGCCACCGCGGTGGCGACCGTGGTCTTTCCGACACCACCGACGCCGACGATGGAGACCATGCGCGACCTCATCAGCTTGTCCGACAGCCGGAGAATGTCTTTCTCCCGGCCGACCATGCGATCGAGACGGTTCGGAAGGTTGGCGTGTCGAAAATCGGCGGTTTCGGCAATCTCTCCCTGCGACAGGCTCGATCGCGAAATCGGCGCTACGAAACAGTAGCCTCGCCCTGCGATTGTCGTGATATAGCGTGCACCATCCTGGCCGTCACCGAGAGCCTTTCGCAGACCCGTCATGTGAAAGCGCAGGCTGCCTTCCTCGACAATGACATCGGGCCAAACCCGGGCGATCAGATCGTGCTTGCTGACAAGCTTGTTGGGCGCGGAGGCGAGGGCGATCAATAAATCCATCGCACGCGCGCCGAGTTCAATTGGGATGCCTTCCTTCGCAAGGAGACGCTGGCTGACACTCAAGCGGAATGGACCAAAGGATAGTCGATCAGCCGTATCGTCCCCAGCTCCCGTCATGGTGCTCACCTTCAGCCGTCTCCACCCGGGCTTTTTATACTCCAAGGACTTCGTTGGCGCTATCAAGGATGAAGGCACGCCATGCTGAAGGGCCGAAGCCATCGGGTTCAGACTAGCTCAAAGACGGTCTGGACGTTGCCCTGTGTGGCCCTCGAGAAGGGGCAGATCCGTTGTGCTGCTTTAATCAGCGCCGTGGCTACATCTCGTTCCACAAGGGGGAGGTGAATGGCAAGCCGAACGCCGATAACATACTCATCGTGATCCGATGAGAGATCCACTTCGGCATGAATTCTCACGTCGGCAGAGAGTTTGATCCCTTTGTCCCGGGCCACCTGCGCGACGGAACTCGCGAAGCTTGCCGACCAGCCGGCGGCGACAAGCTGCTCCGGGTTTGTCCCGATGCGGCTCGAACCAGGGTTTGAGAACCTGATGTCAAGAACACCATCGGAACTGCGCGCGACGCCATTTTCGCGCCCGCCCGTGGTATCCGTCGTGGCCGTGTAGAGGAGATGTATAGTCTTGCCCATGGCCTTCTTCTTTATGTTCCGAACGGTGCTTTTGACACTTCCGCATCCGATCAGTTGATGTTGTAGCCGGCGCCGCGCCGAAGATGCTTGGCGTCGGCCTGTCCGAAAGGGAAAGTCGGTGCGCGGGCTGCGCGCCGAGATTTTCAGCCGGATTTCCGCAGGCCACGGAAGCCGGCACGTACTTCGTCGGTAAAAAGCTTCGGTTGCTCCCAGGCTGCGAAGTGACCGCCCTTGGGAAGCTTGTTGTAGTAGACGAGATTTGGATACGCCTTGTCTGCCCAGCTCCGTGGCGCTTGGTAGAGTTCGTCTGGGAACACGCTTATGGCAACGGGCACCTTGACCCCCTTGGGGGCGAAGAAAGCCAGCTGGTTTTCCCAATAGAGGCGCGCAGCCGAAACTCCGGTGTTCGTCAGCCAGAACAGGGTGACATTGTCGAGAACGTCATCAGGGCTAATGCCCTCGTTCTGGCCGTCGAATGAACGGGCAATGAGTTCCAGACTTCGTGCGTCGTGATCCAGCATGTATGTCGCAAGGCCAATGGGAGAGTCCGCCAGCCCGGTCAGCGTTTGCGGGCGGGTTCCCATCAAGCGTGCGTAGTAGACATGCTTGAAGAAGAAGACGAGCTGCTTGTAGGAATTGCTTTCTTCCTCCGAAAGACCAGCGGGCATCGGCGCACCAGCGAACGAGGCCTGGTTGATCTCCATAGGAACTGCGCCGGGCATGTTGGTGTGGATGCCCAGCAGCTCCGGCGGAGCCTGCACGCCGATCAAGTCGGTGACCAGTGCTCCCCAGTCGCCTCCCTGCGCGACAAATTGCTTGTAGCCAAGGCGTCGCATCAATGTGATCCAGGCACTCGCGACGCGTTCGGGACCCCAGCCAGTGGTTTCCGGTTTTCCGGAAAAGCCATAGCCCGGCAACGACGGGATAACGACATGAAACGCGTCCGATGCGCTGCCGCCATGTGCGGTCGGGTCTGTCAGCGGTCCGATGATCTTCAGTTGCTCGATGATCGAACCCGGCCATCCATGCGTCACGATCAGCGGCAGCGCGTTTTCGTGCTTGGAGCGCACATGGATGAAATGGATGTCCAGCCCGTCGATTTCGGTGATGAAGTTCGGCACGGAATTGATCCGGGCCTCGGCCTTGCGCCAGTCATAGCCGTTCTGCCAGTGATGCAAGACCTGCTTGATCGTTTTGAGCGGCACCCCTTGCGAAAAGTCGGTGACGGTTTCCTTCTCGGGCAGCCGTGTGTGAGCCAGTCTGCTGCGAAGGTCGACCAGGGCTGCCTCCGGAATATTCACCTGAAACGGGCGAATGGCCTCGGCTTGTGTTGCGGCCGTCGAATGAGCCGGGAGCAAACTTGCAACGCTGAGAGCAGCGATCGCGGACGCGGCTGCACCCAAAAGGCGACGGCGATTCTGGTCGATTACTTCAGACTTGATCGCGGGCATGATCCTTCTCCTCGGAAATAGCGGTTGAGCGTCTGCACGTCTGTGCTGCTCAAGAGGTACGCCGAGGAGGCCGAAACGACACGTTATGCGTTATTAGATGTTCATAGACGGTCGCTCCGCACAGCAAACCGAGTTTCTACGGGCCGCCAAACCGCGCCGAATTCGGCAACGGCCGGCCATTCTCGGGAGGGCTGAGCGGCCCGTCGGTGGATCTCATACGAAATTTTTGTCCCGCGCTGGTTCCACCGCCGCCTCTCCAGGTTGAGCCAAAGATGGCGTTAGCCGCCGCTATCGACGTCTAACAACGCATAACGTGCGATTTCGGTCTCGTCGCAGTACCTCTTTGGGCAGCACAAGACGTGCAGACGCTCAATCATCAACAGCAACAGACAGGAAATTCGTTATGACCTCCAAGGTTCTCTTTACTGGCAAGACTCACAACACCAACGGCCGCGATGGCGGAGCACGCAGCAGCGACGGCTTTTTGGACGTCAAGATGAAGCAGCCGCATCCGGCAGCCGAAAACTTGTTCGGTGCCGCCTGGTCGGCCTGCTACATGGGTGCGATCGAGGTCGTTGCCTCCCAGAGGCACATCGAGCTTCCGGCAGGAATCTCGGTCGATGCCGAAATCGATCTGAACGCAGATGACGGTTCCTATTTCCTGAGTGCACGTCTCAACGTCAGCGTGCCCGGTGTCGACCCAGCGATTGCGCGTGAGCTGCTCGATGCCGCACACAGCATTTGCCCGTACTCCAAGGCGACGCATGGCAATATCAACGTTGCGACCAATCTCATCTGAACGGGATTGGTTGGGTCTGCCTGATGCACCAGGCAGACCCAACCAAGGGACTGGCGCCGCCGAGAGCACGACCCTTAGACCATCCGCCACTGATAGCCGCATGGAAAAGTTCGGAGGCAACCAGGATCATGCCCAATACGCGCCAGCCCGGCGTGCATCATGACTTTGCGGATGTGCCGGATACCGCAGCATGCGAACCGTTCCCTGATGACTGGCTTGTCGGCATCACGGATGTCGTCAATTCAGCATCAGCGATCGCCTCGGGCCGTTACAAGGACGTCAACTACGCCGGAGCTTCCGCAACCGCGGCACTGGGCAACGCGTGGGGCAGCTTCGATTTTCCGTTCGTATTTCTCGGTGCCGCGTTCGCTTTGCATGCCGGCGAACAGGAGACTGCGACATCGGTGTGGCTCGTGCTGCAAATGCAAATGTTCACGTGATTGCTACTGCAAGAAGACAATGGGCGCCAGATTTATGCATCGATCGGGCGGTGAGAGGTATTTTACCGATGTGCGCCGTTGCGCGTTCTCGTGCATGCCGCTTGTTCTTCCGGTCGAAGCGATTAAAAGAAGTGGGAATCAGTCAAGGATTGCTTTTCACCGGTGCTGGTCAAACGCCCTTGCAGCTATCCGGCCGGTTCGCTCTGCAGTTGAGCGTCGACAAGGACCCAAAAGACTATGCGTGATCTCGTCGCCCGCTTCTTCGCCTATTACCGGCCGCACCGGCGCCTTTTCCTCCTGGATTTCTCCTGTGCGGTCGCCTCCGGTCTGCTGGAGCTTGGTTTTCCGATCGCCGTCAAGCTGTTCATCGACGTGCTCTTGCCGACGGGACAGTGGGGCTATGTCGCGGCGGCGTCGGCAGGGCTGATGATGATCTACATCGTCAACGGCGGACTGATGGCGATCGTCACCTACTGGGGCCATATGCTCGGCATCAACATCGAAACCGAGATGCGGCGAAAAGCATTCGATCATCTGCAAAAACTGTCCTTCGGCTATTTCGACAATCAGAAGACCGGACATCTCGTGGCCCGGCTGACGAAGGATCTCGAGGAAATCGGGGAGGTCGCCCATCACGGTCCCGAGGATGTTTTCATCGCCATCATGACGCTGATCGGCGCCTTCCTGCTGATGGCTTCGGTCAATCCGAAGCTGGCGCTCATCACCGCGCTGGTGCTGCCTTTGACCGCGTGGCTGACCACCCGCTACGGCGGCCGGATGACGCGCAACTGGCAAGCGCTTTACAATCGCGTCGGCGATTTCAACGCCCGGATCGAGGAGAATGTCGGCGGCATCCGCGTCGTGCAGGCTTTTGCCAATGAAGACCATGAGCGAGGACTGTTTGAAAAGGACAACCAGCGCTACCGCAAGACCAAGCTCGACGCTTACCGCATCATGGCGGTATCGACAACGCTCAGCTATCTCTCCATGCGTCTAGTCCAGATGGTTGTGCTTGTTGCGGGCAGCTACTTTGTGCTCAACGGAGAACTGTCGGCGGGTGGATTTGTCGGCTTCCTGCTGCTGGTGGGCGTGTTCTTTCGGCCGGTCGACAAGATCAATTCGGTCATCGAGACCTATCCGAAGGGCATTGCGGGCTTCCGTCGCTACATCGATTTTCTCGATACCCGTCCGGACATTGCCGACAAGCCGGGTGCCCGCGACGTGTCCTCATTGAGGGGCGATATCCGTTATCGGAATGCGCGCTTCGGATACCAGCAGTCGAAGGCGATCCTGAACGATCTGACCATCGATATCCGTGCCGGCGAGACCGTCGCCTTTGTCGGACCGTCGGGCGCAGGCAAGACGACGATCTGCGCCCTGCTGCCGCGCTTCTACGAGGTGACCGGCGGTTCCATCACCATCGACGATATCGACATTCGCGACATGAGCCTGCGGTCGCTGCGAAACCACATTGGCATCGTCAGCCAGGATGTCTTCCTGTTTGCCGGTTCGCTGCGGGAGAACATCGCCTATGGGCGGCTGGACGCTAGCGAAGAGGACATTGTCGAGGCGGCGCGAAAAGCCCGTCTCGAAGGTGTCATTGCCGATCTGCCGCGGGGGCTCGACACGATTGTCGGCGAGCGCGGAGTGAAGCTTTCCGGCGGACAGAAGCAACGGCTGGCCATCGCCCGCATCTTTCTGAAGAACCCGCCGATCCTGATCCTCGACGAGGCGACGTCCGCGCTCGACACTGAAACCGAGCGCGCCATCCAGCAGTCGCTGGCGGAATTGTCGAAGGGGCGCACGACGCTGGTTATTGCCCACCGGCTGGCGACGATCACCCAGTCAGACCGCATTCTCGTGGTCAATGAGGGTACGATCGTCGAAGATGGCAGTCATTCCGAACTCTTGAAACAGAACGGTCTTTACCGCCGCCTGAGCCAGTTGCAGGCGGGTTAGGCGCCCCTCCCAAGGAACATTGGGTGTCATCAGACGTTTGGGGTTCACTGTTCAAAAGGAGAAGGAACATGCGGTGGATCTCAAAACCTTTGCTCGCGGGTGTGATGCTTGTCTCGGGAGCCGGGTTCGCACATGCGGACATGATGGCGACAACGGCGACCGACCTGACAATCTACTCCGGGCCGGGAGCGAACTATCCGTCCCTCGGAATTGCCACACGTGGCAGCACCGCGGCACTGGATGGCTGCCTTGAAGGAGATCGCTGGTGCCGCATCGACGTCAACGGCATGCGTGGCTGGGTCTACGCCCAGGAATTGACGGTCGACTACAATGGTGCGCCCGTCATCGTCCAGGAACGCCGCACGGATCTCGGAGTGCCGATCGTCAGCTACGAAGCGACCGGGAGCGTTTCCGGCCCCGCCCAACCGGCGCCCGGCGATGAACTGATCGGGACGGTCGATAGCACCGGCGCGATCGTGCCGCCGCCGGAAGTATTGACCTACATCGAGCGCACACCGATGGAGGCGGTTCCCTATGATGGTGAAGTGGTGGTTGGCGCGACGCTACCGGGCGAGGTGGTAATCTCTCAGGTGCCAAACTATCAATACAGCTATGTGCGCATCAACGACCGGCCGACGCTGGTCGACCCGCAGAGCCGCCGGATCGTCTACGTCTACGAGTAAGCTGAATGGGGCACGGGCCGTGTAGTGCGGCCCGTTTGACAGGTAAATGGCGGTTGGTTTCGAGGGGTGACTGGAGCTAAACCATGACCTCTCGCACGCTTATGATCGGTGTTCTTGCCTTCGTTGTCGGCTCGATCCTGAGCATTCTCGTGGTTCAGTATTTTGCGCCGGACGAAAGTGCAAAGAGTACGACGCCGCCGGACCCGCTGGTCGTTACGCCGGAAAATGCGGCGAAGGAAACGAAATAACGATCTGTTACTTAACTCCTGGCACGATTGCGCTCATGCGCCGATTGCGATGTCCTGCTGTAACGCGGCCTCACATGCTTTTGTCAACACGACCGGATCTCTCTCGCCGCTTTGATAAAGCCGAACGGCAGCGGCAGCGCAAACCTGCATGTCGGCGTCCGCGCGTGTCGTTTGATGCGTCTCGCAAAACTGATCGAAAATGAGCCGTAGCGCGTCAATATCCTCCGCACAAAGAGCATCGACCTGCGGACTGAAATACGCCATTGCTGTTCCTCCTTTGAGGATGGAATTCGCTGTCTTTCTGCCGTCAGCGCGCAAGGCATGATCGGCGATGGTGGCAGTGTAGCGCGATTTGAAATCAGCGCCATTCACTAAGACATGATGCCCCCGCGCCAAGAAAAATTTTATGTCAGGCGGCCTTTTGCTTTTTCATGCTTTTCCCGAATGGGGGAAAATTGTCATGGCAGCGTTCTATTCAAGGTAATCGACAATGACGGCACAATTCCGGCCGACGAGGCTTTGGATTTTCAAGATTTGATTGCAGCCATCCGGCAGGCAAAGATCGTGCTGGCCGAAATGGTGCTCGACGGATTGCCGCCGGCCCTGTCGAAGCCCTGGAATCGAGGTGCCAAATGCCGATCATATGCCGGCGGTGAGAATGAAACGGGATTTGAAGATCCGGTGGCCTATTGTTTGACCAGTGTCGGTGCCGCTGTTCGTCCATTGATGGTTTCGACGGCTTCCAATATGGCCGGAACGACCAATGTTGCGCCAGCGTCGGACAGGTGGTCATCGTCGAAATAGAAAATTCTTTCTGCACTCACGCTGTTGATACAGCGGTCCTTGATGAAGCTGTTGCAGAAGAAATCGGCGGGCCGGACGCGGAAGAGATTGGGGTGGGAGATTGCGTCGAACGCGGTGATCACCGCTGCGTTCCGCTGCTGGTAGCGTTCGTAGCTGGTGCTGAATTCAAGGTTTCCGACCCCGGACATCGCGCTTTTGGCGACGAGCTCGGGCACGTTCCATCCCGCTTCCGGTATGGGATAGACGAGCACCACATTGCGGCCTGCGTCGAGATGTTTCTGGATATCGGCCACATACTGCTTGAGCACGCGCGCTTTGCGGGCCGGATCGTCCTGGCTGGCATGTTCGCTCAGGCGATCGAACAGATCGACATAGGTGGGCTTCAATGGCTCTATGCCGCCCTCGCCATTGTCGAACGGCGATCCATCGACATAAAGGCTCCAGCGGCTTGCCATGATCAACGTCTCAGTCTCGCTCCTTTGGATATAGTCCTCGATGCCGGTGAAGAAGGAGTTGCAGCGCAGCCGGTATTTCGGATTGGAAACATAGAAGCCCGAAAAGCCGACACAGGCCGAATGCGTCATCACGTAGAGATCGGCATTCGCGGCATCAAAGCGGCGCAGTGCTTCCCCTGCGAGTGCTGCGGCGTGCGAATCGCCGATCAGCATCGTCTTGCTGCCGGTTGAATGCTTGGTCAGGCAATCCCGAACCGGGTGGGGCAGGGATGCCTCGCCCTTGTCGAACAGGCAGGTCTCCATGATTGTGTCGTGATGCTCCTGTTCGGCAAGGGCTATCCGCGCATCCGCCGGCAGACGGAACTGCAGGCCGTTGTCCATCGTGCCATAGAAACCGATGCCGATGAACAGCGCCGCCACGATGGCCCCGCTGCCCAGTATCCGGGCGGGTGTCGGCAGGAGCTGAACACCGCTGCCCTTGCGGAATGGTGTTTCTATGAACCGCCACGACAGGTAGGCAAGGCCGCAGCAGGCGAGCGCCAGAAGGATCATCTGAAACATGGACGGTTCGGTAAGGCTGCGGATACGCGCGAAGGCAAACACCGGCTGATGCCAGAGATAGAGGCTGTAGCTGATCAGCCCTATGCCGACCATCGGCCGCGTCGATAGCAGCCGGGCCGTCAGCGAGCCTGCGGATCCGAACAGGATGATCAGTACGGCGCCGAGAACCGGGACGAGCGCGTAGAGCGATGGAAAGGGTGTCGCGTCGTCATAGACAAAAATGGAGAAGACGATGATGGCCAACCCTGCCAAAGACAGGATGTTGCTTTTGTACTGCCGCCCGCCGGCCAATAGGAAAGCGCAGAGCGAGCCTGCCAGCAGTTCCCAGGCACGCGTGTTCGGCAGATAGAAATTCGCGGTAGCGAAGTTCATCGAACCGTATTGCGCGAGCAGCAGGCTGGTCAACGCGATGGCGGCGATGGCACCGATCAGCACCCGCGGGCCGAAACGCCACATCAGCGTCACGAAGAGCGGAAACAGCATGTAATACTGCTCCTCCACTGCAAGGCTCCATGTATGCAGCAGGGGCTGCTCTTCGGAGGTTGCGGCGAAGTAGCCGCCGCTTTCATGCCAGAAGAAGAAATTGGAGCCGAACAGGCAGACGGCGATGATGCTTCGGGCAAAGCTTGCCATCTGCGCAGGCAGCATCCAGGCCCACGCAAAGGGAAGGCAGCACAAAAGCACGAAGAAGAGCACGGGAAGGATACGGCGGGCGCGGCGCTCGTAGAATTTGAGCAGCGAGAAACTGCCTTTTTCGCGTTCTGCGATGATGATCGACGTGATCAGATATCCGCTGATGACGAAGAAGATATCGACCCCGATGAAGCCGCCACTGAAGAGCTGGAAGCCCGCGTGAAACAGCACCACGGGAATCACGGCCACGGATCTGAGCCCGTCGATTTCGCGTCTATAGTTCATTCCGCGTCCTGCTGGGGTCGAATAGGCTGGATGGAACGGCAGGATGCGACGGCTTGTTGCTGTTGATCAAGCTGTCATTGGAAAAAGAATGAAAAACCAAGAGCATATATTTCGCGAGAGGCGGCCTGGGGCCTTCTTTTGCTTAAACTGCACTCAATGTCGTCTGCGGGCCACCGAATTGACCCGCTATGACGATGGAAAAGGCGGCGTAGACAACGGCGCCAATCCGGGCCGCGAGGGGGTTCCGCTCGCCTTCTGTACCCCTTGGGATGGTGTCGCGTCTAATCCCTGAACAATTTCCACCGCGTCGGCCTGAACGCGATGCGGGAACGATCAGACGTGACCTTTTCCGGTGGAAGTTCGATTTCGACTGTGCTGTTGGCGGCACCGATATCCAGTTCGACATGGCGGGTACCTGCGACGCGGCGGGTCACGGTGACGATGCCGGCGATGCAGCCGCCGCAGCCGTCGAGCAGCTCGATATCGTGCGGGCGGAAATAGAGCTGTGCAGGGCCGTCTGCCTCACCTGGCGCGCTGACGCCGATCGAGCGGTCTTCGAGCCAGAGCTGGCCGTTTTCGACACGCACGGCAAGAATGTTCGACTGGCCGATGAAGCCGAAGACGAAAGGTGAGTTGGGCGTGTCGTAGATTTCGTCCGGCGTGCCGATCTGTTCGATCTGGCCCTTGCTCATCACGACAACGCGGTCGGCAAGTTCCAGCGCCTCGTCCTGGTCGTGGGTGACGAACACGGTGGTGTGACCGGTGCGATCATGGATTTCGCGCAACCAGCGGCGCAGTTCCTTGCGTACCTGCGCGTCGAGCGCGCCGAAAGGCTCGTCGAGAAGCAGGACGTTGGGCTCAACCGCCATCGCGCGGGCCAGTGCCACGCGCTGGCGCTGGCCGCCGGACAGTTGCGCGGGATAGCGTTTCTCAAGGCCGCTGAGCTGGACGAGGTCGAGCAGTTCGAGGGCGCGTTTGCGGATATCTGCCTTGGACGGGCGCCGGTCGGCGGGGCGGATGGTGAGGCCGAAGGAGACATTGTCGAGGACCGTCATGTGGCGGAACAGGGCGTAGTGCTGGAACACGAAGCCGATATTGCGCTGCTGCACGGTCTTTCGCGAGGCATCCTCGTTGCCGAAATAGACGGTGCCTTCGGTGGGGCTCTCAAGGCCGGCGATCAGGCGCAGCAGCGTCGTCTTGCCCGAACCGGAGGGGCCGAGCAGAGCGATCAGCTCGCCCGAGCGAATATCGAGCGACACATCGTTGAGCGCAGGAAAGCGGCCGAATTCCTTGCGTATGTTTTGAACGCGAACTTCCATGTAAACTTGACCTTTCAGTGCCGGCGGCTGGCAGCGATCTGGGCACTGTATTTCATTTCGAGCAGCGACTTCAGAACGAGGGTGACGAGAGCGAGCAGGGCGAGAAGCGTTGCAACCGCGAAGGCGGCAACGAAGTTATATTCATTGTAGAGGATTTCCACCTGAAGCGGCATGGTGTTGGTCAGTCCGCGGATGTGGCCGGAGACGACGGAGACCGCGCCAAACTCACCCATCGCGCGGGCGTTGCAAAGCAGAACACCGTACAGCAGACCCCATTTGATGTTGGGGAGCGTGACATGCCAGAAGGTTTGCCAGCCGCTTGCACCCAGCGACAAAGCCGCTTCCTCATCGCTGGTCCCCTGTTCCTGCATCAGCGGGATCAGTTCGCGGGCAACGAAAGGGAAGGTGACGAAGACGGTTGCAAGAACAATGCCCGGCACGGCAAACAGGATCTGGACGCCATGGCTTTGCAGCCAGGGACCAATCAGGCTGTGGGAGCCGAACAAAAGCACGAAGACCATGCCGGATATGACCGGAGAGACCGAGAAGGGCAGGTCGATCAGCGTGGTGAGAAACGCCTTGCCCTTGAACTCGAACTTGGCGATCGCCCAGGCTGCGGCAATGCCGAAAACCAGATTGAGCGGCACGGCGATGCCCGCGACAATCAGCGTCAGCCGGATGGCCGAGAAGGTTTCCGGATCCGCGAGCACCGTCAGGAATTCGCCCGGGCCGTTGCGCATGGCTTCGGTGAAGACTGCCGCTAGGGGAAGAACGAGGAACATGCCGACGAAACAGAGCGCTGTGCCGATCAGGCCGTAGCGCGCCAGCCGATGCTCGGATGTGGCGACCCGGACCAGTTCCGTGTTTCCGGTACTGCCGTGTGAAGCTGTGCCATCATGCGCCATAACCGTACCTCCTTCTGCTCCAGGCTTGAATGGTGTTGATGATCAACAGCATGGCGAAGGAAATGACAAGCATGACGGCCGCGATTGCGGTTGCCGCCGGATAATTGAATTCCTCCAGACGGATGACGATGAGCAAGGGGGCGATTTCCGACACGTAAGGAAGGTTGCCGGCGATGAAGATGACGGAGCCGTATTCGCCGACCCCACGGGCAAAGGCCAGCGCAAAGCCGGTGAGCACCGCCGGCGCAAGACCAGGCAGTAAGACGCGGCTGATCGTCTGGAAGCGGTTTGCGCCGAGCGTCGCGGCGGCTTCCTCCACCTCCTTGTCGATCTCCTCCATGATTGGCTGGACAGTTCTGACAACGAAGGGCAGCCCGACGAAGACCAGAGCAAAGACGATGCCGAGCGGTGTAAAGGCGACCTTGATGCCCAGTGGCGTCAAAAGGCTGCCGATCCAGCCGTTCGGGGCGTAGAGCGTCGTCAGCGCGATACCGGCAACTGCGGTCGGCAACGCGAACGGCAGATCGACCATGGCATCGATGATGCGCTTGCCGGGGAAGCGGTAGCGCACGAGAACCCAGGCGAGGATGACACCAAAGACGACATTTACGAGCGCGGCGAGAAAGGCCGTGCCGAAGCTGATTCTAAGAGCATTGATGGTGCGCTGGTCGGTGGCCAGTTCCCAGAAAGTGGTCCAGCCCAAGGCGCTGGAACGCCAGGCAAGGCCGGAGAGGGGGATGAGAATGATGAGTATGAGCCATGACAAAGTAACGCCGAGCGCCAATCCGAATCCCGGAATGACGCTCGGCTGTCTGAATTGCCACAGCGAAGCTGTGCGTTCGGTCATAAAGTCTTATTGTCCCGGCTTGTAGATCTGGTCAAAGAGCCCACCATCCCCAAAATATTTTGGCTGAGCTTCCTTCCATCCGCCGAATTCGTCAATAGTGACGAGCTTCACATCAGCAAAACGCTTGACGTCCTGTGGATCGGCAACCTCAGGCTTGAAGGGGCGGTAGTAGTGTTTTGCCGCGAGCTTTTGCCCGACATCCGAGTAAAGGTACTGCAGATAGGCTTCGGCGACCTTGCGGGTACCCTTGGCATCGACATTGCCGTCGACCAGCGCCACTGGCGGCTCGGCCTTGATCGAAATGGACGGTGTAACGATGTCGAAATTGTCCGGGCCGAGTTCCTCGAGGGACAGATAGGCCTCGTTTTCCCAGGCCAGCAGAACGTCGCCGAGACCACGCTGTACGAAGGTCGTTGTCGAGCCGCGGGCGCCGGTGTCGAGCACCGGAACATGCTTGAAGAGCTGCGTTACATATTCCTGTGCCTTGGCGTCGTCGCCGCCATTGGCTGCGCGGGCCCAGGCCCAGGCCGCCAGGAAGTTCCAGCGTGCACCGCCCGAGGTTTTCGGATTCGGCGTGATCACCTGGATGTCATCCTTGACCAGATCGCCCCAGTCCTTGATGCCCTTCGGATTGCCCTTGCGCACCAGGAACACGATGGTCGAGGTGTAAGGCGCGCTGTTGTTTTCGAACTTCGTCTTCCAGTCCGCCGGAATCTTGCCGGTTTCCTTGGCGATCGCATCGATATCGGCTTCAAGTGCCAGCGTCACGACGTCTGCTTCCAGCCCATCGATCACGGCACGCGCCTGCTTGCCGGACCCCCCGTGTGATGCCTGGATTGTCACTGTCTCGCCCGTATCCGCCTTCCACTTTTCAGCGAAGGCCGCATTGAAATCCTTGTAGAGTTCGCGCGTCGGGTCGTAGGAGACATTGAGAATCGTCGTATCGGCAAATGCGAAACCCAGTCCGCCGATCTGGATGCTGGAGGCGAGAAGCGCCACCGTAAAAAATCTCGTGAGTTGTTTCGCTCGCATGTCTACCTCCGTTGTTAAGCAGGCATACTCTATTCATTAGATGGAATATTATAACGCAGAACTTTCCCTTTCCCTGGGCAGCCGGAGAAAGTCCTGCCCTGGCAAGCGCCATTGCCGAAATCATTTGCCACGCAACGGCATCAAAAGGCTGCCCTGTTGCCTACACCCTACCATAGCCCATCCCCCGGCGGAACATCAGTCGTCGAACGGAAAGCCGATAAAGCCGCGGCGGCGCGCCACGAGCTTGAGCGACCGGTCGGGCATGACCATGTAGGTTTCCTCGATGCGTTCGCCGTAGGGACCGTAGAAATTGTTGTGCAGCGTGCTGCCGACCGGGGCCTTCTTCAGCTTCGTCCGGGGTTGGCCGCCATAGGTGATGCTGCCGGGGATCGGCTCTAGCCCGGCGTAGGATCCGTTGTAGGACTGCGTCTCTACACAGGAGGTCAGGAACAGGGCGGCCAAGGCTGCAAAGGCCAGCTTTTTCATTGTCGAACTCCCAATGGGGTCATTGATCCCCTGTTCTTCGACATAGCGTTTCCGCGGATATTTTCCAGCGAGTCGGTCATGACGCGAGCCAGGACACCTGCGCCAGGCTTTTGGAGGCGCCCTCGATCGCTCTTGTGCATATCAGCGAATCAGCAAGAATGAATGTGGGAGGTTTCACGGGGACTTGAATGTCATGAAACGGAAACTCCTTGCCTGCCTTTTCCTCCTCTGCATGTCGCATGCCGCTTTCCCTGCAACTGCTGGCGCGCGGGAAGACGTCATGGAAAAGATCGCCGATGTCATCGCCTTTGCCCGCGTCTGCCCGGCACTCGAGATGGATACGGTTTCGGTGACGACGATTGCCATCAGCCAGAAAATCGGAAAATCCAATCGCGACTACGACCTGATCGATGCCATGGCCAATGCTCGGGAAGGCGCCATTCGCCGCGGTAACGCCGAAATTGCATGTGAAACCGGCCGGCAGCAATATGGGCCGGGCGGGAATGCCTTGCCGGGCCTGTTGCGCGAACGGTAAGTATTCCAGGCGCTCGAACATGGATTTCCGGTGTTGGGCACGATGCCTGGGCGCAACCATGGAAACGGCATCAGGGCTGCCTATGTCTGTGTCTTGGCATAGGAGATGACATCCCGTGATCGTGACGCGTGAAAGGAAGGGAGGCGAATATGGCGGATGCCGCCGGCATATGTACACCGGAAGAAATCCTGTCATTCTGGTTTGACGAACTGCGCCCGCAGGACTGGTTTACGCCGCAGCCGGGGCTCGATAGTCAATGTGACCGCCGTTTTCGGCTGACGCACCTGGCGCTCGCGCGGGAGGTAGTGCCTCGGTGGCGGGAATCGCCGGAGAGCCGGCTTGCCGCTATCATCCTCCTCGACCAGATGCCGCGCAATATATATCGGGGTACGCCGCTCGCCTTTGCGACCGATGGTCTTGCTCTGCGCGAGGCGAGCCTTGCGGTGGATGCAGGCGCGGACGCCGGCCTTTCGGTGGACCAGCGCAATTTCCTCTATCTTCCGCTTGAACATTCGGAAAATCTCGTCGACCAGACGCGCTCTGTGAAGCTTTTCACCGAACTCGGCGATGCGACCTACCTTGATTTCGCCATCCGTCACTGCGAGATCATTCGCCAGTTCGGCCGGTTCCCGCACCGCAACGCGATAGTCGGCCGTATCTCCACACCGGCGGAGGTTGCTTTCCTGTCTCAGCCGGGGGCGAGCTTTTGATGTCAGTGCGCCCCCGCGGACGGCAATTGGCCGGAAATCGGGTTTTGCATCCAGCAAGGCTCCGGCCTATGGAACCTCCGCCGTTTGTGCCGCGCACCGATTCTGTTTTGGACAGCCGGGCTGCCGGAAAAGGATAAGCTATTGCCGATGATGCCGAAACTCGTTGCCGCCTTTCTCTTAGTGTGGATCTTTGCTGCGTCCGGATCTGTCGTGGCTCAGCAGCCGGCTGCCAATCCGCAGCAGGCTCAGGCGGTGGCAAGTCCGCAGGCACAGGCCGCCGAGCAGTTGGAAACGGCACGGAAGAATCTGGCGCGGCTCGCGGATCTGGTAGCACAGGCAAAGGATGATGATGTTCGTCTCGCCGAATTGAAGGTCGAAGTCGATGCGAGTGGCAAGCAGATCATCGCGACCTCGGTTGCGACGCGGCCGCGCCTGGACGAAATCAAGGCCCGCCTTGCAGAACTGGGCGATCCGCCGGGAGAGGGCGCGCCCCCGGAATCCGATGTCGTTGCCCAGGAACGCAAACGTCTCCTTGCCGAGCGCGGTGAAATCAACGCGGTGACGGGGACCGCCGAAGACCTGTCCATCCAGGCAACCAAACTGTCGAACGGTATTACCGCGACACGGCGCGCCCTGTTCAGCAACACCCTGCTCAAACATACAGACATCAACCGCGATACCGTTTTGGATGCCATCGTCGCGATCGACCATGAGCGACAGGCGTTCATGCGCAACGTTGGCAGTTGGCTGAGCTTTGCCTGGAATTTCAAGCGTCTGCAACTGCTCTCCGCCTTGTTCCTTTCCTTTTGTGCGGCCCTTGTTCTGCTCGTCGGCACTCGCCGGTTGTTCGCACCGCTGATCGACCGTGCAATCCTTGATGAAGAGCCGGGCTATATTACGCGGCTCTCCGTCGCGTTCTGGTCAACGATGATTCCGTCATTGGCGATGGGGGTCTTTGCCGCCACCAGCTATTTTTTCCTGCAGGCGTTGAACGTGCTGCGGCCGGATATTGCGCCGATTGTTTCGATCATCCTTGCGGTCTCTGTCGCTCTACTCTTCGTCTCGACCCTCTCCAACGCCGTTCTCGCGCCCCGGCAGAGCGCCTGGCGCCTTGTACGGGTTTCCGATCGCGGCGCACGTTTGCTGGTCTGGTCGATCTTTGCCATGACGGTGGTCAACGGCCTCGATTACCTCGCCGGCACGATCAGCGAGGTGATGGGATCGCCGATCGTGTTGACCGTCGTCAAAAGCCTGATCGCCTCGTTCATCATTGGCGTCATTCTCATGGCCATGTCGTTGATCAGGCCAATCGTTCCCGCCGGCGAGCCGCTGGATAGCCCAGGCAAGCCCTGGCCGCGGACTGTCTCGATCCTTTTTGTGCTGACCGGTGTGTTGCTGATCATCGCCGGACTTTCGGGCTATGTCGGGCTTGCCCGTTTCGTGGCGACCCAGATCGTCATGACCGGCGCAATCCTGGTGACAATGTATATCGGCATCCTGACTGGCAAGGCCGTTGCCAAGCAGAATGCGCTCGCCGATACCGTCGTCGGGCGCTACCTTGAAAAGCGTTTCCGGATGGAGCAGATCGGGCTCGACCAGGCAGGATTGATCGCGGGGCTTGGCATCTACGCGCTGGTCATCCTGTTTTTCATCCCCCTCATTCTTTTGCAGTGGGGTTTCCAGATCGCCGACATCCAGGCATGGGCCTACCGCATCTTCACCGAGATCAGGGTCGGCAGCATCACCATCTCGATCGTCGGTATCTTCGCCGGAATATTGTTGTTTGCTGTCGGCTTTGTGGTCACCCGGTGGTTTCAGCGCTGGCTTGACGGAAATGTAATGGCGCGTAGCCGGATCGACCCCGGCGTTCGCAACTCGGTAAAGACCGGCGTCGGCTATCTGGGCCTGGGGCTTGCCGGGCTGATCGGCATTTCGGCCGCCGGGCTTGATCTGTCGAATCTCGCGCTGGTTGCCGGTGCTCTTTCTCTCGGTGTCGGCTTCGGCCTGCAGAACATCGTCTCGAACTTTGTATCGGGGCTTATTTTGCTGGTCGAGCGGCCTTTCAAGGTGGGCGACTGGGTCGTGACCGGCACGACGGAAGGATTCGTCCGGCGCATTTCGGTTCGCGCGACCGAGATCGAGACGTTCCAGCGTCAGACGATCATGGTGCCGAACTCGCTGTTCATCAACGCTTCCGTCGGCAACTGGACACACCGCAACAAGCTCGGCCGGTCTGACATTCCGGTGACGGTCGGCTACGATGCGGCGCCGCGCCAGGTAATGGAGACCCTTCTGCAGATCGCCGCCGCCCATCCTCTGGTGCTGAAGAATCCCGAGCCGCTCGCCGTCTTCAGCGCTTTTGGCGAGGCTACCATGACGTTCGAGCTGCGAATCTACCTTGCCGATATCGTCAACGGCAACGGTGTGCGCAACGATCTCAGGCTGGCGATCTACGAGCGCTTCCGGGAAGAGGGGCTGGGGGCGCCTTTTCCAAAGGAGGAACTGGAACCGGAGGAGCCTGCGCTCGGGTCTGAAACGGATGCAAATACGGAAGCCCCGGTGGACGAAGCGGAGCCTGTTGCCGAAACGGAGCCGCCTCCCGCAGGCGAGATCGTCAGGCGCGGTGGCAGCCAGAGGCGGCCTCGCCGGGTGAGCGTCGAAGCGGTAGCTGAGAAGGACTGAAGGCATGCCGATTACATGGGAGCGTTTGAGGCCCACCTGGAGGCTCCAGCGAAACAACGGCCGTTCCAATCCATGGACTGAGCGGCTCTGGTCGTGCAGCATGATGATTATGTCGTAGACAGGCTCTACTCTCGACGGCGCAAGCCTTAGAAATCGACTTCCAGTCTTCAATCAGGGTCGCACGCAATGGCAGAATTTCCTCAAAAGGCGAAGGTCGTAATCATCGGGCTGGGCGGTATCGTCGGCGCCTCGATCGCTCATCACCTGATCGAGCGCGGATGGGACGACATCGTCGGCATCGACAAGTCCGGCATTCCGACCGACATCGGCTCGACGGCGCATGCGTCCGACTTCTGCTACACGACCAGCCACGATTTCTTCTCGGTCTGGACCACCCAGTATTCGATCGATTTCTACGAGAAGATGGGCCATTACGCCCGGATCGGCGGTCTCGAAGTCGCTCGCACCGGCGACGACACCTGGATGGAAGAGATCAAGCGCAAGCTTTCCTCCGCCAAGGCTTTTGGCACCCGCGCGCACTATGTGTCGCCTGCGGAAATCAAAGAGAAGTTCCCGCTGATCGAGGAAGATCAGGTGATGGGCGGCATGTTCGACCCCGACGCCGGCCTCGTCATTCCGCGTTCGCAGACCGTTGCCGGCAAACTGGTCGACGCTGCCGAAAAATCCGGCAAGCTCCAAGTCTACGGCAATACGCCGGCCCAGTCGCTGATTGTCGAGGGCGGCCGCATCAAGGGCGTCGTCACGCATCGCGGCACGATCATGGCCGACCATGTCATCGTCTGCGCCGGCATTTGGGGCCGCCTGATCGCCGAAATGGTCGGCGAGGACCTGCCGGTCATGCCGGTCGATCACCCGCTCACCTTCTTCGGCCCGTATAACGAATTCGAAGGCACCGGCAAGGAAATCGGCTTCCCGCTGCTGCGCGACCAGGGCAACTCCGCCTATATGCGCGACACGGGCGACCCGAAGACCACCGAAGGCGGCCAGATCGAGTGGGGTTACTACGAGCAGACCAACCCGCGCCTCTGCCATCCGCGCGACATCCTTGAAAAGCATGAGGCGCGCCTGTCGCCCTCGCAGCGCGACCTCGACATGGAGCAGATCCTCGAGCCGCTCGAAAAGGCGATGGAACTGACGCCGATCCTCGGCGAACTCGGCTATAACGAAGGTCATTCCTTCAACGGCCTGCTTCAGGTATCCGCCGCCGGCGGCCCGTCCTGCGGCGAGAGCCAGAAGGTGCGCGGCCTGTGGTATTGCGTCGCCATCTGGGTGAAGGACGGCCCGGGCTACGGCAAGCTGATCGCCGACTGGATGACGGACGGTCGCACCGAGATCGATCACAACAGCATCGATTATGCCCGCTTCTACCCGCACCAGCTGACGGAAGAGTTCATCGAGGGCCGCAGCTACGAGGCCGCCCAGAAGATCTACTTCCCGGCCGTGCATACCCGCGAACCCTATGCCTCCGGCCGCGGCGTCAAGCGCTCGCCCTTCCACGAGCGCGAAAAGGAGCTCGGCGGTTACTTCATGGAACTCGGCGGCTGGGAGCGTGCACACGGCTACAAGGCCAACGAGCACCTGCTCGAAAAATACGGCGACAAGGTTCCGGTGCGCGAGAACGAGTGGGACAATCGCCATTTCTGGCGCGTCTCCAATGCCGAACATCTGGCGATGAGCGAGGATTGCGGCATCGTCAACCTCTCGCATTTCCACATGGTGGACATCGAAGGACCGGACCATGTCGAGCTTCTCGAATGGCTCTGCGCCGCCAAGATCGGCGGCGATGGCAATATCGGCAAGGGCATCTACACCCACTTCCTCGATGACGAGGGCATGGTGCGCGCCGACTTCACCGTCATCCGCATGGCAGACCGTTGCCGGCTGATCAACGGTGCCGATGCCGGTCCACGCGACTTCCACTACATGCGCCGCGTCGCAGAGGACCGGGGCCTCGACGTCACCATCACCGACGTCACCGAGAAGTACATCACCATCGGCATCTGGGGTCCCAATGCCCGTGAGACGCTGAAGAAGGTCGTCGCCGATCCGGCTGGCCTCGATCCCGAAAACTTCGCCTTTGCCGCGATCAAGCAGATCGAAATCGGCGGCAAGCCGGTTACCGCATTCCGCATCTCCTATGTCGGCGAGCAGGGGTGGGAACTGCACATGAAGTACGAGGATGGTCTCGCCGTCTGGGATACAATGCGCTCCACGGGCGTCATGGCCTTCGGTGTCGAAACCTACGCCAACTCGCGCCGCATGGAAAAGAGCCTGCGCCTCCAGAACGCCGACCTCTTGACCCAGTACAACCTCATCGAAGCGGACCTCGCCCGCCCGAAAGTCAAGGAAGCCGACTTCCGTGGCAAGGTAAAGCATCTGGAATACAAGGCGCGCGACCATCAGCCTGCAATGCTCTGCACGCTGGTCATGACCGAGAACACCGACAAGCAAGGTGTGAAGCGTTATCCGGTCGGCTCCATGCCGGTCATGGATCCGGAAACGGGTGAGGTGCTGATCGACGAACTCGGCCGCCGCTCCTACACGACCTCGGTCGCCTTTGGCCCAACCATCGGCAAGAACATCGCGCTGGCCTATCTGCCCTGGGCCTACTGCCAGGAAGGCCGCAAGCTGAATGTCGAGTATTTTGCCGAGACCTATCCGGTCGAAGTCGTCGGCATCGGCTACAAGCCGCTTTACGACCCGGAGAACCTCAAACCGAAGAGCTGATCGGCATAGGATCCGTTGCAATTAAATCTGGCGCATCAGCTCAATTGAGCGGATGCGCCTTTTTTTTGCCGATCTTCCGAACTGCTTCATACGCGAGACTGCGCTGCTTCATTTGGATAGCTACCAGGCGTGAAGCAGATGAACGCCCGCTATCCTGATCATTCAGCCCCTATTCAGCCGACCCGTAATATTTATCATGCAATTCTTCTGGCGTGCGGTAGTCTGACACGGGGTGAAGAAGCGTCTTGTCTGTTCAGGTATATCGCCTGGACCCACGAGACGCCAAAAGGGGCGGCGCTGGGGCGCTGGCGGGCAATGAAAACATTCGTAAGTGCATGTGTTTTGACTGTCATCACGGCTCTTCCGGCATGGTCCGCCACCGTGACCAACAAGGATGGCGAGGCGACAGTGCTCGTTGTCGTCGAAGGCGAAAGTCGCATGGAAGTGGCAATCAGTGCCGGCAGTACGGAATCGATCTGCCCCAGCGGCTGTTTCATCACGACGCCCAGCGGCGACCGCATTGGTTTGCAAGGCGATGAAACCATCGAGATTGTCAACGGTTCGGCCGTCGTCAAGTAAAGCACGGCGCCTGGGAGATACGATAGCTTTGAGGATAAAACAGCGCGGCTTTCGCTCGCGCTGTTTCGTATCCTGCCCGGATTTCCGCTTTTTCTTTTGCCTTAAAACGAGTTCTTATTTCAGCAGGTAATTAACGACTGCGAAAACCTTTCTGCGTAGCTTGGCCTCGGGGACAATCTTTTCAGATAGGCGATCTATGTCATTTTTCGGCGTGTCCGGAATGTACTATTCCGGTGAATCCTTGCAGCAGCATCGCATTGTGCTTGCCGAAGATTCCAATCTCTTCTCCGCCATGGTCTCCAAGAGGCTCAAGGAACTTCTCGACATCGACGTGATCGTCTGCCGCGACTATGACGATCTGCAATTCTCGGTCGAGAATGCGTCCTTCCCGGCAACGCTTGCTATTTCCAATATCAATCTTCCCGGTGCCGAGAATGGCGAGGCATTGTCCTATCTCATCGATATGAGCGTGCCGACGATCGTCTTCACGGGCACTTTCCAGGAGAGCACGCGCGAAACGATCCTCTCCAAAGACATTGTCGACTATGTCATCAAGGACAGCGTTTTCGCCGTCGACATGCTGGCTGAATCAGTTTGCCGGTTCCTCACCAACCACCGGCACCACGTATTGATCGTTGACGATAGTCCGACGGCGCGCGCGCTGCTGACGACACAGCTGAAGCGCTACAATTTCCGCACCAGTTCAGCTGAAAGCGGGGCCGCGGCGCTTGATCTGTTGAAGAAGCATCCGGATATCGGCCTGGTGATCACCGACTACAATATGCCTGATATCGACGGTTTCGAACTGACCCGCCGCATCCGTGGTGCCTATGGTCCGCATCAGTTGCGCATCATTGGTGTGTCGTCCTCGGCCAACCGGCTTCTGTCTGCGCGGTTCCTGAAGGCGGGCGGTAACGACTTCATGCTGCGCCCCTTCGTCAATGAAGAGTTTTACTGCCGCGTGAACCAGAATCTCGACACGCTGACCAAAATTCAGACTTTGGGTGCAAAAATCGCAAAAAAAGCATGAGACTGCAGGCGTTCTTGCTAATTTAGACGGTGCGATGCTCGAAATTGTGACAATTTTGTGTCTACGGCACCATTTCTAAGTCATTCGACCTGATGATTTAACCAAATTGCAAGCGCATGCCGGTTGAATGCACTGACGGGAACAATGGGTCTTGCTCTGCTTCGATCAGGGCAACTATCCGCATAAAGATAATGTCTGAGAGCCAGCGTTCGGTACAGGAAACGCCTGCGGCTCACTACGGGATTGACGAAACGTGAGCTTTCGCAGGGCGCCGGCGCGGGGAAACCATATACAGAAGCATTCGGGCAAACGAATGCTTCTCGTTGAGGATTCCCGCATGTTTGCGACGGTCCTGCGGCATGGTTTGGAGACCGCGCATGGCGTCGATGTCACGCATTGCTCCTCTCTGACGGCGCTTCGAGGCGCGGTAGAAACCGCTGGCGGTGAGTTCTCCGTGGCGGTTCTCGATCTCAATCTGCCGGATGCACCGAACTGCGAAGCGCTCGACTATGTGATTTCGCAGAACATCGCCGCCATCGTCTTCACCGGTTCTTTCAACAGCAGAACGCGCGAGGACATCCTTTCCCGCAATGTCGTCGATTGCGTCATCAAGAGCCAGCCGGATTCCATCAGCCATGTGATCTCCGTCGTCGATCGCGCGCTGACGAATGTCAGAACGAATGTGCTTCTTGTCGATTCCGATCCGACGTCGCGTGCGGAATTGCTCGGTCTTCTCCGGCAGCAGCAATTTCATGTCACGCAGGCGGGGGGAGGAGCCGAGGCCCTGCATATGCTGGACGCCAGCGACGGCTTTGATCTGGTCATCACCGATGTCGCGCTTTCCGACATGTCCGCCTATACGCTGCTTGCCGAAATCCGCCAGCGTCACGGCGAGGATGCGCTGAGCGTGATTGCGCTCGCCGCCACCGCCGACCGCCAGCATGCGGCGCGGTTCCTTCAAAGCGGTGGTACGGAGTTCATCCAGAAGCCGTTCCTGGTGGAGGAGTTCAACAGCCGCGTGTTTCAGGTGGCAAGCATCCAGAAACGCATCCAGGCGCTGCACGGGATTGCTGCGCGTGACTATCTCACCGATATCTACAACAGGCGCTATTTCTTCCAGCACGGGCCGCGACTTGTCGAGCAATGCTTGCGGCGGGGTGGAACGACCTCCATTGCCATTCTCGACATCGACCATTTCAAGCGTCTGAACGACACCTACGGCCACGAGGTCGGTGACCTCGTGCTGAAAGCCGTTGCAAATCGCCTGCGTGCGCTGGTTGGCGAGGAGCATCTGCTTGCCCGCCTTGGCGGCGAAGAGTTCGGCGTGCTCTTCAACGGGCTCGATGTGGCCGCCGCCAACGACTTTTGCGAAACCCTGCGGCTTGACCTCGCCCGGGCAAAAGTGACCGCCGACGACGAAGAGTTGTCGGTTACCGTGTCGATCGGCCTCGCAACGATCGAAAGTCTCGAATCCTTCGAGAACTACCTGAACGCCGCCGACCAGTTTCTTTACATGGCGAAATATGACGGCCGGAACCGGATCGTGTCGGAATTGACGCTGCTCAAATCCCTGGCGTCGTGATGGAGTACGGCGGCGACAAGATATTGTCGCCGCACTGCAGCCTCTAACCGAATGATCTGATTTACCGCGCAGCCTGCAGCGTCAGCTTGCGTTCTGCGCGTTCTTGTTGGGGCGAACGGTTGTAGAGTTCGCGATAACACTTGGAAAAATGCGAGGCAGAAACGAAACCGCAGGCAACAGCCACTTCGACCACCGGCATCGCCGATTGGACGAGCAGATGGCGAGCGCGGTCAAGCCGGATCTCCAGATAATAGCGGGCAGGCGACCGGCCCATCTCCTGGCGGAACAGGCGCTCGATCTGGCGACGCGAAAGGCCGGCACTATCGGCGATTTCCAGAAGCGATAGCGGCTCCGAGAGGTTGCCTTCCATCAGTTCGATGATCGACAGGACCTTGGCGTTCTGCACGCCGAGACGGGCACGCAGCGGCAGGCGCTGGCGGTCGTGCGGCCCGCGTACGCGGTCGGTGAGTGCCTGTTCGCAGACGCGGTTGACGAGGTTCTCGCCGAAATCCTGGTCGATCAGGTTCAGCATCATGTCGAGCGAGGCGGTGCCGCCGGCGCAGGTGTAGATGTTGCTGTCGATTTCATAGAGGTCGGCATAGACATCGACCTGCGGGAAGCTCTCGGCAAAGCCGGGCAGGTTTTCCCAGTGGATCGCGCAGCGCTTACCCGTCAGCAGACCGGCAGACGCCAGCACATGGGCGCCCGTACAGAGGCTGCCGACAGAGACGCCGCGATTGTAGACTTCGCGCAGCCAGGCATTGACGGACTTGTTGTTGAAATCCTCGACATAGATGCCGGAACAGACCAGCACCATCGACGGGCGGTTCTCGCCACCGAGAAACTTGCGCTCGTCGGCGAGCGAGGTGTTGACCTCCAGTCCGATCCCGCTTGATGACAGAACCTGGGTACCGTCGGTCGAGGCCAGGCGCCATGTATAGGCTTCATAGCCAAGCATGCGATTGGCTATGCGGAGCGTTTCGATCGCTGCTGAAAACGGCAGCATGGAAAAGTTCGGCACGAGAAAGAAGACGAGAGATCGCTTTTTGGTCAGTGGCTTGTTCATCGAAGGGTCCCATGCGCCGCGGATGTCGCATTTGTCACGTGGAAAAGCGTCATCTGGCTTTCCTGAATGCGACATTGACATGGACGCCTGCGACTGGGAAGAAATAAATATTGCGACATGCGCCAGTCTGCCTTCGAAAACGGCAGCACCGCTAAAAAATATCCAATAATTTTGCCGTAAACGACAAAAATGTCGCCTTTTCGTCTTGCTGCCCCGAGTTGCAGAGGAAACTTTTGGCACATACTCGCGTTTGTGGTTGGCGGTTTGCGACGCGCGGGGCGCGGGGCGGAAGTGTCGGAAATAGGCTATGCGCTTTGGGCCGTCGCCAACGGAATGCCGTCGGGCGCTTGAAAAGCAGAAAGGGCATTTCGCCATCATGGCCGAAATGCCCTTCCTACACGCTATCGACGGATTTTCGACATAAGGAACCGTCACCTGCCTCTGCGAGTGCCGGATCCGTCATCGTGCCGTTGTGTCGTCATTTGCCATGTCAACGGACGGAAAGCCGATGTCCTTCAACGTGTCATAGGACAGGCCTTCGAGAGCCCGCTCCGCACGGTGACGCTGCCAAGAGGCGACGGCGCGTGTGCGCAGGCCGATAAGGGACGATGCAAAGGACGAATGCCTTGGCCCGGAAGTGTGTTCTAAACTGAAGAATGCCATTTTGCTGGTTCCTTTTGACTGGGAGGATTCAAAAGGTCGCGACCATGAGAGAGTAATGCCGGAAGGCCATTCATCATTCAAGCGAATATAATTGATCTCTTGCATCAATAATCATGATGCTTCGCAAGGCCCGAAATGCCTTTCCGTGTCGGCTCAAACAGGGAGAACGTCGTACCGTTCGGGCGGCTTTCCTTAGAGCTTTTTTGCGGATTTTTGCAGAATTTTCATGGTCGGTAATATTTGCAATTCACCGGCCGACTGCGCGTTCATTGCCGTTTTTACGAGATCGAGAGCGTCTTGTGGCGGGGTTCCCTTGGACATTTCGGTTTGGACCCGGCGTATCCAGAGCTTGAGTTGAGCATCGCTGAAGGTTGGCCCAGATGTCATTTGTCGCTCTCTGGCTCGAATAGAACACAATTATTGTCATGTTTTCTTCATTGTCAAACGACACGGCCGTACCCTGAAATTTCACAGGTTTTTTGTTGCCTCTACTGGCAAATTTCAATGATGATTATCCGCAGTTGAAAAAAAGAGCCAAAATAGACGACGATTACGGTGTCAATAAAGACAAGGGTGGAGGGCCCGATGAAACCGCAGTCACATATCGTTGATCTTCTGAGCGCCGCAAAACTACTGGCTGACAACCAGTGCAATATCCTCTTGAGCTATATCATCAACATGGCGATGATCGAGGCCTCGACTGGAGCCGCAAATAGAAAGAACGAAAAAGATGAAGGCGACGTCGACGCTGCATAATTTTGCCAACGAGCAGGTGGCCGTTAAACACCGATAGCTGATGGCAGAACCCCATCGGGATTTTTGTAGGGCTGGTCGAAAGACCGGCCTTTGTTATTTGGAACTATTGCCTGTTTTCTGCGCTGCCGCAGCTTGGTGATCATCACCGGCACAGGCTGCGTGCCGGTGATGATTCGGAGCGGCTCAGGGCGAGTGCGCCGAAGACAAAAGGTTGGGCTCAATCCTCTTCCTGGAACACCGCCTCACGCTTGGCCTTGACGGTTGGCAGGAAGACGACGACGAGCACGGCAAGGGCGATCAGTAGCAGGATCGCGCTGATCGGCCGGGTCACGAATGTCGTCACATCGCCTCGCGACAATATCATCGCCCGGCGCAGGTTTTCCTCCAGTAGCGGCCCGAGAACGAAGCCAAGCAGCAGAGGCGCCGGTTCGCAGCGCAACTTCACCAAAAGGTAACCGGCAAGACCGAAGAAAGCGACGGCATAGAGGTCGTAGACATTCGAGTTGACGCTGTAGACCCCGATCGAGCAGAAGGCCATGATGATCGGGAAAAGCACGTAGTAGGGGATGGTGAGCAGCTTCACCCAGAGGCCGATCAGCGGCAGGTTGAGGACAACCAGCATCAGATTGCCGATCCACATCGAGGCAATGATGCCCCAGAACAGCGCTGGCTGTTCCGACGCCACGTTCGGGCCGGGCACGATGCCCTGGATGATCATCGCACCGACCATCAGGGCCATGACCGGATTGGCCGGAATACCGAGCGTCAGCAGCGGAATGAAAGAGGTCTGCGCGCCTGCGTTGTTGGCCGACTCAGGTCCGGCGACGCCGGCGATGGCTCCATGGCCGAACTCCTCCGGCGTCTTCGACATGCGCTTTTCCACCGTATAGGAGGCGAAGGCCGCGAGGATGGCACCGCCACCTGGCAGAATGCCAAGCGCAGAACCGATGACAGTGCCGCGTATGACCGGGGCAAACATCTGCTTGAAATCATCGCGTGTCGGCAACAGGCCGCTGACCTTGGCCATCAGCACGGTGCGGGTTTTCTCGCCTTCGAGATTGCGAAGAATCTCGGCGACGCCAAAGACGCCGACGGCGACGGCGACGAAGTTCAGCCCATCGGCGTATTCACGGATGCCAAGCGTGAAGCGTGGCGTGCCGGTGTAGATGTCAGTGCCGACGAGGCCGAGCAGCAGCCCGAGCGCCACCATAGCGAGCGCCTTGACGATGGAGCCATGGGCGAGCGCGATGGATGACACGAGGCCGACGATCATCAACGAGAAATATTCCGCCGCGCCGAACTGAAGGGCGATGGCAGTCAGCGGCAAAGCGAAGATGGCCACCAGGAACGTCGAGACGGTCCCTGCGAAGAACGAGCCAAGAGCCGCGATCGAAAGTGCCGCTCCCGCCCGGCCCTTACGGGCCATCTGGTAGCCGTCGATGGCGGTGACGGCGGAGGAAGATTCGCCGGGCATGTTGATCAGGATCGCCGTGGTCGAGCCGCCGTATTGCGCACCGTAATAGATGCCGGCGAGCATGATCAGCGAGGAGACCGGCTCAAGCTGAAAGGTGATCGGAAGCAGCATGGCGATGGTCGCCGTGGCGCCGATGCCTGGCAGGACGCCGATCAGGGTGCCGAGCAGCACGCCGATCAGGCAGAACAGAAGGTTTTCCGGCGAGGCCGCAGTGGAAAAGCCGAGGGCGAGATTGCTGAAAAGATCCATCGTGATGTCCTACATTCTGACCCAGGGGCCGAAGCGCTGGAAGGGCAGGCCGAGCGCGTAACTGAACACGGCGACCGAAAAGATCGTCAGCGCTATCGAAAGCACAATCGCGGTCAGCGGCTTCATCTTCTGCGACGCAAAGCAGGCGATCAGGGCGGTGAAGAACAGCGACGGCACGAAGCCGAGGCCGCGCACGGTCAGTCCGAAGAAGATTGGTGCCGGCAGGATAAACAGCATGCCGCGCCAGGCAACTGGCCCGAGCGGTTCACCTTCGACACGCGTCGACTGAACGAGGATGATGATGCCGAGAAGCGCCAGGATGAGTGCGAGCACCAGCGGAAAATAGCCAGGCCCCATTTTGAATGCGGTGCCGAGTTCAAGCCCCAGGCACTGGTAGATGAAAAAGCCGCCCAGCCCGACGAAGATTGCGCCACAGAGCGCGTTGGTGGTGTCGAAAGATAAGGATTTCATGATGCCTCCTTGTTTCTCAGCCCGGCCTCAGGTGCCATCACCTCTTTGAACACTATTCGAAAAGAGAGTAGGCGAACGCCTTCCCCTTGAAGAAAGGGGAAGGCGGGAGAGGCTTTGCCCATGATGGGAAAGACGATCAGTCGGCGTACTGGCCGGCCGCTTCGATCACCGGCTTCCAGCGGGTGATCTCGCTTTCGAGCTTGGCCTTCAGGGCTGCCGGCGTCGCATCGGCGTCCGAAGAGGGAACGGTGCCGAGTTCTGCGAAACGAGCAATCACGTTCGGGTCCTTGAGCGCGACCTGAAGCGACTTTGACAGACGTTCGGTGGCTTCCGCTGGCGTGCCCTTGGGGGCGTAGATGCCGTGCCAGATGCCGACCTGGAAGTCAGCCAGGCCAGCTTCGGCTGCCGTCGGCACGTCGGGCAGTACCGGCAGACGCGCAGGCGAGGTCACGGCGTAGGCCTTGATCGTGCCGCCGACAATCTGTTTGGTGGTGTTGGTAGTCTGGTCGCACATGATGTCGACCTGGCCGCCGAGCAGATCTGTCATCGCCGGGCCGGTGCCCTTGTAAGGAACGGTGACCAGCGGTGTCTGGATGGCGCTCATGAACATCATGCCGCAGAGATGCGAGGCGGCGCCGATACCGGCGTTTGCAACGGTCACCTTGTCCTTGTTGGCCTTGACGTAGTCGATCAGGCCCTTCAGGTCCGTCGGCTCGAAGTCCTTGCGGGCGACGATCGTCATCGGCACTTCGGTGACGAGGCCGACATATTCGAAGGCGTTCAGCGTGTCATAGGCAAGCTTGCGATACAGCGTGGCGCTGGTCGCCATGCCGATATGGTGCAGAAGAACGGTGTAGCCGTCCGGATCAGCCTGTGCCACCCGGCCGGCACCCAGCGATCCGCCTGCGCCGCCGACGTTCTCGACAATGATCTGCTGGCCGAGATCCTTCGACATGGATTCAGCGACAAGGCGAGCAACCGTATCGGTCGGCCCACCGGCCGAGAAGGGAACGACCATGGTGATCGTGCGATCCGGATAGGTCTCAGCGTTTGCGGAAACGGAAATGAGCGAAACGGCAGCAAGGGCCGTCATGCCAAGCATGGCTTTCAGGATTTTCATCGAAGTCCTCCCTGATGAATAATGGCCACCCGGCGCAGCTCCTCCCGCGCCGATTCTGGATGCACCATTTGCGAACGATATCAGAAAGGGAGCAACGGCTTAGCCGAGGCATTCGTTCCTTTTTCTCAATGAGTGCAGCGCAGCATGGGTGAGATCAGAAACAATTGCCGCTTTGGACGGGTGGATTTCCACCCATTTCCATTCAAAGGACGTAGTCCTCGTCGGTAATCGGCATTTTCTTGTCGAGCCCGTATTTTTGCATTTTCTCGTAGAGCGTCTTTCGCGATATCCCGAGCAGCTCATAGACAGGCCGCAGGCTGCCACCATGGGCCGCAAGCGCACTCGCGATGATGCCACGCTCATAAGCAGCGACCTTGTCTGCCAGCCGTTGTCGCTCGGCCGGGGCTTGTGTTTCGTCCGGCTTCGGATCGAGACCGAGCACGAGCCGGTCGGCGGCGTTGCGCAGTTCGCGCACATTGCCGGGCCAGGAACGCTCGGCGATCTCGGTCATCAGTCCAGGCGGTACCTCGATGTCATTGCGGACATAGCGCGCGGCCGCTTCCCGCACCAACTGCAAGAACAACAGCGGAATATCGGCCTTTCGCTGCGCCAATGAGGGGACGTGCAGCGTCGCGACATTCAGGCGGTAGAGGAGATCGGCGCGAAACCGGCCGGCGGCGACTTCTGCCTCGAGATTGACCTTGCTGGTGGCAACGAAGCGCACGTCGAGCGGTACGATCTCGTTGGAACCCAGCCGGGTGATCACCCGCTCCTGCAGCACGCGCAGGAACTTGGCCTGCAGGTCATAGGGCAGGGAGCCGATTTCATCGAGCAGGATAGTGCCGCCGCGACCATGCTCGAATTTGCCGTAGCGTGGACGAAGTGCACCTGGAAAGGCGCCGGCCTCATGGCCGAAAAGTTCGCTTTCGATCAGGTTTTCCGGCAGGGCGGCGCAGTTGATGGCGATCAGCGGCCGGTCGGCGCGCGCACTGATATCGTGCAGCGCGCGGGCAACGACTTCCTTGCCGACGCCGGTCTCGCCGATGATGAGCGTGTCGGCATCCGTGGCGCCGATGGCGCGCAGCCGGTAGCGCAGATCGACCATCGCCTGGGTTCGGCCCGGCAGTCTTGCCTCGATATCGTCGCGCTTGCCCGCAACGGCCCTGAGACGCCGGTTTTCGAGGACGAGGCTACGCCGGTCGAGAGCACGCCGGGCGATCGCAGCCAGATGCTGGGCCGTGAAAGGCTTTTCAAGGAAGTCGTAGACGCCTTCGCGCATTGCCTTGACGGCGAGTTGTACGTCGCCGTGACCAGTGACGAGGATGACCGGGATTTCGGCATCCACCTCGCGGATGCGCTGCAAAAGGGTCATGCCGTCCATGCCGGGCATGCGAATATCGCTGACCACGACGCCGGAGAAACTGTAGCCGACCAGTTCCAGAACGCTTTCGGCGCTTGAAAACGTATCGACCGCGAGGCCGAACAATTCCAGCGCCTGCGCGGTGGAGCGACGCATCTCCTCCTCGTCATCGACCAGCAGCACGCGTGCGTCGCTCATTCGGCGGCCTCCTGGGTTGCGGCCGCTGCTTCCAGTTCGATGCGAAACATGGCGCCACCCTCCGGGTGATTTGAGACGGAAAGGCTGCCGCCGAAGTCCTTGACGATGTTGTAGGATATGGAAAGACCAAGGCCGAGGCCCTTGCCGACGCCCTTGGTGGTGAAGAAGGGATCGAAGATACGGTCTGCGATCGCTGCCGGCACGCCGGGGCCGTGGTCCCTGATGGTCAGGAGGACCTTTCCTTCCTGCTGCTCTGCCGAGACGTGGATGCGCCGGTCGGCGAGACCTTCGACGGCATCTGCCGCATTGCTGATGATGTTGACCAGAACCTGCTGCAGCCGGACGGAACCCGCCTTGACCATCCCGACATTGTTGCCGAGATCGATCAGAAGATCAGCGTCGGCCGTCTTCAATCGCGCCGAGACAATCTCCAGCGTATCCGCCATCACGGCGTCGAGCGCCACGGCCCCGAGTTTTTCGTTCGGCTTGCGGGCGAAATTGCGCAGGTGTCGGCTGATCGAGGCCATACGGTCGATCAGCCCGGAAATCCGCCGGACGTTGTCGCGGGCCTCCGGCACGCGTTCCAGATCGATCAGCATCGCCGCGCTGTCGGCATAGGTCTTCGCGGCTGCCAGCGGTTGGTTGAGTTCGTGCGAGAGCGCCGCCGACATCTGCCCCAGCCCCGCAAGTTTTCCGGCCTGGATCAGGTCGGCTTGTGTCTTGCGCAGTTCCTGTTCCGTCAGCCGCCGTTCGGCTATCTCTTCCTCGATGCGCTGATTGACGAGAGCAAG
The DNA here is from genome assembly GCA_900471525.1 of Hyphomicrobiales bacterium. Lineage (GTDB taxonomy): Bacteria > Pseudomonadota > Alphaproteobacteria > Rhizobiales > Rhizobiaceae > Pararhizobium. The sequence goes on along the minus strand of UCEZ01000019.1, from coordinate 87,166 downwards.
ATCGGCGGTACGCTCCTCGACCCGATGTTCCAGTTCGTTGCGGGCCTCGATCTGCATGCGCATACGCTCGGCAAGCCGGGCGCGGCGCTGCAGGAAAATGGCCAATGCAAGGCCTGCGAGGCAGAGGAACAAAAGGATCGCGATGATGGTGGTGCGCGCCTGGGCCCGGACGGATGCGGTGTCCATCAATACATTCACAGTCCAGTCGGCTTCCGGCATATAGTGCGACAGGACCAGATATTCCCGGTGGTCGGCAGTGTTCATGGTCATCAGTTCATGGTCATCGAGCGCGCTGCGGGTAATCGGCAGCGGTTTCAGTGCCGCTTCCGCGTAACGCCGCGATGCCTGCGTCCTTTTCAGGCGTTCGCTGTTCAGGGGCAGGATGCCGGAATACAGCCATTCCGGGCTGCCGGTCATGAAGATAATGCCTTCCGGGTCGGAGACGAAGATCTTGTATTCGCCGCCGCGCCACGAGGTTTCGATGGAATCGATATCAACCTTGAAGACGATGACACCGCTGATCCGGCCATCAACGCGGATCGGCGAGGCGAAATAATAACCACGCTTCAGCGACGTGGTGCCGAGCGCATAGAAGCGCGACTGGTTTCCCTTGGCCGCATCCTGGAAATAGGGGCGGTAACTGAAATTCTGGCCGACGAAGCTTGCCGGTTGATCATAGTTGCTGGCCGCGATCGTATTTCCGTCCAGCGTCATGACATAGATGTCGGAGGACTCCAGCAGCCTGTTGATATCCTTGAGATAGACATTCGCGGTGTCGCGCAGCGACCTGTCATCCGGATGGACGATCAGGTCCTTGAGGCCGTCATGGTCGGCGATCAGCGCCGGCAAAGGCTCGTAGCGGCTGAGATGTCCGCTGAGGGCGGATACCGCCAGGCGCAATGCCGAACTCGCCTGCAAGGAAGCCTCGTTCATGTAGTTGCGCGTCGCCAATGCTCCGCCCTGGAAAGCCACTGCATAGAAGACAAGGGGAACGAGGCAAAGTGCCAGGACAAGGCGATATTTCACGGACTGCAAGGCTCCTCCCTCGTTTTCCCGGTGGCAAGCTGCCATCGGTACCGAGTTTAGAGGCCAACGTCACCGTTTCCAAGGGCTGATGTAGGCTGCCTCAGGGCAACGGTGTCGGGCTCAATTCCAAAAGCCCGACGATGGAGATTTTTCGTAGCGCACCCAACGGAACAACCGACCGCTAAGGCTGCTCAAAGCTCGATGACCGTGCCATCGGAGAAAGCCAGGTCCTGCTGCAGGCTGGCCGGAAGGTTGGCGATTTCGCGTCGCGTCGCCTTGCGTGTTTCCGCGACCTTGCGAGCGTGATGGCCTTCGCTTACCTGATGGACGAGCGGCGCAAACATTTGGCGCATTGCGAATGAAAAGTCGCCGGCACTGAGCCGAATAGCGTTTTTCTGGGTCGTTGTAGTGTCGTGTTGCAGGGACATTGGAAGCTCCTTTCATCACGTCTTCGATGTTTGCAACTTGACTATCGCCCTCCATTGAGGTTCAATCAAACGAATTGAAGTAATGGTATCATTCAGAAAATCTGATCCGGGAGGTTTACCATGAACATGATGTTGCGGCATGTGCTTCCGCTGCTGGAACTGGACATCCTGAAAACCTTCGTCGCCATTGCCGAGACCGGCAACTTCACCACGGCGGCCGAGACCGTCTACAGGACGCCGTCAGCGGTCTCGATGCAGATCAAGAAACTCGAGGAAACACTTGGCTGTGTTCTATTTTTGCGCGATGCGCGTTCCGTATCGCTGACACCGAAGGGTGAGATTCTGCTGGGCTTTGCGCGGCGCATGCTGGCTCTCAACAATGAAGCCGTGTCGCGTTTCCTGTTGCCGGACATGAACGGCGTCGTGCGCGTCGGCGCGCCCGAGGATATCGGCGAACGCATTCTTCCTGAGGTTCTGAAGCGCTTTTCCGAATCCTACCCGAACGTCACCGTGGATGTCACCATCGGCACCAGCACCACCATGCGCAAGCGTGTCGAGGAACATCGCATGGACATCGCCATCTTCAACAGCATGGCCGGCGAAAACACCGGCGGCGGGGAAATCCTCGTCTCCGAAAAGCTCGTTTGGGCCGGCACGAAATGCGGAACGGCCCACACGCGCGAACCGCTGCCGATCTCGATGTGGGAAGATGGCTGCGTCTGGCGCGCGGACGCGGTGGATCAGTTAACGCGGTCCGGTCGCAAGTTCCGAGTTGCTTTCCTCAGTGCTCATACGACGGGGCAGAGGGCGGCCATCCAGGCGGATCTCGCGATCGCTCCTTTGCCGCGTTATCTGGTTCAGGGCGATCTCGTGGCACTCGGTGAGGCGGAAGGTCTGCCGGAACTCGGCCACTACAATATCGGTCTGCAGGTGGTGGATAACGCGTCTGCACCTGTTCTGGCCGTCGCCGAACACGTCCGGACGGCCTTCGTCGGATTGCAGTAATCGATCGGGAAGGGCGATGCTCACGCGTCGCCCTTCTTCAGCCAGCGCTGCACCCTGATTTCGTCGTCATCCATCCAGCGCGTCAGCGTCTCGCTTCGGCTTGGCCGCATCTTCATAAGACCGGCGAGTTCGCCGCTCTCGAAATCCTCAAAGACTTTCGGGTGGATATAGGACGAGTGGCAGACGGCGCGGGTGTTGACCAGCCTTGTCGCTACGGCATCGACCACATCGTTGATCTGCCGCTTCAATTGCCTCTGGCTCGGGCCGGATTCAACGGTTGCCAATGCGATCGCCGCCATGCAGGTGGCGCCCCAGGTGCGGAATTGCCGCGAGGAGAAGTCGGCTCCGGAGGCTTCCCGAATATAGGCATTGACGTCCTGTGATCGGATCGGCCGCCGGCCGCCGTCCTCGTCCAGATACTGGAACAGCTGCTGGCCGGGCAGTTCCTGCAGCATCCGGATCGCCTTGGTAATGCGCCGGTCGCTGTGACTAAGCCGCCATTCCTTGCCCGACTTGCCCTTGAAATTGAAATGAACGCTTGAGCCCTCGATCTTCACGTGGCGATTGCGCAGCGTCGTCAGGCCGTAGGAGCCGTTTTCTTCGGCATAATTGGCGTTGCCGACGCGAATGTAGAGATTGTCGAGCAGCCAGACGACAGTCGCCAATGCCTTGTCCATGCCGGGCTTTCTCAGCCGCAGATCGGTATCCACCTTCTCGCGGATTTTCGGCAGCCTGGCGGCAAAATCCGGCAATTGCCCAAACTTCGTCTTGCCACGCTCGGCCGACCATTCCGGATGGTAGCGATATTGCTTGCGGCCGCGCGCATCCCGGCCGGTTGCCTGCAGATGCGAGTTCGGATCGACCGAAATCAGCACGTCGGTATAGGCGGGCGGGATGGCGAGGGCGGCGATTCGGTCCAGTTCGGCACGATCGGTGATCCGTCGCCCATCGGCGGTGTAGTAAAGGAAGGCCCGTTTGCCGGGTTTGCGGGTTATGCCGCCGTCAAGACTGGAGAGATAGACAAGTTCAGTCGATGGCGGTTTTTCCGCATCGGATTTCTGCGCGTTTCGTTTTCGGGTGCGAGAAGGCATCTGGTCCACAGTGACGCCAGAACGCCGCCGGGATCATTTGGTTCCAGTACAGGATGCTATCGCGCAACTACTCGCGGCTGCGGCGCCTGCGTCTGCCGCCACCTTCGCCGCCGCCATCGTCCGACAGCAGCTTCCGTTCCGGCAATGTCACGACCGCCGACAGTTTCGGGAAGGTGTCGACCTTGTTTGGAAGTGCCATCGCGTAGACGAAATGCTCTTGAAATTTCGATTCAAGTGCCGTCTCTATCTTCTCGATTTTGCTGACGGTTTGCTCGATCTCGCGGCGGTGGCCACGATTGAGGAGAGCCATCAGGGCACCCGTACCGGCGGCGTTACCGACTGCCTTGACCTCGGCGAGATCGCAATCGGGAATGAGGCCGAGAACCATTGCGTATTTCGGATCGATGAACGAGCCGAAGGCACCTGCAAACCGGATCGTATCGACATGCGTAATGTCGAGCTTCTCCATCAGCAGCTTGATGCCGGCATAGAGCGCTGCCTTGGCAAGCTGGATGGCGCGCACGTCGTTCTGCGTCACCGTGATGCGCTGGTCGCCCTCGTGGAGCAGGTAGGAGAAGGTGCGGCCGTTCTGGATGATGCGCGGGCTCTTTTCCGCCATGCCGCCATCGACCACGCCGTCTTCGGAGATGATGCCGGAGAGATACATCTCGGCAACAACCTCGATAATCGCCGAGCCGCAAATGCCGGTGACGCCTACAGCGGTGGCGGCCTCGGCAAAGCCCTCTTCATCCGACCACTTGTCGACGCCGATGACGCGGAACTTCGGCTCCAGCGTTTGCGGATCGATGCGCACGCGCTCGATTGCGCCGGGTGCTGCCCGCTGGCCGGAGGAAATCTCCGCGCCTTCGAAGGCAGGCCCCGTCGGCGAGGAAGCTGCGACGACGCGGTCCTTGTTGCCGAGCACGATTTCGGCGTTGGTGCCGACGTCGACCAGCAACATCATCCGGTCCTGGCGGTAGGGACCTTCGGCAAGCGTCGCGCCGGCGGCATCGGCGCCGACATGGCCGGCGATGCAGGGCAGCATGTAGAGGCGTGCGCCGCGGTTGACGTCGATGTCGATCTCGTGCGCCCAGTATTGCAAGGCACCGGAGACGGCGAGCGCAAACGGCGCTTGACCAAGCTCGGTCGGATCGATGCCGAGGAAGAGATGGTGCATGATCGGATTGCCGACGAAGACCATGTCGAGAATGTCGTGGCGGTCGACTTCGCCTTCGTCGCAGACCTTGCCGATCAGCGAGTTGACGGCCCCGCGCACCGCTTTGGTCATCGCCTCGCGGCCGTCCGGGTTCATCATCACGTAGGAGACGCGGCTCATCAGGTCTTCGCCAAACCGGATCTGCGGGTTGGACGTGCCGGAGGAGGCGACGATACGGCCGGAGAGAAGAGAGACGAGGTGCATGGCGATCGTCGTCGATCCGATGTCGCAGGCGATGCCGTAGGCCTCGTTCTTCAGGCCCGGCCAAAGGCCGACGATGAACGGGCGCGACGAATCCATGTCACGGTGGATCGCAGCGGTGACACCCCAATTGCCCTTGCGCAGGATGCCTTGGACCTGCGGGATCAGATGCGGCGCGATCAGCAGATCCTTCCAGCCCCAGTCCTTTTCCAGCATGACCTTCAGGCGGTCGAGATCGCCAAGCGGCTTGTGCATGTCGGGTTCGTCGACCTCGACATAGCAGAGTTGGATGGCCGCATTGCGCTCGATCACCCGGTCAGTCGCAGCCTTGCGCACAACCTGCGCATTGATGACGGTGTCCTGCGGCACGTCGATGACGAGATCGCCGAGAATCTGCGACGAACAAGAGAGGCGACGCCCATCCGGCAGGCCGCGAATGCTCTCGTAGCGGTCTTCCTTCGGTCCCTTTGCAGAGATGTTTTCGAGCGACGAGACGATCTTGTGCTTGGCAAAACTGCCTTCCTGCACCGATACCTGACAGCGCCCGCAGGTCGCGCGGCCGCCGCAGACGCTCTCGACGTAGACGCCGAGCGTGCGCGCGGCGTCGAGAACCGGCGTGCCGATAGGAAAACGGCCGCGCTTGCCCGATGGCATGAACAGGACGAGGGGATCGCTTTTGTTTTCCTGTGCGGACACGGTCAGATCATTCCTATCTGCTAAGACGCCGTACATTGGCTCGAACCCTTTTGCCGTATGGTTGGAGCGCCGCCACCGCGACGCGGTCGGAGGCACCTGCCATTCCAGCGCAGGTGCCTGTGGCGAGCGCCGTCACGGCGATCATGCCTTCCTTCACCACGGCCAGATTGACGGCCATCACGCTTTCGACGACCGCCGACAGTTTTTCGGTGATCATCTGTCCGACTTCCGCCGGGCCGCCGGTCGATCCGTTAATGCCGGATACGGCAAGGTCCTGCATACGAGAGGACATGACCATCGGGGCCTGGAACCAGAGGCTTGCGAATTCGTCGAGCAGATCGGCACTGAAAAACATCATTTCTCTTTTCTGGCGGTTATTCCGCCCTTGCGCGTCCAGCGCGCCCGCCACGGCGGCCACTTGAGGCGCCCGGTGCGGTTGCGGCAGTGGCCACATGGCCGGCTGCCGGATTGTGATCGCGATAGGTCATGATCCAGGTACCGCAATTCTGGTCGGTGCCGTTCAAGACGTTGGCCGCGCGAACGGCTTCCATTTCCTGCGGACGGCAGGGGTTCATGATCGCCGACGTCATGCCCGCGCCAATAACCATGGGGATGAAGCCTGCATTGATGCCGTGGCGATGTGGCAGCCCGAACGAGATATTCGACAGGCCGCAAGTGGTGTTGACCTTCAACTCGTTGCGCAGGCGGTGCAGAAGCGCGAAGACCTGACGGCCAGCATCGCCCAGAGCACCGATCGGCATAACGAGCGGGTCCACGACGATGTCGTGCGGCTTGATACCATAATCCATGGCCCGTTCGACAATTTTCTTCGCAACTGCGAAGCGGACGTCCGGATCCATGGAAATGCCGGTCTCGTCATTCGAGATGGCGACAACCGGAACATCGTATTTCTTGACGAGCGGAAGGATGGCTTCGAGCTTCTCCTCTTCGCCGGTGACGGAGTTGACGAGCGGTCGGCCCTTGGCAACCCGCAGGCCCGCTTCGATGGCTGCGGTAACCGAGCTGTCGATCGACAGCGGCACATCGACAAGTCCCTGGACGATTTCGAGTGTCCTGACGAGCAGGCCCGGTTCAGTCTCGTTCGGATTGACGGAGGTGACGCCGGCGTTGACGTCGAGCATCGTGGCGCCCGCCGCCACCTGTTCCAGCGCATCCTTGATAACGGTGTCGAAGTTGCCTTCGATCATCTCGGCGGCCAGCTTCTTGCGGCCGGTCGGATTGATGCGCTCACCGATGACGCAGAACGGCTGGTCGAAGCCGATGATGATTTCGCGGGTGGCGGAGGCAACGATGGTGCGCGTCATGTCTGATCCTCTGTGGCGGTGGGGCGCTTGATCTCTGTCATGCGCCGGAAGGGATTGTCAAAGGCCCGGCCTCCCAGCCGTGCCTCAAATATGGATTGTCGTTTCAATGTGGACGATGGGCCGCGACGTCGGCCATTTCTTCCTGGTTCTCCGTCTTGCCGTCCTTCAGCGCTTCCAGCCGCTCGGCAACGCGGTAATCGCCCGGATTTTCCTCGCGCTTCCAGGGGGTGCGGCCCTTCAGAACGCCCGATTCGTGGACGATCTCGGCGACATATTCTTCCTGCCGGTAGGCCATCACGTGGACACCGGAGACGCCCTTGATTTCCTTCACCTCATTGATGATGTCGATGCAGAGCTGCTTGCCTTCCTTCTTCTGATCCTGCGCGCCTTCCAGCCGCTTGATGACCGCATCCGGGATATGGATGCCGGGCACATTGTTGCGGATCCAGTTGGCGGTCTTTGCCGAGGCCAGCGGACCGACGCCGACGAGGATGAAGCATTTCTCATCGAAGCCGAGGTCGCGCACCTTGTTCATGTAGTCGCGGAACATCGGCACGTCGAAACAGTACTGGCTCTGGACGAACTGGGCGCCGGCCTCGATCTTCTTGCCAAGGCGGTAAGGACGGAAATCATAGGGCGGTGCGAACGGATTGATCGCGGCGCCGAGGAAAACCTGCGGCGGCGTCGTCAACTTGCGGCCGGAGAGGAACTTGCCGTTGTCGCGCATGATGCGAACGGTTTCGAGCAGAGACATGCAGTCGAGGTCGAACACCGGCTTGGCGCCCGGCTGGTCGCCGGCCTGTACGCCGTCGCCGGTCAGGCACATGATGTTGGCGACGCCCATGGCGGCAGCACCCAGCACGTCGCCCTGGATGGCGATGCGGTTCTTGTCGCGGCAGGCGATCTGCATGATCGGCGCGTAGCCCATGCGGGTCAGCAACGCGCAGATGCCGACCGACGACATGTGGCAGTTGGCGCCGGACGCATCGACAGCGTTGATGCCATCGACCCAGCCTTCGAAGATCGCAGCGCGTTCGTAGACGTCCTCCGGATTGGCGCTATCGGGCGGGTTCAACTCCGCGGTGACGGCGAATTCACCGCGGCGCAGCACACGTTCCAGACGGCCGCGCGAGGAATGGCCGGGCAGGGGATCGAGCGGCAGATGGCGACCCAGTGGATTTTCATCGATATGGGCCATGCGTCAGGCGTCCTTTGCGGTGGTGGCCGCGGCTTCGCGGGCTTCCGCTGCTTGTGCGGTAACGCGCAGCCAGGAGGAGGTTTCCCGCAGTGACTGGTTGACGGGCTTCTGCACGTTCATGATCGCATCCCCCTTCACCATATTGCGCGAGCCTTCCCAGGCCTTGACCCAGACGCAGGGCATGTCCGGCTCGACTTCGCAGTTGCCATTGGCGCGCACACCGCCGCAGGGACCGTTGCGCAACTGCTTCGGGCAGTTCATCGGGCAGGACATGCCCGTCGATGACAAAGCGCACTGGCCGCACATGCGACAGTCGAACAGAAGGCCCTTGACGTTGCGCTCTATGAAGGTGATCGGCGCTTCCACGCGGTTATAGCCGATCGCCTTCCACAGCGGATGGAGCAGCAGGAAGACATCAGCGAAACGGTGGTAGAACCATTCGAGGAAACGCGAATGGCGCACGGCCCAGAGGCGGATCGTGTAGCTGCGGCGGGCGCGGCGATTGGGCGAAACACCGGAGGGCGTGTAGGCGCCGGTCGCGGCTTTCTTGGCTGGGGCGGCGTTGCCGGGTTTCGCGTCAGCCATTGTCTTTGCCGCCGGATTTGACGAGGGCGACCAGGCGCTCCTTGTCGTAAGCCGCTTCAAGTTCGGCCGCAGCCTTGTCGGCCTCGATCTCCAGGTCGTCGGAGACTGGAACCGGATCGGCCTTACGCCATTCGGCAAGATAATCGCCGCTGTCGGCAGCGCCGGTGCGCATGGCGCACATGTCGATCGCCTCGGTAAAGCGCAGGGTCAGCTCGCGTTTTGCGGTCTTGCGGCCCTGCTTGATGATGACCTGCGCGGGAATATCACGCCAGTAAACGATAATGCGATCTGCCATATGCCCGAAATCTCCTCTTGCCCGACAATGCGCATCTTGCCGCGCGATGGCTCACCTTGGCACGACGCGCGTCATGCTCAAAAGCGACCCCGTGTTGTGTGTGAACGATATAACTACCAGATGCCGCGAGAGAAGCCATTCCAGAGCCATGTCCAGATCGGCGGATGATACCATTGGCGTGAATTGCCGTGTGCAGGCACAGGGTTGAGAGTACCGGACAGCGCGTCGTCGATGGCGCGGATGGCGATATCCGTGGAGGCTGCCGTCTGGAGCAACGGATAGGTGTGCATGGTGTCGCTTTTCGACGGTTTCACGCGCGATTGATAGAGGATGTCACCGGTATCGACGCCGGCATCGACGAGGTGCACGGTTGTCCCGAAATTACCCTCGTCGTTTTCCACCCGCGCCCAGTAGCCGCCCATCAGGCCGCGATATTGCGGATTGATGCCGGCATGGAAATTGATCACCGGGCAGGGCATGGCCGCCAGCGTCGAGGCGGAGAGCATGCGGCAGCTCACGAGGAAGACGACGGCGGGGCTGGTCTTGCGAATATGATCTATCGCGGCTTGGCTGTTTACCGAATCGATCTCGGCGACCGAAACGTCCGGATTGACCGCGTCACTGACACCATAATCGCGCAGGATGTCTTCGGCGCGCTTCTCGGTAAACCGTTTGCCGAACTTCGAGGCTACCATTGTGACGAACTGACCGGTTGCCGTGATCAGCCCCAGTTTGCGAATGCGGCGCTTCAGGAAAAGTTTCTTGGATTCCGGCTGTTCCAGCAGGACCGTGACACTGCCGAAGCGGGCATGGATCGCATTGATCAGGATCTGCGGGTTGCGCCCGCCGGCAGTCACGATGACGATCGGTTTGTTGGTGGTCGAAGTCATGCCAGCGATCACCTTCCAATGTCAGAAGATAAAGGTCAGGACCGCGCCGGCGGCCAGCACGACGGCACCGGCGACGGCAAGGGATACGATGCCAAGCAAGGCTCCCGCAACGAGCCCGAGGCCGTCCCGTTCCGTATGGGCAAAGCCGATGACGGCGAGTGCGAAGGCCGGAAGCCAGTTGCCGAAGGGAATGGGCAGGAAGATCACGACCGCCAGGATGAGTGCCAGAAGGCCGATCAGCCGTTCTGCAAGCCTCCCGCCGAGAAACCAGACGCGCGGCTTGATCAGCGTCTCTGCACGCTGCAGCCAGGGCGAGATGCGATTGACGAAGACGAAGAATGTCGCATTTTCAAAGGCGTAGTCGCCCATGCGCTTCGGCAGCCAGATGCGGCTCCGGCGCGAAGCGAACATCTGCCAGGCAACGAAAATCAGTGGCAGACCAAGGATGAATGTAGCGCCTGGCGGCAGCGGAATAAGATTGGGAAGAGCAAAGACCACGAGGAAGGCGCCGAAGGAGCGGTCTTCCATGGCGACGGCGAGATCGCGCAGCGTGATTTTCGGTCCGGCGTTGAGCGAGAGATTACGCAGGAGCTGGGAAAGCTGCTGCGGGTGGCCATGTGTTGCGGCCCTCGGCGCTACTGCCGTCGCGAAAATGTCCGTCATCCCCGTCACCTTTTGTTGTGTTTGTTCGGGGAATGTGGCGGGGCAGCCGTTACAATGCGCTTAAATCAAATGGGCTCATGGCCGTAAAATTGGGCGCAAGGCTAACAGATGGTTTCCGGATTGAGAATCATCAGGCCTGCAAAAGGGCAGGCGTCAGATCGCCGTAACCGGTGTAGCGGTATTCGTAGGCGAGCCCGAGCGTGGCGGCCGCTTTTCGCGCCTTTTCCTGGAGCTTCTCGTCTTCGACCTGCGAGAGGTAGACGAGCTTCTTGTAGTGCCCGAAATACATGTCGCGCAATTCCGGATGGCGATCGAGGCCAAGCGGCTCGACGACGAATGCCTCAAACTGGCGGGCGAGGAAATCAGTCAGGAAAAACGACGTGAAATCTTCGTCCCAGCCTGCATCAAAGGCGGCATTGCCGGCGAAGAAGGAAAAACAGTGCGGCCCGGCGATGCGCTCGACCTGTTCTTCCTCGCAAAGCTTGTCCAGAAGGCCTCCGGTGCCGCAATCGGCGTAGGCGATGAAGATGCGGCCGAACCCCTCGGCGCGCGCCTTGTGGATGGCCGCCTTGATGCCGGGCGTGATCTTGTCGGGGGTGTTGTGCCAAATGGCTGGCAGGCATATGAGGTCGATGTGGTCGAGCCCGTTCGCTTCGCACACGGCGAGGATTTCGCGGGCGATCGCGCCACAACCAATGACGTGAACTTTTTCTGCTTTCGCGCGTTGCATAGCCGAAGATCTTTCTTCCAAGTCAAATTGACCAGTCACGAGCATAAGGAACCCAAGCCATGACAGCAAAGGCAATCGCCACCATCGGTATCGTCCTGTTTTCCATCACGATGCTCGCCTCGTGCGGCAACACTATCCGCGGCATGGGCCGGGATACCGCCAATGCGGTGGATGCGACCCAGGATGCCGGCCGTAGCGTCGGGCGTGCCGCCAACTAGGGCTTGGTCCGAATATAAGAAAACCGGCCGCGCTTTTCATCAGCGTGGCCGGTTTTCACGTGGTCAAATCGGTTTTGATCAGGCGCCGGACAACTGGTTGTGCTTGCGCTTCATGAAGTCCTTTGCCGTTTCGACAGCAACGGCTGCGTCGCGGCAATAGGCATCGGCGCCAACGGCCTTGCCGAATTCCTCGTTAAGCGGTGCGCCGCCGACGAGAACGACGTAGTCGTCCCGCATGCCCTTTTCCTTCATCGTATCGATCACGACCTTCATGTAAGGCATCGTCGTGGTCAAAAGCGCTGACATGCCGAGGATATCGGGCTTTTCGCGCTCGATCGCGTCGAGATAGTTCTCGACCGGATTGTTGATGCCGAGATCGACCACGTCGAAGCCGGCGCCTTCCATCATCATGCCGACCAGGTTCTTGCCGATATCATGGATATCGCCCTTGACGGTGCCGATGACGACCTTGCCCTGCTTCGGCGCGCCGGTGGCGGCAAGCAGCGGGCGGAGAATGGACATGCCGGCCTTCATGGCGTTGGCGGACAACAGCACTTCAGGAACGAACAGGATGCCGTCGCGGAAGTCGATGCCGACGATTCGCATGCCTTCGACCAGCGCCTGGGTCAGGACGTCATAGGGCGCCCAGCCGCGCTTCAGGAGGATGTTGGTGCCATCCTCGATCTCTTCCTTCAGGCCGTCGTAGAGATCGTCGTGCATCTGCTGCACGAGTTCGTCGTCGGAAAGATCCTCGAGAATGATTTCGTCGTCTGCCATGATGGGTTTCCTCGGTTCCTGGCGCTGTCAGGCTCAACCTCCCCGACGCACGCACTATACTTAGCTTTGTTGGTTCCAAAAGCTCTTTTCGAAAGCGACGTCGCATGCGATGAAAAACGACGGCGGCGCGACAACGGTCCCCTCGTATCCGGTTGGACCTAACAAAAACAATATATTGTCTGCTTTTCAGATATAAAAATATGCTATCCGAAATGTGAACTGAACCTGTGTAACAGTCGCCAGGCATCCGTCGCGGTCTCGATCGGCTCCGATCGTGTCCGAGTTGCGCCACCCGTTGGCGCATTGAGAACCGTTCGGATGCTGGGGCTTGGTAGCATAGGCTCGACAGGTGCGCAGACGAGGCGCTGGAGAGGATACAGAAATGACTGATCTGACGGAACAGACGGAAGAGACTGGCGGACGCCGTTCGCGCGGCGAGGGCCGGGGAGCTGCCGCAAGACGTGCCTCGCGCACCGGCGGCGGCGCACCGCCTTCGCTTCCCTACATCACCCGCAAGATTCGCGAATACGAGGTGCTGGATGAAGAAGGCCTGGCGCTGATCGAGCGCAATGCCGACCTCATTCTGGAAGAGATCGGTATCGAATTCCGCGAGGACGCCGAGGCACTGGCGCTGTGGAAGGAAGCAGGGGCGGATGTCAGGGGTGAGCGGGTACATTTTCCGAAGGGCCTGTGCCGTGAAATCCTGAAGTCCGCGCCGTCGAACTTCACCTGGCATGCCCGCAATCCGGAACGCAGCGTCCATATCGGCGGCAAGGCGACGGTTTTCGCTCCGGTTTACGGACCGCCCTTCGTGCGCGATCTCGAAGGCAATCGTCGTTACGCGACGATCGAGGATTTTCGTAATTTCGTGAAGCTCGCCTACATGGCACCGTCGATGCACTCGTCCGGCGGCACCGTCTGCGAGCCGGTCGATATTCCGGTCAACAAACGCCACCTCGACATGGTCTACAGCCATATCAAATATTCCGACAAGCCGTTCATGGGCTCTGTCACCGCGCCGGAACGCGCCGAAGACACGATCGCGATGGCCAAGCTCGTGTTCGGCGACGATTTCGTCGAGAACAACTGTGTGACGCTCAACCTGATCAATGCCAACTCGCCGATGGTTTTCGACGAAACCATGGTCGGCGCGCTGAAGGTCTATGCCCGGCACAACCAGGCCTGTGTCATTTCGCCGTTCATTCTCTCCGGCGCCATGAGCCCCGTGACGGTAGCGGGTACGCTGACGCAGATTCTCGCCGAAGTGCTGGCCGGTGCGGCGTTCACGCAGTTGATCCGCAAGGGTGCGCCGGTGCTGTTCGGCACGTTCGCGGCCTCGATCTCCATGCAGTCTGGTGCTCCGACATTCGGTACGCCGGAGCCGTCGCTGGTCTCCTATGGTGCAGCACAGCTCGCCCGCCGTCTCGGTCTCCCATTCCGTACCGGCGGCTCGCTCTGCGCGTCCAAGGTTCCGGATGCGCAGGCAGCGCACGAATCGGCCAACACGCTGAACATGACCCTGCTGGCCGGCACCAACTTCGTGCTGCACTCGGCAGGCTGGCTCGAAGGTGGCCTGGTATCGTCGTACGAGAAGTTCATGATCGACCAGGACCAGCTCGGCATGATGCAGAAGATGGCCGAAGGCGTCGATCTCTCGGAAAACGCCCAGGCGCTGGACGCCATCCGCGAAGTCGGCCCGGGCAGCCATTATCTCGGTTGTGCTCACACACAGGCCAATTTCCAGACGGCATTCTATCGTTCGGCCCTGGCCGACAACAATTCGTTCGAGCAGTGGGAAATCGAGGGCGAGAAGCGCGTCGAGCAGCGCGCCAATGCGCTCGCCCGCAGCTGGCTGGAACACTATGAACGGCCGCCGCTCGATCCCGCTATCGACGCCGCACTTCTCGACTATATCGCCAAGAAGAAGGATTCGATGCCCGACGCCTTCACTTGAAGAGAGCCCGAGCAAGCCAGGGAGCAAGGCGGAGCGGGGCAAGTGGCGGATTTCATCCAGAAGGAAGTCTGGCGCCCACATTACGACAGGCAGGGACCGAAACCGAAATGACCGGTCCCGCGGCATCATCTGATGTTTTGAGTGAACTCCGTGCGGCCTTTGTGCCGCACGGAGTTTTTTTGCGGGGCGTGATCAGTTTTGCCGCGGACCAAACGGCGCCTGTCTTGAAAGACGGACGAGCGGCTGGAAGCGTCGTTCTGCTTGGCAACATCGGTGGCTCCATCTGGCCGGCTTTCGAGCGCTGGCGCGGCGCTATCGCCGTTAGAGACGTGCAGAATCCGCTCGATACCTGGTCGAAGACGGTGATCGAACCGGTCGCGCGGGCTTTCGGCGCGACAGCCTATTTCCCGTCCGATCCGCCGTGGCAGCCGTTCCAGCAGTGGGCGAGGCGGGCCGAAGGGCTTGAGGCGTCGCCACTCGGCATTCTCATCCATCCGGAATATGGCCTCTGGCACGGATATCGTGGCGCACTTGGCTTTGAGCGTGTTTTGGCTCCAACGCTGCTGGGCAATCGTGAGCACCCTTGCAACCATTGTCCCGACAAGCCCTGTCTTTCAAGCTGTCCTGCACGCGCCATCCTGCCATCCGGGTTTCAGATCGCGCCTTGCCGCACACATCTAAGGACCCCAGGAGGGAAGGCCGGCTGCATGGCCGCCGGTTGCATCGCACGAAATGCCTGCCCGGTCGGGGTTGACTATCGTTATTCACCGGAACAGTTGCATTTTCACATGGATGCCCTGAGTTTGTAGAATTCCCGCCTCCATTTTGCTGTTGTGGTGCGACAGGGTCGGCGCGCATGAAAGAGGTGGACATGTTTCGTTCCTTGAGCATCGGATTGGCCATGACCGCATCTGTTCTTTCCACCGACGAAGCCGTTGCTGCCTGCCGCAAGGTCATGCACCTGACTCAAGGCTATGCCGTCTGTAGCTTCGATCCCGCCGCCAGCGACATCCGCGTTTTTCATCGCGGCCGTGACGGCCTGCCTTATGGTGGTTTCGAGGCACTTTCCCGTGATCTGCGGCAGGAAGGCGAGTATCTCGAATTTGCGATGAATGGCGGCATGTACGAATCCGACCTGACATCGGTCGGCCTTCTCGTGACGGAGGGCATTAAGCGCAAGGCGATCGATCGTGGTCACAGCTGGGGCAATTTCTATCTGAAACCAAATGGCGTGTTCTTCTTGCAGGGTGGGCGTGCCGGTGTGCTGGAAACCGAGGCCTATGTCGATGCGGCGATCAAGCCGGATTTCGCGACGCAGTCCGGACCGATGCTGGTGATCGACGGCGCGCTGCATCCGGCCTTCCTGCCGAAGAGCGACAGCCTGCAGGTACGCAACAGTGTCGGTGTCGATCAGAATGGGAAGGTGGTCTTCGCTATCTCGCTGGAACCGGTTCGCTTCCATGATTTCGGAACCCTGTTCCGCGATGAACTCGATTGTGCCAACGCGCTCTTTCTCGACGGATCGATCTCCAGCCTGTTCGCACCGGAGATGAATCGCTACGACAGCACGCATCCGATGGGGCCGATCATCGCGGTGACGCGAAAAATTCCGGGTTTCTGAAAATAATTCCGATTTCGCCCCAAGGATCGGGCTAGGCGGAACGTCTCAGTATCAGTTGCAACAAATCCGGGCGGATGACTTGGACGAGGATCTCATCGAAAGGGCACAGAGAGGCGATCGAAACGCCTTCGGCCTGCTCGTCGAACGGCATTATGATTTCGTGCATTCCGTTGCCTGGCGATGGTCCGGCAACGTCAGCGATGCCGAGGATATCGCCCAGACGGTCTGCCTGAAGCTTGGCCAGGCGATCCGGGCTTTTCGCGGCGCCAGCCGTTTTCGCACCTGGCTCTATACGCTGACCCTGAATGCGGCGCGCGACCATCAGCGAAGCCAGTCGCGGGAACGGCGCAATGCCGCGAACTTTCTGGTCGACCCGACCAGTGCTGCGGCAAACGACAATCAGGATCAGGCAGAAGCCCTCTGGGAGGCAGTCCGGCAGCTTCCCGACAAGCAGGGCGATGCCGTCCTCCTCGTCTATGGCGAAGGTTTGACCCATTCGGCCGCGGCAGACGTCATGGGGTGTTCGGAGGCGACGATATCCTGGCATGTGCATGAAGCTCGCAAACGCCTGAAGATCCTGCTCGGCAGGGAGACGATGTGATGAATGACGAACTGAAAAACCTTGGCCAGATAACCCCGCCGGCGCCTTCGCAGGAAGCGCGTGCCCGCGCGCTGTCCCTTGCAATGCAGGAATTCGATGCCGCCGAAAATAATTCCGAGGCTCCCCAAGGAACCGCCGGTGCCCGGCGTCAAAGCTCCATAATCAACAGGCTATGGAGCCCCGTCATGAACAGGAAATTTCTCGCAGGTTCGGCACTCGCCACGCTCTTGGTCATGCCCGCCGCCGCTTTTCTCACGTTGGAGCTGACGCGGGGTAGGCTGCCGGTCGATACGGGCGGACCGACGGTCGTCGCGACTGAAAACAAAACGGACAAGAAAGGGGATGCCAAAGCTCCTGGAGATTTAAAAAGCAAGAGCGGGCTTCAAGAACGGCGCAAGGAAGCTGCCGCGCAGGATGGTCAGAACGCACAGCCCGAACCGCAGCGGAATGCGCAGGCGAGTGATTTTTCTGCCGATGAGGTTGCCGAACTTCTGAAAAAACAGGATTCCCAAGGTGGGGCTGGTCGAGCCTTTGGCGTAGCGAAAAGCAGCGCTAAAACAGCCCCAGTTTCCTCAGTAGAACAAGCCGACCAAAGTGCTCCGGCCGATGCAGACACCGAAGCAGAAATGGCAACACAAGCCCAAGGGGTGATTGCTGCGGCGCCCGCAGCCGAGCAACAGGCGGTCGGCGGACGTGTCATGATGCAACTTGATCCGAAAACCCGGATAATTCCGCAGGAAGAGAACCGCGACCGCTTCACCGCTGCCGATACCAACCCGGTCAAATCGGTCGCCACCGATCCAGTTTCCACTTTCTCGGCCGATGTCGACACGGCATCCTATTCCTTCGTGCGCAAGTCGCTGATGGCCGGGCAGATGCCGGATCGCGACAGCGTGCGCGTCGAGGAAATGATCAACTATTTTCCCTATGACTGGCCAGGTCCGGACAGCAAGGACCAGCCATTCAAGGCGACCGTCACGGTCCTGCCGACGCCGTGGAATGCGAATACGCGGCTGATGCACGTGGGAATCAAGGGCTTCGACCTTGCCCCAGTGACGGCACCACGCGCCAACCTCGTCTTTCTGATCGATGTCTCCGGCTCCATGGACGAACCGGACAAGCTGCCGCTGCTGAAAAGCGCCTTCCGTCTTCTGGTCGAGAAGCTGAAGCCCGAGGACACCGTCTCGATCGTCACCTATGCCGGCAATGCCGGTACGGTCCTGGAGCCGACGGCGATCAAAGAGAAAGCGAAAATTCTTGCGGCGATCGACACGCTTCAGCCGGGCGGCTCGACGGCGGGAGCGCAAGGGCTTGAGGCCGCCTACAATTTGGCGCAGCAGGCTTTCGTCAAAGGCGGGGTCAATCGGGTCATGCTGGCGACGGACGGTGATTTCAACGTTGGTCCGTCGAGCGACGAGGAATTGAAGGCGACGATCGAGGCCAAGCGCAAGAGCGGAATCTTCCTTTCCGTCCTCGGCTTCGGCCGCGGCAATTACAACGACGCGCTGATGCAGACGCTGGCTCAGAACGGCAACGGCACCGCCGTCTATATCGATACGCTGGCCGAAGCGCAGAAGTCGTTGGTGGACGAGGCGGGATCCTCGCTTTTCCCGATCGCCAAGGACGTCAAGTTCCAGGTCGAATTCAATCCGCAGCAGATCGCCGAATATCGCCTGATCGGCTACGAAACCCGCGCCCTGAAGCGCGAGGATTTCAACAATGACAAGGTGGATGCCGGCGACATCGGCTCGGGCCACCGGGTGACCGCGATCTACGAGATCACGCCGAAGGGAAGCCCGGCCGTTCTCAATGATGATCTGCGTTATGGCACGGCGCCGGCTGAATTGTCGGACGGTCCGGCCCCTTCCGGTGAGCTTGCTTTCCTGAAGATCCGCTACAAGCAACCGGACAGCGATACAAGCAAGCTGATCACCACGCCGGTAACGGAGGGCAACGCTGTGCCGTCGCTGCAGCAGGCCGCGCAGGATGTTCGCTTCTCCGTCGCGGTCGCGGCTTTCGGTCAGAAGTTGCGGGGAACGGATGCCGTGTCCGCTTATAAATACGGCTCGATCCTCGATCTCGCATCCGGTGCAAAGGGTGAGGATGCCTATGGCTACCGGGCGGAGTTCCTCAACCTGGTTCGGCTCGCCAGGAGCCTTGGCGGAGAATAACGGAGAGCTCGGAACACCGACCAGAATGCCCTCCAGTTAAATGGAGGGCGTTCGTCGTTCAGCCTCCCTCGATACAAGGCGCGTCGCTACAAACTCAGGCCTTCGGATAGGCCTTTTCCAGTCCGCCCGATCTGACGAGCCCCGTGCGGAATGCCTGATAAGCGGCGTGCTGGCTGGACTTTGCCGCCTCCATGAGGCGGATCTGCAGCCGGGCTGGGGCGTTTGAGCCCAGCCATTCGCCGAGTTTCTCAAGCTTGAGGGAATTCAGCAGCTTGGCCCCGGACGCGAGGTCGAGATGGCGGTAGAGGCCCTCGATGAGGTTTTCGTCCTGCGCGGCATTTTCCATGAGCAGCAGCAGGTAGGATTGCTCGCTTTCACCGAGCGCTGCAAACTTTCCGGCAACCGAATCGCGATCGGGAAACGTGGCGGACGTACCGTTCATGTGTGGTCTTTCTTCATTTCTCAATTTGTCGTTCTATCCGCAGACTAAGTGGCCAGGCTGGGGCAAAACTGGATTCGGCGGGCAGCAGCACGCAAGGCTGGCACATCCTTCAATGGGTTAATGGACATTGTAATGTCCGCAGTTGCGGCGATTGACGTTTGTGCGCTCCTGATGGTGGCCGAGATGACCCAGCTTTCGATCTGCATGCCCAGCAACCGGCCGTGGGCGCGGTCGCGCAATGCGATCGAAAGCGCGCTTGCCTATGCCGAGAGGACGGGCGCCAGGCTGATCGTTTCCGACAATTCCCGCGACCCGGAAAAGCGCGCGCAACTTCAAAACCTCTCGCCCCATCTGCACTATCACTATTCGCCAAGCGAGGACGCGTCAGGCAATTGGATGGAGGTCCTTTCGCTTGTCGATACACCGTTCCTTCTGCCAATGGGGGATGATGACGAGCTTCATTGGGTTGATGGCAAGGTGCCGGTCGATCTCGCCCGGTTGCCTGCCGATGTCGTCGGGGTGCGTCCGCAAACGCAAATCTGGACCGCCGATGCGGGTGTCCTGCGCACCGAAACGTTTGCGATCGAAGCGGCATCGCCGGCCGAGCGGCTGCTTGAGTTCACCCGAAAGGTCATGAGCAACAACAGCATCTACTACAGCATCTATCGGACGGCGGCCTTCATCCCGCTCTTCAGGCTGTTCGTCACGGCGCATCCGACAAATGGCGGCTATTGCGACTGGAGCCTGTCCATGTCCCTGTTTGCCGCGGGCCGCGTCATCCATGATCCGTCCTTCATCTATCGCTATGATCTCGGCGGGTGGGACAAGGAGGAGGCGATCCTCCAATCGAAGCGGAGCCTTTATGAAAGGGCGGGGCTTCCGGCGGATGCCGACAAATTCGTATCTCTCCTGAATTTCCTCGACGTCCATATCTTCACGCTTCGCAGCTCTCTGTCGCTTGCAGCGGCCGATCGAAACGAGGTTCTGTTGACGAACGGAAGCATCGCGATGTCTGCATTTCTGCGCGATGTTCGCGAAAGGCCGGGCGACTATGATGAGGTCGTGTGTTATCTGGCCGAGCTCATCGAGGCGGAACGGGATATCCAGTCCATCTTCCAACTGGCCGTTCTTCTCGCCGATTGCGTCAAGCCTGGCCTGAAAGATGGCTACGTCCGCTTTTTCCAGAGCGCACAGGCCGCCTGACGTAAAAAGGGCTTGAAAATCCCTCGATCTTCAAGCCCTTCGATCACATTCGATTGGGTGTTCAGCCCCGGCGGCGGCCGCGCTCACGTGCCGGTGCCGAAGGTGTCTCGCTGGCAGTCTTGTTGCGCAACGGACCGATGCGCTCGACGATGGTTTCAACGGTCGGCCGTTCGCCCGGCACATAGGTGTCGAGGGCTACGCGCATGGCCGCCAGATGTTCGCATGACGTACCGCAGCAACCGCCGATGATTTTTGCGCCGGCATCGCGGGCAAGGCGGGCGTAGTCGGCCATCAGCGGCGGCGTACCGGAATAATGGATCTCCGAGCCGCGAAATTCCGGGATGCCGCAATTGCCCTTGACGATGATCGCCGCGGCCGGATTGGCGTCCGTCATGTCGAGCAGCGAGGAGAGAATGTCGGACGCGCCGACGCCGCAATTGGCGCCGGTGGCGACCGGACCATCGCCAATGTCCTGCGCAACCGCGAACATATCCTTCGGGTGCAAGCCCATCATCGTCTTGCCTGCCGTGTCGAACGAGCCGGTATAGACATAGGGAAGCCCGACCTTGACGGCTGCTTCCGCCGCAGCCCGGATTTCATCCGCCGAGGACATCGTCTCGATCCAGGCGACTTCGGCGCCACCGGCCTTCAGGCCCTCGATCTGCTCGACGAATGCCGCGACGGCATCCTCGTAGGTCATGGCGCCCAGCGGGACCAGCAGTTCGCCGGTGGGGCCGACCGAGCCGGCCGTGATCACCTTGCGCGGTGCCCTGTCGGCGACCGCGCGGGCGATTTCCGCGGCGCGCTTGTTGAGGTCGTGGACGCGGTCCTGTGCCTGATGCAGCTTGAGGCGATGGCGCGTGCCGCCGAACGAGTTGGTCAGGATGATGTCGGCGCCGGCATCCACGAAATCCTGATGCAGCTTGGTGATATTTTCAGGCTTCGCTTCATTCCAAAGCTCCGGCGCTTCCCCGGCTTCCAGACCCATGGCAAACAGCGAGGTGCCGGTCGCGCCATCGGCGAGAAGCACGCCCTTGGCGTCAAGCAGGGTAGAAAGCGGATTGGCGTGGACGGTCATGATGGTTTCCTGATCTCATCGAGTTTCACAATCATATAAAGATATCTTTATATGATTGCAATGCCCTCGGCTTTGATCAGTGCGCCATGCGCACGCCCATTCGCGCCGTCAGCCCCAGCCCGAAGACGGCCAGCGCCATCAGCAGCCACATCGGATCGGCACGGTTGAGCAGGAAGCTTTCCATCATGCTGTTATAGGTCATAAAGATGATGACCATGATGCAGAAATCGGCGAAATGGCGGCTTGCGGCCTGACGCGTGGCACGCATGTAGTCGTAGAAGGGTTTGACGAAGAGCAGCAGGATCATCGTCAGGCCGCCCGGCAGGCCGAAGGTGAGGACGGCATCCAGATAGCTGTTGTGGCCCGAGACGATGCCGCGCACGTCCCAGCTCGCTTCGAAGTTGGCTTCCAGGCCACGGATGACCGGGGACAGCCAGAAACTTGCATAGCCATGCCCGAGCCAGAGATGATCGGGAATGCTGGCGCTTGCGAACTTCCAGATGTCATCGCGTCCGGTGAAGGTCGGATCCTCCAGCAAGGCTTTCGTGATCGAGAGAAACGTGTCGGAATAGATGGTTCCGAGTGTCAGGCAGAAGATCAGGATGGCGAAAAGGAAATGGGCAAGCACCATTAGGCCCGGTTTGCCGATGGCGCGACCGCCGAGCACCAGCATGATCGCCAGCGGCAGAAAGCCGATCGTTGTCTTCGATCCGGTGTGGAGCACGAAATTGGCGGCGAGAACCGCAATCAACAAGCCGCGGACGGTCGCGCCCGCCCGCAGGCAGTAAATGCCGAACATGCAGACGATGGAAAACACCGGTGCCGTGACGTTTTTGTGGATCAGGTGACCTTTCCAGAAACCGGCATGCCAGGGCTCCGAACCGGTGGCCGTGTGGATGGCGATATTCGGTGCGAGGACCAGCGCTGCATAGTCGACGAGGACCAGCAGCAGGATGGCATTGGCGCCGGCATTGACGAAGTCCTTCTCGGTGCGCGGCAGGACCAGTACGCCTGCGACGAGGATCATCGCCACCAGGCTGAGCATCAGGCCACGGGCGGACGCTGTCGGATCGTAGGACTGCAGGCAGGAAAAGAAGGCGATGGCGAAGACAATGGCCCATGTCGGCGACACGATCCGCTTCAGCACACGAGTATCGACCACGAGAAGCATGGCGAACAGATAGATGGCGCCGAGACCCAGATAACCGAGCTGATTGATGATGTTGCCATCATTGGACGCGTTCGGATCGAGTTCATAGGCGCCCTGAAACGGGATGAGGGTGAAGACAATCAGAAACAGGCCGGCGCCTGAGAGAAACGAGGCAAGCACCGGCATGATCCGGGCCGCCAAAAGGCGTTGCCCCCCGAGTGGAGGGATGGCGATACGGTGAAAGTCCCGCGAAGCTGTCGAGGCATGGTCCTGCATCTGGCCGGCCGAATTGAGGAAAGCGCAGCGGTGCTATGGGTGAGGCGCCACCGTTACCGTGAAGGATCATGGTTAATCCGAGGTGAACGGACGGCTGGATGCCACAAAAAAAGCGCCCGTTTCCAGGCGCTTTTGATTGCTGCTGGCTTCAGATCACTCCGCGGCTTGCTGTATCTTTTCATGGCTGATTGGCGTGACCATCGCAGAGATGATCGTGCCGAGATCGATCGATCCGACCGCCCTGCCATTGGCATCAACGACGTGGGCGACGTTATGGTTGGCCAACGTCATCATCCGGGCTGCACTTTCAAGCACGGTTCCGACGACGACGGCCACGCCTTCCGGATTGCCCGATAGCGGCTTCATGATCGTTTCGACATTGATCACGCGGCCGCGGTTCACTTCCTTGACGAAGGCGGTGATGTATTCGTCGGCCGGCTTCAGGACGATTTCCTGGCCGGTGCCCTGCTGGATCACCTTGCCATCGCGCAGGATGGCGATCTTGTCGCCAAGCCGGAGAGCCTCGTCGAGATCGTGGGTGATGAACACCACCGTCTTCTTCAGCTCCTTCTGCAAATCGAGCAGGACGGTCTGCATATCGACGCGGATCAGTGGATCGAGAGCGGAATAGGCTTCGTCCATCAGCAGGATGTCGGCGTCGTTGGTCAGTGCCCGTGCAAGGCCGACGCGCTGCTGCATGCCGCCTGAAAGCTGGTTTGGGTAGTGGTTCTCAAAACCTTTGAGACCAACGCGTTCGATCCAGCCCTGTGCCCGCTTGCGGCTCTCGTCCATCGGCACGCCCTGGATTTCCAGGCCATAGACGGTGTTTTCGATGATAGTGCGATGAGGCAGGAGAGCGAACTTCTGGAACACCATCGCAGTCTTGTGGCGGCGGAATTCGCGAAGATCGTTTTCGTTCATCTTGCAGACGTCGACGCCATCATAGAGCACTTCGCCCGCCGTCGGATCGATCAGCCGGTTGATGTGACGGATCAGCGTCGACTTGCCCGAGCCGGACAGGCCCATGACCACCATGACGCCGCCGGCGGGCATGGAGATGTTGATGTCCTGCAAGCCGAGCACGTGACCGTGCTTTTCGTTGAGTTCGGTCTTGCCGAGGCCGGCCTTGACCTGATCGACGAAGTCGCGGCCGCGCGGCCCGAAGATTTTGTAGAGGTTCTTGACCTCGATTGCGTGACTAGCCATGGATCACCTCCGAATGCTTCTGCAGGCGTTTGCCGTAGGCCTGGCTGGTCCGGTCAAAAATGATGGCGATCGCAACGAGCGCGAAACCATTGAAGAAGCCGACGGTGAAGAACTGGTTGTTGATCGCCTGCAGCACGTTGCGGCCGAGACCGCCGACGCCGACCATTGACGCGACCACGACCATGGCCAATGACATCATGATCGTCTGGTTGATCCCGGCCATGATGGTCGGCAGCGCGAGCGGCATCTGGACGTTCTTCAGCCGCTGCCAGGGCGAGGAGCCGAAGGCATCGGCAGCTTCCAGAACCTCCTTGTCGACGAGCCTGATCCCGAGATTGGTCAAGCGGATCATCGGCGGGACGGCATAGATCACTACGGCGATCAGGCCCGGAACCTTGCCGATGCCGAAGATCATGACGACCGGGATCAGGTAGACGAAGCTCGGCATCGTCTGCATGACATCAAGGATCGGATTGATGATCGATTGCGCCCGTTCGGAGCGGGCCATGATGATGCCGATCGGAATGCCGACCACAATGGCGATCAGCGTACAGACCGTGACCATGGCGAGCGTCACCATGGTGTCGTTCCACAGCCCGACAAAGCCGATCAGGAGCATCGAAATGACGGTGCCGATTGTGATGCGGATATCGCGGCTGCCGTAATAGACGATCGCCACCATTACGGCGAGAATGATGATCCACGGAGAGCTGACGAAGAGTTTTTCGAGGTAGTTCAAGAACCATTGAAGCGGCTGGACGAGTGCATCGATGGCGTTGACGTAGCTGCGGACGAGACCTTTGAAGCCATCGTCCACGCTCTTGCGGGCCATGCGGATTGTCGTTTCGTCGATCGCTGGAAATTTACAAAGCAGATCTGGCAAGTAACTGCATATTGCCATGTCGTTCCCCTTTTAGCCGGAAGTTTTATATATGGCCGGCCACGTCACCTGGCCTGTTGCGGCCTCGTGCGCGGACTTGGGTGGTCTCTCCGGACCCCGGCATTTCGAGAATGTGGCAGCTTTCCGCACAAGCGGCTATGCCGTTTGCGACGATCTTCGTTTTCACATTCGCTTTTGGTAAAACGCCGGCGGCACTTTCATGTCGCCGGGCCTGGCCGATTGTTGCCCGATGCTGGCGCAATTTGCTGCCTTGCCAGACTGCACGGGCGGTTGAGAATGGGGTAGCAACGCTTGCAGCTTCGCTACCCCCCCCATGCACTTTTCGCTCAGAGAGCGGCCTTCACCTTTTCGGCAACGTCAGGGGCAACCCACTTCGTCCACATGTCGGGATAGGTTTCCAGGAAGTATTTGGCAGCATCTTCGTTCGTGCCCTGGTTGGAGTCCATCCAAGCCAGAACCTTGTTGACCGTGCCGTTGTCCCACTTGCGGGTCTTGACGTAATCCATGGCGACGCCGGCCTTCTCGGAGAAGGCTTTGGTTACGACCGTGTAGACGTCGGAAGTCGGATAGGAATTGACCTTCGGATCCGGGCAGTCCGGAACGGCGGTGCAGGCATCCCAATCGGCCTTGTTATGATCGACGCCGAAGCTGAGACGCGTCATCTCGTATTTGCCGAGAATGGCGGTCGGAGCCCAGTAGTAGCCAAGCCAGCCGCTCTTTTTTTCAAAGGCGTTGGAGATCGAGCCGTCGAGGCCAGCTGCCGAGCCGGTATCGATCAGTTCGAAACCGAGCTTTTCGGCGCCGAGCGCCTTGTAGAGGTTGGCGGAGGAGACCTGGCAGTTCCAACCCGACGGGCAGTTGTAGACGGCGGCCTTCGAAGCGTCTTCCGGCGCAGGGAACAGCTCGGGATGCTTAAGCGCGTCCTGAACGGTCTTGATGTCGGGGTTTGCGTCGGCGATGAACTTCGGAATCCACCAGCCTTCAACGCCGCCTTCGCTGAGCAGCGGTGCTGCTTCGATCAGGCGGCCTTCCTTGATCGCGGCGTCAAGCGGCGTGCGCACGGCATTGACCCACAATTCGGGCGCCATGTCGGGCTGGGCCTTTTCGTTCATGGAGGTGAAGGTCGGCATCGTGTCGCCGGTGACGAGGGTGATCGTGCAGCCGTAGCCGTTTTCGAGGATGAACTTATCGACATGCGCGGCAACGCCGGCCGATGCCCAGTTCATTTCCGCGATGCTGACTTCGCCGCATTCGGCGGCCTGTGCGGAGCCGGCGAGCGCGTAAAGGCCGACAGCGAGAATAGTGGAAGCGAGGAGCTTCTTCATGTTTAAGACCTCCCAGTCTTAATGCAGCCATAAATCTTGGGGTCGACCGGGATACTGCATCTCCCGGGAACCCAATCGTTCAGGTCGAAGCAGGCCGGGGGGCACTTGAGGCAAGGCCAGTCTTTCATCCCCGCTGCGACGGCGTAGAGCTTTATTGTCTGGGCGCGAAAACTTTGTCGCGACCACCTCTCTTTTGCCGTTGCAGGCAGCGTAAGTATTCCTCAGGAGAAATCAACCTCTGGAATCGTTTTAAGCCATCTTGGAGCCATTCCGGCCTTGCGAAAACACGCGTGCAAGCCGTTGAATTTTAATGAGCCGGGCAAGATTTTTGTGCAAATGCGCCCGTCTTTGGCGCAAAATTAGCACTGCTTCACACAGGAGCTGTGGAACGTGTTTTATCGCAGACAAATTGTGTTCCGTATGCGCCCCGAAGCGGATTTTTTCCCCACACGAAAAAAAGTGAAAAAAAAGCGGAATTCACCTTTGGTTAAGCCCTCACTAACCATCCGGTAACACTGTCAGGCTAATTGTTTTCGTGCGGCGGGGATACTTGCCGACCGGCCGGATCAGGTTTTGCGTCCCGGCCGAAGCGATCTCCGGGTGTATGCCGGAGGGGCCATGTGTAATTTTGGCAGGCCGCACAGCCCTGAAAGGGCGGGTGCGGTTTTCGCGTTCAAGGACACCTTTCTCCCTTTCTGGGATATCACACGAAAAAACCGCGCCTCAAGAAGAGACGCGGTTTGAATAGTCAGTCTGGGAGAAACAATTAGCCGACGCTGCGCGTCCGGATGAAGCCGAGCGGACCGAAGGGAGACGACATCACAGTGTTGCGTACGCGCGACTGGCTGTCGGGAACCTTCGAGTTCCAGGCGATCTGAACGAAATTCGGCTTGCTGAAGATGAACAACATCGGGGTATGACCTTGGGTGTGGAGCGCTTGTTCGCTCCGTGTATTGATGGCGCTGATATACGCCTGTTGCGGCGCAAATCAACAAGAGTTTTTGCCATGGAATGTCGCTTTCCGGATACTGGCGCAGCAAAGCCGCGCAAGCCTTGCAGCAGACTGAAATATCGCGTGAATGCACGGTAATAATGACGGCGAAAATGCGGCAAAACATGGCTTTGCTTGTGGCGGGCGCGATGTTAAGGAGGAGCCCATGACCAAGACGATCATGCTTCAGGGAACCGGCTCCGATGTCGGAAAAACGGTACTCGTGGCGGGGCTGTGCCGTGTCGCATCCAATCGCGGCCTGAAGGTCACTCCTTTCAAGCCGCAAAATATGTCGAACAACGCCGCCGTATCGGACGATGGCGGCGAGATCGGCCGCGCCCAATGGCTGCAGTCGATGGCTGCCCGCATCCCGTCGTCAGTGCACATGAACCCGGTTCTGCTCAAGCCCCAGTCGGAGACCGGCAGCCAGATCATCGTACAGGGCAAGGTTGCGGGACAGGCGAGAGGGCGCGACTACCAGGCGCTGAAGCCGAAGCTGATGGGCGCCGTCATGGAAAGCTTCGAAACCATCCGCGCCGGCGTCGATCTTGTGGTGGTTGAAGGGGCGGGATCGCCCGCCGAAATTAACCTGCGTGCCGGCGACATCGCCAATATGGGATTTGCCACACGCGCCAATGTTCCCGTCGTGCTCGTCGGCGACATCGACCGCGGTGGGGTCATCGCCTCGCTTGTCGGCACCCATGCGATCCTGTCCGACGAGGACCGCCGCATGATCAGCGGCTACATCATCAACAAGTTCCGCGGCGACGTGTCGCTTTTCGACGACGGCATCGCGGCGGTTGGAAACTTTACCGGCTGGCCGTGCTTCGGTGTCGTGCCGTGGCTGAAAAGCGCCGGCCGTCTGCCTGCTGAAGATTCCGTCGTGCTGGAAAAACTGGCACGGGGTAGCGGCAAGGCGCTGAAGGTTGCCGTTCCCGTCCTGTCGCGCATTGCGAATTTTGACGATCTGGACCCCTTGGCGGCCGAACCGGAAGTCGATCTCGTTTTTATCCGCGCAGGCGAGCGCATTCCGCCGGATGCCGGCCTCGTCGTTATCCCGGGCTCGAAGGCGACGATCGCCGATCTCACTGATTTTCGCGCTCAAGGGTGGGATCGCGATCTTCAGGCGCATGTCCGGCGTGGCGGCCGCGTCATCGGCATCTGCGGAGGATACCAGATGCTCGGAAATCGGGTTACCGATCCGCACGGTATCGAGGGAAGTGTCCGGGAGATCGAAGGTCTGGGTCTTCTCTCTATCGAAACGGAGATGGCGCCCGAAAAGACGGTTCGCAACAGCAGTGCCCGCTCGGCGATCTACGATGTTGCGCTTGAAGGTTACGAAATTCATCTCGGACGTACCATGGGTGCGGACTGCGCCCGCCCGGCGGTGATCATCGACGGGCGGCCTGATGGTGCCGTGTCGGGCGATGGCATGGTCACCGGAACCTATCTGCACGGCCTGTTTACCAGCGATGCCTATCGCGCGGCTCTGCTGGAGAGTTTCGGGATCAAGGGCGGTGGCGAAAACTACCGGCAATCGGTCGATCGTGCGCTGGACGACGTTGCCGCTGAATTGGAAACGGTCCTCGATCCGCGCTGGCTCGATGGTCTGATGTCCTAACTTCCGCTTTCGGGCAGCATGCGAAGCTTTGAGACGTTGTTGGAGCCCCGCGACTCATCCGGTGTTCCAATTGACTTGATCCACCTGAGCGCCTAATCATCAGACATTGGATGGTTCCCGATATGCGCTGCATTTCGGGAGTAAATGGGAATGTGAAGGGATGGACCCATACCGGGCATTCTTATCGCAGCCGACCCCGCGACTGTAGAACGGTCAGGGTTCGCCATCCGGGAAAACCGAGGCTCCGGACTGTTCGCAATCGCGGCGGCGGAAGGATCGGTCCAACCGGAAAAGCCACTGGAGCGGCATCACGATCAGCCGGGGCCGGACGCCTCTATGTCTACGAATCGTCCACCTCTTCGTGACGCCCGCCGATTGCTGTCGCGCAATCTGGCGAAAAACTCCGGGAAGGCGAGGCGAACCCGTTCGTGCTTCTCAAGGCACGTGACGCCGTGAGCCAGGAGACCTGCCATCCCCAGGGCATCGTGCCCGATCCAGGGAGAGACACTCCCGATGCCAGCACGGAGGTTGTCATGGCTTCATCGTCCCGTTCCCGGAACGGCCATGTTCGCGTTGCCGAGCTTTCTGGCTCGCGCCGCCGTCTATGGGTGTTCCTATCCTCCGGCAAGCGCTAAGGCCGGGATCATTCCATGACATCGATAAAGTCAGGGCACGTGCTGGTCCTGGGCGGCGCCCGTTCCGGCAAATCCACCTTCGCTGAAAAACTGGTCAAGGCGTCGGGCCTCGGCATGTATTACGTCGCGACCGGAAGGGCCTGGGATGGCGAGATGCAGGCAAGGATAGATGAGCATCGTGAGCGGAGGGGGGCGGATTGGCAGACACATGAGGAGCCTCTTGAACTTGCCACCTGCCTGGAAGCCATCGACGCGCCCGATCGCATCATTCTCATCGATTGCCTGACCCTCTGGGTCACCAATCTGATGATGGAAGAGCGCGACATGGCCGCAGAATTTGAACGGCTCGCGGCATACGTGCCGCAGGCCAAGGCTCGGCTGGTCTTCGTCTCGAACGAGGTCGGGCTGGGTATCGTGCCGGAAAACCGGATGGCGCGCGATTTTCGCGACCATGCCGGTCGGCTGCACCAGATCGTTGCGGAGAAATCCGCTGAAGTCTATTTTATCGCGGCCGGACTGCCGCTGAAAATGAAGGGTTGATCCATGACCACCGAAAAGGCCGCCCACGGCAAGATCCCGGCAACCGTCATCACCGGCTTCCTCGGCGCCGGCAAGACGACGATGATCCGCAACATCCTGCAGAATGCCGGTGGCCGCCGCATCGCGCTGATCATCAACGAGTTCGGCGATCTCGGTGTCGATGGCGACGTGCTGAAGGGTTGTGGTGCCGAAGCCTGCAGTGAGGATGACATCATCGAGCTCACCAATGGCTGCATCTGCTGCACGGTCGCCGATGATTTCATCCCGACCATGACGAAGCTGCTCGACCGCGAAAACCGTCCGGACCACATCGTCATCGAGACATCGGGCCTCGCGTTGCCACAGCCGCTGATCGCGGCCTTCAACTGGCCGGATATCCGCAGCGAAGTGACTGTCGATGGCGTCATCACGGTCGTGGACAGTGCCGCGGTTGCTGCCGGGCGTTTCGCTGACGATCACGACAAGGTCGATGCACTGCGTGTCAACGACGACAATCTTGATCATGAAAGCCCGATCGAGGAACTGTTCGAAGACCAACTGACGGCAGCCGACCTGATCATTCTCAACAAGACGGACCTGCTCGATTCGACCGGTCTCGCTTTCGTCCGCAAAGAGGTCTCCTCGCGCACCAGCCGCAAGCCAACGATGATCGAGGCGAAGAACGGCGAGGTTTCCGCCGCCGTGCTGCTCGGCCTCGGCGTTGGCACTGAAACAGATATCGCCAACCGCAAGTCCCATCATGAGATGGAACACGAGGCGGGCGAGGAGCACAGCCATGACGAGTTTGATAGCTTCGTCGTCGAACTCGGCCCGATCGTCGATCCCGCCGGTTTCGTTGAAAAACTGAAGCTCATCATCGCTGAGCACGACGTGCTGCGTCTGAAAGGTTTTGCCGATGTGCCCGGCAAGCCAATGCGCCTGTTGATCCAGGCTGTTGGTGCTCGCATCGATCAGTATTTCGATCGCGCCTGGGCTGCCGGCGAAGTGCGTCGCACACGCCTGGTTGTCATCGGCCTGCACGATATGGATGAGGCGGCCGTGCGGGCTGCGATTGTTGCTGCGGTTTGATATCCATGTTGGCGCTTGCGGCTCACCCCCCTCTGTCACTGCGTGACATCTCCCCCACAAGGGGGGAGATCGGGAGTTCGCGTCGTCGTTCCTTCTGCAAAGCCACAGCAGTGCGCGGAGTGGCCGCAATCGATCTCCCCCCTTGTGGGGGAGATGTCCGACAGGACAGAGGGGGGTGCCGCAGGCAGCGGAGGCTTCCATGCACCTCCTTCTAGCCCAGAAAGGCACGATCATGGATGGCGAGGAGGCGATCGATCTTGGTCAGTCGCCGGCCGATATCCTGTTCCTGTCCGCGGCCGATACCGAGCTGTCGTCAATTGCTGCCGCACATCGGACGCGTGGCAGTTCCACAAGCCTGCGGGTGGCGAGCCTTCTGACGCTCAAGCACCCGATGTCGGTGGATACCTATGTCGAGCGCACCGCCCGGCACGCCAAGCTGATCATCGTCCGGCCGCTCGGCGGCGCCAGTTATTTCCAGTATGTGCTGGAGGCGCTGCACGCGGCTGCCGTCACCCATAAATTCCAGATCGCCGTGCTGCCGGGCTATGACAAGCCGGACCCGGGCCTCGAGCCGTTCTCGACGGTCTCCGCCGAAGATCGCAATCGGATGTGGGCCTATTTCACTGAAGGCGGCACCGATAACATGGTGCGACTGCTCGCTTATGCCGAGGCGTTGATCGACGGCTCGGAGAAGCCGGAGCCTGCGGCACCTTTGCTGAAAGCGGGCATCTGGTGGCCGGGCGCGGGGGTGATCGGGGTTGAGGCTTGGAGTAAGCTTGCAGCAGGTGGAAGGGGCTTGCGCCCGGATGGCCTCGCCCCTCCGACAATCGCCCTCTGCTTCTATCGCGCGCTGGTACAAAGCGGCGAAACAAAGCCTGTCGAAGCTCTGATCGAGGCGCTTGCGGCCGAAGGCATGACAGTGCTGCCGGTGTTCGTTTCAAGCCTTAAGGATGCGGTCTCGATCGGTACGCTGGAGGCTATCTTCGGTGACGTGCCGCCGATGGTGGTGATGAATGCTACCGGGTTCGCGGTTTCCGCGCCTGGCGCCGACCGAAAGCCGACCGTGCTCGAGTTTTCCGATGCGCCGGTCCTGCAGGTGATTTTTTCGGGCTCCTCGCGGGCCGCCTGGGAAGCCTCGCCCCAGGGCCTGATGGCGCGAGACTTGGCGATGAACGTGGCGCTGCCGGAGGTCGACGGGCGCATCCTGTCGCGGGCAGTTTCGTTCAAGGCAGCCGCCGTCTACGACAATGCGGTGGAAGCCAACATCGTCGGCCACGAGCCTTTGGCTGACCGCGTCGCCTTTGCCGCGAAATTGGCTGCCAACTGGGCGAGACTGCGCAGAGCCACACCCAGCGAGCGCCGTGTGGCCATCATCATGGCGAACTATCCCAATCGCGACGGGCGGCTCGGCAACGGCGTCGGGCTCGATACGCCGGCCGGCACTATCGAAGTCATGAGAGCCATGGCCGCCGCCGGCTACGAGATCGATGATATCCCGGCCGATGGCGATGCGCTGATTAGGCATCTGATGGATGGGCCGACCAATTCGGCGCGTGTGGATTGTGAAATCCGCGAGACGCTTTCCTTGAGTCAATACAACAGTTTCTTCGCGTCCCTTCCTGTTCAGATTCAGAATCAGGTCGTTGATCGATGGGGTAGGCCCGAAGCCGATCCGTTCTTTCGCGATGATCGCTTTGCCCTGCCGCTGACGCGCTTCGGCGAAACGCTGGTCGGCATCCAGCCGGCGCGCGGCTACAATATCGATCCGAAGGAAACCTACCATGCGCCGGACCTCGTGCCGCCGCATGGATATCTGGCTTTCTACGCCTTCCTGCGGCAGGAGTTCGGGGCTCATGCCGTTGTCCATATGGGCAAGCACGGCAATCTCGAATGGCTACCGGGCAAATCACTGGCACTGTCGGAGGCCTGCTATCCAGAAGTGGTCTTCGGCCCGATGCCACATCTCTACCCGTTCATCGTCAACGATCCGGGTGAGGGCACGCAGGCCAAGCGCCGTACCAGCGCCGTCATCATCGACCACCTGACGCCCCCGCTGACCCGAGCCGAATCCTATGGACCGCTGAAGGATCTCGAAGCGCTGGTCGACGAATATTACGACGCGGCGGGCGGTGACCCGCGGCGTCTTCGATTGCTGAGCAAACAGATTCTTGAACTCGTCCGCGATATCGGCCTCGATCATGACGCCGGCATTGAGCGTACCGATGGAGAGGGCAAGGCACTTGAAAAACTCGATGCCTATCTCTGTGACCTCAAGGAACTGCAGATCCGCGACGGGCTGCACATTTTTGGCGTCGCGCCGGAAGGGCGGTTGCTGACGGATCTGACGGTTGCCTTGGCGAGGGTTCCGCGCGGGCAGAGCGAGGGCGGAGACCAGAGCCTGCAACGGGCGATCGCCGCGGATGCGGGGCTGCGGCATTCGCGGCTGATCTCCCCCCTTGTGGGGGAGATGTCCGACAGGACAGAGGGGGGTAAAGCCTCCGCAAACTCAAAAGCCGCCATACCCCCCTCTGTCGGCCAGGCCGACATCTCCCCCACAAGGGGGGAGATCAGCCCGGAGCCTTCTTTCGACCCGCTCGACTGCGTCCTCTCCGATCCTTGGCTTGGCCTGAAACCAGCCATTCTTACGGAAATATCCGACGCCCCATGGCGCACCGCAGGTGACGCGGTCGAGCGCATCGAGCTGCTGGCCGCCAAATTCGTTTCCGGCGAATTGCCTTGCCCCGATAGCTGGAACGCCACGCGTGCGGTACTTCACGAAGTCGAAATGCGGCTCAAACCGTCGATCATCCAATCCGGCCTCGCCGAAATCGCCGCGCTGATGACCGGTCTCGACGGTCGTTTCGTGGCGCCCGGGCCTTCCGGCGCGCCGACACGCGGGCGGCCGGACGTTCTGCCGACGGGCCGCAATTTCTATTCGGTCGACAGCCGTGCCGTGCCGACACCGGCGGCTTTCGAGCTCGGCAAGAAATCGGCTGAACTTCTGATCCGCCGCTATCTGCAGGACCATGGCG
Organism: Hyphomicrobiales bacterium; assembly: GCA_900471525.1. GTDB lineage: Bacteria > Pseudomonadota > Alphaproteobacteria > Rhizobiales > Rhizobiaceae > Pararhizobium. The sequence goes on along the minus strand of UCEZ01000019.1, from coordinate 53,007 downwards.
ACTGGCCGACCTCCTTTGGCCTCACCGCCTGGGGTACGTCGAACATGCGCACCGGCGGCGACGACATTGCCCAGGCGATGGCGCTGATCGGCACCAAGCCCGTCTGGGACATGATGTCCCGCCGGGTAACGGGCTACGAGATCGTGCCGCTGGCGGTTCTGGGGCGTCCGCGCGTCGACGTCACCCTGCGCATTTCCGGTTTCTTCCGCGATGCCTTCCCGGAGCAGATCGCGCTGTTCGACACTGCGATTCGCGCCGTCGGAGCGCTCGAAGAGGATGATGCCGACAACATGATCGCGGCGCGGATGCGGGCGGAAACCGCGCGGCTTGAAGCGGCCGGCATGGCGTCGAAGGACGCTGCGCGACGCGCCTCCTACCGTGTCTTCGGAGCCAAACCCGGCGCCTATGGTGCAGGACTGCAGGCGTTGATGGATGAGAAGGGGTGGGAGAGCCGCGCCGATCTGGCCGAAGCCTATCTCACCTGGGGAAGCTACGCCTATGGCGCCGGCGAAGACGGCAAGGCCGAACGCGGGCTGTTGGAAGCACGGCTGAAGACGGTCGAGGCCGTCGTCCAGAACCAGGACAACCGCGAGCATGATTTGCTCGACAGCGACGATTATTACCAATTCGAGGGCGGCATGAGCCTCGCGGTCGAGCAGACGGCAGGCGCGCGTCCGGCCATCTATCACAATGACCATTCCCGCCCGGAAAAACCGGTGATCCGCTCGCTGGAAGAAGAAATCGGCCGGGTAGTGCGCGGCCGCGTGGTCAATCCGAAATGGATCGAGGGCGTCATGCGCCATGGCTACAAGGGCGCTTTCGAGATCGCTGCGACGGTCGACTATATGTTCGCCTTCGCGGCAACGACCGGGGCCGTGCGCAGCCACCATTTCGAGGCGGTCTACCAGGCCTATGTCATGGACGAGCGCGTCCGCCAGTTCATGGAAGACAAGAACCCGGCGGCGTTGCGCGAGATGACCGACAAGCTGATGGAGGCGATCGACCGGGGGCTCTGGTCACCACGTTCCAATTCAGCCCGCTTCGAGTTGCAGGGCCTTTCGGCAGCGGCGGAGTAAGGCGATGCTGGATCATAGAAACCTGCTGGTGACGTTCAGGGACTATCTCGTTGCGATGGACGCGCTACATCTCCGGCGTTTCCTCGACGGCTTCGATTGGGACCTGCGGTCACGGGAACTCGCTGCGGAGAGCATTCCGGTTGTTCGGCATCTTCAGCCGATCAAGGCCCGCGATGACCTTCTTGCCGTACTCGCGCGCCATGCGAACAATCTCCATTGGGGCCGCACCTACTCGCCCGCTGATTTCGGCGATCATTTTCTGCAGAACTATGGGTGGGTCGAGCTTTTCGGCTCGCGCGGTCATTTTGCCAGCGACGAGATGGCGGGCGGCTTCCTAGTGCTTGGACCGGGCGTGGACTATCCGGATCATCATCATATCGCCGAAGAGATCTATGTTCCGCTCACCGACGGCTCATTTTGGAGCAAGGACCGCGGCGCCTTTGCCATCCGCAAGGTTGGCGAAGTGATCCATCATCCATCCGGCATCAGCCACGCAATGAGAACTGCGGAACAGCCGCTCGTCGCACTTTACCTATGGCGCGGCGGACCGCTGTCCGAAAAGCCGAAATTTCAGGGAGACACACCATGAGTGACGAAGACGTACAGGCAAACGATACTGGGACGGTGAATGACGAAGCGCGTCACGCGATGAAGATGGCGAAGAAGAAGACCGCGCGCGAAAAGATCATGGCGACCAAGACCGATCAGAAGGGCCTGATCATCGTCAATACCGGCAAGGGCAAGGGCAAGTCGACCGCCGGCTTCGGCATGATCTTCCGCCACATCGCCCATGGTATGCCTTGCGCCGTCGTCCAGTTCATCAAGGGTGCCTGGGAAACCGGCGAGCGCGACCTGATCGAAAAGCATTTTGGCGATGTCTGCCAGTTTTACACGCTCGGCGAAGGCTTTACCTGGGAGACGCAGGACCGGTCACGCGACATCGCCATGGCGCACAAGGCATGGGAAAAGGCCAAGGAGCTGATCCGTGACGAGCGCAATTCCATGGTGCTGCTCGACGAGATCAACATCGCGCTTCGCTACGATTATATTGATGTTGCCGAGGTCGTCCGGTTCCTGAAGGAAGAAAAACCGCATATGACCCATGTCGTTTTGACCGGCCGCAATGCCAAGGAAGAATTGATCGAGGCGGCCGATCTCGTCACCGAGATGGAACTGATCAAGCACCCCTTCCGCTCCGGCATCAAGGCCCAGGTTGGCGTCGAATACTGAGCGAGTGCTCTTAAACGCCAAGCCAGATCCGGACCGGATGCGCCGGGTCTGCCAGCAGCTTGATCGCCAGCGCGATGCAGGTGATAACCAGCAGCGGCTTGATGATCTTCGCGCCGTTCTTCATGGCAAAACGCGAACCGACCTGCGCGCCGGCAAACTGGCCGGCGCCCATCAGCAGGCCGACTTTCCACAGAACCACGCCGTAAATCACGAAGACGATGAAGGCGCCGATATTGGAGCCGAAGTTGAGGAACTTCGTGTGGGCGGTCGCCTTCAAGACGCCGAAGCCGGCAAGCGCGATGAATGCCAGCATGAAGAACGAACCGGTGCCCGGCCCGAAGACACCGTCGTAGAAGCCGATCGCCGGCACCAGTGTCAGCGAAAACAGGAATGGCGTCATTCTCTGTGCCTTGTCGGCATCCCCGAGGCTCGGCTTCACGGCGAAATAAAGCGCGATCGCGACAAGCAGGAAAGGCAGCACGGCCTTTAGCACATCACCCGGCACCACGGTTGCAAGGATGGCTCCGAGCGCTGCCCCGAGCGCCGACATCCCTGCCATCGGCAGCTGCTCGCGCAGGTTGACATGGCCGTGCCGGGCATAGGCGATGCTTGCGGAGCCGGAACCGAACAGCGATTGCAGCTTGTTGGTGCCCAGCGTTTCAAGCGGCGGAATGCCGGCAATCAGCATGGCGGGGATCGTGATCATGCCGCCACCACCGGCGATCGAATCGATGAACCCGGCGAGAAAGGCAGCGGCGAACAAAAGGGCGAGGAGTTGGGGAGCGAGATCGTGCAAGGGAGACTCGAAGGACAGCCGGAGCGGAGAGAGAGTTACGCTCTCTTTGTCAGAGGTTTGCCGGAATTGCAAAGCCGTACCGGAAGATTGCGCCCGCCTTCTCAGATTCCGCGCCGAATTCGCAGTCTATCTGAAATGAGCCTGAGTCAGCACATAGCTGTCGCGCCGGTCACGCGCATAGGCCTTGCGGGCGATATCCTGCACCGAGCTGCGCGCCGCATCGAAAGCTGCCAGGCAATCGGCCTCGCTGGGAGCTCTGGAGACGATCTTCGGCAGCGCGCCGACTTCGACAAAGAACTTGACCTCGAACATGCCGTCATGGCCGAGAAAACGGACGCGTCTTGCGGTTTCGTCATAACTGCGGCTGGTGTTCGGAAACGTCAGTGTCATGAATAGATTAACCTTAAATTATTGAATTTATTCTCCGCCCTGCGGCGAGGCTCACAGCAGGCGGTTGTCTTCAACTGTGCGTAGCATGCGACGCAGTCGGCCGTCGCTGTCTGGCTTCCTGATTGCTTTGACCACGAATTCGGCCGTGTTTCGCGCAGCAGGCTTGGGTGCTGCAACGCCGATCATCTTGATCCAGGCGGGCTTTTTCTTGAAAAACATCATGGGCGGTCCTCCTGCATCGGATCGGCGGCAAGCCATGAACGATCGATGCTGTTTTGATAAATGTCCGTGCGCCGAACGCACAAAGTCCTGTGGCTCGTGACGTCACTCATGTTGAATTGGTGTCGCGATGACAAGGAGCCTTTGGAGGCTCACCATCGGCAGAAAATATTCCAAAGCGGAATGTTGGCGCAGGTGCCGGAAGAAAACGTGTCTTTTAAAAGGCACCTTCATCAGCCGTGGGCGCCAATTGAGGTTTAAGTGAGGTGGATCGTCAGGGAGGATGTCTCGCGGCACCGGGAATCGGCTGTATGACGTTGGCCGCACCGCGAATGGCGCAATCCGGTTTGACCGGCCGTGTATCGTCCGGTAAACAGGAGGAACGTGCGACGGTGCCCATCATTGTGGGCTGAAAGAGCGTCCGGTTCGGCCGACCCAGTCAGGGGGCTTCATCCGGTGCTGTCCAGACCGCTTCGAAGCCTTGGCTGTCGAAGGCCCCGGCGCATCGTGATCATGCGGCTCGGGAGGTCTTTCATTTCAATGCACGTGAATACCGGTAAAAAGGCGGGCGTTGTGCCATTCGTGCTCGGCCTCGGTTGCGAGCGCGGCACATCATCGGACGAAGTGATCCGGCTGGCGGAACAGGCGCTGACGGCCGCAAAGGTCGATCGCCGTGTGCTTGCCTGTGTCGCGTCACTGGATGCCCGTGCAGCCGAACCCGCGATGCTTGCTGCCGCTGCGTATTTCTCCGTGCCGCTGCAGGTCTTCGACGCCCGGACGTTGGAGGCCGAAACCGCGCGGCTGCAAAATCCCTCGGAAATCGTTTTTGCGCTGACCGGCTGCCATGGTGTGGCAGAGGCAGCGGCGCTGGCTGCCGCTGGCCAGTCGAGTTCGCTGATCGTTCCGAAGATCAAATCCGCCAACGCAACCGCGGCTATCGCCGGCGGTGAATTTTTCAAATCAATTGAGGTTGTTGCTGCGGATTGCGGACAAAAGGATTCCGCATCTTCACAGTTTGATTCCGTTGGGAGGCCGCGCGCTGAAACGGGTATCACGTCATGACGGACGCGTTGTTTTCCAGCCTTCCCGAACTTGAACAGGGCACTGTCTGGCTGGTTGGCGCCGGCCCGGGTGATCCCGGCCTCTTGACGCTGCATGCGGTAAACGCGCTGCGCCAGGCCGATGTCATCGTCCATGATGCGCTGGTGAACGCCGATTGCCTGAGCATGGCAAAACCGGGTACGGTTCTGGAGTTCGCCGGAAAACGCGGCGGCAAGCCGTCTCCGAAGCAGCGCGACATTTCCCTGCGGCTGGTCGAGTTGGCACGTCAGGGCAAACGCGTATTGCGGCTGAAGGGCGGCGATCCCTTCGTCTTCGGGCGTGGCGGCGAGGAGGCCCTGACGCTGGTCGAGCACGGCATCCCGTTCCGTATCGTGCCCGGTATCACCGCCGGTATCGGCGGCCTTGCCTATGCCGGCATTCCGGTGACGCATCGCGAGGTCAATCATGCGGTGACGTTCCTTACCGGACATGATTCCTCCGGTTTGGTTCCCGATCGCATCCATTGGGAAGGCATCGCCAAGGGTTCGCCCGTGATCGTCATGTACATGGCGATGAAGCATATCGGCCAGATCGCCGCCAATCTCATCGCGGCCGGCCGCTCACCAAGCGAACCGGTTGCCTTCGTCTGTAATGCCGCCACGCCCGAACAGACGGTGCTGGAAACGACGCTGGAACGGGCCGAGGCGGATCTCGTCGCCTCGGGCATCGAACCGCCAGCCATCGTTGTTGTCGGCGAGGTGGTGCGCCTGCGCCCAGCGCTCGACTGGCTGGGTGCACTTGACGGCCGTATACTGACCTCCGACCCTCTGTCGAGCCGCACATACAAGGATCCGGCATGACCGGCCTGCTGATAGCAGCGCCATCCTCCGGTTCAGGCAAGACAACAATCACGCTTGGATTGATGCGCGCCCTGCGCAATCGGGGCATAATGGTGGCCCCTGGAAAAGCCGGGCCGGATTACATCGATCCCGCCTTTCACACCGCTGCGAGCGGCCGCGCGTGCTTCAACTATGACCCCTGGGCGATGCGCCCGGAGTTGCTCCGCTCCAATGCGGCAATGGCCACCACGAACGACGACGTGCTGCTCATCGAGGCCATGATGGGGCTCTTTGACGGGGCAGTCGACGGAACCGGTTCGCCTGCCGATCTGGCTGCGATGCTGGGATTGCCTGTCATTCTTGTCGTCGATTGTGGCAGGCTGTCGCAATCGGTTGCGGCGCTTGTGCGTGGCTATGCCGTACATCGGAACGATGTTCGTGTTTCCGGGGTGATCCTCAACAGGGTCGGCAGTGATCGCCACGAAAAGATGCTGCGCGATGCACTGGATGCGATCGCCATGCCGGTCCTTGGTGTCGTGCGCCAGAGCGACGCCCTGAAGCTGCCCGAACGCCATCTTGGTCTCGTGCAGGCGGGCGAACATGGCGAGCTGGAGGCATTCATCGAGCATGCCGCGACGCATGTCGAACAGGGGTGCGATGTGAATGCTATCCTGTCGGTCACTCAATCGAGGCTGACGGTCCATTTGGGTGCGGATGCCCCGCCGCTAAAACCGCTTGGCCAGAAAATCGCCATCGCCCGCGATATGGCGTTTGCCTTCTGCTATGAGCACCTTTTGTCCGGCTGGCGTCGTGCCGGGGCCGAACTGTCGTTCTTCTCGCCTCTGGCCGATGAGGCGCCCAGGGATGATACCGATGCGGTCTATCTGCCGGGCGGCTATCCCGAGCTTCATGCCGGGCGCTTGGCGGATGCCGCGTGGTTCAAATCCGGCATGGCGGCGGCGCGAGACCGTGGCGCGCGCATTTTCGGGGAATGCGGCGGCTACATGGTACTTGGCGAGGGGCTTGTCGCGGCGGATGGCAAAGGTTACGGAATGCTTGGTTTCCTGCCGCTCACCACCAGTTTTGCCGAACGCAAGCGGCATCTCGGCTACCGGCGGGTCACTCCGCTCGATGCCAGTTTTTTTGACGGTCCGCTGATGGCGCATGAATTTCACTATGCCACAACCCTGTCCGAGGGCGCAGCCGATCGGCTGTTCGATACGACGGACGCGGTAGGGACGGTGCTCGGGCCTGCCGGACTGCGCCGCGGCCACGTTGGTGGTTCTTTCATGCATGTCATCGATATGGCGCGATCAGCATGAGTGCACCGATCGTGCATGGCGGCGGGATCACCGAGGCCGCCGCCGTTTTCGGCGGCAGGCCTGAAGACTGGCTGGACCTGTCGACGGGCATCAATCCGAATCCGGTCGCGCTACCGGATATCCCGATCCATGCTTGGCACCGCCTGCCGGATCGTCATCTGGTGGATAGCGCTCGAAACGCGGCAGCCCGCTACTATCGCAGCGGCGATATCCTGCCGCTTCCCGTTCCCGGCACCCAATCGGTCATTCAGCTCCTGCCGCGTCTCGTCGCACCGAGCAGGCGCATCGCCATTTTTGCACCGACCTACGGCGAATATGCTCGTGTCTTTTCCGCAGCCGGCTTTCGTGTCGATGAAATTTCTGCGCCTGATCAAGTGACGCCGGATCATGGTCTCGCAATCGTCGTCAACCCGAACAATCCGACCGGGCGAGCTTACCCCCATGCGGACCTGGTCGGTATGGCCCAGCGGATGAAGGCCAATGACGGGCTGCTTCTGGTCGACGAGGCGTTTTGCGATACACAGCCCAATCTCAGTGTCGTGCCGTCGGCTATCGATCACGACAACCTCATCGTCTTCCGCTCCTTCGGCAAATTCTTCGGCTTGGCGGGTTTGCGGCTTGGCTTCGTTGTTGCCGCGGAGCCGGTACTGTCGGCTTTTCAGGAATGGCTCGGACCATGGTCAGTTTCGGGGCCGGCTTTGGTTGCGGCGACGGCGTTGATGGGCGGCGACACGCAAGCCGTGCAGTCGGGCATATCGGAGCGTAGGACCGGGCTCGACGTGGTCTTGCGGCAAGCAGGGCTGAAGGTCATTGGCGGTGCGGCGCTTTTCGTCTTGGTCGAGCATGAACGCGCTTCAGATCTGCACCATCACCTCTGCCGCGCGCATATTCTGACGAGAAAATTCAGCTATGCGCCGCTGTGGCTGAGGATTGGGCTTGCGCCCGACGCCGCAGGCGATACACGCTTGGCAGATGCCCTGCGCAATGCGGATCTCGCCTGAACGGACTCCTGAATGTCGACCGGAATTTTTGTTGTGCTGACTGCCGCTCTGGTGCTCGACCGGATCGTTGGTGATCCCGATTGGCTTTGGCGGCGGCTACCCCATCCTGTCGTCTTCTTCGGCGTCATGATTGGCTGGTGCGACCGGAGTTTCAACCGCAAGCGTTTGGGCGAGGACGCCCTGCGGATCAGTGGTGTTCTGGTGATTACCGGCCTGCTTCTGTGGGCTCTCTTTTGCGGCTGGCTGCTGCACCGGCTTTTTATGCAAGTCGGGCTTTTAGGGTGGCTGTTCGAGACAATTGTCGTCGCGGTTTTCATGGCGCAGAAAAGCCTTGCCGACCATGTGTCACGCGTTGCCACCGGCCTGCGCTCAGGCGGGCTGGAGGGCGGCCGCAAGGCGGTGTCGATGATCGTCGGGCGCGACCCGGAAACGCTGGACGAGCCGGCTGTGTGCCGCGCTGCGATCGAGAGCCTGGCCGAGAATTTTTCAGACGGCGTCGTTGCTCCGGCTTTCTGGTACGCGCTGCTCGGCCTGCCCGGGTTGCTTGCCTACAAGATGCTCAACACCGCCGATTCGATGATCGGTCACAAGAGCCCGAAATATCTCCATTTCGGCTGGGCTTCGGCCCGGCTCGACGATCTCGCCAACATCCCGGCGGCGCGGCTGTCCATTCTGCTGATCGCCGCGGGTGCCGCCGTAACCGTCGGCCAGCAATCTGCCCGCAACGCCCTCGGTACCGCGCTACGCGACCATGGTCTGCATCGTTCGCCCAATTCCGGATGGCCGGAAGCGGCGATGGCGGGTGCACTCGACGTGCAACTGGCGGGACCGCGGATCTATTCGGGCGTGCTGGTCAACGAGCCGATGATCAATGGCTCCGGCCGGCCGGTGGCGACCGCCGGCGATGTGGAGACTGGCGTTTCGATATTCTACGGCGCCTGCACGGCACTCATGATCTTGGTCGCTTTTATAGCTGCCATCGCCAGTATAATTTGATTTCGTTACTCGAATTGAAAAAACTCTCTGGGGTTCGTTAATCCCGAATTTTCCAATTGTCTTAAACGTCTATCATTGCAATGACTGTAAGGTCTGCGTCGTGTTCGGACACCAGTAAAAAGGTGCATAAATTCGGAGAGGACTTTTCATGCGTAAAATCTTCGTGGCCTTTTTGGCTCTCTTGTTGATGCAATTCCATTCGCCTTCTGCCTTTGCCGCCAATCTTATTGCCAGGGTCAGCCTTTCTTCTCAGACGATGACTGTGTCACAAAACGGTTTCGTTCGGTATCGCTGGAAGGTTTCCACCGCTCGCAAGGGCTATGTCACACCGCAGGGAAGCTGGAGTGCCAAGTGGCTTTCGCGGAACCATCGCTCACGCAAATATGACAATGCGCCGATGCCTTACGCGGTGTTCTTCAACGGCGGTTACGCCGTTCACGCGACCTTCGACCTCAAACGCCTCGGCCGTCCGGCCTCGCATGGCTGTATCCGTCTGCACCCGGAAAATGCCGCGGAGTTCTTCGCGCTTGCTGGTCAGTACGGCCTGAAGAACACGAAGATCGTTGTGACGCGCTAACCGGGCGTGATCGTAGCATTGAGACCGACGGCGACGTCGGCCTCAATGCGATTGAATGTCAGTTTAGATCGATGACGATCTTTCCGAATGCGCCCCGATCGAGATGGTCGAGCGCCGAGTGCAGGTCTTCCAACGGGTACCGCGCGTCGATGATCGGTTTGATCCCCGTCAAATCGATGGCACGGACGAAATCCTCCAGCGAGCGCCGATGGCCGACGCTGATCCCTTGAATGGCCGGCGATTTCAGGAGTAGCGGTGCTGCCGGTCCGGCAATCTCGAAACCCTCAAGAACGCCGATGACGGAGATCCGTCCGTGAACGGCAACGGCCCGGAGCGATTGCCCGAGATTGGGGCCGCCGGCGATTTCCAGGATGTGATGGGCGCCTTCGTCGCCGGTGATCCGATAGACGGCTTCGACCCAGTCCTCGTTGCTGCTGTTGATGCCGTGGTCGGCGCCGAGCGCCCTTGCCCGTTCCAATTTGTCGTCGCTACGAGAGGTGATGATGACCTTGGCGCCATGCGCCTTGGCGATCTGCAGCCCGAACAGAGCGACCCCGCCGGTGCCCTGCACAAGCACGGTCGATCCGGCCTTGAGCTTGCCGAGTTCGATCAACGCAAACCAAGCCGTCAGGCCGGCGACGGGCAGGGTGCTCGCCTCGGCATCATCAAGGCTGTCAGGAGACGCGACAAACCAGCCCTCGGGAAACACGACATATTCGGCAAGCACGCCCTGGTAGGCGCCGCCAAGGGTCTTGTAAGCCGGTGTGCGGGCGGTGCCATTGTCTCCCGCGTCGATCCAGTCCGGCTTGAAGGTCGACATAACCCGGTTGCCCTGCTTGAAGCGTGTGACGCCTGCACCGACCGCATCGACCACGCCTGCCATGTCGGAGGCGGGAACGAAAGGATCGGGAAGCGTCAGTCCCATGCCCGTTTCAATCACCAGCTTGTCGCGATAGTTGAGCGATGCGGCGGAAACCTTGACCCTGATTTCGCCCGGCCCCGGCTCGGGGATCGCCACGGTCTCGAATTTCAGCTTGTCGCGGCCGATCGCCGCCATGGACCAGCGCCTCATCGTTTCAGTCATGTTTCGTTTCCTGCTTTTGGTTGTTTGAAGTGATGGGTGAGACTAGCATTGCGTTTTGTTCGCCAGTGGCGATATGATTTCCGCTCATTGGTTCCTGAAGGGCGACAAAAGAGATGAGCGATCGTTTGAATGGCGTGTCCGTCTTCGTCGAGGCAGTCGAAGCCAACAGCTTTTCCGCGGCGGCCCAGCGGCTGAACCTGTCGCGCTCGGCAGTCGGCAAGACGATTGCCCGGCTGGAAGACCGGCTCGGCGCCCGACTGTTTCACCGCACGACACGCAGCCAGACGCTAACCGAGGACGGCCAGGCCTTTTACGAGCGCTGCCTTCGGGCGTTGGAGGAGCTACGTGCGGGTGAAGCCATGCTCGAATCGGGACGCAAGGACGTGGCAGGGCGTCTTCGGGTTTCCATGCCAGTCCTGTTCGGCCGGCGTTGCGTTGCGCCGATTCTTCTGAAACTTGCCGATGAGCACCCGAAGCTGGAACTGGACCTCAATTTCACCGACAGCCGGGTCGACGTCGTCGAAGACGGATTCGATCTCGCGATCCGCAACGGTTCGCTCGGAGAATGGCCGGGATTGATGACGCGCCGTCTTGCGCATCAGCGCATGACGGTATGCGCGTCTCCGGGTTATCTGCGCACCCATGGTGTTCCGAAGACCAAGGAAGAGCTGCTTGACCATCATGCGATCCTGTATGCCCGCTCTGGCCACGTCCGCTCGTGGCTTTTTCCGGTGGAGGGTGGCCCGGATATGGAAATCCTGCCGCGCTCACGCATGCGCTTTGATGACCTGGAGATGATTGCCGATGCCGGGGTTGCGGGGCTTGGGCTCATCTGGCTGCCCTGCTGGCTCGTCCAGGAACGGGTGCGGGCGGGCAGCCTCGTGCGGCTCTTCGACAATGAACGCCGCCTGTCTTTCGACTGTCACGCCGTCTGGCCGCAGACGCCGCATCTGTCGCTGAGAGTACGGCTCGCTATCGATGCGCTGGCCGCAGGCCTGCCTGCTACCACGGACCTTTGAGGGCAGGGTTTCCCGGCATATCTTGATGTTTGCGCAACACCGTTGCCCTAAATGCAACTCTTGGGCTCAAGGCCATTGGCTTTTCAGCAACATTTACCTATAGGATCGCCAAAACAGATATTCCAAAGAGGTATGGCGTGACAGCTACATTCGACAAGGTCGCCGACATTATTGCAGAAACCAGCGAGATCGATCGCGAGACGATCACGCCCGAAAGCCACACGATCGACGATCTCGGCATCGATAGCCTGGATTTCCTCGATATCGTGTTTGCGATCGACAAGGAATTCGGCATCAAGATCCCGCTCGAGCAGTGGACGCAGGAAGTCAACGAAGGCAAGGTTTCGACGGAAGAATATTTCGTTCTGAAGAACCTCTGCGCCAAGATCGACGAACTGAAGGCCGCCAAGGGCTGATGTTTTCCCCGCGTTTCGGACGCGGGAACACGTGCATGAACCACATCAATGCCGCCTGTCGCGTGGACTGCGCTTGACAGGCGGCATTTGCGTTTTTACTTGACGGTCGCATGATCGCGCCGCCGACCAGTTTCGGACGGGGTCACGCGCGGATTTGAAATCCGGAGCACTTCTGCGCTGTCCTAACGCGCTGCGCTCCGGGCCAAGCTGGATTTGCTCCTGATGCTCCTTGAATATTTTCAGATGATCGATCGGGTCGAGACGGTCGATCTCAACGCCAAGACGCTAACCGCGCGATCGGTCGTTCCGGCCAAAAGCCCCGTTTTCGAGGGGCACTTTCCCGGTTATCCGCTGGTTCCCGGTGTTCTCTTGATCGAGACGATGGCGCAGGCCTGTGGCTTTCTCGTTCTGGCGGCCACGGATTTCGCGGCCATGCCTTTCCTGATGTCGGTCGATAGCGCCAAGATGCGCGCCTTTGTCGAGCCAGAGGCAGTGCTCGATATCGAAGCATTTCTCGAACATGATGGTTCCGGCTTTGCCGTCGTGAAGGCAAAAATCAACTCGCAGGGCAAGAAGGTCTGCGACGCACAATTGAAACTGCGGACCATGCCGTTCGATCAGGTGCCGCTCGGCCCGATCGTCAGGAAGCGTGCCGAAGAAGTGGGCTTGATGGCTGCAATTGCGGTCTCGGCCGCGACGGGGGAATGACGATGAGCAAATCCGCCAATGATGTTGTGATCACCGGTGTCGGCATCGTCACCTGTCAGGGTGTCGGCACAGAGGTGCACACTGCGCTTTTGAGCGCCAATCAGCCGCCGGTGGTCCGCGTCGAGACCGAGCGCTTTGCGCCTTATCCGGTGCATCCGCTGCCGGAGATCGATTGGTCGCAGCAAATCCCAAAGCGCGGCGACCAGCGGCAGATGGAAAACTGGCAGCGCCTTGGCGTGTTCAGCGCCGGCCTGGCGCTTGACGATGCCGGTTTCAAGGACGATCTGGAAGCCTGCGGCAGCATGGACATGATCGTGTCTGCCGGTGGCGGCGAGCGCGATATCAATGTCGATTCGCTGATCGTCGACGAAGCGCTGAAGCGCAACGACCGCGAACAGTTGCTCAACGAAAAGCTCACCACCGAGTTGCGGCCGACGCTGTTCCTGGCCCAGCTTTCCAATCTGATGGCCGGCAACATTTCGATCGTTCACAAGGTCACCGGCTCGTCGCGCACCTTCATGGGTGAAGAGGGCGCCGGCATTTCGGCGATCGAGACCGCCTTTGCGCGCATCAAGGCCGGACAATCGACCCACACGCTGGTCGGCGGTGCGTTCTCGGCCGAGCGGCTCGACATGATCCTGCTGATCGAAGCCGTTCAGGGCCATGCGCTTGGTGACCATCATCCGATCTGGTCGCGCAAGCCGGAAAATGGCGGCGGCATGATCACCGGTTCGGTCGGGGCCTTCCTGATGCTGGAATCGCGTGAACATGCGGAAGCGCGGGGCGCCCGTATCTATGCGACGATCGATGCCGTCGGCGGAGACCGCGGCAGCCGCGAGGGCAATCGCCTGGAGCAGCGCCTGCAATATCTGACAGCACCCGCGGCAGACGCCGATCCGTCGCGGACCGTGGTCTTTTCCGGCACGACCGGTTTTCCTGATCTCGCGGCTCGCGAAAAGGCATTTCTTGACGCGCAGTTCCCGAAAGCTGCGGTCCGTGCCTATGGTGGTCTCGTCGGTCACGCACTCGAATCGCAGTTTCCCCTTGGCCTGGCCTTTGCGGCCCTGTCGCTGGGGGCGGGGGCCAAGGTGCCGCCTTTCGATCCGGCCGCAGAGGCACCGATGGAGCAGTCTGCAAAGACCGCCATCGTCACGACCATCGGCCACGCGCGCGGCGAAGGCATCGCCGTTCTTTCGGCAGAAGAATAAGGAGCGGCAGATATGACCAGCGCTTACAAGGATCATCTCGGCCGCCCGCTGATCGCCGTCACCGGCATGGGCGTCATCACCTCGCTCGGCCAGGGCGTCGAGGATAACTGGAAGGCGCTGACATCTGGCGTTTCCGGTATCCACAAGATCACCCGTTTCCCAACGGAAGGTCTGTCGACCCGTATCAGCGGAACCGTCGACTTCATTGATCTTCCTGCGGAAAACGCCGTCGAGCGATCCTACGCCTTTGCCCGCGAAACGACCGCTGAAGCTTTGGCGCAGGCCGGACTGTCCGGTGATTTCAATGGACCGCTTTTCCTTGCCGCGCCACCGATCGAGCCGGAATGGAGCGCTCGCTTCGAGCTTGCCGATCGTTCGCGTCCGTCGCAGAAACCGGGTGATGCCTACGACCGCTTCCTCGCTGCCATGCGCGACCGTTCGGATGCGGTGTTTCATGAGGCCGCGCTGTTTGGCGCCATCTCCGAGCGCCTGTCCGATAGGTTCGGGACACGCGGACTGCCGGTGACCCTCTCGACCGCCTGTGCTTCCGGCGCGACGGCCATCCAGCTTGGTGTCGAAGCGATCCGCCAGGGACGCACCGATAGAGCCCTGACCGTTGCCACGGATGGCTCGGTCAGCGCCGAAGCCCTGATCCGTTTTGCGCTTCTGTCGGCCCTCTCGACGCAGAACGACCCCGCTGAGCGGGCATCGAAACCCTTCTCCAAGGATCGCGACGGCTTCGTCATTGCCGAAGGTGCCGCGACGTTGGTGCTGGAATCGCTGGAAGCAGCGATTGCTCGCGGCGCAAAGATCTACGGGATCCTGAAAGGTTGCGGCGAAAAGGCGGATTCCTTCCACCGGACGCGGTCGTCGCCCGACGGCGGCCCGGCGATCGCGACGATTCGCGCGGCACTCGCCGATGCCGGCCTCAACGAAAGCGATATCGGCTACATCAATGCACACGGCACCTCGACGCCCGAGAACGACAAGATGGAATATGGCGCGATGCTGTCGGTATTCGGCGAAGCCTTGCCGTCCATCCCGGTATCGTCCAACAAGTCGATGATCGGCCACACATTGACTGCTGCTGGCGCCGTCGAGGCGGTGTTCTCGCTGCAGACGATCCTCACCGGCACGCTGCCGCCGACCATCAACTATCAGAACCCCGATCCGTCGATCGTGCTCGACGTTGTGCCGAACGTGAAGCGGGATGCCAAGGTAACGGCCGTTCTGTCGAATTCCTTCGGCTTCGGCGGCCAGAACGCCAGCCTTGTCATGGCCGCCGAACCGGCCTAATCGGACACAAGACACTTTTCGACTAAGACGCCCTCGGGCTTAAGGACTTATATCATGCGCGCTTTGCAACTGGTCGACGATCGTAAGCTGGAAATCACCGATCTCCCGGAGCCGGACGCGCCGGGCCCTGGCGAAGTGACGCTTCGTGTCAAGGCCGTGGCCCTCAATCATATCGACGTCTGGGGCTGGCGCGGCATGGCCTTTGCCAAGCGCAAGATGCCGCTGGTGATTGGTGCGGAAGCCTCCGGCGTGGTCGATCAGATCGGCCCGGGTGTCGCCAACGTGCTGCCGGGGCAGCTTGTTTCGATCTACGGTGCGCGCACCTGCGGCCTCTGCCGTCCGTGTCGTGAAGGCCGCGACAATCTCTGCGAACATGTCGGCGGCGTGCACGGCTTCCATCTCGACGGCTTTGCGCAGGAGAAGGTCAATCTCCCGGCACGCCTGCTCGTTCCTGCTCCTCCGGGTGTGGACGCTGTTGCTGCAGCCGTAGCGCCTGTCACCTTCGGCACCGTCGAACACATGCTGTTCGACAATGCCAAGCTCGAACCCGGCGAAACCATTCTCATCCATGCCGGCGGTTCCGGCATCGGTTCGGCGGCGATCCAGCTTGCCAAGAAAATTGGTTGCACCGTTATCACCACCGTCGGCTCCGACGACAAGATCGAGAAGGCCAAGGCGCTCGGCGCCGATCATGTCATCAACTACCGCAAGGACCGCTTCGAGGGTGTGACGCGCAAGCTGACCAAGAAGAAGGGCGTCGATGTCGTCTTCGAACATGTCGGCAAGGATACCTGGGCGGCTTCGATGTTCGTCCTGAAGCGCGGCGGGCGTCTCGTCACCTGCGGTTCGACCTCCGGTGTCTCCACAGAAATGAACCTGATGATGCTGTTCCAGCAGCAGTTGAAGCTGCTCGGCTCCTTCGGCTGCCGTATGGAGAACATGGCAGACGCCATGCAGAAGATGGCGCGCGGGCTCGTTCATCCCGTCATCGACACCGAAGTCGGCTTCACGGAGATCGACAAGGCGTTGGAGCGGATGGAAACCCGCCAAGTCTTCGGCAAGATCATCCTGCGGATGGACTGAACACAGTGCGCATGCTGATCACACGGCTGGTTCTTTCGCTGGAGCATTTCCGCCAGTGGTCGATCGCGCAGTTTGTCTTTTTGCTGTTGGGTACGCTGAAACTGTTCCCGGCCAGAGGCGCCATCGAATTTGCCGATCGCTTTACCCGTTGGCTCGGGCCGAAGCTCAAGCGCCGTCACACGCTGACGCTCACCAATCTACGCAACGCCTTTCCGGAAAAGAGCGAGGCCGAGATCGAGGCGATCGCGCTGGAAAGCTGGGGCAGCATCGGCCGGCTCGCAGCCGAATACGTCTTCCTCGACGAACTCTTTGATTTCGATCCGGCAAACCCGAAGCCCGGCCGTATCGAGGTTTCCGGCATCCCGCTGTTCGTCGAATTGCGCGACAACCCGCGCCCCTTCATTGTCTTTACCGCCCATAGCGGCAATTTCGAGCTGCTGCCGGTCGCAAGTGCTGCCTTTGGCCTGGACGTGACGGTGCTTTTCCGGCCTCCGAATAATCCGTATGTTGCCGAGAAAGTCTTCGATTTCCGCAAGCAGCGCATGGGTAATCTCGTTCCCTCGCATGCGGGCTCCTCGTTCACGCTCGCGCGCAAGCTGGAGGCCGGCGGGGCCGTGGGCGTCCTCGTGGATCAGAAGTTCCGCAAGGGGCTGACGACTACATTCTTCGGAAGGGACGTCCGAACCAATCCGCTGCTTGCCAAGCTGGTGCGACAGTTCAACTGCGAAGTCTATCCGGCGCGCTCCATCCGGCTGCCGGACGGACGCTTTCGCCTCGAACTTGAGCCGGCTATCGAGATTCCGCGGAAGCCCGACGGCGGCGTCGATGTCAACGCGACGGCACAGTTGCTCAACGATAAGGTCGAGAGTTGGGTGCGGGAATATCCGGGCCAGTGGCTTTGGTATCACGACCGCTGGAACATCAAGAAAAGCCTGAAAGGCTGAGCGTGGCGCTCCGCCGCTGACCGTTTAAAAATTACGATCCCGAGCATGTTGTGCTTTGGCGGAATCGGCTAGGGAGTAGCCCACTCTTCCGGGGGGACTTTCGGAAGGTGGCTGCTTGTGCCGAAAGTCTTGGGAGACTTCGATCTATTTTATATTAAACGTCTGAAATAACTTCGCCGAAAACGTTTCAGGTGATTTTTCAGGTGTTGATCACTCGTTCTTTGAGTGTAAACTTCGGTTGTTACAGCAGGGCGATTGCAAGCGCTTCGGGTTAAGGAAATAGCGCGATTCAATCGATTTAAACTTGGGTTGCGTTCAATTTTCTGCGGTTGTTCAGGCGCGGCAGGAGGATTGAGCGGGAGTGGGGTGGAAATTGAAGGCATTGATCGAGCTCTTCTGGTTCAAATATTCTCAATTGCAATATGCCGTCAAATCCGGTGACGATCTGCTGATCAACATTCTCGATCGCGAGATCGAACCGGTTTTGAGTTCGATTTATCAGGAGAAGGCTGAGACGGTCGCCGATGCCCGTTTGCAGTTCCAGTTTGTCCTTGATCTCCTGCGTAAGGAAGCCGACGACATATCCAGTGTCTTGCGCCAGCGCGATGCCCTGCAAACACTGGCAGACCGCTATTTTTCCGTCGGAAGCGACGAGGTGCTCGGAAAGTCATGGGCGTCGTCGTCACCCTCGGTTGCTGCGCTGAAGGGGCGCGTCGACGAAGGGTTCCTCAACGAAGCGATTCTCGACTGCCTGCCGGATCGCATTGCCGTCATCACGCCTGATTACCGCTATCTCTACACCAATCCCGTCAACGCTGCGCGGCTGGAGGAGCGGCCGATGGACCTCGTCGGTCGTCACATCGTCGAGTTCGTTGGCATCCAGCGCTTCGAACAGAGGGTCAAACCCAATCTCGACAAATGTTTTTCCGGTGAGCTCGTCGACTATACTTTCGCGAAGGATGTCGCCAACCGGACTGTGGTGGTGCGTTGCCGGATGACGCCGTGCATGTCGAGCACCGGCAAGATCATCGGAGCGATCCTGATGTTGCAGGAAATCGCCGACCGCCGCCGCTCGATCGCGGCTTGAGGTCGAAAGGCGAGGGCGGCTGACCCTCGCTCACTCTCATCTTTTCTTTGGTTATTTGTCCGACCAGACGGCCAGTTCGTATCCGTCGGGATCCTGGAAATGGAACCGCCGTCCGCCCGGGAACGAGAAGGTCTCTCGAACGATAAGGGCACCCGCCGTTTCAAGCCGCGCCTGCGTCGCCGCGAGATCGTTGGCATAAAGGATCACCAGCGGTCCGCCGGGTCTTGCCGTTCCCGTCGTCAATCCGCCGGTCAGGCGGCCGTCGCTGAATTCGCAATATTCCGGGCCGTATTCTGTGAACGACCAGCCAAACGCCGCGTCATAGAACGCCCTTGAGCGGGCGATGTCAGTAACGGCGAACTCGATGTTGTCGATCTGGCGATCGATGCCCTTCTGTCCCATGTTCGTCTTCCTTGTTTATGCTTCCAGCAATTTTTTCAATGTGTTGAGGTCCTTCTGGACCCAGTTAGCGTCCGCGTCGAATTGTTCTTTGCTCATGCCGGGCAGTTTCAGCAACGTGAACATCACCTCCGCGCCATCGCCGTTCGGTACGACACGCAGAGCATTGTTCACCCTCATGCCCGATTCCATAATGACGAGATGATCCAGCACGCCTAGATCGTTGATTGGTGTGAAACGAATGCGGACGCTGCCGAGGGGGCCGTGCGCCACCCAGTCTTCGCCATCCGGTCCCAGTCCGTCTCCAAGTCCAGATGCCCAGAGCGGTGTGTTTTCCGGCTTGGAGGCAAACGCATACACATCGCGCCAGTTTCTCTCGATGCTGATGTGAACGATTTTCGCTTCCATCACGGTCACGTGCGTTTTCCTTTCATGCTGTCGGCGCCGAATCTGCACCCAACCGACCGCAAAATCTTGAACAAAACGGACAATCAGACGAATTGCCTGCGGATGTCGGCGGGCGACAGGCCGGTGAGCATTCGCACCTCGCGTGTCATATGCGCCTGATCGGCATAGCCGGCCTCAAATGCCAGTATTGACAGGGCTTCGTGCCGTGACGATCTGAAGATAAGAAGAAGCCGCTGGAAACGCAGGATGCGATCGAGGGTTTTCGGGCCATAGCCGAAATGATCGACGCAATGGCGCCGGAAGGTGCGCTCTTCATATCCAAGGGCTCGGGACAGATTTCGGATCGTATCCTCGCCGGTGCCGCGTTCTCGCGCCAGATGGTCGAATGTCCGGCGCATATCCAAGGAGGGCGTCGTTACCCCGCAGGCCCGCTGCTGCAAGACGGCCTGCAACAGAGACAGCTTTTCAGCGATTGTAGGCGCTTCGAACAGACGCTGCTGAAGTTCTGTTCCGGAAGCGCCCCAGAGATCGGAGATGGCGACTGTCTCTCCCGTTATCTCGGCCAATGACAGGTTCAGCCAGGCGGCGGCAGCACCGGCTTGGAAGCGGATGCCGATGATGGTCGTGCCTTGCTGCAAGGGCGGAAAGGCAGCGGTTCTGTCGGGGCCGACGACATAAAGACCTCGCTCCGACCAGATGATGTCGCTGCAACCGTCCGGCACGACAGCAACGCGTTTGTCGAAGCCCGGCGGCAGACTATGGGCCCATATGCAACGAAAATGGGTCGCAAGGGATGCCGTCGTCGGTTGCTCCCGGTAGTTTCCGGCTGACGATGCCATGACCAGGTCTTTGAGGCCCGTATTCAACCGCCGTCCTCCGCATTTCCGATTGATCACACGACGCTTTCAAACGCTGCGTTCACTATCCGAAGTTTACCCGGCCTGTCCGGAAAAGTCTTGCTTTTGACAACAATCACTTGTCGTTAATCGATTTGAGTGCCAAAACTCCGTCAGCATTCGCAGGCGTGTCCAGGCATCCGGTGCCGAGCAAAATCGTCCTGCACAGTTCAATCTGGTGGAGTTGCGCGCACGCTCATCCGGGCACTGGCCGCTTCACTGTCTAACGGAGGCACATACGTGGCACAGGCGGAAATCGGCCTTATCGGTCTTGGCGTTATGGGATCGAATCTGGCGCTCAACATTGCCGAAAAAGGCAACAAGATCGCAGTCTTCAACCGCACGGTTGAGGCGACGCGGAAGTTTTATGCCGAAGCCGGCGAATTGCAGAGCCAGATCGTGCCTTGCGAAACCATCGAGGAATTCGTCGCTGCCATCCGTCCGCCGCGGCCGATCATCATCATGATCAAGGCGGGCGAGCCGGTCGATCAGCAGATGGAACTGCTCAAGCCGTATCTCGAGAAGAACGACATCATGATCGATGCCGGCAATGCCAATTTCCGCGATACGATGCGCCGCTTCGACAATCTCAAGGACAGCGGCCTGACCTTCATCGGCATGGGCGTGTCCGGCGGCGAGGAGGGCGCGCGTCACGGCCCGTCCATCATGGTCGGCGGCAAGGAAGAATCCTGGAAGCGCGTCGAGAAGGTGCTGACTTCGATCGCTGCCAAATACAATGATGATCCGTGTGTTGCCTGGCTAGGCGAAAACGGTGCCGGTCACTTCGTCAAGACCATCCACAACGGCATCGAATATGCCGACATGCAGATGATCGCGGAAATCTACGGCATCCTGCGCGATGGCCTGAAGATGAGCGCCACCGAAATCGGCGAAGTCTTTGGCGAATGGAACAGGGGCCGCCTCAACTCCTACCTGATCGAAATCACCGAGAAGGTGCTGAAAGCTGCCGACCCGATCACGGGCAAGCCGATCGTCGATCTCATCCTCGACAAGGCCGGCCAGAAGGGCACCGGCAAGTGGTCGGTGATCGAAGCGCAGAACATGGGCATCCCGGCAACCGCCATCGAGGCAGCCGTCGCAGCCCGTAGCATCTCGTCCGTCAAGAGCGAGCGCGAAGCTGCCGAAAAGGTGCTCGGCCTGCCTGATGTCGGCGAATTCAAGATTGCCGACACGGCCGCTTTCCTGAAGGACCTCGAAAGCGCGCTGCTGGCTGCCAAGATCGGCGCCTATGCGCAAGGGTTCGCCGTCATGGCGCAGGCCTCGCGCGAGTTTAACTGGAACCTGCCGATGCCGACGATCGCCAGGATCTGGCGTGCGGGCTGCATCATCCGCTCGGCATTCCTCGACGAGATCACCACGGCCTTCACCAAGGATCCGAATGCTGCCAACCTGATCGTCACGCCGGCCTTTGCGACCATGGTCAAGGAAACCGATGGTGCGCTGCGCCGGGTGGTTTCAGCTGCCGCTCTGGGCGGCCTGCCAGTTCCAGCGCTCGCCTCCGCACTTGGTTATTTCGACAGCTATCGCCGCGGTCGCGGCACCGCAAACGTCATCCAGGCGCAACGTGACTTCTTCGGCGCACACGGCTTCGACCGCGTCGATGGCGCCGACGCGCATCATGGTCCATGGGGCAGCGGGCTGAACGCCTGATCATTGGTCCGATTGCGGGGCAGCTGGTTGCCGCCGGGACACGACTTGGAACGGCCGCTGATCGACAGCGGCCGTTCTGCTTTCTGCCGGTCAGTTCTGCAGAACGGGAAAGCTCAACGTCTGCAGTTCGGTCGCGGGCTGGCCTTCTATCCGGGCAATCACCGCCTTTGCCAGTTCTCGCCCAGCCAGCCGGAAGTCTTCCCTGAGCGTGATGACTTCGGGTCTGAGCCACTGAAGGAAGTCGTTCGACTGCTTTGAGACCATGTCGACGTCGCGCGCGAGCTTCAATCCCGCATCTTCAATTCCGGCAACGAGCGCCACAGCTCCGCCGCCGCTGCCTGAGATCACGCCGTCGGGGGCATCCGGCGCCAGCATAGCGGCCTCGCAGGCCACGCGGATATCCGCCAGGCTGTTGTCGAGATCGACCTTGTTGAACGGAACCGAGGTCGCGCCGAAATCCCGCAGGCCCCGCTCGAAACCGGAACGCATGTGCATATGATAGGTCAGGAACGGTGGCGGATGCAGCAGCATGATCCGGCGCCGACCGCGTTCCACCAGCATGCGCACGGCATCGTAGGCGAAGCGCTCGTTGTCGAAGTCATGATAGGGATGGTCGAGGCCCAGTTCGGTGCGGCCATGCGTCCCGAAGGGAAAGTTGCGCTCCATCATGAGAGCGACGCGCGGATCCTTTGGCTCTGTGCGCGAGATGATGACGCCGTCGGCCGCGCCCGTATCCAGAACGTAACGCACCGGATCAAGCGGATCGCTGCGGGCGCTGTAGGGCGTGATAACCAGATGATACTGGGTGGTAGCGAGGACTTCCGAAATGCCGACGACCATCGGGCTGGTCAGGCCGATGAACTCTTCTTCCAGGCTGAGGATCAGGCTGATGACGTTTGTCTTGCCCGTGCGCAGCCGCACGCCTGCACGATTTGGGTGGTAGCCGACCTGCGCAGCAACGAGCCGCACGCGTTCCTTCGTTTCGGCACCGATATCAGGAGCGTCCTTCAGCGCCCGCGACACGGTGGTGATGCCGAGGCCGGTCATGAAGGCGATTGTCTTCAGGGTGGGACGCTCATTCAGTGAGGAGGGCATGTTTGCCTGCCTGCTCTTGGTTTTCTCGTCCATTCCCCGCCCATTGCCTTCCCGTATTCAGACGCAACGTCGCACGGGCGGCGTTTGCCTGCAGCTGAGCCCCTAATGCTCTCGTCTGCCTTATATACGAATTGTGATATATGGGCACCCACTGCCCGATCTCTCCCTAAAGTCAAAATCTGTAACGATACAGTTGACTTGTCGAGCCCTTTTTTGGTGTTCGTCGCGGCGGCTCTCCGCAGAGTTGAATCCTGCGTTGCAGTATATGATCTTTGCACATGCGAAATGCACGCCTGGTCGAAATTCATAAAATTGTTGGAGAAAGTGCCGAAATAATTGCATTTAAAGCGATTTTATCGACAATTACGCACCGCAACAAATCGAACGCGCCAACCCGTGGCGCCTGAAGTTTATGCTCCTTTAGGTTGTCGATAAATTTTTATCAGGAATTATGCGTTGTGGCTGTTGCGTCTACAAATCGATTGAACTAAGTTTTTCCGGTAACGTTACAGTGAGGGAGGAAAACTCATGAAATTGCGTTTGTTGGCTGCTGCATTGGCGGCGACTGTAGTGCTTCCATTCGGCATCGCTAACGCTGCCGATCTGGAGGTGACGCATTGGTGGACGTCCGGCGGTGAAGCCGCGGCGGTCGCAGAACTTGCCAAGGCATTCGATGCCACGGGCAATCATTGGGTCGATGGCGCCATCGCCGGTGCGGGCAGCACGGCGCGTCCGATCATGGTCAGTCGCATCACGGGCGGCGACCCGATGGGTGCCACCCAGTTTAACCATGGCCGTCAGGCCGAAGAACTGGTGCAGGCAGGTCTGATGCGCGACCTTACCGATATTGCGACGAAGGAGAAATGGAAGGACATTGTCAGGCCGTCCAGCCTGCTCGATAGCTGCACCATCGACGGCAAGATCTATTGCGCGCCGGTCAACATCCACTCCTGGCAATGGCTGTGGCTGTCGAATGCCGCGTTCAAGCAGGCCGGCATAGAAGTGCCGAAGAACTGGGACGAATTCGTCGCCGCTGCTCCCGCTTTGGAGAAGGCGGGTATCATACCGCTTGCAGTCGGAGGCCAGCCCTGGCAGGCGACCGGCGCATTTGACGTTCTGATGGTTGCGATCGCCGGCAAGGACGTGTTCCAGAAGGTGTTCGGCGACAAGGATGCGGAAGTTGCCGCAGGTCCGGAAATCGCCAAGGTCTTCAAGGCTGCCGAAGACGCGCGCCGCATGTCCAAGGGCAGCAACGTGCAGGATTGGAACCAGGCGACCAATCTGGTCATCACCGGCAAGGCCGGCGGTCAGATCATGGGTGACTGGGCGCAGGGTGAATTCCAGGTAGCCGGCCAGAAGGCAGGCACGGACTACACCTGCCTGCCGGGCCTCGGCGTGAACGAGATCATCTCGACCGGTGGCGATGCCTTCTACTTCCCCGTCCTGAAGGACGAGGAAAAGTCGAAGGCTCAGGAAGTTCTCGCCTCGACGCTGTTGAATCCAGTGACGCAGGTCGCTTTCAACCTGAAGAAGGGCTCGCTGCCGGTGCGTGGAGACGTCGATCTCGCGGCTGCGAACGACTGCATGAAGAAGGGTCTCGACATCCTTGCCAAGGGCAATGTGATCCAGGGCACCGACCAGTTGATGTCGGCTGACAGCCAGAAGCAGAAGGAAGACCTCTTCTCCGAGTTCTTCGCATCGTCGATGACGCCGGAAGACGCGCAGAAGCGCTTCGCCGAAATCATCGCTTCGGCCGACTGATAGGGCCATCTCTGTGGAAGACCGGTTCCGCATTTGCGGGACCGGTTTGAGGCCCGCGGCTGGTGTTTGCCGAGGCTTCGGCCACGTCCTCAAGAAAACCATGATCCAGGGGAGGGTTGACCTATGACGGGCCACGCGAACGCCGGCCGGCCAAACCAGTTGTTGCGCAATCTGCATTCGAAGATTGCCTCAATTCCGATGATTCTCACCGCCGTCGTCATCTTCCTGGGCGGCACCCTTTGGACGGTGTTTTATTCGTTCACCAATTCGAAGCTTTTGCCACGCCTTTCCTTCGTCGGCCTTGATCAGTATGAGCGCCTGTGGTCTGCGCCACGCTGGCTGATGTCCATCCAGAACCTAGCCATCTACGGCGTATTTTCGCTGATTTTCAGCCTGGTGATCGGCTTTCTGCTGGCAGCCCTGATGGATCAGAAGATCCGTTTCGAGAATACGTTCCGGACGATCTTTCTCTATCCCTTCGCGCTCTCCTTCATCGTCACCGGTCTCGTCTGGCAGTGGGTGCTCAATCCGGAATTCGGCGTGCAATCGGTGATCCGTTCACTCGGCTGGACCAGCTTCACCTTCGATCCGCTCTACAATCCAAGCATCGTCATCTACGGCATCCTGATCGCCGCTCTCTGGCAGGGAACCGGGCTTGTCATGTGCCTGATGCTGGCCGGCCTGCGCGGCATCGACGAGGACATTTGGAAGGCGTCACGCGTCGACGGCATTCCGATGTGGAAGACCTATCTCTTCATCATCATCCCGATGATGCGCGCCGTGTTCATCACCACGCTTGTCATCATCGCCAGCGGCATCGTGCGCGTCTACGATCTCGTCGTGGCGCAGACGAGCGGCGGACCCGGCATAGCGTCTGAAGTGCCTGCAAAGTACGTCTACGACTACATGTTCCAGGCGCAGAATCTCGGTCAGGGCTTCGCCGCCTCGACCATGATGCTGATCACCGTCGCCATCATCATCGTGCCCTGGGCCTATCTGGAATTCGGAGGACGCAAGCGTGGATGATACCGTAACCCTCAAGGGGCAGGCCGCCCACGCCGCAGCCCGCAGGCTGGCTCCCGGACCGCAGGGTAAAAAGCCCCGTCCGATGTTTTCACCAAGAAACATCATGATCTACGGTGCCCTGATCTTCGCGGCCGCCTACTATCTGCTGCCTCTCTATGTGATGGTCGTCACCTCGCTTAAAGGCATGCCGGAAATCCGGCTCGGCAACATCTTTTCTCCGCCGCTCGAGATCACCTTCGAGCCGTGGGTGAAAGCCTGGTCCAGCGCCTGCACGGGCCTGAACTGCGACGGGCTCTCGAGGGGCTTCTGGAACTCGGTGCGCATCACCATTCCCTCGACGATCGTCTCGATCGCCATCGCCTCGATCAATGGCTATGCGCTGGCGAACTGGCGCTTCAAGGGGGCCGACCTGTTCTTCACGATCCTCATCGTCGGGGCGTTCATCCCGTATCAGGTGATGATCTATCCGATCGTCATCGTGCTGCGCGAAATGGGCCTTTACGGTTCGCTGACCGGTCTGATCATCGTTCACACCATCTTCGGTATGCCGATCCTGACGCTGCTCTTCCGGAACTATTTCACGTCTTTGCCGGAGGAATTGTTCAAGGCGGCGCGTGTCGACGGGGCCGGGTTCTGGACGATCTACTTCAAGATCATGCTGCCGATGTCGCTGCCGATTTTCGTCGTTGCCATGATCCTGCAGGTTACCGGCATCTGGAACGACTTCCTGTTCGGCGTGGTGTTCACGCGGCCGGAATATTATCCGATGACCGTCCAGCTCAACAACATCGTCAATTCGGTTCAGGGCGTGAAGGAATACAACGTCAACATGGCGGCAACCATCCTGACGGGTGCCGTTCCGTTGATCGTCTACTTCGTTTCCGGACGGCTTTTTGTCCGTGGCATCGCCGCCGGCGCAGTGAAAGGGTAATTGCATGAACAACGTCAGCGTATCGGTCAGGGATCTGTCGTTGAGCTTCGGTGCCGTCACCGTGCTCGACACGCTTAACCTCGACATCAAGAATGGCGAATTCCTCGTTCTCCTCGGCTCGTCCGGCTGCGGCAAGTCCACGCTCCTGAACTGCATTGCCGGTCTTCTCGACGTCACCGGTGGGCAGATCTTCATCAAGGACAAGAACGTCACTTGGGAGGAGCCCAAGGACCGCGGCATCGGCATGGTGTTCCAGTCTTACGCACTCTATCCGCAGATGACGGTCGAGCGGAACCTGTCCTTCGGACTGCGCGTCGCCAAGCTGCCCCAGGCCGAAATCGACAAGCGCGTGGCGCGCGCCGCAGAGATCCTGCAGATCCAGCCGTTGTTGAAGCGCAAGCCGTCGGAATTGTCCGGCGGCCAGCGCCAGCGCGTGGCCATCGGCCGGGCGCTGGTGCGGGATGTCGATGTGTTCCTGTTCGATGAGCCGCTGTCCAACCTCGACGCCAAGCTGCGCTCGGAATTGCGCGTCGAAATCAAGCGCCTTCATCAGTCGCTGGAAAACACCATGATCTATGTCACCCACGACCAGATCGAGGCGCTGACACTGGCCGACCGCATCGCCGTCATGAAGAGCGGCGTCATCCAGCAGCTTGCCGATCCGATGACGATCTACAACTTTCCGGAAAACCTCTTCGTTGCCGGCTTCATCGGCTCGCCGTCGATGAATTTCTTCCGAGGTGAGATCAAGGACAAGGGCGGCCGCAAGGTTGTCGAGGTCAATGGCGTCGATTTCGGCATGGAAGCCTATCCGGCACGCGGATCGCTGGAGGCCGGCCGCAAGGTCGTACTCGGCGTGCGCCCCGAACACGTGAAGGTCGACGAGAGCGTGTCGGGAATGGAAGTTCACGATGCCGTCGTCGACATCGAGGAGCCGATGGGTGCCGACAACCTCCTGTGGCTGAAGCATGCCGGGCAGACGATGTCGGTGCGCATCGCCGGGTCGCGGCGCTATGCGCCCGGCACGGCCCTGAAACTCAGCTTCGACATGGCGATGGCCTCGGTCTTCGATGCGGTGACTGAAAACAGGATCTGATCAGCCGCAACATTGTGACGGCCGTAAACATGCACGGCCGTCATGCCCGAATGAATGATGCCGGTCCCGGCGGGGCTGGCTGCGAATGGATTGCGACAATGTCTGCTCTTGCCTTTCCAGAATCTGCCACGTTCGACCTTTCCGGTGAATGGCAGCTTGCTTCGTCCGATAACAGCCATGCGCTGACGATCACCATTCCCGGCGACGTCCACAGCGCATTGCAGGCGGCAGGCGTGATCGCCGATCCCTATGCCGGCCGCAATGAGGACGATGTGCAATGGGTGGCGCACAAGGACTGGGTGCTGGAGCGGACTTTCGACATCGACGCGTCAGAGCTTTCGGGCAACTGGTATCTCGACATCGAGAGCCTAGACACCGTAGCCGAGGTTTATCTCAACGACGAAGCCGTGCTCCATGCTGAGAACGCTTTCCGGCGGTATCGTCCCGAGGTGGGCTTCGTGCTGAAGGCCGGGCAGAACCGTTTGCGGATCGTTATCCGCTCCTCGATCGCAGCTGGCGAAAAAGCGCAGGCCGGGCAACCTTTCTACATTCCCTATTCGACCGGCAATTCGCCGATCGCCAACGGCAACATGCTGCGCAAGCCGCAATGCCATTTCGGCTGGGACTGGAATATCGCCATCGCGCCGCTCGGCATCTACGGCACGATCGCATTGAAGAGGCTTGGCGCTGCCCGCATCGAACATGTGACGACGCGGCAGGCGCCGCAGCTCGGCGGCGCGGTCGATCTTCAGGTCACGGTAACGCTGTTTGCCCAGGAGCCCGGCGTGGTCGGCCTCGATTTCGCGCTCGACGGGCAACGGGAGCACCTGGACTGCGCCGTCAATCCGGGCGAAACCAGGATCACCCATATTTTTACCGTCGAGAACCCGGCGCTCTGGTGGCCTGCGGGCAGCGGCGAACAGGCATTGTCCCAGCTAACCGTCGCCCTGCCGGGTGACACTGTCGCCCGCCAGATCGGCTTTCGAACTGTCGAACTTTTGACCGACAAGGATGCCGCCGGCAGCCGCTTCGCCTTCCGGGTCAATGGCCGGGAAATCTTCTGCCGCGGCGCCAATTGGATTCCAGCCGATGCACTTGCCTCGCGGGCAACGCCAGAGAGCGTCGAGGATCTGCTGCGATCGGCCGTCGATGCCAATATGAACATGATCCGCGTCTGGGGCGGCGGCTTCTACGAGACCGACTGGTTCTACGATCTCTGCGACCGGCTGGGCCTGATGGTCTGGCAGGATTTCATGTTCGCCTGCAATCTTTATCCCTCGACCCCGGATTTCCTCGAAAACGTTGCTGCCGAAGTCGATTATCAGGTCAAGCGGCTGGCCTCGCATCCGTCGATCGCGCTCTGGTGCGGCGACAACGAACTCGTCGGGGCGCTCACCTGGTTTGAAGAAAGCCGCAGGGATCGCGACCGATATCTCGTCTCCTACGACCGCCTCAACCGCACTATCGAGACCGGCATCAAGGCTGCAGCCCCCGAAGCGATCTGGTGGCCGTCGAGCCCCTCCGTCGGCCCGCTCAACTTCGGCGATGCCTGGCATGCCGATGGCTCCGGCGACATGCACTACTGGTCGGTCTGGCACGAGAACAAGTCGTTCGACAATTATCGAACAGTCCGTCCGCGCTTCTGCTCGGAATTCGGCTTCCAGTCCTATACCTCGATGCCGATCGTGCGGCAGTTCGCCGAGCAGAAGGACCTGAACGTCGCCTCGCCGGTGATGGAGGCGCACCAGAAGAATGCAGGCGGCAATGAGCGCATCGCGGCAACGATGTTCCGCTATTTCCGCTTCCCGAAGGATTTTTCGAACTTCGTCTATTTGAGCCAGATCCAGCAGGGACTGGCGATCCGCACGGCCGTCGACTACTGGCGGTCGCTGAAACCGCATTGCATGGGCACGCTCTACTGGCAGCTCAACGACACCTGGCCGGTCGCATCCTGGGCGAGCCTCGACTATGGTGGCAATTGGAAGGCCATGCACTACATGACGCGCCGTTTTTTCCAGCCGGTCGCGGTCGCAGCCATTCCGTCCGATGACGGTGGCGAGATTGCATTCTCGATGGTCAACGACACAGCAGCGCCTGTTACGGTCGAGCTGCAAACCTTCCTCGTCTCGCTGTCCGGTGTGAAGCAGCCTTTGGCTGCAGTCGCTGGCACCTGCAGCCCGGATCGCGCCGCGACGCTGTTGACCATCGCTGCCTCGGACGTCCCGAAGGGTATGCTTCTTTTCTGGTCCTTCGAAGCCTCGAACGGCATGCGGGGCGAGGGGCATCATGTTCCGGGCACCTACAAAGCGCTCGATCTCGAACCATCCGAGCTCTCGATCTCGACAATCCCAGCAGGCGAAGATTCCTACGATGTCACGGTTTCGGCATCGGGCCTTGCCCTGCATGTGATGATCGAAGCCGATATCGAAGGTCGGTATTCCGACAATGCCTTCGACCTGACGGCAGGCGAAAGCCGCGTCATTCGTTTCACTCCGAAGGAAAAGCCTGAAACAGGCAGCGTCCCACGCTTCGTGGCCTTCGATCTTCAATCCTGCCAGGGCAACGGCTAGTCCCAATCCACGCCTGGTAACCCCGCCCAACAAGGAGAATCCGATGAAAGATGTCAGCTTCCAGCTTTATAGCGCCCGCAATTTCCCGCCGCTTTCCGATGTCCTGAAGACCGTCGGCGCCGCTGGTTATACGCAGGTCGAGGGTTATGGCGCGCTTTACGCCGCGCTCGACGATGCCGCTCTTGCTGCCCTGAAGGCTGACATGGACAAGAGCGGCGTGACGATGCCGTCAGCCCATTTCAGCCTCGATCTCCTCGAATCCGATCCGGCGCGTGCCGTGCATATTGCCAAGACGCTCGGCATCAAGGCGATTTATTGCCCCTATCTGCTCCCCGATCAACGCCCAACGGATGCTGCCGGCTGGAAGGCATTTGGCGAACGCCTGGAAAAGGCCGGCAAACCCTTCCGCGACGCCGGTCTCGATTTTGGCTGGCACAACCATGATTTCGAATTCGTGGCGCTGCCGGACGGATCGATCCCGCAGAGCCACATTTTTGCCGGCGGGCCGAACCTGTCCTGGGAGGCCGACATAGCGTGGGTCATTCGCGGCGGCGCCGATCCGTTCGCCTGGATTGAGAAATACGGCCATCGCATCACCGCCGTTCACGTCAAGGACATTGCCGCAGCCGGTGAGAACACGGATCAGGACGGCTGGGCCGACGTCGGCCATGGTACCGTCGATTGGGCGAGGCTGTTCAAGGCGCTGTCTGCGACGCCTGCAAAATACTACGTCGTCGAGCACGACAATCCCAAGGATTACAAGGCGACGGCCGAGCGCTCGATCGCTTCGATCAAGACCTATTGAGAGAAAGACCAGACCATGACAAAGGAACTTGGCGTCGGCATCATCGGATGCGGCAACATCTCCACCACCTATTTCAAGCTCTCGCCGCTCTTTAAGGGCATCAGGGTCATCGCCTGCGCCGACATCAATCCGGCCGCCGCGGAAACGCGTGCGTCCGAATATGACGTCAAGGCACAGACTATCGAGGAGCTGCTTGCCAATCCGGAGATCGACATCGTCGTCAACCTGACGATCCCCGAAGCGCATTTCCCGGTCTCCAAGATGATCCTGGAAGCCGGAAAACACGTCTACTCGGAAAAACCGTTGGTGCTGTCGCTCGAGCAAGGCGAGCAACTGCGTGGCATCGCCACGGCCAACAACCTGAAAGTTGGCTGCGCTCCAGACACCTTCCTTGGCGGTGCACATCAGCTTGCCCGTCATTATATCGACCAGGGCAAGATCGGCCGGGTTACGTCGGGCACCTGCCACGTGATGAGCCCGGGTATGGAGATGTGGCATCCCAACCCGGATTTCTTCTTCCTGCCCGGCGGCGGCCCGATCCTCGATCTCGGTCCCTATTATATCGCCAATCTCGTCAACCTGATCGGTCCGGTCAAACGCGTTGCGGCCTTGACCTCGATGGCCAATCACACGCGCACGATCACCAGCGAGCCGCGCAAGGGCGAGGTCATTCCCGTCGAGACGCCAACGAACATCCACGCGCTGCTCGAATTCCAGAACGGCGCGACGGTAACCCTTTCGGCAAGCTGGGATGTATGGTCGCATCGTCACGCCAATATGGAGCTCTACGGCACCGAAGGCTCGCTCTTCGTGCCCGATCCGAACTTCTTTGGCGGTACGGTTTCGGCGAGTGGCCGCGACAAGGACATCCAGCCGCTGGAGACCTGGGAACACCCGTTCTCAGTCACCAACCAGGAACATCCGCAGGGCATGATGGCGAACTACCGCACGGCGGGCCTTGCCGACATGGCGCTCGCCATCCTCGACGGCCGCGATGCCCGTTGCTCGCTGGAGCGCGCGCTGCACGGCGTCGATGTCATGGTCTCGATCCTGAAGTCGGGCGAGGAAGGCCGCTTCATCGAGCTGACCACAACCTGCACGCAGCCGGCAGCACTCGGTATCGAGGAAGCGAAGGCTCTGCTGCGCTAGGCGAAATTTGGGGGCGCGAAGCAGTATCGCTTTGCACCGTCATCACAATAAAATATACCGATTTTATCTCAATCATTCCCGGAGCATCGCTGCTTCGGGAATTCCGTTTTCAAGCACATTTCAAGCACAGGCAGGATGAAACGATGAGCTGGCAACCGGCAGACAATCGCTATGAGACGATGAAGTACAATCGCTGCGGCAAGACCGGGCTGAAGCTGCCGGCGATCTCGCTCGGTCTCTGGCACAATTTCGGCCATGACACGCCGCATGAGCGCAAGCTCGATATGTGCCGCACGGCGTTTGATCTCGGCATCACCCATTTCGACCTTGCCAACAATTACGGCCCGCCTCCGGGCTCAGCCGAAACTGCTTTCGGCGAAATCATGCGCACCGATTTTGCCGGTCTGCGTGATGAGCTGATCATCTCGTCCAAGGCCGGCTACGACATGTGGCCGGGTCCGTATGGCGAATGGGGCAGCCGCAAATACCTGATCGCCTCCTGCGATCAGAGCCTTCAGCGTATGGGTCTCGACTATGTCGATATCTTCTATTCGCACCGCTTCGATCCGGATACGCCTCTCGAGGAAACCTGCGGCGCGCTCGATCATATCGTTCGTTCGGGCAGGGCGCTGTATGTCGGCATTTCCTCCTACAATTCGCAGCGCACCCGCGAGGCGGCCGCCATCCTCAAGGATCTCGGCACGCCCTGCATCATCCACCAGCCGAGCTATTCGATGCTCAATCGCTGGGTCGAGGATGACGGCCTCGTCGATACGCTGGAAGACCTCGGCATCGGCTCGATCGTGTTCTCGCCCCTGGCGCAGGGCATGCTGACAACCAAATATCTCGGCGGCATTCCGACCGACAGCCGCGCGGCCCAAAACCACTTCCTCAAGAAGGATTTTATCCGCCCGTCGATCATCGACAACATCAGGAAGCTCAACGAGATCGCCGAGAAACGCGGCCAGACGCTGGCGCAGATGGCGATCGCCTGGGTCCTGCGCAACGGCCGGGTCACGTCGGCGCTGATCGGTGCCAGCCGTTCGTCGCAGATCGTCGATTGTGTTGCTGCGTTGCAGAACGACACGTTTACGGCGGAAGAACTGGCCGAGATCGACGTCTATGCCAAGGAGGCTGACATCAATCTCTGGGCCTCGTCGGCCGAGCGCGCGTAGTAGATATCGCCGGTTTTGAAATCCAAAAAAGAAGCCCCGAACCTTCCCGAGGTTCGGGGCTTCTCTCGTCCTTGGGCTATTACGTCGTGCAGATGTATGTGGAAAAAAATTGCCATTAAATCAGCATATAGGCAACAAACGCATAACCCGTCCTGAAATTGCCAAAACCTGTTCAGTTTAATCATACGTTAGAAAATTCAATGCGTTGTGGCCGTGTTTTCACACCGCGCACTGGAAAATATGTTGCGGCGGCGAACCCTACGTAAGTCGCTGCAAACATTGCACGTTGTTCTTAGACAAAAGTCGAAGACGGCGTCTTGGCCACCTGACTGGACATGAGGGGGTGAGCGTGTAATCTGCCAGCGGAAGCCTTGTGATTTCATTAGGAATCGCGTGGCTGAATGCGAGAATTCCGGATTGCGCATATCCGTTTTGACCGATCGAAGTTCGATCGGTGCGGTGTGCCCGCGGGGAGGAGCAGCATCGGCAAAGCCGGGCTGCCCGCGAAAACAGAGGAGAGAACATGGATCGCCGTTCATTCATCAAGCGCGCAGGTCTCGGTGGCGTTGGCGCCGTCGCGGCAACTACGCTCGCAGCACCAGCCATCGCCCAGAGCAATCCGAAAATCACATGGCGCCTGACGTCGTCGTTCCCGAAAGGCCTCGACACGATCTATGGCGGCGCCGAGGTGTTCGCCAAGCATCTGAAGGATGCCACCGACGGCAATTTCGACATTCAGGTTTTCGCCGCGGGTGAAATCGTACCCGGTCTGCAGGCGGCCGATGCGGCTGCTGCCGGCACGGTCGAGGCTTGCCACACCGTTTCCTATTATTATTGGGGCAAGGACCCGGTCTGGGCGCTGGGGGCTGCCGTACCGTTTGCGCTCAACGCGCGCGGCATGAACGCGTGGCATTATCACGGTGGCGGCATCGATATATTCAACGAGTTTCTGGCAACGCAGAACCTCGTTGGCCTTCCAGGCGGCAACACCGGCGTGCAGATGGGCGGCTGGTTCCGCAAGGAAATCAAGACCGTGGAAGACCTGCAGGGGCTGAAGATGCGCATTGGAGGCTTTGCCGGCGCTATCGTTTCCAAGCTCGGCGTTATTCCGCAGCAGATCGCCGGCGGCGAAATCTATCAGGCGCTGGAAAAAGGCACGATCGATGCGGCGGAATGGGTTGGTCCTTATGACGACGAGAAGCTCGGCTTCCAGAAGGTTGCGCCCTACTACTATTATCCGGGCTTCTGGGAAGGCGGCCCGACCGTGCACCTGATGTTCAACAAGGGCAAGTTCGACGAACTGCCCGAGAACTACAAGGCATTGGTGCGCACCGCGGCCCAGGCGACCGACGCCAACATGCTGCAGAAGTATGATTATCTCAATCCGACGGCGATCAAGCAGCTTGTCGCCAACGGCGCTCAGCTTCGTCCCTTCAGCCCGGAAATCCTCAACGCATGCTTCGAGACGTCCGAGGCGGTCTATGCCGAGTATGAGGACAAGAACGAGATGTTCAAAAAGATCTGGGGGTCGCTCAAGGCATTCCGCAAGGAAACCTTCCTGTGGCAGCAGGTGGCGGAATATACCAACGACACCTTCATGATGCAGCTCCAGCGGGCCGGCAAGCTCGGTTGATCATCTGAGCACATGCGGGAGCCGGCGCGCGCCGGCTCCCGCATGTATCTTTCCGGACGGGAACATCAAGAATTCCAGCCGGCAAATCCGTTTGCAACAGACGGAAGGGGAAAAAATTGGCTCTGGCTCTACGGTTCACCGGCTTCATCGATGAGTTGAGCAGGCGCATGGGGATCATCGCGATCTATCTTGTGCTGTTCTCGTCGATGGTCGCCGCTTTCAATGCGATCTTTCGCTATAGCACCGACGGCATTCTCTGGTTGGAGCGCAACGTCGGCGGCGTCGGTTTCTTCGGGGCCGTCCTCGACCTCTACCGCAACAATTCCAATACGCTGTCGGAATCGCAATGGTACATGTTTGCCGGCATGGTCATGCTGGGTGGCGCCTGGACGCTCAAAGTCAACGAACATGTCCGTGTCGATCTCGTCTACGGCTCGGTGAGTGAACGCACACGAACGTGGATCGATCTCCTGGGCGGGATCTTTTTCCTGTTGCCGATGTGCGCGCTGATGATCTGGTTCACATGGCCATGGTTCTGGGACTCCTGGATCACCAATGAAGGCTCGAACAACGCCGGCGGCTTGCCGCGCTGGCCGGCCAAGCTGATGATTCCGCTCGGCTTTGCACTTGTCGGCCTTCAGGGCGTCGCCGAAATCATCAAATGTATCCTTGCGCTGACCGTTGGCTATGTCCGCGAGTACGCCTACGAGAAGCCGCTTCAATGATCGATTTGCTGATCCACTACATGGCGCCCCTGATGTTCGTGGGGCTGATCTTCTTTATGCTCATCGGCTATCCGGCCGCTTTCTCGCTCGCTGCCGTCGGTCTTTTTTTCGGACTTTTGGCGATCGAACTGGGTCTGATGGGGACGGATTTCCTCGGAAACCTGACCTACCAGCTGTTCTCGGTGCTCTCCAACGACCTGCTGCTGGCCATTCCCTTCTTCACCTTCATGGGCGTCATTCTCGAGCGCTGCGGTCTGGCGGAGGATCTGCTGGAAGGGTTCGGGCAGTTGTTCGGCGGCGTGCGCGGCGGTCTTTCCTACGCCGTCATTCTCGTCGGCGCTGTCCTTGGTGCGATCACCGGCACGGTCGCCGCATCCGTCATCGCCATGGGGCTCATTTCCCTGCCGGTCATGATGCGATACGGCTACAATGTCCGCCACGCCACCGGCGTCATCGCGGCTTCCGGCACGATCACCCAGCTGATCCCGCCGTCACTCGTGCTCATCGTTCTTGCCGATCAGTTGCAGGTGTCGCCGGGCGACATGTACATCGGCGCAACGGGTGCCAGCATCGTTCAGGTTCTGCTGTTCATGGGCTGGGTTTTCGTTCTCAGCATCTGGAAGCCTCATCACGTTCCGGCACTGCCGCCGGAAGCTCGCACGCTGCACGGCTGGCCGCTCTACAAGAAGTGCATACGCGGGATGGTGCCGTCCCTGGCGCTGATCTTCATCGTGCTGGGTACGATCTTCATGGGCCTTGCGACGCCGACGGAGGCGGGAGCGATGGGCGTCGTTGGCGCCATGGTGCTCGCCTGGATGAACGGAAGGCTCACCTGGGCGCTGATCTATCAGGGTATGGACATGACGATGCGGCTGACGGCCATGGTCGTGTTCATTCTGCTGGGCGCGCGCGTTTTCAGCCTGGTGTTCAACGGTGTGGGCGGCGGGCATTGGATCGAGGAGATGCTGACCAATCTTCCCGGCGGCGTCGTCGGCTTCCTGATCTTCGTCAACATCTTCATCTTCATTATCGCCTTCTTCCTCGATTTCTTCGAGATTGCCTTCATCATCGTGCCGCTTCTGGCGCCGGTGGCTGAAGCGCTCGGCATCAACCTGATCTGGTTCGGCGTGATGATCTGCGCCAATATGCAGACGAGCTTCATGCACCCGCCCTTCGGCTTCGCGCTGTTTTATCTTCGTGGTATCGCGCCCCGAACTATCAAGACGAGCGATATCTACATGGGGGCGATTCCGTGGCTTTGTCTGCAGCTGATCCTTGTCGGCTTGCTGGTTGGCTTCCCCGAAATGGTAACGTTCTTCCTCGATACCGAAATCGTCCAGGATCTGGACAGCATCAAGTCACTCGTTCCTGGGACCGATGGCGGCACCAACGGGCTCGATACGGCTCCGAATTTCGGACTTGATTCGCCTCCCAAGTTCTAAAAGGCTTCTGCTGTCATGACCGCGATGATCCGCAATCCCATCCTGCCGGGCTTCAACCCGGACCCATCCATCTGCCGGGTTGGCGACGACTACTACATCGCCACCTCGACGTTCGAATGGTATCCGGGCGTACAGATCCATCATTCGCGCGATCTGGTGAACTGGACGCTGGTGCGCCGACCGCTGGAACGCGCGAGCCAGCTCGACATGCGCGGCAATCCAGACAGCTGCGGCGTCTGGGCGCCGTGCCTGTCCTACGCTGACGGCCTGTTCTTTCTGGTCTATACCGACGTCAAGCGCTTCGACGGCAACTTCAAGGACGCCCACAACTACATCGTGACTTCGCCGACGATCGAAGGCGAATGGTCGGAACCGGTCTATGTCAATTCCTCCGGATTCGATCCCTCGCTGTTCCATGACAACGATGGACGTAAATGGTTCCTCAACATGCAATGGAACCACCGCACCGAGAGTTTCGGCGGCGCCCCGAAGAGTCCGGCCTTCGACGGTATCCTTTTGCAGGAATGGGACCCGGCCTCGAAGAAGCTGACAGGCCCGATCCGTAATATCTTCGCCGGCAGCGCGCAGGGGCTGGTGGAAGGGCCGCATCTCTTCAGGCGCAACGGCTGGTATTACCTGACGACCGCCGAAGGCGGCACGGGCTATGATCATGTCGTGACGATGGCCCGCTCTCAATCCATTGAAGGTCCCTACGAGATGCATCCGCAGACGCATCTGATCACCTCCAAGGATGCGCCGGACGCCGTTCTGCAAAGGGCAGGACATGGCCAGTATGTCGAGACGCCAGATGGACAGGCCTATCACACGCATTTGACCGGCCGGCCGCTGGCACCGCAGCGGCGCTGCACGCTCGGTCGCGAGACGGCGCTGCAGAAATGCGTCTGGCGCGATGATGGTTGGCTCTATCTGGAGCAGGGCGGTGTCGTGCCGGCGGTAGATGTTCCGGCACCGGGCGAAACGGATGCCATCGAGAAACCAACGAAAGCTGAAGCCGAGTTCGACGCACCAGACCTGCCGATGGATTTTCAGTGGCTGCGCACGCCCGTTCCGGAGCGGATTTTCTCGCTGACGGAAAGGCCGGGCCATCTGCGCCTGTTTGGCCGCGAAAGCATCGGCAGCTGGTTCGAGCAGTCATTGGTGGCAAGGCGGCAGGAGCATCATTCCTTCCGCGTCGAAACGGTCGTCGAGTTCGAGCCGGACACCTACCAGCAGGCGGCAGGGCTCACGCACTACTACAATAGGCATAAATTCCATGCGCTCGCCGTTACCCTGCATGAGCAACTCGGGCGGGTTGTGACGATCTTCTCCTGCGACGGAGATTTTCCGCATAGCCGCATGACTTTTCCCATCGAAAGCGGCGTGGCCGTGCCGGTCGGTCGGGTCTACCTGGCGATGGAAATCCGCGACAACGAGCTGCAGTTTTTCTGGCATCCGGATGGGTACCGCGCCTGGCGTAAATTCGGACCGGTGCTCGACGCCGGCGTCGTGTCAGATGAGGGCGGGCGCGGTGAACACGGATCGTTCACCGGTGCTTTCGCAGGTATCTTTGCCTTCGATACATCGGGCCGGGCGCAGGTCGCGGACTTCGACCGTTTTAGCTATGAGGCGCTGTAATCGCCGGTTGCATGCTTAATAGTTGTATCAGTTTTCTCTTATAATTAACTGATATCATTACAATTTTGTAATTTCCGCTTTCAGTTTCCATTCATCTTTGCAGCCGTAGTTTCGGGGTGTCAAAACGAAAGGACACCCCGATGAAACGTCTGTTGATTGCGCTGGTCGCAAGCTCTTTCCTGACGGCGCCAATGGCTTTTGCGCAGCCGGTCAAGCCGTTCGAAGTCGCTCAGGTGAAGGAGCGTCATGTCGAGAAACGTATCTACAAACATGGTAACAACAGGGTCGTCGAAAAGCATGTCGTCGTGAAGAAGCGCTGGGCGCGTGGCCACCGCCTGTCCCCGTCCGAACGCCGCCGCATCGCTGCGGTCAACGACTACCGCCGCTACAAGCTGCGCACACCGCAGCGCGGTCAGCAGTGGGTTCGGGTCGACAACGACTTCCTGCTGATCAGCGTCGCAACCGGCGTGATCGTCAATTTGGCAACGCGCTGATCAGGCGCGACAATCGAAAGGCGGCGCTGAGCCACTTCAGAGTGCTGATCAAGATGAAAAGGGTTGCTTGAGGGAATGAGCACGCATTTCTCCGTCATCCTCGCCCTTGAGGCGGGGATACAGTGACCCGACGTCCGTCGGGTCAAAAGACTTTCAGCCCAAGGACTTGGGCTGACTGGATCCCTGTGACGGGCACAGGGATGACGGAGGTTTTTGGCTATTGCCTAGTTCCCCAAAGGCACTTCAATAACGAGACTTATAGATAGTGCTGGGAGGCCGCTGAACCGGTGGTCTAGCTTGCCCTCGCGGACCACTCGGCGAATGGGTCCGGCAATGCCCGCCACCGGTCTGGAGTGAAGCCTTTGGCGTCCACCAGACATTCGTCAAGTTCGGCCTCCAATGCTGCCTGATCCATCGGATCGGCGCCGATGAAGACGATTTCCTGGCGCCTGTCGCCCCAGACGGGATCGAGATAGGGCTTCATCATGGCGAGGAAGCCGGGGTCATCCGGCCACTGTGCCTTGGGAACCGCCGACCACCAGAGCCCCATCTTCGATGTGCGCACCATCGGCCCAGCCTGGCTGAGTTCGCCGGCGTGATGGGGGCGTGTCGCCAGCCAGAAGAAGCCCTTTGCCCGCACGACACCCGGCCACGGACGATGGACGAAGCTGTGAAAGCGGCCGGGGTCGAACGGCTTTTTCGCCCGATAGACGAAGGAGCGGATGCCATATTCCTCGGTTTCCGGCACGTGATCCTTGAAGCCATGCAGTTCCTTGTACCAGAGCGGATGCTGCTCGGCCTTGGCCATGTCGAACAGCCCTGTGCCGAGCACATCGCGCAAGGCGATTCTGCCGAAATCCGTCTCGATCAGCCGCGCATCGGGATTGAGCCCGACTATGATTTTTCGCGCCGCATCCCGCTGCTCAGGTGTTGCGCTGCCCGTTTTGTTGAGAATGACAACATCGGCGAATTCGATCTGTTCGACCAGCAGATCGACAAGCGTGCGATTGTCGCCGTCGCCAGCAGTGTCCCCGCGGTCCGCGAGGAAGTCGGCGGACGAGTAGTCGGCCAAGAGGTTTGCCGCATCGACGACGGTCACCATGGTGTCGAGCCGCGCCACATCGGAAAGGCTGTTGCCGTTCTCGTCGCGGAATTCAAAGGTGGTGGCGACGGGCAGGGGCTCGGCGATCCCGGTCGATTCGATCAGCAGGTAGTCGAACCGGTCCTGTTCGGCGAGTTTGCGCACCTCGTTCAGGAGATCGTCGCGCAGGGTGCAGCAGATGCAGCCATTGGTCATCTCGACCAGTTGTTCCTCCGTGCGCGACAGGTTGGCGCCGCCGTCGCGCACCAGCGCCGCGTCAATGTTGACCTCGCTCATGTCGTTGACGATGACGGCGACCCTTAAACCGTCGCGGTTGTTGAGGATGTGGTTGAGCACCGTGGTTTTCCCGGCGCCGAGAAAGCCGGAGAGAACGGTGACCGGAAGTTTGTCGGGCATCGTTTATGTCCTTTAATGTTATACTATTACATCTGATGATCTAAAAAAGGCGGACCTTTGGTGGCCCGCCTTTTCAGGTCTTGGGAGAACCTTTTTAGCTGCCGTTGGAGAGGCAGGTCTTCAGCGAGGTGCCGATACCTTCCATCAGCTGGAAATAGAGATCAGGGCCGGCCTCGAGCGTGGCCGCCTCGGGATCGAGCGTCCCGGATTTCGCCGGTGTGCCCTCGAGCACGACATTGACGAGTTTTGGTTCAAACTGCGGTTCGGCAAAGACGCAGGTTGCGCCCAGTTCGACGATCTTGTCATGAATTTGCGTCAGACGCGCAGCGCCGGGCAGGGTCTCGGGGCTCACGGTGATCGAGCCCGCCACCTTCACATGGTAGCGATGTTCGAAATACTGGTAGGCGTCGTGAAAGACGATAAAGGGCTTGTCCTTGATCGGCGCGACGGTCTCGAAGAGCGACTTATCGAGGGCATCGAGCCGGGTGCCGAGCGCATCGAGATTGGCCTTGTAGGTCGCCGCATTGTCCGGATCTGCCTCGGTAAGCGTCTTTTCGATCTCGGTCGCCATCGCCTTGGCATTGGCCGGGTCGAGCCAGAGGTGCATGTCGAACTCGCCTTCGTCGTGGTGATGGCCTTCCTCGTGGGCGTGACCCTCGGTGCCTTCTGCATTTGCTTCGTGCTCGTCGCCGTCGTCATGCGGTTCGAAAGCGCCGCCTTCGCGGAATTTCAGTTTCTCAAGTCCAGGCGCATCGTCCAGTTCGACGATCTTTGCGCCGCCGCCAAGCGATTCCAGTGGCTTTTCCAGAAACGCTTCTAGCCCATGGCCAACCCAGAAGACGATATTGGCCTTTTCCAGCGCTGCGGCATTGGAGGGCTTCATGCTGTAGGTATGGGGGGAGGCGGCACCTTCGACGATCAGGGCGGGCTCGCCGACGCCGTGCATGATCGAGGCGACCAGGGAGTGGATCGGCTTGATCGAAACGACGACGTTCGGGACTTCGGCATGGGCGGTACCGGTTGCCAGAAGCAGGGAGGGGGCAAAAATCAGGGAGGATGTCAAAAGGAGGGAATTCTTCAGGCTCATGCGGAGACTCCTGTCTTGTAAATCAATGTAATGTTATTACATCAATTGCGTTATGCTATAACGTGTGGCATAGCGACTGGCAACACCCCACCCGGATTTTTTTGATGCTGGAATTCCGCAAGCCCGAGCAGAAGCCTCTCGTCCTGATGAACAATGCCGGTGTGCGGCGCAACGGCCGTTGGCTGGTGCGCGGCGTCGAATTCTCGATCGCTCGCGGCGAGATCGTCACGCTGATCGGGCCGAACGGCTCGGGCAAATCGACGACGGCGAAGGCGGCGATCGGCGTCTTGAAGCCGGACGAGGGCTGGGTCGAAAAAATGCCCGGCCTCAAGGTTGGTTACGTGCCGCAGAAGCTGGCGATCGACTGGACGCTGCCATTGACCGTCGAGCGCCTGATGACGCTAACCGGGCCACTGAGAGGACGCGAAGTCGAGGAAGCGCTGCATTCCACCGGCATCGCGCATTTGGCCCGCGCCGAGGTCCAGCATCTTTCCGGCGGCGAGTTCCAGCGGGCGCTGCTTGCTCGCGCCATTGCCCGCAAGCCGGACCTTCTGGTGCTCGACGAACCGGTGCAGGGCGTCGATTTCTCCGGCGAGATCGCGCTCTACGACCTGATCAAATCGATCCGCAACCAGACCGGCTGCGGCATCCTCCTGATCTCGCACGACCTGCATGTGGTGATGGCCGAGACCGATACGGTGATCTGCCTGAACGGCCATGTCTGCTGCCGCGGCACGCCGCAGATGGTCAGCCAAAGCCCGGAATATCTAAAGCTGTTCGGCAGCCGTGCGGCCAGGACGCTCGCCGTCTACAGCCACGATCACGACCATACCCATCTGCCCGACGGTCGCGTCCTACATGCCGATGGCAGCATCACCGAACATTGCCATCCGGACGACGGCCATCATCATGGCGACCATGCCCATGATGACCACGACCATGCGCATGACCACGTGCACGGGCCGGATTGCGGCTGCGGCTACAAAAGCCGGCTGCAAGGCTATGACGACAAGGAGACGCGCCGTGTTTGACGATTTCTTCACCCGCGCTCTCATTGCCGGCATCGGCCTTGCGATCACGGTCGGCCCGCTCGGCTGCTTCGTCATCTGGCGGCGCATGGCCTATTTCGGCGATACCATGGCCCATTCGGCGCTGCTCGGCGTGGCGCTGTCGCTGCTGTTCGACCTCAACCTGATGCTCAGCGTCTTTATCGTCGCCGCGGCCGTGTCGCTGCTCCTGCTGCTCCTGCAGAAGCGCGGTGCGCTGTCGACCGATGCGCTGCTTGGCATATTGTCCCATTCGGCGCTGTCGATCGGCCTTGTCATGGTCGCGTTCATGACTTGGGTGCGGATCGATCTCGTTGGCTTCCTGTTCGGTGATATCCTCGCCGTTTCGGAGGCCGATATCGATCTCGTCTGGGGCGGCGGCATCCTGGTGCTTGCTGCGATCGTCTATCTCTGGCGGCCGCTGCTCGCCTCCACCGTCAATCCGGAACTGGCCGAGGCCGAGGGTCTGCAGCCCGAGCGGGCGCGGCTTTATTTCATGCTGCTGATGGCGCTGGTGATCGCCATTGCCATGAAGATCGTCGGCATCCTGCTCATCACCTCGCTGCTGATCATCCCGGCGGCCACTGCCCGGCGTTTTGCAACGTCGCCCGAGATCATGGCAGTACTCGCCTCGGTCATCGGCGCACTGGCCGTCACCGGCGGACTGTTCGGCTCGCTGCATTTCGATACGCCGTCCGGGCCGTCCATCGTCGTTGCGGCGATGGGGCTTTTCGTGCTCAGCCTTCTGCCGTTCGGGCGAAACGGGCAAACCGAAACGGCTATTCATTCGACGCATGGAGGACATCACTGATGGCAACACAGCAGCTTACCAAGAACCAGTCGCTGGTCCTCGACGCGCTTACCCATGCCGAAGGC
This sequence comes from Hyphomicrobiales bacterium, assembly GCA_900471525.1. Lineage (GTDB taxonomy): Bacteria > Pseudomonadota > Alphaproteobacteria > Rhizobiales > Rhizobiaceae > Pararhizobium. The sequence goes on along the minus strand of UCEZ01000019.1, from coordinate 9,257 downwards.
CCGCTCAGCGCCTATACCATCCTCGACAAGCTGCGCGACCACGGTTTTCGCGCACCGCTCCAGGTCTACCGGGCGCTGGACAAACTTCTGGAGTTCGGCCTCATCCACCGGCTTGAAAGCATGAATTCCTTCGTCGCCTGCACCCATCCGGATCATCATCATCACCATGATCATGGCGTCACGGCATTCGCGATCTGCGAGGATTGCGGCCAGGTGACCGAAATGCACGACGCGGGCATGGAGGAGCGCCTGTCGGTGCTTGCCGGCAAGCAGCATTTCAAGACCGAAAAAACGACGATCGAAATCCGCGGTCACTGCCAGAACTGTACCGCTGAGTAGGCGCGGCCAAGGTCAGTCTTGCTTTCCAAGCGGATGCCGAAACATCCCAACCGCCAAGGTTTGCCCGTGAACAATCACGATTCGATATCCGATTTCCTGTTTTCAGCCCATGCGCACGGTCACGCTCATCATCATGAGCAGGATATGCCCGGCACCGCGATCGATCCGGTCTGCGGCATGACCGTCAAGCTCGATGCCGGTAAGCCCAGTCTCGATTACCAGGGCAACACCTATCATTTCTGCAGCCAGCGCTGCCACGGCCGCTTCGGCGCCGATCCCTGGTTCTTCCTGTCGGGCCATTCGAAGAACAAACCGAAGGTCGCGAAGAAGGCGACGCTTTATACCTGCCCGATGGACCCCGAAATCGTCCGCGAAGCGCCGGGTCCGTGCCCGATCTGCGGTATGGCACTCGAGCCCATGGGCGCTCCGGCTGAGGGACCCAACCACGAGCTGGTCGATTTTACCCGGCGCTTCTGGGTAAGCTTTGCCTGCGCCGTGCCGCTGGTCGTCCTGTCGATGGGGCCGATGATAGGGCTTCCCATCCGTGACTGGATCGGCGGAAGGCTGGCGACCTATCTCGAGTTGATCCTTGCAACGCCGGTCGTGCTTTGGGCTGCAAAACCCTTCTTCGAGCGCGGATGGGTCTCGGTGCGTTCCGGCCACTACAATATGTGGACGCTGATCATGCTCGGCGTCGGTGCCGCCTATCTCTACAGCGTCGTGGCGACGTTGTTTCCAAGCCTCTTCCCCATGGAGTTCGGCGGCCATCACGGCGACGTCGCGGTCTATTTCGAAGCCGCCGCAGTCATCGTGGCGCTGGTCTTCGTCGGCCAGATCCTCGAACTTCGAGCCCGCGAGCGTACCGGTGATGCGATCCGCGCCCTGATGAACCTCGCGCCGAAGACCGCGCGGCGGATCCAGCCGGATGGAACGGAGCAGGACGTGCCGCTGGAAAACATCCTGTCCGGTGACCGTGTCCGCGTGCGCCCCGGCGAAGCCGTACCCGTTGATGGCGTCGTCACGGAGGGGCGGTCGAGTGTGGACGAAAGCCTCATCACCGGCGAGCCCTTGCCCGTGGAGAAGACCGACGGCGCTCAGGTCACCGGCGGCACGGTGAACCGCAACGGCACGCTCGTCGTGCGGGCGCAGAAAGTCGGCAGCGACACCGTTCTCGCGCAGATCGTCGATATGGTCGCGTCGGCCCAGCGCTCGCGTGCGCCGATCCAGAAGCTCGCCGATCGCGTCTCCAGCTGGTTCGTGCCGACGGTCGTCATCATCGCGGCACTGGCCTTCGTGGCCTGGCTCCTGCTTGGTCCGGAGCCGTCCTTCATCTACGGTCTGGTGGCGGCCGTTTCCGTGCTGATCATTGCCTGCCCCTGCGCGCTCGGTTTGGCAACGCCGATCTCGGTCATGACGGCGACGGGCAGGGGCGCACAGTCCGGTGTCCTCATCCGGGAAGCGGCGGCACTCGAACGCCTGGCGGCCGTCGATACGTTGATCGTCGACAAGACCGGAACGCTGACCGAGGGCAAGCCACGCCTGATCGACGTGCTGGTCCATCCCGACTTTCCCGAAAACCGGATGCTGATGCTGGCGGCCTCCCTTGAGAGAGCGTCGGAACATCCGCTGGCGGAGGCCATCGTCGCGGGCGCAGCTGCGCGGGATGTATTGCTCGCCGCCGTTACTGATTTCGAAGCGATCAATGGCAAGGGCGTATCGGGCAAGGTCGATGGGGAAATGGTCATGGCCGGCAACGCCGCCATGATGGCGGATGCGACGATCGACATCACCAGCTTTGCCGGCCATGCGGAGAGCCTGCGCCAGAACGGTCGCACGGCGCTTTACATCGCCGTCAACGGCCAGCCTGCCGGCCTGCTTGCGCTTGCCGATGAAATCAAGATCAATGCGGCCGAGGCGATCCGCGCGCTGCATGCCGATGGCATCCGCATCATCATGGCAACCGGTGACAATGCGGTCACGGCTCAGGCCGTGGCAAAGGCGCTCGGGATCGACGACGTCGCCGCCGATCAACTGCCGGAGGATAAGAAGGCCTTGGTCGGGCGCCTGAAGGCCGAGGGCCGCGTGGTCGCCATGGCCGGCGACGGTATTAATGACGCCCCGGCGCTGGCGGCGGCCGATGTCGGCATTGCCATGGGCACCGGCGCCGACGTCGCTCTGGAGAGTGCCGGCATCACGCTGCTGAAGGGCGACCTCTCGGGCATCGTTCGGGCACGGACCCTGTCGAAGGCCACCTTGTCGAACATCCGCCAGAACCTGTTCTTCGCCTTTGGCTACAATGCGATCGGCGTACCGGTGGCTGCCGGCCTGCTCTATCCGCTGACCGGCTCGCTGCTGTCGCCGATGCTTGCCGCCGCCGCTATGAGCCTGTCGTCGGTCTCGGTCGTTACCAATGCGCTGCGGTTGCGGAGGTTGAAGCTCTGACAGTGTCTATTCGATGACCGAAAGGCTGGTCGCGAACAACTGCCATTTCCTGACATAGCCGTCCGCCGATCTCTTCAACCCGGCGACGGCTGTCTCATCCAGCAGCCGAATGGCCTTTGCCGGCGCGCCGACGATCAGCGAATTGTCGGGAAAGACCTTGCCTTCCGTCACCAGCGCATTGGCGCCGACCAGGCAGTTGTTGCCGATGACTGCGCCGTTCAGCACCGTCGCGCCCATGCCAACAAGCGAATTGTCGCCTATGGTGCATCCGTGCACGATGGCACGGTGGCCGATCGTGCAGCCTTCTCCGATCGTGACCGGAAAACCGGGATCGACATGGATGACGACGCCTTCCTGGATATTGGTGCGCACGCCGATCCGGATCGGCTCGTTGTCGCCGCGCAGCACTGCGCCAAACCAGAGGCCGACGCCTTCACCCAGTTCAACCTTGCCGACGACATGCGCGTCGGGCGCGATCCAATAATGGCCTTCTTCCGGAACGGTAGGCCGATGTTCGCCAAGGGCATAGAGCGGCATAATGATCTTCTCTTCCTTCTCAAACGACCGCGACGGTCAGCGTTGCAACACCATCGATACCGCAGGACACTACGTCGCCGCGCGATACCGGGCCGACGCCGGATGGCGTGCCGGTCATGATGACGTCGCCGGCGGCGAGCGTAAACAGCTTCGACAATTCGGCTATGATTTCCGGAACCTTCCAGATCATCTGGTTGAGATCGCCCTGCTGTTTCGCCTCACCATTGACCTTCAGCCAGATATTGCCGTCCATCGGGTGTCCGATCGCCTGTGCCGGCACGATCGGCGAAACCGGCGCCGAATGTTCGAAGGCCTTTGCGGCCGTCCAGGGTTTTCCGGCGGCTTTTGCCTCTGCCTGCAGGTCGCGGCGGGTAAAGTCGATGCCGACGGCATAGCCATAGACGCAGTCAAGCGCATCCACAGCGTCGATGGTATCGCCGCCTTGTTTCAGCGCGACTACCAGTTCGACTTCATGGTGTACGTCGGTCGACAGCGGCGGATAAGGGAACTCCGCCGTTTGCTGGAGGTTGTCAGGATTTTTCTGGAAAAAGAAGGGCGGTTCGCGGTTCGGATCATGGCCCATCTCGATGGCATGGGCGGCATAATTGCGCCCGACGCAGTAGACGCGGCGGACTGGAAAGGTTTGGTCGGAATGCGCCACCAGCAACAGCACGGGCGCGGGAAGGGGGATTACGGTTGTCATCGGTATCCAGACATTCGATTGCGAATGCCGGACGATAGCACCCCTTTACGGGGTGCGGAAAGACGCTTCAGCTGCAGACATATGCTTCAAGCTGGTCGCGTGTCAGGAACCGGCTGCCGGCCCGGGAGTTCAGTTCAGGATGGGTATATTCCAGGCTGGGGACATCGGGAAGCTCAAGCGCCTGACGGACGGTCATGATGCCGACATCACGGCGGTCACTACCACGTTTCAGGCTGACTTCGACGATACGATACAGATTTTCCTCTACCATGATGTTCTCTCCCGTCTCTTATTTTTTGATTTCTGGATTGCAGTAGCTACTCCGAAATTGGTTTTTATGAGGCACCTCATCTATTAGCATGCCACACATGAAGAAATCGCAACAGTCATTTTTCCGCAGATGTATGGATTCGTGTCACAACGATACGTGAAGAACTATCCAGGAAGGGATATAGACAACGATTTGCGAACATGCGCCCAAACAGCGGGCATCTTCTCTGTGAGGATGGAACATTCGTACGCTTCAGGTGTTTCCGTCACTGACAGAAAAGGAGCGCAAGATGGTTAATGTCAAAAATCTGCGAACCGGTTTCACAGGCGAACTGGACGAAACGAGCGGCATCTCGGCAAGGGCGAAACACGCGGCAGGGTATGTCAAGGATGAGGCGGGCGCCGTGGCGCGTAGCGCACAGGATCATCCCTCCGCCACAAGCACCGCATTGCTGATTTTCGGTGCTGCGGCTTTCCTTGCGGGCTATATCGTCGGTAGTGCGTCAGTCGCTGCGACCACACGAAGAAGTTACTGGTAAATTATTGCGTTGCATCAGATTTAGTTTGATTTTGATGCGATGCAGCATTAAAGTCATATTTATCGCAGCGATTCACCTCCTCCCGAAAAGCTGCGATCGATCAGCGGCCACCTCCTCCCGGCCGTGGGTCATTTTCAGAAAGCCTGCCGCACCTCCTCCCGCGGCAGGCTTTTTTCGTTTTGCACTCTGCCCTTGGGGAACCAAATCAGCTATTCTTGAGTTGTGTACTGGCAAGAAAATCGGAGGAGACGCTCATGCCAAATACCAAATGGTCCAATCCTGTGGAGGTGGGGTTTGCCCACAAGGGTTCTCAGGTCGTGCAGGGGCCGTTCGACGCCCTGATCTGCCTGATGGATACCTGGCCGGATTTGCGCGGCCCGCGTTATGTTGCCGCCAGAAGCCTCTGCCGCGCAGCACTTGACGGCCGCAAGTCGCCGGAAGAGGCAAGGGAGGTCTTCATTTCGGCCGCGAAAGAGGCAAAGCTTCAGGCGCACTGACGCTTTGACGGGGCGCTCTGTCGCGTTTCAGTAAACCCGCCGGTGGTTTTGCAACGGCGGATTTTGGGGCGCATTGTTTGATTTCGAAACCGCTGACAGAGCTGCGGAGGTATTTTTATTTTCGACACTTCGTCATTCTAAAAAGCCGATCTCAGGTTGCCAGAAGCGTTTTCTACAAGGAAAGAACCTGGTCCGAGATCCCTCCGGCGGGCAGTTTTCGCCCGAACGGAACAAAACAGCCACCGATCAGATGAGCGAAGACGCCTCGGAGTTGCTCAATCTGCTGGCCCGTGCCGTCACAAGCGCAATACCCAACCATCGTCCTGGACGTTCCATGCCACCGGCATGTGGAAGACAGTCGTGAACGCTTCGGGCGGTGGGCATTCCGGTTGAAACGCTTGGTATGGATTTGGGCGCTGCCGCACTATATAAGGCCGACAACGATCGAGCGCGATCTGCGCAGATGCTGTTTCGGCCCCGTGCGGAAAGCATCGAATTGAGAACGAATTTCATGAGTGACGACATCAAAGTGGCATCGGGCCAGGTCCATGCACCATACTTCAAGGCGCCGGTTTTTGCCGTTGCGCCGATGATCGACTGGACGGACCGGCATTATCGCTTCCTGGCACGGCAGCTTTCCAGTCATGCGTTGCTCTATACCGAAATGATCGTCTCCGAAGCGATTTTGCGCGGTGACCGGCAGCGGTTGCTGGGGTTTGACGCGGTCGAGCAGCCGGTGGCGCTGCAGCTCGGCGGCAATGATCCGGGCAAGATGGCGGAGGCGGCACGGATCGGCGAGCAGTTCGGTTACGCCGAGATCAACATGAATGTCGGCTGTCCCTCGGACCGGGTGCAGTCGGGCACGTTTGGCGCCTGCCTGATGCGCGAGCCCGATGTGGTGGCGGAATGCGTGGCGGCGATGAAGGCGGCGGTATCGATCCCGGTGACGGTCAAGTGCCGGATCGGCGTCGATGACCAGGAGCCGGAGGTGGCGTTGCGCGATCTCGTTTCCCGTGTTGCCGAGGCCGGCACCGACGCGATCTGGGTCCATGCGCGAAAAGCCTGGCTGCAGGGGCTGTCGCCGAAGGAAAACCGCGATATTCCGCCGCTGGATTATGGTCTGGTTCATCGGCTCAAGGCGGAAAATCCTCATCTTTTCATCGGCATCAACGGCGGTCTTGGCAGTTTGAATCAGGCCTTGGAAGAACTCGATCATGTCGATGGCGTCATGCTCGGGCGGGCGCCCTATCATGATAGCGCCATGCTGACGGCCGTGGACGGATATATTTCGCACCCGACGACCGGGGCGGCACCAGTCGATTTCACCGGCGAGGCTTTTACCGCCAACGGTCATCGCCAGTCGCCGGAATTCTGGGCCGGTGTCCGCGATGCGATGATGGCCTATGCGGCCGGTCATATCGCTTCGGGCGGGCGGCTCATCCATGTCACGCGCCACATGGTCGGGCTGTTCCAGGGCTGGCCGGGCGCGCGGCGGTTCCGGCAGATCCTGTCGGCCGATGCGACGCGGGCAGGGGCGGGGCCGGAGGTTATTGCTGCCGCCTTTGACGCAATTCTTTCCGCAGCCGAGGCGAAACAGGCGGCGGAGTAAAGCTCCCCCAAAAACGCATTGGCAATGCCTTTGCGTCCAGTCGATCATCGCACAGCTTCTTGCTGCGGGGATAATCGCCGGCACAAAAAAAACGGCGCCCCGAGGGACGCCGTTCAATTCAGTCATCGCGAGGCGATCAGATCGAGGCTTAGGCAGCCTGGATGTTGACAGCCTTCGGGCCCTTGCCCATGCGATCCGGCTCGGTGTCGAAAGTGACCTGCTGGCCGTCCTTCAGGGTCTGGAGACCAGCGGCCTGCAGCGCGGAGATGTGAACGAACACGTCCTTTGCGCCGCCTTCCGGCGTGATGAAACCAAAACCCTTGTCCTGGTTGAAGAATTTTACGGTGCCCTTGGTGGCCATGGGAGAAGTCCTTTTTCCCTTAATGATGTGTCCTCACCCCTGCCAGGGTGGAGACGTTTTTCTTTCCGGTTTTGTCTTTATTCCGGAAAGCCAGTCGGAGAAGTCGATAACGGGGAAAGAACGCCTACAGTGCCTATTCGGCACGCCCGGATTTCTCCAGGACCATACAGCCAGTCCAGTCTCCGGGATGCAAACGCCCGAACGCCGAAATATTTGCAGCAAAAAAAGAAAATAGCAAGCGTTTAATCCTTTGCACTCAACCGCATGTCGGTACCGGCGACGGATTGCACCACGGCGGCACATCCGCTCATTGGACGGGTTTTTACCCGACTGCCATCGCGGCCGGAAGGATGCCCGCCGGGGAAAACCGTCCGCCGTCGCGATCTCGCCCCAATTTGGTCCCGACCATGGCCGAATAAGGGGCCGCCGGCCGGCTGCTGCTTCGGGGTTGATGTGGGGTTGATGCTGGCGGGGCGACCGGTTAGGTCAGGAGCGGAATGACGAATGCTGGACTGCGAGGTGGCGCTGTGATCGACCCTTACGAAACGCTCGGTCTGGAGCGCGACGCCGACGAGCAGGCGATCAAGGCGGCCTGGCGCAAGACCGCCAAGACCGCCCATCCCGACAGCGGCGGCGATACCGAGGCCTTCGGCCGGCTGCAGGCCTGCTACGACCTCTTGAAGGACCCGGTGCGCCGCAAGGTCTACGACAATACCGGCTACGATCCGCAGCTGGCCGACCCGCGTGACCTGCAGGGGATTCTGCGGCTGGAATCGCTGGTCAACGACTTCATCCTCGACGAGCGCGAGCCCGGCAGCTTCGACCCGGTCGCCGCCATGCGCCGGAAACTCTCCGACGACATCGTCAAGAGCCGCTTCCATATCCTCGAGCTGGAACGCCACCGCGCCCGCGTGCGCCAGCACATCGACCGCCTCGGCCGCCGCCCCGCCGCCGACGTGCTCGGCGCCATGCTGCGCACCCGCTCCCAATCCATCGCCGACGCCATCCGCAGCGCCGAGGCGCAGATCGAGGCGATCGAGCAGGCATATACGATGCTGGAGGGGTATTCCTACGAGCTGGAATTGCTGGAAGAGGTGAAGGCGGCGGAGTAGGGGGCTCGCGCCCGCCGGGGCCAGCTTATACATCGCCGTTGCCGCGGTCTTTTCCGTTGCCGCGCTTGAGCGCCTGTAAGGATCGCGCAAACTTGCCCCAGAAGGGCAGCGCCGCATGCAGCCAGTGGCCGCGCGGCTGGACGCGACGGACGATCTCGGAGACGGCAAGCATCTGCGGATCGTCGGCGACGGTGGCGCGGATATGGGCGCTGACGGCATTTTGCAGATCGGCGACCTGCGTGCGGGCGGCGGCGAGCAGCCTGTCGTGAAAAGCCCGGGCCTCCGGCATCAGATGCGCCAGGCAGGCGGGGGAGCGGTCGGTGCTGAGGATGAAGCCGCAGCGCCGATGGCGACGGCAGGCGCGATGCGGGCAGATGGCACCGGGAATGCCGAGCATTTCAACCGTGCCGCACTGCAGGGCTTCGTCCAGATGCTGTTCTGCCCGGGTGGCGGTAGAGGCGGCGGCGGGTTTGGCGGGGTTCGGCATGATCTCTCCTTGCGGCAGGCACGCGCCCGCCTTCGCGCGGCCGGTCGGCCCGCGGTCTTCCTTGGTGAATGTCCGTCCCGTCCGCACAGGGGACCGGAATCGGACGGGGCGCTCGCAAGAGCCTGTTTGGGTGGTGGGAAAATGGCTCTCGCCAGCGCCCGTTCGGCGGTTTTTGCCCGCGACTCCGGTTTCTCTGCAACCGGCCCCTTTGGCCGGTCTTGTGTGCCGTACAGGCACGTCCGCAGCCGCGACAGCCTGCGGAGGGAAACCATTTTCCGCGAACCCCGGTCGCAGGGACGTCCGTCCTTTCCCTGAAACCAGCGCCGGTCCCGCCTCGCTGCCACGGCTGGCAGTGTATCCG
>UCEZ01000078.1 GCA_900471525.1 Hyphomicrobiales bacterium | reverse complement strand
TCAAATTTGCTCTTTGCCATGGGGTCAAGTTTCCTGTGATCAATGAGAATGCACCATACCGGCGGCGCCGGTTTGGGGAGGCGTTTAAGGGTTTCGCAACGAATGCGCAAGCTTTAAATGCATGAGAAAAATAAGCCGGAAACGGGCTGGTATCTGCCGGTTGGTCTATAAATCGGAACGAGAAATCACTTTTTCAAGGCAGGGCCTTACGGGGAAACACTGATTCTTGAGGTGAGGAAGCGAAGCGTGCCGATCAGCATGTGTCGGATGCGTGCGTCCCCGTTTTGGCGGGTTTCCGTGACCATCAATCAGCGACGATGGGTGTGCCGCTACCATTTCGCAATCCGATTGTCGATTCCCGGGCATCTTCATTTTTCTGCCCTTCGGTGTCGTTTGCCGTTTATCTGATGGGCAAAACGCAAAGCGAAAACAAAAGGGAGGCTGCCCGTCTTCGGCAAGCGGCTCTAGCAGGTTGTGCCGCTCGGAAAAGTGTCTAAGTATGGCAGCTTATAAGCAGGGACGCTGATCGACGACATATGAATTACGAAATCTTTACCGTCGCCGAGGCGCATATCGATTATCTAAGGGCCAACAAGGTTTTCTTCCACCCGAGCGGAAGCTATCCACCGGGGTGGTTCAAGCCAGGCCTGCGCTATCGGGCGCCTTTCGACCTTTGGGTCGAGCCTTGGTCAGATCACAGGTCCGGCCCAACTTTCAGCGCCCTCGGGGCATTTTCCTACTCGCGCTCCTGTTTTGGCAGCGATGCACATATCGGCCGATACTGCGCCATTGGCGACAATGTCGCAGTGATGCGTCCAAACCATCCGATCGACCGGGTGTCGATGTGCGGCTTTGATTACGACAACCGGCCCTCCCCCTACGGCCCGTATGCCCGCGAGACCGGCTTCGAATTTCCACTCGTACCTTTACCTGCGGAGGTATTCATCGGCCGAGTGGAGATCGGCCCGGATGTCTGGATCGGTTCCAACGCGCTGATCGGGCGCGGAGTGAAGATCGGTGCCGGAGCGATCATTGCCGCCAATTCGGTGGTCACCCGCGACGTGGAACCCTACACGCTTGTCGCCGGCAACCCGGCGCGCGTTAAGCGGCGAAGGTTCACCGACGATCTCTGCGAGAGGCTGCTTGCCTCCTCCTGGTGGGACTACCCTTTCGACGCATTCATCGGCATGGAGACGACGAATCCAGAACGCTTCCTGGACCAACTCGGCGAAGCAGTTGCGGCGGGGACGATTGCGAAGATGCCTGAGAACCGCATCAACATACATGCCGCATTCAAGGAGATTGCCGTGCAGCTACGGGAAGAAGAAGAAGAAGAAGCACAAGCGAAGGCCAGGGCAGAAGAGCAGGCGCGCATCGCTGCCGAAGAAAGTGCGCGCGTGTATGTCGATCCGTCAGCATGGACGCCTGTTTTGACATGCGCCGCGCCGGGCGACCTTGATGTGACATATGCTACTCAAATTGGACGCGTCCAGAGGATCGAAAAGCTTCGTATATGCACCTTCGAGATCGTCACCTCGACGTTCAGCTGGAGCACGGCAAGCGGATCATTGCAAATAACAGGGCTTCCAGACGTATCGATGAGCGAAGCGCAAATTATTTCTGGAACCGTTTCGTGGTCCGGCGTGACAAAGCCCAACTACACGCAGATAGTGCCGCGTGTCGGGCCGAGGTCTAATCGGGTTAATTTTGTATGCTCCGGTTCCAGTCAGGGCCAGAGTAATTTGGCTATCACCGATGTTCCTTCAACAGGAACCAAGCGATTTACCGGAACGGTGATCTACATCGCAAGAGACTGATCCGCTCCTTAAAAAATACAGGTACAGGCTGCAAGATCGCCCTCAAGGGGCATCACCACTCTGCCACCTGTGATCGTCGTGCTGTGCCGCCGTTACTCGGCGTTACAGCGGTGGGGATGGATTGGAGGCGAGCCGGAGGATTGCCGATGCCCGCGCCAAAAACCGCAAGTGACATGAAATGAAATGAGTGACACGCCGTATAGCTAAGCTGTTGATAATGCTGGAGCGGGTAGCGGGAATCGAACCCGCGTATTCAGCTTGGAAGGCTGCTGCTCTACCATTGAGCTATACCCGCGGGTCAAGATCCGTCTGACAGAATGGTGGAGGGAGTTGGATTTGAACCAACGTAGGCTGAGCCAACGGATTTACAGTCCGTCCCCTTTAACCACTCGGGCATCCCTCCATTATTCTGTCGGGATCAAGCGACCAAGCATTTCAGATCAAAGCGTTGTCTGCCGGGGCAAGTCAGCCCTTCAATCTGCGCCGGGTATATGACGGTCCCGTTTCGTCCTGTCAACACGGCGCCTCAGAAAAAGTTGGGAAAATCGCGATAAAGATTGCGAGCCACCGATTTCACGAAAAACGGTTCCACGGGCGGCCTATCCTCAGTATAAGACGCGCATGAGCAAAGATAATCCGGGCGACAAGAACGCCAAAGACACCCACTACGCCACTCTCCGCCGCGCCCATCGTGATGCCCGGCGCGAACGCGGCGAAATCCCGACACCCGTGCAGGACAAGCGCAAGAAGAGCGGCAATGCTGACTGGAAGGCGCCGCAGCTGGCACCTGACCAGGTGCTGCTCTACGGCATCCATACCGTGCGGGCGGCACTCGATAATCCCGAACGCAAGATCATCAAGCTTTCGGTGACGCAGAACGCGCTGGTCCGGCTGGAAACCGGTCCCGTCGAAGAACTTGGTTTTCCCGTGGAAATCGTCACGCCGCAGGACCTCGACAAGATTCTCGGACCGGATGCGATCCATCAGGGCGCGATGCTGGAAACCGTCCCCCTGCCCGTCCGCCGTCTTTCGGCCCTCACGGACAGTCCTCTTGTTCTGGTGCTCGATCAGGTCACAGACCCGCACAATGTCGGCGCCATCATGCGTTCCGCCGTCGCGTTCAATGCCGGCGCGCTGATCACGACGCAGCGCCATAGCCCGACCGAATCGGGCGTCATGGCCAAGTCTGCTTCCGGCGCGCTGGAAATGATCCCCTATATCCAGATCACCAATCTGGCCGATGCACTGGACGAACTGCACAAGCTCGGCTTCGTGTCGATCGGGCTTGATTCGGAAGGTCCTGCACCGCTCGAACAGACGCTGTCGGGCGAGAAAATCGCCCTCGTTCTCGGCGCTGAAGGCAAGGGGCTGCGGCAGAAGACGCGCCAGACCGTCAGTGCGCTCGCGCGTCTCGACATGCCGGGCGCCATCAAGTCGCTGAATGTCTCGAACGCCGCCGCCATCGCGATGTACGCGGCACGCGGCCATCTGGCCAAAGCCTGAGCGGTGGCTACTGGGTCAAAGGCAGCACGGCAACCGACAATCGCGCTTCGGGGCATTCGTCCCGGAGCTTGCGCCACGTCATGACGTTGAGCTCTTTTTCGCAGCGCGCCAGATAAGCGACGTCGCCTACCCGGATACAGGTCGTCTGGCCCAGTTCGAGTTTCGAACCATCCCGGTTTCTGCAGGTGCAAATCGCATCAGCAGCAAGGGACACACCGGGAGACGTTCCGGCAAAGGCCGAAACAAGCGCAACCATCAAGAGTACCGGAACGCTTTTCATAAGCACAGTGTAATACAAAAACGCCGGGCGTCCAGCCCCATAGGCGTGCCGGCGCTGGATCTGCGGCAAGCGCGATCCTGTTCGTTCAGGCCTTCTTGAGGAACTCGGTGCGCAGCACAAGCCCCTTGATCTTGGCGTGGCGGCACTCGACCTCGTCCGGATCGCCGGTCAGGTGGATACCCTTGATCATCGTGCCGCGCTTCAGTGTCTCGGAGGTACCCTTGACCTTCAGGTCCTTGATCAAGGTGACGTTGTCACCCTCGACGAGGATCGTGCCGTTGCTGTCCCTGACATCCGTCATTGCCATTCCAATCCATTTGCTGTTGGCCGAAGGCCTGTGGTCCGGGCTCTATCGCCTGAAGACGAGCCTGTCCAGCCTGCGTCAGGACGGCAACAGGCAGTGCGTCGGTCCGTCCTGCGGCGTCACTGTTACCCTGTTCGCTGCCCAGCGCAGTGCGACGGGATACTCGAGCACGCTCGGCAGGGCCTTGATCGCGTCAGCATAATCTGGCGTGCGCTTCATCTCTGCCTCATAGGCGGAGCTGCAAATGGGAATGCGAGCGCTGTCCAGACCTGTAGCAACAGCAACCTCTTTCGCGCATGTTTCCGGCTCTGCGTAGAGCGAGCAAGACGATGTGACGTTACGGCGAAACTGCAGGGACAAACCGTCATTTTCGGCGCTGATCGAGGACAGGCTGTCGATTGCCATGGAATCATCGAAGAGTTTCACGGCCGTCTTTCCATCGTAGACCACAAACGGCAAACCACCATTCCATCCGTCCGCCGCCTGAAAGAAGACAAAGCGCCCCGCAACGCCAAGGAAATATCCGGCAGTGTCGTCGCGGATCACCCGTTCGCCACTCCCTTCCCGCTCGCATGGCGCATCGGGCGCCATCAGCGCCAGCCTGTCGGCGCCGACCTCGCCAAGATCGACTTCCTTGACCATGATGTCCGTATAGCGGCTGCAGGTTATCTTCGGCTCGGCCGACGGATTGTCCGGATCGGCCGGAAGTTTGACGATGTCGACGGCCACGGGCTTGTCGAACGGAGCCAAAGAGGCCGCCGCGGCGAAAGACGGAAAAATGGCAAGGATAACGCTGGCAAGAATGTAAAGTCGGCGCACGGCAATCCCCTCCGCTATATTTGTGGGACCGTAGCCGATGGGTCAACAAAAGAACAACACCGTTCTGCTAGACGTGAAAAGACCGGACACGCCTGTGCCCGGTCCTTCAAACTCTTCTATCCGGCAGATGATCAGGCGGCGATGTCAAAATGACCGCGGCCGGCAATGGCCTTTTCAGCCTCAGTGATCGCGGCTTCCTTTGAAGCCGGGCTCATGGCCAGACCTTCAGCACGGACGAACTCCACATCGGTGATGCCGATGAAGCCGAACACGGTATTGAGGTATGTTTCCTGGTGGTCCATGGCGCTGATCGGGGAAGCACCGGAATAGTGGCCGCCACGGGTGGAGGCGACGATCACCTTCTTGCCCTTGGCCAGGCCTTCGACACCGGCCTCGGTGTAACGGAAGGTGGTTCCGGCAACGAGGATGCGGTCGATCCAGGTCTTCAACTGGCTCGGAATGGCGAAATTGTACATCGGCGCACCGATGACGACGACATCGGCAGCGAGGAATTCGGCGAGCGAGGCGCGGCCGGCATCAAGCTCGGAGACCAGCGTCGCATCGAGACCTTCCGGATTGGCGGAAGCCGCCATCAGGTGCGAGCCGTTGAGATGGGCAAGAGGAGCCGCAGCAAGATCGCGGTAGGTGACGACGTCGCCCGGACGCTCTGCCTTGATCCGCGCAACGATTGATGCCGTCAGACGGCGGGATACGGAATGGTCTCCGAGAATACCGGAGTCGATATGGAGAATGTTCATGGTGGCACCTTCATCTGATTGTTTGGCGTATGCCTGTGTGGTGTTTGGTGCATCACATATGAATTTAAAACAATGAACCGATAAGCCGGCCCTTTTTCGACAGCCTGTTTCCTGATAGAAACAATGATTGTCGCTTATGGACGAAAATGAAGGTGTGACATGCAGGACCTGAACGATCTCGCGCTGTTTGCCGCCGTGGTGAAGCACAAGGGCTTTTCCGCAGCTGCACGTGTCCTCAACATTCCGAAATCCAAGCTCAGCAAGCATGTGGCACGTCTGGAGCAGCAGCTTGATGTTCGCCTTCTCGAACGTTCGACCCGCAAGCTGCGGGTCACCGAGATCGGCCAGGCCTTCTACGAGCGCTGCGAGACGATCCTGTCCGGCGTCGAGGCCGCCGAGGCCGTCGTTGCAGCGGCCAAGAGCGAGCCGACCGGTATCGTTCGTCTCGCCTGCCCGATCGGCTTCACGCCGATGGTAGCCGCTATTCTGCCCGCCTTCCACCGGCGCTATCCCGGCGTCCGCCTGCTGATCACCACCACCAACCGCCGGATTGACCTGGTCGAGGAGCGCATCGACATCGCGCTTCGTGCCCGCGACCAGCTGGACACCGACAACAACCTCATCGTGCGCAAGCTTGGCGAGGCGCGCCAATTTCTCGCGGCAAGCCCGGCGCTGATGGCCCGGATCGGCAATGTGACGATCGACACGCTCGGCAGCATGCCGACCCTGTCGATGAACGAGCAACATCTCTCCGACACCTGGCAACTGAACCATACCGATGGAACGAAGCGGGAAATCACCCATCAGCCCATCATCGGCTGTGGCGATTTCGGCATTCTAGAGCGTGCGGCCATCGAAGGTGTCGGCATTGCGCTTCTGCCGGATCATATCTGCGGCCGGGGATTTCGGACCGGCGTCCTGATGCCGGTGCTGCCGGAATGGTCCTCGAACGCCACCATCGCCCATCTGGTCTTTACCTCACGTCACGGCATGCTGCCCTCGGTTCGTGCGCTCATCGACTTCCTCGCGGAGAACCTGCCCGGCGCGATGTCGCGCTGCACGGAAATCGATCCGTCGCCGGCGATGCTGGAAGCTGCGGAATGATATGACGGCGGTTCGACCGCCCCCTGTTCGAACGGTTCTGGAGCGAGCAATCTGACGCCATCAGCGAATCGGCGGCGGCGGGGAGCAGCGAATCATGACAATAGAACGGCGGCGGCGCATCATCCGCAGGCGCAGAACCGCCATCGGCACCGTTCTCGTCGCGGCAATCTCTTTCCTCGCCGGCATGACGGATGCCGCGGGGCTCCTCATTGCCGGCAGTTTCGTTTCCTTCATGAGCGGCAATACGACCCGCGCAGCCGTCGCGCTCGCAGATGGGCAAACGGAATATGCCGTCATCCTGCTGGGCGCTCTCCTGACGTTCGTGGCTGGCAATGCGCTTGGAATCATCGTTGCCCACAACGCCAGCCGGCGCACCTTCCGCGTCCTTTCTGGAGTGACCCTCATTCTCGCCGCCGCAGCCGCGAGTACTGGCCAGGATCTCGCGACGGTTCAATTCTACGGGATCGTGCTTGCCATGGGACTGGTCAATGCCGCTGTCGAACACATCGAGGGATTGCCTATTGGACTGACCTATGTGACCGGCGGCCTTTCCCGCTTCGGCAGGGGCATCGGTGCCTGGATCGTTGGCACGCGGCGGCCCGACTGGGCCATGCAGATCATTCCCTGGCTCGGAATGGCGGCCGGCGGTATATGCGGCGCCTTTCTCGAAAGGGCGCTGGGCGCCGGTGTACTTTGGCTCGCCTGCACCTTGTCTGCGATCATTGCAATCGTCGTATTTTTCATTCCACCACGGCTGCAGAAACGCCACGCCCATCGCCCGCCAAGCCATGCATCAGGACTGCGATCAACAAGAGCCAGCCCGTAACCGCGCATTCATTCACCTGGGCGTGTGGCCGCCGGCAACGGCTCAAGTGCTGGAAAAGCCACCGCCTCATTGCATTTCCACTTTACACACGATCAAAATATGGTAACTCCCTGCCGCAAGTGCTGCCCTTATAGCTCAGTTGGTAGAGCACCTGATTTGTAATCAGGGGGTCCCGGGTTCGAGTCCTGGTGGGGGCACCATTAAAATCAAGCACTTAGGCGCATCCCATCTCAAATCCATGTCGCACGGTGTTGCCGGTCATTACCTAGCATTTCCAGAGCCGCAGCGCTCCGGTTCGCAAAAATCAACCTTAAAAAATTTAAAGTCGCTTAAAATCAAGGCGCTTAATTTTAAAAGTTTCCATTTTGGAGAATTGCGTAAACGGCACCCCCGCTGGTCGCCAGGAAGCGACGCCTGAGCATCTTTCGCCCCCCGCAACGCCACACATTGTCACGTCGGCGCGGAGCCATGCAGCACCCATTTGTTCGCAATATCTGTGAATTCTCGCTTTGCATGGCCTGTTTGCAACTGAAGCTACAGCCGAACAACCTCGGCCCCTTTTAACTCCTCGATCTTCGCTTCGAAGTCTGCTTTGGCACACGACAGGTCGGCAAGTTCTGACGTTGCACCCTGGTTCCTTCATTGAACAGTTCACAGCGAAGTTCTAGGAGGCGCCTATTCGCTATCCATTTCGGATGCAGCACGGCCTTTCCACTTCTCTAACGCCGTGCCGGCGATGCGTCGTTTTGGGCCTAGCCTGGTGCGATCGGCCATCGAACTACGCGTTCGTCTTTGCACCGCGGTCCACAGACGAGAGGCGCTGTTCTTCACAGTCCTTGACTCCCGCGTGCATCCTGTCACGTTGCACCCTTAGGACGTGGGGACGTACTGCATGGCGACATGTGCGCGAATTGCATTCTCGACGTTTGCGATGGGAAGGGGAGAAGTGTGTCCAAATTTGTCGCTCACACCGCCACAGATATGAGCAATCTCGCTTATGAGAATTTTGACCCTGCTGATTTTCAGAGCCCCGCCGATCCTGCGGTGACCTACGGAGCAACCTTTGTACAATATGACTACGGCACAGAAGACCGGGGGAATTACACCAGATTTGAAGGTGCTTTTCAGTATTCCTTTTCCGGCTCCGATGTTTCGAGCGTCACCGGGACGGTCAGCTACATCCGACACACTTACTGGTACCGCGTAGACCTTGGAGGGCACGAGGGCGGAGGTTACGCGATTAGCAATTTCTCGGTCGACGTTTCAAATTTTCGGAGCTTATCAGACGCCGAAATCAGCGCGGCGATTTTTGCAGGCGACGACACAATCACCGGATCTTATGAAAGCGACACGTTGTTTGGCTTCGCTGGAGATGATCTCCTCAAGGGAAGCCCTGGGAATGATGGAGACTATGGGAGTGATATCCTGGACGGAGGAGCGGGCGCAGACATTATGGTCGGTGGAAAACGTAACGACACCTACTATGTCGACAACTCTCGCGACATCGTATGGGAATTTCAAGGAGAAGGTACCGATACCGTTAGGTCGACCATCTCGTATCTGCTGCCCAGCTATGTCGATAACTTGCAGCTGCTGGGAACGAGTTCG
>UCEZ01000024.1 GCA_900471525.1 Hyphomicrobiales bacterium | reverse complement strand
GGGGCGGAGACGGCGCTTACAGAGCACTCATAGAGGGCCATCAAAAAAGCAAGCGCCGCTCAAATCCCGTCTCCCATTGGTCTTATGAGGAATGCATTTGTCGTACGTCAGCGCATTCACAAGCTTCGTCGAAATGTATCCGCATCTCGCATACGGCCTTGTTCTGCTTCTGGCACTCTCTGAATCGCTTCCGGTGTTGGGTGCGGTGGTCCCCGGAACTGCCATCATCGTCGGGTTGGCCGCTCTTGTGCCGTCGGGTGTGTTGAAACTGTCTCCGCTCATCACTGCAGCTCTCATCGGCGCAATGATCGGCGACGGCTTGTCCTTCTGGCTTGGTCACCGCTATCACGAGCAAATCCTGACGAGATGGCCATTCCGACGATATCCGCAGCTAATCGAAAGAAGCGAAGCGTTCTTCAAAAAACATGGTGGCAAGAGCGTCTTTCTGGCGCGTTTCACCCCTGGTGTCCGAGCCTTTGTTCCATTGGTCGCGGGCATGCTGAAAATGCCCGTCGGTCGCTTCTATGTCTCCAACATTCTGTCGGCGCTTATCTGGGCACCACTGCATATCTTTCCGGGTGTAGCGCTGGGGGCCTACGTTCATTCAGCCGGAGACGCTGCTGTCAGGCTGATGATCCTGGTAGCCATTCTTTGTTTTCTGGTTTGGCTGACAACAAGGTTGGTGATGCTGGGAATTCGGCGAGGGGTCCCCATCCTTCAGTCAGGTTTGAGTGAATTGCGACTATGGGCCAATGCCCGTGATAGCTGGCTTCGTAACCAGATAGCCTCATTGGTCGATCCCGCGAAGCGGGAAACCGCCCTTCTTGTCGGACTGCTCCTTTTGCTGATCGCCGCAGGATGGCTGTTTTTCGGAATCCTAGAAGACGTCGTGACCGGCGATCCGCTCGTTAATTTCGACGTCGCTGTTTTCCAGCTACTCCAAGGCCTGAGAACATCGTGGAGCGACGCAGTGATGATCGGCTTCACGGAACTGGGCGATACGACCGTCGTCGTTCCTGTCGCCATCGCTGTTCTGCTATGGCTGGTCTGGAGGCGTGCATGGGGGACATCGGCCTATTTTTTGGCGGCGGTAGCTGGTGGTTCGATATTCAACACCGCAATTAAGGTGGCGGTTCATCGTGCCCGACCAGTGTCGGAGCTTTACGAAGGTTGGAGCAATTTTTCCTTTCCAAGCGGTCATAGCACCACAAATGCTGTCCTCTATGGTTTCATCGCATTTCTCATCGGCCGAAGTCTGCCGCCTGCTGGGCGTGTGACCATCGCATTTGCAGCGGCCGTGCTGATCACTCTGATTGCGTTCTCACGCGTCTATCTTGGTGCGCACTGGTTCTCTGATGCCGCAGGCGGCTTAGCTTTCGCCGTGACGTGGTTGGCGGTCCTGAGCATCGCTTACCAGTATCACCGGTCCTCTGAGGACAGCACGAACGGCATTCTGGTCGTCACCATTATCGCTCTTGTCACGGCCGGTGGTCTCAATATTGCCCATCACTATCAACGGGATGTTCAGCGCTATACCGTCAAGGACGCTCCGATGGCAGAAGTCGCCGATTGGTGGAATACAGGCTGGCAGGAAATGCCCGCTCGCCGCGTCGATATCACAGGGGAAAGCGAAGAGCCTTTCACCCTGCAATGGGCAGGCTCTTTGGACGAACTCCGAAGCACCCTTGAGGGCGCAGAATGGCACATGCCACCCAAGTGGACCGTAACCAACTCGCTGCAATGGCTCACGTCGTCTCCCCGGCTGATGTCACTTCCTGTCCTGCCTCATCCCGAGCGCGGACGGCTGCCATCAATGACCCTTATTCGTGCCAGCGGGTCTGACCACGGTGCGAGCCGATACGTTCTTCGCGTCTGGCGGGCCGACAGGCAATTGAATGACGCTTCTCAGGCCGAACTTTGGTTGGGATCGGTTGTCGAGGAAAACCTAACTTCGCTCCTTTGGGTAGCTGCATACCCGACAGCGAACAGTGATGTTAATGGTCCACGAAAGGCGCTGAGCCAAGCTCTTTCGGAGCTTCGGGTGGCTAGGCGAGACGCAGACACTGGGGGTGACAACTGGGACGGCGGAACATTGCTTGCCCGCGAAATACAACGGTCCGGCAGGTAAATCGTCCCGCGTTATCGATTTTCTCCGAGGCCTGCTGGAACAGTTTAGAGTTTCAAGTGTTTAGCTGGGTAGACTTCGAACAACAGATACATCTTTATTTGGAAGCCCAAGGGAACTCCATCGATGTACGGTCGCAAAATTGCAGACGTGATGTGTCGAGTCCTCGCGACAATTATCTTACTTTCAAGTCTTCAAGGTTTGGCCGTGGCGGGGGGCATATCGTCCGAACACTGCCCGTCGATTTCCTTGTCTTCTTCACACCATCATCCGGAAATCGTCGCAGGACGCACTTGCTGTTCCAGCATGGCTTGCTGCCCCATCCTTCCACTGATCGCTGCAATCGCTGCTCCGATTATAGATGAGAAGGCACTTGTCGGCCGGGTAGAAACACCGATCCGGTTTCTTTCGACACGGCCGGTCCACCCCCCTCCCAAGCTCTTCGCCTGATTTGCAGAAATTAAATGTGAATCTAATCAGGAGCATAGAGATGAAAACCCTCGTAAGATATTCGCTCGCTGCGGCAGGCGCTCTTTCAATGCTCGCCATTATCCCAGCCGCCTCTTTTGCGGAGATGGCATACCCGGAAAAGTGCCAGTCCAAGATGGACATGTCGAAGATGGACGGCATGAAGATGTCCGGTGACATGGGCATGGGCGACATGATGACCGACTATCAGAAGGCATCAATGGAAGGCATGAAGTCCATGCACATGAACATGATGCAAGGCATGATGAAAAAGGACGCCGACGTCGCCTTCGTTTGCGGGATGATCGCCCATCACATGGGCGCGATCAGCATGTCCGAGGTTGAGCTGAAATATGGTGACAACGAATGGGCCAAAAAGGCTGCCCAGAAGATCATCGAGGCGCAGACCAAAGAAATCGCCGAGATGAATGAGTGGCTCGACAAGGAAGCGAAGTAGGGAAGGGAGCACGAGCATGCATCACCTTTCAGACGAAATGAAGGCCTGCATCGACAATTGTCTCGCTTGCTATCGTGAGTGCTTGTCGATGGCCATGGGGCACTGCCTGGAAATGGGCGGCAAGCACACGGAACCGCAACATTTCAAGCTCATGATGGCCTGCGCGGAAATATGCCGAACTTCGGCTCATTTAATGCTCATTGGTTCAGAGCATCACAAGCACGTCTGCCGAGAGTGCGCCGAAATCTGCGCTCAGTGCGCGGAGGATTGTGAGCGTGTCGGGGACATGGAGTCGTGTGTAGCGGCTTGCCGTCACTGTGCGGAGAGCTGCACAAAAATGGCGGCTTGAAAAGATGGTGGAGAGCACTTTCACCCGTGCTCTCCCCCAACATACATTTTCATCGGGCGATAGCCTTTGCCCCTTCCAACCAGTAGGTGATCAAACTCGCGGCCCAAAGCGCGAAGAGACCAAGCAGTGCCCACTTGAAGTCGGAGTTGATCGCGAAATTGACAACCGTCATCGTCCCAATCGAGGCCGCGCCTCCAAGGATGGCACCGAGCACTGCTATGGGCTCTCGCGAACGGAAGGCTGTAGCGGCAAGCGTGATCATAAGAATACCCGTCGCCATTGCGAAGCCTCCAAGGACCGCAAAGACACGGCCAAGCCAATCTCTCAAGCTGGGCCCGACCGCCGACAGGTCGGCTTCGGTCAACTGCATGTAGTGCACGTCCTCTGGCAGCAGCGGCGGGCGAATAAGAACAAAATAAACCCCGATGCAGACGACGATGATCCCGCTCATCGCCATAAGCACTGCCGAGGGTGACCACTTAGTTCTATCCAGCATCGTCTTATCCTCAGAGCGGGCCGCTCTCGTTGATACGTCCATCGCCATCGCGACTGAAGCCGTGTCAGTCATGACCGAGTTTGGCCGAAAATGCTGCCTTTGCAGCCGCCGCCATCCGCTTGACGCACCATCTTGCGTAGAGTGCACCCGACAAGGTCCCAGCGATCCGGCCAATGACGGAAGTTGGATAGTTGTAATCGATAAACACGTGGAGACGGCAGAGACGCCCGTTATCCTCTATTTGGAAGCGCATCCGGTAACTTCCGATAACGAGAAGGCGCGGCTCTCCTACCGTTTCCCATATTTTTAGAAACGGTGGTTGCCGCTGAATGACGACTTCCTCCACATATAGTTTCAAACCAGCTACTTTTCCGGTCATCTTGATTACGGAGCCGACACTTTGGCCGAGAGCTTCGTCAAAATCATATGCCATGCTCCCCCACAACATCATTGCCGACGATCTCTCCATGTGCGTGCCGGGGTTTGCCTGGTCGTCCATGTAGTCAAATAGCCGTTCTGCCGACGTCGTCACCTCGACATCTGCCTGCGCCGAGCGTGTGTAGATCAACGTGTTTCATCCTTGCCCAGGCGGTCCTCGCCGTGACCACCATGGCCATGACCACCGTGGCCATGGAATAGATGCAGGAGAGGGCAGGCCAACAGGAGAATGTAGGGGGAAAGACCCAATGCATGCGCCCAGTGCTCACGCAGCAGGAAAAAGGCGAAGATAACGCCGAGCGACGCAGCAACTAGCGTCCAGTTTCGATCCCATCTCATATCCGCACGCTCCTCAATCTCAGGGCATTGCCAATCACGCTTACCGACGAAAGCGCCATGGCGGCCGCTGCGATGATCGGCGACAGCAAAAGTCCGAACGAGGGGTAGAGCACTCCGGCGGCAATGGGTACACCAGCCGCGTTATATATGAAGGCGAAGAACAGGTTCTGCCGGATGTTGTTCATTGTCGCATGACTCAGTTGGCGAGCCCGGACAATCCCTTGCAAATCACCTTTGAGCAGTGTTACGCCCGCGCTTTCAATCGCGACATCCGTGCCGGTCCCCATGGCAATTCCGACATCTGCGGCAGCCAGGGCAGGGGCGTCGTTAACCCCATCTCCGGCCATGGCGACGATCCGGCCTTCTTCGCGCAAGCGTTTGACGATCTCGCTCTTGTCTTCCGGCAGGATTTCGGCCCCGACCTCGGTGATCCCGAGCTTGCGTGCGACCGCGTCGGCCGTCGTTTTGTTATCGCCCGTCAGCATGACGACCCGGACCCCTGCCTTCAGCAAAGCTTGAACTGCATCTGGCGTCGTCGTCTTGATTGGGTCGGAGATCGCCAAAAGGCCTCCAACACGACCATCTATCGCGATGAAGATTACCGTTGCGCCTTCACCCCTCATCGCTTCCGCCTGGCTGGTAAGAGCCGAGACATCGATATGAGCCTCCTCCATGATGCGGTGGCTGCCTATGATGAGCCTGCGTCCGTCGACACTGCCCGTGACCCCTTTGCCGACCGGGCTGTCGAAATCTTCCGCGACGCCGAGAACCAGCTGCCGTTCCGTCGCCGCGTTGACAATGGCAGTTGCCAGTGGATGCTCGCTCGCCCGTTCAAGTGTTGCCGCCAGGCGCAGCAGTTCGGGTTCGGTGAACCCATTTATAGCGGCCATCGACGTTACCTTAGGTTTTCCCTCGGTCAGGGTGCCGGTCTTGTCGACGACCAACGTGTCGATCTTCTCGAAACGCTCCAAGGCTTCGGCATTCTTGATCAGGACACCAAGACCCGCACCCCGGCCGACGCCAACCATGATCGACATTGGGGTCGCAAGGCCCAATGCGCAGGGGCATGCGATGATAAGCACTGCGACCGCAGCGACAAGACCGTGAGCAAAGCGCGGTTCTGGACCCCATATCATCCATGCTGCGAATGCGACGATGGCAATCCCGATCACCACGGGGACGAACCAACCGGAAACTTCGTCGGCCAGGCGCTGGATGGGCGCTCGCGAGCGCTGGGCGTCCGCAACCATGCGAACGATCTGCGACAGCATGGTATCCCGGCCGACTTTTCCAGCTTCCATGACGAAGCCACCGGTCTGGTTCATCGTGCCGCCTATCAACTTTGCACCGACTTCTTTGGTGACGGACATTGATTCACCGGTGATCATCGATTCATCGACCGAACTGCGACCTTCGATAAGGCTGCCATCAACCGGGACTTTTTCACCGGGGCGAACCCGAAGCCGATCCCCGACGACAACCATCTCCAGGTCGATGTCCTCATCGACACCATCGCGGACCCGGCGTGCCGTCTTGGGAGCAAGGTCAAGAAGTGCACGGATGGCACCACCGGTCTGCTCACGTGCTTGCAGTTCCAGCACCTGTCCAAGCAATACCAGTACCGTGATGACGGCGGCCGCCTCGAAGTAGATGGCGACAGAACCATCCGCCGAGCGAAGAGTCGCCGGAAAAAGACTAGGTGAAAGCGTGGCAACGACGCTGTAAATCCATGAGACACCAGTCCCCATTGCTATCAATGTGAACATGTTCAGGCGCATAGTGACGAGCGACTGCCATGCTCGCTCGAAGAATGGAAAGCCTGCCCATAGGACGACAGGTGTAGCAAGAACGAGCTGAATCCAGTTCGAAGTCTGCGCACCAAGCACCATGTGGAGATTGGTGAGGTGGCCACCCATCTCCAGCATGAGCACAGGCACGGACAGAACGAGCCCGATCCAGAAACGGCGTCTCATGTCGAGATATTCGGCGCTGGGTCCGGTTTCTGCTGTGACCACTTCCGGTTCCAGCGTCATCCCGCAGATTGGGCAGTTTCCAGGCCCTATCTGCCTTACCTGCGGGTGCATAGGGCAAGTGTAAATCACGCCTTCCGTCTGATCGGTGACCGGACTTTTTTCGGCTGCCAGCGTGGCCTGAGCATCGTGCCCGTGATGATGGTGGTGTTGACCTTTATGGCCCTTTTGATCGTCCATTGGATTAGCTCCGTGTTGGTTCGTCTTTTGTCCGGGACGTCCCCTTGGCTAGTCCAAGACTTCGCAAGGAGACGCGGTACGGCGGTGTCGGCAATTGTCACCGACATGGTCGCCGTGCAGGTATCGCAGGCAACCGACGATCATCCCGCCGTTGAGCGGAGGTGTTCAACCAATGGTTCGAGGAGGGCCGAGAGCAGGTCGAGAGCTGAGGCCGGTGATGGACTGCTGAAAATCGAGGTGTCGCTGAGTGCCCGAATCCGGGTGAAAAACAACAGGGTTCGAAGCCGGAAGAATGACGTTGCAAAGGCTGCATACGCTTTTGCAGCAAGGCTTCTGCTCGGCAAGGTGGAGATCACTTTGTCCAGCTACGTTGCTCTTGGACGTTTCGATATGTGCAACTTGAGGTGAGCCGTTTTCGCAAATAACGGGAACAGCCTCGGCCATCGGCGCGACGAAGAACATAATTGCGACCAAAACGGACAGCAAATCTTTCGCGTATCTTCGAATGGTTTGGCTTACGGCGAACATGTTTTCGCTCGAACCTTGTTGTTGTATCCAAGCACAGTGCCGTGCCGTTACGAGAGTTGCATTGACCTTGATCAAACGCGAGAACGTTTCCAGCCCCGAAGGTTGAGGCTCCGTCCGCTGGCATGGTCAAAACTGGGAGGAATAGCCCCCGGGGAAATGGAGTGTAGCATGGGGATGGATGCAAGCGTGAGGAAACTAGCAGTTCTTGTGCTTCCAATAGCCGTTTTCGCCACAGCGATCTCCGTAGTAACCGCCCAGACCGCAGCGCCCAGTAACGTTATCCAGAGACAGGACAGTATGAAGGCGATGGCAAACGCCGCCAAGACCATCAGTGCCATGTTCAAGGACACGTCGC
Organism: Hyphomicrobiales bacterium; assembly: GCA_900471525.1. Lineage (GTDB taxonomy): Bacteria > Pseudomonadota > Alphaproteobacteria > Rhizobiales > Rhizobiaceae > Pararhizobium. Next base: position 58,796 of record UCEZ01000024.1, on the reverse strand, counting down.
CCTACGACGCGAAAGCCTTCAAGGCCGCCGCCGAGAACATTCGGGCTCACTCGGGAGCTACCCTATCGGCGATGTTCGACGGCTCCGGCACCAGGGCTGGATCAAAAGCCAGCGCAAGCATCGAAACCGAACGCCAACAGTTCGACAAGATGGCAAACGATCTTGGCATCTACGCGTCCGCGCTGTCTGTCGCGGCTGACCGAAATCCCGACAGGCTTGGACCCGGAACGCGGATGCAAGCGGGAGATGCTATGGGAGGCGGACCGCTCGCGAAAAAGGTCGATGCAACGAAAGATGCAGCATTAATGCCCGCAGAACATGCTTTCCACATGATGCTTCAAACTTGCACGTCTTGCCACGCCAAGTTCCGGATCGAGGCCAAGTAGCGGCATCCGGATGGCTGCCTGTGCGCGTGATCGAGACCAGGCTGATGTCTTCGAACTTCCGTTAAACTGCCGCCCGCTTCGCCAGGCATCCCAAGCGACAGAGCGGCTAGTTTCATTTTTTCACGGTTCTTTGCAACAGCTTTCGCCAGAACTGGACATGGAAGCAGGATGGTAGAACGCTCATTTCTTAGCGTTGACGCCAAATCGGGCATTGATATCCGGTGTTTCCTTTTCAGAGGCGTTCGCAATCTCTTCAATGATCGGGCAATCCGGTCGATCATTGCCTTGGCAATTGTTCGCCAGGTGCTTCAGGGTCTTGGTCATGGCTTGTATTGCCGCCGCCTTGCGCTCCAGTTCGGCGATATGCTCAAGTGCAATCGTTTTGACGTCCGCACTCGCTCTCGACCGGTCACGCCATAAGGTCAAAAGCGTTTTCATCTGCTCCACCGAAAAACCGAGGTCACGCGCTCCCCGGACAAAGCGCAACGTATGAATGTCGCTATTGCTGTAAGTGCGATAGCTCGCCTCCGTCCGGTGCGCGGGGCTTATCAGCTTGATCTGCTCATAGTAGCGGATCATTTTTGTCGAAACGCCGGTCGCCTTTGAGGCTTGTCCGATATTCATTTTGATCTCCTCTTTTGAGTGGACGGGCGTCCGGCGAGAGCCTGACGCCCGCATTTCAAGCTGGATTTGCCCGGCGAAGACGGAGCGCATTGCCCAGTACAAAAACACTCGACATTGCCATCGCAGCCGCTGCGAATATGGGCGACATAAGGGTGCCATTGAGAGGGTACAGAACCCCCGCTGCAACAGGAATCAGGAGCACGTTGTAGGCGAATGCCCAAAACAAGTTCTGCTTGATGTTCAGGATCGTGGCCTTGCTGAGAGCGATGGCCTTCGGCACGCCGTTTAGGTCTCCGGACATGAGCACGACATCGGCACTTTCAATCGCGATATCAGCACCCGTACCCACTGCTAAGCCGACATCGGCCTCGGTCAGGGCTGGGGCGTCGTTGATGCCGTCGCCAATGAAGGCCACCTTTCGGTTGTCGTGCCGAAGTCTCTTGACCGCTTCGACCTTTCCTTCCGGCAAAACCTCGGCGATGACTTCGTCGATACCAAGCTGCTTTGCTATTGCCTCGGCCGTACGACGGTTATCTCCGGTGATCATCGCCACCTTCAGGCCAAGGTTATGCAGGGCCTTGATCGCCTGAGGAGTGGTTTCCTTGATCGGATCGGAAACAGCGATGATGGCCGCCAGGCGTCCGTCGATTGCTGCATAGAGCGGAGACTTGCCGCTGTCGCCGAGCCGTTCAGCTTCGCGGGCGAACCTCGAAACATCGATCTTGTGCAGATGCAGGGCGCGGTCGGCACCAACAAGGATGTCCGATCCGTCCACTGTGCCGCGCACACCAAATCCAGGTGTCGCCTCGAAATTCGTCACTGTAGCCAAACCAACGCCCTTCACCTTCGCGGCCGATACGATAGCTTCGGCAATCGGATGCTCGGACAAGGACTCCAGGCTTGCAATCTGAGCCAGTACCAGGTCGGCGTCGAAACCGTCGGCGACGATCAAGTCCGTCAGTTCCGGGCGTCCCTTGGTCAGCGTTCCGGTCTTGTCAAGCGCGACGACAGTGGCCTCACGCAGGCTTTGCAAAGCCTCGCCCTTGCGGAACAGGATGCCGAGTTCGGCCGCACGACCAGTGCCGACCATGATCGAGGTCGGCGTTGCCAGACCCATCGCACAGGGGCACGCAATGATGAGAACCGCGACTGCGTTCACCACCGCGAATGTCAGCGAAGGAGAAGGGCCGAAGACGTACCAGGCGGCGAAGGTGAGGACAGCCGCGAGGATCACCGCCGGGACGAACCAGCCGGTCACCTTGTCGACAAGCGCCTGGATCGGCAGCTTTGAACCCTGCGCCGCCTCGACCATCTTGATGATCTGGGCAAGCAGCGTGTCGCTACCGACCTTCGTCGCCTTGAAGGTAAATGATCCGGTCTTGTTGATGGTGCCGCCGACAACCTCGCTATCCGAAGACTTCTGAACGGGTACAGGCTCTCCGGTGATCATGGATTCGTCGACGTACGAACTGCCGTCCACTACAGTGCCGTCGACCGGGATTTTTTCACCCGGTCTGATCCGGATGACGTCGCCGCCGACAACGTCGCTGATCTGAATTTCGACGAATTCGCCGCCATGCGAGACGAAGGCCGTCTTAGGCTGCAGGCCGACAAGCCGCTTGATCGCCTGGCTGGTCCGGCCCTTGGCGCGGGCTTCCAGGTAACGGCCGAGCAGGATCAGCGTGACGATAACGGCCGCAGCCTCGTAATAGACATTCGCGGTCCCTGGGGGCAGAAGGCCAGGCAAAAAGGTTGCAACGACCGAATAGCCCCAGGCCGCAGAAGTACCAAGGACGACAAGCGAATTCATATCAGGCGTCCAGCGTAACAGGTTTGGCACGCCCTTCTGGAAGAACCTCAGGCCCGGACCAAACAGGACCACGGTCGCCTGCACGAACTGGAGATAAAGATTGTTGCGCATCCCGATGGTGTCCATGATCAGTTCGTGGACGCCGGGTATGAAGTGGGAGCCCATCTCCAACAGGAAGAGCGGAAGTGTCAGCAACGCCGAGAAAAACAGCAGGTTCTTGAGCGTACGTATCTCGACGGTACGATGGTCGTCACCGTCACCGCTGACCTCAGTGGCGACCACCTTGCGAACGTCATAACCGGCACCCCGGACGGCTGCCTCAAGCGCAGTTATCTCAGTCGTTCCGGAGATGAGACGAACGGTCGCCTTTTCCGTAGCGAGGTTCACAGAAGCGTCGATGACACCGGGCACCGCCTTCAGCGCCTTTTCAACACGAGAAACGCACGAGGCGCAGGTCATGCCTTCGACACTGAGTTCCTGGGTGACGATCTTGGGCTCATATCCAGCCTTTTCGATTGCGCGGAGAACCCCACTGGTGTCCGGCGCTCCATTGAAGCGAACGGTTGCTCGTTCCGTAGCCAAATTAACATTGGCGGAAGCCACGCCCGGCACGGCCGCAATAGCTTTTTCCACACGGAGAACGCAGGATGCGCATGTCATCCCCCCGATGCCAAAATCGGTGGCAAGGGGTAGCGGAGAGGCTGGGGTAAACTTTGAAATCGCAGTCATCGGAGGAATCCTTTTCCTAACTGCATAGATAGGTAAAGCTTCCAAAGATGGTAAGGTCAAGAGCGGTTTTGCGAAAAACGCGGAAGATGGAGTTGACGTGATCTACGAAGACGAGTTGCCGACATCGCTGGCCGAACGAGCAACGATGATGGAACAGTTGATGACGGCGAGGGCAGTCTTGCTGTCAACACGGCAGGGGCAGTTGCGACATTTCTGGTGGAAACATTGGCCGCCAAAAGAGGATGATGCTGCGCTTTCTGCTCTTGATGACCATGATAAAGTCTATCGTTTAACGAGCTGCTGAGTCGTTTCCTGAAACATCACTACATTCCCCAGTTCTACCTGAAGCCTTGGCTCGGAGCAGATAACAAGCTCACGGAGTACCGGCGGCTCAAATTCCCGCACGAGCAGTTTCCCAGGCTTGAGATAAAGAGGCGAGGGACTGGAGAGACCGGTTATGCAGAGAACCTCTACATCATTCCTGGTGCCACTCCTGAGACAAAGCAGAACATCGAAAAGATATTCATGGGAGCGGTCGACAAGAAGGCGGCGGATGCTCGTGACCAGCTGCTCCAGAGCAACATCCCGACCGATCCAGAGTTAAGGCATGCTTGGGCGCGTTTTCTTCTGTCTCTGATCATCCGCACTCCCGAGGAGATTCGAGCGTTCAAGGTCAAAGTTATTAGAGACATGGATGTGCCCGATCCGGCTTTCCAAGCCCGGTATGACCAGGTGCGCAAGGAAAATTGGCCTTCCACGCTGGAAGATTATATGAAGCTGGAGAGCCCCAAGATGCTGGAACGGACCGCCATTATCGTTGCGACCAAGCTCATCCAGAACGAAAACGTTCTTCGGACCTTCATGGGTGCGAGGTGGTGGGTTTTGGATACTTCGGCCGTTTCCAGGCGCATCCTGACCTCTGACCATCCGGTCATCATGACAAATGGGCTCGGAAGACCCGATGGGCATTTCGCGCTACCGCTCAGTCCGACGAAGGTATTCGTCGCTTTTATGAATGCCGAATTTGGTGAGGCTGTTCGGCGGATACCTATCGGCCGTATTGTGCGAGAGGTGAATGACGGAGTGATAGGTCAGGGGCGTCGTTCTGTGTATGCGGCTGATGAGCAGAGCACGACCGAAGTGAAGAAGCGCATGGGTAAGCGGGATTATATGCTCCCGTTTCCACGCGAGATCATGAAGAACTGAAGGTCGGTCGGCATCGAGCTGCGTAAGCCGATCTATCATGGCGAATTTGGTTCCATCATGGCGCGTCGTTATGCATGGCTCCGGCTGTGGCGACAGGTTTCAGAAGTTGCGTAGGAAACGAATGCGGGCGAGAATGCCGTGTTGCTAGGGATCAAATCTTCGAGCGATGGAGGGCGATGTGGGGCAGCGAGAGAATTCGGCCAAAGCACCGGCCACCGTTGCGTTCATAGATATTGCGGGATTCAGCGCTATTGCGGACGTTTATGGTGACGCGGCTGCGCTTGACGTGCTTGAAGTATTCGAGAGCATGGTCCGCGACGCCCTAAGCGGCTATGAGCCCCCGATCAAATGGATCGGCGATGAGGCAATGCTCTCGTTTCCTGAGCCCGATACAGCGATCCAGGTGCTCGGAACGCTGTTGCAGGCATGTCGTAAAGAACCCCGGCTACCGCTCACTCGGACGGGGCTGAACCATGGGCCGGTCATCTACAGAGCTGGTGATCTCTTTGGATCGACCGTCAACATTGCAGCACGAATCGCCGCGCTCGCATCGCCTGGGCAATTGCTTGCCACTCAACCCATTGCCGAGGCGGCTGTCACAAGAGGTATCCTGGTGCGAGACCTCGGAATGGTGGCACTTAGATCGGTAACCGGGGAAGTCCCTCTCTATGAGATCGAGCTTGCTCCGTCGGCTGACCCGGCCTGGATCGATCCTGTGTGTAAGATGCATGCGCCGTACTCATCCTATAGGCGGGCCGCCCCGGAGGGGCCGTGGTTTTGTTCGCCGCGTTGTGAGGAAGCATATCGGCGGTCGCCGCAAACCTATGAGGTGCCCCGGTGACGCGACGATGGGGCGGCTCTTATGGACGCGTCATGGTCGGTGCAAGCTGCAGAGGAGCGCTAATTGCGATTGTGCCCAGTCGCGGGCGATTTGTTGAGTCTCTTCCAGCCCAGACAGGAGTGCGCCGATTTCACCGCTGATTTGGAGATCGGTGTCTCCTATGCTGCATGCAGCAGTATCAAGCGCCACGATGGCTACGATTTCGCCGTCAAGTGGCGGCATCTGGATCAGGGCATCTGAACCGGATTCGCAAGTCAGCTGTGCTCTCGCTGAGACGGTGGCAACGCTGTTTGAAACGGAGCAAAAGTTGAATGACTCGACCTGTATACTGGCAGTCCCATAGGGGCCGACAGGTATTTGCTCGCAAAACTGAATTGCCGCGACAGATTGGGCGATACGGGGCCACTCTGGATTGTCGAGCGCCGACCAGCAATCGGCGGAGGCTGGGGCGTAAAACCACAACGTGGCCGCTGTCACAATGCAGGTAGCCTTTATCCTAGAAAGCCGTTCCGTCATCGACCACCTCGTTGGTTTTGACGGTCGATTCTGCGCTATTTGTAAGTCGTCATTAGGATGGAAGCGTGGCATTTGCGGCTATCATCAGGAAGCGTCGCCTCAGATGCATGGCCGCCTTCGATATCCCTCTTGGGCCCGTAGACTTGGACACGGACGCTGCTTCGGGCCAAGGTGCTGAAACTGCCCCTTTCGGGAGTTACCTCGCCTGGTTCAGCAACGGGTCCGCAGAAGCGATCAGCGCCGGTTGAAAATCGGGTACGTACCTCAAGTAACGTGTCATGTTTTCATCTTGAACCCCTGATATTTTGGACTAAAGTTGCATGTGCTGGAGGCCGCAGGGAGGCGGTTTCTCAACAAAAAAGATGTCAATCCTTGGGAGGAAAATGATGCAGAAGTCCGATATCGCAATACCGCCAAAAGACCTTAATTTGCTCCAGTCGGTTCTTGACGCTTGGTGCACACAGCAGCGCATTCTGCGCAAGGATGCGACTGCAGAAGCAAAGATATTGATCAACGAGTATCAGCGAGGCTGTCGTTCGCAGATCGCCCTCATTGACGCACTTATAAACAGCACCACGCACTAGCGGGCTCAACATCCGCTGAAAGTCGAGAACCCGGCCTAACCAGCCGGGTTTTTCATGCTGAAATGAATACGCCCGGGCAATCAACATAGCAGGCCTCGACTTGATCAAGTCCTCTATGTCTCATCGGTGAGGCAAATAATATGCCTCCTGCTGCATGTATTCGACATAGTCATCGTACCGCGCCATGGAAATTTCGTTCCGCGCGTCCCCGATGCATTCGGGGCAGACCTCGTCGTAGTCCATACCGAACCGGTTAAGAACGACATATCGGCCCTCGTCAAGATCGGTGTCGAAGTGGTCGTGTAGGGAAATCATTTCCTCGGGAAAATAGGTGTAGGTGCCGCATCGGGAACATTCCACCGTCTCATGGTGATGCATACAGGTGTAGCAAGCACATTCGGCATCGAACAAAACAAATGTGGTCTCAAAACACTCGGGGCAGTCCCTAATATCCTGATCAGGAATATTTTTCTCCGCGATGCGATGCAGTGCCCGTTTGCGTAACTCTTTTCGGGCGGCATTCCACTGAATGATTTGATCCAAGTCACCCGGAAGCAAGAACTCGTTTACCGAGGTGGAGAGGTGGTGACGGAAAAAATCCGCTACGAACGAGAACACAAAGCAAAACGAATTTTGAGCATGATGAACATTTAGACGGCTTTCAGCATGCGTCAGTTCGTTCCGCAGCTTGATCGCCGCGTGCAGCCGTTTGTTATCCGTGTCGCTGAAATGGATGGTTCCTATTTTCGGATTGCTCAGTCGCTTGATTGCTCCTGTAATGTTGATCGTATGTTTGGGGTCATCAATGTTTTCAAAAACAAACATTGGATGGATTTCTTCGAGCTTCGCCTTGAGCGCCAACTCCAAGGATTGCACGAGGGTTGTGATCGCAAATTGCCACTGACGCGGCTCGCTATGGGCAATCACGGCCTTCGAGACGGATTCCGCTAGAAAGGCTTGGCTGTTCGTTCGTAGGGTCAGCCGTATTTCGTCTGCCATTTCCATCCACACAGCTTTCAATTGGCAAGGATATAACGCCGAAATTCCAGCATGGTCAGGCTGGTATCAATTTGGCTGGAAGCGATCATAGGTGTCTTCAACCTCTTCCTCTCCTTGATGTTTAGGACCCGAGTTTTCGAAATGAAGTAGGGTCAGTTCCTGATCGAAGCGGTCTGATCTCATGCACATCTCTACGACAGGTTCATCGAACCAGATACCGCTGGGCTGCCGGACACCAGCCAGAGCCTCCTGGCCAAATTGCTTGCGGACTGCAATCGCGGCAGCGGGAAGTTCTACAAGCTCATTTTTCGTGCGAAAATATCGCCCGGACTTAAGTGCGGCGTCACTCGATTTCGCCCAATGAGCAAAACCTTCATTTGACACAACAAGGAGCGCCCGCGTGTCGGTGTATTCAAGCCAACGCAAAATAGCAGCGGTCAGAGAGACGCCGTAGCGGGCTGCCATATCGCCCAGTTTTTCAATATCCGGGCGCTCTTTGGGCGTAACTTTTCGCCGGAAGTCATGAAGGGGCATCAGCAGGGCCGCAGCGAACTGGTCGGCTTCCTTTTCAATCCCTTCACCCGCGCGGCGATTGACGCTGTTTTCATCACAGAAAATGCCACCATCGAAACGGTCATCTTCTTCGATGAGGCGGCGATGCAAGATATAGTGTCCAAATTCGTGGGCGACAGTAAAAGCTCTCCGGGCTTCTGGTTGGCTTTTTTCGTAGGCTATACCCCATTGCCTCGGTTTGGTTTGGCTGTAGACCAAGGCTCCAACGCACCCCGGCAGATGTTTCCCTGTGACCTCGTGAATGGGACTGACCGGATTGATGCTTTGGGAATATTCCATCGCTAAATTTGTAATGTCGACAGGGCGGCGGTCGAACCGATCCTCACCTAGTACCAAGTCCAGCATCTTGGTGATGCGGCCAGATTCAACAAGCGGCTTCGACCCCATACGATTGGTCATTTTTTTACCAACTTGGCCAAGGATTCTGCCATCTCTCTCAGAACTTTTCGAGTGTCATCCGGCAATCCGCTGTACTGTCGGAAGAAGGCAATGTCCTCGGCCTGCGTGAGATTCTGGTCATCGCTTCCGATCAAATAATCTGCGGTGACTCCCAACGCTTTTGCGATATCGGCGAGCTTTTCAGCAGAGGGGCGAGGCGGATTTTTGTTTTCCAGCTCCCAGATGTAACTCTTTGATGATCCTGACAATTCGGCGAGCTGGTCAAGAGTCAACTTTTTGTCCGTGCGCAGCGCTTTGATGCGAGCGCCTAGTTTATTCTGCATGATCCGATCTCCTTCTTTTTCTCGTTTTTCCACAGGTTCGGAGTAGCGATATTCTAGAACCCTTGACTTCGAATATCAAGGCCATCATATAGAGTTCGGAGTATCGAACTTTTTAATTAAGTTTTAGCGAACTCAGCACGACCAAAAAGGGGAGCCCACAATGATCAGCAAACTTGCGCGTCACAAACCGAAACTGGAGAGTAAACATGACGAGACGTACGGTCGATGGAATTGACCCATTCTTAAACCGCATCGACGCGATCCTCGCAGAGATCGCGTTCAGTGTTCAGCTACCGCCGTCTTTGCACGGCAAAGCCGTCGACCGGTACGAGGCGGTCAGAAAGCACCTCGAAGCCACGACCTCGATCTTTTATGACCAGATCGAACACTTCTATCCGCAGGGTTCGATGGCCATTGATGCCACAATCTCAAATCGTGGAACTGACGACGAATACGACCTGGATATCATTGCCCAGCTGGGCGAGCGTTTCCGTTCAATGTCGCCCATCGGAATTCTTACCGAACTTGAAAAAGGCCTTATCGGCTATCGCGGCCTGACAGTCGTTCGCCAGACGCGGTGCGTCACGATCTACTACGCCGACCAAATGCACCTGGATATCTCCCCCTCGCTCAGGGATGTCGGAACCTTGGAACGGCAGAGCGTGATTATGCATGCTAAGGGCCCGAAGGCTTCAGACGATGATCAAGAGGTCCCGATGAATGCCTACGGCTTCGGCGAGTGGTACATCGAGCGGACCCCGACGGAATTGAAGGTCGTCGAAGCTTTTAAACGGCGGTGGGAAGATGCCGAGCATCGCCGCGTAAAAGCAGACGCGGACGTTGATGAAGTGCCTCTCCAGACAGAATTCGTTGTCAAGAGCAACACGACCTTAGCGCTTCAGTTGATCAAGCGGTTCCGAAATGTCCGGTATGCTGACCGTCCGGGACGGATGCCGCCATCCGTTATGCTCTCCTACTTCGCGGGTTTGGCGGCGAGGCCGGGCAGCTCGTTGACAGAAGCTTTATTGCGCATCACCAAGTGGATCATCAACGAGATTGAACAGGCGACCATCCGCAATCAGAAGCTCCGGGTCGAAAACCCCGTATACAGCGAGGATGTCTTCACCGACCGGTGGCCTGAAACAATTGATCAGCAGAAGCGGTTTGCTGCTGATCTTCGCGACTTGGTGCGGGGGATCGAAAGGGCGGTCAACAACGAAATGTTGCCGACCGAACTGCAGGACTGGCTTCGCGAAATGTTTGGGGATCGTGTCGTCACGAAAGCGGTTGACCAAATGGCGATGCAGACACGCCTTGCGGCAGAGCAGGGCCGTCAAGGTTATACCAAACGTGGCGGCATCCTGGTACCGGCCGCTCCAGTGGTGATCACCTCTTCACAGAGTTCCGCATACGCTTCGCCCGTACAGGGTTCGCGTCACACTTACTTTGGAAGCAATTTCAAATGAGGGGAGGATTCAAAGCAATTGAGGAACAGATCACCGCCATGCAAGCCGATTGGCCGCTGTTTCGCGTTCGAAAAGCGAGTCCTGAAGCGGCAATCTGGACCGGGGAATTGAAGCCGCAATTCTCGGCATACCGGATCGAGGTCCGGTATGCCGTCGGCGGCTCACCTGAGGTCAGAGTCATTTCTCCCGAGTTGATCTGGTTGCCTGAAAATATAGAAGGGCCGTTGCCGCATGTATACGGCCCCCTTACCGACCCGACACTTTGTCTATTTGACCCGGCAACCGGCGAGTGGGACGGGTCGATGTTGCTTTCCCGCACCACGATACCTTGGACAATTGACTGGCTCACTTTTTACGAATTCTGGGTGATGACCGGGAAATGGTCAGGTGGCGGTCGCCATCCCAAGTGTTCGCCGTCAACGGAGACCCAACAATGAATTATCTAGCTCCACCGCGTTCCGATGGGACCATCCAATATACCAGGAAGAAGTTGCCGTGGCCGAAGGACCGTCTGTTCCGCATCCTATCGATTGACGGCGGCGGTATCCGAGGTATCTTCCCGGCCGCCTATCTTGCGGAGATCGAGAAGCGTTTCCTCGGTGGTGCGTCGATTGCCAGTCATTTTGACATGATCGCCGGGACCTCAACTGGTGGGATTATCGCCTTGGGTCTTGCCCACGGCATGTCTGCGAAGCAGGTGCTCGAAATCTATACGGAGCGCGGCGATATCATCTTCCCATCACCGAGGGGCTTCGCACGCCTTCGGCAGTTAGCTCGTTTCCTCTTTCGGCCCAAACATGACCAATCGGTCCTGAAGGGAGAACTTCTGCGGATTTTTGGTGACAAAGTCATCAATGACGCAACGACGCGTTTGGTAATTCCAAGCTTCGAAGGCGTCCATGGCGAGCCATTCATTTACAAGTCGCCCCATCATCCCGACTACCAGAAGGATCGTCATAAGAGTTTCGCCCATGTCGCATTGCACACCACTGCGGCCCCTGCTTACTACCCCGCAGTCGAAAACGATGGCCATATCATGATCGATGGCGGTGTTTGGGCGAACAACCCGATCATGAACGCCTTGGTGGATGTCCTCGCGTGTTATGACGTGCCGCGAGAGAATATCCGCATTCTCTCGCTCGGAACCGGGGACGAGACCTTGAAGCTGCATAACAAGCAGTTCAACGGCGGCGTAAACGGGTGGGGCATATCTTTCGGGGTGCCACCACTGTTCAAGATCGCTGCCAGGGCGCAATCAAAGAATGCCTTGGGACAAGCGTACCTTCTTGCCGGGAAAAACAATGTTGTGCGCGTTGACGTGCCCGAACGAAATCAACTCATAGGTCTGGATGACGTACAGAGTTCCAAGCGGGAATTGCCTTTGGTCGCCCGTGCGCAAGCTGACGCGTCAGGCCACTACATCCAGAGTGTTTTTCTGTCAGACTCGGTCGATCCGTTTCATCCTTGTGCGCTCAGGTGATCCGGTTTCACATGCCAGCGTTCTTCCAAACATCACTGCGAAGGCTGCAATAATCGACCGCCACCGATGTCCATCGGTGTGCAAGAGTCCACTTGCCGTTAGTCGTCCGGCCCGTCATCTGGAGCCAGGTTGTGGGCACGCCAATCTTGCTTGGGGATTTCGCTACCCACCAAAAACGCGAACGACACAATCTTGCTGATGTCGGCGGTCACGGCACATTTGAATCCGATGTTGTACCAATGGCTTTTACTTCGAAATGCACCGCCGTCGGCGTCAATCGCGGTGGCTGCCATTTTCGGGTCTGACATCGCGTAGGCCACCAGATAGTCCGGTTGAAACGCTTTGTTCCATCTATGGACCTGCTCCATAGCTTCGATGTTGCACAACTGAATCATATGCTCTTCGGTCGCCAATTTGCGGAGAGCTTCTCGAACCTTCTTGCTCCTTGGGGCCGCCAGTATCTTGGCGGCATACAGTTGGCTCGCAGCAACCATCCGCGCGGGCTCGACATCGCGTTTTCCGACAGGCGGCAGTTCTTCGGCACTCGCCTTCTTGGTTTCCTCGGGCTGAACAGCTGGGGTCTCCGCAACAGGGGCAATGTGCTCGGTGGCTATTGGCGGCTGAACTGCGAGGTCCACATTTTGCGGTGAGACCATCTCAACGGTGATACCCTCGTCATCAGGTGGTACGAATTTGGGGACGCCGGGAATGAAGCTTAGAAAGATAATGCCGAAAACCAAGTGGGCTATAACAGAGGCAAGGACGCTCCAGTTCCAGCCTTTGTGCTTCGACTTCGCGCCGAAAAACCTCAATGGCAGCGATGCCGTGGATGCGACAACATCGACATCTGACAAACTGACTGTCGGGTAGCTCGAAGAATCCATTCAGTCCAGTCCGAAGCAAGCCGGTAAACTCGCCGTTTCCGCGTGGTTCGGCCAGGCAGATACCACTTCATCGCATAATTGCCACTGGCAAACTCACGGATATATCGCAACAGGCGATGCCCTCGCTCGTCAGCGGAGGCATCGCCTTGCTCATTAAAGTCGGCTAATAGTCACTGGATAACCAGCTTGCTCAATCGCCTGGCCAATCACGGAAGGATCAAGAGCTGTCTGCACCTTCGCCTTCCTTGACGCTAGATCGATTGTAGCAGCGGCGCTCGGATCGGCGGATTTGATAGCTTTCTCCACGGTACCCTTGCAGTGGCCGCATGTCATGTTCGGTATATCGAACTCATACATCTGTTGTCTCCTTTCGATGTGTTGCCATGAATGTGGGGCTTCCAACGGTGGGAAGGTCAAGGGGGGCTCAGGGTTTCATGAAAACTAAATACACTAGCGGTGCTCTGGGGGACGAAACGGCCGCTTCATATTTCTTGAACGACCTATTGCACATTTCCGTGAGCCTACTTCACACGTCGTTCGCCGCATGCCAGAGTATGGGCATGTCGTTTCTGAAAACCTTGCACCGGCTATTCTTCATTACTGCCCTGCTCGGGATCATCCTTGGTCCCGTTGGCGTCGGAGCAGCCGACAGTGCTATGGCGTCATCAGTTTCGTCTCCACCGGTTGTGATGGCTGGCATGGATATGCCCGATGAAATGCCGTGCTGCCCGGAACAGAAGCCCATCAAGCTAGACTGCGGCAAGGCCTGCCCCCTTGCGTTGCTCTGCACTACTGCGATTGTCGGTCAGTCGGCCAATAATCATGAATGGGCGCTAAAACCAGGCTGGATCGCGCAACGGTTCATCGTGATGCGTCATGCAGAACTGGCATCAACCTTCGTTGATCCCCCCGCTCGCCCTCCCAGAGTCTGATCTCCCGTCATTGAAGCGCGTTGTCATTTGAGCCGTGTCCGCGTCATGCGGCCGGTCGTCCTGACAGCGATCCATTTTGACTAAGGACGCGGTCGCGGACCCGTCCGGATGAGACATTGAATCATGAACAAGACAGTCTTTAACGCGGGGGCCGTCCTCCTCGCAGGCGCAATGCTGTTGGCAACTCCAGTTGCCTCCTCCGCTGCGGCAACCGACTACGAATTCCAGGCAGTCACGGCCGACATCAAACAGGGTGCCGGAGAAACCGTATCTGTCCGCCTGATTGATAAGCGAACTGGCAAATCAGTTCCCGATGCAGTCATCTTCACCACGCGTATGGATATGGCTCCAGAAGGCATGGAGACGATGACAACGCCGGTCGAGGCCTCGGCATCCACCGAACCCGGCGTCTATACCTTCACGACGAACCTTTCCATGGAGGGCGGATGGCGGTTCCAGATCGCCGCCAAGGTCCAAGGCGAACCGGAAACGGTTCAGGGCGAACTCGTGCTCAAGGCAGTTCCGTGAGCACGTCACGCGTTATCGCCACGCTCTCCCTCGCCGCGTTCGTCGGCGGGGGAGGCTATTGGGCCGGAAAGAGCGATGTCGTCTCGGTCGTCGGAGCGTACCTCGGGGCCAGTCACATGGCCGCCGAAGCGGAACCGAGACCCGAGGGGACAGGGGCTGTGATCTATTACAGCCACCCGGACGGTCTGGCCGAGTATTCCGCCGAGCCAAAGAATACAAACGACGGGCGGCCATTCGTGGCCGTTCGTGAAAGCGAGGACGTCAGCTTCGGTGAAAAGGGTGTCGTACTCCCGGCCGCTGATGAAGCGTCCGCGAGTACCGAGCGCAAGATTCTATATTACCGGAATCCCATGGGCCTTCCCGACACGTCCAAGGTGCCCAAGAAGGATTCCATGGGGATGGACTACTTGCCTGTCTATGACGGGGAGGTCGGCGAAAGCTCGACCGTGAGGGTCTCCCTCGGAAAGCTGCAGCGGACCGGCGTCAAGACCGCGCTGGCAGAAACTATCACGGTCAGCCGGAAAATCCGGGTGCCGGGCACCGTCACACTCGATGAGCGCATGGTCAGCATCATTTCCATGCGGGCCGACGCCTTCGTTGAGGACGTCGCCGACGTCACGACCGGCGACAGGATCAAAAGAGGCGAAAATCTCTTCCATTTCTATTCGAAGGAGATCGCGACGGCCGGAGCCGAATACGCGACCGAGATGCGCAATGGTGGCAAGCCCGGCCCGGATTCTGGTTCGGCGCTGCGCCTGAAAAATCTCGGTGTGCCGACGGCTACAATCACCAGCATCGCAAACGAACGGAAGGTTCCGCAGAGCATCAGCTACACTTCACCGCGCGATGGCGTTGTCCTGGAGCGCATGGCGGTGAGTGGCATGATGGCGGAGGCCGGTGACATCCTGTTCCGCATCGCGGACGTCTCCAAGGTCTGGGTGATCGCTGATGTCCCCGAATACGAACTGAGTGCCGTCCGAAAGGGGGCGGTCGTGTCCGTTAACGTCCGCAATCTGCCCGGCAAGGTTTTTACGGGCAAGGTCGACCTCATCTATCCGGAGGTCCAGATGCAGACGCGGACGACAAAAGTCCGGATCGAGCTTCCAAATCCTGACGGGCAACTGATGTCCAACATGTATGCCGAGGTCGAAATCGCGGCTGGAGCTGGAAACCCGGTCGTCGCCGTCCCGAACAGCTCGGTTATCGACACGGGCGACCGCCAGATTGTGTTTCTCGACAAGGGAGAGGGAAAGTTCGAACCGGTGGACGTGGCCTTGGGCATCCGGGGTGAAGATGTCACCGAGGTCACCAATGGGATCGCGGCTGGAGACCGCGTGGTTGTTTCTGCCAATTTCCTCCTCGACGCCGAAAGCAACCTAAACGCCGCACTCAGCGCCCTGACGCCAGACGAGGTGAAGCCATGATCGCGCACCTCATCTCATGGTCGGCCCGCAATCTCGTCCTTATCTTCGTGGGCGCAGCACTGTCCATCGCAGGTGGCATCTATGCGCTTCGCACGTTACCGCTCGATGCAATCCCCGATCTGTCCGACGTCCAGGTGATCGTCTTCACCGACTATCCCGGGCAGGCACCACAGGTCGTTGAGGATCAGGTCACCTATCCCTTGACGACCTCGATGCTGACCGTGCCGAAATCGAAGGTCGTGCGCGGCTTCTCGTTCTTCGGCGTGTCGTTCGTCTACGTGATTTTCGAAGACGGAACCGATCCGTATTGGGCCCGCAGCCGCGTGCTCGAATATCTAAACGCGGCTGCAAGCCGTCTGCCCGACGGCGTGTCACCCAGCCTCGGGCCGGACGCGACCGGCGTGGGCTGGGTCTACCAGTATGCCGTTGTCGCAAAGGAACTGTCGCTGGCCGAACTTCGGTCGCTTCAGGACTGGGTCGTGCGCTTCGCCGTTTCGAAGTCCGAAGGCGTGGCGGAAGTCGCCAGCGTCGGCGGCTTCGTCAAACAGTATTCCATCGTCGTCGATCCCGCGCGGCTGAAGGCCCAGAACGTCTCTCTGTCGGATATCGCCGATGCCGTGCGGTCCAGCAATCGCGATGTCGGCGGCCGGACTGTCGAAATCTCCGAGTTCGAATTCATGGTGCGCGGGAAGGGCTACCTTCAGGGCATCAAGGACATCGAGAGCATCGTCCTGAAAACCAACGGCGGCATCCCGCTGCGTCTTTCCGACGTCGCCAGGGTTGAGCTGGTTCCGGACGAACGCCGGGGCATCACTGAGTTGAATGGCGAAGGTGAGGTCGCGAGCGGCATCGTGCTCCAGCGCTTCGGCGCAAACGCCTTGACTGTCATCGACAACGCCAAGAAGAGCTTAGCCGCGATCAAGGACAGCTTGCCGGAAGGGACGGAAATCCTTCCGGTCTATGATCGATCTGAACTGATCAACGCCGCTATCGAAACGCTCAAAGCAACGCTCATCGAGGAGTCCATCGTTGTCGCCCTGGTGACAATCGCATTCCTGCTGCATGTCCGTAGCGCCCTTGTCGCGATCATCATGCTGCCAATCGGTATCTTGATCGCCTTTGCCGGGATGCGTTCTTTAGGGATCGGGGCGAATATCATGAGCCTTGGAGGTATCGCCATCGCCATAGGCGCGATGATCGACGCGGCCATCGTTATGATTGAGAACGCCCACAAGCACCTGGAACGCGCTCCGCCTGGCAAACCTCGAACGGAGGTTCTGATCAAAGCCGCGAGTGAAGTAGGGCCAGCTCTGTTCTTCAGCCTGCTGATCATCACGGTCTCGTTTCTGCCGATCTTCACGCTGGAGTCACAAGAAGGCCGGTTGTTCGGGCCGCTCGCGTTCACGAAAACTTTCGCGATGGCAGCGGCGGCATTGTTGTCGGTCACGCTCGTGCCCGCTCTGATGGTTGTGTTCGTCCGGGGTAAGATCGTTCCGGAACACAAGAATCCGCTTAACCGGTTCCTTATCTGGATTTATCGCCCGATCATCTCCAGTGTTCTCAAGGCAAAGACAGTCACGATTCTCTTGGCGATGGTGGCGCTTGCCGTGACAATCTGGCCCGCCCGTCAGATTGGCAGCGAGTTCATGCCGAGCCTGAACGAAGGCACGCTTATGTACATGCCGACAACGCTTCCAGGCTTGTCGATCACTAAGGCTGCGGAGCTGATGCAAACGCAGGATCGGATCATCAAATCCTTCCCGGAGGTCGAAACTGTCTTCGGAAAAGCGGGAAGGGCGCTGACCGCAACCGATCCCGCACCCACGGAGATGTTTGAGACGATCATTACCCTGAAACCAAAATCTGCGTGGCGGCCGGGCGTAACCATTGACAGCTTGAAGCTGGAGATGGATTCGGCGCTTCAGTTTCCGGGCGTCTCCAATGCTTGGACTATGCCGATCCGCGCCCGCATCGACATGCTGTCGACGGGGATCAGGACGCCAGTTGGCGTCAAAGTCTACGGGACCGATCTCAAGGAAATGGAACGGGTTGCTCGTGACATCGAGACTGTCCTGAAAACAATCCCGGGAACATCGAGCGCCTATGCGGAGCGTGTGATCGGCGGTTACTATCTTGATATCATTCCGGACCGCACGGCACTGGGGCGATACGGCTTGAGCGTCGACGATGTCCAGGATGTGATTGGCATGGCGCTTGGCTCGGAAGTGGTTACCTCGACGGTCGAGGGCAGGGAGCGCTACGGAGTTGCCATCCGATATCCGAGGGCGTTTAGAAGCGATCCCCAATCGATTGCGCGAGATATCCAGGTTTCGCTACCTGGCGGCGGAACAGTACCGTTGGGGGAGGTGGCAGAGGTCAAGCTTACCCGGGGTGCCACCACCATCCGGACAGAAAATGGTCAGCTTGCCGTCTACATCTTCGTCGATATCGCCAATCGCGATCTGGGCGGCTATGTCGCGGAAGCACAAAACGCCGTTGCCAGCAGCGTGACGATGCCTTCCGGATATTCGGTCGCATGGAGCGGACAGTTCGAATACCTGGAACGGGCCAAGGCACGCCTCGCCATTGTCGTGCCGCTGACACTCGCGCTGATATTTCTGCTGCTCTATCTGAACTTCAAGGCGCTCGCAGAGACGCTGATCGTCATGCTCTCCCTGCCGTTCGCCTTGGTCGGTGGCATTTGGTTGATGTGGTGGTTGGGGTTCAATGCCTCCGTCGCAGTAGCGGTAGGGTTCATCGCTTTGGCAGGCGTCGCGGCAGAGACTGGCGTGATCATGCTGATCTACCTCGACCAGGCGCTTGCCGAGCAATGGCGACAGTGCGTGCGGTCGGGGCGTTTGATGAGCCGCGACGACCTGAACCGGGCTATCATGGTCGGTGCTGTCGAGCGGGTACGGCCGAAGATGATGACCGTCGTGGCGATCATGGCCGGACTGGTGCCTATTCTTTGGAGCACAGGTGCCGGGTCAGAAATCATGCAGCGGATCGCCGTGCCGATGATCGGCGGAATGATTTCGTCGACGATCCTTACTTTGGTGGTGATTCCGGCGATCTATGGGCTGGTCAAAGGCTGGCGGCTGCCCGCCAGCACAGAAGTCCGGATGGTCGACCTGAAGCCTAGATCGTCGATTCTGAACGAGGCGGCTGAATGAGGGGAGGAACCCATGATGAACGATATGATGGGCAGCGCGATGATGTGGGGCATGGGGCTTGCGGGCCTGGTCGGGTTCGCCGTGGTTGTTCTCGTAATCGCGGCGCTCGTCAAATATCTGTTCTTCCGCTGACGCGCATGCAGGAGCGGGACAACCAGCGCCGAAACGTGAGTGAGTGTGATTTGACTGCGGTCCGGCGCAACTCCGACAATGCCTTAGGCAGTCGGAAGCTCGGCATTGGGGGCCGATTAACTTGGTTTCCCGTCGGCTAACGTTTTTGGAAAGGACAATCAAAATGAAACGAAGGCAATTCCTTTATTCCGTCGTCGCGCTAGGATCGTTTTCCTTGGTCGGAGTAGCGCGGGCGGCCGGTGAAAGCATGATCGTCTACAAGGACCCGAACTGTGGCTGTTGTCACGCATGGGCCGAGGCGATGAAAAACGCTGGTTTTTCCGTGCGGGCTGAAGACGTGGACGATCTCAACATCATCAAGGAGCGGTTCGCCGTTCCTGCTGAAATGCAAGGCTGCCACACAGCGGTTGTTGCCGGGTATTACTTGGAAGGTCACGTTCCCGTGGATGCAGTGAAAAAATTGGTCGCCGAACGCCCGCAAATTGCCGGGCTCGCCGTTCCGGGAATGCCAGCTGGATCACTGGGAATGGGCAACGACCCGAAAGCATCTTACGACGTCTATGCGGTGAACAAAGACGGGTCGAGCATACTTTATCAGGCGGTTAGGCCAAAAATTTGAAGTCGGTAGGTCTCCCGGCGATATGCAAAGAGCCAGCCCCGGGTCCGATATACCTGGCGCTCGGCTGCAATGTCTCGCCGGACCGCGAGACATTGCCAATATCGGATACAACCAAACTCCCTGGGGCCGATGTGCCGGTGCGCAGTCGCGGCGTTAGTCGAGGGGCAATTTCCCACCCGCCACCCGGAGAACTGCCATGAACGGGAAACTTACTCTCTACGCCACGGCCATCGTGGCGACCGCACTGAGCGTCGTGGTTCAAGTCCCGGCGCGTGATTTCGGTCTGTTTCATGCTCTCGCCTCTACCCAACGCAACCCGGCGGATTCATATGCGTCTTGGGCGGAGTAGGTGTTCTGTGAATAACCACTCTCGTGCCGTGTATCTGGGTGACGACCTGCAACGTTTGCACTTCCCCTTGGAAATTCCCGGGAATAGTGTCGACGAACGAGGGCTCCGGCCGCCGATTCGTGCTCTGGAGGGGTTTGTGGACAATCAGTTAGATGCCGTTGAACCGATAGCCGGTGACCTTCCATTAGAGGCTCTTGTTAATGCTTTCGAAGCGGCGGTAGGGCAGCATCGCACGTCATCAGACTGGATCGACGAAGCTGCAGACAGCTTATCTAAAATTGTACTCGCCCGCGTAAACGGCGAGACCGACGATTTTGATCTAGCGGTTTCGATGTTGTCCAGACAACGAATGCCTTCGTCGGTCGAGGCTGCGGTTTTGGTTCACGCGTTATCGATAGACGGTTTGATGGATCATCCATCTCTGGAATGCGATCACCGATTTATAGCCGAAATTTGTGAAAGGAATTTACCGGATATTGCTCAGTTTGCCGGGGCTACCGAAAAAAGACAGACACATGACAAGATTACTGCGCTAGCGGGTGCACACGCGCGGATTACAGCCATTTTGACGCCGCTCTCGGCCGTTACCAGTGACATCGACGGTATTATTGCGTCACGGCAGCAAATCCTGAGTGCACTTAACAACGGTATCGTGAAAATATACTGTGGACCCTATGACGTTCAACAAGTTCGCACCCGAGTAGACGTTGCAATTAAAAAGATCAGTAGGCTTTCCAAAGAAACGATATCCTTCTGGGATGATCTTTCAGACGCGGAGAGCTATTTACGCGACCAAAAAGTATATTTGGATCAAAATCATTCGTTCCTATTTCGAGATTTCTTTGGACCATTCGTTGAAGCCGCATCGCAAGCCATCGAAAAGATAGTTAGTTCCACCCGAGGCCGAGCGAAAACAAACATCACCGCTCGCACCATAGGAAACGGATCACTTCAGAAACGATACCCGCTCCATGATGTGGGGAGAGATATCTCTTTGGTAATCCCTTTACGTAGTTCTGGACCTGGCGTTGCGCGGAACCTCAACGTGCGGGCAGAATACAATCGCACTCAACTAAAGATTAATAACGATGTCCTAGCCCTGGGCAACGTTGTAGCTGGCGATTTCGCTGCAGTTTTTACGGTACAAGTCCTGGCAGCTGCCACTGGCGCTGAATTGATGATCACAGTTACTTGGGACGAGGCTGGCCATGCAGAATCTCGGGACAGCATTTTCCTCATCGAGGTGAACGCGCAGAATGCAAATGTCGACTGGGCGTCACTTGAATATCAGCATCCTTACAGTACGGATGTTGCGAAAGGTGAAGCGTTCGTAGGTCGAGCGGATCAAGTTAAAGCTCTGGGTAACCGAATGCTCCGGCAACCCATGGAACCGTTTTTTGTAACAGGTCAAAAACGTATCGGAAAAACATCGCTCGCATTGGCGGCTGCCGAGTTCGCAAAAGCTCATTCGCCCTCAACTATTCACGTCAAGTATCTTTTATGGGGTAGAATAGCTCACGACGATCCTCGGGCTTCAATGCGCGAACTCGGCGAGCAATTGTCCGGCTTTATCAAGTCGACACTCCCAAGAGAGATTGAAATTCCAGAACTCTCTTTTACCGGATCACTTGCGCCATTGGCTTCGCTGGCCGACCTCGCATACGAGGCGCGTCCAGACTCGAAGTACGTGCTGATACTTGATGAGTTTGACGAGATTCATCCCGAGCTTTATCAGCAAGGCAATCTAGCGGAGACCTTCTTCGCAAATCTACGAGCGTTGACTACATGCGAGAACCTCTGCCTCGTCCTGGTTGGTGGCGAAAATATGCCTTTCATCATGGATCGGCAGGGGCAGAAGCTAAACAAACTCATACCTTTTCGCTTGGACTATTTCAGTCGTGATCGAGAGTGGGATGATTTTAAAACCTTGGTGCGGAAGCCCACCGAAGATTCTATTTATTGGCATGAAGACGCGATCTCGGAAGTCTTCAATCTTACGAACGGCAATCCATATTTTGCCAAAATCGTTTGTTCGAGTGTGTTTCAAAACTCGGTTCGCGAACGAGATGCCGATGTAACTCTCCAGGAAGTTCGAGACTGCCTCGCGTCCAACATCCGTTCCTTCGACGTTAATTCGTTCGCACATTTGTGGATGGACGGAATTCATAAGCCGCCATCGGAAAGAGAGCCTGATATTCTAAGGAGGTCTCGGGCGTTGGTCGCGTTGGGAAGGGCTGTTCGCCGTGGCGGTAATGTGAACCTTGCCAGCATTCTTGCCGGACGAGATGGGATCGTGCTGACTGATGCTGAGGTGACACCCGTCTTGAACGATTTCATCAAGCGAGGAATTCTCCGCGAAAATAACAAAGCATATGACTTTGTACTGCCGATCTTCAAAGCGTGGCTTACCGAAATTGGAATTAACCGATTATTGGCAGACGCCTTGGGCGAGGAACTGGCTGCGACCGTCATGCAAGCTGAGGACGCTGCCTATGTATCGTCTGACGAGATTTCATTGCTTGTGAAGCAATGGCCTACCTACCAGGGCAAGCAAATAGGAACTGATGACGTTCGTGCTTGGCTCGATCAGGTTAAGAGTCACCAAGATCAGAGGCTTCTGTTCAAGCTCTTAGGAGCCTTAAGTTTTTATAACGAGGCAGATATTCGTGAGCGTTTGCGAACGCTTCATGGTCTGGTACGACCGATGCTGCCTGAGTTCATTCAGCGAAAACGATCAGAGCGCCGTACTGACCTGCTGATTACGTATCTTGATGGCGAAGGAAAGAGCGG
The DNA here is from genome assembly GCA_900471525.1 of Hyphomicrobiales bacterium. Taxonomy (GTDB): domain Bacteria; phylum Pseudomonadota; class Alphaproteobacteria; order Rhizobiales; family Rhizobiaceae; genus Pararhizobium. Next base: position 36,029 of record UCEZ01000024.1, on the reverse strand, counting down.
ACAGTATTATGCATCGCGCTACGCCGAAGAAAATAATCTCAGCGTAAAATGCATTATTTCGCCAAATAGCTTCGCTACTAGCGTGCAGGAGCACGTGGCGCGACATGGCCCACCAGCGCTTCTCGTAGTAGTAGACGATCTCATTGCCACAGGCGGAGCGGTGAGCGGAAACATTGCTTCATTCGCTAAAGAGAATAAGGCAATTTTACAGAGCTTGAACTTACCCATCATCATTTTGACTATGGTCGCAACAAAAGAAGGTGACGCGGCGGTTCGCGAAGCTCTTGATGAGTTCGACTGGATGAACGGGGATTTGCGGTATTGTGAACTTCTGTCTGATGACAAATTCGCGTTCGGGGACCACAATCCCGTTTGGGGTGGCGATGATGAGCGCGACCGGGCCAAGTCACTTGTTAGGGACTTGGGTGGCCATATCTACCGTGATAATCCGTTAGGATTTGGAAACTTGGGCATCCTGGTGGTCTTTCCCGCGAATTGTCCGAATAATTCTCTGCCGATATTGCATTCCAAAGGACGACAGGGAGACAAGGTTACTTGGCAGCCACTGTTCCCACGATTGACGAATTAGTGCGTCGAGTTTTTTAGAGCGCCAATGACCTCGCAGCGACCAGCGGCGCGGAAATTGGTGCGAGCACAACGGGCGCACGACCCAATTGGGGAGCGCCCGCATTTTGCGTACTGACGGCAAACGCTGAATGATCAGCAAATGATGAGCAAACCGGAAAGAATCCGCCGATCTCACGCCCAACAATTGCATTGCTCTGCTAGGCTTGGTCGTTGCTGCAACACGGCCTGCCCAGTTCCGAGTGTTTATCCACCTACGGGCTTGACGCCTCTGATGCTGCTCCCGTCATCGGGGGGCTAAGACTCAGCGTCGGACAGTCATCGGGGCATCGTCGCGAGAAAGTCGTAAATTTCCTGATCGAGGATTTCAGTGGGGCCGTTTCCGACCCACTTCTCTTTGCCACCGAGTATTTGAACATCCCTCTCTTTAAGCATCTGCTTGATAAGCGCGTCATCAAGGAAGATTAGGAGTTTACCTGTTTCGCGCAGTGCGCCTTGAGCCGCGACCCTCGCGTGTTTGTGGGCTCTAGTACGGCTAAGGACAAAGCAAACGGGCCGTAACGCGGCGACACTCATGTAGCGCTCAGTGGTGAACACCTGCATCGGACCTACCGGCCCCCTGTAGTTCTTGCACTCAAAAACTATGACGCGAGCCCTGAAATCCCGAGTGAGTGCATTCCAAAACGAACTCTCTGCTTTTACCCTGTAAACAATATCAACGATGCTGAGCTTGTCGTCGGAACGCGATTGCACGCGTGGGTCCACCAAGTCATCACCGAACAAATACGAAATTATTTCTTCGCACACTCGCTCGTATTGTTTCGCTCCTTGCTTGCCAAGTTTGACGGCATCCAGAGCTTCTGCCAGATCGTCGCCCTTAGTCTCTGAGGGCGGGTCTTCGGGGGGACTGTCCGGTTCAGCTTGAATGGGGGCAGCGAGTGGCTGGGTGCCGGGAAAATGCTGTGTCGCGGCGCTCTCGAATAGTTTTTGGAATTCTGCGTTGATAGGCAAACCCTCCGCCAATCTTAAAACGTCGGAACGGTCCCAAATTGTAATGTTGAATTCTGCTTGTCCCCATTCACGACGATTATTTTCTACGTAGCCAGACGCGATAAGAAGCGGTTCACCGTTCTCGGCTCCAAACCTGCCAGTCGATGCTGCCCAGTCTCTCAAGCTGTGAAGCGGTAGGTCAGGTCGTTTGGTCCATTTAACCTGCACGAGCTTTGGAGCTTCACCTTTCTTGTTCGCGATAAAGTCAACACCAGTGTCTATGCCGCCAACTGGTCTGGTGACGGAGTAACCTTTCGCCTGGAGCAGTTTGTGGATCAGATTTTCGAATTCGAGGTAGTCTGTAAAAGAGGAGTTTTGGGGCCGTGTCATTGAATTCCCGTAAAATTTATTTGGAAAGACTTAGGAGGTTACCCGCGTGGATTCCGGGCACGAAGATTTCTTGTCCTGTCAACTCGCACGCAATTTCATCAAGAAACTGGATGGGAGCGGTTTTTATAAACTCGGCAAGCAGCCAGTTTCGGTGCGTGTCAAGCAACCTTGAGAGTTTGAGAGGATCGTATCGTGAAAGCTCGCTCAACCGATGCATTGACGCGAAAATCAAAATCGGTGCATGCCTATCGATTATCAGTGCACCCGCATACCTTCGCTTCAAATACCATCTGCCGACTCCGGCGATATATGTCACATCACGGCGACGCTGTGCATGATAACTCGACAGTCTTGCAATATTGGCCGTTTTATTTGCAGTCCCAGGGTGCCATCGGAAGCGCTGTCGCTTTCGAACGACAACGGTCTCAGGGACCCCCAAGTCCCGTTCATAACCTGGAGGAAGGGTTGCGAGGACACGTTCATCGTGGAACTGATCTTCAAGATCGGCGGAAATCCAGCCCTCCGTTCCTCCTACACCACGAACATAACGGCAGTTTTCCAGAGGGAAAAACAGATAGTTTTCCTTATAGGAGAGGCAGTAAGCTCTGTGAACGAAAGCTAAGTTGAAAAACATTTCCTTCAGACTGTAAGTGTCTAAAGCGAGTGCATCACCGTAGTATTGGATCAACGACGGGAGCACACCGGCTCCCTTCAGAGTCACTTTTTCATTAGCTAGACTGGCTCGCCCGGGCTGGCTTTTTCCGGTGAGGCCATGCTTGTCGGTGAAAGCTATACCCTTTGCTACAAGGAGCGCTTTAGTCGCGTTCAGGAAACAGTAGTATAGCGTTAGAGGTGAGGCAGTCACGGGGAGTCCGAGTGATGCTCTGTAAAACTCTTGCGCCTGTTGCCAATAAAAGTTTGCGTCCGTTTTCCCTGCATTTCTGCGGAGCCAGAGATCGACGTATGTCCAGATATCAGAGGTTAGAACTTTTTCACCTTCCCAGTGCGGGCCCACGACGGCTCGCCGGATTAGCAGTGGCCTGTACTTTTTCAGAAAAAGGTCTTCCGACGCCATTTGGCCTCCACGCCGCTCAGTTCCGCCGACGTTCCCTGTCTGAGATCGCAAGCCACGAAATATAAGCTGTTTGTGTAGATCACAAAGGTTGACACCCCGTAACGTCGCAACCTTACGGCGTGGTTTTCGAAAGATGATAGCTAGGAACACGAAAAAGAGATTTTGCCGAGTTCTGCTGCGGAGGTCGAAATAGTTGCCGACCGGCTCTTGGCTCGAACATGGAACGTGGCCTTCCGAGGCTTGACGGCGGCACGGCAGTCGCCACGCCCAATGCCTATAGGTCGATGACGAAACCATGCTGGAACCCTGAAACGTTTTGCTCACGCGGATACCCACGTGGATTGCATATAATTCTCGTCCGGTCGGCCACATAATCCCTGACTTTGTGAATGTGGCCGTGCACCCAAACCGACGGTCGTCGCCGCGCGATAAGGTCTGAAAGATCGCTTCCAAACGCAGCATTTGTGATCTCCCCATAAAAAAAGGGGTCGAAACTTTCCGCCAGCGGAGCATGGTGCGTTACAACGACCGTGGGGCCTTCAAACGGCTTAGACAATTCCTCGTCGATATACGAGCGGCTCGCTTGGTGACGCCCCACAATTTCCCGAACCGTGACGAAACCGTTTTCACCTGATTGTCGCGGATCGGACCGGATTATGTGGTAGAAATCTGCAACCTGAGAAGGGGCAAGGCCGAATGCCTTTCGTCGCCGCTCCTCAGGCGGGATGTGTTCGTCATCGCCGACGGAAACAGCGAAATCTGTCCAAAGCGTTGCGCCTATAAAACGGCAGCCACCTAATTCGATGCTTTGGTTTTCTAGGAGATGGATGTTGGTGCCTTCGATTTCACGACGAGCTGTTTCAAGGGCAAAATCGATGGAAGAACCAAAATAATCGTGATTTCCAAACACGAGCACGATTGGCATGTGACGCTCAAAGCTTCGCCGAAGGTAGTCAATACTGGTAGAGCAAAAATTTGAGATGTCTCCGGCGCAAATGCAGACGTCTGCTGCCGGTACGGGGATGGGCTTCGCCCAGTGCTCGCCCAGGATCGACGTGTGAATATCGCTGACAATCCATGCTTTCATCGTGATTGCCGTCCTTCGTTGAGGCAACGCCTTCGGCGGCAAGCCTTGGGGCGGGTTAAGTTTCGCAAGATTCCTTGACGTCGTCGACGAACAACCGATCACAGGGGCAACGACACTAGCGTTTTCAGCGAGTGCAAATCTTGAGGCCGGGTGTGTTTTGCTGTTGGCCCGGATACGGGCCTGCTTGCGATAAATCGTCAAATAGCCTGGCCGTCACTTAGTGGGGCCGCAAGCCAGACCTCTTTTTGGGACCGGTCGGCAAGTGGTGCTCTAGTTGCTCAGCATCCAGTCGCTTTTCCTTCACCAACGCCTCGGCCACCACAACGACACTGCGCCGGAGCCCATCGAGAATGTCTTTCGCGTGTTGGTACTGCTCTCGAAGGATTTCGCTAACTTCATCCCTGAGTTCCAATTCCTTCCAAAGGTCAGCTGGTTTTGTGAGATCGACTGAATTGGGAAGGAAATATAACGACTTTCCGAAGCCCTGTTCCGTGAGCATCTGGATAGCAAGCACAGTTGCTTTCGCGAAATCACTGTCAATCGAACCAGCCGACCATTCTGACCTATGACCGAGAACTAGTTCCTCGGCCGCAGCCCCGGCAAGGTGCATCGTGATCGTTTGCAGCATTTCCCATCGGGTGGTGAATCCTCGGAGCGGCGTATCAATTAGAGTGAGACCTGTTGCGTTTTTGATTGTCGCAAAGCTGTTGACGTTATCGTAGATTTCGACCTGCTCAACTTTTCCAAGCCTTAGAGCGTAAGCAATCACAGCATGTCCAGCTTCATGAACTGCAACTCGATATTGCTCTTGCTCATCAAGGGGGGCAGGGGTCGGTACCTTCGACCAAACGTCTTCAATTGATACCGGCCGATTTTCGCGACGAGCCACCCGTCTTGCTTCACGGGCCACACGCTCAATATCAGCTCCGCTGCTACCAGGCATTCTTGCTGCAATTTCCTTGAGAACCGGGTCGCCGGACAGCGATGGCAGGTGAAAGGCGAGGATTTCGGCACGGGAGCTGGCGTCTGGCATCGGAAAATGTACGTGTTTTTCTAGCCGTCCACTCCTCAAAAGTGCACCGTCAATCCGCCCTGGATTGTTGGATGCACCAACTACGATGACGCCTTCGCGCCCTTCAATACCGTCAAGGCATTCTAGGAGCGCGTTGACGACTTGCGTTGAGTATGTCGAATGCCTCTCAGAGAATTTGGTTCTATCGCCAATCGAATCGAATTCGTCGATGAAGAGTATCGAAGGAGCAGCTTCCTTTGCGGCGGCGAACGATTTGTACATGGCCGTAAGCATATCGCCGAGAAAGCCGTCTTTGCTACTTTGCCATTTCGCCACCGAGGCTACTTCAAGATGGACGTTGCACGCTACCGCGAGACCCGCAACGAACTTGGTTTTTCCAGTGCCTGGGGGCCCATAGAGAAGACATCCTTTGTCGACCTCCGACCACGGCAAGTGTCCGTCCCTCCAGTTGTCGAGGTCCTTCTTTAACTCCTTGGCCCAGGCACTGGCATCACCAAAGCCTTTCGAGACATCGAGATATTTAGTCGTCTGAGCGATGTGGGGCCCGGGCATTTCCTTTAAAAGCTGTAAGGCTGCTCGATGCGCGGGTTGACCGATCCTATAGATCGCATCAAGTCTTTCGGATGGCTGCCGAGCGATCATCTCGATCTGAGCGTTGGTGACATCACCGCATTTCCGAAGCCTTCCTAACGCTCGGAAGTGGCGGGCGTCGCCGAGCCGAAGCTGATCTCGCATTGTTGCAGCCAGCTCAAAATCTTGGTGAACCACTGTGCCTTCGTGTACGAAAACGATCAGCTTTCGGGCTTCTAGGTACTCTCCGACATCAATGTCGTAGCCACGCTTGCCTTTCTTATCTGGATGCAAGCAGTAGCCGAGCTTGTCTTTAAAGATGATTTTGGCGGCTTCTTCGACATCGACAAGCTTCCACGTGATTGGGATGCTGATTAACGCTACGCACGAGGGCTCAAAAATTGAAGCGATATTGCGTCGGAAAAGACCCGTCAGTGCACAGTAGGCTAGAAAAACCCTTGGCGATTTCAAAGCAATTGCAGCGATGTCGCGCTTGATTTTGAATGAGTGACTTAAGCTTGGAGGGGGCAAGTCTTTCGACATCCGCTGAAGCTTACGAATGTACGTATCTAGATTATCGTGAAGAGCCGTATCCATTTTGGTTTCCCTTCAATCGGCTAAATGTCGAGTAGACCTTCGTCAAAGTGGTACCAGCGGCTCAGCGAGCGTCCCAGCCGCCGTTTTCGGTCGAGGTAAAAAAGCTCACTTGTGATCGCTGGACGCCCATCCGCGAGCTTTGGGTGCCCAATCATCTCGCCCATGAGGCACGGCACCTTGCGAGAGGCGAGGATGCATTTCCGAATGAGCACCGCTTCATCACTCCCGGCGGCGCGGTCGGAAAATGCGAGACCCTCCAGGTCCATTAGAAGCAATCTTAGCTTGGGAATGATCGTTTCAGGGGAAGTGCCGACCCAGTTATCCATTGAGAGACCCGATTCGTTCGATTGAAATTCTCTGGTGATCAAAAGAACTGATTCGTGATCCATTTGCAAAGGAAATGATCCATTTTGGAGTATCGTGATCCTTATGCCATTAATGTTGACATTTTCGAAGCGCAGCGTTTTTTCGAGCCATGGACGTTTCATCGGAACAGTTTCGGGCTGCACGTGGGCTGCTGGGTTATTCGCAACTAGGAGTCGAGCGGTTATTTGAGCTGCCGCATCGGTTGGTGCAAATCTTGGAGGCCGGGAAGTACAAGCTTCTTCCCCGTGAAGCGTACATCCTCAAGGCCAAATATGAGAGCAGGGGAGTGCTGTTCACCGCACCCTCGAACACATTCGGGGCGGGTGTGCGGTGGAAAGAACCCCGTCTGGACCCGTTCGATGGTGTGCAAACGAGGGGTGCCCGTGGCTTGGTAAATATCTCCCAGCCGCGTTTGGCGGCCCTAGCACATGTCGACCGCAATTTTATCACTCGGGTCGAGCAAAACAGGTCGGACGCTGTGACAGAAGCAAATCTTCAAAAGGTCCGAAGCACGCTTATAGCGTTGGGCGTGGAATTCGTTCCTGAAGACGGAGGGATGGGTGCGGGGGTACGGTGGGCCATCGCGGATCGGCAGGGACGTCGTTGACATTCTCTAACGAATACCAGTGCGGTGCTCGCTCGATGGTGTCAGGCAACATCGACAACTGAGTATGTGAAGCCGAATAGACGTTCTGAGTCAGACTTCTTGGGGTATCGCGAGAAATTCAACTGCCTAGTTGAGTCAGCTTTAATTGTTTTCGACAGGGTGCGGCTGGTGATCAGCGCGCGAGAGACAGCGCAGCAAGTGCCATGGGAGCCCAAAGTGGCACGGTAAGCCAGGCGACGAAGGCAACGAAATGCAGCGCGCAGATCAGCATCAGCTCCGTGCGAAAAGGCTCCTTGCGCGTCTTGTGGCGCAAAAGCCGCTGGGCCATGACGGCACCCACGCTGCCGCCGATCAGCGCGAGGCAGAGCAATCGGCTTTCCGGCACCCGCCATTGCCCCTTGCGGGCCGCGTCCTTATCCCACCAGAAGACGCAGAACGTGAGGGCGTTGATCAGCAGGACGAGGAGGACTGCGGTGAGGCTGTTTGTCATGGCTCCATTTTGGCAAACATATCTGAACGGACTGCAAACGCGCTGTCTCGCGCGCGTTTGCATGACCGTCGCGCTCGACAAGCCTTGCACCCCCAAGCCAATTGTTCTACCCAGAGAAACACGATTTTAAGCTTAAAGAAGAGCATTCCATGACCCTCGTCGACGTCCGCATCTCCGAACCGAAACGCTATATTCCCGGCGCCACCGGCGACTGGGAAGTCATCGTCGGCATGGAAGTCCATGCGCAGGTGACGAGCAATTCGAAGCTGTTTTCGGGCGCGTCCACGACTTTCGGCAATGCGCCGAACTCCAACGTCTCGCTGGTCGATGCGGCCATGCCCGGCATGCTGCCTGTCATCAACGAGGAATGCGTCAAGCAGGCCGTGCGCACCGGGCTCGGCCTGAAGGCACAGATCAACAAGCGCTCGATCTTCGACCGCAAGAACTATTTCTATCCGGACCTGCCGCAGGGCTACCAGATTTCCCAGTTCAAGGACCCGATCGTCGGCGAGGGCAAGATCATGATTTCGGTCGGACCGGACCGCCAGGGCCAGTTCGAGGACGTCGAGATCGGCATTGAACGGCTGCATCTGGAGCAGGATGCCGGCAAGTCGATGCACGACCAGAACCCGACCATGTCCTATGTCGATCTCAACCGTTCCGGCGTGGCGCTGATGGAAATCGTCTCCAAGCCCGACATGCGCTCGTCTGACGAGGCCAAGGCCTACATGACCAAGCTGCGCTCGATCGTGCGCTATCTCGGCACCTGCGATGGCAACATGGACGAGGGCTCGATGCGCGCCGACGTCAACGTCTCCGTTCGCCGTCCGGGCGAGGATTTCGGCACGCGCTGCGAGATCAAGAACGTCAACTCGATCCGTTTCATCGGCCAAGCGATCGAATATGAGGCCCGCCGCCAGATTGGCATTCTCGAGGATGGCGGCTCGATCGACCAGGAAACCCGCCTGTTCGACCCGAACAAGGGCGAGACCCGCTCCATGCGCTCGAAGGAAGATGCGCATGATTACCGCTATTTCCCTGATCCGGACCTCCTGCCGCTCGAATTCGATGACGCCTTCATCGAGGAACTGAAGGCACATCTGCCGGAACTGCCGGATGACAAGAAGGAGCGCTTTGTGCGCGACCTCGGGCTGTCGGTTTATGACGCCTCCGTATTGGTCTCGGAAAAGGCAATTGCCGATTATTTCGAAGCTGTGGCCGAAGGCCGTGACGGGAAGATCGCCGCAAACTGGGTGATCAACGACTTGCTGGGCGCCTTGAACAAAGCCGGCAAAGGCATTGAAGAGACTCCGGTTTCGCCCGCTCAGCTCGGCGGCATTCTCGATCTCATCAAGTCCGAAGTCATCTCCGGCAAGATCGCCAAGGATCTGTTCGAAATCGTCTGGACCGAGGGCGGTGATCCGGCCGAGCTGGTCGAATCGCGCGGCATGAAGCAGGTGACCGACACCGGCGCCATCGAGAAGGCCGTCGACGAGATCATCGCTGCTAATCCGGATCAGGTCGCCAAGGTTCAGGCCAAGCCATCGCTTGCCGGCTGGTTTGTCGGCCAGGTGATGAAATCCACCGGCGGCAAGGCCAATCCGCAGGCCGTGCAGGCCTTGGTCAAGGCCAAGCTCGGGCTTGAGGACTAAGCGGTGTTTTTCGTCCGCACAGCGTCAGAGCGTGATCTCGCCAAGGTGAGCGCGCTTCTCGGCGAAACATGGCACGCCACCTATGACGCGCTCTATGGCGCCGACAAGGTTTCGGAGCTGACGGAGAAATGGCATTCGGTGCCGGCGCTGAAGGCCCGGCTTGCCCGAAAGAATGCCGAATTCGTCGTGGCGGACAACGGCAAGGACATCGGCGGCATGGGCTATGCCGCCATGTCTGAAACCCTGAAGAAGGGCGCGATCCTGCATCAACTCTATGTGCATCCCAAATTCCAGCGCCAGGGCATCGGCCGCGACATGTTCGCCGAACTCGAGACCTGCTTTCCCGATGCCGAATTCATGCAGCTCGAGGTCGAGCCGCAGAACCATGCAGCGATCTGCTTCTACGAAGCGCATGGCTTTGTGAAAATTGGCGAGACCGCAAATTGCGGCGATGGCCAGTCGGGCATTCCGGCGATCATCATGGAAAAACCACTCGGCTGAGTGCATGAAAGCGCGGCTTCGCGTTGCTGTCACATTTCCTTCTTCATCGGCTGTCAAGCATCGGGAAGAAAACGGGAATCTGAGAAAATGCACCGAATGGAATCGAAGCCGTCGATAAGGCGGGCGGAGCGGCAGGATCTGTCGCAAGTCATTGCTCTCTTCGCATCCGATGCGCTGGGCGGTCACGGCGATACGAGTGATCCGGATGCCTTCGCTGATTATCTCGCGGCATTTGAGCGCATCACGGCGGCGTCCCACGAAGCGCTCTATGTTGCCGAACTGAACGGCGAAGTGGTCGGCACGTTCCAGACGACCCTTCTGACCAGCCTCGTCGGACGTGGCGCTTCGAATATGATGATCGAGGCGGTGCAGACGCGCCACGATATGCGCGGCAAAGGGATCGGCGAGGCGATGATACGCTTTGCCATCGATGAGGCCCGCCGTCTGGACCTTTCCAAGGTACAACTGACCTCCAATAGAGACCGCAAGGATGCACACCGGTTCTATGAACGGATCGGTTTCCAGCCCACCCATCTCGGCTTCAAGATCCGGTTGAAATAACGGCGCCGCAACGGAATCACTGGACAAGCGGCAGGCTGCGCGGCATAAGCGGAGCAGCACTCTAGGATATCCCGCGCGGTTGTTTGGCGCGGTCAAGGACGGACATCATGAAGTCTCTGTTGCAGATTTTTACCTGGTGGAATGGACAGACGATCGGCACCCGCTTTCATACCTGGCGCTTTGGCAAGCGGGTTGGCGAAGACGCGGCCGGGAATGTCTACTATCAGGGCGGCAAGGATTCCGAAGGCCGCACCCGTCGCTGGGTGATCTATAACGGTTATGCCGATGCTTCCGCCATTCCGCCGGGCTGGCACGGCTGGATGCACCACCGTACCGACGTCTCGCCGGCGGACGAAAGCTACAAGCCGCGTGAGTGGCAGAAGCCGCACCAGCCGAATGGCACCGGCTCCGCACAGGCCTACCGGCCGCCGGGCTCGATCAGCAGCACCGGCGAGCGCCCGCGCGTCACCGGCGACTATGATGCCTGGACACCGCGCTCCTGAGCCGGATTTTCGGAACGGGGCTTCCTGATTGTTGATTGAATGCCGGGCATCATGCCTCGGCCACATTTGATGTTTAGCGCCTGATACCCGGCACTTTGATCGGGATCGCGCGGGAGACGGGCGTTAATGGTAGTTTCAAATCAGCGAAATCAGACGCGCCGCTTGTTTGCGGCGGCCGCCCTTTTCGCGATTGCCGGGACCTCGCTTCTTTCGATGGCCGCTGCTGCGCATGCTGCACGCATCACCAATCCGGTCGCGGTGTTTTCCGGCATCGACAAGATCACCGGCCGCATTACCACCTTCGACGTTTATATCGGCGAGACCGTCCAGTTCGGCGCGCTGCAGGTGACGCCGCGCGTCTGCTACAGCCGAGACGATACCGAGGCGCCGAAGACGGATACCTTCGTCGAGGTCGACGAGATCACCCTCGACCGCAAGATCCGCCGCATCTTCACCGGCTGGATGTTTGCCGACAGCCCGGGTCTCAACGCCGTCGAGCATCCGGTCTATGACGTCTGGCTGAACAGCTGCAAGGCAAAGTCCGACCTGCCGCCGCCGGATACCGCTGCCCAGCAGTGACCCCCAGAATGTCGGTCGCCCGGTTTGCACCGGGCGATGTGCTTAGGCGGATGGGGGCGTCTTTTGTCCGAACAGGCCTTTGGCGAAACGGACGATTGCAGCACCGGCAATAAACAACAGCACGCCGCCTTTTTTCAAGAACGCCAAAGCAATTGCCAGGAAGCCGACCTTCGCCGCGATCTTGGCGCCGGCGCCGGCCGCAATGAGCCCCGCCATTCCATAGGCGGCCAGCTTGTCGCCATCGCGGAAGTCGGTATAGGCCTTGCCGGAATCGAAGGTAGCGAGCTTCGTCATGCTCGGAATGGCCGCCTTGAGCTCCGTTAATTGCTCCAGCCCGGCTACGAAATTGAGCTGCAGAACGCCTTCACGTCCCAGGATACGCAAGGAGTAGTTCAAGGTATGGGGTGAGTTCGGATCCTTGCCGAAGAGCAGATCGCGTGCCCAATGCAGGGTGTGGGCGGACTTCTCGTAGAATGGCGGGGAGGCCCAGCCGACCAAGGTGATCGGGTCGTAACCGTCCTTTTCGCGTTGGAGATTTCCTTCGATCGCGGCCTGTTTCAGTTCGGTGAGGAGCGCGTCGAAATCGGTTGCCTGCGCATCGATGTCTGAGACATAACCGTCTTCCATATAGTCGATGACAGAACCCCACGAGTTCGATGAATCCGGCGCATATTTGACCGGAAAAATCATTCCGAGGCTTCCCTCGGCAGCGGCGGGCGGATTGCCCCAAAGCTGGGTTAGGACGCGCGCCGCGTCGGCCTGATCGAGGAAATAGAATTCCGCCGGGACGTTCAACTTGGCGTGCGCAAGCGGAAGGTCGACGATGCCCTGCTTGTAGTCGAGGGATTCAACCAGCATTTTCAGCTCGGCCGGAAGCTCCGCTTCGCTCCCGAAGATTTCACGGTAGGTCTTTGCCTCGGCAAATGTGCACGACAGCAGCAGCAAGGCCGCTGAAACAATAAACTTTTTTGACATTCAATTGGTCCCCTATCTCCAAGCTATCAGTAGCTTATGGAAACAGAGATATTCAACTGGAGGATGTCTCAATCAACATCATTGGTTAAAATGGCAGATGCGGCGAAGCAATCGCCCGAGCCAGCATCTTTTCGTAGCGCGTCTTCGGCACGTCGACGGCGCCAAAGCTTTTCAGGTGCTCCGTGGTGAACTGCGTGTCCAGCAATTTGAAACCGCGTTTGCGCAGGCGCTCGACCAGGTGGACGAGGCAGATTTTCGAGGCGTCGGTGCGGCGCGAGAACATGCTTTCGCCGAAGAAGGCAGACCCGAGCGACACGCCGTAGAGCCCGCCGACAAGTTCATCCCCGTCCCAGGCTTCCACCGAGTGCGCGTGGCCCATCTTGTGCAGCGTCGCATAGAGCGAGAGGATCTTGGCATTGATCCAGGTGGTCGGGCGATCCGGGGCAGGGGCAGCACAGCCCTTCATCACGTCCTCGAAGGCCGTGTCGTATCGGATATCGAAGGGCGCACGTTTTATCGTCTTCGCAAGGCTTTTCGAGATGTGGAAATCGTCGAGAGGGATGATGCCGCGCAGTTCCGGCTCGACCCAGAAGAGTTCGGGGTCGTCAGCGCTGTCGGCCATCGGGAAAAGGCCGATGGAATAGGCCCGCAACAGCAAATCCGGTGTGATGTCCGGCTGCCTGCTGCGGGTCCCTTTCATTCAAAACCTCATTCGGCCGGCTGGGCCAAGTAATTTTCCAGCCAATGGATATCATAGTCGCCGTTGGCAATGTCCTGATTGTTGATCAGGTCCTGGAACAGCGGCAGCGTCGTCTTGATGCCGTCGATGACGAATTCATCGAGGACGCGGCGCAGGCGCATCATGCACTCGACTCGGGTGCGCCCGTGCACGATCAGCTTGCCGATCAGGCTGTCGTAGTACGGCGGGATCTTGTAGCCCTGATAGGCGCCCGAATCGACGCGAACGCCAAGACCGCCGGGCGCATGGAAATGCGTAATCGTGCCGGGAGAGGGCACGAAGGTGCGCGGATCCTCGGCATTGATGCGGCATTCGATGGCATGGCCGGAAAAGACGATCTCGTCCTGCGTCACCGACAGGCCGCCGCCGGACGCGACACGGATCTGCTCGTGCACGAGGTCGATGCCGGTGATCGCTTCGGTGATCGGATGCTCGACCTGCAGGCGGGTGTTCATCTCGATGAAGAAGAACTCGCCGTTTTCGTAGAGAAACTCGATCGTGCCGGCGCCGCGGTATTTCAGCTTGCGCATGGCATCGGCGCAGATTTCGCCGATCTTCATCCGCTGCTCGACATTGAGTGCCGGCGAATTGGCTTCTTCCCAGACCTTCTGGTGGCGACGCTGCAGCGAGCAGTCGCGTTCACCGAGATGAATGGCGTTGCCTTCACCGTCGCCGACGACCTGGACTTCGATATGGCGCGGCTTGCCGAGGTATTTTTCCATGTAGACGGCGTCGTTGCCGAAGGCAGCCAGCGCCTCGGAACGCGCAGTGGAAACCGCTTCGGACAACTCGTCCTCGTTCTTTGCCACCTTCATGCCGCGTCCGCCGCCGCCGGCTGTCGCCTTGATCAGCACCGGGAAGCCGATCTGACGAGCAATCTCCAGCGCGTTCTCGGGCTTTACCTCGCCGGCCGAACCGGGCACGACCGGAATGCCGAGTGCCTTTGCCGTTTCCTTCGCGGTGATCTTGTCGCCCATGATGCGGATGTGATCGGCGGTCGGGCCGATGAACGTAATGCCGTGCGCATCGAGAATATCGGCGAACTTGGCATTCTCCGACAGAAATCCGTAGCCTGGATGCACGGCATCGGCGCCTGTGATCTCGCAGGCGGCGACGATCTGATGGATGTTCAGATAGCTGTCGCGCGAGGGCGGCGGGCCGATGCACACGCTCTCGTCGGCAAGCCGCACATGCATCGCATTTGCGTCGGCGGTCGAATGAACCGCGACAGTTGCGATGCCGAGTTCCTTGCAGGCGCGCAGCACCCGAAGGGCGATTTCGCCGCGATTGGCGATGAGGATCTTTGAAATCATCTCTGCCGGCCTATTCGATGACAACAAGCGCTTCGCCGTATTCGACCGGCGCGCCGTCTTCAACGAGGATTTCCGTGACCCTGCCGGAGCGCGGTGCCGGAATCTGGTTCATCGTCTTCATGGCCTCGATGATCAGGATGGTCTGGCCCTCCTTGACGGCAGCGCCGACCTCGATGAACGGACGCGATCCCGGAGCTGGCGAGAGATAGGCCGTGCCGACCATCGGCGCGGACACAGCGTTCTTCGAAGTTCTTGCGGTTTCCACGGCGGAGACTGCAGCAACGCCGGCTGACGCCACCTGAACCGGTGCTGCGGCGGGAACCGGAGCGGAGACGTATTGCGGTGTGCCGGCGCGCGAGACGCGGATACGCAGGTCATCCTGTTCCACTTCGATCTCGGTGAGATCGGTTTCATTCAGGATGTTGGCGAGATCGCGGATCAGCGACTGGTCGATGCCGGGTTTCTTGTCAGCCATGGATATGAGCCTCGTGTTCTTTTTATTTCGTCTGTTGCGTGAGTGTCTTTAGCGCATTGAGCGCGAGAATGTAACTGTCGGCGCCGAAACCGCAGATCACGCCTTTCGCGGCGGGTGCCAGCATCGATTTGTGCCGGAACTCCTCGCGGGCGTGCACATTGGAAAGGTGCACTTCGACGACCGGAATGCCGATCGCCTTTGCAGCATCGTGGAGCGCGATGGAAGTGTGTGTATAGGCGCCGGCGTTGATAGCGATGCCCTGGGCGACGCTGCCGGCCTCGTGAAACCAGTCGACGAGATCGCCTTCGTGGTTGCTCTGGCGGCAGACGACATCAAGACCGAGCGTCTTGCCATGCGCCACGCACATCGCCTCGATGTCGGCTAGAGTCTGCCCGCCATAAATCCCGGGCTCACGTTTGCCGAGCGCGTTGAGGTTGGGGCCGTTCAGCACGAAAATAGTCGATGGCATAAGGGATCGGGTCCGATAATCGAGCGTTACCTATAGACGGATGGCCTGCCAAGGAAAAGCCCTTTGGTCCTCGGCAATATTTGTCCACAAGCCATGACGCGCCTGGCCTGAAAAGTCAGGCTTAACAGACGGTCTTGCCGCAGGTACGGACGTTCGTGACTTTCGTTTCAATTTCTTCGGCACCGACCGCACCGTAGACGGCTTCCTTGCCAACAACATAGGAGGGCGTGCCGGTAATGCCGAGACTGTTGGCAAGCGTGTAGACTTCCTTGACGGCATCGTCCTGGGTGTTCTCGTCCATCTTCTTGCGGAGATCCGCCTCGGACACGCCGAGGCCGGTGGCAACGGCCATTGCCGTTTCCTCGTTGGCCCGGTCCTCACCACCCAGCAGGGCGCGATGGAAGTCTCCGTATTTCTCCGGCGCAATTGCCCGGAAGGCGGTGCTGACCTTGTGAGCGGCCATCGAGTCCGGGCCGAGGATCGGCAATTCCTTCAGCACGAAGCGGACGTTCTTGTCTTTTTCGAGGATGGTTTCCATGTCGGACAGGGCGCGTTTGCAGTAGCCGCAATTATAGTCGTAGAACTCGACGATGGTGACGTCGCCGTTCGGGTTGCCGAGCGTGACATCGTAGGGTGATTGGAAAATGGCTTTTTCATTGTCGGTAATGGCAGCCTGCGCCTGCTGCGCCTGCTCGTCGGCCTGCTTCTTCTTCAGCGCCTGTTGCGCTTCCAAGAGGATTTCCGGATTGGCGACAAGGTATTCCTTGATGAAATCGCCGATCTCCTGCTTTTGCTTGGCATCCAGCGCATACGCTCCTTGAGGCAGTGCGGTGTTCGCCGAAAGCAGGATGAGTGTTGCGGCGATGATCTTTCGGGCGCTGAATGCCATGTCGTCCTCGTTGTCTTTCTCTGGTGCAGTCTGTCGTTCAAGTGCTAAGGCCAGGTCAACAGGCTTGTTTGAAGGACAACAGAATATCGTTACCAAGCATAGGGTGGCGCGGCGCCAAACGAAACTGCAAAATCGGCGGAAATGCGGCGCTCGCGCACTTGTGAAGGCCTTTGCGATCAGGCACATGCCTGAAATGTCGAAAACATCGAGGATGTGCCGTTGAAGCCTCTTTCCGCCCGCAGTTCCGTCGAACCCTTCCATGCCATGGATGTTCTGGCCGAGGCCACCAAGCGCCGCGAAGCGGGCTATCCTGTCATCTCCATGGCGGTGGGCCAACCAAGCCATCCCGCACCCGCGGCGGCACTGGAGGCGGCGCGAACGGCGCTCGGGCACGGCCGACTTGGCTACACCGATGCGCTGGGAACATCATCACTCAGGATCGCGATCGCGCAGCATTATCGCGCGCGTTATGGCGTCGATATAGAGCCGCAGCGCGTTGCGGTAACGACGGGATCATCGGCAGGCTTTAACCTGGCATTTCTGGCTCTGTTCGACCCCGGCGACTGCGTTGCCATCGCCCGGCCGGGCTACCCGGCCTATCGCAATATCCTTGCGGCGCTGGGTCTGACGGTCGTCGAGGTCGAGGCGGATGCCGAAAGCGGTTTCACGCTGACGCCGCAAAGCCTCGAAGCCGCTGCGGCAAAGGCCGGGAAGCCGCTGGATGGCGTTCTGCTTGCAAGCCCGGCCAATCCGACCGGTACCGTCACCGGTAAGGCGGGACTGAAGGCATTGGCCGACTATTGCCATGATCGCGGCATCGCCTTCATATCTGACGAGATCTATCACGGCCTGACATTTGCGGGGGAGGAGACCACTGCGCTCAGCGTCACCGATGAGGCGGTGATCATCAACTCCTTCTCGAAATATTATTGCATGACCGGCTGGCGGATCGGCTGGATGGTGCTGCCGGAGAGCCAGGTTCGCGCCTTCGAGCGGATCGCCCAGAGCCTCTATATCTCGCCGCCGGAACTGTCGCAGATCGCGGCGGAAGCTGCCCTTGGCTGCGAGGCGGAACTCGATGTCTACAAGGCCTCCTATGCCGCCAACCGTAACCTTCTGCTCAAGCGCCTGCCGGAAATCGGCTTTACCATCGCCTCGCCGATGGATGGCGCCTTCTATGCCTATGCCGATGTCAGTCGCTTCACCAATGACAGTATGGATTTCGCCAGGAAGATGCTGGCCGAGATCAACGTCGCGGCAACGCCAGGGCTGGATTTCGACCCCTTGGAAGGACATCGCACGATGCGGTTTTCCTATGCGGGGGCGGAGGCAGACATGATCGAGGCGATGGATCGCATTGCCCGCTGGCTGGCATGATATCGTAACGATATCAGATGATTGCGCAGGCTTTCGGATTCAAGCCTTGATGACCTTGATTCAAGTCTTCAAGATGGGGGAAGGGCTGTGGAGTGGTTGAGAGCCAATGCGCGTCCAGCGGACGCGCAATACTCGGCTGATTGGCTTGCTAGCGGCAAATCCGAACCGTTTTGGTGACAGGGTTGCCCTTATCGTCCGTGGTGCGGATCTTGCGGATGACGCAGACGGGTTCATAAGCCGTGTCGTAGCTATTGTAGTAATAGTCATTGTGACGTCGTCGTCCGTGCTCCTCGGCCTGCGACGTTGCGGCAAGGGAAATCGCCGGGATGGCGACAAGCGCTGCGGCGACAGGGAAATGTCGCATGATTGCCTCCTCTGGTTGACGCTGGGCGAGCCCACCCCACCCAGTGAAGCACAATCTGCCGCATGAATCGTATTTTCGCTGTTACTTATGGAACACCTGACGCAACACATGCGGAAACGAAAAAACCGGCCAATCGCTTGGCCGGTTTTTTCATGTGTCAATTTTCAGGTACGGCTCAGAAGAAGCCGCGCTTCTGCCACCAGCCGCCCTTCTTGGGCTTTGCCGGCTCGCCATCGCCATCGCCATCGTCTTTCTTGACTGTGGACGATTTGACCACGGGCTCGCTGGCGATCGCATCGATATCGCGGTTGGCCCGCACCGGCTTTGTTTCTTCGAGCGACGCCGCAGCCTTTTCGACGACGGGTTCTTCGGCAACGGAAACCTGTTCCGGTGTCGCTTCCACAGCAGCCTGGGCATCCGCATCAGCGGTCGCCACGGGAGCTTTCTCGACAACGGCCTCTTCAGCGGCCACAACCTTCTTGCGGCTGCGTTTCGGCTTGGCGGGCTTTGCTTCTTCTTCGGCAACCGCCGGAGCGTCAACGAGATCCTCGGCTGCGTCCGTCGTGGCAGCAACCGTTTCCTCGGCAACCGGCGTTTCCGCTCCGTTTGCCGAACCATCTTCACTGTCCGCTTCACCGCCAGCAGCAAGGTTCTCACCTTCTGCCTCGTCGGGACGATTGCGGCGGCCACCGCGCTTGCCGCGACGGCGGCGCTTGCGCTTCTGGCGTTCTTCTTCGCTCAGGCCTGCTTCCTGTGCGTCTTCGGCACCGGCCTGTGCTGCAACGTCGTCGGCTTCGTCCTCGTCGCCATCCTCATCCGATGCGTCGTCGGAGCGGGCACCGGCTTCAGCACCCTGCTCGCCGCCCGGGCGGCCACCACGCCGGCGCCGGCGGCGCTTGCGCTTGCGGTTACCTTGGTCGTCACTCTGCTCGGCAGGTGCTCGTTCGCTGCGCTCGGCCCGCTCGGCACGTTCCGGCTTGGCTTCCGCCACAACCTCTTCTTCGTCCTCGATGTCCTCTTCGATGACGATATCATCGTCTTCGTCGATTTCAGGCTCGAACTGGATGATCTGTTCGATCTTGACCGGGTTCTCGACGGCTTCGCCACGATCGATGGCGAAATGCTGGGCACCGACATGGGCATCCGCCTCGATGATGATCTGAACGCCGAAACGCTCTTCATAATCGACGATCGTGCCCCGCTTGTGATTCAAGAGGTACAGCGCGATATCCGGCGTCGTACGCACGGTGATGTTGTGGGTGGTGTTCTTCAGCAGATACTCCTCGACGCCGCGCAGGACATGCAGGGCAACGGAGGACTGCGAACGCACATGACCCGTGCCGTTGCAATGCGGGCAGGTCTGCATCGTCGATTCAAGCACCGATGCACGAATGCGCTGGCGCGACATTTCGAGCAGACCGAAATGCGAGATGCGTCCGACCTGGATACGGGCGCGGTCGTTCTTCAGATGATCCTTCAGTCGCTTCTCGACAGCGCGATTGTTGCGCTTTTCTTCCATGTCGATGAAGTCGACAACCACGAGACCGGCAAGGTCGCGCAGGCGCAGCTGGCGGGCGACTTCTTCAGCGGCTTCAAGGTTCGTCTGGAGCGCCGTGTCTTCGATCGAATGTTCGCGAGTCGAACGGCCGGAGTTGACGTCGATCGCCACCAGCGCTTCGGTCTGGTTGATGATGATGTAGCCGCCGGACTTCAGCGTTACCTGCGGCACCAGCATGCGGTCGAGCTGGGCTTCGATGCCCGAGCGGGAGAAGATCGGGTGAACGTCGCGGTAGGGCTGAACCACCTTGGCGTGGCTCGGCATCAGCATCTTCATGAAGCCCTTGGCTTCCTTGTAGCCCTCTTCGCCGGCAACGATGATCTCGCTGATGTCCTTGTTGTAAAGGTCGCGGATCGAGCGCTTGATCAGGCTGCCTTCCTCATAGACGAGGCAGGGCGCTGTCGAGGACAAGGTCAGCGTGCGGACGTTTTCCCACAGGCGCATCAGATATTCGAAGTCGCGCTTGACCTCGACCTTGGTGCGGTTGGCACCGGCGGTGCGCAGGATGACGCCCATGCCCAGCGGCACGTCGAGCGCGCGGGCGATTTCCTTCAGGCGCTTGCGGTCAGGCAGGTTGGTGATCTTGCGGGAAATGCCGCCGCCGCGCGCCGTGTTCGGCATGAGAACCGAGTAACGGCCTGCGAGCGACAGATAGGTGGTGAGTGCCGCACCCTTGTTGCCGCGTTCTTCCTTGGCCACCTGCACGAGCAGGATCTGCCGGCGCTTGATAACTTCCTGGATGCGGTACTGCTTGCGCGGACGACGGTTGACCTGGCGATCCGGAACCTCTTCCATGGCGTCTTCGGCGCCGACGGATTCGATCACTTCCTTTTCTTCATGATGACCATCGTCATCATCTTCATCATCGTTGTTGCGGCGACCGCGGGTGTCTTCCGAAATGCTGTCGGTGTCGACCATAGCGGCCATTTCGCCGCCGGAGCTTTCTTCGCCATCCGCGTCGGCTACGGCCGCTTCGGCTTCCGCCGCAGCTGCCTTCTTGGTGCGGCGCGGGCGCTTGGCCTTGGCTTTCGGCTTTTCCTCGGCCTCAACAGCCGCTTCCGATGCCTCGACCGGCTCGGGAGCGCTCTCAACAACCTCGACAACGTTTTCTTCCGTCGTCTCTACCGTTTCCTCTTCGGAATCGGGGCCAAGATCCGTCCCGGTCTCGACATGCTCGATGTCGTCGTCACGGCGTGCTTCCTCGGCTTCCTGCCTCAGCAGGGCCTGCCGGTCGGCAAGGGGAATCTGGTAGTAGTCGGGGTGAATTTCGGCGAAAGCCAGGAAGCCGTGGCGATTGCCGCCATAATCGACAAACGCGGCCTGCAGCGACGGTTCCACGCGCGTGACTTTTGCGAGGTAAATATTGCCGCGGATCTGTTTCTTGTGTTCGGATTCGAAGTCGAATTCTTCTATGCGGTTTCCGCGTACGACAACGACGCGCGTCTCTTCAGCGTGAGACGCGTCGATAAGCATTTTCTCTGCCATGTGGGTGGTGCTCCTCGGCGCACCTGTAAAACGGCAGGAAAATCGAGTCCCGGAGGAGACTTTCCATGCAGCTCAGGTTTTTCGCCGGATGTGAATGTTCCTGTAGGGTCGGGGAGATGGTCCAACAGCCAGACGGCAGCCGGAACGGTTTTGTTCCGGGGCCTATTTACTTCTGACCGATACTGCTGGGACAACGTCAATGACCAAACAAGAATGCCAATGTACTAGGCCCTGAAGGCCCGATGAATGTGCCCGGTCACGGGCCTTCGGTGATCGTCACCATAAACGCTCCGGCCACCGCCGGAATTTCACGATTCAGCATGCGAGGAAAAAGTGGAGCGACGGCGGATGAAGCGCGACTGCTTGTCCGAGACATGATCTGCGTTGAAGCGGTTTTACCCGTCCCGATCACGCTCTGGCGCCAAGGCTTTAAAAACCCTTTGGCTGCCGGTCGTCGATTCTATCCCGTCAACACTTTCTCCCTGTGAAGCTTTTATGTTTTCTATGTCACAATGGCAAGGGAAAAGCCGGAACGGCCATAATATTGATTGATTCGGTTGTCGGGGTGTGTACTGCCGGAGTGCCGGTTTTTGGTCGCCTCGATCTGTATTTCTTGAGTTGGAAGACAGCGGCAGATGTGCCTTGGGCGCGGCAAGCAAGGTTCGGTTAACCATATGGCGTCATGGATAGTTGGAGCGGCAGTTCGTCATGTGCATCGGCGATGCCCTGAAATGGGATGTCGCAATCGGTTATCAATGATGCGTCCTTCGGGTATCTGACGGGCGTTGGTGACAAGGGAAAGCGGATTTGTTCCTATCTGCGATGATGCGGCGATGCCTGCTTGGCCTTTTCTGCCTGTGCTCGGCGCTGGGTGCCTATGCAGCCGATGCACCGTTGCTCGCCTATGGCGCCCGGATAGCCGGCGATGACGCTCGCACCAGAGTGGTGATCGACTTCGATCGCAAGCCGGTTTTCTTCGTCCACTACGTCGCAAATCCCGCTCGCGTCATCGTCGATCTGCCCGAGACATCGTTCGGCTTGAAGCCGGAAGACTTGAAGGCGAGGGGGCTGTTTACGGAAATCCGCTATGGCGCCATGGGCGCCGGCAGTTCACGCGTAGTCCTGACGGCGAACAAACCGGTGGCGATCACTGTCGCCGATGTGAAGGCCGACGAGGACGGCAAAGGATTCCGTCTGGTGCTCGACGCGGAGCGGGTGACCGAGGAGCGTTTCTCTGCTCTTCTCGAAGAGCAGAAGTGGACGGGCACCGTAGCATCGACGAAAACCGGCCGGGTGGTGGAGCCGTCGGCCACCGGGTCGTTCGTCGTGGCGATCGATGCCGGGCATGGCGGGATCGATACCGGGGCGATCGGCAGCGACACCAAGATGGAGGAAAAGAGCGTTACGCTTGCCTTCGCAGGGGAACTTGTCGAGACCCTCAACAAGGAGAGTGGCGTCAAGGCGTTCCTGACGCGGGACAAGGACGAATTCCTGTCCTTGCCGGAGCGGGTGCAGATCGCCCGCCAGCACGGCGCCAACCTGTTCATTTCCATTCACGCCGATACGTTGAAACAGCGTGATATTCGCGGCGCCACGGTCTACACCATCTCGGACAAGGCATCCGACCATCTTGCCGCCAACCTCGCCGAGCGTGAAAACCTGTCCGACGAGATTGCCGGCGTCGCCTTCAAAAGCGAACCGGCGGAGGTCGCTGACATTCTCATCGATCTGACGCGGCGCGAAACGCAGGCGTTCTCCGTCAATCTGGCGCGCTCCGTCGTTTCCTCTTTCGAGGGGCAGATCAACCTGATCAACAATCCGCACCGTCACGCCGGCTTCCGCGTCCTGCAGGCGCCTGACGTGCCGTCGATTCTGCTTGAACTTGGTTTTTTGTCCAACAAGCAAGACGAGAAGCTGCTTGTTGATCCGGTCTGGCGTCGGAAGGTTGCAGGTCTCCTGGCTGTTGCCGTGCGCAATTATCGAGGCGGGGCAGTGGCAAACGGCGGCTGAGTACGGCGTTTAAGGGGCTCGCCCTTCGATGTTCCCGGGCTTTGGCAGGCAATAACGCTTGTTGTGATTTGTGTCGCCGCGGTAACAGCGATATCGTTTTCAAGGGGATGGCTTACGTTTAATACACCGCAAGCCCTATTTTACTCACAATCCGGTCGCTATCCGGAAACCTGAATTGTGCGATTGATGATCTGAAAGACGGTGACCGATCGTAAACTCGTAACGCGGAAGAGGTGCCGCCGACCATCCGGTCGCGACCTTCATTCGTTGTTTAATTCGTAGGCGTGATTGCATTCGAGCGAGGTGCGGGGTAGGCCCACCGGGAACGCGTGCTCCGCACAGAGAAACGACAACAGGATACCGGTATCTGGCTGATGATCAGACTGATTGGATATTTCTTCGGCATTGGCGCATTCCTGGTGCTCGGCGTGGCTGCGGCAGCGGCCATTTATCTTGGCCATGTCACCAAGGATTTGCCCGATTATGAGGTTCTCAACAGCTATGCGCCGCCGGTAACGACGCGCGTGCATGCCGGCAACGGCGCACTGATGGCCGAATACGCCCGCGAGCGCCGCCTCTATCTGCCGATCCAGGCTATTCCTGATCGCGTCAAGGCAGCCTTCATCTCAGCCGAAGACAAGAATTTTTACCAGCATCCGGGCGTCGACATCACCGGTCTCGCACGCGCCATTACCGTCAACCTGCAGAACTTCGGCTCCGGCCGCCGCCCCGTCGGCGCCTCGACGATCACCCAGCAGGTCGCCAAGAACTTTCTTCTGTCCGCCGACCAGACGATCGACCGCAAGGTCAAGGAAGCCATTCTGTCGTTCCGCATCGAGCAGGCTTACAGCAAGGATCGTATTCTCGAACTCTATCTCAACGAGATTTTCTTCGGGCTGAATTCCTATGGCATCGCCGGTGCGGCACTCACCTATTTCGACAAGTCGGTAACGGAGCTGACGATTGCCGAAACGGCCTATCTGGCCGCGCTGCCGAAGGGACCATCCAACTACCATCCGTTCCGCCGCGAAAAGGCAGCGATCGAGCGGCGCGACTGGGTCATCGACCGTATGGTGGAGAATGGCTATGTGACCAAGGCCGACGGCGATGAGGCCAAGAAGCAGCCGCTCGGCGTTACCGTTCGACGCGGCGGTTCCCACCTGTTTGCGTCGGAATACTTCGCCGAAGAGGTTCGCCGTCAGATCATCCAGCGCTATGGGGACAATGCTCTCTACGAAGGTGGCCTGTCCGTACGCACCTCGCTCGACCCGCGGCTGCAGGTCGAAGCGCGCAAGGCGCTGCAGAACGCATTGGTGACCTATGATGAACGCCGCGGCTTCCATGGTGCGCTGAAGACGATCGAGATCGGCGGAGACTGGGGTGAGCCGCTTGGCAAGCTCGAGGCGCTCGCCGACGTGCCGGAATGGAAGCTCGCCGTCGTGCTTTCGGTTGACGAGAACGGTGCCGAAATCGGCATTCAGCCTGAAAAGGATGGCGGCGGCAAGGTTGGCGCCGATCGCTTGACCGGGCACATCGCTGCAAAGAACATGCAATGGGCCTATCGCTCGTCGACCGGAGATCGCAAGTCGGCAAAGTCGCCAGAAGGCGTTGTCGGTCCCGGCGACGTCGTCTATGTCGAGGCGACAGAGGAAGCGGGCGAGTATCGCCTGCGCCAGCCACCAAAGGTGCAGGGCGGCATTGTCGCCATGGACCCGCAGACCGGCCGCGTGCTCGCCATGGCCGGCGGCTTCTCCTACGGACAGTCGGAGTTCAACCGCGCGACGCAGGCGATGCGCCAACCGGGATCGTCCTTCAAGCCGTTCGTCTATGCGGCGGCGCTCGACAACGGCTATACGCCGGCATCCGTCATTCTCGATGCGCCCTTCGAGCTTGTCACCGGCGGTCAGGTCTGGCGCCCGGAAAACTACGGCGGCGGCTCGGCCGGCCCCTCGACACTGCGCCTCGGTATCGAAAAATCACGCAACCTGATGACGGTGCGGCTTGCCAACGACATGGGCATGAACCTCGTTGCCGAATATGCCGAGCGTTTCGGCATCTATGACAAGATGCTGCCGGTGCTGGCTATGTCCCTCGGATCAGGCGAAACGACGGTGCTGCGCATGGTGTCGGCCTATGCCGTGCTCGCCAACGGCGGCAAGCAGATCAAGCCGTCGATGATCGACCGCATTCAGGACCGCTATGGCAAGACCATCTTCCGTCATGAAGAGCGGACCTGCGACAATTGCAATGCTGCCGATTGGGAAGATCAGGAAGAACCGGTTCTGACCGACAACCGCGAGCAGGTTCTCGATCCGATGACTGCCTATCAGATCACCTCGATGATGGAAGGTGTCGTCCAGCGTGGTACCGCCGCCGGCAAGATCAAGCTGGACCGTCCCGTAGCCGGCAAGACCGGCACCACCAATGACGAGAAGGACGCCTGGTTCGTCGGTTATACGCCGGATATGGTCGCCGGGCTCTATCTCGGTTTCGACAGCCCGGCGCCGCTTGGACGCGGCGCGACGGGTGGCGGTCTCGCGGCGCCCGTGTTCAACGATTTCATGCAGGCTGCGATGCAGGGTTCGCGCCCGGTCAAGTTCGTCGTGCCCGAAGGCATGAGCCTCATCCCCGTCAACCGCAAGACCGGAATGGCCGCCGCCGAAGGCGATCCGGATACGATCATCGAGGCGTTCAAGCCTGGCACCGGCCCGGCCGATACATTCTCCGTCATCGGCGGTGCCGACCAATATATTCCGCCGGAGGAAATCCTGAAGGCTTCGCCCCAGGCCAATGACGCCATCAACCGCGGTTCAAGCGGCCTGTTTTAACGTCATCCTCCACCTTTCCTGACGCCTGCCGGTCTTTACATAAGCGGCAGGCGTCGTTATTCACGGCGCACATTTCCATCCGAGCGCAAGAAGCAGGACCATGCGGACTGAAATCGAGAATATCGTCGACGAAATCAAGCAGGCCATAAGCCTGCTGAGGAGGCATCTTTGACTGGGATCAGGCGGTAAGACGGCTGGACTGGTTGAACAACAAGGCGGAGGATCCGAACCTCTGGAACGATGCTGCCGAAGCACAGAAGCTGATGCGCGAGCGCCAGCAACTCGACGACGGCATCAACAGCGTGCGGGCTTTCGAGCAGCAGATGCAGGACGCCATCGACCTTATCGAACTTGGTGAGGAAGAGGGCGACGCCGATATCGTCAAGGAAGCCGAGGACGCGCTCAGGGTGCTGAAAACCGAAGCGGCGCGCCGCCAGGTGGAGGCGATGCTGTCCGGCGAAGCCGATGGCAACGACACCTATCTGGAAGTCCATTCTGGCGCCGGCGGCACCGAGAGCCAGGACTGGGCGAACATCCTTTTGCGCATGTATACCCGCTGGGCCGAACGTCAGGGCTACAAGGTCGAGCTCATGGAAGTCCATGACGGCGAAGAAGCCGGCATCAAGTCTGCGACGCTGCTCGTCAAGGGACACAATGCCTATGGCTGGCTGAAGACCGAATCGGGCGTTCATCGTCTGGTGCGGATTTCGCCGTTCGACAGCAACGCCCGCCGTCACACGTCGTTCTCGTCCATCTGGGTCTATCCCGTGATCGACGATTCGATCCAGATCGACATCAACGAAAGCGACTGCCGTATCGACACCTACCGTTCGTCGGGCGCTGGCGGCCAGCACGTCAACACTACCGACTCGGCGGTGCGCATCACGCACATGCCGTCCGGCATCGTCGTGCAGTGCCAGCAGGAGCGCTCGCAGCACAAGAACAAGGCCAAGGCCTGGGACATGCTGCGCGCCCGTCTCTATGAAGCGGAGCTCAAGAAGCGCGAAGACGCAGCCAATGCGGAAGCGGCCTCCAAGAGCGATATCGGCTGGGGACACCAGATCCGGTCCTACGTCATGCAGCCCTATCAGCTGGTCAAGGACTTGCGCACCGGAGTCGCCAGCACTGCGCCGGACGATGTGCTCGACGGCGACCTGAATGAGTTCATGGAAGCGGCACTTGCCCACCGCGTCAACGGCGGCGCCGATGCTGTGGTCGACGATCTGGCATAAGCCGATCTGACGCCATTCGTCTTAGTGGGAAAAGCCGGGCGCATCGATCGCCCGGCTTTTCCTTTGGCTCTTGCAGCCCGTCAGTTCGTCTCGCGCTCGACCTTGATGTCGCCGATGTCGTCGATCAGCACTGTCCAGGTCTCCGACTCCGTCGCCGTTGGGTCGGTCTTCAGATAGACGGTGGCAAAGAGTCCGGGCTGCCGCGCAACACCGTCGGAGGTTTCTGGCCTGATATCCGTGACGTAGACCTTCATGGACGAAAATTCTTCAAGTTCCGCCGAAGAGATCACCTTTGGTCCGGAGGCGTCCAGAGCGATTTGCTGCAGAAAGACATGGGCGTTGCCTTCCGGCTGACGCACCGCCACGAGCTTGTAGTAACCGCGTTGTGCCGGCGCATTCGATTGATTTTCTGTCGATTTGGTGGCGTTCGGATCGAGTACGTTGAGAGGATCGCCGCTTTCCTCCCAATATCCGGTGCTCATGACGAAAATGATATTTGCTGGCATCAGGACAGTATCGTCCGCTTGGGCCGGTGCCCCGGTTATCAAAGGCAGCATCAGAAAACAGGCTGCAATACCCCTGATGAAAAGAGGTGCTGCCCGGCTGAATCGGCCATCCGCAGTCGGTTGTGACGCCATCTTCCGGTCAAGCGAAAGCGCACTGGCTGCGCTGAAATGTCGAATCTGGAGCATCGTCTTTGCCTTTTGGGAGCGTACTTGAAAAGCCGGATGCTCGGTGCCCGCATCCCTTGCGGGCGCCGAGGCACATTGAAACCTGGCACGACTTTCGGCCGAAATCGATTCCAGTTCAAGAGATTGCGGGAAGCACGATGCGAAACGCGTGCGTCTAGTTGGAGAACTGCTCCGCGAGAATGCGGTCCGACCAGGAATAATCGGGGTCCGAAAGGATATGCGCCGTGATGTTCTCCGATTCGGCGATGCGGACCTGGACCACCGACTTGACCTCGATATGATCGGCAACGGCGTTGACCGGACGCTTGTCGGGCTCGAGAATGGCGATGTCGACGGTAACCTTGTTGGGCAACAGCGCGCCGCGCCAGCGTCGTGGCCGGAAAGGACTGACCGGCGTCAGCGCCAGAAGCGGCGCTTCGAGAGGCAAAATGGGGCCGTGGGCGGAGAGATTGTAGGCTGTCGAGCCGGCGGGTGTGGAGAGCAGCACCCCATCGCAGATCAGTTCCTCGAGCCGCACGCGACCGTCGACGACGACCCTGAGCTTTGCCGCCTGGTAGGATTGGCGAAACAGATAGACCTCGTTGATGGCCAGCGCCCGGAAGCGCTTGCCCTCCGTGTCGACGGTCTGCATTTCCAGCGGCCGGAACGCATTTTCGACGGCTTCCGCCAGGCGCTCGCGCAGGTTCTCGGTGCTATAGCGGTTCATCAGGAAACCGATCGAGCCCCGGTTCATGCCATAGACCAGCTTGCCCGAATTCATCGTCTTGTGCAGCGTCTGCAGCATGAAGCCGTCGCCGCCGAGCGCCACGATCACGTCTGCTTCCGCTGGATCTTCCTGGCCGTAGAGAGCGATCAGCTCCTCCGCAGCCTTCTGCGCCTCGTCGGTGGCGGAAGCGGCGAAGGCTATGGTTTTGAACGTGCGAGCCATGAAATGCCTGTATGTATGAAATCGGCCGCTCCAGACGGAGTGCCCTGAAAAGCGGCCCATCCATCAGTCGGGCAACACGAAAACACGCACCGCCGCCGGCGATGCAAGCGGTATCATGCACAAAAGACCCCGGTATGAAAGGGAAAGAATCGCAAGGGCAATCAATAGGAGAGCATGATTTTATGGTCAGATTCTTGCTTGGAGCTTCTTCTGCAGCTTGGCATAGGTCGCATTTTTAGGGCGCAATTTGGCAGCCTCGGCGGCGTGGATGCAGGCTTTCCGTTTTTCGCCGATCACCGCGTAGCCCGCCTGCGGCATTAAAGGCAACATAAGCATAAGCAACGGGGCGCATATATTCCCCGTCCCAGGCCAAGAGGACTACAGCGCCACCAATATTAGACCGGAATATGGGGAGCGGTGGTTTGGTTCCGAGGCCGACGCGCGCTGCCGGTTGGCGGAAAGCTGGACGATGAGACGTGGATCAAATCACGTCGTTCCCCAGATTTAAGGGTGGAAAGCCAGATCGACCAAGACATTTCAATGTCCGCTTTCCTAATATATTTTGCCCCAGGCAGCCAACAAACAGGACGTTCCGGGAAATTATGCTCATTGATGTCACGGCATGGTCGGATTTCTCCTGTGAGGCCGCGGCAGGTTGGACGGTCTTCTACGCGCTTCTTGCTACCGCTTTTCTCTGGTTTTTTCTCAACGCCGCTCGTCGTGCTGTCACTACAGAAGTCACCGGATGGCGGGATCGAAACATGAAACTCGCAACGCGAGGATTTTCGTTGTTACCAGCTCTGCCGTTAGCGGTTGTGCTGCTGTTGTTCGCCTTCCAGCACACTCGGCAGAAGATATTCACCGAGGGCGCGAACCTTGTTGAAACGGGATGTTACCGGCTCTCGGATTATCGATACGCGATCCCGTTGGAACGTCTTCGCGGGCGCTATGAGTTCTTTTTCAATAAGGGTCGGCATGACAATGTGATCTTTTCGGTCGGCAGGAATTATCGCGAGCTTTCGGTCGATCTAAAAGGATCGCCCTATCTGGAAAACATTCGGAAGCTGGCGCCAGTTGCAGTCGATGAATATCTTCGGGAGTTGAAAAAGGGCGATTGATCACAGTCGCAAACCACTGCCGCTTTTGGCGTTAGGGCGCCACTGCAGAGGCTAAGACCCGACCTATATTGAATTCGGCTCTATCGTAAATTGTAATGCGCTGCTAGGAAGTAAACGTTATAGGATCAAAGAAGTAAACGTTATAGGATCAAATCTGGCTCCTGGCGCTCACGACAAGAAGAGGAATTGTCATGGTAGAATTCATAGCTTCATCCCCTGACGAACTCCGGTCCGGAACGGATATGAGCACAATATCCTGGGAAGCGCTGGTTCCGTCCGATTTCCAAAGTGCTGGGGATCCGACAGTGACTTATGACGAATCCTTTATTCAGTATGACTACGGCACGGTGGATAAAGGGAGCTTCAACCGATTTGAAGGTACTTTTGAGTACGGTGTCTCAGGTTCGGATGTTTCGAGTGTCAATGGAACAGTGAGTTATTTCCGATACTTTCATTGGGTTTATATTGGCATGGATGTGTACGACGGCGGCGGGTACACTATAAAGAATTTTTCATTTAATGTTTCCGATTTTCAACACCTCACGGACACCGAAATCAGCACCGCGATTTTCGCCGGTGCAGATACGATCATCGGTTCATTTGAAGACGACACGTTGCTTGCTTTTGCCGGAGACGATGTGCTGAAGGGAAACGGTGGGGACGACATCCTTGATGGCGGCGCGGGTTCAGACATCATAGCCGGCGGTAAAGGTAACGATATCTACTATGTCGACAACGCGCGCGATGCCGTATTCGAGTTCAGGGGCGACGGCATCGATAGCGTTCGCTCATCTATCTCGTACGCGCTTGTGAGTAACGTTGAGAACCTTACGCTGATAGGCTCTTTCAACACGAGCGCTACCGGAAATGATCTTGGAAATTCTCTCACCGGCAACAATGGCGATAATGCGCTCGTCGGCAGGGCCGGCAATGACAAGCTTTATGGTGGGGTGGGCGCTGACAAGCTTTACGGTGGAACCGGTGCGGATAGCTTCCTGTACCTGTCACAGACCCACAGCACCATGGCCTCGCGGGATATGATCTACGACTTTTCCCGAAGCGATGGAGATAAGATCAACCTGTCCGTCGTTGACGCCAACAGCGAAAGAGCCGGCAATCAAGCGTTCATTTTCATCGGGGAAAAAGCCTTCAGCGGCAAAAATCAAGAATTGCGATACACCAACACAAACGGAGATACCTACATCTACGGTGATGTTGATGGGGACAAGCAGACAGACTTCTCAATCCGTCTCGACAAGCTCATCGAGTTGGTGAAGGGCGACTTCATCCTCTAGGCCGGATCGACATTCAGGATTCCCAAATCACTTAATCGCTGCTTCATAGGACACCGTGTTAAGCACGGAGACGTCTAGTGGCGGTGAAGCGATATGAGTTGAACGAGTTGCAGTGGTCGAGAATTGCGCCTTTGCTGCCTGGCAAGGCCGGCGATCCGGGTCGGACGGGTGCGGACAACCGGTTGTTCGTCAACGGATGTTTGTAGGTCCTGCGCTCGGGCGCACACTGGCGGGACTTGCCGGAGCGCTATGGCAAGTGGAAGACGGTCCACCGCAGGTTCTCAGCCGCTGGTGCCATGCCAGTGTGTGTGGGGGCGGGTTTTCGACGCGCTGACGGCCGACCGGGACAATCATACCTGATGATCGACAGTACCATCGTGCGGGCGATCTTGTTGGCAGCAGCCCGGCTGATGTAGTCGAAATATGCTTCACCCGGACGACGCGAGACAGCATCGATTGCCGCCACAACGTCAGGACTGAAGCCATAGACCCGCTAGAGGTCGTCTTGCGATATCGCCCTGGCTTCGACCACATCATGCAGCTGCGACGATTAGTAGTAGCCAGGCCTTCGACCGTTCCGCCTCTTTCGGACGGTGGCACTGCCTACTACCAGGCAAGCAGCCTTTCAACTTCAAAGGACATCTTCACGACCGTTCGCAAGCGGACGAGGCTTGGAGGGGCACCGCCGGTACCTGTCAGATGCCACCGATTGCCACAGTCAGGAATGCGCATGCGAGCGCAATCATCACGCCAAAAGCGATGCTCTGAAGGATGTTCATCCGCTTTGCGCGCTTCCCGTCCCAGTCGTAGCTCATGGGGTTGTGATAGGGGGTATTTGTTAAAAATATACGACTTTTAAGTGTGCTCGGCATCAGGCCTTATGGTTGAGGCCTGATCGCGTTTCCGCAGGTCAGGCCTCGTGCCGCCGTTCAGTTCTGGGGCCGGAGCTGCGGGGCGACAGCTCAAGATAGCGCTCTATGGCGCGCAACGATCCACCAAAAAAAGAGGTACATCATGACCGTTCGCAAGCGGACGACGCTCGGCGTCGTACACGTTACTGCTACGCCTCCCGGCTGGGATAAGGGCGCCGCCGGCATCCGCACCATCCATAAGGCGCAAGGATGGTCGGACATCGGCTACAACGAGATTATCATTCCGGACGGCCGGGCCGAGATGGGCCGGGGCAGGATGGCGATCGGCGCCCATGTCGCAGGGTTCAATTCAATCTCCTACGGCCTGTCGATGGTCGACGGCGTCAATTCGAGCAACCGGCCGGACTTCAACACCATCCGCGACGCGCAACCCGCCACGCTGGAAAGGCGCATGCGTGAACTGACTGTCGATTTTCCCGACATCAAATGGTGCGGCCATCGCGACCTGTCGCCGGACAAGAACGGCAACGGGATCATCGAGCCATTCGAGCACATGAAGGCGTGCCCATGCTTCGACGTCATCCCATGGGCGACGGAGAGGGCCTGCCGGCCGCCGATATCAAGGGAACCTGCGCGCCGATCACTCCGGAGCCGCATAGCACTCCCGTGCTGGAAGGCCCGGACACTCGCACGGCCTATCTGCAGCGGCTTCTGACACGCGGCGGCTACGTCCTTGGGCCGGTTGACGGTATCCGCCGGCGCCGCTGTGAGGGCGTTCCAGCTTGCTTCGGGCCTGGCAGAAACCGGCGAATTCGATGCTCTCATCGTTGCCCGTCTGCGGGCGATCTTTGAAGCCAAGGCCGCGGCTTAGCTGTTAGGATCGCAGGATCTTCTCGATGACGAAACGCGGCTTCCGGGGCGAATCCATCATTTCGCAGCGGCCGTGTTCCTCAACTGTCCTGCAGATGAAGTTCACCCGGTCCTCGTTGAAATCGGACGCAATCAAGGGGGCCTCGCGGAGCGCCGCCTCGCTGAGATCAATCGGCTCACTCGCCAAGCGATTACTCTGAAACAAACTCAGTCGGTAGCAAGCCGGCAGCATGGTTAACCCTCACGTCGAAGCGTTCTAGCTCGTTCCGCGAGGAGGCGAATTTCAAAAAGACATGTCTTTGAAATGAAACCACGTGAGCGCCACCAAGGTGCCAAAGGAAATTCCCATGAACAGTAACCTCTTCCACAACATCCTGAATGTCGTTTTCGCCGTCCTGGCTATAGCCACGGCCATCCTGCTTGCCACGGGCTGCACGACTTTGGCGAACGGCGACCTCGAATGCTCGAAGCCGTTCATCGACCCGACCTATACGACAGCGACGATCGCCTCTACGTCAATGGATCGGCCACGCCTGCAGCCGGAGCGGTTAACACCGTCATCGCCACGACACCTGCGTTGCCGAAGATTGGCAAGGTCGGCCGGATCGACAACATCATTGCCTCATGCAATCAGGCCTGCATCGGTCAGATCATGATTGACCCATCCACTGACGGTCGCTGCCCCGGCTTCGTCTCTCAGCATATCTTTACTCCTAGTGTGCCGGTCATTATCCCGGTAAAACATCTGTTCAGAGGGTTTCAACTACAGTCCGGCGTTGTCGTCTTCCGCGTCCGGCACATGCTCAGCACCACGCCCGGAACCGATGTCATCACTGCGGCGCTCACGGTCACCGGATGGTCGATCACGGACGATCTCAACTACAGCGCCAAAAAGGTCGCGCTGTTTATCGGCGACAGCATCCTCAACGGCACGGGGCCTACGAAGACGGCCAAGATGTGGGCTTTTCTGGCAAGGAACTACCTTCGCAGCCTCGACCACGATATCCGCACTGTTCTGAAATCTGCGCCTGGCGCGACAACGAGCGATTGGGCGGCGTGGATCGATGGTGAGTATGCCAGCGTCGAGCGGGCAAACGTGATCTTCTACAGTGTAGGGGTCAACGACGCCATCGCCGCCGCTGCTGATGCGACCTACACGGCGAACCTTCTGGCCTTCTGGAACTGGGCAAAGGTCCGATACCCCGACACGCCTGTCATTATCACCACGCCCACGCCTCTTGAGAACAATACCCAAGAAACCAAGGCGGTTGCCCTGCGCGCTGCGGCCATCGCGTTTGTGGCTGCTCAAAACAGTCCACGTCTCAAGTGCATCGACTTTGGCAGCGTCTTTGATCGCACGGTGTCCGCCAACTATGCCGCGACAGATACGCCGGGATCACGCGTTCATCCGGTTGATGCCGGACACAAACCTCTCATCAGCGGCGGCACGAGCTTACTAAATGGTGATTGGAGCGTAGGCTTCATATACCCGATCTTTTATCGCAACCAATTCGCTGTGTGTCTCTTCGCTTACCGAGTAGGTTATGTAGGCGCCCTCGAATGTGGTTCCGAATTTTCTACCGGAGAGATTCGAAATGAAATTGCCCTGCCCAACATATCCTTCATATAGCCCGTCAATGATAATCTCGCCCTTTATGGCATGCCTCTTCAGTTGCTCTGCCTGAAGGAACTCGCCCGCGTGGGCGATCGCATCGCGAATTTGCTGATAAAGTGGGAACGCAGTTTCGAAGTCTTTACCGCATTGGCGAAGGGTATCTATTCTTATTTTTGATCGCAGCACCGGCGCAGTCTTCAACGATCGAACGAGTTTGAGCACTTTTCCAAAATGAAATATGGTCATTGCCCCATCTCTCGCCGACGGTGTAGATCAAAGGATGAATGGTAAATGAGACGTCCCATCGCCCCAAGATCATTAGTGGGTCATTTATGATCCCGGCTTGGTCATTGGAGCCATGTGTAAATCTGCGCTGCGTTGTAAGCCAACGCCACGGCGATCATCACGATGAGGCAGAGCCACCAGTAGCGTGATCCTTTGACCGAACGAGTTATCACGTCGAAAATGATGTCCACGGCTACTTCCTTGACAGCAACTCGGCGATCATCAAAGAGCTCACGCGATCGGGCAAAATACGATGCCCCAACAGGGCATGTATGAATTCGATCGGATCGGTGTAGCGAGGCTCTTCATCACCTGATCGAACCACACCTCAGCCTGATCGATATTGACGGCTTCGGGTTGTGAGAGATGCGGAGCCCTCGGCCTTGAAGGCCAATTCGGCAGCCGCTGATGCTTCGGCCATTAAAAGAAGCGCCGGCGTGCAAGGGACTTTGTCACCGTATCAAGGGACTGCCTAATGTGGAGCGGCAGTGGTATCGCTTTCCCGCTCGCGTGCATGGCTTCATGCTGCAGATGAAGAGTGCAACCATTGTCGGTTTCGGTCGCATACATGACCTTAGAAAAATCAACGATCGTCGCCTTGCCGCTTGTAAGCGTTACCGGGATCCAACGCATTGAATCAGCCCTCCAGAAATAAAAAATGGCCTTACATAATTTATCGCAGTCTTAATCAATATGGTTAGCCGGAGGTTAACGCGGTAATCTCTTGAAACGTGGCGGAGTCAGTCCACCAAACACCTCGACCTGCTATCTGGGTTGTGACCCTGGTGTCCCGGATACTGAGCGAGGAGGATGGCGACCAATTCGTCTACGCTGCCCGCGACTTGCGCATCGTACGTTCCTTCGGTATCTGCAAGATCACGGACTTCCGTGCCGTTAAGGTGCCAACTCGGGGCGTGTCGACTGCCGCCAGGCGCCATTCCCGGCGCGCTACTCCGTCACTCGTGGCGTTGGGCACATTCCATCGCGATCGGGCGCGTGGTCAGCTCCGCTTCGTCTGTTACTCCGCTTTGGAACATACCCAAGAGCTGGCTTG
>UCEZ01000095.1 GCA_900471525.1 Hyphomicrobiales bacterium | reverse complement strand
GGCTGTTCGTAGCGCTCACGATCAACCCATCGGGGTAGCACTCGTTGAAACGTACGCCCCAATCACGGACGATCAGCACCATCATAAATCACAGCGAGTGCAATAAACCGCCGAGCCTGATTGGCATCTTTCGTCCGCCGGGCGAACTACCGAAGGGCTACCCCATCGAAATCAGCCCGCAAAGCAAGCGCTGAACTAATGCAAACTCCTGTTTGCCTGATGGATTCAGTTTCGCCCCAAAAGGAAGCTCGTCGAGAGTCAGAGACGACACCCGCTGGCATCAGTCAGCCGTGCGCCGGGATCCGGCGCGTAGAAACTGACGTCAAGGACGAGACCGCGGGAGAACAGCCGCGAGCATAGAAACGAACGGACGATTACACAAACATACAAAGGATACTCTTTGTATATCCTGCCATCGAAAATCACATGACTGCTCAGCCACGTCTCCAGCCACATGCCAAGCCTCTCCTGCGGGGCCACACTATACGGCTGCCTAGACAATGATCGGGAACGCTCGCGCACACCCCTTAGGAAAAAAGAGACCGTATCCACTCGAGAATATCAGCAAGCCTAGTCGAACTGCCGATCCGCCGCCCCTCCTTCGCGCCATGATCAACCTGCGTGACGTGGCCCCTTGTCAGCTGGAGCGAAAAATCAGCCCACCTTCGTTAAAAATCACCAAACAAGGCAAGTGCTGACGCAGGATCGTCTTCTTCATTTCGGCTATATGCGAACCGCAGGGGGATTGGTCGCCGAGGTCCACCATTCCAGGCAACGATACGCGAATTGAGCGGGGCTGCAAAAATGCCTCATGCAGGCTGACACGACACAGCCCCAGCGGCAACACGCAACTGCCTGAAATCAAGCGAGCCGGCACAACAATTCCCCCGTCGCTGCTGGCAGATTATCTATAAAGCAGATGGTGTCCGCCCCTCTTTCCATCCTCAGCAACAGTTCTTCTCCTTTCGACACCATCTCACCTACACAATACATCTCACCTTTCTTCGCCTGCCTGCCCAGAACCATGCCCGAACCACAGCAAGCCGCCGCCTCATCCCTTGCCGCTCATGCGTCATCCTCGGAACACGACGACACCGACATGCGCGCCCCGGCTGAAGATACCGCCTACGAGGTGGACGGCGACGAATTCGGTGGCGACGAATTCGACGACCCTCTGATGGCCAAAGTGCTAGAAATTGCTGAAGCCGAGGTGGAAAAGAACGAGCGTTTGAAGCAGTTGAAGCGTGCTCTGGCGGAGTGGAAGAAAGCGGTAGACCAGGCGACAAAGTTGAGAAAACCGGCGATGAAACCGATAGCGAATACGGCCTTCATCACCGCCGTGACCCAACTAAAGAGTTCACGGCCCGATACCATCGCACAACAGCTGGACAGAATGATATTGAGATACGCCGAGCCGCCGACCGGAGACCAGCAAGTACAAGAGGCGGAGCAAACAGCCGAGACCGCGAAGCAAACGGCCAAGCAGGCGCTGGTGAGCTTTGAGGAGGCAAGGGCTACGATCGCAACGGCAGAAGTGGAACTGGCGAAGATGCAGCAATCACTCACAGGAGACGGCTCAGTAGCAAACGATGAAGCGGTATCCGAGAGCGATGGGGAGGATTGGCGCACCAGGGCGAACGGCATGGCATCGATGCTGGACCGGACGTTCCTCAGCACCGGTGGTTTTTCCAAAGAGAGGAACGACAAGCTGAAGGAGATGGGAGCCTGGTTCTGCGAAGGGGTCAAGCTTTGGTATATCCCCACCCACAGGCAGGAGGAAGAACGGGTCGCGTGCCTCGCGATATGGTCGGAACGTGCCTTGTCCTTTGAGCAACTCCGGACGCTGCTTGGGAAGAGATTTGGCTGGTCGGATAAATAGTTTTCCTGATGTATTTTTCGAAATTTGTATCTTAACCCTGCAATGTAATGACTGAATGAGAGATTCACAACCATTTCCATTTACATCGTGAAATCATGTGACTTCGCCGCCGAAGGCGCGCCCGCTTGGCTCCCCATCCTCACGTGACCACCAGAAACATCATGATGTTTACATCAGGATATATCCTGCCAGGGTGCTGTCACGTTGTTTGAAAAAGGTCAGCATTGAGCAGCGGCCCCAATTTAGGCCAGCATTTCGGTCACGGCTCTCCATTCCGCCATGGCCTTGAGGCGGTGGATATGGATGGCGAGCGCTGAGTTTTTGGAGTGTGGCGGGACGAAGAGATTTCGGAATGCCGAGAAGATACTGATGAAGCGCTGCAGGCTGCCCGACGATCGGAAGCCCTGCAGCATTCGCTCTCGTTTTCGCAAAGGTAGATGCGAGTTCTCAGCTCGATTGTTCAATCCCTTGTGAGATCGATGCTCGACCTGCGGCATGACCTGGCGTTTTGCCGCTCCATACGACCGCAGTTTATCAGTGATGATCCGCTTGGGTGGGAGACCTTGCTTCTTTAAAAGCCGGATCAGCAATCGCCTGGCGGCTTTGGTATCGCGGCGGGCCTGTACGATCTCATCGAGAACATAACCATCCTGGTCAACCGCGCGCCAAAGCCAATGTTGTCGCCCGCCGATGGAAATCACGACCTCATCCAGATGCCAGATATCACGATGCGACGGTTTCTTGCGGCGCAATTGCCGGGCATAGGCGGGGCCGAATTTCCGGCCCCATCGACGGATGGTTTCATAGGAAACAACAATGCCGCGCTCCAACAGCATCTCCTCGACCAATCGCAGGCTCAGCGGAAACCGAAAACAGACCAAACTGCACGAGCGATGATCTGTGGCAGAAAGCGATGGTTCTTATAATTGACGGTCGACAAGCTCATCCTGCCCGATCTACCAGCCAACCCTTAAACCGAAATCAACGTGACAGCACCCCGCAATGCCATCGCACCGCCCATAAAATCACTTCACCCTGAAAATGACGCCACTTGAAATCGCTCATCAATAGCCCCGCTGAAAAATTTCGGCGCTCTTTCGGACATCGACGCGATTTTTGCAACAGAGCCTCGTTTTCCGTGCCCCTTCCACATTGGCCACGACCTGCCCCCAGGACGCCCTCTCGGGCCATGGCATCAACGGTTTGAGACTGGCCGTCGGTCATCACATTACGTCCTTCATGCTAACCGGATAGCCTTCAACCACCAATGTCGTCAGAGCCGTTCTATCCAGTGATCCGAGCTCCGGGAGAATGTCGTTATCCGCGCCGAAATCGCGTCCGTAGCAAGCACTGAGGATCGCGGCGCCGCTTTCATGTAATAGTGCCTCAACGCCGCACATCCGGGCGAGGTAGAGCGTTGTGATCAGCCCGAACGGCACGTCTTCGACAACATAGCGGGTGTTGATATCCTTAGGCCCCACGGGGTCCTTTCCCTGCTGGGCAAGGTTGGCATAGACCTCCGCGACGGAACTTCCGGAGACCCCATGCGAAAGCACAGAGTGATCAAAAATAGTACGCACCGTCTTGCCGAAGGCCGCAGCGATTCCGAGCCTTTCCCGATCGAGGCCCTCAAGCAGCCTTGCCACGGCCGGTGTGACATTAGTGTTCTGCCCCCAGGCCTCGCCGCGCTCTATGCGCGTCAGATTGCAAAGCGCAATGCCCATGTGGTTTTG
The DNA here is from genome assembly GCA_900471525.1 of Hyphomicrobiales bacterium. Taxonomy (GTDB): domain Bacteria; phylum Pseudomonadota; class Alphaproteobacteria; order Rhizobiales; family Rhizobiaceae; genus Pararhizobium. The sequence goes on along the minus strand of UCEZ01000095.1, from coordinate 17,316 downwards.
AGGGTTCAGGTTACTGAGCGCGATCGTCAGCATATCGTCCTTGATCAGGAAACGGTCACCAAACAGTGCGACGCAAATTGCCTGAACTTCGTACCTGCGCCGAACAGGCAGAACAGCCATATCGACCTTCGCGCGAATTGCGCCGATCCGGATATGCGTCGACGATTGCGCCTTGCTCGTTAGGAGCGTGGTGTTCCAAACGCCGATCGGAATTTCGATGCTGCGTTCACTCAACCTCTTTGCCAGATAGAGTGCCGCAAAAGAGAGATGCCCGCTGATTATGATGGTGTGGTGGGGATCGATATGGGGCACCAGGCTGTCGAGCACCATTCGGTGGCCATAGGCCGGTAAGGCCACGATGATAACGTCGCATTTCGCAAGTTCTTTTGCACTCGAGCATATCCAGGGATCGAACTCTCCTTCTATGGCGCCTGTGACCGTCAAGGGCGTTCCTTTGAGAAGCCCTGCGACTGACTTTCCTGAAGGGGACCAAACATGAGCGGCATGGCCATGGCTCAAAAGAAAGCCCGCATAACCCATGGCGATAGCGCCTGCGCCAGCGATGCCTATATGCATGTCCTTGTACCTTTATATTGGCCGCAGCCTAAACTGCGCCGTTGTAGTGTCGAGATTGCTCGCCGAAGTCCGCCGTCGCGATTTCGCCAGCGGGACTTACACGGCTTGGAAGAGGTGGCCCGGTGAACCCTCGCGATATACCCGCTTCGGTACTTGGAAACCGATCGGACGGATCGGGCTGTTGAGCTCGTCGACTGCCATATTGCGCTTCAAGCGCCGGCGCGTCTGTTCCTCCTCCAGAGAAAGGAGTTCACGACCGTTAAGGAGGACGTTGCCTTCGATTTTACTGGAGTTCGGCAGCAGCAGCCGCATGATCGACAACGATGTGACGCTTTTGCCCGAACCCGTTTCACCGACGATTGCCACGGTCTCCCGTGGCCCGACATCAAAGGAAATGTTGCGGATGACAGTTTTCCATCCGTCATTGACCCAGAACGCGGTGGTCAGGTTTAGGACAGAGAGGACGGGTGTACCGGCAAGGGTGTCTCGGACCGGATCGGTTTCGGATGTCGGCATTGGAATATCGCTCGTCAGGTTCATCCCTGGCTCCTTGTCTTGGGGTCGATCGCATCGCGCAGGGCATCTCCAATGATGTTGAGCGCCAGCACGGTGAGCAAGATGGCAAGCGACGGGAAGACGACCAGCCACCAGGCGCTCAGGATATTGTCGAAGCCCTCGCGGATCATGCCGCCCCCATGTAGCGGTGGGAGGCAGGACGCCAAGGCCAATAGAGGCAAGCGAGGCCTCTGTGCGGATGGCCGATGCCATCCACAAGGATGCGACCACAGTGATGTCCGACAGGATGTTCGAGGATATGGGCCCGCATGATACGTAGCGGTGTGAAGCCAAGCGATCTTCCCGCCTCGACAAAATCGCGCCGCTTCATGGCGATTGTCGGGGCTCGCGCAACACGCGCGAACGGTGCGGTCTCGGTGATCGCGATCGCAATGATCAGGTTCTCGAAACTGGCACCTAAGCGCACCGAGGATCAGCTTGCCAAGCCCCGGTCGGGTGAAGACGATTTCAGTGAGAACGGAATTGCCCATCAGGGTTCCAAAATACAGGCCGACAACGGTGACGATCGGGATCAGTGCGTTGCCAAGAGCATGCCGGACGATCAGTTTCATCGGCCGCACACCCTTGGCTCGCGCCGTGTGGATATAGTCCTCGCCCATGACATCCAGCATCGAGGAACGGGTGACACGCGCGATATAGTCAGCCCGAGATTGAGCACCGGCAGAGCCAGATTGCGCAGATGGCTGACGGGATCAGACGAGGCACGGCTCATCACCGGCAGCCATTGTAGCCATCGAGTGGTCAAAGCACGGAGAAAGCCGCTCCTCACGCTTGCTGGTATTGCTTGCACCACTTCCACAACCAATCCCGACAATACCTGACGCCCGAATTCCGCCGGCGCCCCTTACTGCCACTCCTGGTCCGGGATCATCACGGTGTGCCCAGGCGAGACTTCACGATATTGGCGTTCAGGAGCAACGTAATTCACCGCTCGGACGGGGCTCTTAAGCTCATTATAAGAGACGGGATTCTTCCGTCTTTGTCGCGAAGGATCGGCGATCGGCACCGCAGCAAGCAGACGCTTTGTATAGGGGTGCTGCGGATTCCCGAAGATTGCGTCGCGTGGACCGATCTCGACGATTTCCCCGAGATACATCACGGCCACGCGATGGCTGATCCGCTCGACCACGGCCATGTCGTGCGAGATGAAGAGATAGGCCAGACCCATGCTCGCCTGCAGGTCGAGCATCAGGTTAACCACCTGTGCCTTCACCGACACGTCCAGGGCCGAGACGGCTTCATCGGCAACGATGAGCCGGGGCTCCAGCGCGAGTGCACGCGCAATACAGATACGCTGCCGCTGGCCGCCCGAGAATTCGTGCGGATACCGGTTCACCATCTCCGGCTGCAACCCCACCCGACGGAAGAGTTCGGCGACCTTTTCGCGCGCCTGCGAAGGTGTCGCAAGATTATGAATAATCAGCGGCTCCGCGATTGCCGCGCCGACCTTCTGCGTGGGATTGAGACTGGCGAAAGGATCCTGGAAGATCATCTGCATGTGCCTGCGTTGCTCGCGCAGCCTAGCTTGATCCAGCTTTAGGACATCCACACCGCCGAGCAGAACGGAACCCGAATTCGGCTGGATCAGCCGCGTCACGGCCCGCCCGGTCGTCGATTTGCCGCAACCAGACTCTCCCACCAGCGACAGGGTCTCGCCGGCCTTCACGCTGAAGGAAAGTTTTTCGGCAGCGTGGACCCTGCCTCTGATCGGGGACAGCAATCCCGACCGGAGATCGTATCTCTTGACCAGATCGATAACGTCGAGCACCGGGGTCTGCAGGCGCTGAACCGTGTCCGGCACCTCTATCGGCACATCAGACTCGCCGGTCGAGCGGTCGACCACCGGGAAACGCATCGGCCGTTTGTGACCGTTCATCGAGCCGAGCTTCGGCACGGCCGAGAGAAGAGCCCGGGTATAGGGGTGCTGCGGCCGGGCAAATATATCGGCCGTATCTCCGGTTTCGACCACCTCCCCATTGTACATGACAACGGTTTTGTCCGCGATCTCGGCAACGACACCCATATCGTGCGTAATGAACAGCACGGCCATGCCTTCTTCCTCCTGCAACTCCTTGATGAGTGCGAGGATCTGTGCCTGGATTGTCACGTCGAGAGCAGTGGTGGGCTCGTCGGCGATCAGCAGCTTCGGCTTGCAGGCCAGGGCCATGGCGATCATGACGCGCTGGCGCATGCCGCCGGAGAAGTTATGCGGATACTGGCTGAAGCGTGACTTCGCCGAGGGAATATGAACCCGCTCCAACAGGCGGATGGTTTCCACCTTGGCCTGTGATCGCGACAGCCCACGATGGGCGATCAAGGACTCGGAGATTTGATAGCCGACTGTCAGCACAGGATTGAGCGAGGTCATCGGCTCCTGAAAGATCATAGCGATCTCGTTGCCGCGGATGGCGCGAAACTCGTCATCCGAAAGCGTCATCAACTCCCTGCCGGCAAGCTTGACCGAACCCCAGCTCCTGCTAACTCGGGGGTTGTTCAGTCGCATGGCCGAGAGCGCCGTCACGCTCTTTCCTGAACCGGATTCACCAACAATCGCAACGGTCTTGCCCGCCTCGACCACGAAAGACACATCGTCTACGGCCGTAACCGGCCCGTTAGGCGTCATGAATTGTGTGTGGAGGTTTCTCACTTCGAGGATGTTCTTGACCGGTTCGCCGGCTGCCGAGATTTTCTCTGGTGCTTCGTCGGTCGTTTCAGGACGATCCTTCCAGTCCGCCTTCCTCACGGACATTGCCGTCCTGGGATCGAACCGGGCCTGGAGTGCGTCACACAACCGGTTGACGACAAAGACCGTCAGCACAAGGCACAGGCTGGGCCAAAGCAAGCCGACCGGATTTACATCCAGCTGCGCCCGAGCCGAGCGGATCATCAATCCCCAGGACGGCGTGGGGGGCACAATGCCAAGTCCTAGGAAACTCAGTCCCGCTTCGACGATGATCGCATGGGACGCAGTCAGCGAAAACTGAACCAGGATCGGACCAATGATATTGGGCAACAGCGTCCGAAGCAGGATGCGCGGGCTTCGTGCACCCAGGGCACGTTGCGCCTCGATATACTCCATTTGCTTCACCGACAGCGTCTCGCCGTAGGCGACACGCGCGAAGTTGGGCATATACAGGATGGACAGGCACGCAATGAGCGTTGTGGCGCTGGGGCCGAACAAGGCGACGATCAGCAAGGCCATCAGGATTGGCGGAAACGCCAGCAGCACATCCGAAACGCGCAGGGTCAGGAATTCCCAGAACCGGCCGAAATATCCACCGACGATCCCGGCAAATGTCCCAACGGCTCCAGCAATCACCGCGGTAAGGAATGCCACGCTGAGGGAGGTGCGTGCGCCATAAAGCAGCCGCGACAGGACATCTCGTCCGAACTCGTCCTGGCCGAGGGGATGGCTGCTGGAAGGTGCGGAGAAGCGGCCGACGATATCCATCGCCGTCGGGTCGGCTCGCCATATCACTGGTCCCAGAACTGCCGCCCCGATGAGCGCCCCGAGCAGCCACAGATTTTGTTTGAGCGCGCCGAGAGGCTTGTGCGTGAGGTTTGAAACGACGGCCATCAGCTGCGCACCCGCGGATCAAGGATCATGTAGATCATGTCAACAACCAGATTTATGAAGATGAACAGGGATGCGACCACGAGCACAGTGCCGCGAACTCCCGGATAGTCGCGATTTTCAATCGCCGTGACGAGATAACCGCTCAGGCCGGGCCAGTTGAAGACATACTCGACCAGCACCGAGCCGCCCAAAAGGTTGCCCATCTGCAGCCCGACAACGGTTGCGACCGGACCAAGCGCATTGCGCACGATATGCCAGATCATGACCTGCCTCTCGCTGATGCCCTTCGATCGCGCGGTGCGAACCCAATCCTTGGTCAGGACCGCGGCCACGGTCGCTCGCGACATGCGAAAGATAGTGGCGGAGAACCCGATCGAAATCGCGATTGACGGCATCAACAGCAGCAGCAGATGCTGCGCTGGATCTTGTGAGAAGGCAACGTAGCCGCCTGCCGGAACCAGGCGGAACTTTTGCGCGAAGACATAAACCATGGCGGTGCCAATCACGAAGATCGGCAGCGACATCGCGATACTAGCCACAAAAGACAGGACACGGTCGATCGTTTCGCCCTGGCGCATGGCCGCTATCATTCCGCTCGGGATGCCGACAATGAGTGAAATCACCGTCGCGGCGAATATCAACTCCAACGTTCTCGGCAGGCGCACCAATATGGTGTCCAACACCGCTTCGCCATTGCTGAAGGATTGCCCAAGGTCTGCCTTGAGCAAATCGCCGAGAAAGGCGAAATACTGCCAGAGGACCGGCTGATCCAAACCCAATTTGACGCGCAAGGCATTAACGGCTTCGGCTGGCGGCTCAACGCCGCCGGTCGAGAGCAGCACCTCGGCCGGATCACCCGGAACGAGATACAGCGCCAGGAAAACGATTGACGCGACCGCGACAGACAGCAAGATCGCCGTCAGCGTACGCTTGATTATATAGCTAAGCATTCTTCATTCCGCCCATTGGTGGTGCCAGGCGCAATGAGGCGCCTGGCGAGCCCGATCAGCCGAGCACGACGTCTTCAAGCCCGAAGCCCGTATAGCCGCTGCTGCTGCCGACCAGTGTGTGGAAGCCCTGCACTGTCTTGCGCAACCCGAAGCCTTGGGTACGGAAAGTCAGTGGGCAAAGCGGAACATCCTGCTGCACGACTTCGGCGACCGCTTCGTATGTCGCCTTGCGCTTGGCAAGGTCCATCTCGTGGCGTCCTTCCGTCAGAAGTTCGTCAAGCTTCGGATTGGAATAGCCGAACGAACGTTTGTAGGTTGCGGCGCCGCTGCCGATCATCGCTGTCAGGCCATCCGGATCGTTGATCGCGGTCGACGTGCCATTGATCGCGAACTGGTACTGACCCTTGTTGCCCTGAGCGACCCGGGCCCCCCATTCGGGCAGATCGAGTTCCACCACGAGACCGATCGCGTTCAGATGCTGCTGCACGACAAGCGACGTATCCTGATGCATCGAATAGGTCGACGACGATAGAAGCTTGACCGTCTGCCCTTCCACACCCGCCTCCTTTATAAGGGCGCGCGCTTTTTCAGGGTCGTAGCTCCAGAGATTCTTGGTCTTGTCGCTTGCAACTTCCGAGTTCTCATCCAGCGGCAAACCGAAGAGAGGTTTGCCTCGACCATAGAAGGCCGCCGCCACGATATCTTCGCGCTTGATTGCATAGGCCACCGCCTGTCTTACGCGCGCGTCGTTGAACGGCGCCTGTTCGACATTGAAGTTGATGACCATATTCGGCCCGGTGGTCTCCTGCAGCACAAGGTTCCGCTCATTCTCGACCTTCCCCATACTCTGCCACGGGACATACTCGATAATGTCGACATCGCCGGATTCCAGCGCAGCAACCCGAAGACTTTCATCCTTGTAGGCGATCATCTTCAGTTTCTTGCTCTTCGGATAACCTTCCTTGTAGTAACCCTCAAAGGCTTCGAAATCGATCGACACGCCTTCTTCCGACGCGGCGATCTTGTACGGTCCGACACCGACGGGTTTCTCCATGCCGGCCTCGGCCGACAGGATAGGCACATATGGTGTCGCCAGCAGTTTGGTGAAGGCCGGCGTCGGGGCGGACAAAGTGATCTTGACCGTCTTGTCGTCGATCGCAGTCATCTTGGAGATCACCTTCAGATCCTCGACGAAATAGGCGGTGGACCCCTCCTTCGTGATCTGCTCTATCGACCATATGACGTCCGCTGCAGTCACCGGCTCACCATTCTGGAACACTGCGTTTTTACGGATGTGGAATGTGTAATCTGTGCCGGTCTCTTCCCATTTTTCGGCCAGTTCGCTGGCGACCTTTCCTTCGGCATCAAGCCCGAGAAGGCCGCGGAAGATCTGCAGCTTCACGGCGTTTGCAGCCGCGCCTTCATGTCGGAATGGATCCAGTCCCGGGGGGTAGGCCGACAAAGCATATTTCAGAACATTGACGTCCTGTGCGCGCAACGCATGTGGCACCATGAGCGTGCCCAATGTGGCGCCCGAAGCGGCGAGAAAGACACGACGCGACAAAAGCAGGTTGGAGCGTTGAAATTCAGTCATTTGTCTCTCCTCTGAGGTTGGTATCGCCGAGATTGCCTCGGTCTTCTTGGTGGTTTAGGTCAGCGTATTCAGGCTGCGGACTGTCCGCGTTCATCGTGGATCACGGCCAATGCGGCGTTGACCAGCACGTCGCCGTAACCGGCGCGGGCGTGATCTTCTGTTATGATTCCATCGCGCAGGTCGGCAGCAATCAGCTCAACCGGCCGTTCAGCCGGATATCCAAATCCGCCACCGCCGGGAGTTTCGATGCGTACGCTCTCGCCAGCTTTGAGCACGACACCCGAAACCTTTGACGACAGCAGCTCCTCGTTTTCGGCGCCGGGATTTCGAACCAGCCGGCCCACGCCGCCCGGGCCGCCACCCTCGGCGCCGGGTGCGCCGGCCTTGTGCCGGTCCGAACGGGCCTCAAGCGTTGTCTCGTCGTGGGTTGAGCGCACGGTGCGGGCAATGCCCATGCCGCCCCGCCAACGGCCGACGCCGCTGGAATTTTGCACCAGCCCGTACTCTTCGACATGAAGCGGGAATTCATTTTCCAGCGCCTCAGTCGGCAGGTTCAGCGAATTCGTGATGTGGACATGAATACCATCCATGCCGTCCCCGTCGCAGCGAGCACCGCCGCCGCCGCCCATGGTCTCGCCGCAAATATAGTAAGCCCCAGTGCCTGGCTGGCGACCCGAGAGTTTGAACGCAGGCAACACATCAAATCCGGAGGCGATACGCGTGTCGGGATCGATCAGCGGCTGGAAAGCACCGAAGATCGCACCGGCCAACCGCTGGCAGGCGATGGTCCGCGATCCAACCGGCGCTGGAGCGCGCGGATTGACAATCGTGCGCTCCGGCGCGCGAAGGACGATCGCGTCCATCATCCCGGAATTCGCCATCAGGTCCGGATCAAGCAGCGCCTTGACGCAATAGTAGGCCGTGGCTCGCAAGGCATTCTGGGCAATGTTCAATGCGCCACGCGCCTCTGATCCACTGCCTGCAAAATCCAGTACCAGCTTTCCCTCTTCGACACTGACAGCGGCACTGAGCGGCACTTTCTCGCCATCCGGCAAACCATCGTCGTCAAGCCAAGCGGTGAAGCTGCCGGAGACACCCTCCTTAAGCCCCGCGATGCGCAGGTCCAGACGTCGCCGGGTGTAGTCCAGAAGATCCTGGATTCGCGCTTCAAAAGCATCGACGCCCATACGGCGCACCAATACCAACGCCTCCTCGCCACCGCGCTCATTGGTTGCGATCTGCACCCGAAGGTCGAGCATTCTTTCTTCAGGCAGGCGCGAATTCAGGGCAACGAGATTGAGGATATCCTCTTCAACTTTGCCATCGCGGCAGATGCGCATGACGGGGATCCGCAATCCCTCCTCGAAGATCGATCGCGCCACTGCGGAGGTCGAGCCAGGCACCGTTCCGCCCACATCCGTGTGATGGCCGATATTCACCGTAAAGGCGATCAGCCGCCCATCCACAAACAACGGCGTGGCAATCGAGATGTCGGGGAGGTGGGTGCCGCCGGCAACATAGGGATCATTGCAGATGAACGCGTCGCCGGCCCGGATCTGACCGCGAGGATAGCGGGCCAGGACAGCTTCGACCGCGCCCATCAGTGAACCGAGGTGCACCGGGATATGAGTTCCCTGCGCCACCAGCCGGCCATCGCCGTCGAACAGACCGACAGAAAAGTCGCGGCGCTCCTTGATCTGAGCTGAGAAGGAAGACCGCATCATATTTATCGCCATCGACTCGGTAATCGAAAGCAGCCGGTTGGCGAATACCTCCATTGCGATCGCGTCAAATCCTGAAGCCAATTCGGTGATGGAACCTTGCGTTTTCATGACCAATCCTCAGCCCCGCAATGTGATGTGGATGTTGCCGAAACCGTCCAACTCGACGGACTGCCCCGGCAGAATGATGGTGGTGCTGCTCATCTCCTCAACAACGGCCGGGCCTTCAAAAGGCACGTCCGACGGCAGAAGCATGCGCTGGTAGACGGGTGTCTCCATCCATCCGCTCACCTCGCCAAAATAGACTTGGCGTGTGCCGAGTCGCGCCAGGTCTACCGATCCTTCCCTGGAAACGACCACGCTGTCGTTCTTGGGCACGTGGCAAACCGCCTTGACACGGACGTTCACAATCTCGATCTCGCGACCGTCAAGGCTGTAGCCAAACTGCTCGGTATGAGCGCGCTCGAATTTTTGCATGAATGTATCGAGCGTATCCTCGTTCAGCGCATCGAGATGCACTGCGATGTAGTGGCTCTGGCCTTTGTATCGAGCATCGAGCGTGAACAGGAGTTGCCGGCTATTGCCGGGTATCGTGCCGGTCGCTAGCCATTCCCGTCCCGTTGCGGCCATCTCGGCGCCGAGCCTGACGACGTCCGGCCAGACTTCGGGTTTTGCGAAGACAAGCGTAGTGCGGACATAGTCGCGGCTGAGATCGGACAACAGGACGCCTCGGGCACAAAGGGTTCCCGGCTCCCGCGGAATGACGATTTTTCTCAAGCCGCACTCTTCCGCCACTTCCGCTGAGTGAAGCGACCCGGCACCACCAAAGGAGAACAGGGCAAATTTGCCGAGATCGTGCCCGTGCTCGGTCGAGACCGACCGGATCGCCCGGCTCATATTGGCCGTCGCGATCTTGAGAACACCAAAAGCGGCTTCCTCAACGGAAATGCCGAGCGGCCCGGCAATCTGTTCCTGGATCGCCTCCACGGCCAGCGCGCGATCGACCTTCATGCGCCCTTCCAGCAGCGCAATCGGGTTGAGCCGCCCGAGCACGATATTGGCATCCGTAAGGGTCACCTCGGTACCTCCGCGCAAATAGGAGATTGGCCCCGGCATGGCGCCGGCACTGGTTGGCCCAACCTTCAAGGCGCCTGCGTCATCAAGCCGGGCGATACTACCACCGCCAGCACCGATGACATGGATATCGACCATCGGCATCCGCACGGGATGCCCCGCGACCAGCCGGCTGGATGTGAACTGTGGCCGTCCCCTGGTGATCAGCGACACGTCGGTACTTGTACCGCCAACGTCGAACGTGATGATCTCCGTTTCGCCGATTTCGGCTCCGATACGGGCGGATCCGATCACGCCTGCAGCGGGTCCGGAAAGGCACGTCAGAACCGGCAGTTCCTCGACCGTGCGCACGGGCAGCAGGCCGCCGTTGGAGTGGAACGTCAGGGGCTCCACCTCGATGCCGGATTCCGCAATCCTCTCACGCAAGCGGTGCAGGTATTTTTGTGTGTGCGGGCCGACATAGGCGTTCAGGACCGTCGTCGAGATGCGTTCGAACTCTCGGAACTCGGCGACGACCTCGGAAGAAATACTCACATAAAGCTCGGGAGCGACCCGTTTAATTACGTCACGGATCGCCCGTTCGTGCGCCGGATTGCGATAGGAATGCAAAAAGCCGACTGCCACGGCCTCGACGCCGCTATCCTGCAGTGCGATGACCAGTTTCTCGACCGCCTTTAGATCAGGCGAGGCAAGCGGAGTGCCATCCTTCGTCAAGCGCTCATCGACCTCCAGGCGACGGTACCGCTCAACCAGAGGCTCGGGCTTGCGGACCGACCAGTCATAAAGCGATGGCCGGGTTTGGCGGCCGATGGCCAGAACATCCCGGAAACCTTTGGTGGTAAGCAATCCTGTAGGGACACCACGGCCCTCGATCACCATGTTGGTGGCCACCGTGGTGCCATGGCCGACATAAGCAACCTGCGCCGGATCGACCTTGTTCAACTCCAGCATTTCCAGGATGCCGGTGGCAATGGCGCGCGACGGATCATCGGGGGTCGAGGGGACCTTGTGAAAGGCGATCGAGCCGCCTTCGGTATTCACCAATACGAAATCGGTGAAGGTGCCTCCTACATCGATGCCAATTCTATACATTAACGGGAAGCTCCTTGGAGTAACTGCTCCAACCTCTGTGGCAGCCCACAAAAGCCGGATTTTCGCACAGAGGCATCGCAATGCGCCCGCAAGTGCATGTTGAGACTGGATGCATCATGCTGCGGCCTCCCGTTTCATGAGCCGTTTCGCAGAAAATGCCTCTATTGGCCTGCTGGTGCGGTCGTGAAGAATGAGATCGGCCAGGATGGCACCAACCACCGGAACGAGTTGGAAGCCATGGCCGGAGAAGCCGAAGGCATGAAAGACACCGTTTCCATTCGGCGAGGCACCGATAACAGGTTGATGATCCTCGGTTTTCGCCTCCATGCCCGCCCAGGTCCGCACTATTCGCACGAAACGGATGCATGGAAAAAGGTCAACTGCCGCCCGCGCACCCTTTGCGAGTTCATCGAAATCAACGAAACTTCTCTGTGTTTTGATGTCCGCGCGGCCCTGAAGCCCACCACCAATCACCAAAGTACCCTGGCCGGACTGTTTGAACGAAAGCGGGCGGCCTGCGACACCAACAACCGGATTCAGCAGGGGCGCGACGCGTTCCGTGACCATCATCATCGAGGCTTTCAGCCCAAGCGGGATATTGTCGCCCAACATGGAGGCTATTTCGCCAGCCCAAGCCCCGGCAGCGTTGACGATGACCGGCGCGACAAAATCCCGACCCTCGGTTCGCACACGCCAGTCGGATCCGGCCCGCTCTATCGCCGTGACGCCACACTGTTCGTTGATCGAAACACCCGCGGCCTCTGCCGCGCGGCGGAATGCCAGCAGGGTTCGGTGCGGATCAGCGGCACCATCACGCCGGGCAACCAGCGCACCCACACAATGAGGCGATATGGCTGGTACGAGCCGCAGCAATTCTGCCCGGTCAACCAACTCCTCGTGATGATACCCGGCGCCCTGAACTGTGGCGAAGCGCCTTTCAAGGACGGATAGGTCTTTTGCATCTTCTGCAACCCGGACCTGACCGCCAGCATTAAAGCCGCAGTCATTGCCAACGATCATCTCGATCTTGTGCCACATATCCATGGCTTCAAGCGAAATCGGCAACTCAACAAGGGGCCGGTTGAGTGTTCGCACCCCCGCCGCCGACGCACCCGAGGCATGCCGGCCGACCCATGACCGCTCCAGCACGGTGACCCGCTTACCGGCGCGCGCCAGATGCAGCGCGGCCGAGAGACCATGCAGGCCGCCGCCAACGATCAGGACATCAAGTGCTCGCATGCTCATGATGCCGCGCCTCCAGTCCCGAGCGTCGAAAGCTCATCAAGTGTGAGGGGCTTTATAGGCGGACGTACTCTATAGAGACCCACATCCGGCACTGGCCGGCCTTCGCTGGCGGCCAACACATGCGCTACCGTATAGTTGCATTGCCGCCCTTGACATGGCCCCATCCCGGCGCGCGTAAAAGCCTTGACTTGATTTGGCCCAGGGTGACCAGTCCCAGCCTGCGCTAGGATTCTCGCAACACTAATTTCCTCGCATCGGCATGCGATGGCGGCGGTGTCCGTGGGCATAAACACAGCGGGTCGCGGACGATAGAGGCTATCAAGGAACGCTCGGGGAGCTAGGGCGCGTTTCAACCGCATGCGTATCGGCTTCGCCGCGGTGGCGGCCTTGGCGTCAGAAATATGCCCGGCCTTGGCCGCAATACGGAGGGCCGCGATCTCTCCTCGCAAACACGCCGCAATGGCACCGCCAATGCCTGCACCATCCCCGGCGACGAAGACATTCGGCTCCGATGTCTCGCCCCATGTGTCAAGCTCCGGCGCAAAACTATCCTGATCGGAATTCCATATGTGCTGACAGCCCAGCGCTAGCGTCGGATGGATCGTGGGAACCACGCCCTCGTGCACGAGGAGCAGGCTCGCCGCCGCCACCTTGCTCTCGCCGCTGGCCGTGACATACCGCAAACGCTCGATCTTCTCGCTCCCGATCGCCTCGATTTCTGTAACGTGCCGGACAAAGGGTACGCGCCGCTGCAGCGCTGCCATCCAACTCATTCCCTTCATGAGATCAATCGGCGCGTTGAGTGTCGCTTTTGCCCATTTGGAGATGTTTGAAGACACGCGACCAGGCGGCGTTGTATCGAGGAATCCCGCGATCTGCCCACCCGACTTCAAGAGTTGCACCGCATAGATGAGGGCGAGCGGTCCACAACCGGCGATCCAGACGGGCCCTTCCGGGATCTGGTTGGATGCCTTCAAGACAATTTGAGCCGCTCCCACCGTCATCACACCCGGTAGCGTCCAGCCGGGGAAGGGGACAGGGCGCTCCTGTGCGCCCGTCGCCAGCAGCAAGCAGCCGGCCTCGATAGCGGTCGCCACGCCGCCACAGGTCACGAAGGCTTTCGGCCCGGTTTCGACCTGCCAAACCTGCGTTCTCGGCTGGTACCTGGCTCCGCTCGCGCGGAACCGGCTGACCACGTCGGCGCCCTCGGTATAGGCCTTTCCGAGAACGGCACCCAGGGACGTCGCCGAGACCGCGTCGACATTCCGCCAAATCTGGCCGCCCGGCGCAATCTGCTCGTCAACCACCAGCACGTCCATCCCATGACGGCGCGCGATGATCGCCGCCGACATACCGGCGGGGCCGGCTCCAACAATCAGAAGATCGACACGCCGGCTCATGACAATAGCTCCGGGCGTCCAAGTTGGCGCTCGATCCGCATTCCATCACGAACCGGTGTCAGACAGGTCTGGATAGAGGAAACGCCATCGACCATCGCAAGACAATCGAAGCATACACCCATCATGCAATAGGGCGCCCGGAGCACGCCTGATACCGGCGTGGTTCGCGACCATATCTGCTCCTGCCGCAGGAGCACGGCTGCGACACTCTCATTCTCCTCCGCGGCCACGGGAATACCATCAAGATAGATGGTGATGGCCTGCTTTTGCACATCATGCAGCTTACGAAACATCAAACTACCCATGAAGAAAGAAACTGAAGCCGCTATGCAATGCCGCGGTTCAAACCCACAATCGCAACGCTCGGCATCAGGTACGACGGCGTGGCTTTGGCTGCGCAATGTGTGAAAGGCATATTGCCTGCCGCCCGTCAGGATCGCGGTCACAAGCGTGACAACGGCGCGCTCGGCACGAACACGTCCGGTTTGCCATGTGGAACTTGTGGTGATTTCCGCGCGCATATTCCCTCCACCTTGCTGAGGATTGTAGGGAGTGTGACGCTATTATGTCCAATATCAAAAATGGCGTACTCTATTCCTATAGTTATAGGACGCTATGGACCTTCGATTTTTGTTTGGATTCAAAGGGGACGGTCAGCGGGGCGTAGGCCGATGGAAGGCGTAGCCGGCGATGTGCGCCTGGCTATCGAACCGTTGTGACGTAAGTTTTCCGGTTTCGATGTCGGCCTCAAAACGGGAGAACCCATTTTTGCGGCGACCACCAGCCGGTGCTTTTGAGCAGGGGGCCGGCACCACCTCCCATGCAGACACGGACAAACAAAGACACGAACAAACAAAGATTACGTCCACATATATCCTGCCAAAAGCACGTGACTGCGCCACACACGTGACCACCAGCCACACAATTGCACAGCCATCAAACAACACACGTCACGTGACTGCATTGCCGGTCAGTACGGAACTGAAAAACGCCAAGCACCCCCTGCCGTCACCTCTCGGAATACGAGACATCTCTTACATCCTGCGGGCTTGGCATCAGGCAGCAAGGTGGAGACCGCACACACACCACTGCATGTTCAAGGTGCTGAGGCATTCCGGATAAGCCGGTGCATCCCACCCCTCGGTCACAAAACCCAAAACGGCAGGTGCGCCTCGCAATACGAGACACCTCATTTCGGGCAGACCCGGGCTGGCAGCGCGCAGTCAGGCAACCAGCTAAAACTGGGGGCGCAGCGAAATCCTCATGCAGGCCGGCTGACATGCATGACGATCCCACCACCCAAGGTGCAACACAGCCCCGCTACGGAAACAGCTCTTCCGAGCCGTGTCAGCTTCTTTCGCCAGGGATGCTTGGAAAATCCGCCCGTCGTTTTTCAGGGTCAAATCCGACGCCCACATTTTTTCTTCCCATTCCCTCCCTATTTGCCCCTTCCAAGGACCAGCGCCCAAATCTCTATAAAGACCCGGCCTCTCCCCCTCCAAAAAAACTCCATTCTCTCTCCTCCATCAGCAACACAGTCTGACAATCATCTTTCTTCAAGCACTCACGCAAATATCTGCCTGTATCAATCTACCCATCACCCACCAGCCCAAACGCCAGCAACTTTCACCCATCACAATGCCTTCCCTCGCCGCCCTTGATCTCGATGCCTGGAAAGGTGCCCTCGCAAAGGCAGCGGACCTTGTCCCGACCGCCAAAAACGATCTGGACCCACGCCAAAGCGAGGCCTTCACCGAAGCGATGCAGGCGTTTTCCGGCGACCTTCTGCCCGAAAATTTGCGCGACGATGCGCAACACCACTACAGGATGCTCAAACTCTTGCAGTCCCGCATCCAAGGTGTCCAGGAAGGCTTCACCCCGGAGGCGCCTGAACTGTCCTCGGGCTTCAAGAAGCTCCTCGAACGCAAATCCAGTAACGCGCAACGGGAGATTGCGGCCTTCGAAAAGAACCTCTCGCCATTCCTTCGCTTCCTCTGGGGAACCTGGAACGGCCTCCTGATCCTCTGGGACCTCACCAACGCCGGCAGGAGCCCTAAGAAGGCCTATCTGGCGAAGAGGCTCCCCATGCAACTCCGGAGCGTCTGCCTCTTCACCCAGTACCTCTTGAGCCCCACGGCCAACAATCGACAGATGCTCGACCTAACCATTCAGCGCACCGGCATGAACCTCCCCAACCAGATTGCGGCGACGATGGCAATCGCCCTGGACCTCTACGGCTCCAAGGGCCTTACCGCGGGCACCATCGGCACGTCTCTGTTCCTTGTTGTCCTGGTCACGGTTCCCCAGGACGTCCGCACTTTCTTCGACCACCAGACGGCAAAGAAGCAAGCCAAGTTGATCAAGACCTTTGAAGCCCAGCAAATCGAAGCCGAGGCCGGTGTCGTGGGGAACCTGAAGACAAGTGGCAAAGAGCTTAAGAAAGCGCAGAAAGTCTTCGGCATGCTGCGAAAGGAGTTCAACGTGGGCATGGCGACCAACAACCAGGCAACGCGGGCCCAGAGCGCCATCACTGAACTCCTCAAGTACTTGCAAGAGGGACTGGGGGAAGAACAGACGACCACGGCCGACAACCCGGATCGCGCCAAAAAATATTCCGTGGTCGCCTTCGGCGCCGGACTTGCCGTCGTTTCGATTGCAGCTGCGGCTGCGGCAGACGACCTTCAGCTTCTGGTGCAAACGCTTCAGTGGGCGTACTGGTACCTCTACCGTCTCGTCAAGTCAGCCCGAAACCCTGCCCACCAGTTGCGGGATACTTTGGAGCTTGCCAGCGTCGTTGGTGCGGTAACATTGCTGGCGTTCCCGTTCATCTCCCTACCACTCCTCATTTCCGGCTCGGACGTTTTCAACTCCGTCGCCATGCAGGTCTGTATGTGCCTTGCGATGGTAGGCCTCAACTCCACGGTGGGAGACAGCTTCGGACCCTGGGCCCTGGGTGCCTTCGACGGCACCAAGCGCATGTACGCATGGATCAGAGAGGAGCGGGGAGAGGACGCGGAAGGTGCATCGCTGCTTTCCGACACAACCTCGCCTTCCGTGGACGACTTCTTTACGGAGCTATTTGAATATCTCGACCGTAAGGAGGTCAAGTTTCGCTCTCAGCTCGATGCGTTCGGCGCTTCGCCTCCGCGCGAGGGTGCCATCGCCGACGACGACGAGGATGAGGATGAGGATGAAGACGACGAAGAGGAGGAGGATCCCGAGAGAGCTGAGGCAATGGAGGCGGTGGAGAAGAAGATCGAAATCAAGAAGAAGATTGCGCAGATCGTCGACGTGATGTCCGGTCTTGACGTCGCTGACGACGTCGAGGTTATGGCCTGGTACGAAAGTGTGACCACTCCCCAGGAGTTCAAGGAGCTGAAGGACAAGGTGATGGGGATGCTCGTGTCCAAGTGCAATGTCTGGGGAAAGCTTGTCTAGTTTTAGGGAACGCAATTTTTGGCAGCCGTAGTTTTAGTTGGAAGTCGTAGTTTTAGAAAAATTCACGCTCGTT
>UCEZ01000008.1 GCA_900471525.1 Hyphomicrobiales bacterium | reverse complement strand
GCCCTTGCCGCGTCGTCGTCTCCCGTGGGCTGGGCTTCCTCCTGCTGTTGCTGCTCTGCTTGCTGGCGCTTCTTGCGTTCGGCACGGCTCGGCTGCTCTTCCTGCGCCGGCTGCGCCTCCTGTTGCTGCTGCTCAGCCTGCTGGCGCTTCTTGCGCTCGGCACGGCTCGGTTGTTCTTCCTGCGCCGGCTGGGCTTCCTGCTGCTGCTCGGCGTCCTGACGTTTCTTGCGGCGCTCGGCGCGACTTGGCTGTTCTTCTTCTGCAGCCGGCTGCTCCTCGGTCTGTTCAGCGCGCTGCTTGCGCTTCTTGCGCAGCAATTCCTCAGGCACCTGCTCGCCGCCTTCCGGCTGTGCGACGCCATTTTCCTGCGCGACCTCGAAGGGCTTCATCAGACTGTCGGCCAGCGCCGGCTGGACGGCAATTGCCATCGACAGCATCGGAAACGCCACAGTCGCGAAAAGTTTGGATCGAATGCTCATCTAATTCCTCCTTCAGAGGTCCCGTTTCGTCGTTTTCAACCGGCAGAACGTCGCTACCTTCCTTTTTGTTCACCTTTGGGCAGACCCAAGCGGTGAAAAGAAGGCACGCCGGTTCAAATCAGCCAAGGAGGATTAGCGAAACCTGCATTAACTCAGGATGAATGCTCTGTTCATCTCGATGATGAGATCGGCCGACGCTGCCGGAAAGCCACCCCAACGCATGACGATGTGCTAACTTTTCATGAAGAGAGCTTTCGTTTCCTGTTGATTTTTCCATTTAAAGCGTAGGAGTATCCGCCCAGCCCCGCCGTAGCGACGGCCGGGATATTGGCGCCTGCCAACAAGAAAAAACCGGGCGCCAGCCAACAGAGAGGATCAATATGCGTATTTCCAAACGTTTCGCCATGGCGGCTTCGGCAGCTGTTTTCGCGCTCATGGCCGGCTCTGCCATGGCCGACGGCGAAAAGATCGTCATCGGTACGGAAGGCGCCTACCCGCCCTTCAACAATCTTGAGGCAGACGGCACGCTGACCGGCTTCGACGTCGACATTGCCAAGGCGCTCTGCGCCGAAATGAAGGCCGAATGCACCTTTGTCACCCAGGATTGGGACGGCATCATTCCAGCACTGCTCGCCAAGAAATTCGATGCCATCGTCGCATCGATGTCGATCACGCCGGAGCGCCTGGAGAAGGTCGACTTCACCGACAAATATTACAACACCGGCCCGGCCATCGTCGTTCCGAAGGATTCGCCGATCACCGAAGCAACAGAGGCCGGCCTTGCCGGCAAGTCGCTGGGCGCACAGTCGTCGACGACGCACTCCAACTACGCCGAAGCCTTCTTCAAGGAATCGGAACTGAAGCTCTATCCGACCCCGGACGAATACAAGCTTGACGTTGCCAACGGCCGCGTCGATGCCGTCATCGACGACGTCGTGGTGCTGTCCTCCTGGCTGAAGACTGAAGACGGCGCCTGCTGCAAGCTGTTGAAGGCTCTGGCACCCGATCCTGAGATCAACGGCATCGGCGCGGGCATTGCGGTCCGCAAGGGCGACACGGCTTTGAAGGACAAGTTCAACGCTGCCATCAAGGCGATCCGCGCCAACGGCAAGTACAAGGAAATCAACGACAAGTACTTCGACTTCGACGTTTACGGCGGATAACGCTTATCGATCACTGAAATACGATGGCGGGAGGCTTGCCCTTCCGCCGTTTTTGCCGGACAACGGACAATAACAATAAGCGAGCCATAAGGCCGTACAGGGGAAATCTGACGTATGCAGGCTGCTTTTGCTGCCCTCTCTTCCATTGTCTCGTGGTTCGCCAACATTCTTGATCCGATGTGCGGCCCGATCGGCATCTTCCGGCTTTTGGCGTCGGACACGCTCCTGTCGTGCGGCGACACGGGCTGGGGCGACGAGATCGCCTATGGCTTCATGATCACGGCGAGCCTGGCGATCTGCACCCTGCCCGTCGGGCTTTTCTTCGGCTTCTTCATCGCGCTGGCGAAACAGTCCGAAGAAAAATCGCTGCGGCTGGCGACCAACATCTACACGACCATCTTCCGGGGACTGCCGGAGCTTTTGACCCTGTTCATCGTCTATTATGGCCTGCAGATCGTCGCCCAGCAGGTGATGGCATCGGTTGGATATGAGGGACCTGTCGAGATCAACGCCTTCATCGCCGGCATGATCGCACTCGGCGTCGTCTTCTCCGCCTATTGCTCCGAGGTCCTGCTATCCGCTTTCAAGGCCATTCCGCACGGCCAGTACGAGGCCGGCGACGCGCTGGGCCTTCATCGCGGCAAGACCATGCGGCTGATCATCCTGCCGCAGTTGGTGCGCATTGCGCTACCGGGTCTCGGCAATCTCTGGATGGCACTCCTGAAGGATACGGCGCTCGTTTCGGTCATCGGCCTGCCGGACATCCTGCGCCAGACCGGCGTCGCCGCCCGCGTCACCAAATACGCCTTCGAATTCTTCTCGATCGCCTGCCTGCTGTTCCTGATTCTGGCAATGGTGTCCTCGCTGGTATTTTCCGCGCTCGAACGCTGGACCAAACGTTCGGAGGTCGCCCGATGAGCCATGCCGAAACCATGCTTCCCGCCCTGCCGCCACCGCCTGAGGCGTTGCGGCGCTACACGCTTTCCCGCCTGATCGGGCGCGTCGCGCTCGGCATTTGGCTGGCTGCCTCCGTCGGCATTTTCCTGTTCGTCGTGGAGTCCTGGAGCCCCGAGAAATTCACCAAATACGGACCTAGCTTTATTTCCGGGCTTGGCGTCACGCTGACGCTCGTCAGCATCTCGATCGTGCTCGGCGGCATCCTTTCCTTGCCTCTTGCCTATGGCCGGATGACGAAGAACAAGGTGGTCTCGTGGATTGCCTATGCCTACGTCTATTTCTTCCGCGGCACGCCGCTGATCACGCAGCTCTTTCTTGTCTATTACGGGCTCGGCAGTTTCCGCCCGTACCTCGAGGCCGTCGGCCTGTGGTCGCTGTTCAAGGACGCCTGGTTCTGCGCGCTTTTGACCTTCACGCTCAACACCGCTGCCTACCAGGCCGAAATCCTGCGCGGCGCCATCCAGAGCGTGCCGCGCGGCCAGCATGAAGGTGCCGCTGCCCTCGGCCTGCCCAAGCGCGTCGCTTTCTTCAAGATCATCCTGCCGCAGGCGATGATCGTGGCATTGCGCCCCTACGGCAACGAAATCATCCTGATGATCAAGGGCTCGGCCATTGTTGCGATCGTCACCGTCTTCGACCTGATGGGCGAAACGCGCCGTGCCTTCTCGCGAACCTATGATTTCCAGATGTATCTCTGGGCCGCCGTGCTCTATCTCGTCATGGTCGAGATGCTGCGCAACCTCTGGGCCTGGATCGAAATGCGATTGACCCGCCACCTCAAGCGCTAAACCATCAGGATTGGCAGCACTCTCGATGAGATGCTGCCAATCGCTTGTTTTTGAACAATATTTCTTTCATCCAGCTAAAATATTCATAGCCGGTTAACCAATCGGGTGCTTCAATAGCAGGGACCATCATTGAGCAAAATGAGGTCCAACATGACGAACGAAATGGAACTGCAGCTCAAGGGTTACGGCCTGACGACGGCCCAGATCCTGTATCGCATGCCCGATCATCCGGCCTTCCTGCAGACCTATATCTGGCAGCACTACGATCTTGCCCCCGATTTTCCGGAAATGAAGAGTTTCCTGAAATTCTGGCAGGAAAAACTCGAAGGCCCCTTACATTCCGTACGCTACGTCCACCGCAGACTGATCTCTGCTTCGGACTGGCGGGCGCTCAAGGGCGAGTTCATCATCAACTGATATCTCGCCCCCGAGCTTGAGGAATTTACACCGACCGGGTGATGCCGCCATCGATGCGGATGTTCTGGCCGGTGATGTAACCGCCGCGGTCGGTCGCCAGAAGCGCCACCAGTTCGGCCACTTCTTCCGACGTGCCATAGCGACCCATCGGGATCCGCTGACGCCGCTCCTCGGTTTCCGGCAGGCTGTCGATGAAGCCCGGCAGGACGTTGTTCATGCGGATATTGTCGCCCGCATATTTGTCGGCAAAAAGTTTGGTGAAGGCGGCAAGGCCTGAGCGGAACACCCCGGATGTCGGAAACAGCGGGTCCGGCTCGAAGGTCGCATAGGTCGAGATATTGACGATGCTGCCGGATTTCTGTTCCAGCATGATCGGCGTCACCAGCCGCGTTGGCCGCACGACGTTGAGGAAATAAACGTCCATCCCCTTGTGCCAGTCATCGTCCGTCAGGTCGAGAACCGCGGCACGCGGACCATGCCCGGCCGAATTGACCAGCGCATCCACCCTGCCCCATTTGCCGTAGGCCGCATCGACCAGCCGCTTCAGGTCGTCGTTGGACTGATTGGAACCCGTCACGCCGATGCCGCCAAGCTCGTTCGCCAGTGCCTCGCCCTTGCCGGAGGAGGAGAGGATCGCGACGCGATACCCTTCCGCCGCCAGACGGCGTGCCGAAACAGCGCCCATGCCGGACCCGCCCGCCGTGATGATTACAACCTTCTGATCCGTCATCGTCGTCTCCTTCTGTCAATGAAGGCGCGATAAAATCAGCCGCGGGCGCAGATCACAATCAAGAAATCCTGCACATGCCATCAGCCCGGCACGATGACCAAGATCAGACATGAACCTCGCCATGCGCCAGCTCGCCCTCACCCGGCTCCTTGTGAAGTGCCGCATAGGCCATGAGCGCGTAGAAAACCATCACGAGACCGATCACCGCCCAGCCAGATACCGGACCGAGCGCCGCGTTAACCACCACCTCGCTCAACGAGCGTACCTGCCGGGTCCCGCTGCCATCGGCCTGCAGCACCGGCGAGGATATCTTCAAGGCCCAGGCGAGCAGCAGGATGAGGTACATCCAGCAATAATTGCGCCGCAACCTTCGGCAAACCGCCTCGCGATAACTCATCAGGAAGGCCGGCCGGCGCAGGCTGTCGGCGATGGGGACCGCCCAATTCGGCTTGAAGGGAGCCTGCGGTGCCAGCATCTGGGCAAAATAACCACGCTCCATCCGGCGCACACGGGCACGGTAGACATCGAAGAACCGGTACCGCCGCGCCTCGATGAACAATAGCAGCGTGATCAGCAGCATGGCGAAGAGCAGCACGCCGTGATGCGAAGCCGGGGTCGATAGAGACACCGAGAGCAGCGCCGCCGCCACAGTGATCGCCCAGTTCGATGTGCGGTCGATACGATCGCGCCAACCCGCCATCCGGCCCATTTCACCGCGATAATAGTGGACGAGCGCCGTGATCGTCTCCGAGGGCGTTGCCGGCAAAGGCGGACTTTTTGCTTCGTTCTCGTCCTTGAGCAGACCCACCGGACTGAATTCCGCGGCCATGATCATTTCCTCCCGGATTTTTGTTGTTTTGCCCATCATGCGCCCAATTTCGACCGCGATAAACGCTTTTCCGGGCGCAAACGCCTGTAAACGCGGGTTTTCGCATTGCCAAACGTTTGCCCGCGCCGTAAAGACGCCGCCATGCAGAAGATCGATGAAGAAGCCCTCGCCGAAGCCTACAACCGCGCCCTCGCGCTGGAGAAATCCGGTGACGTCGACGCGGCTGTCAAAGCCTATGAAGAAGTCTTGGCGATCGATCCGGACGATCACGGCGGAGCCGCCGTTCGCATCGCCTCGATGGGACGTGGCGAGACGCCCGACAAGGCGCCGGACGCCTATGTCACGACGCTGTTCGATCAGCATGCAGATGTTTTCGAGGACGTGCTGGTCGAGCAGCTCGACTATCACGTGCCGATGCTGGTCCGTCAACGGCTGCAGGCGTTGACGCTTGGCCCATTCCCCCGTGTCCTCGATCTGGGCTGCGGCACGGGTCTGACCGGCGGCGCGCTGCGCGATATGGCCGAAGATATCACCGGCATCGACCTGTCGGAAAACATGGTCGAGATCGCCCACGAAAAAGACGTGTACGAGACGCTCTACGTCGCCGAAGTCGTCGACTTTCTCGAGGACAATGACGACGAGCCCTTCGATCTCATTAC
The DNA here is from genome assembly GCA_900471525.1 of Hyphomicrobiales bacterium. Lineage (GTDB taxonomy): Bacteria > Pseudomonadota > Alphaproteobacteria > Rhizobiales > Rhizobiaceae > Pararhizobium. The sequence goes on along the minus strand of UCEZ01000008.1, from coordinate 62,246 downwards.
CGCGACGGACGTGCTGCCCTATCTCGGCGCATTGGAAGCTCTGTTCTTCGGCGCAGTTGAAAACATGAATGCCGGTGGCCTGTTCATCTTCTCAAGCGAGACCCTGCCCGCGGATACCTTCGCCGGTCGCCCTTTCATGGTCGGTCCGCACCAGCGCTTCGCCCACGCCGAGGCCTATGTCCGCGAGCGTCTGGATTCCATCGGTTTCGACGTTGTCGAACTGACCGACATCACGGTTCGCAAGGAAGAAGGCGAGCCGATCGCCGGTCATCTGGTGATTGCCAAGCTGCGGGGCTGAAAAGCCTTAGGCGTCGTGAGTCTCCGGTAGTTCGTACCAGTCGCCCTTGAATTCCGTCAGGATGTTCTTGACGATCCGTTTGCCGGTATCGCCGTCGATGACGCCAGCTGAGACCATCAGCAGATCGGTGCCGATATTGTCTTTGAGCAAACGGCTGCCGCAGGTCGAGCAGAACCCGCGCCTTGTCGGAATAGCTGTACCATTGCAGCGTACCATCCGCCTCGAACCGGACATCGTTGCGCGGCGCGCCGATGACCGCCATGTAGTTTCCGTGAGCCTTGCGGCAGTCACCGCAATGACAGCAGAAAACCCCGGCGGATTCAGCCGGAATGGAAAATTTGACGCCGCCGCAACGGCATGACGCGTTCAGTCTTTCAGCCATCGAGTTTGTCCTCATATTTGCCCGGCCACATCGCGGCTGTTCAAGTCCGGACATATCGCGGCTGATTGAGCCTTCAAGCAGCCGCCAGAAAACAATCTTCTGCGCCCATACATAGGCAACGCTAAATTATTTAGACAAAACACAACCAAAACTAGAATTATCAACCTGAAAGAGCGCCCGATTTATGGACGAGCGCAAACACACCCCTCTACGCTGCAGGCACAACTTAAGGGGGAATTTTATGGATATTCATACGTCTCTGGTAAACATCGGCGGTATTTTCGGGGCGGTCAGCAACTTCATCGCCCAAACCGTCGGCCTTGACCCGATAGCGCTTCTCTTTGCGTTGCTGACACCTATCCTGCTGCTCTACAGCCGCCATGAGACGCGGCTGCGGCGGTTGCGCGCGATAAAAGACTTCCTGCGTGTCTTCGGTTCAAGCGAAGAAAGCGGTACGGACAACGATGCCGATCAGGCCAACCGGTCGGCAGCTCGGGGCCGCCTCGTCACCAATCCGTCGTTCGAATTTGTCAAATCCAAATATACTGCCGATCTTCAGCTTACGAGCGCGGACGGCAAAACGCCCTACGACAGTCTGGGGGAGCTGGACCAGATCAACCGGGCGATCGACTGTGTCGGCCGCTTCGGCTCGATGCCCGACTTCAGACTGCTGATATCGTCGCTAGGGCTGATACTCGTGACATATTTTGGTTTCGCGATCCTGCACGAAAGCCTTTACTGCGGCCTCGGGACCGACGCGTGGTCGCTCGACGGCAAGTCGTGCGCGGCAACGGCAGAGGGGTTCGGAAACTGGTGGCAAATAGCGGTGATAGGGTCACTGGCGTTTGCGGGAGCCTATGTCGGCGCCGTACGGAATTTTGCCCGCCCGTCGCTGTATTCGACCTTTCCAGTTACACATTCCTGCGTCAAACCATAGAAATGACAGCCTCGGTGATCTTCACCGTCATCCTGTTTGCACTGCTGCGTAATGTCGCTCTCGCCATAACCGACATTCCTGCAAACGTGGATTGGACAAAGGCGGATACACATATCCAGCCGATCTGGTTCGGGCTCGCTCCGCTTCTAGGCCTCATACCGCAAAGCGCCACCAAGTTTCTTATGGTGAAGTTCCAGTCCAACGGATATCTCAATTGGGTCAAGGTCAGCGAAGACGCGTATATTCCGATCACGCGCCTCATCTCGCTCGATATCATCGACGGCATTGACTACGAGACCCGATTCCGGCTGGAGGAATGCGGCATATACGATGTCCAAAATCTCGCGGCCTACAATCCGGTCATGTTGCATATCGAATCGCCCTACGGCATCTACCAAGTCATAGACTGGATCGCGCAAGCACAGCTTTGCCATATTCTCGGGCCTGAGAAATTCCTGATATTTCGGGAATTCAATATTCGGACAATCTTTGATCTGGAGCGCGCTATCATGAGCCGCCAGTCGTTCCGGGCCTTCGACGAATTGTGCGCCGGCATCCTTTTCATGCCGACATCCAACCTTCGTAAAACTCTCGACACCAATAAAAGCCAACTCATACTTTTCGATGGCCAAGAAAGCAAAAAGGTCGATGCGGACACGTATTGCCTTTGGGTGAGCCGCAAAATTCAGGATGGCAGTGGTGACAGTGCCTTGGCATTACCGGCACCTGCAGACGGGGGGGCGCCGCAAAACAACCCGCAGCAAGAGGGAGATCCGGCGGCGGCAGGTGGCTTGCAGACCCCAGCAGCCGAACCACCGGCGAAACCCCAGGACCCGTCGGAAAAGAAAGGCACGCCGACCGATCATGTCCTGAGATGGATCGCCGACGACCTCCACGTCCGCCGCTTGCGCCGGCTGTGGATCGATATCTCCGAAAGCCTCGGTGAAAAGTCCTGGTTCCTGCCTGACAGCATCGATGCACAAAGGGCCATGTCCAAGGCCGTCGATAAGTGACGGGAAACGCCGCGCTCACAAAGGGCGCGGCGCTATCAAGCTTCAATCAGCCGATCAGCTCGCCCGGCCCTTCCAGACGATATCGCTGATATTAAGCTGCTTGGGGATGATCTGCAGCTGGAAGAACTCGTCGGCCAGCGCCTGCTGGTAGGCGATGGTGTCCGGCCCAAGCGTCGAGACGTCGGCGAGACTGAACCCCTTTCGCGTCAGCGCCACGCGCTGGATATCCTCCGGCACGCCGGTGATCTTCGAAAGTGCGGCGACGGTGCCGTCCAGATCCTTTTGCGCCGCAACGCCGACCTTGGCCAGCTCATCAAGGATTTCGCCCAGCACGTCCCCATGCGCGGCGGTAAAATCACCGTTGCTGAGGAAATAGCTCCAGGAGTCGACGATACCTTCGGCGGTGGTCAGAACGCGTGTAGTCGGGTCCTTCTCGGCGACGGCAAAATAGGGATCCCAGATCGACCAAGCGTCGACCTGGTTGCTGGCAAAAGCCGCTTTTGCGTCGGAAGGCGAGAGATCGGCTGCCTCAATGTCGGTGATGGACAGACCGGCTTTCCGCAAGGCCTTGACGGTAAAATTATGGGCGCTGGAGCCGCGCTTGAACGCCACCCGCTTGCCCTTCAGGTCGCCGATCGACTGGATCGGCGAATCCTTGTGCACCAGGATCGCCGAGCCTGCCGAAGAGCCCCGGTAGGTGCCAGCATAAAGCAGGTTGCCGCCGGCTGCCTGCGCAAATAGCGGAGGAACGTCGCCGGTCGGACCGAAATCGATGGCACCGGCACCAAGCGCTTCGAGCAGCGGCGGACCTGACGAAAATTCCGCCCAGGTGATCGAGATGCCACGATCGGCAAAGCGTTTCTCGAGCGCGCCCGTTCCCTTGGCGAGCGCCAGAACGCCGCCCTTCTGCCAGCCAAGCCGCAATTCCTTGGGCGGCTCCGATGCGGCACGGGCAACTCCCGGCAGTGTCGCCGCAAGCGCGGCAGTCCCGAAAAGCGATAGTGTCTGTCGGCGTGTGAACATGATGAATCCCTCTCGATGTTTGGTCGGCGCACGACAGCGGCGCCACTGCCATCAAGAGTGATGCAATCTATAAAAACTATATACTATATAAATATCAAAAACGGACTGGATACCGGAAAAGCCGGTCAGCAAACTCTCTTCCGGCAAAAAATCATTCTCCCATGTCCCGAGCCGAGCCGAGCCGACGCAGGGATGGCGCTTGCGCTTGCGCCGCCAGGCCCTATCATTCTCGAATGGAACTCGTTGAAGTCTTCCAGCGCCTCGGCGTGGCGCTCGCCATCGGCCTCCTCGTGGGCTGCGAGAGGGGTTGGCAGGACCGCGACGTGCCCTCGGGCGGCAGAACCGCCGGCATTCGCACATTCGGCCTTTCCGGCTTTCTCGGTGGGCTTGCCGGCTATCTCCAGACACTCGCCGGACCTACCCTGCCCGCAGTGCTGCTGATCCTCTTCGGCGCCGCCTTCGTCGTTTTCAAACTGCGGGAATCCGAAGCAGACGAGGATTATGGCGTCACCACCGTCGTTGCGGCCTTCATCGTCTTCGCTCTCGGTGCGATAGCGGTCGTCGGCGACTTGCGGGCTGCGGCTGCCTGCGGCGTCATCACCACCGCGTTGCTGTCAGCCAAACGCAGCCTCCACGGTTTTCTGAAACAATTGACCTGGCTGGAGATCAGGGCGGCCCTCGTTCTTCTGGCCATGACGCTTGTCGCCCTGCCACTGCTCCCGAACGAGACCATCGATCCCTGGGACGCCTTGAACCCATTTGCCCTGTGGCTCCTGACGATCACGATCGCTGCCATCTCCTTCGCCGGTTATGTCGCCATCCGCGTGGCCGGGCCTAGTCGCGGCATCCTGTTTGCCGGTGCGGCCGGCGGACTGGCGTCCTCGACGGCGCTGACGCTCTCCTTTGCCCGCTTCGCAGCCGATGCGCCGGAGAACGCCCGGCAACTGGCCTCCGGCGCCACGATTGCCGGGGCACTGTCGCTTGTCCGCGTCCTCGTGATCGGCGCGGTCCTGGCGCCTGTCCTGCTGATACCGCTGGCGATCGCGCTGGTACCGGCTGTACTCGTGATGCTGGCGGCAAGTTTTTTGATCGTCCGCCGTGGTGACGGCAAGCAGGATGCACCGGATCTTCAACTCAAAAATCCATTCAAGCTTGGAGAAGTGCTGCGTTTCGGCGCCCTGCTCGGCGCGGTTATCGTGGTGTCGAAGGTGCTGGTCGACAAGATCGGCCAAACCATGCTTTTTGTCGTCGCTGCCGTGTCCGGCCTGATGGATCTGGACGCCATCACGCTTTCGACGGCGCGCCTGGCAGGGACATCGGTGGATATTCCCACCGCCGTCGCGGCGATCCTGATCGCGGTGGTGGTCAATCTCACAACGAAAGTCGTGCTGGCCTTCACCGCTGGCGGCAAAGGACCCTACGCGACGACGATCGCCTTGGCGACGCTTGCGGCCGTCGCTGCTGGTGCAGTCGCCTATTTCACCCTTGGCTCCTTCGTCCCGGCATCCTGATTATCATGCCGCATATATTCATGAAATGCGGCCGCACGGCAGCCTTCTCCCTTCCGCCTCCGGACCATTTCCGCTAAGTCTCTGGCGATACGCGTCACAGGAGCATTCGGAATGGCAAAAGTCGCTTTCATCGGTCTCGGTGTCATGGGCTATCCCATGGCCGGTCACCTGAAGGTCAAGGGCGGCCACGAGCTGACGGTCTATAACCGGACGTTCGCGAAGGCTGAAAAATGGGCGGCGGAGTTCGGTGGCCGCGCCACAGCGACGCCGGCTGAGGCCGCCGACGGCGCCGATTTTGTCTTCTCCTGTGTCGGCAATGACGACGACCTGCGCTCGGTCACGACAGGCAAGGACGGCGCCTTCGAAACCCTGAAGAAAGGCGCGGTCTTCATCGACAACACCACGGCCTCGGCCGAGGTCGCCCGCGAACTGGATGCGGCCGCCACCACGCGTGGCGCCCATTTCATCGACGCCCCGGTCTCCGGCGGTCAGGCAGGCGCTGAAAACGGCGTGCTGACCGTGATGTGCGGCGGCGACCCGGATGTCTTCGAACGTGCGCGGCCCGTCATCGACGCCTATGCCCGCATGGTCGGCCTGATGGGTCCGGCCGGTTCCGGCCAGCTGACCAAGATGGTCAACCAGATCTGCATCGCCGGCCTCGTCCAGGGACTGGCGGAAGGGATCCATTTCGGCAAGAAGGCCGGCCTCGATATCGGGAAGGTCATCGAGGTGATCTCCAAGGGTGCGGCCGGTTCCTGGCAGATGGAAAACCGTCACAAGACCATGGATGCCGGCAAGTACGAATTCGGCTTCGCCGTCGACTGGATGCGCAAAGACCTCGATATCCTGCTCGCCGAGGCGCGCAACAACGGCGCCAAGCTGCCGGTCACGGCGCTCGTCGATCAGTTCTATGCGGACGTACAGGCGATGGGCGGCAATCGCTGGGACACCTCCTCGCTGCTTGCGCGGCTCGAAAAATAATGCTGTTGCCCTCCTCTCCGGCGGATGCCGTCATCGCGCATCTGAAATCGCTGCGGACGGAGGAAAATCTTGCCGGAATGGCGCGATACGGCATCGAAACGACGACAGCACTCGGAATCTCGAATGCCGAACTGAGGCGGATCGCGCGGCGGATCAAACGCGATCACACCCGCGCGCTGACCCTCTGGGCAAGCGGCATCCGCGAGGCACGCCTGCTTGCAGCCTTTACTGCCGAACCAAAAAAATTGACGATGGACGTGGCCACGCAATGGGCTGGCGAATTCAATTCCTGGGAAATCGTCGATGGTGTTGCCGATCTCTTCGTGGAGGCCCGGCTGGAGAAGGACCTCATCCCCGAATTTGCCGCCGATGAGCGCGAGTTCGTCCGCCGCACGGCGTTCACCATGGTCGCCGTTTGCGCCGTGCACCTGAAAGAGGAACCGGACGAGGCCATCCTCGTCTGGCTAAGCCTGATCGAAACCCATGCCGGCGACGAACGCAATTTCGTGAAGAAAGCCGTCAACTGGGCGCTGCGCCAGATCGGCAAACGCAACGCCCGCTGCCATGGCCCTGCCCTGTCGCTTGCCGAGACTTTGGCGGCAAGCACCGACCGCACCGCCCGGTGGATCGGCAAGGATGCCGTCCGGGAACTGACAAGCAGCGCCGTGCAGCAGAGGCTGAACGTTTAGGCCGCTCAGTCCTCGCTCGACTTCGCCTGATCGATCACCATGTAATCGAGCGGCAGCTGTGTCGTATACTTGATCTGCTCCATTGCGAAGGCCGACGACACGTCGCGGATTTCGATCTTGGCGATCATCCGCTTGTAGAAGGCGTCATAGGCCGCAATATCCGGCACGACGACGCGCAGCAGATAGTCGACATCACCACTCATGCGGTAGAATTCCACCACTTCCGGAAATTCGCCGACCACCTCGGAAAAACGCCGCAGCCACTCGATGGAATGCGTGTTGGTGCGGATCGAGACGAAGACCGTTACCTTGGTATTGACCTTCCCGGGATCGAGCAGCGCCACGCGACCGCGGATCACACCGTCCTCTTCCATCTTCTGGATGCGGCGCCAGCAAGGCGTCGTGGAAAGACCGACCTTTTTGGCGAGGTCGGCAACGGCGAGTGTGGAATCTTCCTGCAGCAAGCGCAGGATTTTGCGGTCAAGACGATCCATGGAGAGCCCCCTTCGAATATTATTCCCTCTATAACGAGAAATTAGCCGAATGAAAGAAAATTTTTTCAAATAATCAATTTTCCTACCCGGTCGCGCAGGACAGGCAGTACATCCGCTTCGAACCACGGATTTTTCTTCAGCCAGCTAGTATTGCGCCAGCTCGGATGCGGCAAGGCGAGCACTGCCGGACCGATATTCGACCCGAGATGGATGCGCCAGTTGCGCACCGTCTCGGTCATCGTCGCAGCCCGACGGTCGCCGAGATGCCAGGCTTGCGCATATTGACCGATGGCGAGCACGAGCTCGATCTGCGGCATTGCATCGACAACTTGACTGCGCCAACGCGGCGCGCATTCCCGGCGCGGCGGCAGGTCGCTGCCCTGGGCATCGTAGCCGGGAAAGCAGAAGCCCATCGGTACAATTGCAAAAAGGCGCGGGTCATAAAACTGCTCGCGGTCCACGCCGAGCCATAAACGAAGCCGGTCGCCGGAGGCATCGTTGAACGGCAGCCCGCTCTGATGGACGCGCAATCCCGGCGCCTGCCCGGAGATCAATATTCTCGCCGACGATGAAATCACCGCGACCGGACGCGGCTCATGCGGAAGCCGATGGTCAGGCCCGCGCGCCGGTGCGTCGCGACAGATACGGCAGGCGGCGATCGCATCGCGCAAATCCTCAAGATCATCCTTCCGTCCGTCAGTCATTCCATAACCCTGAAAGCAGTGTTGTCAGCCGATCGCCGAGCCGCGTGATTGTCGTGCCCAGCCAGCCTTCGGGTATATGGGATGTTTCATCCATTCCGCCATGGGTCTGTCGCCAGGTTCGCGGCGCATCGAACGTACCGGCCCAAAGCCCGAGGTGATCTCTTTTCGCGGCATCTTGCTCGGTCTCATAGTCCCCAAAAGCAATGGCATAACCGGCGCCGACCATCGCGGCGTTGAGATTGAGATTGTGAACCGTGCAGACGGCGAGAAGCCGCCCGTACCGGTCGCTGCCATCGGCCTCGCATGTGGCCGGCGCGTCACCGGTCAATGCCGCCAGACGATCCCTCGCCTCGACGCCGCATGGCCAATCCTGCTGGTCGCGCCGGCAGACCTGCCGCAACTCCGGCGCATCGACGCCGACAAGCCGGATACGCTTGCCGTCAAGCACCAGCGTATCGCCGTCGATGACACGCGGCCGCCCGGACATGGCCTCCTCATGCGATTTGTCGAGGTGCACGACGACCAGCCCGAGAAACAGCAAAATCAACGCCGTCAGCAGAAGATCGCGAAGGATCCGTACCATACGCATCATCATGGTTCCCACCGGTTGCGCCTATTGGGTTCACGTAACGGAATGCCCGTCGAAAACCAAGAAATCGCAGCAACTTCTTAAGGAATTTCTCTTACACTTCAACGGATTCCGTTAACGCGTCTGAGATCATGAGCAAGGGCGTCAGCACCTCGACCGACAAAAATATCGTCGATAAATCGCGCAGCCACCGCAACGCGGCTGTGTCAAAGGCCGTGCGCACGACCCGCGAACGCCTGCAGGCCGGCCCGTCGAACGCATCCGGATTCGACAGGGAAATGCTGGGGCTTCATATCGATTCGATGCTGCAAGGCGCCGTCGCCATGCCGATCTTCATCCTTCTTGTAGCAGGTGTCGGCGTCCACCTCTCCGGAAGCCTTGATCTCGTCATCTGGGCGGTCATGGCGCTCTGCGTGCACGCCATCGGCATCCTCATCGCACGCCGTGCAAAAACACAGGACATCGCCGCCGAGAAAGTACCCTATTGGCGGCGGCGTTTTATGATCGTCCAGATCGCGCTCGGCATTTGCTGGGCAGCTTTCGTCATTCAGGACTGCGACAGCTGCGGCGAGATCAATTTCGGCTTCTACAAGGCTGCCGTTATTCTGATCGCGCTTGCAGCCACCGCAATGACGACCTTTCTTTTGCGCAACGCCCTGCTTTTCACGTTCATTCCCGTTGTGCTCGCAATTGCCGGTCTGACGCTGAAGACCGGCAATCCCGGCTATATGGCGCTGACGACGGTCGTCACCACATCGCTCATTTTCCTTGTTTTCATGACCAACCGAATGCACCGCGCCAATGTGCACGTCCTGTCGATGCAATCTGAAAAGGACGACCTGATCGCCGAACTCGAGGTCGCCAAATCGATGTCGGATGAGGCACGCCGCCGTGCCGAGGAAGCCAACCTGGCAAAATCCCGCTTCCTCGCTTCGATGTCGCACGAACTGCGCACGCCATTGAACGCCATCCTTGGCTTCTCCGAGGTGATGTCGACGGAAGTACTGGGGCCGCTCAACAACCCGATCTACAAGGAATATACCGGCGACATCCATCGCTCGGGTCAGCACCTGCTCGATCTGATCAACGAGATCCTCGACCTTTCGCGCATCGAGGCCGGCAAATACGACTTGAATGAAGAAGCCATCCAGCTTGTCGAAATCACCGAGGATTGCATCGGCATGGTGCAGCTTCGCGCCCGTACCAAGAACATCACGATCACCGAACAGTTCGAATACGGCATGCCTGCTGTCTGGGTGGACGAGAAGGCGATGCGCCAGGTGATCCTGAACCTGTTGTCGAACGCTGTGAAGTTCACGCCGTCGGGTGGCGAAGTTTCCGTCAAGGTCGGCTGGACGGCCGGCGGCGGACAGTATCTCTCCATCAAGGACAACGGCCCAGGCATTCCCGAGGATGAAATCCCGGTCGTCCTCTCGGCCTTCGGTCAGGGCTCCATCGCCATCAAGAGCGCCGAGCAAGGCACCGGCCTTGGCCTGCCGATCGTGCAGGCAATCCTCGCCAAGCATAATGGCCAGTTTATCCTGCGCTCGAAACTGCGCGAAGGCACCGAAGCCATCGCCATCCTGCCGCCCAAGCGCGTCCTGCAAAGCATCCCGGCCGTCGAAGATGCACCGGCGATCGAGCGTCGCAAGAAGAGCTTCGCTTAACCAGCCTTCAATCGGCCAGCACGTGGGCGGTGCCATGGACGCTGATGCGCACCAGATCGCCCGGCTCGGGAATTTCGGAGCCGACGCATTTGATCGAAAGGAAGTCCGGCATGGCACGGTCGCTGCGGTCTATCCTGACAAGAACCATGCAGTTGCCGCCGCCGAACTCCACGTCGTCGACACGGCCGACCGGTCCATCGGTTTTGGCGCCGGAAACGGTCGTGGTCAGGCGGATCTGTTCCGGACGCAGCATGATCGTCGCCTGCCCCGCCTTCAACCCGCGCTCGACGCTCAGCAGGCCCAGCGCGCATGTCGCGCGATCCGCTGCGATGTCGGCATCGAGCAGAATGGCCTCTCCGAGAAAGGCCGCGGTTTCGCGGTCGTTCGGCTTGTTGTAGAGCACGCGCGGCGGCCCGAACTGGACGAGCCGGCCCTGACGGAGCACAGCCACCTGGTCGGCGAAAGACAAGGCCTCCGCCTGATCATGCGTCACCAGGATTGCAGTCGTGCCGGACGCGCGCAGAACCCGCGCCACCGTTCGCCGCATCGTGTCGCGCAGGCCCGTATCGAGCGCCGAAAACGGCTCGTCGAGCAGCATCAGCCGAGGCTTCAGCGCCAGGGCCCGCGCCAGCGCCACGCGCTGTTGCTGGCCACCGGAAAGCTGATGCGGGCGGCGGGCGGCCATGATGCCGTCAAGTTCGACCATCTCCATCAACTCGGCGATCCGCTGATCGCGACCGGCAGCATGCTTGGCCAGTCCGAAACCGATATTGTCGGCGACGGTCAGGTGCGGAAACAGCGCGCCGTCCTGTGAAACAATGCCGATGCCGCGTTTGTGCGCCGGCACAAGCAGACCATCGTCGGCCAGCGTCTTTCCATCCAGAACCAGCGATCCGCTGTCGGGGGTCTCAAAACCGGCGATGATGCGCAGCAGCGTGGTCTTGCCGGAACCGGACGGCCCGACGACCGCGGTTCGGCCGCCAGCCTCCAGGCTGATGTGGATATCGTCCAACGCCACCGTCGCGCCATAGGATTTGCTGATGGTATCGATCGTCAGAAACGTCATTGTCCGGTTGCCCGTCTGGATTGCGCATGGAGAATAAAGGTGAGCGGCAGCGACAAAAGCACCATCATCACCGCATAGGGCGCGGCGGCGACATAGTCGATTTCGCTGGTAAGTGACCAGAATTTCGTCGCCAGCGTCTCCACGCCGGTCGGCGACAACATCAATGTTGCCGTCAATTCATTGGTGATGCCGAGCGCCACCAGGGCCGTGCTTGCGGCGACGCCGGGCGCTGCCAGCCGCATCGTCGTCTGGCGCACAGCCTGGAACGGTGTGCGGCCCAATGCCATGGCGGCACGCTCGAGTTCGACGGGAGCCTGGGCGATGCTGGTGCGCAATCCGACCATGGCGCGCGGCAGAAACAGCATGACATAGGCAAGAAACAGCGTCGCGAAGGTCTGATAGAGCGGCAGGATCATCCGCACCGTAATCGTCACCAGCGCCAGCGCCACCACCACGCCCGGAAGAGAGCCGACATAGTAATGACAGGCTTCGAAAATCCGCTGCAGACGGCCCGGCGCGCGCACCGACAACCAGGCCATGGGCGCGGCCGCGATCGTCGCCAGAACGCCGCCCGCAATTGCCAGCACGACCGTCTGGCCGAAAGCGCTGCCGACAAGATCGATGCGCCAGATTTCGGTTCCGCCAATGTAAAGCCAGCGCGTCAGGGTGACGAACGGCACGCCGATCGCCAGGGCCACGGTCGCGACGTTCAGTATCAGCGCCGGAATCACCAATCGCCCGAGTTGCCGGCGATCGGCGGGACGCGCAGCACCGGAGCCAACACGGGCATAACGCTCGCCACCGCGCAGCAACGCCTCGATACCAAGAAGCAGCAGGCAGCAGGCGACGAGCACACCGGCCAGCATGTTGGCCGCCGGGCCATTGAAAGCCGACTGGAATTGATCGACGATCGCAGTCGAAAACGTGTCGAAGCGGATCATCACGTAGAGGCCGTATTCGGCAAGAAGATGGAGACCCACCAGAAGCGAGCCACCGCAGATCGCGAGCCGCAGCTGCGGCAGGATGGCGCGGAAGAACACCTGCCAGGGATTGAGGCCGAGCGAGGCCGCCGCATCCTCGATCGCCGGGTCGAGACGCCGCAACTGCGCGGCGACCGGCAGATAGAGAAACGGGAAATACGCAAGCACGGACACCAGAACGCCACCCGGCAGCCCGTGCAAGCCTGGAACCAGACTGATCCAGGCATAGCTGTGCACGAAGGCAGGAACCGCAAGTGGTGCCACCGCCAGCCAGGACCACAGCCGTGCACCGGGCAGATCGGTCCGCTCCGTCAACCATGCGAGGGAGACGGACAGGATGATCGCCAGCGGGACGGTGCAAACTTCAAGCAGTGCCGTGTTGACCAGCAGTTCGCCGACGCGGCCGCGAAAGATGAGCTTCGACGCCGTTTCCCAGCCGGTCTGGATGGTAACCCAGGCAATGAAGCCGAGAGGCATGAGGCTGACGAGGGAGACGATGGCGGCAACGACCGTCACCCAGAGATAAGGTACCCGCGAACGGCCTCTGGCGGCAGTCACCAGCCGCCGCAGGGCGGAGGCGGGTTCGGCATGAAACGCGGTGGCGCTCAAAATCTCTGCTTTCAAACCAAAAAGAACATTCGCAGCCGCCTCAATCGAGTGGCTGCGAATGTCACCGGTAGTCCGGAATGACAATGCCTAACCGGAGCGTTCCGTTCAGGTTTAAACTCTGCCTATCACAGCAGACCGGCTGCCGTCATCAGGTCTGTGACTTTTGCGCTGTTCAGCGTTGCCGGATCGACCTTCGGATATTGCAGATCGGAGAGGGGCGGAAGGGCTGCGTTCGACGCCTCGCCGTTGCCGATGGCATATTCGAACGACGTGCCGTCACGCAAGATGCTCTGTCCGCCCTTGCCGGTCAGCCACGCCAGGAACTTCTGGGCATTTTCCTTGTGCTGGCTGGAGGCAAGCACGCCGCCGCCGGAAATGCTGACAAAGGCGCCCGGATCCTCGTTCTTGAAGAAATGCAGGGCGATATTCTTGCTGTTCTCGCCGGTCTTCGCCTGGTCACCATAATAGTAGTAGTTATAGATCACTGCACCTTCGACCTCACCAGCGTTGACCGCCTTCATCGCCGTCGAGTTGCCCTTGTAGGCGGTGAAGTTTTCCTTCATCGACTTCAGCCACGAAGCCGTCGCCTCTTCACCCTTCAGCGACAGAAGCGCGCTGACGATGGCCTGGAAGTCGGCGCCCGCCGGAGAGGCGGCCCAACGGCCCTTCCAGCTGGGATCGGCGAGGTCGAGCAGGGACTTCGGTAGCTTGTCTTCGGTCAGCTTGGTCTTGTCATAGGCAAAGACGGTGGAGCGTGCGGCAACGCCGATCCAGTGACCGTTGGAAGGCCTAAAATTCTCCGGCACCTGCGCCAGCGTGTCGGCGGCGACCGGCTCGAACAGCCCTGCCCCGTCGACCAGCGACATGGCTGGTGAATTTTCCGTCAGGAACACGTCGGCCGGCGATGCGGCACCTTCCTGGACGATCTGGTTGGCGAATTCCATGTCGCTGCCCTTGCGCAGCGTCACCTTGATGCCGGTTTCCTTGGTAAAGGCTTCGGCCCAAGCGACGCCAAGGCTTTCGTGTTGGGCGTTGTAGACGACGATGCCGATGTCTTCCTGTGCAAAGACGACACTAACGCCGATCGGTGCGCTGGCAAGAAGTGCCGCGAGCGCGAACGCACCCGTCGAACGTTGGAAGGAAATTTTCATGGAACCCTCTCCGAATTTTCCGCGGACCATTTTGTCCGGCGGGCCCGGTATATAATCATGATCTTTCTTGTCAACTTTGTTTCACGCGCTCGGATGCTGTGGTCGCTCAATTAAATTTGAGCCATTCCGAGGGAATAAAATCGACACGTGCCGATTCACGCATCAGATGCCGATAAAATGCGAGAAAACCACGACATAGGCCACATAGCCGGCATTGGCGAGGATCAGGCAAAGGCAGGCAAGCGAACCGAGGTCCTTGGCATTCTTCCCCATCTCGGAAATTTCCGGCGAAACGCGATCGACAATTTCCTCGATGGCTGTGTTCAAAGCCTCAAAAGCAATCATCAGGAGGAACAGGACAAGCGCTGCGACATACTGGAAAAAGGTCGCGCCGGTGATCACGAAGGCAATCATGGCCAACGCAAAGGCACCGAGTTCATGGCGAAACGCTGCTTCGCTCAAGAGACGCTTGGCGCCCCCGAAGGAATAAATCGCAGCCGCAAAGAAATGCCGGATTCCCGTCAGCTTTTTTACCGGCTTCTCACTGGCCATTCCACGATAGTCCTCATTCAGATACATGTGCTCTCCGCGTTCCATCAAAGGCGGACGCATTGAGCATGCGATACTGACGCCGACCTGAACGTTATTTTTCCAACGGTAGCGGGTTGTCCTGCGATATCGCCCGCACCCCGCATAAGTGAGAAGGCACGCCGTATCAAGCCTCATCATGGCGGCACGATGGCGCCGGGGCCGGCAATTAACGGTATAAGCGATGTTTCTTGGCCGGAACCGGCGCGAATCTGACGATCGCCGCGGCCGCGCCCTGTCGTTGCGGCCTTCGGCAATGCCGCGAAAGCGCGTCAGCTTTTGTTGCTGACACCGGCCTGCGCGAAGGTCGCCATGCCGGAATGGCAGGCAGCCGCGGCCTTGACGATGCCGGCGGCAAGGGCAGCCCCCGTGCCTTCGCCGAGCCGCATGCCGAGCGCCAGAAGCGGCGTCTTGCCCAGCATCTCGATCGCCTTCATGTGGCCGGGCTCGGCCGAGACATGGCCGATCAGGCAATGATCGAGTGCTGCGGGATTGGCGGCTTTCAAGATCGCCGCGGCCGTCGTTGCCACATAACCGTCGATGATGACGGGGATCTTCTGCATCCGGGCAGCAAGGATCGCACCGGCCATCGCAGCAATCTCGCGGCCGCCAAGGCGCCGCAGCACTTCAAACGGATCGGACAGATGATCGCCGTGCAGCGTCACGGCTTTTTCGACCGCAGCGATCTTGCGGGCCAGCACCTCGCCCTGCGATCCGGTGCCCGGGCCAACCCAGTCCTCGGCGGTCCCGCCGTAGAGCGCCAGGTTGATCGCGGCCGCGATCGTCGTGTTGCCGATCCCCATCTCGCCGATGCAAAGTAGATCGGTGCCGCCGGCAACCGCTTCCATGCCAAAGGCCATGGTCGCGGCGCAATCGCGCTCGGAAAGAGCCGCCTCTTCGGTGATGTCGCCGGTCGGATATTCGAGCGCCAGATCGAACACCTTCAGCCCGAGATCATGGCTGACGCAGATCTGGTTGATGGCAGCGCCACCGGCTGCGAAATTCTCGACCATCTGCGCCGTCACCGAAGGCGGAAACGGCGTAACACCCTGCTTGGTGACGCCATGATTGCCGGCAAAGATCGCCACCAGCGGCCGGTTGACGGCCGGCGCCCTGCCCGTCCAGGCCGCAAGCCAGAAAGCGATTTCCTCCAGTCGACCGAGCGCGCCCGGCGGCTTGGTCAACTGTGCGTCGCGCTCGCGCGCGGCAACCAGCGCCAAACTATCAGGGCCTGGCAGGTTGCGCAGCAACTCACGGAAATCGTCGAACGGCAGGCCGCTGGCACTCATGATGAAAATCCTTGTGTCGTCTCGTCGTCGGAGGGAGTCTCGGCTCCCAAAAGGTGCTCCCTCATAGAGCGCGACGACAAATCCGGCAACGGCATTTGCGCCTGTTCGTGTCGCCGTCGCATGATCACCTGGAAAACACCGATTCGCGGGGGCGGATCGGCTTGGGGGAAGCATCAATGTTCGATATCCGCGATTTCATCGATGACGTGGCGCGCTCGGTGGCATTCCTCAGCCGCATCCACATGCCACAGCGCCATTTCGTCAATTTCGATGGCCGTCTCAGCCGCGCGGTGCGTGCCTTTCCGCTGGCGGGTATGCTGATCGTCCTGCCGGCTGCCGCCATCGTCTCGATCTTCAGCGCCATCCATGCGTCCCCCCTGTTTACCGCCTTCGTCGCCGTCACGATCCAGGCGCTGATCACCGGTGCCCTGCATGAGGACGGCCTCAGCGATACGGCAGACGGCCTCGGTGGCGGCAAGACCAAGGAGAAGGCGCTGGTCATCATGAAGGATAGCCGCATCGGCTCCTATGGCGCGGTTGCCCTCATCCTCTCCTTCGGCCTCAGGGTTTCTGCGCTTGCCGCCATCCTGCCGCTCGTGTCGGCAAGCGGTGGCGGACTTCTGGTCCTGGCCGTCGCAGCCCTCAGCCGCACGGCAATGGTCTGGCACTGGTCGAAGCTGCCGCCCGCCCGCCAGGACGGCGTCGCCGCATCGGCCGGAGAGCCGGAAGCCTCGGCTGTCACGTTTGCACTTGTCCTCGGCGTCGTCTCCGCCGCCCTTTTGCTGTTGCTGTCCGGCGCCTCGCTCCTTGCCGCCGTGCTGGCGATTGCTGCGTTTGCAGCCACCGTTCCAGCCTTCAGCGAAATCGTCGACGGCAAGATCGGCGGACATACCGGCGACACAATCGGCGCCACACAACAATTGACCGAGATCGCCGTTTTTGCCGCCCTTGCGCTGGCGATCTGAAACGCCGATATAGTTTGAAACTGCTCAATATCCGGACGTCACGCCTTTATGGAATCGCCCTGCATTCTCGTCTGTTCGATCGACATGAAAACCGGATATTGTTTCGGCTGCGGACGCACGCGCGACGAGATCGGCGCCTGGACGCTCTACACCTCCGAAGAGCGTCGCGGCATCATGGAAGACCTGCCCGCGCGGCTTGAAACCATGGAACGCAAGCCGCGCCGCGAAACACGCCGGACCCGCATGGCCCGCGAACGGGTGAGCGGCGAATGAACCGACTGACCATTCTTCTGGGCATCCTTGCCCTCGGCCTCGTCTTCCTCATCCTCAACCATGACAGCGGCCGCACCTTCGGCATCATGAACGACGATTTCGGCCGCCTCGTTTCCCTCGGCGCGGTCGGCGCGTTGATCGCCGCCGGCCTGCTGCAGAGCCGCCGGCAGCATATCGGCGAAAGCCTGCGCCAGTTCGGCATCTGGGTGCTCATCATCCTGGTTCTGGTTTCGGGCTATCTCTATCGCGGCGACCTGCAATCTTTCGGCAACCGGCTGGCCGGCGGCCTCATTCCCGGCCGCGCGGCAGTCTTTACCGACAACGAAGGCATCCAGGAAGTCGTGCTGCACAAGGTCCTGAACGGTCATTTCGAAACGCCCGTCACCGTCAACGGCGAAAGCGTCCAGATGCTGGTCGATACCGGCGCCAGCCGGGTGGCGCTATCCTACGAAGACGCCCAGACGCTTGGCCTCAATCCTGAAAAGCTCGCCTATACGCAGTCCATCCTTACCGCCAACGGCGAGGCCCGCGCAGCACCTGTGACGCTTGCGGAAGTCGCCATCGGCCCGATCGTTCGCAAGGACATCAAGGCCTTGGTCACCGAGGAAGGCAAGCTGGATCAAAGCCTGCTCGGCATGAGCTTCCTGTCGACACTGGATTTCCTGCAGATGCAGACGGATGAGTTGCGGTTGAGGGATTAGAGCACCCGACTGTCATCCGCGTGTCATATGACAATGATGTTGCTGGATCGCAAAGCTGCGGCGACAGATTCGTCATGAAGCGGCGATGCGAGCAAGGAACAGTGCATGATCATCACGTTTGCCGCCGCGGCCGCAATCCTCGTCTTGGTCAATCTTCTCAGCATCATCATCGCCGGCTGGCGAATGGTGCCAAGCGGCAAACCGGCTCCGTTGGTCAAGGAACGGCGGCCGGTCTCGATCGTCGTGCCCGCCCGCGGCATCGAACCGTTCGCCGTCGAGACGCTCGCGCACGCCTTCGCGCTCGACTGGCCCGACTACGAGCTGATCTTTTGCGTCGCCAATCCGCGCGATCCTGTTATTGCCGAGATACGCAGGGCAATAGCCGCAAATCCCGGCATTCCCACGCGCATCCTGACCGGCGACGACCGGATCAGCGCCAATCCGAAGCTCAACAACTGCGTGAAGGGCTGGAAGGCCGCCCGGCACGACTGGGTGATCCTCGCCGATTCCAACGTGCTGATGCCGAAGGACTACGTGGCTCACCTGATGGCGGGCTGGCACAGGAACACAGGTCTCGTGTGCTCGACGCCGATCGGCGCGCGACCGGAGGGTTTCTGGGCTGAGGTCGAATGTATGTTCCTGAACACGCAGCAGGCCCGCTGGCAATATGCTGGCGAAGCGCTCGGTTTCGGATTCGCGCAAGGAAAGAGCATGCTCTGGTTCAAGCCGCTACTCGACTGCAATGGCGGCATTGAAGCGCTCGCCGCCGAGATCGCCGAGGATGCCGCCGCAACCAAGATGGTCAATCGCCTGGGATTGAAGGTACATCTTGTTTCCTCTCCCTTCGACCAGCCGCTTGGCAGCCGCACCCGCCACGACGTGTGGTCGCGCCAAGCACGATGGGCACGCCTGCGCCGCGTTACCTTCCCGCTGTTTTTCGCACCGGAAATTTTGCTGGGCGCTATCCCGCCGCTCCTCTTCGCGGTCGCCGCCGCCGTTCTCGCAGGCGTCAATGCGCCTGCGGTCGCCGCCGTCGTCGTCGCTGCAATCTATCTGCCGGAACTGGCGCTTGGCCTTGCCAAGGGCTGGCGCGTATCGCTCCTCTCCCTGCCCGCCATCCTCGTGCGCGACATCATGTTGCCGCTGGTCTGGATCCGAAGCTGGGGCAGCGGCAACATCGTCTGGCGCGGCAACGCCATGACGATCGACACGAAGGCATGTGAACTGGAAGAAGTGACGCAGTAGAATGGCATGAGGCTTCGCAGGTTTAACGGCGCAACAAGCCACTCTTTCAGCCAGTTTTATATACGGCTCACGTCGAACGCCGGAAAGGTGCCTTCATCGCCTCCAGAAGGCTATGCTCGTCACCCCGAAAGTCATTTTGAACTCTCATAAAGCGGCGCGGCCAGATCTCCACATTCTTGGTTTCTCTGGAGGTGTTTCTAACAAGGGACTTGTAGAATAATTTCAGCTCGTCCGAAGGGCCGACATGGGTACCATCATGCCTCACAAAAAAGCTTTGATAGGAAATATCCAGGCTGAATATGGTCTCATCTGAAAACGGAAAAGGCACCATCCGCATTGTGAGATGGCCGTCGCCTGCAAATTGATCCACAACATATCTTGAGAAGCCGCTCTTGGCCTCAAGCCATTTAATCACAAATCCCTCTTTGGAAAAGGATGGCGATTTTATAAAAATCTGCACCATGCCCTTCAGGAGGCCATTGGGCAATTCGGAAATGTCTTCCACCAAACCGCTTTTCTCATCAACCGCAACACTTGCCTCCGCGAAGACGGCACTGAGGATTTCCAGCAGCCGCTTTTCCGTGACAACAAATTCAGTTTCAGCCATCAGAGCTTCCAAACACCGGATCGAGCGCAGGTGATGTCGAAATACGCCCCTCGTCTGAACGTATGAAATATTTCAATCAATTCCGCAACCGATACCCCGTCCGGAAAATCCACGTCAGCAATCCCATCAGCACCGCCAGAAACGCGATGATGATCGTCAAGCTCACCACCGGATTGACGTCGGCGATCTCGAAGAAGCTCCAGCGGAATCCGCTGATGAGATAGAGCACCGGATTGAAATGACTGACCGCCTGCCAGAAGGGCGGCAGCATGTCGATCGAATAGAAGCTGCCACCGAGAAAGACCAGCGGCGGGATGACCAGCATCGGGATCAGGTTGAGCTGCTCGAAATCCTTCGCCCAGATGCCGATGATGAAGCCGAACAGGCTGAACGTGACGGCCGTCAGCACGAAGAACAGCAGCATCACGAAGGGATGGGCGATCGAGAGATCGACAAACAGCGAGGCGGTCGCCAGGATAATCAGCCCGATCATCATGCCCTTTGTCGCTGCCGCCCCGACATAACCAAGTACGATCTCGGTCATGGAGACCGGCGAGGACAGGATTTCGTAGATCGTGCCGGTGAACTTTGGAAAATAGATGCCGAAGGAGCCGTTGCCGATGCACTGCGTCAAAAGCGTCAGCATGATCAGGCCGGGCGTGATGAAGGCGCCGTAGGACACACCTTCGATCTCCTGGATGCGCGAGCCGACGGCCGCACCGAAGACAATGAAATAGAGCGAGGTGGAGATAACCGGCGAAACGACGCTCTGCAAAAGCGTGCGCCGCGTGCGCGCCATCTCGAAGAAATAGATCGACTTGACCGCTTCGAGGTTCATGCGCGTGCTCCCACCAGTTCGACGAAAATGTCCTCGAGCGAACTCTGCCGCGTTGAGATGTCCTTGAGCCGGATCCCGGCCTCTGCCAGCGCCGTCAGCAGCGTCGTGATGCCGGTGCGCTCGCCCGCCGTATTGTAATCGTAGATCAGCGAGTGGCCGTCATCCTCGATCGTCAGCTCATAGCCGGCGAGTGTCTCTGGAATGATCGAAAGGGGTTCCTGCAGATCGACGCGCAATTCCTTGCGGCCGAGCTTCTTCATCAGGTCCTTCTTTTGCTCGATCAGCAGGATCTTGCCGCCATTGATGACTCCGACACGATCGGCGATCTCTTCGGCCTCTTCGATGTAGTGAGTCGTCAGGATGATGGTCACACCGGTCTCGCGCAGCTTCTCGACCACCTTCCACATGTCCTTGCGCAGGTTGACGTCGACGCCAGCTGTCGGCTCATCAAGAAAGAGCACGCGCGGCTCGTGGCTGAGCGCCTTGGCGATCAGCACCCGGCGCTTCATGCCGCCGGAGAGTTCACGCAGCATATTGTCCTTCTTGTCGTAAAGCGACAGGTCCTTCAGTACCTTCTCGATATGGGCAGGATTCGGCTTCCTGCCGTGCAGGCCACGCGAAAAGGAGACCGTGTTCCAGACCGTCTCGAACTGGTCGGTCGTCAGTTCCTGCGGCACCAGTCCGATCATCGAGCGCGTCTCGCGAAAATCCTTGACGACGTCGTGGCCGCCGACGCGCACCTCCCCGCTGGTCGGATTGACGATACCACAGATGATCGAGATCAGCGTCGTCTTGCCGGCACCGTTCGGCCCCAGCAGCGCAAGGATTTCGCCTTCCTCGATATCGAGGCTGACATCCTTCAGCGCCTGGAAGCCGGAGGCATAGGTTTTCACAAGATTGGAAACGGAAACGATGGGCGCCATGAAAATTGTTCCGGAGGGACAGGATGCGGAAAGAGATGCCCTATATGGGGTGTTCCTTCGAAAATTTCAGCTGGAAAATCGAGAAAAGACGAAAACACATTGTCAACGGTGACAAACGTCCAATATCGCAAGGACCCAAGCGCACTTGGTCGCTTGAAACTTGGCTGCAGGACCTTCCGCCGGTCCCTTTGCGTTTGATCCGAAGGCATCCTATTCTCAATAGGGTGGTCGGCCGTTCGGGGGGATTCAATGCCGGCACTGCGCTTTTTGAGGATTTCTGCGCCGCTCAACGCGTTGCTCGCAGCAATTGGGCTCGTGGCAGTCGCGGCCCTCACGACACCGGACGCCTCGGGACGAACCAGGCTTATTCTGGAGGTCGTGCTCGCCGGCATCTGGGTTGTTTATACCCTGCAACTGATCGGGACGCTGATTATGCAGCGGGGGAAGGATGTTCGGGACGGGAAACCGGCACTCACCATCGATGTACTCGCCGTTCTGGTCCCGCTCGCCGCCTTCCTGCTCGTCGGCACGCGCGACCAGAGCCTCTATTGCGCCGTGTGGTTGCTAAAGCCGCTGCGCGATTCCACCTTTTTCCGGCTGATGGGCAGGGTCCTGAGCAAAGAGGCGCGCAACCTGATCGGTGTCACCTCCATCTTCGGCATCATTCTGTTCGGTGCGGCTCTCGCTGCCTATATCATCGAGCGCGACGTCCAGCCGGACAAGTTCGGCAGCATCCCCCAGGCGATGTGGTGGGCGGTGGTTACGCTGTCGACAACCGGTTATGGCGATGAGATTCCCCAAAGCTTCGCCGGCCGCGTCCTTGCCGGGCTGGTGATGATGTGTGGTATCGGCATCTTTGCGCTGTGGGCCGGCATCCTCGCCACCGGCTTCTACGAAGAAGTCCGCCGTCAGGATTTCGTGCGCAACTGGCAGCTGGTTGCGGCCGTGCCCCTGTTCCAGAGGCTCGGCTCGGCTGCACTTGTCGAGGTCGTGCGAGCGCTGAGGCCGCGCATCGTGCCGGCCGGCACCGTGCTCTGTCGCAAGGGCGATACCGGCGACCAGATGTTCTTCATCGTCGAGGGCAGCGTCATCGTCGCCACACCGAATCCGGTGGAGCTTGGCGCCGGCAGCTTTTTCGGCGAGATGGCGCTGATCAGCGGCGAGCCTCGCTCGGCGACCGTCAGCGCCGCGACCGAGGTCTCGCTCCTGTCGCTGTACTCGGCGGATTTCCAGATGTTGTCCAGCAGCAGCCCGGAGATCGCCGAGATCATCCGCAAGACCGCGCTCGAACGGCGCAGCACGACACCGAAAGCATGACGAGCTGTATGCGCAAACTCCAAAGCGCAGGACCGAGCCAAAATCATCGATCACCCGCCGCTGCGCCCGGTGCCGCCAGGATTGTGGACGGCGAAACCAATTTCGGTGCAATCGCGACGGTACAGCGGGATTTCGCCCCCTCTGTCATGAAACCGTGATGCTCTTCAATCATTTTCGCGTCGTGGAACACACACAACGCTCGCATGATTTGCAAGAACCCGCCCGCAGTCCCCCCTTCGGAAAGGTTCGCTTTAGGCCGGTTTTTACCGGCCATTTTTTTTGCAAGGAATCCGCGTACTTCAGCAAAACTCCAGCTCGAAACTCCAGCGATGCGACGGGCGATAAACTCATGATTCGAGAGGCAGCCCGCGCATGCAGACTGCCTCGTTTTTGGTTCTTCCCGCGACGAATACTCGTGAGCAAGGCAGGCGTCTCGCCGTGCCAATCGACGCGCGGAAAATCAGCTCACTTATCGTTGGTGGTCAGTTCCTTTTCGTCGGTTCCGACGACAAACACGGCCAGAAGGCGGGCAGGTTTCGAGTCGCTGGCATTCGCGCTGACGCCATGATGAGCACCCGGCTCTTCGTAGAAGCTTTCGCCGGCGTTGTAGACCTTTTCCGGCTCGCCGTTGACGCTGCTGCGGATGGCGCCGTCAAGGACCGTTGCATAGATGAAGGCAGAATCCGGATGCGTGTGTCCAGGCGACGAGCCGCCCGGCTCGTATTCGACAAGCACTCCCTTCATGCTCATGCCGGGGGCATTGGGAAGGACGTGGTCGAACACCACTGTCACCTTGGACTTGTCGGCCGGCACTTCGTCTGCCAAGGCAACGTTCATCGAGAGCGTTGCAAAGGCAACGCCGCAAAGAAATCTTGCGAACATTTCAATTCTCCTTCGTGGATACAGATTGTCGTTCGACGCGTACGTCCGGCTCGAATGATCGCGGATCAGAGGGGCGTCGAAACGTCAGGTCAGGGAGAAAATGCAGCTCGATATCGAGCTGCGACTCACCCGGGGGCCTGTCAGCTGGCTGGTTGAGCCATCGACTGATCAAGCCATGCCTCGAAACGAACCGACCCGATGCGTGGATTCTTGCCGGGCGTGAGCGATTGATCGTTCAGGGCAACGCCGAAATAGCGCGCATGGACATCGGGAACGACCTTTCTCTGGTCTCCTGTTCTCTTCAGGAACCGCCTGACGAGTTCATCGAGCGGCAACGCTTCAGGCCCGGCCACCTCGGTGATGCCGTTGAGCGGGTTGCCGACCGCGACGTCGGCAAGTGCTGCGGCAACGTCATGGGACGATATCGGCTGTATCAGTGCAGGCGAGAGGTGAATTTCCTCGCCGACGGCGGCCGACTGGACAATGCCGCTGACAAATTCAAAGAACTGCGTGGCACGCAGGATAGTATAGGGAACGTTGGACGCAACGATGAGATTTTCCTGCGCCATCTTCCCCCGGAAGTAACCGCTGTCGAGGAGCCGTTCCGTTCCGACAACCGAGAGCGCAACGTGATGGCGGACGCCGGCAGCAGCTTCAGCCGCTAGCAGGTTGCGACCCGAGGTCTCAAAGAAATCGAGGACGGCCTGGTCTTCCCACACCGGCGCATTGGCCACGTCGACGACGACGTCAGCTCCATCAAGCGCTTCGGCAAGTCCTTCGCGCGTGATGGTGTTCACGCCGGTGTTGGGCGATGCTGCCAGAACATCGTGCCCGCCCTCGCGAAGGATTTTCACAAGCTTCGTGCCGATAAGGCCGGTGCCTCCGATAACAACGATCTTCATAACGTCTTCTCCTCTTCCATTGACCGCAACCGCTGCGGTCGGTGTGAAGGGAGATTGCCTGTCATCCGGCGGGAAGTCCTTGTTGCGGGCTTGGATTGTTCTTGAAGGAAGCTTGGTTATTTGTCCAAATGAACGGGTGCTCACCGGGCACGCCTTCCGGCGTCTGGTGCAGTCAGCCACACAATGCCGTGCTATCAACGCACGCGACAAGTATCAGCCCCATCGCCTCGGCCCCCACCCGAACGCGCCCGGCCAAGGAATACCGACGTGCAATTCGTGTTCGAAGACTACACGCTTGACCCCGAGCGCCGGGAGCTCCGCCGGCAATCCGACGTCGTTTCCGTCGGACCCCAGGTCTTCGACCTGCTGCTTCATCTGGTGGAGAACCGTGACCGCGTTGTGAGCAAGGATGATCTGTTGCAGGCGGTGTGGAGCGGCCGGATCGTCTCGGAATCGACGGTGACCAGCCATATCAACGCGGTTCGCAAGGCAATCGGCGACAGCGGCGAAGAGCAGCGGCTTGTGCGAACGGTTGCCCGCAAGGGCTTCCGGTTCGTCGGCAAGATCGAGGAAGCATCATCTGCGCGTGACCTGGATACGCTGAACGACGTGCCCGAGAGGCCAGGAGAAGTCCCGGCATCCTTGTTTTCTCTTCCGGACAAACCCTCGATAGCGGTCCTGCCTTTCCATAACCTGAGCGACGATCCGGAGCAGGAGTATTTCGCCGACGGCGTGGTCGAGGATATCATCTCGGCTTTGTCACGCATGCGCTGGCTGTTCGTCATCGCCCGCAATTCGAGCTTCACCTACAAGGGCCGGGTGGTCGACGTAAAAGAGGTCGGACGCGAGCTGGGTGTCCGCTATGTGCTGGAAGGCAGCGTGCGCAAGGCGGCAAACAAGGTCCGCATCACCGGACAACTGATCGACGCGACGACCGGAACACACCTCTGGGCGGAACGCTTCGAAGGCACTCTCGATGATATCTTCGAGCTGCAGGATCAAATCGCCGAGAACGTCGTCGGCGCGATTGCGCCGCAACTCGAGCGGGCCGAGATCGAGCGCGCGAAAAGAAAACCGACAGAAAGCCTCGACGCATACGACCACTACTTGCGCGGAATGGCAAAATTGCACCGCGGAACAAAGGAAGCGATCGAGGAGGCGTTGCCGTCATTCTACAGGGCGATCGAACTCGATCCGGACTTTGCATCGGCCTATGGCATGTCGGCCTGGTGTTATTTCTGGCGCAAGGTCAATGGCTGGATGACCGATCGCCCGCGAGAGATCGCCGAGGGTATCCGGTTGGCGCGCCTGGCGGTGGACCTCGGCCGGGACGATGCGGTCGCCCTGACCCGAGCTGGCCATGCGCTTGGCCATCTGGCTGGCGAGCTTGATGGCGGCATTGCGCTGCTTGACAGGGCGCGATTGCTCAATCCCAACCTTGCCCCCACCTGGTTCCTTGGCGGCTTCCTGCGCGCTTTCCGTGGCGAAACAGACGGTGCGATCGAGCACCTCGCGCACGCCGTTCGCCTGAGCCCGCTGGATCCCGAGATGTTTCGCATGCAGGCCGGAACGGCGCTGGCGCATTTCTTTGCGGGACGCTTCGATACCGCCTCGGCATGGGCTGAAAAGGCAGTGCGAAACTTGCCGACCTTCCTTATCGCGGTCAGCATCGTGGCAGCGAGCCATGCGCTCGCCGGACGAATGGATGAGGCAAGGCGGGCAATGCAGCGCGTGCGCGAACTCGATCCATCCTTGCGCGTGTCCAATCTTAGGGATTGGCTTCCGATCCACCGTCCGGAAGATTTCGCCGCATTCGCGGACGGTCTGCGATTGGCTGGATTACCTGAGTGAAAAGCAGACCTGCTTTCCCGGAAGTGCGAAATCGGCAAGCGCCGATCAATCGCAATGCCTGTACCCTGACTTGCGGTCTCTCAGATCAAAATGAAAATGATCCTTGTGGTGCGGATCGCTGCCGGGACCGAGCACCGTGTTGAAATATTTGCAGCTGTCGCTGCGCACCGCCTTCAGCAGTCCCTTTTCGCGGAAGGCGAAGAATCCTGGCTTGCGCACGTCGATCTCCTTGCCGGAATTGAGCACGAACTTGCCGACGTCGATGGCGTTGCCGTGGGCATGCTCCGACATCGGGTTGCCGCGCTGGGAATTCATCGTCCGGCAGGAATAGCCACCAAGCGGCTTGATGGTCTTGACGCCGGAGAGATAGCGATAGCGCGCCGAGGGAGCGAGTTCGTTCTTCACCCATTTGGCAAAGGCTTCGGTCACCTCGCAGTTGAGCTTGACCGACGGCTTGATGTCGATGCCTCCAGAAAGGCCAGTCAGCTCGATCGGATAATCGATGCCGCAGGACCGCCCCTGCGAGATGCGTGGAATGTCAGTGAATTCGACCCGCAGCTTCTTCAGCCGCTGGCGGCAGGCAACCTCGGATGCGGGCATCCGGCCGGTGAAGTCCGGCTCGCTCATGGGATTGTCGGCACGCGGCAGGAACGCCACCTGCTGCTCGTCGGCAGCCCGCCTGCTCTTGCGCAGCGTTACCCGCTGTTGCTGTTCGAGAAATTGTGCCTTGCGCGCCTCTTCGGCAGCAAGTTTTTCCGGGCTCAGCGGCGGCAGGTCGGGATCGTAGCCCGGGTCAACCTCTGCCGTCTCCGGCATCGCCTGCGACCCGCCAAGCTGCTGGACGCTGTCGCCGCCGATGCCGCCGACGACCGGCTGGGTGGCATTGCCCTCGGCGATCTCACGGTTCTGCTCCTCGGCAAGACCGACAACCGGCGTC
This sequence comes from Hyphomicrobiales bacterium, assembly GCA_900471525.1. Classification (GTDB taxonomy): domain Bacteria; phylum Pseudomonadota; class Alphaproteobacteria; order Rhizobiales; family Rhizobiaceae; genus Pararhizobium. The sequence continues at coordinate 34,834 of UCEZ01000008.1, read as the reverse complement.
GAGCCAGTCTCGACGCCGAGCATCGCATCCATGTTGACACCTTCGGCGGGCACCGTCATCGGCTGGACGCTGACAACGGCAAGTGGCTGCTGCGTGGTGTTTTCCGGCTCGCTGTCGATCATCGGCAAGCGCGCTGCCTGCTGACGCGGATCGACCGGAACGGCGTCGTCGGAATTTTCGGAGAATGTACTGACTGGCGTCTCAGCCGAAGGATAGGCGTTTTCGCGCGCAACGCGACGGTGATTGCGCGCCGGTTCGATCGCGCTCACCCTTGAAGAAGAATCGATGCGCGAGGGCGGGCTGAGATCATCCGTCGAACAGGCGGCCAGCGAAAACGACAGCGCGAAGACCAGCACCGGCCGCCGGAAAAGGGAAACATACGCCATACTCAATTGCCGCCTCTACCGGTGACGATGCGTCGAAACGCGCCATCCGTATCCGCCCTGTCCCTGCGCCAAATCTGCGGACCGCCTGTGTCGAAAGGCGGGCGCCGATGCAGAAACACCGTGATTGAAGAGGATTTTATGCAAACAGGGTAAACGAAGGCTTTCCAAACCTTCCCCGGATATAGGGTTGGCGCCTTCACAACCGGCCATGCGGCAAGAGGTCAAATCCGTCAAAGATGCCGGACAGAGAGCTTTCCGCCCCATTTTCCGTCGAGATACTCGCAAACCAGCTGGCGATGGCATTGGTGCGGCAGCGCTTCGGAGCAGAGCAGGCAACTCCCCGCAAACGACGCGGGTTCCAGGCGGTTCTCGATCCTGCGTTCCGCCATCAGCTCCATGAACTGGTCACGCATTCTGTTCCAGTCCCCCTTCTCCTTCTTGAAAGCGGTGAGGATGTCTTCGGTCGGCGCCAGAAGCGGCTGATGGACATAGTCCGCGCCACAGAGTTCCTTCAGGAAATATGGGAGATCGGCAGCCTTGGCGAAGCCGGCAAGCTGCGATGTGTTGTGAAGCCGGATATCCACGACCCTCTTCACGCCGGCTTGCCGGAGGCGGCCGAAGAAATCCGCGGCGGAACTCTGGGTAAACCCGATCGTGGCAACATCGATTTGCATTCGTGGTAGCTCCTTCACATCGCAGTTTTTTCAGGCCGCCGCTTCAGGCAACGTTTTTGAGACCCAGCACATCGACATGCTCGATCGATGGCGGCTGCGAGAACAGCGTGGACGCCTGCGCCATCAGCGCCTGCGCGATCGGGCCGTTGAGATGTGCCTTGCGGCCAGCCTCGTCATGGAAAGCATCGAAGACGCCGAACGTCGAAGGTCCGAGCCGCAGCGCAAACCAGATCGGCGTCGCCTCCTCCTGTTGCGCCAGCCCCAGGCCGGTGTTCAGAAAGGCTTCGATATCGGCCTCCTTGCCGGGCTTGGCTTCAAGGCGAACAAACAGTGCAAGCTTGATCATGACTTTCTCCTTTGGGTGACACCGCAGCAAAACGCCGGTGTGCCATCAGTGTGCGCGAAAGAGAGCATCTCTGCCTATTGTCATTATAGACATCTTTGATAGCATTCTTGCCATGAAAATTCAGGTCCTCGCCCTCGATGGCATCTTCGATACCGGACTGTCGACGGTGCTCGACGTCTTCACCACCGCCAACGAATTGGCGGCCATGCTATCGCTTGACGTCGCGCCCTTCGAGGTCGCGATCGTCGGCTTGCGGCGCAAGGTGCGCACATCCCAGGGTCTCGCCGTGCCGTTAGCGGCAAAGCTCGATCCATCCGCCGTCGACTGGCTGGTCATCCCCGCCATCGGCTACAAGACGCCGGAACTGCTGGTTCCGGCACTTGGCCGCCCGGATATTCGCGACACGGCCAGGGCTCTTGCCGAGGGCGCTGCCTCCGGGACACGCATCGCGGCCGCCTGCGTCGGGACCTTCGTGCTGGCGGAATCGGGACTGCTCGACCGGCAGACGGCAACGACAACCTGGTGGCTCGCACCGCTCTTTCGCCAACGCTATCCGGCGGTGCAGCTGGACGACGGGCATATGCTGATCAAGTCGGGAAATTTCGTGACGGCGGGTGCCGCCCTCGGGCATATCGACATGGCGCTCTGGCTGGTCCGGCAGGTAAGCCCGGAGCTGGCCGGACTGGTCGCCCGCTATCTGATCGTCGATTCGCGGCCGGCGCAATCGGCCTATGTCATTACCGACCACCTTGCCCATGCCGACCCGCTGGTCGAGCGCTTCGAGCGCTGGGCGCGGGCAAGCCTTGCCGGCGGCTTCTCGCTGGCCGACGCGGCGGATGCCGTGGGTGCCAGCAAACGAACGCTGGCAAGACGGATGCAGCAGGTCCTGGGCAAGACCCCGCTATCCTATTTCCAGGACCTTCGCGTCGAACGTGCCGTCCACCTCATCAAGACGAGCGAAAAGAGCCTGGAGCAGATCGCCGGCCTCGTCGGCTATGCCGATGGCGTCACCCTTCGCGCGCTGTTGCGCCAGCGTTTGGGTCGCGGTGTGCGCGAAGTTCGAATGGCGTAGAAATCAAACCACCGAAAGATGCCTGAACGTCAACGCCATCCGGGCTTCACGTCTCCTCCGTCTGGCTCTATCATCCGCCCTCATCCCTGTTATTGGAAGGTGAAGCACGGTGACCGAACACATGCGGACGATCCTCGTAACTGGAGCGACCGGCGGCATCGGCGACGCGGTATGCCACCAGCTTGCGAAAAGCGGTTACGCACTCGTTCTGGCAGCGAGAAACATGGAGAAGCTGAAGACGCTCTCCGAGAGGCTCGCGGGATCAGGTCATCAGTGCCTCAGCCTTGACATGACCAACGACGAAGCCATCGGTCTTTTTGCCAGCCAGTTGAGTGAAAAAGGCATCGTGCTTGACGGCGTCGTCCTGATGCCGCCACAGGCCCACAGCACCAACGACCCGATGCCGGGAAGCCAGGCATGGCGCGAGCTTTTCCAGAGTTGCTTCATTGGTCCGTTGGAGGTCTTGAAGGCAGCAATCGCCGCGATGAAACCTGATCCGGCCGCCGGACGCCGCGCGAAGATCGTTATCATATCCGGCATTTCATCCGCCCAGGTGCTCGGTCATTACGCGACTTCGAATGTGCTGCGCTGTGCCTGGGTCGGCGAAGCCAAGACGCTTGCTTTTGCTCTGGGTAGCCGTGGCATTCACGTCAACACATTGTCGCTCGGGGGCACTCTCGCCCCGTGGTATCGAGAAGGCATAGAAAAGCGCGCGCACGCTGCCGGAATGACGTTCGATCAGCGGCTGGCCGAAGAGACCTCCAATATTCCGCTCGGAAAATATGGTGAGCCGGCAGAAGTTGCGATCGCCGTCGAGGGATTGCTGTCCCCCTTCTCCGATCATATGACTGGCCTCAACATCATGCACGACGGCGGATTTACGCGGTCATACTGAGACAACGCAGATTTCTCGGCCTATCGCATCTCCAGAAGCAGCGCACGATGGTCGGAAACCTCCGGCTGCTCGACCACATCGAAGGCGACGACCTCCACATCTGGCGTCACCAGCATGTAGTCGGCAAAGCGTCCCTGCTTCTCGTAGTAGGACGTCCGCGTATCCGAATGGCCCCGCGAGACCACGAGGTCGGACAGACCCAGATCGCCAAGCGCGCCAAACATCCCGCTTTCCGGCAAGACGTTGAAATCGCCGCAGACCACCAACCGCTCATCGCCACGCCAGAGGTTCAGGACAATTTCGATCAGCGCGTCCGTCTGTTTTTCACGTGCTGGGGTGTCACCTTTGCCGGCCAGATCACGCAGACCGTGCATCTGGACGATGGTGACGGGAAAACCGTCCTCATAGCTGAAAAGGCGGACGCAATGGGCGTTGCGCGCCCGCGGATGGGGCCCCCAGCCATCCGGTGAAAATTCGCCATGGATGAAATCGCTGGCCTGACCGATGACAGCAATCGAACTGCGCACAAAAGTCGCCAATCCGAATTCGGAAGAAACCTCCTCGTCGCCATCGAACAAAGTGCCGCGCGCAGTCGGACAGAAGAAGGCGTCATGGGATGGAAGTGCTGCCCGGACCTCATCGAACAGATTGGCGCGCTGCGGCAGTTCCACACCGTGATCGCGATAAACCAGCCAGTCCGACCGGGCGGCCGGCGTGCGCACCACTTCCTGCAGGCAGATCACATCGGCATCCACCTCAACGAGGTAGCGCATCAGCGGCGCATGCACCCTGCCACCCCAGGCGTTCAACGAAACTATGCGCATGCCTTCACCTATGCCTCGATAGAGTGGATTAGCCCCTCCACTTCCTGAAACGCGCCACCGTTATTCGGGATAAACAGTCGCGGCCCGACCTGCCTCGATAACGATATGAGGTCCTCCGGTTTCAATGACGCGCCAGTCCTCGTCAAGCGAACTATCCGGGAAAATCTGGAGGCGGTAGCCGCCTGAGAGTAAGAGATCAGCCCCGCCCCACTTATCTGAACTTACCGATATTACGACCAGGTTGTCAGTGGCATTTACATAAGATTTTGTAGAACTGTCATACCCGTTCAGCAGAGATTGAATGCGGACACGCTGAAGGTTTCCAGACCGCTTGTCCTCGTCATTTACTTCCGCTCCTTCGGAAGGAGGGGCAAAACGGTCGGACGCCCCTGTGAGCACTCCCTCCTCCGTGACAATGCGCCATGGGCATTGAATGTGAAACGCGTGCGATCCGACGGTTCCTCTTCCCGAACTGTGCGGACGAATAACTCCAAAGTGAAGAACCTTCATGTCTGCTACGTCGCGGGCGATACTTAATGGCAAACCCACGAGTGCCTGGAGCGCATCATTCAGAAGCGGCTGAATATCGAGTTCAGTCATGGAAATAACTCAAGCCTTCAGTCAGTCTATCGGCAGCCGCCGTTGCCGATCACCCGGAACCCTTGCGCCTGCGCCGTGCAGGCATTCGGGAAAGTCTGCTCGCGACGCCCCTGACGTGCGCAGACCGGCGCGAATTCGCGGGTGCAGGCCTGCGGCCGGCGATCCGGCGGCGGAAGCATGCCTGAGTCATCGACGGGCCGGTCGTTTCCGCGCCGGCATTCGCCCCGGCCGATCACACGAAAGCCTTGGGCCTCGGCCATGCAGCCGTTCGAAAACGTCTGTTCGCGCCGTCCCTGCCGGGCGCAGACCGGGGCATATTCGCGTGTGCAGACCTGCGGCCGATCGCCGCCGAAATCGGGCCGCTCCGGCCGGCATTCGCCGCGGCCTGTGATGCGGTATCCGTCCGCCCGCGCCTGGCAGGCGTTCGAGAAGGTCCGGCGATTGTTGCCGCGCTGCGCGCAGACCGGGTTGTATTCCATCGTGCACATTTGCGGGATCGAAGGTTCAGGGCGCGGACGTGGCCGCTGCCCAGGTTCATCGACAACCACCGTACACGCCGTCAATGCGCCCAGCGACAGCGCCATCAGCGCCCCGATACGGATCATCACACGTCGAAACGGCGTCATTGAAACCTCCCCAGGATTTGAACGCCCTCGGGCGCCGCGAACAGACGGTTTAACATCTTGAATCACCGCGCCATTCTGGCGGCAAATCCGCCATGGTCAAGGCGGATGCGACAAATGCCGGGAAGAATGTCGAAACCTCAGATTGCGACCCGCGCGCCAAGCAATTATGCCAACAGAAAAAGCCCGCGTCCTTTCGAACGCGGGCAATCGGCATTTCCGTCTTTTTGGATGGGTCAGGCGGCGCGGCTGTAGGATGTCTGGGCGCCGCCGGCAGAAAGGCGGAAGGTCTGTAGAAGGCTTTTCAGCTCGCGGCTTTCCTGTGCCAGCGTCTGGCTGGCGGCCGTCGTCTCCTCGACCATCGCCGCATTCTGCTGGGTCATCTGGTCCATGCTGTTGACGGCGGTGTTGACTTCGGCAAGGCCGGTTGCCTGTTCGCGAGCAGCCGTGGCGATCGATGCGACGTGCTCGTTCACCCGGTTGACCAGCCCCTCGATTTCCATCAGCGCATCGCCAGTCGAGCGCACCAGCGTCACGCCGGTCTCGACTTCAGTGGCCGAATTGCGGATCAGCTCCTTGATCTCCTTGGCGGCACCGGCCGAACGCTGTGCCAGTTCGCGCACTTCCTGCGCGACGACGGCAAAGCCGCGGCCCGCTTCCCCTGCCCGCGCTGCCTCGACGCCGGCGTTGAGGGCAAGCAGGTTGGTCTGGAAGGCGATCTCGTCGATCACGCCGATGATCTGGCTGATCTTGGTCGAAGAACCTTCGATCCGGCTCATGGCGGCAATTGCGTTGCGCACGATGTCGCCGGACTTGGCGGCACTGCCCTTGGTCTCGTTGACCATTTCGCGGGCTTCCGCTGCACGGTCGGAGGCGCTCTTGACCGTCGAGGTGATCTCGTCCAGAGCCGCTGCCGTTTCTTCCAGCGCTGCGGCCTGCTGTTCGGTCCTGCGCGACAGGTTGTTGGCGGCTTCCGAAATATCGCCGGCGCTTTCATAGACCACTTCGGTCGACTGGGCGATCGACTGGATGACGCCGCGAAGTGCTGTGACAGCCGTATTGAAATCGTCGCGCAGCTTGGAATATTCCGGCGCGATCCTAAGGATTTCCGCCGTCAGGTCGCCGCTTGCCAGCTTTTCCAGCGCACTGCCGACGGTCGTCATGGCATCGGCCTGCGCCTGTGCGTCCGACTGCAGACGGTGTTCGTTGCTGCGGCGCTCGTCATCGAGCCTGTTCTGCTGCTCGGCTTCGCGGTCCCGCAGGCTGATGCGTTCCTTGACGGAATCGCGCAGCACCAGCAGAACGCCCGCCATCTGGCCGATCTCGTCCTTGCGATCGGTTTCTGGAACCTCCGCCGATACATCCTCGTCGGCAATTGCCCGCATCGAGGTCTTCAGGCGCTCGATCGGACCGACGACACTGCGAACGATGGAGAAGGCAGCAAGAAGAATGATCACCGCTGCGGCTGCACAGATAACCGCGACCTGGATCAGGCCCTCGCGGAACATCGCGGCGAGGTCATCGGCATAAACGCCGGTACCGACGATCCAGCCCCAGGGCGCAAATCCGGCCACGTGCGAATATTTCAGCACCGGCTCCTCGACGCCCGGCTTCGGCCAGTAGTAATCGACGAAGCCCTTGCCTTCGGCCTTCACCGTCTTCGCGAACTCTACGAAGATATGCTTGCCGGTCGGGTCCTTGTTTTCCGTCTGGTCCGTGCCGTTCATCGCCGGCTTGATCGGATGCATGATGATCATGCTGTTCATGTCGGTGATGAAGAAATAGCCGTTGCCCTGGTAGCGCATCGCCTGGATCGCCTCGATCGCACGCGCCTGCGCGTCCTTCTGGCTCAGTGTGCCTGCCTGCTCCTGCTTGTAATAGGTGTCGAACACGGAGACCGCATTCTCGTTCATGGCCTCGAGCATGGCCTTGCGCTGCGCTACGAGCTTGTCCTGTTCCTGGAACAGGCCGAGCGTCATGACGGCGGCCATGGTCAGAAGCGCCAGCCCAACCAGCGCATAGAGGCGCACGGAAATACGGAAATGTTTCATACGGCCCAATCCCCTCAGATTTGTAGCCGCACGATACCGACAGGAATTTTCGAACTTCCTAACAGGGAACCGCTAAAATTGATAAGTTTCAGTTTATCTTCCGGTAATACTCAATTCTAAGACACAATCACCAAGAGTTCACATTTATCAGGAGTTGCTATGAGCCGCAGAATCCTTGCTGTTGCGTTGCTGACGCTGATTCCCCTCCCTACTGCCCTTGCGCAGGAATCCTGCGATCGATGGAGCACCGGTGACACCGGCACCGGCCAGACGATGGCGTCCATCTGCACCGGCCCGGTGGACAAGCAGAGCGAACTGATGATCATGTGCGGCGGAACGAACAAGCTTTCGGTCCGCTATCTGCCCTTCAGACAAGAGGAGCCCGAACCCAACAGCAGTTTCAAGGTCAACTGGACAGTGGCCGGAGAAACGATCTCGATTTCCATGGACTACGAAGCAGACGACGGCGCCCTTGCCGCTTATCCCGCCGTATCCGATCGCCTCGTCGAGCTGCTGAAAACCGCCGACAGCGTCAAGGCCGCCAGCGCCGATGGCAAATATGGTCCCGATGAATTCACCCTCGCCGGATCGTCGAAGGCCATTGCCGCCGTGCGGAAATCCTGCCCCTGACCGCCATGCCCAGCGGGGTGGCTTGCTCCGGCGGATATTTCCCGAAAGGGTCTTTTCCGATCCCGCCTGCTTGGGTTACATCGAACCGAACGGAGAGCGAGAACGATGACGAAACCGAACGGCGACCTCACCTTGCGCACGCTGGCCATGCCGGCCGACGCCAACGCTGCCGGCGATATCTTCGGCGGCTGGGTCATGGCGCAGATGGATCTTTCCTGCGGCATCCGCGCCGCCGAGCGGGCACGCGGCCGCGTCGTCACCGCCGCCGTCAAGGAAATGGCCTTCGAAATGCCGGTCAAGATCGGCGATACGCTCTGCATCTATACCGATGTCGTCAAGGTCGGGCGCACATCGATGACGCTGAAGGTCGAGGCCTGGGCGCAGCGCTATCTGTCCGACCGCATGGACAAGGTCACCGATGCCCTCTTCGTCATGGTGGCGCTGGACGAGACCGGCCATCCAAAGCCGGTGCCACCTGAAGCCTGACATCCAAGGAGGCCATGAGCCGTGGACCACCCCGTCGATCCGCAGGTCTTCTCCCATATCCGCGTCATCATGGGCATGGTCATCAGCCTCTCGATGGCGCGGCTGCTGACGGGCCTGGCGCTGTTCGTCCAGCATCCCGGCAAGACCAAGATCTACTGGCTGCACCTCGGCTGGGTGCTCTTCATGTTCCTGTTCCTGATCTATTTCTGGTGGTGGGAGTACCGGCTGCATTCGGTGCCGGTGATCGATTTCAGCGTCTATCTCTTCGTCATCTCCTATTGCTGCATCTTTTTCTTTCTCTGCGTGCTTTTGTTTCCCACCTCGATGGAGGACTACAGCGGCTACGAACACTATTTCATATCGCGCCGCGCATGGTTCTTCGGTTTCCTGGCGCTCGCCTACGCCGTCGATCTCGTCGATACCGCCGTCAAGGGCAAGGACTATTTCCTGTCCTACGGACTGGAATACCCGCTGCGAAACGCAATCTACATCGCCCTTTGCATCGCCGCCGCCTTCACCGCCAATCGCCGTTTCCACGCAATCTTCCTGATTGCCGGCCTGACCTACCAAGTCGTCTGGATCTTCCGCGCCTTCGATCTCCTGGATTGATGACCGGGGAAGACGCCAGCGCTCGGAATACCACCAGGAGACAGCCACGGTGATGCCGAACCGTTTCCCTTCGCTTGACCGCTCTGTGATGCAAGATGGCTCCGGCTTGGCTGTTGTGTTAGTTTGAATGGGGGAGGACGGGCATGAATGAGACGCGGAAAATAGCCGCGATCCTGGTCTCGGATGTGGTCGGTTACAGCCGGCTCGCCGGGGCCGACGAGGACCGCATCCTGGCGCGGTTGCGGGCGCTGCGTAGCGATCTGATCGATCCGACGATTGCCGTCCACAATGGTCGCGTGGTCAAGCGCACCGGCGATGGGAGCCTCGTCGAGTTCCGCAGCGTGGTGGACGCCGTGCGTTGCGCCATCGAGGTGCAGAATGCCATGGTCGAGCGCAATGCCGGCCTGCCGGCCGAGCGCCGCATCGAGTTCCGCGTGGGCATTCATCTGGGCGATGTCGTGGAGGAGAGCGATGGCGATCTGATGGGCGACGGCGTCAATATCGCCGCGCGGCTCGAAGGGATTTGCGAGCCTGGCAGCATCTGTCTCTCGGAGCAGGCGTACTGGCAGGTCAAGGCAAGACTCGATCTCGCGATCGACGACCGCGGCGCAGTGCATCTGAAGAACATCACCGATCCGGTCCACGTCTATTCGCTGCAAGTCGGCGCCCGCACCCCGGCACCGTCCGCGGCACAGGCTGAACCCGTGAAGCGGGAAGAGTCTCTACCGCGGCTCGCGCTGCCCGACAAACCGTCGATCGCGGTCTTGCCGTTCCAGAACATGAGCGGCGACGCCGAGCAGGAATATTTCGCCGACGGCATGGTCGAGGACATCATCACCGGGCTGTCGCGGATCAAATGGCTGTTTGTGATCGCGCGCAATTCGAGCTTCGTCTACAAAGGCAAGGCCGTCGATATCCGGCAGGTCGGGCGCGAACTTGGCGTGCGCTATGTGCTGGAGGGCGGCGTGCGAAAGGCGGGCGATCGATTGCGCATCAGCGCCCAGCTCATCGAAGCCGAGACAGGCGCGCATCTGTGGGCAGACCGATACGACGGCGCGCTTGAGGATGTTTTCGATCTGCAGGACCAGATTACCGACAAGGTGGTCGGCATCGTCGAGCCGAGCCTGTAAAGGTCGGAGATCGAGCGCGCACGGCAAAAGCGTCCGGAAAATCTCGATGCCTACGACCTCTATCTGCGCGCTGTCCCGCACATGGCAACGGTGATGCCCGCGGACGCCAGGATCGCAGCGGAACTTCTGGAGGACGCGCTCCGGCTGGACCCGAACTATGCTGCCGCTCACGCCCTTCTTGCCTGGTGCCATGAGATTTTCTTCTCGCGCGACGGCTTCGGCGCGGCCGACAAGGCGGCCGGGATCGAGCATGCGCGTGCCGTGATCTCGAGCGGCACCGATGACGCGACGGCGTTGGCCATTGCCGGGTTTGCGATCTTCATGCTCGGCAAGGACCATGAAGCCGGTTTGACTGCTGTCGAGCGCGCCTTGTCGCTGAATGCCTCGTGCGCGACGGCGCTCTATTTCGGCTCTATCATCCACGCCTTTGCCGGCCACGCCGCCGAGGCTACCTCCAGCGCCAACCGCGCGCTGCGGCTCAGCCCATTCGATCCAATGGCCTACGCCGCGCATCTGGCACTCGGAACAGCGGGTCTTTTGGAGACACGCTACGATGAGGCGGCACCGCACTTTGCCAGGGCCGTTCAAGCCAATCCCCGCTTCAGCACGCTTTACTTCTTTGAGGCCGCCTTGCTGGGGCTTGCCGGACGCCATGAAGAAGCCCGGCCGGTCCTGCAGCGGCTGTTTGAACTGGAACCGGGATTTCGGCTTCGCATGATCTTCGAAGTCGGATTGGTGCAAAATCTCGCCGACAGGTTCGCAGAAGGCGCACGCATGGTTGGATTGCCCGAATAGCCCAGCGGCGAACGGTCCACCGACAAACCGGCCTCGCCGATCTGCTGTGGACCGATGGCTGGAACTGACATGCCTCCAGTGCCGGTCAGCCGGTGGCTACGATCTTAACGTGGTGGGGGTAGGAACTCCCATGGAAGCACTTTCCCTCGACATTCCATTCATGAAATGAAAGGTTCACGTGGGCAATTTGGGCACATCGATTGAGGTATTCTATGGAGGCCAAAAAACGCGTAGCTACGGGAATATTCCTCATTGTTTTGGGAGCAGCAATTCTTTTCAGCTTTGCTCTCGCCGCAGGTTTCTTGACAGATATTTGCCCTCCATTAACCTGACCCCGCAAATGATCTCAGGGGAATAGCGCCCCGGCGAACACATGGCTAAGCGGAAATATCCGGGCGAAACATCTCCCGCATTCTTTCAAGATAATGTTCCTCCGAAGTCGACCAGCGTAGCTGGGCGAGCATCTTGCTATCGGCTCCGGCCGGATAGCGGATCGTGCTGCCTTCCTCCGTTGCTGCCAAGAAAGTTGCCTCGGCGACCTCGGCCTCGGTGCAGTATGCCGTCGGATAGCTGGCCATGATTCCGAAATAGGCCTGCGCAAAGGCGCCATAGTCGGCTGGGATCAGCCCCTGCATGCGTGGTCCGCCATTGGCTGCGAAGCCGGTGGTTGGCCCAAGGCCGGGCTCCACGAGCCGAGCCTTGATGTTGAACAGCTCCAGCTCATAGGACAGGGACTCGGTATAGCCTTCGACGGCGCATTTACTGGCGGCGTAGATGGCGACCAGCGGCATCACGCCGAGCGTGACGCTTGACGTGACGTTGACGATCATCCCGTGTCCTTGCCTGCGCATCTGCGGGATGATGGCACGACAGGTCGCAAAGACGCCAAAAGTGTTCGTCTCGAATATCTCGCGGATCGTGCTGTCGGGCGTGGCTTCGACGGCCGAGGCCATGCCGATGCCTGCATTGTTCACCAGCACGTCGATCGCACCGAAGGCAGCGACACCGTCGGCGATCGCCTTTTCGATCGTATTCGCACGGGTCACGTCCAGCGGAAGCACCAGCAGGCGACCCGAAGGCGCTGCGAACACACTTGTGTCCGGCCGCCGCATGGTCGCGATGACATTCCACCCACGCGCGAGAAAGAGTTCGGCAATAGCCTTGCCGTAGCCGGACGAGGTGCCGGTGATGAGGATCGTCTTGGTCATTCAGGTCTCCATAGTTGCATTCCGTCAAGATAGACAAAATGCGCGGACGATATATAATCGATGATCCATATTTCATTACGGATCGTCCAAATGGATCCCTTCAGCGACGTCATCGCCCTGCTTCGCCCGCATGCTGTCTTCTCCAAGCCGATCACCGGCAAGGGAGAATGGGGTGTATGTTATCCTGCCTATGGGGCGCCGGGTTTCGCCATCGTGCTTGCGGGCCGCTGCTGGCTGGCGATCGAAAAAGACGAACCGGTGCTTCTCGATCGCGGTGACTTCGTGTTGCTGCCGTCCTCGCCTGCCTTCGAAATGCTCAGCCGGCCGGGTGCGAGATGCGTTGCGGGCCAACCATCGGATACGGAGGTTCGTCATGGCGATCCGGATGGTGATCCTGATTTCCGCATGCTTGGCGGCAGCTTTCAGCTCAATCCTGTCAATGCGCCGCTTCTGCTCGCCTTGCTGCCAGCGGTGATCCACGTCTGCGCGGCTGACGGCAACACCGGCCGCCTCGCCGGTATCATCGATCTCATCATGGAAGAATGCGCGGCCGAGAGACCCGGTCGGGAAATGATCCTGGAACGGCTTCTCGAGGTCATGCTGATGGAATGCCTGCGCTCACCCGACATCGGGCCGGCCACCCTGCCCGCCGGTCTGCTTGCCGGGATGCAGGATGCAGCCTTGGCTCGCGTCCTGCGCGCAATGCACGCAGATATTCGCAGAGGATGGACTGTGGCGGAACTGGCCAGGCTCGCAGGCATGTCGCGATCAGCGTTTGCCGCCCGCTTCGCTGGCACGATTAGTTGCGCCCCGATGGAATATCTTTCGCGCTGGCGCATGACGCTTGCCAAGGATGCGCTCAGCCGTGGCGTGAAAACGCTCGATCGCCTGGCCGAGGAAATCGGCTACGAATCCGCCAGCGCCTTCAGCACGGCGTTTCGTCGGCGCGTCGGCTGCTCGCCAGGCGCATTCGCGCGCTCCCGTCCAAATTTCGATGGCGCCGAAACGCCGGCGCAGGTTCTTTAAGTCACGACGCGCGATTCAGGCCCTGTTCCAGAATGGCTTAGCGGAGAGAGGCGGGATTGCGTCATGGCGACTTCAGTGAAGCGCAGTGGCGGACACGAGTAGGCGAGACAAAGCCATGGCCGTTAGGCATCTTTATTTTTGTCCACTTTCGCTCGCGTACCCGCAGAGGCTTTCTTCTTCTTTTTGGTCTCGTTGTATTCAGCAGCGGCACGGATGAGAGCCTTGAAAGCACGCTCATCGATCGTCTCGCCCTCGAAAACATCGATCGCTCGCCACACCTTGCCCCCAAGCCCTGCGTTGAAAAGCTTGTCAGGGTCGGGCAGGCTGGCACCGTGGGAAAAGGTAAGCTTGACCTTCTCCTTGTGAGCGTTGCCAACTGCGATGATCCCGCTGCGGGACCAGACCGGGCTTCCCATCCACTTCCATTCCTCGACGATCTCCGGATCGGCCTCAAGAATAGTCTTGCGGAGGCTGGCGAGCGTCTTGCCGCGCCAGTCCGTGAGCCCTGCGATCAGTTGGTCAATACTTTCGGATGGATTCATTGGAGCTTTACCTCGAATTCTGGTCCCATTTCATGCGACCACAATAGTAGTGCAGCGACTGCATTTTTAAAGAGACGCAAGCAGCGCCCCGGGAGGACAACATCGATCTTCGGGCAACGGCGCCGATGGCAGTTGCGCCACGGAGCGGAAAAATCCGGCCGATTGCCCTCCTGTCGCGGAAAAGCGTTTCGCTGCGCGCTCAATCAACAAAATAAATAAACTCTATAATATTAATGGATTTAATTAGCATGATCCCACTCATGCGGGAATGTGCTTCGACGTGGGCGCTGCCGCCAACCATAAGAGGGATCGATGCTCACACTGACAAGACGCCTGTTCGGCGCTGGCCTCTTGGCCACCAGCCTGTTCGCCGCCTCCGGCCTGCCCGCCGCCGAGCTGACGGAATTCAAGATCGGCTATCAGAAGACCGGCCTGCCGGTCATCGCCCGCCAGCAGCAGATCATCGAAAAAGCGCTGGAGCCGAAGGGCATCACCGTCTCCTGGGTTGAATTCACCGCCGGCCCGCCGCTGGTCGAAGCCCTGAATGTCGGCTCGATCAATGTCGGCTGGACCGGAGACGCGCCGCCGATCTTCGGCCAGGCCGCAGGCTCGGCCATCACCTACGTCGCGGCCCTGCCCTCCAACGGCGCCGGCGAGGCGATCTTCGTCAAGCCGGAATCGCCGATCCAGTCGCTGGCCGACCTCAAGGGCAAGAAGATCGGCGTCGGCAAGGGCACCTCAGCCCACAATCTCGTCGTCGCAGCGCTTGAAAAAGCCGGCATCGACTTCAAGGACGTCACCCCGGTCTATCTGAGCCCCGCCGATGCGGCCGCAGCCTTCGCCAGCGACAAGATCGACGCCTGGGCCGTCTGGGATCCCTTCTTCGCCATCGCCGAAACCCGCTACAAGCCGCGCGTGCTGACGACGTCGGCAGAGACCTTGAACGTCAAGACCTACTTCCTGGCCAACCGCGACTTCGCCGGGGAGCACCCGGAAACCATCACTACAGTCATTGCATCGCTGAAGGAAGCGGCTGCATGGGCCGACGCCAACCGCGACAAGGTGGCCGCGGCGCTGCATGAGGTCACCGGTGTACCGCTCGAAGCCCAGACGATCGCCGCCAACCGCACAAAATTCGGCATCGAGCCGATCACGCCGGAGATCGTCGCCAGCCAGCAGCAAACCGCCGACCGCTTCTTCAAGCTCGGCCTGATCCCCAGGCAGATCACCGTTTCCGATGCCGTCTGGACGGCACCATCAAACTGATTTCCTCCCAGGAAATACGGCGTGCCGGTCGATCCGGGCCGGCACGCGAGAGAGAAATTCCAGCAAAAGTGTACCGCGGTTTTGCGTCCGGAATTGCGTAAAACAAACAGATAGAGCGTTTTTAGCGTTTCGAAGAAAAGCGGAAAGGCTCAAGCAAAGGGCAGATCATGAAATCCACCGGTCAATCGATCCTGCGAAACGGCACGGGCTGGCTCTTGCCGGCGCTCATCATTCTCCTCTGGGAATTCGCCGCCAGAACCGGGTTGATCTCACCGAACGTGATGGCAGCCCCTTCCGCCGTCGCCGAAGCCTTCTGGCGCCTGCTGCTCTCCGGCGAACTCGTCCGCAACATCGGCGTCAGCACCGCCCGTGCCCTCTCCGGCTTCGTCATCGGCGGTTCCATTGGCCTCTTCTTCGGCCTTGCCAACGGCCTCTCCGGCCTGTCGCGCAACCTGACCGACACGACCCTGCAGATGGTCCGTAACATTCCGCATCTGGCGCTCATCCCGCTGGTCATCCTCTGGTTCGGCATCGATGAGGAGGCAAAGCTCTTCCTCGTGGCGCTCGGCGTCTTCTTCCCGATCTACGTCAACACGCTGCTCGGCATCCAGAGCGTCGATCCACAACTGGTCGAGATGGGCCGCGTCTACGGCATGTCGCGCACCACCCTGTTCTTCCGCGTCATCCTGCCGGGCGCGCTGCCCGCCATCTTCGTCGGCCTGCGCTATGCGCTTGGTATCATGTGGCTGACGCTGATCGTCGCCGAAACCATCGCCGCCTCCTCCGGCCTCGGCTACATGGCCATGCAGGCCCGCGAGTTTCTTCTGATCGATGTCGTCGTCCTGTCGATCCTGATCTACGCCCTGCTCGGCAAGCTCGCCGACAGCTTTGCCCGGCTGCTTGAGCGCTTGACGCTGCAATGGCATCCGGCCTTCCAGACCGCCTGACCGATAGCAAACCGAAACACGGAGCACCGAAAATGTCCGTCATCGCCCTCAACCCAAAACCAGATGTTCCTGTCAAAACGGCCAGGGAAACGGCGGAATCCCGTGCATTGCGCGAAACGACGCCGACGCAATGGTTTCCCTACGCCACCCCGCAGCAGCGCGAACGCGACACCCGGGAAAACGCATTCTCCTTTCGCGGCATCAGCCGCAAGTTCGGCGACAAGACCGTCCTCGACAACATCGATCTGGATGTCCCCGCTGGCCAGTTCATCGCCGTCATCGGCAAGAGTGGTTGCGGCAAGAGCACGTTGCTCCGTCTCCTGACCGGCCTCGACAAGCCGACAGCCGGAACGTTGACGGTGAACAAGGGGGAAAACGACGAGAACCGCACCCGCATCATGTTTCAGGAGCCGCGTCTTCTGCCCTGGGCGAAGATCGCCAAGAATGTCGAAGTCGGCCTGACCGGCATTGCCAAGGGTACGGATGCGCGCGAAAAATCGCTCGCCATCCTCAACGAAGTCGGCCTTGCCGACCGCGCCGAAGAATGGCCGTCGGTCCTCTCCGGCGGCCAGCGCCAGCGCGTCGCCCTTGCCCGCGCCCTTGTCGCTCACCCTTACATCCTCGCGCTGGACGAGCCGCTCGGCGCACTCGATGCGCTCACCCGCATCGAGATGCAGCAACTGCTCGAACGTATCTGGCTGCAGCAGAGATTCACCGCCGTGCTGGTCACCCACGATGTCTCGGAAGCCGTGGCGCTCGCCGACCGCGTCATCGTCATCGACCACGGAAAAATCGCGCTCGATCTCGACATCCCGCTGGAACGCCCCCGCCGCCACGGCTCGCCGGAACTGGCACGGCTCGAAGGCCAGATTCTGGATACGCTGTTCGGAGAAAAATCCGGCTAGTGGCGAAAATCTGCGCTTGACGCCGGAGCCGAAACACCGGTTTCGACCCGTTGCGGACCCTGACATTCCGCCCCAGCCCGCTTTTGCTTGTTCTCTTCCTAGCCAGGAAAGCCGCTGAGCAGTCGATTGCATTCGGCGACAAATTTTTCGCTTGGCATGTGTCCATCCGCATCGCGCGAATACTCCGGCTTCAGCCGGTTGAGGAAGAGCATTTCGAGCCTGCGCCCGTGCTTGGTCTCGATGGCGCCTCGCGGCTCCAGTTCGAATAGCGTCTTGACATTCCCGGCCACGGTTTCCGAAACGTTGATCCGTCCGGGAGCGCCGTTCGCCTCCATGAGCGCCGCCGTGTTCACAGCATCGCCCCAGATATCGAAGGTGAACTTCCGTCGGCCGACGACGCCCGATATGACCGGCCCAGTATGGATTCCGACACGCAACTCCAGTGCCGGCAACCGCATCTTCTCGCGTTGCGCCTTCATGCGGGCCGTGACGGCCTGGATTTCCAACGCCGCGAGGCAAGTATCGATCGGGTGCCGGTGATTGGCCGTGGGCACCCCGGCAACGGCCATGTAAGCATCACCGATCGTCTTGAGCTTTTCCAGCCCATGGCGCATTACGATCTCGTCAAAAGCGGTGAAATATTGGTCCAGGAGCCCGATGAGCGCAACGGGCTCCATGCGCTCGGCCAGTTGCGTAAAGCCCTTGAAGTCCGCAAACAGGATTGTCGCCGACGGCTCATATTTCGGCTGCACCTTGCCGCTCTTCTTGAGTTCCTCGGCAATCGACACCGGAAGAATATTGATGAGCAGCTCTTCGGTACGCGCCTTCTCGGCGACCAGGTCCACATGCGCGTGATCCAGCTCTTTCAATGCCTGGTCGAACTCGATGAGTTTTCGGTGCAGCTCCAATTGGGCCAGCACCTGATGCGAAAGGCGGCGCAGCGACTCAGCCTGTTCAAACGCCAGCTGACGCGGCACGAAATCCATGACACAAAGCGTCCCCAACGCGTAGCCTGCTTCTGTCACAAGCGGAATGCCACAATAGAACTTGAAGTGCGGATCGCCCGTAACAAACGGGATTTGATTGAATCGGGAATCCATGAGCAGGTCGGGTGCTACGACCATCTCGGTGCCACAAACAGTCGTTGCGCAGAATGAGATTTCGCGCG
This sequence comes from Hyphomicrobiales bacterium, assembly GCA_900471525.1. Lineage (GTDB taxonomy): Bacteria > Pseudomonadota > Alphaproteobacteria > Rhizobiales > Rhizobiaceae > Pararhizobium. The sequence goes on along the minus strand of UCEZ01000008.1, from coordinate 16,651 downwards.
GACACTGGTGAAAGTCCGGCGGAAGGCCATACTTCGCCTTTAGCCAGACGCGGTCGTCGTCCATTAAGCCGACATAGGCTACCGGGCACTGACAAATCTGCGCGGCCAGTTCGCCAATGTCGTCATAAGCGATCTCCGGCGCGGTATCGAGGAGGTTGAGCGCTCGAACCGCAATAAGCCGCTCCACCTCGTTGGCGGGCGTTGAGTATGGCATCGCAGCGCCTCGGTCAGAATTCTGGGCGGCCTAGCCCGCGCGTGATTATAGGCGCGTTCCTGGAGGATATCAAATTTCGGGATTGAGGCTAGCGAGCCACGCTGGCTCTCCGCCAATGACCGCTCACCACCCAAAACGGAAGTCTGTGTCGGGTACCAATCGTCAGGTTTTCACCGCCAGGAGTGAGGCCCCCCGGGTTTTTCAGGCGCGCTCAACCGTCAGACAGACCTGAGATAAACCGACGACCGGTCGAAATCCAACCCCGGGAAGATCGAGCCCGTCAGGCTGTCGGGTGAAATGTTGAACTGCCGGTAAAGCATCGCCGCCGCCAGCTCGCGCACGTCGCCGGTGGGCATCAGGTCGCGGCCGTTCAGGAGCTTGCTCTCGTCGAGCCCCGGCCATTTGCCGATCACCTTGCCGCCATCGATGCCGCCGCCGGCGATCACCGCCAGTCCGCCGGTGCCGTGGTCGGTGCCGAACGAGCCGTTTTCGCGCACGGTGCGGCCGAATTCGGTGACCGCGACGACGATGGTGTCTTTCCAGACGGCGGGCGAGAGCGTGTCGCGGATGGTCAGGATCGCGGTCGTCAGCTCGGCGGCAGGCGCCTTGAACGCCGCCTTCTGGCCGGCATGGGTATCCCATCCGGTGATCGAGAAACTGGCGATGCGGTAATCCTGCATCAGCATGCCGGCCGCCAGCCGCGCCACGTCGGCGGCCTTGGCGCCACGCTTCTCGTCGGCATAGAGTTCGTCGGCGGAAAAGTCGGTCACCGCCGCATCGGCCATCGCCTTGGCAAATTGCGGGTCATTCTTGTACAGCCGCTCGAAGAAGCTGCGCTCGTCGCTTTTCATAGCCAGATCGGTGCGCGGCGACCAGACCTCGACGTCGTTGTCGCCGCTGAGCACCAGTTCCGCCGACGTGTTGACGTCGATCGCCTTGCGCGAATGCACGGATGGAATGGTGGACAGCGCCCGGTTCAGCCAGCCGGTCTTTTCCTCGCCGACGCTGACCCCGCCGTTCTCCAGCACGTCCTGTCCGTCGAAATGGCTGCGCGCGTCGCGGTAGGGCGTGGACACCGATTGCACGAAGGCCAGTTCGCCCCGCTTCCACAGCGGCAGCAGGTCCTTGGCGTAGGTATTCAGTCCGTAGAAGCCGTCGAGGTCAATCAGGCCATTGTCCGGCGTTGCCGCGAGCGTCGGCCGATAGAGCTTGAAGGCCGTGTCCTCATAGGGCTGGACAAGATGCAGCCCGTCCATGGCGCCGCGCAGGATAATCGTCACCAGCCGCTTGTCACCGGGTGCAGCTGCCAGCGTCATCGATGTCATCAGCGGTGCGGCGGCCACGCAGCAGGCGGATGTCAGAAAGGCGCGGCGACTGAGCGCCATCTTGTCGTCCATGCCCATCAGCGGTCTACCTTCTGTTGAATTCGGGCGATGCCAGCACAAGCGCAAGCCCCATCTGCCGGTTCGGTGCCTTCGATACGATGTCAATGGTGTCCTGCCGCGCCGCGTCGCGCAACGTTTCCTGCAGGAAGGCCCTCGGATCACGATTGCCGCCGAGCTTGGCTGCGGCGAGCCGCGCCCATGCGATCCGGTCCGCCAAAGGCCCGCCGGCGATCCAGGTCGAAAAACCGTCGTCGAAACCGGCGGGGCTCGATGGCCGCCAGAGTGGCTGGCCGAGCCGTGCCACGGCCGACACCGTCAGCGGGTTGGGACGCAGCCTGCTGGTGGCTGGATCGAGAGGCCTGCTGTCTGTGTCGAGCGCCATTGCCGGCATCATGCTCTCGCCATTAGGAGCCGGCTCCGCCCTTGCCTGTTTCACCGGGGCGAACCCCAGATCCCGCATGTCCTTTTCCTCCGCTGAAAGCGCCCGCAGTCCCGATACAATATAGTCGAACGGCAACTTGGCTTTCTGGCCTTCTTCCTCCCAGCTTCGGGGGTGGCGAAGCATCGCCGCATAGACAGCAGTAAGCTCGCCGTCATTGTGCTTCCAGGCCACGGTCATCGCCTCCACCACTTCGGGCGGCGGCGTGTCCGACAGAAAATGATGGGCAATCTTGCGGCAGATGTGGCTGCGTGTTTCCGGTGTTGCCGCAAGATCCTCGATCATGGCGACGATATCGCCCTGCTCGCGGACCTTGCCGCCATAGGTCTTGCCGAACACATCGCGCGCTCCCTGTTCAGCCATGTTCACGGCATAGCGGGAGCGATAGGTATTGCGATCGACAGTCATGCCGGTCAGCACATAGGCCGCATTGCGGACATCGGCCTGGGTGTAGCCGCTGCCGGCCCCGAGTGTGTGCAGTTCCAAAAGCTCGCGCCCGAGATTTTCGTTCAGGCCGGCCTTGCGCTTGATGCCCTGCGGCGATGTCGGACCGAAGGATTTCACCTGGTCGAGATAGATCAGCATGGCCGGATGCAGCACCGCGGCCTTGACCAGATCGGCAAACCGCCCGGCCATATGCGGCCGTATCGCCTCTGCCTCGTAGACCGGCACAAGCAACCGCATAAAACCTTCCTTGCGGGTGCTGACGCTGAACTGGTTGAGCCAGAATGAGGCAAGCCGCTCGTTGAAACCGTTGGGCGAAAACACGGCCTGCATGAACCGGGCATGCTCGTCCTTTGTCAGCAGATTGTTGAGCCCGCTGAGGTATCGTATGCGATCGGCGCGCTTGGTCACCGCATCTAGGTCCTTGCCAGCCAGCGTGAGCTCGGCAAGCCCCGAAAGCGTGTCGGAAATCCGCTCTCTCCCAGCAGCAAGGCCGCCGTCCGGAAAAACCAGCGTCTCCCGCTGGCCGGCGTCAAGCTGCCCCAGCATTTCCTCGACGCTGTCAGGCGGAATCTCCCCGGGCCTGAAACCCGTGCCGAACCGCAATGCCGCCATGGTTGAAAACGTCAGACTCATAAGGCTTGGCCCTTGGATATCTCCGCTGAGCGTTACGGAGCGCTTGTGGCAATTCTGCGGATTAACTCAATCATGACATAAATTTAACCTTTGAAGACGAAGGCGGCTCCGCCGGCGATCAGGCAGAAGCCGATGGCATGATTCCAGGTCAGGGATTCTTTCAGCCAGAACACCGAGAAACCGGCAAAGATCACAAGCGTAATCACCTCCTGCAGGGTCTTCAGCTGGGCCGCCGAATAGACCTCATGCCCAATCCGGTTGGCCGGAACCGCCAGGCAATATTCGAAGAAGGCAATACCCCAGCTGGCGATGACGGCCATGTAGAGCGGCGACGACGTGTATTTCAGATGCCCGTACCAGGCGAAGGTCATGAAGACATTTGACAGAACGAGCAGCACGATCGGCAATATGGCGGCCGAATTAAGCGAAAATGGCATGGCGAATCCTTGGGAAGTCGAGGGAGAAAGGCGTGCAGCATGTACCGCGCTTTGCACCGACTTCAAGAAGGAATCGGCAGCGCTTCAAAGCTGTTCGAATATTGCCCGCGCCACGAACGCATCGCCCATTTTCACCACTTCATGGGCTTCAATCAGAGCTTGACACCCCCCCGCCTGCAAGCCGGGTGGGGGCTCTGTTTTGCGCCAATAGCCGCCGATGCTTCAGTGCATTTCTACAAAGCGTTTGCTATTGGCGTCTTTAGCGCGCACTGTTCTACCGTCGGCAGCCATCAACACGGGCGCGGCCGCGTAAGGGTTTGCTACCCTGCCCCAATCGTAAGGAGGACGATCGATGTCTTCCACTCTCCACAACAGGCATTGGTCTGACCTTGGCAGCTCCGTTCGCCGGTTCCGCTATGTCGAATTCCTGATCAAATCGACCCCGGCACTCAGCTTGGCATTCCTAACCTACGTAACGTTCAAGGGCTACCTTTGGTAGCTCCGCGTTCAGCATTGGAAGGAAGTGTTGCGATGCCCGAGCCCACGCCAAAAACGGCGGACGGGTGAAATTGGATCGCGCAAACCGGTTTGACCGACACAACGGAGACTACGACAATCATGATGACACGGACACAACACAGAACCATTCACTTCAACGCACCGGCCTTGCTGGACGGTCTCGAATATCCGCTAGGACCCGGCGACTATGAATTGAACGAGGACGAAGAACTGATAGAGGGCATCTCTTGGCTTGCCTATCGCCGGGTCGCCACGTTCATCACCATTCCCCCAACATCGGCCAACGGCAATGTGAGCCGCATGCTGCCAGTGGATGCGGAAGCTATAGAAGAACTGCTCCGGCGCGATGGTCTCGGTCAATCAGCATGAGCCATCACAAATTCACGATCGGTACGGAGGTTTGCCTCTCCAGTCGAACAGGAATTTTCCCGTCTGCGGCAGAAACGTACAGCATCACGGCGCTTCTGCCCGAGAAAGACCAGTCGCCGCAATACCGGCTTCGGGATGAAGCGTCCGGGCAGGAACGCGTATCCATGGAGAACAATTTGCGCGCTGCGCATCCCCACCAGGCGGGAATACGATGACCCCGAAACGGAGGTCACCTCGTTGAAGCAAGGCAGCAAAATGCGTACCGAAGATTTGTCCAACATCTACAATTGGGTTCCAATGTATCTCTCCCCGGAAAGCGATTTTCTTGGATACGACGGGGAAAGAATGATCGGCAGAGTGAGCCGCGACAGGCGCTCGCTATTTACCGGGACGTGGTGCTGGTCCAACGCCATCGGTTCCAACACGAGCCAGTATGAAATTTGCCAAGGCTACGCCGCCACCAAAGAGCTTGCAGTCCTTGCAACTGAGAACCACGACCGCGACGTGATCAAGTCCCGCGATCTGGAAGAATGACGATGTTGAAGGGATATCAAAACATGGCAATCTTGGGCAAGGTCAAGGTGGAACATCAACACGAACTAAGATTGGCTGCCGTATCCGGATGTTTTTCTTTTCCGATCGGCTACCTGATTGCGTATATGGTGACATTTGGCTGGGGTTTGACCCCAGGATTGGTTGAGTTGCTCACCGCGATTGCAGTTGGAACATTCGGCATCATCATCGGCAGCATCGTGGGCGCTCGGATGGATCGCGCATCCGAGAAGCGCGCGCTTAGCCAGCAAAGCAAGCCGTCCTCCACAGGACGGGAACATTCCACCTGGTAGCTCTGGCGGCACTACGCTCATGGATGGAAGTGGGGTAGTCCGCTTCGGGCCAACAGGCCCCCATATCACCCTCGTATCAAACGGCCCCCGCATCCCCCGTTGGCACTTGCGCAGCCTGCTGTGCGATCTTGCTGACCAGTCGCGCGGTGACGAGAAGCGTCACCGGATCGCGGATCATCGGCTCGACATGCCGGTCGAAATTGATGTCATGGGCGATATCGGGCAGTTCAAAGAAGTTCTTCTTGGTCGGCACCAGCAGGACATGAACGACTGGCTGGCGGATGGCGCGCCTATGTCGGCAGGCGTGTGGCCGTCGCGGTTGGGACAGGCGGCGCGCTTCGGGCGGCAGACGTGGGGCACCCGTTGCGCGGTGTGATTGACATCAAGACGGTCATTCAGAACACGGCGACGGACGGCAAGTGGAAGGTGGATGGCACGGCATCGAAATACACAGCTGACGGCATTCATCCATCCTACTTCGCCTATCTTGCCGTGGCAGCTTCGGCGGCGTTTACGGCCTGCCTGGCTGCGGCCTGACCCCGCGCCCGTAAATCGTGGGCACGTTAATTGTCGAAATGAATGCCGGAAGCATGGCCATAGACTGTGAAGAAACCATCTTTCTCCACAAAAGGTATCCGAAGTCTTTTCAAGACGAGACGGAGTTGTTCTGAGCAATCTTGAAGCTCGGTTTCCGGTCTTCTGTCATCAACGTATTTTGGAATAATCCGTATCCACTCAACATGCAGGCCTTTGAGACTCTCCGGGGAAATCCCCCAGTCTCCGAGTGTCTCAGGAAACGGCTCATCTTCCATCACCCATTTTTCTTGGTAGGATGGTGGAAACGGCAGTTCATTGTTCATGGCGGAACAAAGCGCATCCCATTTTGTATCATTCATATGAGACGCAAGCCCACGGTCACTCAGCGTTTCTCGCAGCTTCTTGCTGAAACCATCCTTGTCCATCAGACTGGCTAAGATCAACATATCCCTGCTAAGATGCGGGTTGTTCATGGGGGGCTTCCTTTTCCGCAAATCCGAGTTGTGAAGACTTTAATCAGTCCAAGCCGCTTTGCCAATTGAGCTGTACTGTAGCCCCGTACCCTCGCATCAAACGGCCCCTGCATCCCCTGCTGGCGCTTGGGAAGGCTGCTGTGCGATCTTGCTGACCAGTCGCGCCGTGACGAGAAGCGTCACCAGATCGCGGATCATCGGCTCGACATGCCGGTCGAAATTGATGTCATGGGCGATATCAGGCAGTTCGAAGAAGTTCTTCTTGGTCGGCACCAGTAGAAAACACTCGCGGTTGGACAGGGCAATACGCACGACGTCGTCGCGCCAGACGCCTGAAAGATAGTCGAGCGCCTTCACCAGCGGCCCCTCGATCAGCGGCCGTGCAGCCGTCGTATTATCGGTGCGGAATTCATGCGTCGCGTCGACTTCCGGATCGCCGCTCTCGATGATGTGCAGGTTCCCCGTCCCAAACAGCTCCTGCGCGAATTTCTGCATTCCGGTTGGTCGCTTGGCCGCGGCAAGGATGCCGGGAAACGGCTGATCGAGATAGAAATGGAAAATCACACCGTCGAACAGCACGGTTTTGTTCTTGCCGCCTGTCTTCAGTTCCGCTTCCGAGAGCATGAAGTGCATGCCGTCGTGCAGGCCCGAAATCGCATCGTCATGCTCCGCCACTCCGTATTTCAACAGCGCCGGCTTCGGAAACTTCTCCATGAAGCGCGGAATGAGACCCTTGGTGTAACGCAGTTCTTCGACAAAGCCGAAGATCAGCGGCAGCATGCGGTTGCGCAGGTTCTGCTGGAAATCCCGGACCGGCTTCATGCAGAAATTGTAAAGCCCCCAGCCGATGCCGAACAATATGGCGATCACCGCCCCCAGCCCCTCGCCGATTCCGATCTTGCTGACAATCATGAAAAAGACCACCACGGCGACGACGGCGTAAATCCCCATGATCACCGTCAGCCGCCACTCCATCGCCCGCTCCAGGCCCGGTCGTGCCTCGTTATAGTCGCCGATCGCCTGCCGCACCGTCTCCAGCACCGCCGCATCCGGCATTACCTTCGCTTCATCGAATGCCTGATCGTTCATGAAAAAGCCTCCTGTTTGAAGACGGCTGTGCTGCGAATTAAATTCGCCGCGGTCAGAAGCGACTGAAGTTCGCGAATCATCGGTCGCAGGTGCTTGTCGTAATCGATCGACTGGTCGATGCCCGGCAATTTGAAGATGTTCTTTTCTGCCGGAAGGAGCAGAAAACCTTGACCGCGGAAAAGAACGAGGCGAACCCCGTCATCCGGCCAGGTCTGGCGGATGTAATACAGCGCCTCCGGAAAGCTGCCCTCCATCAACGGCCCGAGCGCCTGCGGCGCATCCGTCCGAAACTCGTGCCTGTGATCGGCCTGCTTGTTGCCGCTGCGCGTGATCAGCAGACTGTGGCGGTGCAGAAAATGCCACGCTGCGCGACGTTTTGAAAAATCTTGTGGAGTCGCCAGCAAGGTACCCGGAAAGTGGCTCGCCAGTGCAAACTGGAGCACCATTCCCTTGAACAGAATTTCGCTGTCTTCTCCCTTGTCGGCGAATTCGGTTTCCGTCAGCGTAAACGGCATGTCGCGATAAACACCACTCAACATGAAAGAATGCCGAGTACCGACACGTTGCACCAGATAGTCGATGGGAAATGTCTTGATGAAATCCGGATCCGAGCGAAAACGGCATGAGAATTCATCGACAAAATCGAAAGCCGCCGGCAACAATTCCTTGCGCACGTCGCGCTGAAACTGCCGCGATGGCGAGACCGCCAGCGTGCCGCCAAAATAGAACACCGCGACGCAGAAAACGATCAGGCCATAGACAAGCGGCCCCGGACCACTCGCGACGATAATCCCGATCGCCACGGCCGCGACAATGACAACCGGAACGACAACGACCATCAGACGGTAGAACATGCGTCTGGCAACGAGGAGATGCCGGGCATTGTATCGCGTGATCATCGCGCGCACCTCACCAGACGCCGCCTCGTCCGGCACCACCTCCGCCTCGTTGAATGCCATGACTCCGCCCTCCATGCGGCCATGCTAGCATGACAGCACAACGTCAAAAATAGGACGTCAGGTCATTGCCGGCGGAGAGCCGGCCACGGCGCGCAGCGCCTTCGCAGTGATCAGGAGAGTGTGAAGATCGTTGGCTGCAGGCACAAGATGACGCTCGACATCGATGGAGGTGTCCAATCCCGGCAGCTCTAAAAAACCCCGCGAAGGCGTCAAGAGCACGAAGCAGTCCTTTTCGGTGATGGCCAAGTGAATCTGCCCGTGCGGTCCCGTATCCATCATGGTAACGACCGTTTGCCCTACGGCTTTCGCCAGCGGCGCGTGCGCTTCCTGCCGATCGCTGAAGAGGCTCAGACGCCGATCCAGTTCGGCATCGCCGCTGGTGAACAACCGGGCCTCGCCGCGAACGGGATCCGGCGGCAGATGAAAGCCACCCACGGACAGGGAACGGACAAGGAGCGTTCCGCCGAAACCATCCGGCGGCGGTAGGCGGACAAGAATGCCGGCGAAGGCAGCGGCCCGTCGTCTTGTTCCCCCAATCTTGACATGGCCGCGAACGAGCTCGGCCTGCGTCACCAGAAACGGCAAGCCCTCGAAGTCGCCCGTCAGCGTGTGCCTATGCTCGCTGTGAAAAAAGGTAAACAGCCGCGTCTTTGAAAGGCGTTCCATTTCCGAGGGCCGGCCGCCTTCATAGTACTGCAGGCGCCCGACAAAGGGAAACAGCGCCGGCGTCAGATCACGCCGAAAGGTGGCTTCCGCCAGACGCGCTGGCTCGCGGATAAAAAATGCCGGCAATGCAAGCAGGAGCAGCCAAAGGCTGAAAACACCGCCGGCGGCCGCCATCATCCCGACCGGTCCGAACCGTTTTTCGATCGCGGAAACCACGGCGAGCCCAATGATAGCAGCCACAAGTGTGGTGGGAATAGCAAAGAGGCGCCATCTTCGTCGCGCCCGGCGTGCCAGAGCCAGCCGTTCGGCATCATACCTGCTCGCCAAAGCCGTGAGCTTTTCGATTGCGACCGCCGGCAAGCCCGTGGCCGCATCGGACTCACTCCCGACATGTTCCGCAATCTGTTGTGTCGCCTGCCCCATGAAATCCATATAGGGATTCCCGGGCAGCCATGTCAAAAACGAACGCGTCGTCCCGCTGCCACATTCCCGGAATGCCGAATCCATCGACAAACCCACCGGGGTCGAAAAGCTCTGCACGAACACTGTTCCCAAAGAGCGCTGTGGAAAAAGCGTACGCGTAATGCGGTGCTGCAATCAGACGTTGACCAACGCCCCCGTCATTTAGATATTCGAGATAGAGGGACCTGGGGATTTCATGACCGATTATTCAATACCGCATCACGCGGACGGACCACCACGTCATTTCTGGCGTCGGGGCCTTGCCTTCATCATCGACATCGCTCTGTTTTATCTCGCCATCTTTGGCGCTCTGTTTGTCATTACGATCTTGAGCCCCTGGAACATCGGCTTCGGCGCGCTGGACTACACCGAATGCCAGCCCGCCCCGCCGAGCCAGCTGACGGCGCAGGTGGATAGGGAATGGCCTTTGGAATTCGGACTGGTGCGCACCAATATTCTCTGCCGCAAGACCTATCTGTTCGACAGCACCTTTTATACCTTCCGGTCAGAGACAGCCAAGCCGAAGGGGCTGTACACTTGGTCGAAATGGTTTGCCGTTTCCGCCGACGAAAACGGCGCGCCCTTCTCTGCCGCCGACCTGCTACCAAGACTGGTAGCGCAGGGACTGCTCAACCAGTTGCCATCCGCGATCGTCATCGGCCTTTTCATCTATCTCAGCGCAGGCGGCAGGCGAACGCCCGGCAAGCGGCTTCTGGGCCTGCGGATCATGAACTCCTACGGCATTCCGCCCGCCCTACACCGTACCGCGCGACGGGAACTGCTGAAGTTCACGCCGCTGATCCTCGCAACGTTTGCCAATCTCCTGCTCACCCTGCAGATGTTTCTGAAACCCGATTATCTGAGTGAGCTGATCGCGCAGAGCCGCGACATGAGCGCAACGAACCTGCCGCTTTCCCTGATTCTCCCCCTTGTTCTCGTCATCGCGCAACTGGTCTGGTGGCTCTTGCCCTTCATGGCATGGCGCGGCCAGACCTACTACGACCGCATGACCGATTGCATCGTGCGACGGGCGAACGAACCGGCGTCCGGGAGCAACACGGCTGCCCGCTAATGGCTGCCTGCGATCCATGTCAAAAACTGGCAGTAGGCTGTCCACCCGTTGCCTTTTTGTACTCGTTCACCTCTTCCCTTTCCGCCGGACTCTCTCCATATTCCCCGCATGTCGAAAGCTCCGAAAAAATCCGCCCGCCCCTCCGGTTTCGAAGAAGCGCCGCAAGCCTCGTTTGAGGGTGCCCCCCTGTCGTCGAACGTCGCTGACTGGGCCGAAGAGCTGCAGCGCATGGCCGAGGCCGAGACGATCGAGACGCGCCACGACGTCGCCTCCAAGGCCGGCAAGCACCGCAAGAAGGTGGAGATCGCAGCGCAGAAGGCGAAAAACGACAAGGCCAACGAGGGGGTTGGTGCAAGCAGAAGTGCACGCGGCACCTCGATGGGCGGCACATCGGACCCCAAGGCACGCGCCGCCGCCGGATTGAACCCCGTGGCAGGCATGGACACGGCGCTCGAGGATGCCCTCGCCCCCTCCGCCGTCACCGCCACCGTCGAGGCCCTCTCCGCCCTGATCGAATCCGGCAACCCGCTGTTCAAGGACGGCAAGCTGTGGACGCCGCACCGGCCGGCCCGGCCGGAAAAGTCCGAGGGCGGCATCCAGATTGTCATGAAGGCCGATTTCGAGCCCGCCGGCGACCAGCCGACCGCCATCAAGGACCTCGTCGAGGGACTGTCGAACGGCGACCGCTCCCAAGTGCTGCTCGGCGTCACCGGCTCCGGAAAAACCTTCACCATGGCCAAGGTGATCGAGGCCACCCAGCGCCCCGCGGTCATCCTGGCGCCGAACAAGACGCTGGCCGCCCAGCTCTATTCCGAGTTCAAGAACTTCTTCCCCGACAATGCGGTCGAATATTTCGTCTCCTACTACGACTACTACCAGCCGGAAGCCTATGTGCCGCGCTCCGATACCTTCATCGAGAAGGAATCGTCGATCAACGAGCAGATCGACCGCATGCGCCACTCCGCCACCCGCTCGCTGATCGAGCGCGACGACGTCATCATTGTCGCCTCGGTCTCCTGCATCTACGGTATCGGCTCGGTCGAGACCTACACCGCCATGACCTTCCAGATGACCGTTGGCGACACGCTCGACCAGCGCCAGCTCCTCGCCGATCTCGTCGCCCAGCAATACAAGCGCCGCGACATGGATTTTCAGCGCGGCTCCTTCCGGGTTCGCGGCGACACGATCGAAATTTTCCCCGCCCACCTTGAGGATGCCGCCTGGCGCATCTCGATGTTCGGCGACGAGATCGACGCGATCACCGAGTTCGATCCGCTCACCGGCCAGAAGACCGACGACCTGAAATCGGTCAAGATCTACGCCAATTCGCACTACGTCACCCCGCGCCCGACGCTCAACCAGGCGATCAAGTCGATCAAGGAGGAGCTGAAACTCCGCCTCGCCGAACTGGAAAAGGGCGGCCGCCTGCTCGAAGCCCAGCGGCTGGAACAGCGCACCCGCTACGACGTCGAGATGCTCGAGGCGACCGGCTCCTGCGCCGGCATCGAGAACTATTCGCGCTACCTCACCGGCCGCCAGCCCGGCGAACCGCCGCCGACCCTCTTCGAATACATCCCAGACAACGCCCTGCTGTTCATCGACGAGAGCCACGTCTCCGTCAGCCAGATCGGCGGCATGTATCGCGGCGACTTCCGCCGCAAGGCGACGCTGGCCGAATACGGTTTTCGCCTGCCCTCCTGCATGGACAACCGCCCGCTGCGCTTCGAGGAATGGGACGCCATGCGCCCCGACACCATCGCCGTCTCGGCAACGCCGGCGGCGTGGGAGCTGGAACAATCCGGCGGCGTCTTCGCCGAACAGGTCATCCGCCCCACCGGCCTGATCGATCCCCCGGTGGAAGTCCGCTCGGCAAAAACCCAGGTCGACGACGTGCTCGGCGAAATCCGCGAGACCGCGCAGGCCGGCTACCGCACCCTCGTCACCGTCCTCACCAAGCGCATGGCCGAGGACCTCACCGAATACCTGCACGAGCAGGGTGTCCGCGTCCGCTACATGCACTCGGACATCGACACGCTGGAGCGCATCGAGATCATCCGCGACCTGCGGCTCGGCGCCTTCGACGTGCTCGTCGGCATCAACCTCTTGCGCGAAGGCCTCGACATCCCCGAATGCGGCTTCGTCGCCATCCTCGATGCCGACAAGGAAGGTTTTCTGCGCTCGGAAACGTCCCTCGTCCAGACCATCGGCCGCGCCGCGCGAAACGTCGACGGCAAGGTCATCCTCTATGCCGACCAGGTCACCGGCTCGATGCAGCGCGCCATGGAGGAAACCTCCCGCCGCCGCGAGAAGCAGATGGCCTATAACGAGGCCAACGGCATCACCCCGGAATCGGTCAAGGCGAAGATTTCCGACATCCTCGACAGCGTCTACGAGAAGGACCATGTCCGCGCCGATATCGGCATCAAGGGCGTCAAGGGCGGCCTCACCGACATGGTCGGCAACAACCTCGCCGCCCATCTCGAAGCGCTCGAAAAACAGATGCGCAACGCCGCCGCCGACCTCGACTTCGAAACCGCCGCCCGCCTGCGCGACGAAATCAAACGCCTCAAAGCCGCCGAACTCGCCGTCATGGACGACCCGATGGCAAGGCAGGAGGCGAGGGCGATGGAAGGTGGAGGCAGCAAGAAGAGTGGCAAAGCCAGCCGCGGGTCGATCTCCCCCCTTGAGGGGGAGATGTCCGACAGGACAGAGGGGGGTAAACCCACCTCAACCTCAGAATCCGCCGTGATACCCCCCTCTGCCCCTCTCGGGGCATCTCCCCCTCAAGGGGGGACCGCCAGCCTTTTCGCCAAACCCGACCTCGACGAGATGGGCCACGACATCGCCACGCCCTCCCGCAGCCTTTTCCGCAAAAACGACCTCGACGAAATGACCGTCGGCCGCACCGAAAAGCCGCTCAACACCAAGGGCAAGCTGCCGGAGAAACCCCAAATGCGAGCCCCTTCCTCTCCCCTCGCGGGAGAGGATAGTTCGCCCCAAGAGGCGAAGCCGATTGGTTCGGCGAACTTGGTGAGGGGGTCCGACGACCCCAAACCCTTCATCCGCGCCAAGCCCGGCGTCGGCTCCTACGAGGATGCCGGCGATGCCAAGCGCCAGAAGAAGACCAAGGGAAAGACGGGACGGCCGGGCCAATAGCTCCCTCGCAACCGGAATGCCCCTCATCCGCCCTGTCGGGCACCTTCTCCCCGTCGAAACGGGGAGAAGGAACCAGCGGCGAACTCTTTGTTCCTCTCAACCTGAAAACGATGGAGGGGCGACAAATTCGGTCATCCCCTCTCCCCGCATGCGGGGAGAGGGCTAGGGTGAGGCACGTCAACAAAGAACGTTGTCCGAGCGTCGCAACCACCCCACATCCCCAAAAATGCACCATGGCCAGACCGCCGCCTATCGGTTAGTCCTCGCTAACCTCGCCGCAAAGGACCCCGCCATGCGCCTGCCTGCCCTCGCCCTGTTCCTGTCCGCCGTCTCCGCACTCTCGGCCCTTTCAGCGCCTCCGGCCGCCGCCGAAACCTTCAAAACACCGCAGGCCCTGCTCGAAGCCCTCTACCGCTACGACACCACCGAAACCGACGCGGACGCCCCCTCGCTCTATTCCCCCTTCTTTTCCGACCAGCTGAACGCCCGCTTCCAGGCCGATCTCGACAACACCGCCGAAGGCGATGCCGGCACCATCGATTTCGACCCGGTCATCTCCGGCAATGACGGCGAAGCCACCGACGTCGCCGTCGGCCAGCCGATCGTCATCGACGATACCGCCGAGGTCGAGGTGACATTCCAGAATTTCGAGCCGGTGACGCTGTACTACACCCTGGTCAAGGAACACGGCGGCTGGAAGGTCGACGACATCGCCAACCAGCAAGGGGAATTTCCGTGGAGCTTGAGTGCGTTGTTAGATGGGGCGGTGGGGAGATAAACCGAGAGGCAACATTATAGACGCTTTAAATTCATTTCCATATTATAACTCAAAATTCAAAGCGTAGTTGACCAATACCCAGTTCATTCATAATTATCTCTTTTGTTTTCGCTGATCGAAATACACGATAAAAAGACTGTGCCTTATATTTTTCAGCGATTTGCGACATTAAATTTCTTGCCCTGTCAAAATATTTCTCAAACTCATGCTCAAATGGGATATCCCTATTCTCCTCTCTCACCATCAGAGCTATACAATACATAATATACCATTGCGTATAAGCAATGAATTCGTTGTTGCTATCAAAGCTATCTTGCCGTCTCAATCCTCCCAGTTCTGCCTCTCGGCTGGAATTAACAAAAATGTATAACCTAGCAAGCTTTACCAAGTAATCAGCATCAAGTTTTTCTGAAAATATAATATTGTACATGTTTCCAAAAATCTCGTCAGATGCAGTTTTTGCTAGATGCGGCTCATGTAATCGGTAAGCTAAAATTGCCTGCCCCAACTTCAATGAATCTATACGCTGACGAGTATCACCGTTCTCGAATTGGTTCTTTTTCCGCTCATAGAGAAGATCGTTGTCTTCAAAAACAGTTGCTATCTTTTTCTGAATGGAATCGTTCGCTTTAAGATCTCTGGGCGCAATTCTCGCTTGGCTATTGGTGGCGATGGCAATCTGCTCTGAAATATCCGGCCTACTAGACGCGAATATTTTGATCAGCAGAACAACGTCGGAAACCCTTTCTGCATCACGTTTGAACGCCTCAAACAGGGAGTAGGACGTCTGTGCTCCATTAACTATCTGGAAATCAGACAGCCTAATTTTCGAACCTCTAACCTTTTGATGCGTAAAATCTTTTGCAATAATAGTGATGCCGTTGTTCAAGTACCAAAAGAGATGATTTTCCTCCGAGAGCGCGCTCTGGTGTATTTGCCGGTTGTAGCCACCGTCCAAACCTAAAAAGCCCCGAATATTTTCATCGAAAAGATGGCGTTTAATTGAACCAGCATCATTCGAAATCATCGATATATATGATTTAGCATCGATATTCGCAACTAGTCCCCTGATATCACAGTCAGTTCTCTCATATTTTTGAACATCTACGGTATCAAGAACACCGTCCTCCATTGGCCTACCGTCACTCGACAGCAAACTAATCACACTAGACTAAGAAAGCTCTTCTACCGATACAAAATCATATTGCTGGCAGAAGGATTCTATTCGATTTCTCTCGTGAACAATCAAGGGTAGACCATTCGAAGCGAGAAATATGTGAATATGGATACTTTTTCCGGCGTCAATTAAACGCCAAACATCAATAATTTTCTCACGCAATAGCGGGTTTACAGACCCCAAAAGGCTCGGCGCCCTATCCGCAATATCCCTGATTAATGATACTAGTTTGTCTACCTCACTCCCCGGAAAATTCCTTTTTGCATTTTTAATGTTTGCGGAATATTTACTTTGAACAATACTTACGTGAACTGAATTTCCGGATTCCTGAATATAGACTGCATCCGCCCCGCGATCGTTCCCACCATCAGTAATCAAGGATGATATTTCTTCGCCTGAACGGGGAAAAAGTGCGTCAAGTACAAGATAGAGGAAACCGGTGGAACGATCATCAACTCCAACTCTTTCAGCAACTTTTCCGATCTTGCTTTCAATTAAAGAATATTCAAGTTCTGTAATTTGTCTCATACAAGCGCCAAGAAATGGGTTAATCAACAACCAAAGATAGCCAGTTTTGACCCAAACTCAATTATTGAAAACACTTCAACACAACTAAATCGGTAAATTTCGAAATTTGAAACGTCGCGGAGATTTGTCAAAATCTGCAACGGTTCTTTGTCGTCTCCTGAATATCACGGCACACAAGGAGTGCCTCAGTACCACACGCAGCCCGAATTTCAGCCTGCTGCCCAATTCAAGTTAATGCAACTCACGGACAACCTCCCGCCCAAAACGGGGATGAGTTTGTTCGGCCAACGCCCGTGCACCCCTACCTCTCCCCCCAGCAGGAGAAGGCACAAAATCAACACCTTAGCCAAAGGCTAAGCCTTAGACTTCGCTGCTGAGCGGCGCTCCATCCCGTAGCGAAAATCCCCGCCCCCAAAACCCATGCCATAATCCCCCCGTCCCGCCCTCGGATACACTGCCAGCCGTG
>UCEZ01000085.1 GCA_900471525.1 Hyphomicrobiales bacterium | reverse complement strand
AACGAGCGTGAATTTTTCTAGCTAAGATAATGAAAATACATGTTTTATGATTTTATCGAGTGGGGTGCCCACGATTTTTGAAACGACAGAAATACAAGATACGAGCGAGCAAAAAGAAAAGCGACCTTCAAGGCAGGGGCGCGTCGCGTCCCTTCCGGTTCATCCTGCACATGTCCGGGCAACTAATAGCCACGGGTCTCGTCGTCGTCGTAGCGGCAGAGAAATTCGCATCCCTCTTCGGTGATGACAAACGTGTCGGAGATCTGCGTCTTGGCGTTGCCAGGGAAGTTGATGCCGGGCTCAATGGCGAGGACCATGCCGACGGCGAGCGGGGTGTCGTTCGTGGCGTTGATCGAGAAGTGTTCGTGAGGTCCGGCCCCGATGGAATGTCCGATGCGGTTGGGAGGCTTGTATCCGTCCTTGTTGTAGAGTTCGCAGACACGTCGGTAGAGTTCGTTGACGGGAACGCCGGGCTTGGCCAAGGGAACGATCTCCTTGCGGTAGGCTCGCACCGCCTTGACGATTTCGACCTCCAGATCAGCAACCGCGCCAACGTGAACAGTGCGCTCCAGCTCGGCATGATAGCCGTCAATGGCAGCCCAGAAGAGCGCCGAAACAGCTTCGTTGACCGCCGGGCGAGCTGACGGAGTGGCGGCTTGCTTGAACCTCTCGTCGCCGGCGAGCGCCCAGCAGTCGAGCGTGTCGAACTTGGCCCCTTCGGAAGAACCAAAGCCCATGATCTCGTTGTCGGGGTAGTGGGCGATCTTGTGCCTGTGCATGGCGATCTTGGCTTCGAGCTGAGCCTCCGGCACGAGAAGTCCTCCGTTGAGAGCCTTGATGCAAGCGGCCATGCCGACATTCGCGATGGCCGCCGCCGCCTTCATCTTCTCGATCTCATCAGCGTCCTTGAGGGTGCGGCACCTGTCGATGATGTCGGTGGCGGGGATGAACTTGGCATCAGGGTACAACGCCTGCACGCCCTCCTTCTGGTAGACCTTGATGCCCGTCTCGATACCGATTTTCGGAGCGGAGCCAATGTTTGCGTCGGAGAGGGCCCGGGCGAGAGCCTCCTGCCAGGTTTCACCGTAGGAGGGGCGACCATGCCAGGTCTGGTAGTTGTAGATCTTTCGATCTCCCGGGGTCTGCTCCGCCTTGGTCAAGCGAAGGGTGTTCAAGACGATGGTGGGCGTGGGATCGTTGGGCGCCACGACGCCAATGACTTCATGGGAGTAGATGCCCGCGTTGACGCCGTTGCTCACGTAGAAGCTGTTCTCCGGCTGGAAGCATAGGAGAGCGTCGAGCCCTGCGGCGCTGATGGCCTCGCGCAGGCGTACTTGGCGGTTTGGGTGGGACATTTTGGTGATGTGGGTGTTGAGGGGGAATGAGCTTTCAGTGCAAATTGAAGAAGGTGCTGGATGGGGAAGAGGTTGTGAGGATGTGTGCTGATGAAG
>UCEZ01000023.1 GCA_900471525.1 Hyphomicrobiales bacterium | reverse complement strand
TCCTTACGAAACGTTTGCGAGAAAATGCGCTTTAACGCAGCGGCCTGATTGTCGGTTGGCGACATCGATACGCGTTTTTTTCCCAATTACAATCTTTGCCCCTCCGGCGGCCACAAGATTGCCATGGGAAAAATACTTACGTTTACGTACAGGTCAATATTAAATCTTTCGCGAACAACGATCTTCTGCGGTCCTTCCGATTGTCGTCGTTTCGCGCCGAACGTTAACATGCTGTTTTCGCTGAAAATATCTTAGCCGCAACAGTATGACGGTGATCCGGTCAGGTCGGCCTGCCCCAGGGGGTGGGTTTCTTTACAACCTCACCGGCGGGGATCGGCGCGTTTGCCGTGGTCGCTTCGACATGGCGTACCGCCCGTGGGGTGACGATGGTGCGATCGAACAACGGCACATCCCGGCGTCGCAAAATGACAACCAGGATGAGCCCTGCGATGATGCCGCCAACATGCGCGCCCCAGGAGACGCCACTGTCGGGATCGATCACCAGCATGAGAAACTGCTGGCCGATCCAGAAGGCGAGCGGAATGAAGGCGGGTAGCGGGAGCGGGATACGGAACATCACCAGCACCCAGACCCGCACTTTCGGATGCAGGAGGAAATAGGCGGCAACGACGCCTGAAATGGCGCCGGACGCACCGATCAGCGGTGCTTCGGATGCCGTATCGACCAGACCGTGCGTCAGCGCTCCGGCGGCAGCGCACAGGAGATAGAAGATCAGGAAGCGCACATGCCCCAGGGCGTCCTCGACATTGTCGCCGAACACCCAGAGAAAAATCATGTTGCCGAACAGATGCCAGAAGTCGCCATGCAGGAAGGAATAGGTGATGTAGGTCGCTTCATCGGGCACGATCACCAGGTTTGGCGCAAGATGAGCATAGTCGAACGCGATGGCCGGGATGTAACCCAACCCCATCGTCGTCGCGTTGGAAAAATCCTCAGGCGCAAGCAACGGCCCGGTGATCAGCCAGATGACCGTGTTGATGACGATCAGGCTGATCGTGACGTACTGGACCTTGATGTGCTTCAGGGAGTTCGCGTCGTGCAGCGGTATGAACATTGGCGCGTCTGTCCCCAAAGGCGGCTATGATCGCTAAGCTTACCTGTTTTTTCCGGGAACCCAAAGCACATCCGACCTGCCCTTGTCGTTGGTCCAACGCGCGGCGACAAACAGGAAATCGGACAGCCGGTTGACGTAGGCGAGTGCTTCGGTGCTCACCGTCTCGCCCTCCGTTCGAGCCAGTTCGACCATCTGCCGTTCCGCTCGCCGGGCCACGGTCCTCGCTATATGCAACGCCGCCGCACCGCCGCTTCCGCCGGGCAGAACGAAGGACTGCAGCGGATCGAGATCGGCGTTCAGCGCATCGATCTCGGCCTCCAGCCGCGTCACCTGCGCTGCGATGATGCGCAGTGGTTCATAGGGCAGCGTCTCGCCGGTATCCGGCGTCGAAAGATCGGCGCCGAGGTCGAACAGGTCGTTCTGGATGCGCATCAGCATCATATCGAGCGTGGCCAGTTCCGTTGTATGCTGGCGCGCCAGCCCGATGAAGGAGTTGGCCTCATCGATCGTGCCATAGGATTCGACGCGCAGGTCGCTCTTCAGACGACGCGGACCAGTCGCGAGCCCCGTCGTGCCGTCATCGCCCGTCTTGGTATAGATCTTGTTGAGCTTCACCATCGGTCAGCGGCCGCCGCCGGTGATCCACAGCGTCAGCATGATCAGCACGATCGCGACCGCCTGCAGGAAAACGCGGGCCTGCATCAGCTTGTTGGACGTGTTGCCGTCTCCGCCCTTTGCCATGTGCACCAGACCACGGATGAGAACGATGGCGACAAGGCCCATGACGAGCAATGTCAAGCCGGTGAGAAAACTGTGCATGTGACTAACCTTTGCCTTTCAGCTCAGCCGAGCCGGCCGATGATGCGATAGAACAGCCCGGCCGGAAGCAGTTTCTTCAAAAGTGCGCCCTGTTTGGCCGGCTGTGTCACGATGTAATGCGGCTTCGGCTTCTTCGCCGTCAATGCGCGTTTCAGCGCAGTATAGACGGCATCCGGTTCGAGCTTGCCCCGGGCCGGAGCGCTCTCGCCCCTCAGCCGCCGCATCTGCCGCTCATATTCCTTGGCATGTACCGAACCTTTCAGGTCGATGAAACGCTCGATATAGGTGACCGCATTGGCGGTGAAGCGCGATGTGATCGGGCCGGGCTCGATGAGGCTCACTTCGATGCCGCTGCCTTCAAGCTCCATCCGCATCGTCAGCGTCAGGCCTTCGAGAGCGAATTTCGAGGCATTATAGGCGCCTCGCCACCGATAGGGAACAATGCCGAGGATGGACGAGCATTGGACGATCCGTCCGTGCCCCTGCGCACGCATCGCCGGGATCACCTGCCGCGTCAGGTCATGCCAGCCGATGACGTTGGTTTCCAGTTGCAGGCGCAACGCTTCGGTTGGCAGGTCCTCGACGGCACCGGCCTGACCATAGGCGCCATTGTTGAAAAGCGCATCCAGCCTGCCGCCAGTGCAGGCAAACACCTCGGCGACCAGATTGGATATGGTGTCCGGTTTGGTATAATCCATCAGGAAGGCTTCGATGCCGTCGTTTTGCAATGGCTCGAGGTCCTCCTCTCGCCTGACGGTCGCAAAGACCCGCCAGCCGTCCTTGGCCAGCGCCCGGACGCACCAGGCGCCGATGCCGGAAGAACAGCCGGTGACGATTATCGAGGGACGGTCGGTCATTGTGGGGTGTTTCCTGTAGAAATTACCGCCCGGTTTCCCATATTCATGAACGGGTTACAATCGCAGAACACTGCTGGAACAGTTGGAGAAAGAATGCCGGCCTTCATTCGCATAGCCTGGAAGGTCGTCTTCGATGCCGTCTGGCATTTCAGCGAGGACGACGGCTGGGCAATGGCGAGCCACGTGGCGCTCTCCACCCTGCTGGCGATCTTTCCCTTCCTGATCTTCGGTACCGCACTCGGCAGTTTCCTGGGTGCCGACCAGTTTGCGACGACTGCGGTGCATTTCATCTTCGATACCTGGCCGGAATCGATCGCCAAGCCGATCTCGGACGAAGTGGTGCAGGTGCTGACCATCCCGCGCGGCGGGCTTTTGACGATATCCGTGCTGGCCGCCGCCTACTTCGCATCCAACGGCGTCGAGGCGCTCAGGATCTCGCTCAACCGTGCTTATCGCGTCGCTGAAAGCCGGCCCTGGTACAAGACCCGCGTCGCCAGCCTTGGTTTCGTGCTGGCCGGTGTGCTGGTTCTTGCCATTGTCAGCATCCTGTTGGTCGCCGTGCCGCTCGCCATCCGCTACGCCGGCACCTATGTGCCATGGTTCAACAATCTCCTCACCGTGCTTGACAGCTGGAGCCTTGCCGGGGTGTTCGTCATGCTCACGCTGGGGTTGATCGTCAGCCATCTCTGGCTTCCCGACGGCCATCGGAAGATCCTCGACGTGCTGCCGGGCATCATCCTGACGCTGATCGCGTGGTCGATCGGAGCCTACGTCTTTGCCTCCTATCTGGCGACCTTCGCCAATTACGTCTCGACCTATGCCGGTCTCGCCTCGATCATGGTCGCCCTAGTCTTCCTCTATATCATCGGCGTCATCTTCATCCTCGGCGCAGAGATCAACGCGGCGATCCTGAAATACAAGGTGAAGCGCATGGTGATCCGTAGCTTCAGAGGGGTGAAGGAGGACGAGGTCAAGCCGGTCGATGTGCCGGACGAGGCCGAGGCGTCCAGGAAAAAGGCCCTATAGGACCATGGCCCGGACATCCTCCGGCGCTTTCCCGGCTTCCCGGAAGGCGGCTATGCCGGTGTCTCGGTTGCTTTTCGACAATTTGCGGCCGTCCGGGCCGAGGATCAGCTGGTGGTGGTGATAGACCGGTTCGGGAAGGCCGAGCAGCCTTTGCAGCAGTCGGTGCACTGATGTCGCATGAAAGAGATCGCGTCCGCGCACCACATGGGTCACACCCTGCAGCGCGTCGTCGAGCGTCACCGCCAGGTGATAGCTCGATGGCGCATCCGAGCGCGACAGCACGACATCGCCCCAGGCGCCCGGATCAGCCGTAATCGTTCCCGTTTCACCGTTTGGGCCTGCGCCGGTTTCCTGCCATGTGAGCGGCGCATCCAGCTCCGCCAGCGCTTTGGCCATGTCCAGCCGCCAGGCATGCGGCTTGCCGCCGGCCAGCATCCTTTGACGGGCGGCGGCCGATAGCTTCCGCTCCTCGCCCGGATAAAGAGGCGCACCGTCCGGATCGCGTGGCCAAGCCTTGCCTTTGGCTTCGAATTCGCCGACCGCAACCTTGATTGCTCCCCGCGTCAAAAATGCCGGATAGACCAGGTCCCGGTCGATCAGCTTGCCCAGCGCTTGCCGGTAGAGATCGAGATGGTCCGATTGCCGGCGGACCGGCTCTTCCCATGACAGCCCCAGCCAGGCGAGGTCGTCATAAATCCCGGCCTCGAATTCCGGCGTGCAGCGGGCGATATCGATATCCTCGATCCGCAGCAGGAAGCGCCCGCCATCCGCTTTCGCCATCTCATGGTTGAGGAGGGCTGACAGCGCATGGCCGAGATGAAGCTGGCCGTTTGGGCTGGGCGCGAAGCGGAACACCGGTTGTTTTGACAAAGTTTTGTTCATAGTTTCTTCTTGGCACGGAAGCGCGCATCCGGCCATTCGTTTCGCCCCTTCGTTTCGTCATATGCAGATCGAACGCCGATGGTGCGTCGGAGGATTGGAGATGCGGATCATCCGCACGCATGAGGATATTAACGCCGGCCTGAACGGGCTGGTGATGCTCGATGCGCGGCTGGAGCCGGTGGTGGCGAGGGCAGGACCGGTGCCGCTGCGCCGCGCCGATCCGGGTTATCGCGGCATTGCCAACATCATCGTCTCGCAGATGGTCTCGAAAGCCAGCGCCGCCGCCATCTGGGGACGCATGGAGACGACCCTCGGCGACATCAATGCCGATAGCGTGACCGCGATGTCCGATGACGATTGCCGCTTGCTTGGTCTGTCGCGCGCCAAGGCCGATACGCTGCGGCGGGTGGCGCGCGCAGTCATTGCCCGCGAGCTCGATCTGGAGGCGATCTGTTCCGTCGAGGGCAGCACCGCGATCCGCGAGCTGACCGCCATCAAGGGCGTCGGGCGCTGGACGGCGGAGGTCTATCTGCTGTTCTGCGCCGGCCATCCGGATGTGTTTCCGGTTGGCGACGTGGCGCTGCAGAATGCCGTGGGCCACGCGCTGATGCTGGAAGTTCGCCCCTCCGCCCGTGAGCTTGATTCGCTGACCGAACTCTGGGCGCCGTGGCGCAGCGTCGCCGCGCGGCTTTTCTGGGCCTATTATGCCACCGAAATGCGGCGGGACGGCACGCCGGTCGCTCTGTAAGGAAAAAAGCGAATCTTTTGTTTCCTTTTTCCTTTTGGCTTCACAATCCTGACGCAACGCGCCTAATATAGAAGGTGAAGGTGCCGAATCGAGCAGGAGTATACTGGCTTGACGATTGCAGTCTCACCACACGGCCTTCCGGCGCTCGTGCTGAACGCTGACTATAGGCCGCTGAGTTACTACCCCTTGTCGCTCTGGTCCTGGCAGGACGCGATCAAGGCCGTTTTTCTTGATCGTGTACATATCCTCGCAGAATACGATCATCAGGTTTCCTCGCCCAGCTTCTCAATGCGTCTGCCGAGCGTCGTCTGTCTGAAAAGCTATGTGCAGCCATCCCGCCATCCGGCCTTCACCCGGTTCAACGTCTTCCTGCGCGACCGGTTCGAGTGCCAGTATTGCGGCTCGCCGGATGACCTGACCTTCGATCATGTGATCCCGCGCTGCTGCGGCGGCCAGACCACCTGGGAAAACGTCGTTGCCGCCTGCTCTCCCTGCAATCTGCGCAAGGGCGGCAAGCTGCCGCGTCAGGCGGGCATGTTCCCGCACCAGAAGCCGTTCCACCCGACGGTGCAGGACCTGCACAACAACGGCCGACTGTTCCCGCCCAACCATCTGCATGACAGCTGGATGGACTATCTCTACTGGGATGTCGAACTGCAGCCTTGATGGCTTCTGCTTGTGACAGTTGATGTGAGAGGCGGCTGTGTAGGCAGCCGCCAGCGCAGCCTTTAAGCCTTGGCCGCACCACGCAGCGCAATGGCGGCCAGGATCAGGCTGGCAATGACATTCCATCCCGCAAAGGAAAGACCGAGCACGCGGAGGGCCGCATCCGTGCAGGACGGGCCGTGCTTGCTGTCTAGATCACCGAGCAGGTCGCCGACATTGGTGGAGACGCCCGATGCGGAGGTCGCGCAGGTCGCCGGCCCTTCCCAGAAATGCCATTCGACGCCGGCGTGATAGACACCAAGCCCGGCGCCGACCAGCATCAGGATGCCGATGACGAGAAGCAGCACGCGGGTGGTCCAGGCGGGCAGCTTGAGAACCGAGGTCGCTACCGCGACAATGCCGATCGGAATGCCCCAATAGTAGGGCGTGCGCTGCATCAGGCAGAGCGCGCAGGGGATATAGCCGCCGATGTGCTCGAAGGCGAGCGCCCCGCCGACGGTGGCGGTCATGCCGAGCGTGGCGACGACGGACGGCAGAAGGCCGCGAGTGGGCTGTGTCAGGCTGTCGCTCAAGGACTGCTCCATCGGAATATCAGGCAAGGAAACGGTAGGCTGCGAACATGGCGATCAGCAGGCCGGCCACAGCCGCGGCCAGCATGCCCAGCCGCTTTTCGATGAAATGGCGGATCCCTTCGCCGTAACGTTGCAAAAGCCAGGCGAGAAGGAAAAAGCGCGCACCGCGGGCAATGATCGCGGAGATGATGAACAGGCCGAGATTGATGTTGGCGGCGCCCGAAAGAATGGTCACCACCTTGATCGGCGGCAGGTGTGCGAGGCCGGATGTCACGAGAAGCAACACCAGCGTCTCGTAGCCGACCGATGCCTTCATCGTCTCGAAGGCTTCGAGCTTGCCGTAGAAATGCAGGATGGGCCTGGCCAGCGCCTCGAAGGCGTAATGGCCGATATACCAGCCGGCAATGCCGCCGAGCACCGACGCGACGGTCGCTACGAAGGCATACCGCCAGGCGCGCTCCGGTCGTGCCAGCGCCATCGGCAGGAAGAGCACGTCGGCGGGGACAAGGAAGACGGAACTCTCGACGAAAGCGATGACAGCGAGCCACACTTCGGCGGATTTCCGGGCGGCAAGCGACATGGTCCAGTCGTAAAGGCGTCGAAGCATACGGGAGTTCCAGTTGAGGTCCCACGCCTTTTAGGCAGGATTGGCCGGGCTGTAAATGATTTGCTGCAGATGCGAACTGCACAGTTTTGTGATTCCCGGCTAGGCGATATTCAAAATCGCGGTTGACCGGCCTGAAACGGTTCGTGTAAACGCTTTTTGCTACCCGAAAGGTATCCGTGCCCCGTTGGCGGAATTGGTAGACGCGCCTGACTCAAAATCAGGTTCCGAGAGGAGTGCTGGTTCGATTCCGGCACGGGGCACCATCGCTTTTTTTCGGCGTTGATTTCATTGTTTTTTATTAGCCTGAACGTCCAGAAAAGTTACACCGCTTGAGAAAGCTGGACACTTTTGTTCTCGTTGCGATCACTCTTCAGCGTCGTCAACTGCGCTATCCATCAGCTTAACCGCGCTACGGGCTAGCACCTTTTGACGGGCTGCGCGGGTATATCGTGTGACCTCTTTCGAGGTTGCATGACCCGTCATCGCCATGATCTGGTGTTCTGTTGCCCCGCGATCTGCCAGACCGGCCGATGCTGCCTTGCGAACGCCATGAGCGCTACAGTGGGCCAGCCCGGCCTCATCGCATCGACTGCGGAACCAGTTGCCGAAACCGTTTGCGGTAAATGGCTTTTTGAACTCCGTCACCAGAAATGTTAGGTCACCGCAGGGGCTTTTGTCGATGATGTCTTGCAACGTCGGATGGATTGGAATTTCCAGTGTCACCGGCTTTTTCTTGCGGTTCTTTTGCTGGGTAAATTTCAAAGCACCTTTTGAAACGTGCTGGCGTCCGAAAAGCACGATATCGCTGCGGCGTTGTGTCGTGTATTGCAACAGCGCCAGCGCAAGCCGCGCTTTTGTGCCGATGGGGTGACGGGCCTCGAACTTTTCGATCTCCTCGTCGGTCCAAGAATGAAATCCTTCAGAGTTACCTTTGAAATAGGATACGTCGCGCGCTGGATTGGTCGTTGCTAGCTCCACATCCTTCTTGGTGGCGAATACGAACACGGCGCGTAGAGCTTTGACCCGACCATTTGCTGCTTCCGGAAACTCGGCTTTGCGGTCGCGCAATGTACGGATGGCTTTTGGGCCGAAAGCAGAAACAGGAATATCCTCGAAAAGACGGTGGGAGCCCGGCTTCAAAGGTTCTGCCCACATGTGCTCGATGATGAGCTTTCGGACATGCCGGGTCCGTTGGTCTAGGTGCTTGTATTCGGCGGACTGGAAATACTGCTCACAAAGCCAGCGTAATGTGCCTTTTGCCGACATTTTCGGCCCGGTTTGCTCCTCCTTCATGACGCCATTCAACGCCTTGTAGTAAGCCTCATTAAACTCGTCGCTCCCCGGCAGGCCGGGGAGGCGAATTTTCTTTTGTTCTTTGCGGCGAAAATAGAAACGCAATACTCCGTCCGTTCGGTCCTCACAGACGTATTTCTTCAGGTATCTTGGCATCAGACCTCAGTGTCCCATGTGCTGTCGTCTGGTTCATCCTCGCCGCCGGGCAAACGGTCGAAGGCGCGATCAAGGGCGAGGCGGTCCCAAATTGTCCGGGCGTTCACCCTTCTCGGTCTTGGCATTCTTCCGTCCTGTATCATCTCATCAAAGAGACTGGTTGATACCCCGATGTATGTGGCGGCTTGTTGCCGATTTAACCCGCGCGCAACTGGTATGGGACATGCGAAAATCTTCTGGGGTGTGGGGCTGGCACCCGCGTTTAATGTGTAGGCCATAACGCATCTGCTCGATCCGGCCCGTTGCATTTCGATTTCGGTATGCGGAGTAATTCTCGAAACCGCAACGGTGCGCACTGACACACGTCAGCGTTGATTAAGATGCCGCAAGGTGGCGGGCAAAGCAATACTTTTCAATGACTTATTCCAATGTTTCTGGTGCAACAAATGCCGTCTACATATGTAGGTTACAACTATTGCCGGTAGTGATCCGCGAAGTGCAACAGTTGCAGAGTTCCCATTGTCAGGCTTCTGTCGCCGCAGCTTCGAGGTCCGCAATCGGACCATTCTTGCGTGTGGGATTGACAAGAAGTGTCCGGAGATCGTCCAGAGGTTTTCACGCAAGGGGGAACCGTCTCTTCATCTACATAGAAGATATTGGCCACCGCCGTTTTGGAAATCATGTCTGAGGTAGGATCGGGAAGAGACCATGGCGTTTATGGACGAGCTATTGGACGGTGTGCAGGTCAGCGGCGAGACCGCGAAACAGGACCGTATTCAGTTCTCTGCACGTAGATGGGTGTTCACGGGTACGCAGGCCGAGTTCCGGACCTTTAGCGAGGTTCTGAGTGGCATGTATGTCATAGGCAATGAGCCTCGCAAGGTATTCAACAAGCAGAGCGGCACGGAAGTCTACACGCCCCGTTGGTTGATAGCGAAGGGCCGTGGCGGTGGCGGGTACATTACTCCGGCAGGTTATCCTCTCTTCTCAGGAATGCTCCGGGGATGGCAATCGCGGGATCAATGGGGTGACGGTGATGAATATGGCTGGTCGCTTCAAGCGGACCTGTCCTTGAACCCCACACGCGCCGTTCTTCATCAGCCGATTGCCGACGACGCGCACGAAGCTAATGGGGGGAACAACTTCAATCTTTTTGCCATCAGCCCCACACGGACCATCGGGGCGATACCCATCGTTAGGGGCAACAACTTGTTACCTTGGACGCCTTACGAGGGGGTCCATGTCGGCGTTAGTGAGGACCACATCCCGTTCCTGCCCGCCGAATGGAGCGAGAACGTGCGGCGTTACGTCAATCGCACGCTACATCTGCTTGACGAGTGTATTGGCGCTGCCGCATCCGCTGCCTTGGGCTACCGGAGCGATGTCGTTCGTAGAGATCAGCGTTACATCCTGAGTGCGCTAGAAACGTACTGGGAATTTCAGGACAACAATCCCGTTGCAACAGTTGCACGGATCGAAAGGGCAATGCGATCTCTCGCCGGAAAGTCCACGGTGGCATGGGAAACCATAGATGAGAGTGCGCGAGCCCTATTCCGGCATCGCAATGTCGAACTCGGGACGGAAGACAATTCGCCTATCGTGAAAATCTACCCTGCGAAGGGCGTAATGATAAAGGCCTACGCGAAAGCGACAGACCGTATCCGCTTCGAGGTCGAGCAATCGAAAGCATCCGCCGATTTCAACGGATATGGCATCAGCACGGAGGACGAGGAAGGCATATTGCACTGGATTGACATTGCAAGGTGGCAAAGTGCACCTCGGCTCAACACGGTATTGTGGGGCCTCCGTCAGGCTCTACAGCCATGGTCCGGCGCTAGTCGAGAGGCAGCTTATCTCATCAACGAAATCCGGTCCGTGGTCCGTAACGAAGCGGTCGCGACGACGTTGGCGCAGAGCCTCCTACTACACGGCCATATCGAGAAGCGGCACCTGTCGCCCTTTTCTGTTGCCATTGACGCCCTTGAAAAAGCAAAGGTCATCTACAGGGCAACGGAGGCCGGACAGAGCGGCATCTATCACGTAACTGGCATCTATAGAGATGCCGTGAGAGCGTATTCTCGTGTATTTAGAGATGACGGATAACGGCCACTTCATACCTATTGCAACAATTTGCACGGACCTCGCCACTAGCTCGAAAGGCCGTTTTTGGCCTCTCTCTCAACCCACCCACTGAGTAGCCACGCGAGCGGCGCTTGCGCCGTTCGTGCACGGGCGGACGTAGACCGCCCGTGTGTCTCCACACTCTCCACGGGAGGGGCGGCGCTTGCGACGCCCCGTCATGGTTTGACGAGAGGGGCCCACATACTCCTCCCCGGACCAGAAAGGGAAGAATGCCACCGCCCTTAAGGAACAGCGATAGCTTCATTCCTACTATGCACCTGAGGCATGTTCATTGATTTCTGAAGGGATAACGGAAATGATGTAGGATGACCGAGGATGACGCCATCTACCCTAACCTCCACGATCTGGCCGCAAGCATAGGCAAGGTGCAGATATATTGGAGTTTCCTTGAGACCGAGATGCGCAATCAGTTGAAAGCGGTAGCGCCATCTAATGTTGTCTCGCGTGGGCCAACAATGTCGCACTGGCGAAAGGCGCTTCCTGTTCTGATCGCCAAAGCAACCGACGATAGTCTATCCCGCCTGCTCTTTGACATTGACCAAGCGGCGGCCAAGCGAAATATTTTGGCCCACGGCATCCAATCCGCTTCCGGAGACCCTTCGCAAAGCGGAGGCGCATTCGTCGTGTGTGCGGGTAGTGATGACGTGCGGCACACTCTCCACATCGCCGACATCCTTGCGTTGGTCGATGAGATAGACCGGATACGCCTCCAAATGAGAAGGATCGACTTCGCTCCTAGCCAATAACGCGATTTACTCCGAGTGAACGCGTGCTGTTAATCCGACGAGGCAGCTAACAACCGTGGCAGGGTTCTTCATGTGTTGGCTCTCTTGTGTGCTGTATTTCTTTGGGCGCATCAATACTGGGACGCCATGGCATCAACTTGCATGCTGACGTAGTCACCGATGCCTTCGAGTTCGGTTTCGGCAATCCCCTTCGGGTCTTTGCATCGCTTGTAAGCCTCTTCGAGAGCCTTGCTGCTGTCCTTTCTATCCTGCTTGTGCAAGACGACTGCCGCTCTCCCGATTAGGCAGGCAACGTAATCATCGCCCGGATCGGCGTGCGCAGAGGTGGCCGAGATCAGTGCTGTGGATAGGAATAAGACGGGCACGCCACAGCGCGGCGGATGACGCCGAAGGTCAATCACTGTGCAGCCTTCTTTTGATATGGATTGCCTTTGACGGACGTATCCGGTTCGGAGGCGTCGAACGCGGCTTTCATTTCCGGAATGCCTGCAAGATGGCGCTCGATGCGAAGAAACCCTTGAGCGATCACGCCCAGCAGCAGCAGGAAGAAGCCAAGGCTTTCAACAATGCCGGAGAGTGTGAAAAATAAGTAGGATTGATCGACGCGCATGGTGAAAGGCAGCACGGCCAACACGATGCCAACGAGAATGCAAACCTTGCCGAGACCTGCGACGGGATGAGAAAACATATGGGCTCCTTTTTAGGTTGTTGCCGATGGCTGGCGATAGATTTGGTGACTAGGAATGACGATGCCTTCCGGGATGGGAGCGCGGGCGAATACATTTGAGATTTCAGGGCCATATTTGGCGCGTAGCTCGCCCGCAAGGTCTACTGGCACGCGCGACAGTCGGGCGAACCATTCGTCGCCTGTGACGGAGTATTGGTCCACGATGCGCCACCACTGCTCCGGCTTCTTGAACCGTTGATGCAGGGCCATGTGGATGGAATGATTGAGGGTAAAGGGACGCCAGTCGTAATAAATTTCCGAATGAAGCCGTAGCTGCTGCGTCTGATCGGAAATGCAACATGTTGCACCGCGTTCGGCCCAACCGTTATCCATCATGAACATGATCAACTGCCAGCCGCGCACCCGCTCCTCATGAGTGAAGCCGTTGTACGTGGGCAATGTGCCCCACGACCATTTCCGCAGACCTTTCACGACAGCCCGCCTCCCATTGCCTCGACGTTGACCGCTGAGAGCGAAACGGAGGAAAGTGAGGTCATTACACCCTCAACCTGAGACGCGAGGGAGCGAAGGATTTCCGGGCGCTCGGCTCCCGGCTCTATCGCCAGTGCCACAAAAACACGTCGAGGGCTCTCAATGATGATCGGCACGTTTGGCGGCAAGGCTGTGCCGCGCCGCAAAGCATCAAGCACCATGGGTGGCGCCGAGGCATCGAAGCGGAGCCAAAGTGGGGACAGCTTATGCGCGGCCCATGCTCCACCATCGAAGGTCAGAAAAAACACGATCCCATGCGCTCGGAGATAACGGCCATAGAAGCCGAGGCCACCGGCTGGTGTCAGCCCCTTCCGGTCAAACACGGCATCTTCCAGAAGTAGCTCTCCCACATCATAGGCGATCTGGCCAAGCTGGACGTAACGCCGCGCAGCATCGGTCCCGGTCAGTTCCTCGGAACGCATTGGAATGAAAGCATCCGTGTCCATTCGTTCGCAGAGCCCTTGAAGCTGGCGAACGTCATCCAGCCTGTCGGTTTCGCTGCGGGTTTCCATCTCCCGGAGAATTGCAATCAAAACCATGCGCCAACTCACAAGCACGAGGTGATGGTTTGCGCTGAACGCCGCCGCCCAAAGCTCGGGCCGAACCTCCCTGCATGGCGACACCAAGTAGTTACCGCCCATTAGGCGGCGGGACAATTCCCGCCACAAGGATGTCATCCGCCCTGCCGGGACGATGAAAACAAGGGCTGCCGGGTGGTCTGACGGAAGACGAGCGGCATAGGTTATTGGTTGATGCTGGGTCAGCCCGGCATGAAACTTGGTCTCGACAACAACGTAACGCTGAAGGTCGCTACCGTAGCCCTCAATATCGGGCCTACCATCGTCCTCCGCAACCACTTGAGTAGCAAACGACAGGTCAGCCGGGAGGGACAGCCCGCCAGCTTCTGCAACTGTCGTGAAAGCCGTTCTGGCGGCAGGGGAGCGGGACAGAATAAAGCCCAGCGCTTCGATCGCCATGTTTTCTGGCGATGCCGCGAAGCGTGTGGCAAGATGACCAAATAGCGTTTCCATGAACCCCCGCAGGGCGTGGGCGGTACGTCCCCGCCGCGAGCCCTTGACCCCTGATCGGGGAGTTCGAAAACCGTGCAACCACAGTCCCGTGAACCTTTAGCTCTGGGAGCCTGAACATACGTCCACGGCTCCTCGACCATAAGGTTCAAGGAGATGATGCCATTTCAGGTCGGCATCGACCTTGGTTGCAGGGGTTTCGACGCCCCAGAGCGGCACGTACCACTCTGGGTTCTTTTTGGCGTGTATTGTATCGATTGTCAAAGGAACTCCGCTTGCCCGGTCGGCTTCCCGATGGCAATTTAAGCGTGCATGCACGTTTTAGGGGGCGATCTTGAAGGTATATCCGCAGCCATTAGAAATCGGGGACCACGAGGGCTTTTCGCCCGAGAAGGATATTTTCGGGCGGGCTCAGCTTGCAAGTGGGATGACCAATCTGGTGGGCACGGTTGAGGACCCGTTAGTCATAGCTTTCGATGGCGCGTGGGGTTCCGGTAAAACAACATTTCTGAAGATGTGGGCCGGTGAACTTAGGAAGACAGGACATCCTGTCATTTTTTTTGATGCCTTCGAAAACGATTACGTCGAGGACGCATTTGCAGCGCTGGCGCGCGAACTGATTGAGTTGGCAGAGGAAAAGGCTCCTAAAAGTAGCAAAGTTGCAAAAAATATTCGTGATAAGGCTGTCGATCTCGGCGCTCTTTTGGCCCGAGGCACCGCGAAAATCGGATTGAAAATGGCCGTGCGCGCCGCGACTGCTGGGCTCGCAAGCTCAGATGACCTCAAAGACCTCGGTGAGGTTGTGACTGCCGAGGCAGAAGATGTTGCAGAGGCCTATATGGAGCAACTGCTCGACAAGCCACGCAAACAGAAAGAGACTGTCGAAAGTTTCCGGAAAGCGTTGGCGAACCTCGCGTGTTTGTTGTCACCTCCGCCGGAAGGCGAAATGCAAAAACCTCTGGTTTTCATCATCGATGAATTGGACCGTTGTAAACCGCTCTTTGCTTTGGCACTGCTTGAGCGCGTGAAGCATTTCATGGCTGTTCCGAATGTCCATTTCGTTCTTGGGGTTCATCAGCGGCAACTCGAAAGCTCGGTTCGATACGCCTATGGGCGTGACATCGATGCCGGTGCTTATCTGCAAAAATTCATCAACATGACTGTCACAGTCGATGTACCGGCGGACCGGTACGACAGGGTCACGCAGATTGCCAAATACGCGAACCGATTAAACTCACAGTTGGATCTTCCCCGAAAGAATGATGGGCCTGTAGAGCCGACAGCGGACATGCTGGCCAGAGTTCTCACCTATTACGGCATGACGCTGAGAACCCTTGAGCGCGCTTACACCATATTGAAATTGTCGCTTTCCTTCACTCCGCCCAACTACAGACAAATTGGCCCCATTATCGGCGGGCTGATTGCGATGAAACTTTTGCGTCCGGACATGTATCGAAAAGCACGGCATGGGCAGTTAACGCTGTCCGATGCGTTGGACTTCTTATTTCCAGTGGATGAAGCGCTGACCGAAGAAAGCAGCGCGACATGGGAAAAAGAATGGTGGACCTTTTGCCTTTCAGAAGAGCTTCCTCCTGAACTAAAAGATTTTGCTCAAGGAGGGCTTGCCAGAGAGCGCAGAACGCTCGTTCGTTATACAGCAAACGAGATTGTTGAGCGGCTGAAGGCGTAGCCATTTTTTATCAGCCCTGACATATCTAGGCCCGACGCTTGGCGATCTTTGCAACAGTTGCACGGGAGCAGCCTGTGGCGCTCTGAATTTGTGACCACGATGCGCCAGCCTTCAACATAGCCGCGATGCCATCGTTGCGCTTGGCATTCTCCGGACGACCGCGATAAACGCCTTCGAGCTTTGCGCGGGCTTGCCCTTGTGCCTGTCGGCGGCGGCGGTCGTCATAGTCTTTGCGGGCGACTGCAGCCAACACGTCAAGCATCATGCCGTTGATGGCTGTGAACATGCGCCCGGTGAAATCATCTGCCGGTGCGGCAAGTACCCATGAGGTGGGGAGGTCGAGGGCGACAACGCGAACTTGTCGCTTGTCCAATTCGACGCGGAGCTTCTGCCAGTCGGCGGCAGTCAATCGCGAGAGGCGATCTACCTGCTCTATCAGGAGGATGTCACCGGGACGGGCATCGGATA
This sequence comes from Hyphomicrobiales bacterium, assembly GCA_900471525.1. Taxonomy (GTDB): domain Bacteria; phylum Pseudomonadota; class Alphaproteobacteria; order Rhizobiales; family Rhizobiaceae; genus Pararhizobium. The sequence continues at coordinate 53,930 of UCEZ01000023.1, read as the reverse complement.
GCAGTCGGAAGAGTTCCGGACGGGCGAGCTTCGCGCCGCTCTCGTTCTCCACATATGTAGCCGCAACAATGAGGCCACGTTCGGCAGCAAACGCTTCGAGCTGAGATCGCGCCCGGCTTGCGTCTTGCTCATCGGTGGAAGCGCGCAGATAAATCCGGACCAGCATGTGAACCCCTCTGTGGTTTACTTTAGATGGTTCACATATGAATGGTTTAAATTGGTTGGTCAAAGCCTAATTAATGAACCACTCTGGGCTGGTTCAGCTAGAGCACACCCATGTTAAACCAGTGTAAGGCGCGTAATTGCGGAAGCCGGTTTGTGATATCTAGTCGCCCTTGAAGCAGGAAGAGGCCGGTGTCGTAGGCGCCGTCGCCGCCAAACCGAATTTACCTGTTCCCAAGCCAGTTTAATGCTGGATTTGAATATCTCATAAGTTGTACAAAGCGAAAATGTTGAGAATTGGAGCCGGATAAGCATGCAGTACAATCTTGAGACACTGGGTGATGAGAGGTTCCAACATTTATGCCAAGCACTTTTGACAAAGGCGTTTCCAGCCACTCAATGCCTTCCGGTAGGCCAGAGAGATGGTGGTCGCGACGCATTCCTAAGTCAGCAAAAAAATGGCAAGAACCACACCACGATATTTCAAGTCAAGTATGTGCGTGATCCATCGACGCGGGATGCGAGGGATGTCATCCTTGAGACAATAAAAACCGAGGCGCCGAAAGTAAATTTACTAAAATCTCGAGGCGCCAGTTCTTATTTTTTGCTCACGAATGTTAGTGGCTCTAGCTATCTAGGCGGCGGATCAGTTGATAGGGCAGCTAGTGAACTGGCAAGCGCGCTTGATATTGATGCACATTGCTGGTGGAGGGACGATATAGAGAGACGTATCGATGGCGATCCGGCGATCAAATGGAGCTACCCAGAAATAATAAAAGCCACCGATCTATTGCAGTTTCTCTGCAACTCACAAGCGGACGAGCAAATTAATCGCCGTATTGAAACAATACGAGCTTTTATGGCGCATCAATACAAACATGACGACAAACTTAAATTCAAACAAATTGACCTGCAAAAAGGTATATCGGAGATGTTTGTCGATGTGCCGGCTCGGCTAATAATTAACGAGGAACAGCAGCGCTCCCAAAAATGGTCGAAAACCGTTGCTTCATGGCTCGAAGCAGACCGCTCAATCTCGCCTGAGTTTTTAGGACTGAGTGACGGTCATCTGCACAAAGAAACATCCCAGCAAGGTGCTCTGAGATTGCTTTCTGATGCTGACTTCGCGCATCATTTCCCTCTGGTAGTTGTTGAAGGGGCGCCCGGACAGGGGAAATCGACAATCACGCAGTTTTTATGTCAAGTACATAGAATGATGCTGCTCGGACGAGGCGAGATTAATAAAGTTTCAGTCGATTATAGGCCGCGAGATCTGCGCATACCACTCCGCGTAGATCTGCGTGACTACGCAAGTTGGGTGTTGGGGCAGGATCCATTCAGCGATCCACCGGGCAACAAGCGTCCACTAGAAAGCCACGTGGTCCTCGAAAGCTTCCTCGCTGCGCTTATCTCTCGCCACACGGGACGGGCGTTTACCGTTGACGACTTCGCAGCCGTAGCGAAAACGTCGCAAATTCTAGTTGTGCTCGACGGTTTCGACGAGGTGGCAGACATCCACTTGAGAAATCGGATAGTCGCAGAGGTTTCAAATGCCGGCACACGAATTTCCGAGGATGCTCTATCTCTCCAACTAGTTGTCACAAGTCGGCCCGCAGCATTCGCGAATTCACCCGGGTTCCCGCGTGATGAGTTTCAGTATGTCGAACTCATATCTTTGACCCAAGAAGTTATTTTAGACTACTCAAACAAGTGGTTGGAGGGTAGGGATACTGATGGTCGTGAAAAGAGCGAGATCATTCGCGTGCTTCAAGAGAAGCTACGTCAGCCCCACGTTCGGGATCTTGCCAGAAATCCGATGCAGCTTGCAATATTACTTAATTTGATATCGGTACGTGGCGCTTCTTTACCCGATAAGCGTACCGCTTTGTACGACAGTTATATCGATATATTTCTCAACCGGGAGGCTGATAAAAGTTCTGTGGTGCGGGATCACCGAGGCGTGCTTCTGAAAATCCACAGGTATTTAGCGTGGTTGCTTCAGATGGAAGCGGAAAGTTTGGGAAATGGCGGCAATATCTCAGAGGCGAGGCTCAAGGATGTGTTGCTACAATTTCTCCATAGTGAGGGACACACCACAGAGCTAGTGGAAGAGTTGTTCCAAGGTGTTGTAGAGCGCGTATTTGTCTTGGTGTCTCGGGTGCTGGGCACGTTTGAATTTGAGGTCCAGCCTCTACGAGAGTATTTCGCAGCTCGCCATCTTTACGACACCGCTCCTTACTCTCCGACCGGGGTGATCATTACGGGCACATTGCCGGAACGCTTCATCGGCTTAGCAAGTAATTTTTACTGGCTGAATGTCACCCGTTTCTTTGCAGGCTGCTATAGCAGTGGAGAGTTGGCATCTCTACGATATGGTCTGCGGCATCTGGCTGAAGATGGACGCTTCAAATACATCAGTCACATCTCGGAATTGACGCTGACCTTACTCCAAGATCATGTGTTCTCTGACCAGCCTTTGCTCGGCGAGGAAATGACAAAATGGGTAATAGAGGAGCCTTCAGCCACGCTGCTGTTGGCGAAGAGAACATCATTTTCTGAGGACATTTTATTGTCTGTTCCTACAGGCCGTCCTCGGGATAGCTTAATCCACTATCTAAAGCAGGTTATACGTTCTGATACTCAGTCTGATCGGGTCTATGCTGCCTGCCGTTCTCTTGTGGTCAACATGGAAACTGCAGAGATATATAGCTTTTGGCTAAGCTGTGAGTTGGCTTTCAATGACGAAAATAAATGGCTTTGGGTTGGCCAAATTTTGGGCGCTTTCGAAATAATGTCCGTCGTCGAGTTCCAAATATTTTATTCGCGATACCCCCAAATAGCTATCCGCTCGCTTTCATCTGGAAGAATGGACCACCTCGATCAGGCGGACGACGCATGGCGCACCGTTCTTCAATACCTGCTTACGGGATCCGCTGGGATGCTGCCGTATCGTCATTCCGAGCCGATTACTGACACAGGGTACTTCTCAATAGTGGTGCACCGTCTTTTGACAGTTGACCAATATGATTATGAGCGGGAACGGAACTTGGACCTGCCTTTCTGGCGTCATCTTTTCTACCCAAGATTTCTTACCACTTTTTCGGACTTTAGTGTTGAAAGGTTTTCAAAAGGAGGCGCTGCGCTTTTCGGCGAAGATAGTGCAGACCTCGTTCGGTTGGTTAATTCGGCTCTACAGATGCCCACGAGAGAAGTTTATGACAATGAACCACTGTGGTCCGCGATATACAGGGAGTGCCACAGGCTTTTTCTTACAGTGGGAAATGTTTCAGCACGAGCGTTGTCGACAATACATTTGTACAACATCGAGACATGTCCGATAGATATAGAGATTGACTATATTGACGATACCATTCGCTATCTAGTTTCTATTCGGCACCAAACGCAGACGCCCAAGAAATTGGTTTCAAATATTTCGGATTTGCGGAACAGTGGCAAGAATGAATACCATATCACTCTTCTAGCCGCCCTGTCTTTCATGTCCGTAGAGGCTATATTTGATCTGCAAGAGGAGTTATCAAATTTCGTTGATGAATTGCCTGATGATGATTGGCTAAAAATCTCTGGATCCTTTGCAGAAATTCCGTTCGGGCGGTCGGGGAAGCGCACGACTACAAGGTTACGAAGAACGGCTAGCATTAAAGTGCCTAGCTCGCCGAGATTGTTATCTTTGATTGCTGCTCGGTTTAGCGAGAAACGAATATCCTCGCTTATCGCGCCGATCTTGCGCCGGTATCGCGGGAATGATGACTTCATAATTCAGAGAACCGCCCCACTCATTTCCATAGAAAAAACGATACGTCCCGAAGACCTACAGTCGAACTTGGAGTTCATAAGGTTCGCATACGGCATTAATAAGCTTCCAATATACTCTTTTCGACATCGTCACCCGGAGGGAAGTTCAAGTATTCCGAAAGAATGCGTTGAACAGGTGTGCAATAACGCAAACATTTATCCCTTAGATTTGGTTGATTATTGTGAGAAAATACTAACACGCGACGTTGGTATGGAAGCTGTCACTCTTGCTAGTGTAAGTGCGGAAGGAAAATGGTTTTCGACATAGTCTTGTCTGCGATAAGGAACGTTGTCGAGCGTTTGGTTCAAAAGGGAAATTCTAAATTGATATGCATGACGTGTAGCCAATTTAAAGTATCGGCTCCGGGAACAATCCAGCCGCCTTTTGGGCTGGACACTGTTTCAAAAAGCCTAATGATTACGTGGAAGTGAATTGTGTCCAACGAAGCGGAAAGTGACTGATTTTGTTCACTTTCTGCACCTCGGCACGGGGCACCACTTCATCTTTTCTCATCTGATTTTGTTGCATTATTTTCGATTTCTCGACTGTCGCGGTACAACCCCTGCGAACGCGATGTCGAAAACCGCCGGGCCGCGCGCGATGGGATGCGACAAACCTGTCCTGCGTGCGTTGTCTCTTCCACGGGTTTGATGCGAAAATCAGGATTCCTCGCGAGACCACAACGGGAGTGGCTCATGGAGAAAACCACCGGACCGAAGCTTGCAACGGGAGGAATCTAGTGGGTAGGATATTGGCATTCCTGATTTTGATTTTCTGGAGTAACCCCGCTTGGTCGCACGACTTCTATGAAGTCCCTTGCTGCGCGGGGCGCGATTGCAAACCGATACCCGCAACCGACGTGACGCCAACCAAGGACGGCTGGCTTGTGCGCATCACCGGCGAGGTTATTGCCTACAAGACCTGGCCCCTCCGACGGTCTCCCGATGGACAGTTTCACCGGTGCGCCGCCTTCAACGATTTCGGCCCGAAGGGTCGGACCAAGTGCCTTTACATCCCGGATATGGGGGAATGAAGGGGTCTGGAAAATGATCGACAGCGTGACATCCGGGGAATCATCTCGGAATCCGCGTTCGCACGATGCGCGCGGCGCGCAACTTGCTTAACCGAAATACAACCACCCGGCGTGCGTGTCGTGGATATAATCAGCCGGATGCACCAATTCAGGACAGCTCCAGCAGGATATTAACCGCCAATCCGCATCGCGATTGCAAAATTTTTCATCGATGGCCAGTCTGGAACAAATCAATCCCCAATCGGCACACCCAATCGCTACATAAGGAAGTCGAGCATGTCCCAGTCTGCTACGTCTTGCGTCGTTTTCGATGATGTTGAAGCGCTGTCCGGCGCACTGTTCTCGTGGTGCGCTGAGCGCGGAGTGCGGTTGCGCAGCCAGGAAGGCGTCAGTGCCGCCGGCGCCGTGATCGATCTGTTCTTCGCGGGCTACAAAACACAGGACGAAATTCTTGGAGCACTAAACGATCGCAGCAGTCGCGAGGTTGTTTTCGCTTCGTGATATCGGGGATCGCAGGACCTGGCATCGCGTCCATGCGCCCGGATGCGCTTCGAAGCACATCCGGGCGACCGCGCAATTTCGGGCGCATTCTCCCCGAGCCTGCAATTCAGAAGTCAGACGACGAAGAAGTCAGCCACCGTCAGGGCCGCTTTGTTTTCGATCGTTGCGAAAAGCACACCGCCACCAGTCCCGGTGCCATTGCTGTCGTAGAATAGTTTACCGGTGTCGGTCTCGTAGATGATGCGGTCACTGCTGTCGCCGGCCAGCCCGGTGGTGTTTGCCCGGAAGGCGGAAGCTGCAAGCGCGCCGGTTGCCAAAGCGGCAAAGATGTCATGATCCAGGCGTATCGTGTCGGCTGCGACGCTGAAATCCTGGATGGTGTCCACATTGGTAAATGAGTTGAGCTTCGTGTCGAACAGGAAGAGGTCCTTGCCGCCATCGCCGCGCAGCGTGTCATTACCGAGACCGCCGGACAGCAAATCATTGCCTCCGCCCGCCCTGAATTCGTTGTCGCTCGAATTGCCGTAGAGCTTGTCGGAAGCACTGCCGGTCCGTGCGCGTTCGATGCTGGTCAGCGTGTCGGTTTTGCCGAACCCGTCGATCGCCTTTCCGGTCAACAGATTGACAGTCACGCTGCCGGTGCCGTCGCGGTTTTCGTCGCGATCATAGCGAACAGTATCGATGCCGCCGCCGCCGTTGATCGTATCGCGGCCGCCAAGCCCCATGAATTGTTCATTTTGGCTCGAGCCGGTGAAAGTATCCCTGAATTGCGTTCCGCGGAAATGTTCGAATTCCGTGAAAGTCTCGATATTGCCCCAGGGATCGGTGACCTTGCCCGTGGTCGAATTCAGATTGATACCGCGATAGGCCGAGGGCGTGTAATACGCATCGTCGAAGGAAAGCGTATCGTAGTCGCTGCCATTGCCGTCATAGGTGTCCCTGCCTTCGCCGCCCACGACGAAGTCCCCGCCCGATCCCCCGATGAACTTGTCGTTACCACCATAGCCTACGAGGGTCTGGTCGCCGGCATTGCCGGTGAGGGTGTCGTTTCCGTGCATCAGGAACCGCGCCATTGAATACTGGTCGAAGACGTCGAGGGCATCGAAGAAGGTTTCGAGCGAGATATTCAATCCCGTCAGTTGCTGCATTTTGGTTGTGCCGTCGTGGAGGTAGACGACGATGGCGGTCACCGTCCCGCCGATCGGGTTGCCGCTCGAATCGAAAGCGAACAAAGTGCCGACCAGTTTCAGTTTCAATCCATTGGAAAGATCAAATTTGATAGCGTTCGATGCCTTCGCGGTCTGTGTCGCTTGACCGAGATTAACGATCTCGTCGAAAAACGGGAGATAGTCGAAACCCGGCAAGGCAGGGCTATAGTGATCCGGATATACTCCGCCCGGGAAAAACGATGTAAAAATTGCCATGAAAGAATCCTCCCCCTTCAAGACCGGATAAATAATTGAATTAGAATGTAGTAATATTCCCTCCGAGGAACTGCAATCGAGACGGCCCTACGTCTAGAGTTGATGTCCCTTCTTCAGAAGTGTTAGGTGCACTGCAGCGAAATTTTTCCGGCGGGCACATGCTTCCGATCAGCGATACCTATGAAAACCTCCGCCGGGACTTCCGTTGGCAGATTCCGGCAAAATTCAATATCGGCACGGCCGTCAGCGATGTCTGGGCAAAGCGCGACCCGGAGCGGGTCTGCCTGCAGCATTTCAGCCCCGATGGTGCGCATCTGTCGCTGACCTACGGCGCCTTCGCAGCGCGGTCATCTTCCTTTGCCCACGGCCTTCTGGAGCAGGGCGTCAGGCCCGGAGACCGGGTTGCGATCCTTCTGCCCCAGAGCTTCGAGACCGCGATCGCCCATGCGGGCATTTACAAGCTCGGCGCCATCGCGCTGCCGCTTGCTCTTCTGTTCGGCGTCGAGGCGTTAGAATATCGGCTGCGTGACGCGGGTGCCGCCGCCGTCATCACCAATCGCTTTGGCTATGAGAAGATCGCGGCGCTCCGCCGTCAGCTACCGGAGCTGAAATCCGTCGTGCTGGTGGATGGAGACGCGCCGGAAACCGTCGCCTTCGCGGCGCTTGCGGAAGGTCACGCGCTCACATTTGCCGCTGCCGATACTACGCCGGACGATCCGGCGATGATGATCTACACATCGGGCACCACGGGTCCACCGAAGGGCGCGCTGCATGGGCATCGGGTGCTGCTCGGCCATATCCCCGGCTTCCAGTTCCATCATGCCTTCCTGCCGCAGCCGGGCGACCGGATGTGGACGCCGGCCGACTGGGCCTGGGCGGGCGGTCTGCTGAACGCGCTCTTGCCGTCGCTGCTGCTTGGCGTTCCCGTGGTTTCCTCGCCCGGCCAGAAGTTCGACCCGCACATGGCATTCCGCATTCTGGAAGAGATGGACGTGCGCAATGCCTTCATCCCCCCGACGGCGTTGCGGCTGATGAAGTCGGTGGAAAATCCGCGCTCGCTCTACAGGCTCAACCTGCGTACCATCGGCTCGGCTGGTGAATCACTTGGGCGAGAGACCTGGGAACAGGCAAGCGAAGCCTTTGGCGTGTCGGTCAACGAATTCTACGGCCAGACGGAATGCAACATCGTGCTGTCGTCCGCCGCCAATCTCGGTGTGCTGAAGCCCGGTTCAATGGGTAAGCCTGCACCCGGCCATGATGTTGCGATCATCGACGGTGAGGGCAGGGTGCTTCCCGTCGGCAGCGTCGGCCAGGTCGCCGTGCGTCGCCCGGACCCGGTGATGTTTCTCGGCTACTGGAAGAATGATGCAGCGACATCGGCAAAATTCATCGGCGACTGGATGACGACAGGTGACCAGGGTGTTCAAGATGAAGAGGGCTACATCACCTTCTTCGGGCGGGACGACGATGTCATCACCTCGTCCGGCTACCGGATCGGCCCGGGCGAGATCGAGGACTGTCTGGCAGGCCATCCGGCCGTTCAACTTGCGGCCGCCATCGGCAAGCCCGACCCGGTGCGCACCGAGATCGTCAAGGCCTATGTCGTGCTGAAGGCGGGCTACGAGGCCGGGCCGGCGCTCGAGGTCGATATCCGCAACTGGGTCAAGACCCGGTTATCGATGCACGAATATCCGCGTGAGATCGAATTTCTCGACAGCCTGCCGCTGACGACGTCCGGCAAGGTCATCCGCCGTATCCTTCGCGACCGGGCGATCGCGGAGGGGTAATTCCCTCTTCGTCCGCTCGCATACACCAGAGTCTGCCTCAGCGTAGCGAGCGTGGCGCCAGCGAGCGGATCTTCTCGCGCAGCAGCCGCGCCATGTTGCGGGTATTGCGGTAGAGATGGAGCTGGGCTGCCACCTGGCGCACGTCGCGGTCGCGATTCTGGTTAAGACCGATCACAAGCGTGCCCATGTCCTCGCGCTCCTCCCAGAAACGGCTCATCACCGGGTGGTCGGGCGTGGCGCAGCTGTCGGAACGCATGATGTTGGCATCGTCGAGATGCCATTCCGTCAGCTCGGCCAGAAGCAGTTTGCCGGGCGAATATTTGGCATACTGCTCGTCATAGGCCGTCTTCCAGGTATAGGCCTCACCCGCCATCATCAGGACGATCATCGAGGCGATCGCCGCACCGTCGAGATCGATCGTGTGGATGCGTACGCTGTCGGCTTCGGCAAGATTGGTGATGGCTTCGCGCGCAAAGGCGGCACGGTAGCGGTCGAGCACCATGGCCGTCCGCTGGCGCCCCTTCCAGCCACTCGCTTCCAGTGCCAGGAATTCTTCCATGCGAACCCGGATATCGGCCGGCTGGCGGGCGACGTTGTAGGACACGCGGCCGATACCTTCCAGCAGGTTCCATTGCCGCCGCAATTCGCGCAGATGTGCAGAGCTGATCGCGTGGCGCAGATAGGTCTGGCCGTCCTGCAGGCTCTCCAGCATCGGCCGGGTAAAGGTGTCCGTCACGGTCAGCGGCAGGTTGCGGCCGATGGCGACGGCGCGGGCCAGCTGGGCGAACTTGCCCTTCAGGCGAATATCGGGAAGCACGAGGACACCCGGCAGGCCCGCCGACGGGCTGGTGAAGGCCTCGTAGAGGTTGTCGATTGTTTCGGCCGCATCCTCGGCGTCGAGCAGCGGTACGCCAAGCGGCCCGAAAGGATTGGACCACGCGCGGATGATCGGCGCACCGATCGAAAAGCCCGGCTTCTCGATCGAGAACGGCATCAGGAAGCGGATGCGGCTGCGCCGCTCGTCATTGTCACGGATCAGCGCCAGGCGGATGATCCGGTCTTCCAGACGCGGCATGGCTGGTGCGAGGAAACGACCGGTGAAGAAGACGTTCGGCTCCATCGCCCGGTTGGAGAGGAAATCCAACTCGGTCTGCAGCTCATAGCCCTGGCGTGCCGGATAAAGGCAAAGCTGCCGCCCCGGGCGACCGACGGCGATGGTGTTGTCGGCAACCGGCCGTTCGGGCGCCGGCGGAACAAGACCGCCGAGGATGCGTGCCGACCGGCTGTTGGCGTCGTCTGGAAAGTGCGGATTGCCGGTCATGAGCGGGGTGCCTCTGATTTGATGGTTCTGGCATGTGGGTCGGCAAAGGCGAAGAGAACGATGCCGAAGGTGCGGCGCACGGCGACGTGAAGAAGGATCGCCTCGACGAACATGGCGCCGGCCGTGGCGATCGCAGCGCCGGTCAGCCCGAACAACGGGATCATCGTAACGTTCAGTGCCAGATTGCAGACGAGGGCCGCAGCATAGAGCGCGACGCAGAGCTTCTGCTGGCCAGCCATGGTGAGGAAGGCTTCGGCTGGGCCGATCAGGGCCTTGGCCATGATGCCGGCAAACAGGATGGCCATCAGCGAATAGCCGGCGACGAAGGCCGGGCCGAACAGCGACAACAGGAACGAACCGCAGGCAAGGACCATCAGACCGACGACCAGCGACGGCCAGAACGACCATCTGGCGCTTTCCACGGCAATGACCGCAAGCTGTTGGCGATCCGGATTGGCCATGGCGGCGGAAAAGCGCGGGGATGCGGCTGCCTTGACCGAGAACATCACAAAGTGGACCAGCGCCATGGTCTTGGCGGCTGCGAAATAGATCGCGACGCTTGCCGGATCGAGGTAGAGCCCGACGATGACGACGTCGGAATTGGTCAGCATGAAGCCGAAGCCCTCGATCAGGAAGATCGGCACCGCGACGCGGAACCACGTACCGAACTCGATCCGGCTCGGGCCTTTGATGTAGCGCCGGCGCAAGCGCCGCGTCAGGATGAAGAACTGACTGACGCTGGTGAGGTAGGTGGCTGCCATGGCCGCAATCATGGCGGTGCGGGCCGTATGCGGTTCGCCGATCGCCACGGCGAGCATCATCAGGGCGAGGATCAGCACCGGCCGGATGATGTAGGTCGGGCTCATCGCCGAAACGGCCCAGCTATGGGCGCGCGACGTTCCGTCCATGACATCGCCGAGCGCGATCATCGGCAGCGAGAAGATGCCGAGATAGAGCGGCACGAGATAGTAGCTTTCGATATGGTCGCCGAACAGCCAGAGCCCGGCGATGCCGATGGTGGCAAGCGCTGTCGCGGAGATAAGCGCAAAAATGCGCACCGTCGTCGTTATCCCGCGGATTTCCGCCAGAGCTTCGCGAGCATGATATTGCGGCAGGAAGCGGATGATCGCGGTATGGAAGCCGAGGCAGGAAAGGTTGCCGAACAGCACCACCAGCACCCAGACGAAGACGAAGATGCCGTATTCGAACTCACCCATGACGCGGGCCAGGATGATCTGTGAAACGAACGCGATGGCGGCGCTGACGACGCGGATGGCAAAGGCGACGAGCGCCATGCGCTGGGCCATATGCTTGGGATCGCTGCTAGTCAGAACGGGGAGGAGCTTTTCAAACAGCGGCGACAGCCGTTCCCTCCATGCGGGCGGCAAGATTCGTCCAGCCGTTTGACACGCTGCCATCAACAATGGAGTACCCGAAACTACGCAAAACAGGACGCCAGTCTTGACAGAACAGCGTTAACAAAGGGTGCAGCTTGTTCGGCAAATGCCAACCAACGACCGTTATTGATCGAGGCAAACTTATTCCGCAGGCAGCGCATGCCGGAAAGAAAAATGCCGCCCGGAGGCGGCATTGATCGTCATGCTTCAAACGCACCATGGCAGTGCTTGTATTTCTTGCCCGACCCACAAGGGCAGGCTTCGTTGCGGGCGACCTTGCCCCAGCTCGAGGGATCCTGCGGATCGCGGTTTTCCGGCTCGACGAAGTTCAGGTTGACGCTGTCGGCGAAGTCGTCCTCGCCGGTCACCGGATCAATGTGATGGCCGACCATCTGCGGCGGCGCGGGCTGCGGTGCTTCGGCCGCCTCGCGCACCAGTTCGACGCGCATCAGTTGTGCCGTCACGGCCTGGCGCAGGTTTGCCAGAAGCGCCTGAAACAGCTCGAAGGCTTCCGACTTGTATTCCTGCAGCGGGTCGCGCTGTGCGTAGCCGCGGAAGCCGATGACGGAGCGCAGGTGGTCGAGGTTGACGATATGCTCGCGCCAAAGGTGGTCCAGCGTCTGCAGCACCACCGAACGCTCGACGTACAGCATGATGTCCGGGCCGAAACGCTCGGCGCGGTCCGCTGCGGCCTTGTCGGCCTCGGCGGCGATCCGCTCGCGGATGTCATTCTCGTCGATACCTTCCTCGGCCGCCCATTCGACGATCGGCAGATCGAGGTTGAGGGAGTTCTGCGCGTCGGTCTTGAGGCCGACGGCATCCCACTGTTCGGCATAGGCCTTTTCCGGAATGCGCTTGGCGACGATGTCCTCGATGACCTCGTGGCGCATGTCGGCGACCGTTTCGGAGATGTCCGTCGCGTCCATCATCTCGATGCGCTGTTCGAAGATCACCTTGCGCTGGTCGTTCAAGACATCGTCGTATTTCAGAAGGTTTTTACGGGTGTCGAAGTTGCGGGCTTCGACCTTCTTCTGCGCGCGCTCCAGCGCCTTGTTGATCCAGGGGTGGACGATCGCTTCGCCTTCTTTGAGACCAAGCTTCTGCAGCATCGAATCCATGCGGTCGGAACCGAAGATACGCATCAGGTCGTCCTGCAGGGACAGGAAGAATTTCGACCGGCCCGGGTCGCCCTGACGGCCGGAACGGCCGCGCAGCTGATTGTCGATACGGCGGCTTTCATGTCGTTCGGTCGCCAATACGTAGAGGCCGCCGGCAGCCAGCGCGATATCCTTCAGGCGCTGAACCTCGACCCTGATCGCGGCTTCCTTCTCGTCGCGCTCGGACCCATGTTCCATCTCGCCGAGTTCACGTTCGATACGCATTTCGAGGTTACCACCGAGCTGGATGTCGGTCCCGCGGCCGGCCATGTTGGTAGCGATCGTGACGGCGCCCGGAACGCCGGCCTGCGAGACGATATAGGCTTCCTGCTCGTGATAGCGGGCGTTCAGAACCTGGAAATTCTTGAAGCCGGCCTTCTTCAGCATCTCGGCCAGAAGCTCGGACTTTTCGATCGACGTGGTGCCAACCAGGACCGGTTGTTGACGGTCCTGCGAGTCTTTGATCTCGGCGATGATCGCCTTGTATTTCTCTTCCGCCGTCCGGTAGACCTCGTCGTCCTCGTCGAGGCGCTTGATCGGCAGGTTGGTCGGCACTTCAACGACTTCCAGGCCGTAGATGTTGCCGAATTCTTCGGCTTCGGTGGAAGCCGTGCCGGTCATGCCGCCGAGCTTCTTGTACATGCGGAAATAGTTCTGGAAGGTAACGGAGGCCAGGGTCTGGTTTTCCGGCTGGATGGTGACCTTTTCCTTGGCTTCAAGCGCCTGGTGCTGGCCTTCCGAATAGCGGCGGCCCGGCATCATGCGACCGGTAAATTCGTCGATGATGACGATCTCGTCGTTACGGACGATGTAGTCCTTGTCCTTTTGGAAGAGCTTGTGGGCTTTCAGCGCGTTGTTGACGTGGTGGACGATCGCGACGTTCTCGACGTCGTAAAGCGTCTCGCCCTTGAGCAGGTTTGCAGCGCGCAGCAGGTTTTCGAGCTTCTCGGTGCCATCCTCGGAGAAGTTGGCGGAGCGCTGCTTCTCGTCGATTTCGTAGTCTTCCGCAGAGAGGAGCGGGATGAACCGGTCGATCGTGTTGTAGAGTTCGGAACGGTCGTCGAGCGGGCCGGAAATGATCAGCGGCGTGCGGGCTTCATCGACGAGGATCGAGTCCACTTCGTCGACGATCGCGAAGAAGTGACCGCGCTGAACCATCTGGCTGCGCTCGTACTTCATGTTGTCGCGCAGATAGTCGAAGCCGAGTTCGTTGTTGGTCGCGTAGGTGACGTCGCAGGCATAGGCCGCGCGGCGCTGGTCGTCGGTGAGGCCATGGACGATGACGCCGGTGGTCATGCCGAGGAACGAATAGATTCGGTTCATCGTCGCCGAGTCGCGGGTGGCAAGGTAGTCGTTGACGGTGACCACATGCACGCCCTTGCTGGCGAGCGCGTTGAGGTAGACCGGCAGGGTCGCCACCAGCGTCTTGCCTTCACCGGTTTTCATTTCGGCGATCGACTTCTCGTGCAGGATCATGCCGCCGATCAGCTGGACGTCGAAGGGACGCAGACCGAGCGTGCGGCGAGCGGCTTCGCGGACAACGGCGAAGGCCGGGACCAGGAGGTCCTCAAGCGTCTTGCCGTCGGCCAATTGCTTGCGGAATTCAACGGTCTTTGCAGCCAGCGCCTCATCGGAAAGCGCTTTGGTTTCAGCTTCCAGCGCATTGATGGCATCGACCTTCGCCTTGTAGCCGCGCACGCGCCGGTCATTCGATGAGCCGAAAATTTTGCGGGCGAGGCCGCCGAGACTGACCATAAGAATGGTCCTTTCTTCTATATCGCCAATGCGGTTGAAATTCCGCGAAATACTATGAAACGCCCGGAAGTGTTCTGGACGCGAGGTTGCGTGACAGATAAGAGGGGGGTCGAATTATGTCAACGGGAGTTGAGGTTCGCGGCTGCCAAGGATGAACGATGGAATCCCGCATATTATGGGTTTCTGTCATCATTCCTTGGTATGGGGCTACAGAACGGCCACAATCTGATGATGTGGACCGCTCGAGCCGGCCGTGATCGCGGTTCCGGGATACCAGCGTGGAAGGTATGAGGATGTTGAAATACAAGATGCTTGCGGCAGTTGCCCTGGTCGCCGTCATGGCTGCCCAAGGCCCGGCGCTCGCGCAGGATGCCGCCGATCCGGTCATCGCCAAGGTCGGTGGTACGGAGATCCACAAGTCCGAGCTGGATATGGCCATGACCGGTCTCGACCCGCAGCTGGCCCAGTTGCCGGAAGAGCAGAAGCGCGCTGCGGCCCTTTCGGGTCTGATCGACGTCAAGCTTCTCGCCAAGGATGCCGACAAGGAAGGTCTTCAGAACGGTGAAGACTTCAAGAAGCGCATCGCCTACCTCACCGACCGCGAATTGCACAACGCCTTCTTCAAGAAGCACGTTGTCGATGCCGTGAAGCCAGAAGAGGTCAAGGCGCGTTACGACGCAGAAATTGCCAAGATTCCTCCGCAAGAAGAAGTCAAGGCGCGCCACATTCTCGTGAAGACCGAGGACGAAGCCAAGGCAATCATCAAGGACCTCGATGGCGGCAAGGACTTTGCAGCGCTCGCCAAGGAAAAGTCGACAGACCCGAACAAGGCGGACGGTGGTGATCTCGGTTACTTCACCAAGGACCGCATGGTTCCTGAATTCTCCGAGGCTGCCTTCAAGCTCGAAAAGGGCAAGTACACGGAAGCGCCGGTGAAGACCCAGTTCGGCTTCCATGTCATCCTGCTCGAAGACAAGCGCATGCAGCCGCCGCCGCCGCTCGAACAGGTCGAGCCGCAGGTCAAGCAACTCGTCATGCGCGACAAGTACATCGACCTTTTGGCCGCTGCCAAGAAGGACGCCGGCGTCGATATCACCGATCCGGCGCTCAAGAAGGCGTATGACGACGCCAACAAGGCTGAGACCGCCAATTGATGACACTGGAGCATGACCGCTCGTCTTTGAGCGGTCATGTGTTCTGATGTAGATTCGATGAGAATCCACAGGTCCCGGAGGCGTCAGGCTCTTCGGGATTTCGTTTGTAGGCCCGAAGGCCGGGTCGTCACGCTGAAGCAGGTTTGATCATGTCCGGTTCCGTTTCTCCGCTTGCCCCGAAATCCTTTGCCGAGATGCCGCCGGTGCGTGGCGTCCGCATGGCAACTGCCGCCGCAGGCATCAAGTACAAGAACCGCACGGACGTGCTCTTGATGGTCTTCGACGAGCCAGCCGCCGTCGCCGGCGTTTTCACGAAGTCGCGCTGCCCCTCGGCGCCGGTCGATTTCTGCCGCCAGAACCTCGCCGGCGGCGTTGCCCGTGCGGTCGTGGTCAATTCCGGCAATGCCAACGCGTTCACCGGCAAGAAGGGCAAGGCTGCGACAGAACTGACGGCACAGTCGGCTTCGGAAGCGGTTGGCTGCTCCACCGGTGAAGTCTTCCTCGCATCGACTGGCGTGATCGGCGAACCGCTGGACGCGACGAAATTCGCGGGCGTTCTCAGCGACATGACCACCGAGGCAACGAGTGATTTCTGGTTTGAGGCCGCCAAGGCGATCATGACCACGGATACCTATCCGAAGGTGTCCACCCGCAGCGCCGAGATTGGTGGTGTGACAGTCACCATCAACGGTATCGCCAAGGGTGCCGGCATGATTGCGCCGGATATGGCGACCATGCTCTCCTTCGTTGTCACCGACGCCGATATCGCACCGGAAGCATTGCAGGTTCTTCTGTCGGAAGGCACCGGCCCGACCTTCAATTCCGTCACCGTCGACAGCGATACCTCGACCTCCGATACGCTGATGCTGTTCGCCACCGGTGCTGCCGCCGCGGATGGCCAGAAGAAGGTCACGAATGCTGCCGATCCGGCGCTTGAAGAATTCCGCGCGGTGCTGAACGATCTGCTGCGGGATCTGGCATTGCAGGTGGTGCGCGACGGCGAAGGTGCCCGCAAGATGGTCGCCGTCACGGTCGAAGGTGCCGAGAGCGATGCTGCCGCGAAGCGCATCGGGCTTTCGATTGCCAATTCACCGTTGGTCAAGACCGCGGTAGCGGGCGAAGACGCCAATTGGGGCCGCGTCGTCATGGCTGTCGGCAAGTCCGGCGAAATGGCTGATCGGGACCGGCTGGCGATATGGTTCGGCGATGTGCGCGTCGCTGTCGAAGGCGAGCGCGACCCGACGTATTCGGAAGCGGCCGCGACTGCCGTGATGAAGGAAGAGGACATCGCCATCCGCGTCGAGATCGGTCTCGGCTCGGGCAAGGCGACAGTCTATACCTGCGATCTGACCAAGGAATATGTCGAGATCAACGGCGATTACCGGAGCTGAAACTGACGTGCATGACATGATCTCGAAAGCCGATCTGCCGAACGTGCGGCGTCTCGAAGCCGTCGGTTTCCGCGCCTGGCCGGCGGCGTCGGTGCAGTATGACGGCAGCTGGCTGATCCGCCTGACGGCGGGGCATGATTCCAAGCGCCTGAACTCGGTCAATCCGCTCGATCCCTCCGATAGCCGCGATATTGAAATCAGGCTCGCGAAAGCCGCCAAGCGATTTGCCGATTACGGCCGACCGCTGACCGTGCGCCAGACGCCGCTGACGCCGCCGCAACTGATCGCCCATATGGATGCGAACGGGTGGCCGGTATTCTCCGAAACTATCGTCATGATGGCCGATATCCCGCCGAACGACACGACGGAATCGATCGAGCACCTGCCACTGCGCGATGTCGGGCGTTTCGTCGATGCACGGCTTCAGATCTGCGACGAAAGCAGCCAGGACAAGGCGGGCCTCAGCGAAGTCATCAATGCCATCAAGCCGGAATGCGGCCTGTTTCTGTTCGAGTCCCCCGATCAAGGGCCGATTGCCGTGTCGCTGGCGGTTCACGACAACGATCTTGCCGGCATCCTCCAGGTCGCGGTTTCAGAAAGTGTTCGGCGGCAGGGTGTGGGAAGCGCCATCGTCAACGCCTCGCTGCGTTGGGCGCGTCTTCGTGGCGCCCGCACGGCCTGGCTTTCGGTCGAATGCGACAATGAGGCTGCCATCCATCTCTATCGCAAGTTCGGCTTCAGGGATGTCTACCGTTATTCCTACCGGCGCGCGGAGCTTTGACGATGAGTGTTGCGGGCAGGAAGATTCTCTTGGTTGCGGCTTGTGCGCTGGTCGATAGCGATGGCCGGATACTCCTTGCCCAGCGTCCGGAAGGCAAATCGCTGGCCGGGCTCTGGGAATTCCCCGGCGGCAAGGTGGAGCCCGGCGAAACGCCGGAGGAAACGCTGATCCGGGAGTTGGACGAGGAGCTGGGTGTGCGCACCAAGGTCGCTTGCCTCGCGCCGTTGACCTTCGCCAGCCACACCTATGACGATTTTCATCTGCTGATGCCACTTTACGTGTGCCGGCGCTATGAGGGCGTTGCCCATGGACGGGAAGGGCAGGCGGTGAAATGGGTTCGCCCGAAAGCCCTGCGCGACTATCCGATGCCGCCCGCGGACGAGCCACTTATCCCCTACTTAATGGATTTGCTCTGATCAAAGGGCAGAAATTTCGATTTTATTAATCGAACATTTATCACCCTCCCTCAAAATCAGCCTCAGTCAAGTGCCGGTGTCTATTGGTTTCGGGATGTTTCCCGCAGCCGATGCCGGTTGTGTATCGGCGTGGAGATGGTTGAAGCGGTGAGAGTGAACCGCATTCAAGGAAGCGTACGTATTCGAAGAGGCAGATGATGGTCGACGACGATTTTTGGAGAACGGTTCAGGACAAGGATCTGGTGACAAGCCAGAGCCGCCGCACAGGCGCGCTCAACTTGTCGCTGCTGTTCGGTACCGCCGTCATCGCCCTGACCCTCATCCTGACGCCGATGTTGACCTCGAAGACGGACAACAAGGTGCTCGCCGACGCGCCGATCGACTACGACAATATTTCGACCGGTTCCATTCCGAGCAGCAACACGACCAAGCGCTATACGGTGCGCCGGAGCGTGCTGCAGGACATGCCGGGTGCCGTCTGCATCATCGATGGTGACGGAAGCAAAAGCGGCTGCTGATCGCCTCTGTGAGCCGGGGACACCCCCACGCTCCTGTTCGCTGCCAGCCTGGGTCGATGCCGACCCGACGACGACGGCGCACGTTCCCGTCCTTTTCGGATGACCTCATCCGCGGGGCGTGCACCAGACAGGCTGGGAGCATATGAAGAAACTGGTTCGTTTTCTTAGAGTCAAATCCGGTGCCACCGCGGTCGAGTACGGCCTGTTGGCCAGTCTCATCTCGGTCGGGATGATCGTCGGTCTTGGCGCGTTTTCGGACTCGCTGCTCTCGGTTCTGCAAAAGGTCAGCGACACGATCAACGGCACGCCTTACTAGCCGTCCGCGTCTATTCCTTGAACGGCAGTTCGCGCGTGCTCAGTGCATCGGATAGCCTTTGCTTCGCCGAGCCGGGTTTCAGCGGCTTCTGCTGGCTTTCGTGCGGCGCCCAGCCTGAAATGTAGATGATCGAGAATGTTGCCCGGATGCGGCCGTCCGGATCGGCAAAACGCTCGGCGTAGATTTCGGCCGCTCTCACGAAAAAGCGGCGAGTGAGGGGCTTGCGGCTGCGGGCCGTGAGCGGATTGGTCATTCCCATCGACCGTAAGTCTTTCAGCAGCGAAAACAGCGAAGCGTAACGCACCGTATAGGTCTCGGTATCGGCGACCGGCAGGGTGAAGCCGGCACGTTGCAGCAGCGCGCCGATATCGCGGACATCGGCGAACGGAATGACGCGCGGGCTGGCACCGCCGGTCATCTCGCTCTCGGCTGCAAGCAGCACCTCGCGCAATTCCTGCAATGTACCGCTGCCCGGGATGGCGGCGAGAAACAGGCCATCCGGCTTAAGCGCACGGCGCACCTGGATGAAGACGCCGGGCGTATCGTTGGTCAGGTGCAGCGACAGCGGCGAGACGATGAGGTTTGCCGATTCCGGTGTGAGCGGAACGGTTTCGAGGGGGGAGACGGAGACGGTTTCATCCGCAGCTGCGAAGGCCGCATCGGTTTCGACCCGCTTGATCTCGGTGACCTTGCCGGTATTGGCAATATAGCGGGCCGTCAGGCCGGTATAGCCGTGCAGTTCGACGGCCGTATCGAAATGGCGTTCGACGACACTCAGGCGCTCGGACAGTTCCTGCGCGGCGATCTCGAGCAGGAATTGAGCCTTCGGGTCACTGTCGCGAAACGCCCGCTTGCGACGGGCCTCGATGAGCGTCTGGTCGAAAACGATATCCACGGCTTTGCTTCCTAAAAATCTGATCGCAATGAAACCCGACTGGACATAAAGTCAACCTCATGAGGGGTGACAGGGCAGAAAATCCGGGGTGGCGGTTGGCCAAGGGGCTGCGCGGTCTGATGGCGGCTGCGGTCGATGCGGTCTATCCACCGGTCTGCACAGGTTGTGGCCGCATGGTCGGGCAGCATCGCGGCGTCTGCCCGGACTGCTGGGCAACCTTGCGGCTGATCGAGCGGCCCTATTGCGAGGTTCTCGGCGTGCCGTTCTCGCATGATCTGGGTGCGGGCATCCTGTCTGCCGATGCCATCGCCAATCCTCCGGTGTTCGAGCGGTTGCGGTCCGTCGCCATTCATGACGGTATCGCCAAATCGCTCGTGCATGGTCTGAAATACCGCGATCGCACCGATCTGGCGGTGATGATGGCGCAATGGATGGTTCGTGCCAGCGACGGCAGCGTCGAGGCCTGCGATGCGATCGTGCCTGTCCCGCTGCATGCCTTCAGGCTCTGGGCGCGCAAGTTCAACCAGTCTGCCGAGCTTGCCCGGGCCATCGCCCGGATTTCGGCCCGGCCTTACCTGCCGAACGCATTGACCCGCATCAAGCGCACCGCCCAACAGGTTGGATTGGGTGCCACGGCGCGTGAGGACAATGTGCGCGGCGCCTTTGCGGTCACCGAGGCCGGGAGAGCGGCGCTGTTCGGCAAGCGCGTCGTTCTCGTCGATGACGTCTACACGACGGGAGCGACCGTATCGGCGGCAACACGGGCGCTGAAGAAGGCCGGTGCTCAGGATGTCACCGTTTTGACCTTTGCAAGAGCCATGTCCGGTCTTATATGACACGGTATGTGATGCCGGCAGAGGGCCGGCGAAGGAGCAGGTCAACTCATGGCTTCGGTCGTCATTTATACCCGTCAGTTCTGCGGCTATTGTTCCGCAGCGAAGAAACTTCTGGAAACCAAGGGCGTGAAGTTCGAAGAACATGACGCTACCTATGCGCCCGACGTGCGCCAGAAGATGATCGAGCGGTCGAACGGCGGTACGACGTTCCCGCAGATATTCATCAACAACACCCATATCGGCGGCTGCGACGACCTGCATGCACTCGATCGCGCCGGCAAACTGGACGACATGCTCGCCGCATAAGGAGACGCTTCGATGACGTTCAAGGCCGCAGCGATCCAGATGTGTTCCGGCGTCGATCCGGCAAGGAATGCCGATGCTATGGTACGGCTCGTCCGCGACGCGGCGGGACAAGGTGCCACTTACGTGCAGACGCCGGAAATGACCGGTGCGCTGCAGCGCGACCGCGCGGCGATGAAGGCCGCCTTGCGTGACGAGAGCAGCGATCTCATCGTTGCGGCCGCTTCCAGTCTCGCGGCCGAACTCGGCATCCATCTTCATGTCGGCTCGACGGCGATCGGCCTTGCCGACGGCAAGATGGCCAATCGCGGTTTTCTCTTTGGTCCTGATGGCAAGAAGGTCACCCATTACGACAAGATCCATATGTTCGACGTCGACCTCGATAATGGCGAGAGCTGGCGGGAAAGCTCGGCCTATACCCCGGGCGGCACGGCGCGGCTGGTGAACCTGCCGTTTGCCAAACTCGGCTGCGCCATCTGCTATGACGTGCGTTTTCCCGAACTCTTCCGGGCGCAGGCGGCAGCGGGAGCCGAGGTCATGTCGGTGCCGGCTGCCTTTACCCGTCAGACCGGCGAGGCGCATTGGGAGATACTTCTCAGGGCCCGTGCCATCGAGAACGGCATGTTCGTGATCGCGGCCGCGCAAGCCGGCGTGCATGAGGACGGCCGCGAAACCTTTGGCCATTCGATGATCATCGATCCCTGGGGCGTTGTTCTTGCGTCTGCCGGAGGTACCGGCGAGGGGATTGTGATCGCCGATATCGATGTCGGCGCTGTTGCGGCTGCCCGGGCGAAAATTCCGAACCTGAAGAACGGCAGGGCGTTCCTGCTGGAGGAGGTGCCGCTCGGCGCCTCCGGGGACGTGGCCGCTTGATCAAATACACCCTTGCCTGCGACAACGGCCATTCCTTCGAGGGGTGGTTCTCCTCAAGCGCCGACTTCGATCGCCAGGCGGAGCTGGGGCTCGTCTCCTGTCCTGCCTGCGGCTCCGTTTCCGTTGCCAAGCAGCTGATGGCACCTTCGGTTTCGACGGCCCGAAAGAGGGACGAGACCAAGGTTCTGATGTTGGATCAGGCCCGCAAGGAAGCCGTTGCCAAGATTCGTGAACTGGTGACGGCGATTCGCGAGAATGCCGAGGACGTCGGTGAAAAATTCCCTGAGGAAGCCCGCAAGATCCACTATGGCGAAGCCGAGCAGCGTGGCCTGATCGGACAGGCGACAGTCGACGAAGCCAAGGCGCTGCTCGACGAGGGCATCGAGATCGCGCCGTTGCCGGTGCTGCCTGACGACGTCAACTGACATGGCGGCGGGTCAACACCGTCTGGCCATCTACAATTTCGGCCTGCATGTCGGTCCCGAAGGCGATCCTCGCGTCGAGGGTTTCGTGTTGCGTGAGCCCGCCAATTTCGAGGCGGCATCGCGGGCGTCCGGCTTCGTCGGGCGGTCCGGTTACCGCGGCGTGCCTGGACCGCGCAGCTGGGGCGCCCAAGTCTTTCCGCGCTTCATCGAAGGCAGCGGCTTCGACAGTGCCCCATCGTCGCTTTCCTTGTGGACCGACATGGAATCGCTGATGGCGTTTTCCTACAATGGCGTCCATGCCGACGCGCTGAAACACGGGCGCAACTGGAACGTCAGGCCCAACTGGCCGCCGCTCGTGCTCTGGTGGGTGGATGAGCACCATGTCCCCGATTGGTCCGAAGGCGTCGAGCGGCTGGAACATCTTCATGATCACGGACCGACTGCAAGAGCGTTCACTTTCAAAGAACCCTTCGCCTCCGATGGCGAAGCCTTCGTGATCGACCGGGAACGGGTTCGGCGGACCGCTGAAGAGAACAGCGCGAGGCAGAGGGATCTGCTGGCGCATGTGCTTTCTTTAAAAGTCTAGCATAGGCGCGAGGGGCGGGGATTATCGCTCAATACGTCGCGTCAACACTGCGGAAGCGGCGTTTTTTCTTGGGAATATCAGGTTCCTTCTTTCTTCCCTTGTCGTCGCTGAGAATCTGGACAATGCCCCTTTCCGGATAGGGGACAAGGGCTTCAGCGGTGAAATCTTCAGGCAGTTCAAGCGGACGCCTGATTGGCTTCTGTGCATCGCCGGTCCAGGAGTAGAGTGAAAATTCTCCCTTCTCCGCCGTCTTGTCCTCTTCGTCATCTCCGTTGGGCGACGGCCCGGCAAGGACGAGGTAGACGGCCGGCGAGAGGCCGGTCCAGTCGATGCTGCGTACACCGCGGTTTTCGAGATCGAGCAGGTGCAGGTCGCCGAAGACCGGTTGCCGACCAAGTTCAGTGACGCCGATCGGATTTTTCAGGCGCAGGACATAGGCTTTGCCGTCTTTCAGAGGGCCGCGGAAGCCGATCAGCAGATCACCTTCCGGCGATCCGGCGAGGCCTTCGACATTGATGTCGGCGCCATCAATCTGCAGTTCCCGCTTCAGATACCGGCGCAGCTTCACAAACGGCGTTCCGCTCTCTTTGAGCGTCGGGCCGTCGGCTGTGTGGACGATGCGGGAAACGACGAGGACGGAACGGTCGCGGGCATTGCCGTCTTCACCGGGCCGGGAGAACGAACTCATCCAGTAGACCCTGTCACCGATGCGCGCGGCGGCCTCGATGTCGGATCTGTCCTGGCCAATGAATTTCTTGAATTTGATTGGTCGAATGGGCCGGGCGATACCGCGGCGATAGAGCTGGAACGTGTTGGTCTCATCGCTGGCGACGACGAAATGGGTCTCGTCGAGGGCAACGGCGGCAGAGGCTTCGCAGATGCCGATATACTCCACAGTTTGTGGAGCGGCATCCGTGACCGGGAGAATGCCGAGGGATGGAATTTTCATCGCGACATTCTCCTTTTGGGGCGTGCCGATCAGGCCGGGCGTTTGGCCACCAGCATATAGTTGACGTCCATATCTTTCGAGAGATTCCACTGGTTGGCAAGGGGATTGAAGAAGACGCCGGTGCGATCGGTCACGGTCATGCCGCTCGCCTCGATCGGCTTTTCGAGTTCTTCCGGGCGGACCAGCTTTTCATATTGATGGGTGCCCCGTGGCAGCCAGCGCAGGACGTTCTCGGCCGCGAAGATGGCAAGGGCTGCCGCCTTCACGGTGCGGTTGATCGTGGCGACGAACATCATGCCGCCGGGACGGACCATCGAGGCGCAGGTGCTGATGAAGAATTCGACATCGGCGACGTGCTCGACCACTTCCATGTTGAGAACGACGTCGAAGGTCTCGCCGGCTTCGGCCAAGGATTCCGCCGTCACAGCGCGATAGTCGACCGCGACGCCGCTGCCGGCCGCATGGGTCCTGGCTATCATGATGTTCTTTTCCGATGCGTCGGCGCCGACAACGTCCGCGCCCATGCGCGCCATCGGCTCAGAGAGAAGCCCGCCACCGCAGCCGATATCGAGGATGCGCAGGCCCTTCAGCGGCTGCGGTGCTTTGGCTTCGCGGCCGAAATTGTCGGAGACGCGATCGCGGATATAGGTGAGGCGGACCGGATTGAATTTGTGCAGCGGCTTGAACTTGCCCTTCGGATCCCACCACTCGGCGGCCATGGCGGAAAACCGGTCGACTTCCGTCTGGTCGATGGTGCTGCGGGTTTCGCTGGGGGCCGGGTCGCTCATGGTCGGAACTCCTTGGGATATAGCCCCTGTGAAGTCGGACGATCGGGAATGATTGTCAAGGGTTGGCAGTGTCGCGAGCGTGATGTTCGCAGGCAGCCGTAGGCATTGACGCGGCGACTTTTTCGCCCGTGGCTTGAAACATCTTCATGTCGCGCCGGCCAAGGGACGGCGGTATCGACCGGGATGTGGCGCGGCGGCAGCTTTGGCACAGATTGGCGCTACCTTTGGCACGGCAAAACTGTCTGCCGCTCATTCATCATCGTTAATGTATCCAACGTGCTTCTGAGGCACGGGGTTCGCCAGATATGTCCTCAGGAGCTCTGCAAATTCACCTAGCCTGAGTTCTATCGAAAGATTCGATTTTGCCTGTCCGATAGCAACTGCTTTTGCCAAAGCAGTCTCGCAAAGGTATGCGGCGGCAAGAAAAGCATCCCGATGCCCATAACGATGGTAAACGGAAACCTCCTTAACTGCCGCGAACGCAGCACTTGCGACAATGGCACTCGTGATAGCTGTCCCGATAGCTGCTCGCGTTTCCGGGGGCAGATCAATCGTCTTCGTTTGAAATAGCGGTCTCAGTATCCTGCCTCGGGTGTGTTCCTTTGTCGGATCGATCAATGGAATGCGACCATTTAGTCGCGTGCGAATGACAACCTCCAACCGTTTGAGAATTTCCTCCAGTTCCGCCTTCGTAACTTCTTGGAGACGCGCGCGTTCCTGGGCAGAGAGGATTTCATTCTGTTTTTCAAACAGAGCGGTACTCTTTTCCGCCGCCGTTGTTTGTGCTCGCAAGAGTTCGTTCTGAGTGATGAACACGTCCCTTGTATCGCTAAGCTCTTGGCGTTGTGCCTTGAGTTCCATACCTTGGAGAAACACGGCGATGATCAGGACCAAGAAAGCTGCCGGGGCAAAAAAGCCAGCCAAAACATCGCCTAGTTCGCTTGCATTCATGCATGGCAGATAGCCGTCCCAAACCGGCATCTTCGGTCCAATCGCTGGGCCACGACAAGCCCATACCTCGCTCAACAATGTGTGAGCGACCCAGAACCAGAACAACAGAAAAATTATCATCAAGAGAGCGGCAAGAATGAGCGTGAAATGGCGCGTTAGCATTTTTATTGATCGTTCCAATAGAGTCATCGTTGACCGTTCCAATAGATTAAATCGCTGATCTCCATACTATGGTGTAGCGGCGGCCCTCGGACGCTCCGGTGCCAGCTACGGGACGGCGAAACTCCAGCGACTAACGATCGATTTGCGCAGCGACACACTGGGCGCTAGGTCGGCGGCAGATGCCGGATGTGTCCGAATATTTTACGAAGCTTGTTCTGTTTCCATTCGGGGAAGGTCTGAACTCCTGTGGCTAGCCCTAGAGCTACCAAGTGGCTCCACCAGTTGTCACGCAAGGCCATGAAAGAGTTGAAAGCCAAATTTCGCGAGCGACCAGTCGAGTCGATATGGTTCAGCATCCATCCCGACGGGCTATCCTCATCACCCACCTCCCAATCGACAGCAACCGCTCCGCCGGACCAGTCGCTTTCATCGTAGTGGGCATGCTTAGAGGTGTTGGCGATAGCAGCGCACATCGCTTGCTGGGGGATTGCCGTCTTGAGAACTCGACGGAATTCAGTGACGTCAAAACCACCTGGCTCTTTCCTCGCCTCGCGCTTGCAGGCACTCACCACCCATTTTTCTAGGCTCCAGGCCGCGATGCAGACGTTTATTGCCGCATAGGCCAGCGGCTGCCGTTCATCCGGATAACTTCGCTGAATATCTTCGAAAACGTCCACATCCCAAGCAAGCTTTTCCCACATGGTCACTGGGTCTCCGATAATGGCCGTATGAGTCTCGGGAGGCTTGGAAGATTCGCCGTTTCGTTGCCGCATAATCGACCTCGCTTTCTCTAACTCGAAGATAATCAACAAGAGCTCTGAAGCATAGGGACATTCAGCCGTCCGATGTCAGCGTTGCGTTTAAAAAATGCCGCGGTGAGCGGAGCCATCGGGGCGAATACTCAATCGGCTGAGGCGTTGTCCGGCAGATCATCCCCAAACGAGATAGCCCACGAAGGCCCAGAATACCAAGGAAGCCAGTGTGATCACGGTAAGCCCCTTGATGCGAAGCGTATCCGCTGGGCTTTTCATTGAGGCGGAGCACATCCTGGACCGTCGAAGACGGCGTGATGACCCGGAACGCCCGGCTCATTTTCGACCCGGAGGAACCACCTTTCACGCAGCCCCGGAAATTTCACGCGCGTTTCGCAAAACCGTCCGGGCACCGGCCCCGCCTGGCCGGCAACGCTTTCCGGTGTATCCGATGGCGGGACGGGATGATTGTGGCACGGTTGCGCCGGCCGGGGATTTGTGGGGATGATTTTTCAGGTTCGGTTGATCGAGACTCCGCCATCGACCAGCATGGCGGTGCCGGTGGTGAAGCTCGAGGCATCCGAGGCGAGATAGAGAACGGACCGGGCGATCTCCTCCGGCTTTGCCATACGTTTCAAGGCATGCAGTCCCTCGACGAAGGCGAGGACTTCGGGTCCTGCGCCGGGCGCGTTGGTAAAGCTCATCGGCGTATCGGTACCGCCGGGCAGGATCGCGTTGACGCGGATGCCCTTCGGTCCGAGTTCCGCGGCGAGGCTTTGGGTGAGGCCGATCAGTCCGGCCTTTGCAGCGGCATAGGCGCTGGTATTGGGCATGCCTGCCGTATGCCCGACGAAGCTGGAGGTGAAGATCAGCGAGCCGCGGCCGCGCGCGGCCATGGCGGGAACCTGATACTTGGCGCCGAAGAAGGCGCTGGTCAGGTTGGTTTCAATCGTTTCCTGCCAGCCGGCAGTCGTAAGGTCTGCGATCGGCGCCATCTCGCCGGTGGTGCCGGCATTGTTGAACGCAATATCGAGGCCGCCGAATTTCCCGGTGGCGGCATCCACCAATGCCCGTGCGTGAGCCTCGTCTCGGACATCGCCGTCAACAGCGAAGGCCTCGCCACCCTCAGTCTCGATTTCGGCGACAAGCTCGTCCAACGCGCCTCGACGCCGGCCCGATACGATGAGGCGGGCGCCTTCTCGTGCAAAGAGCTTTGCCGTCGCCCGGCCGATGCCGGAGCTGGCGCCGGTGATGATGGCAACCTTGTTGGAAAGCGTGGTCATGATTGAATCTCCTCTGGGTGTTGCGGGAGGTTCAATCGCAGCAAGGGTGGCGCGCCGCCACCCGATTCCTGCACCGGAGACATTCGTTGGTAGGGAGTGACGGACGCTTTAGAGTTTCAACTTGTCCAGACGCAGCGTCATTGCCGATGACTGCTTGTGCATGATCGTCGATGCCTGGCGGCCGCCAAACTGGATCAGCGGGATCAAGACGATCAAAAGGACGAGCGCGGCGATGTAGAGCAGCCCAAGAGGAATTCGATGCGCTTTCAAACAAAAATCTCCAGTGTCGAATCGTCAACGTGCGCTGCAATGCTGACACCAAGCTGAACGCTCAAAAATTCGGGCTGCTCGAAAGAGGCGCTCCGCGCCGCCGGCGTTTCTTCACCCGTTTCACATTCAGGTTCCTGTCAGAAAAGCCGGCCAGATGTCGGGCGTGGAGATGGTCGCGGTTGCCGCCCGACGGAACAGCACTTGGCTGCCTCGATAGCGAGGGTGCGCCGTGCTCCTGGTCCACGTCTGATGTGAAGCAGGAGATGGCCCGGTGTCATTGGAAACCCTATCGACGGCGACCCCGCGCCTGACACGTCCGGTCATCGGCAGTGCGGCGCTGAGCGTGATCGTGGCCCTTTATCTCGTCTTCGTGACCAACAGGACCTTCTGGACGAAGGCAGTCGATTATCTCGGCGCCCCGAGCTTCGCGCTTGTTCTGCTCGGCATCGGCCTTTTTGCGCTGTTTTCGGCGATCTGCGTTGCCGTTTCGGTGAAATATCTGACCAAGCCGCTGTTCATCCTGCTTATCATGAGCGCCGCCGCCGCTTCCCGGTTCATGGACCACTTCGGCACCATCATCGACGTCGAGATGATCCGCAACGCCGCCGAGACGACGGGTTCCGAAGCCGGTCATCTGCTGACGGCAGGTTTTCTAACGCATATGGCGCTGTTTGGCGTGGTGCCCTCGGCGCTGATCGTGATGGTGCGCGTCCAGCACCAACCGTTCTTTCAGAAATTCAGATGGAATCTGGCGCTGGTCCTGTCCCTTCTTGCGGTTTTCGTATCCGTCAGCCTTGCCAATGTGCGCACCTTTGCGGCGACCACCCGCGAGCATCGCGATCTCGTTGCGGTGCTCAATCCTGTCATGCCGATCGTCAGTGCAGTGCGCTATGTCATGGCCATCGGGGCGGAGAAGGACCTCGTCGTCCAACCGCTCGGAACCGATGCGCATGTGATCGCGCCGACGGTGTCCGGAAAACCGCGCGTCACGATCATCGTGGCAGGCGAAACCGCGCGGGCGGAAGACTTCGCGCTCGACGGCTATGCCCGTGACACCAATCCGGAGCTTGCCCGGCGGGACATCCGCTATTTCACCGACACGTCGAGCTGCGGCACGGCGACGGCGGTGTCGCTGCCCTGCATGTTCTCGGTCTATACCCGCAGCAGCTATACCCATGAGAAGGGGCTCGAAACCGAAAATCTCCTCGATGTCCTGACCCATGCCGGCATCAAGGCGGAATGGTGGGACAACAACACCGGCAGCAAGGCGATCGCCAACCGCATCGCCTATACGTCGTTTTCCGACATCAACGATCCCCGTTTTTGCAAGAACCATGAATGCCAGGACGACGTTCACCTGGACCGGCTCGGTGCCTGGCTTGATGCCGTCAAGGGGAATAGCGTGCTGGTGATCCACCAGATCGGCAGCCACGGGCCGGCCTATTTCCAGCGCTATCCGGAGGCTTTTCGCAAATTCACGCCGGATTGCCGGACGGCGGAACTCGGCAACTGCTCGCGCGACGAAATCGTCAACGCTTACGACAACACGATCCTCTATACCGACCACGTGCTCTCGACGATCATCGACATGCTGAAGGCCCGCGAGGACCGGATGGCGGGGTCGATGATCTACATGTCCGACCATGGCGAATCGCTGGGCGAACACGGGCTGTATCTGCACGGCGCGCCGTATTTCATCGCGCCATCGCAGCAGACCCATGTTCCCTTCGTCCTCTGGCAGGGCAGACAAGCGAAGGTCGGCATTGATGACGCATGCCTTGCCGGCAAGGCCGGCGAGCCGCAGTCGCACGACAACCTGTTCCATACGGTGCTCGGCATGATGAATGTCGCCACCAAGGTTTACGACCCGGCGCTCGATGTCCTGTCGTCCTGCCGGACCCGCGCCGCTTCGTAAGCGGCCGGTAAGACGCCTTGAATTTTGCGGCCTGCTTCCAGTCACGGGAGCGGGCCTGTTGTCGTGTCCATCGAAGCCGTTTGACGGCGCAGGCTAAAGAGGGAATAAGAATGCCGGTAAAGCTGACCGATAAGAGGACCAGCGGCTTGCGCGTTCTGCTCGTCGAGGACAATGAGATTCTGGGAGAGGCCGTTCGCGATCATATCGCGGCCGCAGACCACGCTGTCGACTGGATGAAGACGCTGGACGATGCGCGCGCGTCGCTGCGCGCCGTCACCTATGGTCTTATCCTGCTCGATCTTCGCCTGCCCGATGGCAGCGGCATTGCGCTTCTGAAGGAACTGCGGGCAAGCAGCAACGCGACGCCGGTGATCATCCTGACGGCCCACGACCAGATTTCCGACCGGATCGAGGGCCTCAACTGCGGCGCCGACGACTACCTTGTCAAACCGTTCGATCTCGGCGAACTTACGGCCCGGATGCTTGCCGTCATTCGCCGCTATGGCGGCAATATTTCGCCGGTGATCCGCTTCGGCGAGCTGAAGATCAGCCCGGTCGACCGGCGGGTGTTTGCCGGTGACGAGGAAGTCGGTCTTTCCGGCCGCGAATGGGCGGTTCTCGATACGCTGCTTTCCCGGCCAGGCGCCATCATCTCCAAGGCCCAGATCGAGGAGGCGCTTTATGCCTTCGGCTCGGAGATCGAGAGCAATACCGTTGAGGTCTATGTGAGCCGGCTGCGCAAGAAACTCGGGCGGGACCACGTCGTGACCGTGCGCGGCGTCGGCTACAAGATCGGGGCGCCGGCGTGACGCAACAGAAAACACGTGCGCAAAGCATGACGCGGCGGCTGATCCTGTGGCTCACCGGCGTAACCACGGCCTTCTGGCTGATAGCCGCAGCCCTTGGCGTCTCGGTGATGAAGGATGAATTCGACGAATTCTTCGACGGTTCCCTGCAGGAGACGGCCGAGCGGCTGCTGCCCCTCGTCATCGATGATCTGCAGCGGCGCGAGGAGCCCACCTCGCCCCTGCATATCCAGCGGCAAGTCGAGGATTTGGACGACGAGTATCTCGTCTATCAGGTCAAGGATGCGGGCGGCAAAATCCTCATTCGCTCCCACGACGCGCCGGTGGAGCCCTTCGACGTGCCGCTGAAGCGCGGCTTCTGGAGAAGCGACAGCTATCGGTTCTATACCGCAAGCGCCGTTGACGGCACGGTTTTCGTGCAGGTCGCGGACGCCATGGAAAATCGGACAGAGGCAGTGACGGAAGGCGGCATGGCGCTCTTCCTGCCGGTGCTTGTCCTCATTCCCGTCAGTGTTCTGCTGATCTGGCTGATCGTGCGCCGGACGCTGGCACCGGTCGATGATCTGCGCCGGGCGATCGAGGAAAAGGACGGCGGCAACATGGCACCCGTGCCGTCCGGCATGCTGCCGCGCGAGCTTCGCCCGATCGCTCGCTCCGTCAACCATCTTTTGACCCGGCTGCAATCGGCCTTCGATGCGGAACGGGAATTCACAGCCAACAGCGCACACGAATTGCGCACGCCGATCGCCGGCGCGCTGGCGCAAACGCAGATGCTGATCGCCGAGCTTGACGGTCCCAGAAAACGGCGCGCCCAGCAGATCGAGGTCTCGCTGGTCAATCTCGGCCATACGGCTGAAAAACTGCTGCAATTGGCGCGGGCCGAAGCCGGGATCGGGACAGGGACCGCCAGGGTCGATCTTGCCCCGGTGCTTGAACTGGTGGTGACCGATTTCGAGCGCAGCGATCCGGCATCCAGGCGCTTGCGCTTTCATCGCGAGGCGGGTGCCCTTCTCGAAGGCAGTTACAGCGAAGACGCCTTTGCGATCGTCCTGCGCAATCTGATCGAGAATGCGCTGCTGCACGGCCGCAAGGAGGAACCGGTGGATATCCGGCTGGAAAAGGGCGGTGTGGTGCGCATCGTTAATGGCGCAGCGCGGCTATCCCCGGACGAGCTTATGGCGATCCGCAAGCGTTTCGGGCGCGGTGCCACGTCATCGCCTGGCTCCGGGCTGGGGTTATCGATCGCAGAGCGCCTGCTGCAACAGATGAATGCCGGTTTCGAAGTCCTTTCGCCGGCCGCGGGCCGGGAGGACGGGTTCGAGGTGGTGCTGCGGTTCCATTCCGGCGCGACCGCTGCATGATGATGCCTAACTCCTGAAAGGCTCGAAAAGCCCTGGTTGACGATGCCGCCGACCATGGAGATCACTCGCCATCTTCCCGAATGCTCATCTGCTCCGGCTTTGATGCGGGAGTGATGGGGCGCCACGTTTTCGTCATACGGGGCCCTTGGAACGCGCTCTTTCCTTGCCGGATATCAATTGCCCAAGTCTGGCTTTGCCGTACTCTCTGGCCTCGGCTTCCGTGCGGAACGATCGATGTTCGGTTTGGTTGCCAATGAAAATAACGACCTGCCAGGTGCCTTTGATGAAACTGACGTCGAGCCTGATGGACGGTTGATCCGGCCGTTGCATGGCGGCCTCCTGTCTGCCTTGAACTATGAAAGACTGTTGCTCAAACAAACGCGCATACCGAAGATCAGGTTCCCGACCTGTGCACCCCACAAAGATTTGATCGCCATATGTAGTGAACCGCTCCCCGCGCATGCTTGTCGCGGAAGCGTGACGTGCAGTGTCACCATCTCGACGCCACTCAACCGGACACAGTTTAATCCCTGTCGGGCGCCCCGAGCGGGAAGAACGTGCGGTAAGGCCGACCTTCGTCGACGGCGCGGGCGAAGGAGGGGCGGGCGAGGAGGCGGGCGCGGTAGGCGCGGACATTGGACAGTGTTTCGGGGATCGGATGCACCCAGTCGGCATAGAACAGCGACGGGCAGGCGGCGCAATCGGCGAGGCTGAACGTGTCGCCGGCCGCCCATTCGGTTTCGGCCACCACGCCTTCGAGCCAGCCATACGCATCATCGAGCATCGCCTTGGCCTGGGTGACGCCATAGGGATCGCGGTCGGCCTCCGGGCGGATCTGGTTGAACACCACCTTCTGCATCGGCGTCATGACGTAATTGTCGAAGAAGCGGTCCATCATCCGGGTGCGGAGGGCAGCTTGCGGGTTTTCCGGGATGAGGCGGACGGTGCCGGGATAATTCAGCATCAGGTACTCGATGATGATGGTTGCCTCCATCACCGCGTTTCCGCCGTCCTTCAGCACCGGGAAGCGCTTGATCGGCCAGATCGATTGCCACTCCTCGAGGTTGCCGGCTTCATCCGGGCTCAGCATGCGATAGTCGAACGCGGTGCCGTTTTCATAGATCGCGACGAGGACCTTCTGGCAATAGGACGAGAAGGGATGGGCGAAGAGTTGCGGTTTCATCATAGTCTCCCAAAACTGATTTCAATCAGCAACCGGTTGCGTTGTAGAATAACTGATCCTATGTTGCAAGCAGTTTTTGGCAAAGGCGGATCATGGACAATGCACAACGGTCGGGATGCCCGATCAACCTCACCCTGGAAATGCTCGGCGATCGCTGGAGCCTGATTATCATCCGCGACCTCATGTTCGGCAACCGCCGACATTTTCGCGAGCTTCTCACGCATTCGGAAGAGGGCATAGCCTCGAATGTCCTGGCCGACCGGCTGAAACGGTTGACGGAAAACGGACTGCTATCGCGCCGCGACGACCCGAGCCACAAGCAGAAGGGCATCTACAGCCTGACGGAACCATCCATCCAGCTGGTTCCGCTTCTGGCACAGATGGGGGCGTGGGGACGGCGGCATACACCCGCATCCGAGGAACTGTCGATCCGTGCCGAACTGCTGGAGGAGGGCGGACCGGGGATGTGGACGGCGTTCATGGAAGAGTTGCGGGCCTTGCATCTCGATCAGCCGGTGCCGGAGCGCTCGGTGTTTGCGGAATTGCAGGCGGCGTATCTGGCGGTGGTGGCGCGCAACAGCGAGGCAGTGGCGTCCGGATGATCGCCTCGGCTCTGGTCCAAATGCCACGTCGTCGTAACTGCCCCTCACCCTAACCCTCTCCCCGCTTGCGGAGAGAGGGGACTTTCCCGGAGTTCGCCGCTTGTTCCTTCTCCCCGTCACAACGAGGAGAAGGTGCACGACAGGGCGGATGAGGGGCCTTTCGGCCTTGAGCCCATCGAGGGCAGCTTGTCAGAAGCCCGCTGTAATCAATACACTTCGGGCACGTACATTTCGTCTGGAACCGGACGGCGGATGTAATCGTCGTGACGTACGCGCTCGGGCAGGTCGATTGGCGGCTTGGGCACGTCCTCGTAGGGAATCTGCTTCAGCAGATGGGCGATGCAGTTGAGGCGGGCCTTCTTCTTGTCGACGGCCTGGACGACCCACCAAGGCGCTTCCTCGATATGGGTTTTAGCCAGCATCTCTTCCTTGGCCTTGGTGTATTCTTCCCAATGCACGCGGCTTTCCATGTCCATCGGCGAGAGTTTCCACTGTTTCAGCGGATCGTGGATGCGCATCTTGAAGCGGAATTCCTGCTCCTCGTCGGTGATCGAGAACCAGTATTTGATCAGCACGATGCCGGAGCGGACCAGCATGCGCTCGAACTCGGGCACGGTGCGGAAGAATTCGTCGAGTTCCTCCGGCGAGCAGAAGCCCATGACGCGCTCGACGCCGGCGCGATTGTACCAGGAGCGGTCGAACAGCACCATTTCTCCGGCGGTCGGCAGGTGCGGCACGTAGCGCTGGAAATACCATTGATTGCGCTCGCGCTCGGTCGGGGCAGGCAAGGCCACCGTGCGGCAGACGCGCGGATTGAGGCGCTGGGTGACGCGCTTGATGGCGCCGCCCTTGCCGGCGGAGTCGCGGCCTTCAAACAGAACCACGACTTTCAGCTTCTTGTACTGGACCCAATCCTGCAGGCGCACCAGTTCATGCTGCAACCGGAACAGCTCGCGGAAATAGACCTTGCGGTCCAGCGTCGGCTCGGCTTCCTCCGACATGCCCTCGGAGACCAGCTCATCGAGCCGATCCTCTTCCATCTGCATTTCCAGCTCTTCGTCGAAGCTGTCGGCAATTTCCGCTTTGATGCGGTCGAGTTGGTCGATCATTGGTCAAATCCCCGTTGGTCGGGGCACAGGAGCAGGGTTTGATGACAGGTATGTGACAGTCGTGTTGCTGTCGCCCTCATGCGAGCCGTGAGCGGTCAGGCGTGCAGGTTGCCGGCGAGAAACTCGCCCAGGAATTTGGCTTCGGCGGAAAGCCGCGCCTTTCCCTTGACTAGCGCCAGCTCGGAGGCCTGCTGGGCATCGAAACCGTCGGCGGGGCCGAGCTTCCTGTGATCCGGAAGAAGCGCATCTGATGGCAGCAGGCTGATGCCGAGGCCGGAGGCGACGGCGGCCTGGACGCCCATGAGACCCTGGCTGGTATAGGCGATCCGCCAGCGGCGACCGCTGCGCTCGATGGCACGGATGGCTCGCTCGCGGTAGATGCAGCCGACCGGAAACACTGCGAGCGGCACGACGTCCTGCGGCGCCGGGCGGGTGGCGCTTTCGACCCAGACCAGCTCTTCCTTCCAGCTCGCCAGACATGCGCCATCACCCGGCTCGCGCTTGATCAGGGCAAGATCGATTTCGCCGGCATCGAGCAGGCGGCGCAATTCGGTGCTCCAGCCGCTGACCGTGTCGAGCCGGATATGCGGCGATGCGATGGAGAAGCCCGACAGAAGGTCTATAAGCCGCCGCCCGGCGAAATCTTCGGGAACGCCGAGGCGCACCGTCTTCGGTGCATGAGGCGTGCTGATGGCGTCCATCGCCTCCTGCGCTGTCGCCAGCAGCTTTCGCGCATAGCTAAGCAGGACCTCACCTTCCTCGGTCGTCTGGACGCCGCCGGTGGATTTGTCGCGTAGGAGGAGGGCGTGGCCCATCCTGGTCTCCAGCTTCTTGATCTGCTGACTGACTGTCGACTGCGTCAGGTGGATGCGTTCGGCCGCGCGGGTGAAGCCGCCGCAATCCACGACGGCGGTAAACGTACGCAACAGATCGAGGTCGAAGGCGAATGACATTCGATTTTCCACTGAGAGAAATTACCTTATTTAATTTCTCAATGATCATAAAATTTGTCAATCTGCTGGAAACATGGAGAACGCGCGGATGACACTTCCCGGAAAGCGGCCGGTATGGCTGACCTTCGATTGCTACGGGACCCTTATTCAATGGGACGAAGGACTGATCGCCGCGATGGAGAAGATACTCTCCTCGAAGGGCGGCGATATCGACCGCGATGCCTTCATCCTCGTCTATGACCGGCATGAGCATGCGCTGGAGCAGGAGCGCCCACACCGGTCGTTCAGGGAGGTCTCGGCCCGGTCGCTGGCGCTGGCCATGGCCGAGTTCAACCTGGCCTTCGAGGATTCGGACGCTGAGATCCTGACCTCATCGATCGGCAAGATGCCACCGTTTCCGGAAGTGGTCGGGGCTCTCGGTCAGCTGAAAACGGCGGGCTTCCGGTTGGCCATCATTTCCAATACTGATGACGCGATCGTCGCGGGGAATGTCGCGCAGCTGAACGGGCTGATCGACCGGGTGATCACGGCTGAACAGGCGGGTGCCTACAAGCCCTCGACTCAGATATTCCACCATGCGTGGAAGGTAATCGGGGTCGGCATGGATGAGCTCGTGCATATCTGCGCAAGCCCGCATCTCGATCTCGTTGCGGCCCGCGAACTCGGATTTCGCGCTATATGGATTGATCGCGGCACGGGTAGAAAACCGCTCGACGACTACAGGCCGAACGAAACCGCACCCACACTGGACAAGGTGCCGGGCATTTTCGCAGCCGCCGGCTGGATGGAACAGAAGAACGGATGATGAGATGGCCCACGAATTGAACCTCTCCAAGACGCAGCCGCTCCGCCGCAACGTCTCCCTCGATACGGAGGAAATCCGTCAGGCGCGCGCAGATCTCGCCGCCTGTTTGCGGATGGCGGCGCGGCTCGGGCTGGAGGAGGGGATCTGCAATCATTTTTCGGCGCTGGTGCCTGGACATCCCGACCTGTTTCTCGTCAACCGACTGGGCTGGGCGTTTCAGGAGGCGACAGCGTCGTCGCTGCTGATCTGCGACTTTGACGGCAACGTCATCGACGGCGACGGAGTGCCGGAGGCGACGGCCTTCTATATTCACGCGCGCCTGCACAAGATGTCGCCGCGCGTCGGCGCCGCGTTCCACACGCACATGCCGAACGCCACGGCGCTGAGCATGATCGAAGGCGATCCGCTCGTCTGGGCCGGCCAGACCGCGCTGAAATTCTACGGGCGCACGGCCGTCGACGAAAACTACAACGGCCTTGCCCTCGACGAGCGCGAAGGCGACCGGATTGCGGCGGTGCTGGGCGACAAGGACATCCTGTTCATGCGCAACCACGGCGTCATGGTTTGTGCGCCGAACATCGCGGAAGCCTGGGACGATCTCTATTATCTCGAACGTGCCGCAGAGGTGCAGCTGAAGGCGATGAGCTCGGGCCGGCGCCTTCTGCCCGTTTCCGAGGCTGTGGCGTCTGCAGCAGCCAAGCAGATGCGCGAGGGCGACCCGGAGAGTGCGCGGATGCATCTGGAGAGCGTGCGGCGGGTGCTGGATCGGGAGGCGCCGGAGTATCGGGATTGAGGGTGGCGTACCCGGCGGTTTTCTTTCGGGGTTGACGTTGCCTCATGCATTCCGATCTGATGCCAAGGAAAGCAACGAATGTCAGCAATGTCGGTGGACGGAAAATGATGAGACGCTCTTTTCTCGCGGGGATCGTCGGTCTCCTCGGTACGAAGAAAATGCAAGCTGAAACTCTTCCAGAGCACGGTCCCATCGTGCCGTCCTGGCATCCGTCTTTTCGGCAGCCGCTTGACCGCGTCAAGGATCGGATTTCCTACTACTACAATGGGCAACGTGATTTCGTTGTATTCCGGAACGGCACATGCGTGCTGCTCGACGACGGCCTGACGGATCAGCTGGCCGCCGAATTCGCGTCGAAAGTCTTTTCCTCTATACTCGGCTATCATCCTGATATGAACCCGTCGCCAATGGACGATGGAAATATTCTCGTCGGCTACAATCACCCGGCTGTCAACGTCGTGCTGCATGATATTTCGCAGGCGAATTGGCCCGAAATCGAAGCACGACATCTGGACGGTCTTACGCCCTCGGAAGTTCTTATCACGCCGCTCGGGCCAAACAAATTTGATGAATTCGGCAAGCAGGCACTGTTGGGCCGGGCATACATGTTCATGGATGCACAGCGGCCAGAAGTTGCCGAGATAAGAAGGCACGCCTGACAGGGAATTTGCGTAACAACCCATCTCCCTCCACCATTGCACCCCGCCGCCAATTTCGCTAAGAGACCGCCAACTTCTTCGACTGGCGCGGACCCGCGCGGCATTGCAATACCGGTGGATAGCATATGGCACGCATCGTGATGAAATTCGGCGGCACGTCCGTCGCGGATATGGATCGCATCAGGAATGTGGCTCGCCATGTGAAACGTGAAGTCGATGCCGGCCACGAGGTTGCGGTCGTGGTTTCCGCCATGTCGGGCAAGACCAACGAACTGGTTGCCTGGACGCGCGATGCCTCGCCGATGCACGATGCCCGCGAATATGATGCCGTCGTTGCCTCGGGCGAGCAGGTGACCTCGGGTCTGCTGGCCATCGCGCTGCAGAATATCGGCATCAACGCCCGCTCCTGGCAGGGCTGGCAGATCCCGATCAAGACCGACAACGCCCATGGCGCGGCGCGCATCCTCGAGATCGACGGCACGGAACTGATCCGCCGTTTCGGCGAAGGCCAGGTGGCCGTCATCGCCGGCTTCCAGGGGCTCGGACCGGACAACCGGATCGCGACGCTCGGCCGCGGTGGCTCAGACACGTCGGCGGTTGCAATCGCTGCTGCCGTCAAGGCGGATCGCTGCGATATCTATACCGACGTCGATGGCGTCTACACCACGGATCCGCGGATCGAGCCGAAGGCAAAGCGCCTGAAGAAGATCGCGTTCGAGGAAATGCTGGAAATGGCGTCTCTCGGCGCCAAGGTCCTGCAGGTTCGCTCGGTCGAGCTTGCCATGGTATTCAAGGTCCGCACCTTCGTGCGCTCCAGTTTCGAAGACCCCGATGCGCCGGGCATGGGCGATTTCTTGAATCCCCCCGGTACGCTGATTTGTGATGAGGAAGAGATCGTGGAACAGGAAGTCGTCACCGGCATCGCCTATGCCAAGGATGAAGCGCAGATTTCGCTCCGGCGTGTGGCCGACCGGCCCGGCGTCTCGGCTGCAATCTTTGGACCGTTGGCCGAATCCCACATCAATGTCGACATGATCGTCCAGAATATTTCGGAAGACGGTTCGAAGACCGACATGACGTTTACGGTGCCTTCGGGCGACGTCGACAAGGCGCTCAAGGTGCTGGAAGGTGCCAAGGAAAAGGTCGGCTTCGACGTCATCCAGAGCGAATCAGGCCTGGTGAAAGTCTCGGTCATCGGCATCGGCATGCGCAGCCATGCGGGCGTGGCCGCGTCCGCTTTCCGCGCACTTGCCGAAAAAGGCATCAACATCAAGGCGATCACCACCTCGGAAATCAAGATTTCCATCCTGATCGACGGTGCTTACGCCGAATTGGCGGTTCGCACTTTGCATTCCGTCTACGGTCTGGATAAGAGTTAAGGTAGCGGTGGCAACGACGTTTCGGCGCAGGTGCGCCGGAACAAATTGCGGCCTGCAGTTGTTGACTTTTATTCGGGAGACGTTGCGCGATGAGAGACCTCTCAGCGGGTCCACGCGTCCTCCTCAAGCGGTTGCGCGAACTGATGGCGGAACCGCTCGAGCCGCAGGAGCGCCTTGACCAGATTGTTCGCCAGATTGCGCAGAACATGGTCGCGGAAGTGTGCTCGGTCTACGTGCTGCGCTCCGACGGCGTGCTCGAACTCTATGCCACCGAAGGTCTGAACCCAGGCGCCGTCCACCTTGCGCAACTGCAGATGGGGCAGGGCCTCGTCGGTACGATTGCCGCCAGCGCGCGGCCGCTTAACCTTTCCGACGCGCAGGCGCACCCGGCCTTCACCTATCTGCCGGAGACCGGCGAAGAAATCTATCATTCCTTCCTCGGTGTGCCGATCCTTCGGACCGGCCGCTCGCTCGGCGTTCTCGTCGTGCAGAACAAGGCAAGCCGCACCTATCGCGACGACGAGGTCGAAGCGATGGAAACGACGGCGATGGTTCTCGCCGAAATGGTGGCGACCGGCGAGTTGAAGAAGATCACCCGGCCCGGGTTGGAACTCGACCTGTCGCGCCCGGTGACGATCGAAGGCAACAGTTTCAATGATGGCATTGGCCTTGGCTATGTCGTGCTGCACGAGCCGCGCATCGTCGTCACCAATCTCCTGAACGACGATACTGACCACGAGCTTGGCCGGTTGGCGGAAGCGCTGGGTAGCCTGCGGATTTCGATCGATGACATGCTGTCGCGCCGTGACGTCTCGATGGAAGGCGAGCATCGCGCGGTGCTGGAAGCCTACCGGATGTTCGCGCATGACCGCGGCTGGGTGCGCAAGCTCGAAGAGGCAATCCGCAACGGCCTGACGGCGGAAGCGGCGGTCGAGCGGGTGCAGAGCGAAACCAAGGCGCGGATGATCCGGCTGACGGATCCCTATCTGCGCGAACGCATGCACGATTTCGATGATCTCGCCAACCGGCTGCTTCGGCAATTGACCGGCTATGGCGCGAAGCTTTCGGCAGCGGATTTCCCGCCGGATGCGATCGTCGTTGCCCGTGCCATGGGTGCCGCCGAACTGCTGGACTATCCGCGCGAGAATGTGCGCGGCCTCGTGCTCGAGGATGGCGCGGTGACTAGCCATGTGGTGATCGTTGCGCGTGCCATGGGTATTTCGGTCGTCGGCCAGGCGGCGGGTGTCGTGGCTCTTGCCGAAAATGGCGATGCGATCATCGTTGATGGCGACGATGCCAAGGTGCATCTCAGGCCAATGGCCGACCTGCAGCGGGCCTATGAAGAAAAGGTTAAGCTACGGGCGAGGCGCCAGGAACAGTTCAAGGCGCTGCGTGGTGTCGAGCCTTTGACCAAGGATGGCAAGCGGATCAAGCTGCAGATGAATGCCGGCCTGCTGGTCGATCTGCCGCAGCTCTCTGAATCGGGTGCCGAAGGCATCGGCCTGTTTCGCACCGAACTGCAATTCATGATCGCCTCGACCATGCCGAAGATGGAGGAGCAGGAGCTCTTCTATCGTAACGTGATGAAGCAGGCAGCCGGCAAGCCGGTGACCTTCCGCACGCTGGATATCGGTGGCGACAAGGTGGTGCCCTATTTCCGCGCGGCGGAAGAGGAAAACCCGGCGCTCGGCTGGCGGGCAATCCGCCTGTCGCTCGACCGCCCGGGCCTGTTGCGCACACAGTTGCGTGCCATGCTTCGCGCATCCGCCGGTCAGGAACTGCGCATCATGCTGCCAATGGTAACCGAGGTCGCCGAGCTGCGCACCGTGCGTGAACTGCTGCAGAAGGAAATCCAGCGCCAGTCGAAGGTTGGCGAGCAATTGCCGCGTAAACTGCAGTTCGGCGCCATGCTGGAAGTGCCGGCGCTGTTGTGGCAGCTGGACGAGCTGATGGACGAG
Organism: Hyphomicrobiales bacterium; assembly: GCA_900471525.1. Classification (GTDB taxonomy): domain Bacteria; phylum Pseudomonadota; class Alphaproteobacteria; order Rhizobiales; family Rhizobiaceae; genus Pararhizobium. The sequence goes on along the minus strand of UCEZ01000023.1, from coordinate 12,407 downwards.
GTGGATTTCGTCTCCGTTGGGTCGAATGATCTCTTCCAATTCGCGATGGCGGTCGACCGTGGCAATGCGCGGGTGTCTGACCGGTTCGACGTGCTCGGCCGGCCGTTCCTGCGCATCCTGCGCGATATCATTCGGGCAGGCGATCGCAACGAGACGTCGGTGACCTTGTGCGGCGAGATGGCAAGCAAGCCGCTGTCGGCGATGGCGCTGCTTGGGATCGGCTACCGATCGGTATCGATGTCGCCGACCGCCGTCGGGCCGGTGAAGGCGATGTTGCTGGCGCTGGATGTCGACAAGCTTTCGGCCATGCTGCATGCGGCGCTGGACGACCAGAAAAGCCAGACGCCCATGCGCGAGTTGCTGGTGGCGTTCGCGGCGGAGAATGGAGTTCCGGTTTAGCGGCGGGTTTGAAGCTGTGGCTCACACCCCTCTCTGTCGGCGACGCCGACATCTCCCCCACAAGGGGGAGATTAGCCGCTAGGCTTTTGCGTTCCTTACGAAATAAGGAAAATGAATGATCTCCCCCCTTGTGGGGGAGATGTCACGCAGTGACAGAGGGGGGGGGTAAACTCTCCTCAGACGAATGCCTGACAAGGGACGAGAATCATTGAAAAGATCGCTGTTGTTGCGATCTTGTGGAGTACACATTGGCAACACTTCCTGTTGAAAAAATGCGCGAATTGGAGCGCCGGTTTTCCGAGATCGAGGCGCGCATGGCCGAGGGGCCGGCGGCGGATGTCTATGTGAAGCTGGCATCCGAATATTCCGAGCTGCAGCCGGTGGTGACGAAGATCAGGCTGTATGAGAAGGCGCAAGCGGAACTTGCCGATGTCAATATACTTTTGACCGCCAAGGATACCGACCGCGAGATGCGCGATCTGGCCGAGATGGAGAAGCCGGAGATCGAGGACCGCATCGAACAGCTGGAGCAGGACATGCAGATCCTGCTTTTGCCGAAGGATGCGGCCGACGAGAAGAGCGCGATCCTCGAAATCCGCGCCGGCACCGGCGGCTCGGAAGCAGCCCTTTTCGCAGGCGATCTTTTCCGCATGTACGAGCGCTATGCTGCGGGCAAGGGCTGGAAGGTCGAGGTACTGTCGGCAAGCGAGGGCGACGCCGGCGGCTACAAGGAAATCATCGCGACCGTGACCGGGCGCGGCGTGTTTTCGAAGCTGAAATTCGAATCCGGCGTGCACCGGGTGCAGCGTGTGCCGGACACGGAGACACAGGGGCGCATTCATACCTCGGCTGCGACGGTGGCTGTTCTCCCCGAGGCGGAGGATATCGACATCGAGATCCGCAACGAAGACATCCGCATCGATACGATGCGCTCGTCGGGTGCCGGCGGCCAGCACGTCAACACGACGGACTCGGCTGTTCGTATCACCCACCTGCCGTCTGGCATCGTGGTCACCTCCTCGGAGAAATCGCAGCATCAGAACCGCGCCAAGGCGATGCAGGTGCTGCGCTCGCGGCTCTATGACATGGAGCGCCAGAAGGCAGACAGCGAACGCTCGGCCTCGCGCAAGAGCCAGGTCGGGTCGGGCGACCGTTCCGAGCGCATCCGCACCTACAACTTCCCGCAAGGGCGCGTGACCGACCATCGCATCAACCTGACACTCTACAAGATCGACCGGATGATGATGGGCGAGATCGACGAGGTGGTCGATGCGCTGCTGGCTGACTATCAGGCCGATCAGCTGGCACAACTGGGCGAGCAACAGGGATGACCGACACGCTCGACAGCCTGTTTGCCGAGGCGAGGGCACAGTTTCTGAAAGCCCATATCGGCGAGGCGGCACTGGATGCGCGGGTGCTGATTTCAGGGCTGCTCGACCTGCCGGCAGTCGCGTTCATGACGCGCGGCAGCGAGATCGTCTCGGAAAAGGATGCGCAACGCATTCGCGATGCGATTGCGCGCCGCGCGGCGCACGAACCGGTGCATCGGATTTTAGGTCAACGCGAGTTCTACGGACTGACGCTCGGCATGTCGAAGGAGACGCTGGAGCCGCGGCCGGACTCGGAGATGATCGTCGAAGGCCTTATTCCCTTCGCCCAGAAGTTCGTTGCCGAAAAGGGGAGTTGCCACATCATCGATCTCGGCACCGGCACCGGGGCGATCTGCCTGGCAATCCTGAGTGCGGTGCCGGAGGCAACCGGTGTAGGGTCTGATTTGTCAGCCGGGGCAGTGGAGATGGCGCAGGCCAATGCGGTGCGCAACGGTCTGCAGCATCGTTTTGCAGGAGTGGAAAGCGACTGGTTCGGCGCAATTGTTGGCAAGTTCGACATAATCGTGTCAAATCCACCCTATATACGTACGGAGGTCGTTGCGTCGCTGGCACCCGAGGTGAGCGATCACGATCCGGCACTGGCGCTGGATGGCGGCTCCGACGGTCTGGATGCCTATCGGACCATTGCCGCCCACGCCGCAGGCCATCTTGCCGAAGGTGGCGTTGTTGGTGTCGAGATCGGCTATGATCAGATGCAGGTGGTCGGGCAGCTTTTCGAAGATGAGGGTTTTCGTATCATCGACCGGGTGCGCGACCTTGGTGGAAACGACCGCGCCATTCTGTTCTCGTTCGGTAACTAAGGCCGGCAAACATGCGTATATCGGCATGTTCTTTTTCGAAAACGTGAAGAAAAGGCTTGGAATCACACGGGAAGCGGGCTAGGTTGCCCTCACGCACTGGGCAGAAGGTCAAAGACCAAAGAGTTGGTTCCGGTCAGACCTAGCCGCAGGGATTGCTCTCACAAAAGAGTTGCTAAGGTTCGACAGTGCCTGGTGCGGGTACCTGTTAATTTGACTTTAACCAGCGACGGTACCGTCAAGAGGCGGTTGGGTCGCGGCGCGTGTCTGCTTGATCCGGAATCCCGTGACACGGGATTTCTGGTAAGCCACGAAGCCACAAGATCATCAATATCAAGAGAATTCAGGTGAGTGAACGATGAGGCCAGGACAGCAGAACAAGCGCGGCCGTGGGCGTAATAACAACAATACCAGCAGCAACAATAACAATGGCGGTGGTAACAACAACAATCATAACCGGAAGGGCTCTAACCCGCTCACCCGGACCTATGACAGTTCCGGCCCGGACGTGAAGATCCGCGGTACCGCCCAGCATATCGCTGAAAAATATGCGACGCTTGCCCGTGATGCCCAAAGCTCCGGCGACCGCGTCGTGGCGGAAAACTATCTTCAGCACGCTGAGCACTACAACCGCATCATTGCAGCCGCCCAGGCGCAGATGCAGGAACGTTTCCAGCGTGACGATCGCAACGACTACAACGATCGCAACGATTTTCAGGATCGCGACGGCAACGAGCGCGATGACGATTACACGAGTGACGGCGACGAAAACGTCGCAGTCCAGGACCAGCAGGTCGAGCAGGAGCGTCATCACCAGCAGGCGGAGCGCCAACAGCGTCAGCAGGCGGACGGCGAGCGCCAGCAGCGGCAGCCGGAACAGCAGGATCGTCAGCGTCAGCCCGACCAGGAGCGCCCGCGGCAGGATCGCCAGCGCCAACCGGACCGCCCGCGTCCGCCGCGCGCTGAGCAGGCCCATCCGCGCCCCGACTTGGCACCACAGCCCATCATCGACGGTTCCGGCCCGCAGCCAGTGATCGAAGGCACGCCTGTTGAGGTTGCGCTGGAGGAAGAAGCGCCGACCGGCCGCGCGCCGACACGCCGCCGCACGGCTCCCCGTCCGCGCCGCCAGCCACGCCGCGGCGAAGCCGGTGGTGACGAGGCTGCCGCAGACGGTGAACCCGCGAGCGAGCAGGGCGGTGACAAGCCGGCCCTGGTCGAGGTTGCCGGCGAATAAGCCCATCAAAAGCCCGGTTCATCGACCGGGCTTTTTTCATGGGATGGCTGCCTTCAGCTTCGCGCAGCAGGGTAGATTTTCCTATATCTGCTGTTGGTTCCTACTGGCAGGCAGCCTGTGGCCACGACATATTCTATTTGTTTCAAGGCTCCTTCAGGCCCTTTAATTTCCAAAATTTCCGCCCCATATTCACCCAAGACGGCCGGTCCTGTGCAATGCAGGATACTGCCGGTGACGGGTTTGCCTTTTCAGGGAGCCTCATTCCAACTGTCGGCAGTGCCAAGGATGGGCTGACCGATTACCGGAGGTAGACATATGAATATCGAAAAATACTCCGAGCGCGTGCGCGGTTTTCTGCAATCGGCTCAGACCTATGCGCTGGCGCAGGGTCATCCGCAGTGGACCCCCGAACATATTCTGAAAGTCCTGCTCGACGATGACCAGGGCATGGCGGCATCGCTGATCGAGCGGGCCGGCGGTGACGCCAAGGCTGCGCGGATCGCCAATGACGCTGCCCTGAACAAGCTGCCGAAAGTCTCCGGCGGCAATGGCTCGCTGTCTCTGGCGCAGCCTTTGGCGCGTGTGTTTTCGACGGCAGAGGATGCGGCCAAGAAAGCGGGCGACAGTTTCGTCACCGTGGAGCGTCTGCTCCAGGCGCTGATCATCGAGACGTCGGCTGCGACTTCCGGCATTCTGTCGAAGGCGGGCGTGACGGCGGCCAAGCTTAACCAGGTGATCAACGACATTCGCAAGGGCCGCACGGCCGACGGCGCGAATGCCGAAGCTGGCTTCGACGCCCTTAAGAAATATGCGCGGGACCTGACGGCAGATGCCCGCGACGGCAAGCTTGACCCGGTGATCGGCCGCGACGACGAAATTCGCCGTACCATCCAGGTCCTATCGCGCCGCACCAAGAACAACCCGGTCCTGATCGGTGAGCCCGGCGTCGGCAAGACGGCGATCGCCGAAGGCCTCGCCTTGCGAATCATCAATGGCGACGTGCCGGAAAGCCTGAAGGAAAAGAGGCTGATGGCGCTCGACATGGGTGCCTTGATTGCAGGTGCGAAATATCGTGGCGAATTCGAGGAGCGGTTGAAGGCCATTCTCTCCGAAGTCCAGGCGGAAGCAGGCGAGATCATCCTGTTCATCGACGAGATGCACACGCTGGTCGGTGCCGGCAAGGCGGACGGAGCGATGGACGCCTCCAACCTGCTGAAGCCTGCCCTTGCCCGCGGTGAGTTGCATTGCGTTGGCGCAACCACGCTCGACGAGTATCGCAAGCATGTGGAAAAGGATGCGGCCCTTGCCCGCCGGTTCCAGCCGGTGATGGTCAACGAGCCGACGGTCGAAGATACGATCTCGATCCTGCGCGGCCTGAAGGAAAAATACGAACAGCATCACAAGGTGCGAATCTCCGATTCGGCGCTGGTGGCGGCTGCGACCTTGTCCAATCGCTACATCACCGACCGGTTCCTGCCGGACAAGGCGATCGACCTGATGGACGAAGCCGCATCGCGGCTGCGCATGCAGGTGGATTCCAAGCCGGAAGAACTCGATGAACTCGACCGGCGCATCATCCAGCTGAAGATCGAACGCGAGGCCCTGAAGAAGGAAACCGATCGCGCCTCGAAGGACCGCTTGGAAAAGCTGGAGATCGACCTGACCGGGCTGGAAGAGCAGGCCGATGCGCTGACGGCGCGCTGGCAGGCGGAAAAATCGAAGCTCGGCCTTGCCGCAGACCTGAAGAAGCAACTGGATGAAGCCCGTAACGAGCTGGCGATCGCCCAGCGCAAGGGTGAATTCCAGCGGGCAGGGGAGCTTGCCTATGGGGTGATCCCGAAGCTTGAAAAGGAGCTGGAAGTCTCCGAAAGCAAGGATGGCTCCGACCTCGACCCGATGGTTCAGGAAGTCGTGACACCGGACAACATCGCGCACGTCGTCTCCCGCTGGACCGGTATTCCGGTCGACAAGATGCTGGAAGGCGAGCGCGAGAAGCTGCTTCGGATGGAAGACGAGCTGGCGAAATGGGTGGTCGGCCAGGGCGATGCGGTCCAGGCCGTGTCGCGTGCGGTTCGCCGCTCGAGGGCGGGCCTGCAGGATCCAAACCGTCCAATCGGTTCGTTTATCTTCCTCGGGCCGACCGGCGTCGGGAAGACGGAGCTGACCAAGGCTCTGGCACGCTTCCTGTTCGACGACGACAGCGCGCTGGTGCGCATGGACATGTCGGAATATATGGAGAAACACTCCGTTGCCCGGCTGATCGGTGCACCTCCCGGCTATGTCGGCTACGAGGAAGGCGGCGCGCTGACGGAAGCGGTGCGGCGCAAGCCCTATCAGGTCGTGCTGTTCGACGAGATCGAGAAGGCGCATCCGGACGTCTTCAACGTGCTGCTGCAGGTGCTCGATGACGGCCGCTTGACCGATGGCCAGGGCCGTACCGTCGATTTCCGCAACACGATGATCATCATGACTTCCAATCTCGGGGCGGAATACCTGACCCAGCTTGGCGAGAACGATGACAGCGACATGGTGCGCGATCAGGTGATGGATGTGGTTCGCAGTCATTTCCGGCCGGAGTTCCTGAACCGGGTCGACGAGATCATCCTGTTCCACCGCCTTAAGCGCGGCGAGATGGGTGCGATCGTCGATATCCAGCTGGCACGTCTGCGGCAGCTGCTGGCTGATCGCAAGATCACGCTCGAACTCGACGACGAGGCCCGCGCCTTCCTCGCCGACAAGGGCTACGATCCGGCCTATGGCGCGCGTCCCTTGAAGCGGGCCGTGCAGAAATATGTCCAGGACCCGCTCGCCGAGCAGATCCTCCAGGGCAATTTCCCGGACGGTTCGACGATCAAGGCCTTTGCCGGGTCGGACCGGTTGAACTTCAAGCTGCGTGGCAGCGGCGAGAAGGCTGCTGCGTAGTCCACAGGAATGAGAGGCCGTCCTTCGGGGCGGCCTTTTTCATTGGCATGGGAGGAAAAGGACCGGTAAAATGCAGAGGGACAATGGCACACGGCCCCGGATCATCACTCCCCCGAAGCTGAAGTCGGGTGACCGCATCCGTTTCGTCTCGCCTGCAAGCCCGCCGGACCGCGATATCATCGTCGCCCGCGCCCGTTCTCTCGAAGAACTCGGGTTCAAGGTCGATTTCGGCGCGCACGCCTTCGACCGTTACAGTTATTTGGCGGGGACGGATGACGAGCGCCTGGAGGACCTGAATACCGCGTTGCGCGATCCGGAGATCCGCGCGATCTTCGCGACACGCGGCGGCAAGGGGTCTTACCGCATCGCGGACCGGCTGGATTTCGATGCGGCTCGCCGCGATCCGAAAACGCTGGTCGGTTTCAGCGACATCACCGTTCTCCATCTTGCGCTTCTGCGCCAATGCGGGCTGATGGGTATCCACGGAGCGCTTTTCGGCGATGGCAATGGCGGTGTCGATATGGAGAACCGCGATGCGCTGGGACGGATGCTGACCATAACCGGCCGCCTGGCGATCACTGCCCGGCCAGGCGAGCCAACCGCCGTTCTGACCACGACCGGCAGAACGACCGGCCAGCTGATCGGCGGCAATCTCGATCTGATCGTCACCGCGGCCGGCTGGGCTTTGCCTGACCTTAGTGGCGCCATCCTGCTTCTGGAGGCGACCGATTGTTATCCGGGGCGGGTCGATCGCGCATTGACGATGTTGCGCAAGGCGGGCCATCTCGCGGGGATCGCGGGTGTCGCCGTCGGGCAGTTTCTGATGATCGAGCCGTCGCGCGGCTGCGTCATCCTCGATATCGTGAAGGATCATTTGCACTCGCTTGGCGTGCCGGTTCTTGGCGGATTGCCGTTCGGGCATGGCGAGACGCCAATCAGTCTGCCGAGCGGCACGATGGCTGAGCTTGATGCAGATCTGAAAACGCTGACAATCCAGTATTGAGCGGGCCAGTATTGAGCGGGCGACAAAAAAGGGGCTGCCCAAACTCGCCTTTATCTGAGACAATCAGGCGGGGAGGATCGCCCTCTGGCTCGTTCAGCCGTAGAGGACCGTCCCGAAACAGCATCCGTTGAAGCATTCTCGATCCTGCCCCGTTCGCAGCGATGAGTCGGCTGTCGGCAAGCATGCAGCGAACATCTTTCATTGTTCAGCAACCGCGCGCCAGGAGCACTTCACATGGTAACGTGGAAACCCGATCCAAGCTTTTATCCGTCACCGCGCATGGCCATGAAGGCTGCGCCGGAGACGCTTGCGTATGTCGTCGCCTTCGATCCGACGCGAGCGGTGCCCGACGAACTGTCCGTTGTCGATGTCGATCCCAAGTCAGCCACCTATGGGCAGATCGTCACGTCAGTCGCGATGCCCAATGTCGGCGACGAGTTGCATCATTTCGGCTGGAACGCCTGCTCGTCCTGCCTGTGCCCGAACGCGCCGCATCCGCATGCGGAGCGCCGCTACCTGGTCGTGCCGGGATTGAAATCGTCGCGTATCCATATCATCGACACCAAGCCCGATGGTCGCAAGCCATCGATCGTCAAGGTGATTGAACCCGGCGAAGTCGCCGAACGGGCCGGATATTCCAGGCCCCATACCGTTCACTGCGGGCCGGAAGGGATCTATGTCGCGGCCCTTGGCAACGCCGAGGGCAAGGGACCGGGCGGCGTGTTCCTGATGGATCACGAGACATTCGAGGTGCGCGGCCAGTGGGAAATGGATCGCGGACCGCAACAGCTTTCCTATGACGTCTGGTGGCACCTTGGCCACGATACGCTGATCACCAGCGAGTGGGGCACGCCGGATACCTTTGAAAATGGTCTCATCCCGGAAATCCTGCTCGGCGCGAAGTACGGCCGCCGGCTGCATTTCTGGGATCTGCACAAGCGCAAGCACCTGCAGACGATCGATTTCGGCGACAAGTATCAGCTCGTATTCGAACTCAGACCAGCACATGACCCGACCAAAGCCTATGGCTTCGTCAACTGCGTTCTCAGTCTTGAGGACCTCTCTTCGTCGATCTGGGTCTGGCACCGTGACGGCGCGAAGTGGGCGGTGACAAAGGTGATCGACATTCCGGCGGAGCCTGCCGACCCGGACCTGTTGCCGCCGATGCTCAAGGGGTTCAAGGCCGTGCCGCCGCTCGTCACCGATATCGATCTGTCGATGGATGACAAGTTCCTTTACGTCTCCTGCTGGGGAACCGGCGACCTGCATCAATATGATGTTTCCGATCCATTCAAGCCGAGGCTCACAGGCAAGGTCCGGATTGGCGGCATCGTTTCGTGTGCTTCGCACCCGGGGGCGAAGAACGGTGCGTTGAATGGCGGCCCCCAGATGGTCGAGATCAGCCGCGACGGTCGCCGCGTCTATTTCACCAACTCGCTCTATGGCGCGATCGACGAACAGTTCTATCCCGATGGCGTCTCCGGCTGGATGGTGAAGCTTGACGCGGAACCTGACGGCGGCATTGCCTTCGACGAGAAATTCTTCGTCGAATGGCCAAAGTCGCATCGCCCGCACCAGGTGCGCCTGCAGGGTGGGGATTGTTCGTCAGATTCATATTGTTATCCGTGACGCACTAAGATCAGCCGGATGAGGTGCGCCCATGAACGAACTCTGGCCGTGGATGGTACTGGCGGGATTGGGTGCCTTCCACGGTCTCAACCCGGCGATGGGATGGCTGTTTGCGGTGGCGCTTGGCGTTCACCGGCAGAGTTCAGCCGCCGTGGTTCAAGCAGTGCCCGCCATCGCCTTCGGACATGCCGTGTCGATCGGCCTGGTGGCCGGGATTCTGGTCGCGGCCGGTCTTTTCGTGGACCAGGGTGCCGTTCGCACGGCCACCGGAGGGGGGCTCGTCGCCTGGGCAATCTGGCATCATCTCTTCGGACACCGGCGCCGCGTTCGCATCGGCATGCGCACGGGGCTTGCCGGGCTGGCGTTCTGGTCTTTCCTGATGGCGACGGCCCATGGGGCCGGCCTCATGATCCTGCCGGCCTTGATGTCCCTCTGCCTCACGGACCCGCCATTGCGCCAAATCGGCGGCGATGGGTCCGCGGCGATGGCGGTCGCAGCGGTGGGCGTCCATACCCTCGCGATGTTGGCGGCGACGAGTTGCGTTGCTCTTGCAGTCTATCGTTGGGTGGGGCTCGAGATATTGCGCAGCGCCTGGATCAATGTGGATCTCCTATGGACGCTGGTTCTGTTCGCCACCGGTGCAGTGCTTTTGATTGCTTAGCGAAGCGGGGGCAAACGGGAGACAGCTCGAAGAGCAGCAACAACAGTCTATTGTGCCGCTGCCACTTCCGCGCTGCCGTTGTCCTTCGCCAACAGTTCGTCGATGCGGGTACGTTCCTTCTCGAACTGCGCCAGAGCCTCGCCGTCCAGTGACTTGCCGCCGGGCAGGCGGATGCGCAAGGGGTCGACGCGGTTGCCGTTGACGATCAGCTCGTAATGCAGATGCGGACCTGTCGACAGGCCGGTCGTGCCGACCCAGCCGATTACCTGGCCCTGGACGACCTTGGCGCCTTCCGTCACGCCCTTGGCGATGGCGCTCTGGTGGTTGTAGGAGGAAACATAGCCATTGGCATGGCGGATCAGGGTCTGGTTGCCATAACCGCCGGAATCCCAGCCGGCCTTTTCGACGACGCCGTTGCCGGCGGCGATGATCGGCGTGCCGCGCGGTGCTGCCCAGTCGACCCCGGTGTGCATGCGCGAAAAACCGAGGATCGGATGGCGGCGCATGCCGAAGCCGGAACGGAAGGTACCGTTCGGGACGGGATTGCGCAGCAGGAACTGGCGGATGCTCTTGCCCTGCTCGTTGTAATAGTCGATCGAATTGTCGTCCGGATCCTGGAACCGGTAGAAGCGCGTCTGCGCATCGCCGAATTTCGCGTTCACATAGAGCAGTTCTGAATCGTCGGTCGCCTTGCCGCTGTCGTCGGCGACCGAGAAGAAGGCCTCGAGGCTGTCCGTCGGCTTCAGCTGTGCCTGAAAATCCACATTGCTGGCGAGCAGCTTGATGATCTGGGCGATCATCGTTGAATTCATGCCGTAGGAAAGGGCGGCACGATAGACGCCGTCATAGACGCGCGGCAGGTCGCGGCCGGCGGCAACCGAGGGCGTGCCATTGTCGTCGAAGGCCGTGGCGACCGCGTCCAGCGGGGGCGGCTCGTAGCCCTTGACGAAGTGGCCCTTGTCGTCGAGCGCCATGGTGAAGACATGGCTGCCGCGCGAATAGACGCTGGCGCGCACCACTTTCGCCTCGTCGTTCTGGCCCTTCTGGATGATGCCGATACGAAGAACGTCGCCTTCCTGCAGTTCCGTCGCATCGAGCGCCGGCCGCAGATAGCCGGCGAGATCCTCGGCCTGGGCCTTTCCATAACCGGCATTGATGAGAACGGCGGAGATCGGCGTCGCCCGGCGCACCGGAATGACGTCGTCGGCATATTCCGTGGTCTGGTCGGTGATGTTTTCGAAAGCCGAGACCGTCATGTTTTCCTCGACGACCCGGGCGGACAGGCCCTGGATCAGGTCGAGATCGGAGGCATCGGAGGCAAAGCGGCGGGGATCGACGTAGAAGAGGGAGGCAAGCTGGGTGTTGCCGTCGGTCAGCACCGAACCGTTGGTGCGGACATTCTCCTCGACTTCATCCATGGACATGGAAGGAGCGAATGTCAGCCCCGAGGCCTTGAGGGGAAAGTCAACGGTCTTCAGTGCCACTTCGGATTCGACGTCCGAGCCGTAGATCGTTCCCGTGCGGCTGACCGGCGGGGCGGCTTCCGCCTCTTCGCTGGAAAAGATCGCCAGCGGATCGAAGGAGGGGTATTTCTCTGCCGGCTGGTGGTTTGCGGCGAGCGTCATCTTCACATGCGCGAAGGGCTGGCGGCGGACCACTTCCTTCTCGCCGTCATGGGTCATGGTGGAGACTTCCATGATCGTGCGGTCGGACGGCTTGGCAACGATGCTGGGGCTTAAGATACGGTTGCCGCGCTTGGCAGCGGCAGTCGGCTGCGAGCCGCGGGCAGAGGGGTCCATGGCCGCATAGGCTTCGGCCGGAATAGCCAGCTGCTGGCGCCCGTCGAGCGCTGCGAACAATGCGACGCCCATCAGAAGGCTGGAGGTGATGCCGGTGAGGAACGTACCCGAAAGCCAGCGTAGAGAAATCTCACGCCGGTCGGGTGCCCTGCGTCCATCCGCAAGGATCGGGGGCTCGTTGCCGAGCGACCGCATCATGGTCTTGTCCGTGATCATGCCAATTCGAGCGGAGTCCCTGATTACGCGCCGTTTCTTATTATGGTCTCGGTATGTTGTGCGAAGATGTGCATCTTTCAGGTCTCCGAGTCAAACAGAGAGACATCTCTCTATAGGGAACCGCGCGGGGTGACGCAGAGAGCCCGCGAAGCACCCGCGACGTGTTTGCGCATGTTGTTTAGGGCGCGGATTGTGAAGAAGTGAGGGCGGAATTGTGATTTTGCCTTTCAACAAGGGGTATCCTGATTGTCGCAATGCAGCAAAGCCTTACGGCGCAAGGGTTTGTCAAAAAACTGTCATTTTTTTCAAAAAGCCTGTTGACTATGAACGACGCCTGGGACTATAAACCGCTCACC
>UCEZ01000017.1 GCA_900471525.1 Hyphomicrobiales bacterium | reverse complement strand
TTCGTGGCCGATTTCATCGGTTCGACCAATCTGCTCGAGGCGGAAGCCGACAGCACGGGCCGTGTCACTGTGCTCGGGCAGCCGGTTTCGGGCGTGTCTCTTGGCGCAAATACCAGGAAGGCGACGCTGTCCATTCGGCCGGAGGACATTCACCTCACAGCGCCCGGTGATGGCGCGCTGTCCGGCACCGTGACCTTCGTGCGCGATCTCGGCGGCACGATCGAAACCTTCGTCGATATCGCCGGCCAGCAGATCGTCGCGGTCTCGACGCCGCGCGCCCGACCCGAGGTATCCGTCGGCCAGCCGGTCGGCGTGGTACTGTTGCCCGACGTTTGCGTGGTGCTTGCCAAATGAGACGCGAAGCCCCGCAACGCCTGGCCGATTACGGGCCGCTGTTCTTCCCGGCGATGATGCTCATCGTCTTCTTTGTCGTGCCGTTCGCGACAATGATCGCCGTCTCGTTCTTCCAGCGCCAGCAGGGCGGCTTCTATGTGCCGGCCTTCGAATTGGCCAACTACCAGCGTTTCCTCAGCCTGTTCTTTGCCAATGTGCTCGGTTTCTCGCTGATGCTGGCCATCACGGTCGCCATCTGCTGCGTCGTGCTGGCCGTTCCCTTCACCTATCTTCTGACCCGCATGGCGCGAAAGGTGCAGATCGTCTGGTTGGTGGCGCTTCTCTCGGTTCTGTCGCTGTCGGAAGTCATCATCGGCTTTGCCTGGTCGACGCTGTTTTCACGCACCGCCGGCATTACCAATCTTCTGGTCATGGCAGGGATCATGAGCGAGGCCAAGGCTCTGCTCCCGAGCTTTGGTGCTGTGCTCACGGGCATGGTCTATCAGGCCTTTCCCTATACGGTGCTGGTGCTTTACCCGGCACTGGTGCGGCTTGATCCGACGCTGACGGAAGCGGCACGCACGCTTGGTGCTTCGCCGATCAAGGCCTTCTTCACGGTCGTCATTCCCGCTCTGCGCAACACTATCACCGCAACGCTGATCATGGTGTTCATCTTCGCGCTCGGCTCCTATCTCTTGCCGCAGCTGCTCGGGCGGCCGCAGCACTGGACGCTGTCGGTGCTGATTACCGATCAGGCGATCTATCAATCCAACATGCCGTTCGCGGCAGCGATGGCGGTGTTCCTGGTTCTGGTGACGCTCGGGCTCGTGGCCCTGACGGTCATTGCCGGACGCAAGGGAGAAACGGCATGACCGGTGCGCTCAGCAAAGCCTATTTCTTCCTGATCGGGCTGTTCCTGGCGCTGCCGATGATCGTCGTCGCCGGCGTCTCGGTGAATGAAAAGCAGACGCTGGCCTTCCCGCCCAAGGGCTTTTCGCTGTCCTGGTACGGCGAAATCTTCCTCAATCCGGAATGGCGCAATGCGCTTTTCGCCTCGCTGACGCTGGCGATCCTGTCGGCAGCACTGGCCGTTGCCATCGCCCTTCCGCTCGCCTGGTTCCTGTGGCGGCGGATCGCGCCCTGGGCGAACATCTTCCAGCTTCTCGGCATCGCGCCCTTCACGCTGCCGCCGGTCATTACCGCGCTCGGCCTGCTCACCTTCTGGGCGACCACCGGTTTTTACGGCCAGCCCTGGACCGCCGTCGTCAGCCACGCAATCTTTTTCGTGACGCTGCCGCTGGTCACCCTGTCGCTTGGGTTCACCGCGATTGACCGCTCGCTGGTCGAGGCTGCAGCGACCATGGGCGCCGATGACAAGACGATCTTTCGCACCGTCGTCTTGCCGCTGATCCTGCCTTATATCGTCTCGGGTTATGCCTTCGCCTTCGTCCTGTCGCTGAACGAATATATCGTTGCCTACATGACCGTCGGCTTCACCATGGAAACGCTGCCGATCAAGATCTTTAATGCGCTGCGCTACGGCTATACCCCGACCATGGCATCGGTGACGATCCTGTTCGTGGCGACTGCCGCCTTTATCTTCTCCCTTGTCGCGCGGTTCGGCGATCTGCCGAAACTGCTCGGCGCCATGTCATCGGACGACACANNGATCACGCTCGCTGCCCTGCAGATGAAATCGGAAAGCGGCGATGTCGCCGCGAACCTTGCACGCATTGCGCAGGCGGCGAAGGAGGCGGCCGGCAAAGGGGCAAGCCTGCTGATCACGCCCGAACTCGGTCTGACGGGTTATGGCGCGGGCGATGTCATCCGCGATCTGGCCGAGCCGGCAGATGGCCCGCTGGTCCAGCGGCTGCAGGTGATTTCGGCGGAAACCGGCGTGGCGATCATCGCCGGTTTTGCCGAGAAGGCGGGCGCGGATACCTTCAACAGCGCCGTTTACGTCGATGGCACGGCAGAGCCGGTCGTCTACCGAAAATCGCATCTTTACGGCGACTATGAGCGTACGCTGTTTACCACAGCCGAACCGAGCACCATGCTGTTTACGCATCGCGGCGTGAAATGCGGCATGTTGATCTGCTACGATGTCGAATTCCCGGAAAACGTCCGGCGGCTGGCTTTGGCTGATGTCGATGCCGTGCTGGTACCGACGGCCCTGCCTGCCGGCTATTCCGGCACGTTCATCGCCGATCACATGATCCAGACCCGGGCCTTCGAAAACCAGGTCTTCGTCGCCTATATCAATCATTGCGGTGGTGATGAGCGTTTCACCTTCGCCGGCTCGTCACGCATCGCCGCCCCCGATGGCAGCCTGCTGGCAAGCGCTCCCTCGCATGGCGAAGCGCTGATGGTCGTGCCGCTCAATCCCGCCGATTTCCAGGTCTCGAAATCCGAGAATACCTATCTGATCGACCTGACGCGCCGCGCCTGATCCGGTCGATCCGGGTTTGGAAAACCAGCCGCATTTCTAAAGCTCATTTCAAGTGGCAGCGCTCGAATCGTCGTTCACATATAGTGAACATTCTGTCCGCGTCGGGCCTCTTTATTAAACGGCCGCTAGGCCTGATATTCGCCTCATATTCACGAATGGAGGCAGCCATGAGCTTGCAACTGACGGGCATTCATCATCTGACGGCGATCACGGCCAACGCGCCGGAGAACCTGCGGTTCTATACGCAGACACTCGGCATGCGGCTGGTCAAGAAGACGGTCAACCAGGACGACACCACAGCCTATCATCTTTTCTATGCCGATGGTCAGGCGACACCGGGCACGGATCTCACCTTCTTCGACTGGCCGGTCGGACCGGAAGGCCGGGGCACACACAGCGTTTCGCGCACCGGCCTTCGGGTCGGCAGCCGTGACAGCCTTGTCTGGTGGAAGGCGCGTTTCGACGACTTGAAGGTGAAGGCCGGCGAGGTCACGGATATCGACGGACGCGCTTCGATCGATTTCGAGGATGGAGAAGGCCAGCGCTTTCGTCTGATCGACGACGGCGGGCTTGCTCCGTCCCATCCCTGGGACCGGAGCCCGGTTCCGGCCGAACACCAGATCAAGGGTCTCGGCCCGATCACCATGAGCGTGCCGGATATCACCAACACGGAACTGGTGCTGGAGCATGTGATGAACATGACCAAGCAGCGCCAGTACCCGTCGCCTGATGGCAACGGCGACGTGCATGTCTTCTCGATGGGCGAGGGTGGTCCGGCCGCTGAATTGCACGTTGCGGTCCAGTCCGGTCTGCCGACCGCCCGGCAGGGCGCGGGCGCCGTCCACCATGTCGCCTTCCGTGCCCCGGACGAGGCTGCGCTGCACGAATGGACCGAGCGGCTGCAGAGTTTCCGCCTGCCGTCGAGCGGCGAGGTCGAGCGCTTCTATTTCCGCTCGCTCTATTTCCGCGAGCCGAACGGCATCCTGTTCGAGATCGCCACCGATGGCCCCGGTTTTGCGGTGGACGAGCCGATGGAAACGCTGGGCGAAGGCCTGTCGCTGCCGCCGTTCCTGGAACACAAGCGCGTCCAGATCGAGGCCCGGCTGAAGCCGCTGGTCTAACTGCAAAAAAGCAAAAAAGCCGGGAGCATGTCTCCTGGCTTTTTTGTCTGTACTTTTCCGCGTTTGGCAGCATGCTTCCGGCAAAGCGAAAAGGATTCTCTCAGATGACAAAACTGATCGGCATTTCCGGAAGCCTGAGAAAGGCGTCTTTCAACAAGTCCCTGCTGCACGCAGCGCTACCGCTCGCGCCGCAAGGCGTGACCTTCACGACGGGCAGCATCGAGGGCATTCCGCTCTATAATGCCGATGTGGAGAAGGAAGGCGTGCCGGATGCCGTGCAGGTTTTGAAAGACCAGATCGCTGCCGCCGATGGCGTCATCCTGTTCACGCCGGAATACAACAATTCCATGCCGGGTGTATTCAAGAACGCCATCGACTGGGTCAGTTCCTCGATGACCGGGGCGCCGAATGTCTTTGCCGGCCGGGCCTTCGCCATTGCNNGCCCGGCCCCTTCGGCACGCTGCTCAGCCAGAATGCCTGGCTCTCCGTGCTGCGCACGCTCGGCGCCGACCTCTGGTCCGGCAAGCGGCTGATGCTGCCGAAGGCGGGGTCGCTGTTCGACAAGGACGGACAACTGGTCGATGCGGACGCGCAGGCGCGGCTGAAGGCCTTCGTCGAGGCTTTTGCGGATTATGTCGCCCGGAAAACGGCCTGAACTCTAGGAATAGCGATCAGGCTCCGATGCTCTCCAGCCATTTTCGAACGGCTTGCGCATCCATGGCGCCGATCTCGTGTCCGGAATTGAGCGTGACGGTATCGAGCGTCGCACCTGCCTCGCGGAAGATTGATTCGAGCGGCCCGGCGTAGCGGGAATAGCCGTCCGTCCGCCCCGTCACCGTCAGGATATCGGTGCCGGAAAGATCAGCGTCCGGCACCGTTTCCAGCGGGTTCATCATGCGCAGCAGCGCGGCTTTGCGGATCAGCCCCGGATGCAGAAGCATGGTAGCGATGAGCATATTGGCGCCGTTGGAATAGCCGACGAAAACCATTTTATCGCGTTCGATGCCATAGGCCGGAATGGCCCCTTCGATCATCGCGACGAAGGCTTCGGTTTCGGAGACGATATCCGCCTGGTCGAAGGTAAAGGGCGTGATCCTGCGGAAGAAGCGCGGGAAACCTTCCTCCGTGCTGCGGCCCCGCAGGCTGAGCAATAGCGAATTCGAGGCAATCTGACGACCGAGCGGTAAAAGGCTGGTCTCGTTGGCGCCGCTGCCGTGCAGCAGCACAATGGTTCGGCCGTCCGGGTTTTCCGGCTGGTGCAGGCGGTGAACGAAGGGCAGGTCGCGTTCGGTGAAACGCTCCTCGCCGGGGAGCGCGAATTGCGGCAGCATGACGAGATTGGCTTCCAGATCACCGCCGAAATGCTCGGGAACGAACAGTTTTGTCCCCAGAGTTTCCAGGCTTTCATCAATTGTCATGCCCGGCGCATCGGTGGCCAGTTCGAACAGGGTGCCGCCCGGTTCGCGGACATAGAGCGAGTAGAAATATTTACGGTCATGGGCATTGATCGTACCCGCGTCTTCCGCCTCCAGCTGCACGCGGACACCGTTGACCGCCGCCTCACTCGTGGCTCGGAACGCGATGTGATCGATGGTGCCTGTGCCGGGCGCGGCCGTCCAGAAACCAGCGGCATCGCGCACGTCGATGATGTCACCTGATTCGGAAGTCAGGCGGCGGATCGCGTCCGTCCTGTCTGTTTCGGTATAGCCGAAATGCCTGGTCACGAATGCAGCCGTGCCGTCGGGCTTGGCCGTCAGGATCGTTGCCCCGCGCAGCCGCCGGATCGCGTCTCCTTGCGAGATATCAGGCGCAACATGGACGGTGGCGGCGGCAACGGTCTGCGTGCCCACGAGCTTGACGATGACGCCGTCCGGGTCTTTCAGCCGGATGACCGGCTCGCCGAATTCGTGGGTGGGGCCGGTTGCGGCTACATTATATCGCAAGGCGCGGGTCAGCCAGAAGCCGATGCTGTCCGGCGCGATGGCAAAGGCGATCTCGCTCGGCTGGCCATGACCAACGCGACCCGGCCCGCCATCTTCCCAGACGAGAAACGTCACCAGCGATCCCGGCGATCCGATCTCATCGCCGTAGAGCAGATGAAGTTGCGCCGCATCCTCGAAACCCGCCGTCCGCTTGACGAGGCGCAGCCCGAGAAAGCCCGCGTAGAAATCGACATTGGCCTGTACCTTGCGGGTGATCAGGGTGATGTGGTGGATGCCGCTCGTCATGTCATGAAACCCGTTGATTTGGTTACAGAGAAGCAGCAAACAGAGGGCTGTGCCAGCCCTTCTGTGTGAACACTTCGTCCACCGTATAAACGCGCGAACAGGCATCCGCCGTTGTCGCGTTATCTGATCTTCGGACGATCCTTCGCCAGGAATGCCTTGAAGGCATCGGCGTGGTCCGGATGCCAGCGCGAAAGCGCCGGGCGGTTTTCGATGATATCGCCGGCGGCCCAGAGAATGCGTTTTTCATCCGTTGGACGATCAACATCGTTGTCGGGGCAGAGAATGTAGAAATCACCGTCCTCGAGGCTCTGCATCATGAAGTCGACCGTTTCCTGCGGCGTCCAGGCGGCATCGGGCTTCTCTGCGCGTCCGCCTGCGGTCAGGCCGGTGTAGACGAAGCCGGGGATCAGCAGATGGGCCGTGATGTTGCAGCCCGGCGTGTTGCGCAATTCATGCTGCAGAGCCTCGGTGAAAGCTTTGACCCCCGCCTTGGTAACATTATAGGCCGGGTCGCCGGGCGGTGTGGTAATGCCCTGCTTGGAACCCGTATTGATGATGAGGCCGGGTTGGCCGTGGGCGATCATGCCGGGCGAAAAGATCCGCGACCCGTTGATGACGCCCCAGAGGTTGACCGCGAACACCTTTTCCCAGGCGTCCTGCACGCCGAACATCGGACTGCCGGAGATGCCGGCATTGTTGATCAGCACATGCACCCGGCCAAAACGTTCAACCGCCGCCTTTTCCAGCGCCTTGAGGGAATCGATGCTCGAAACATCCGTGGGGATCGCAACGGCGCTGTCGGGACCGTGCGGAGAGATTGCAGCCGTTTCGCGCGCCGCCTTGTCCAGCCGTTCTCCCGGCAGATCGGCAAGGACGACGTTCATGCCGAGGCCGGAAAAGCGCCGGGCGGCGGCAAGGCCGATCCCGGAAGCCGCTCCGGTCACGACGGCGACATGATTGCTGGCAAAGGCTGGATGGTTCATCGCTGTTCCGTCTCATCTTAAGGGCATGATCTCGAACGGAAAACTAGGCGTGCTGTGTGGAGATGTCCACCGGTGCTTTGCAAAGCCCCCTTGCCGGAAGAACATCAGGCCCTAATTTTCAAGAGAAATCAAAGCCCTGCTTTCCCGCCTAAAGCTCTCACCTCTCCGAGGAACCGAATGGCCGCGCCGAAGACCCGGAACAACCGACAGACGCCCTGCGAACAATGTCCTCTGCGGGCGCTTCCCCATTTCCGCGAGTTCAAGCCGGATGAACTGGATTTCGTTTCAAACTTCAAGACGGGCGAACTGGCGGTCGATGCGGGAACCACGATCCTGGTGGAAGGGTCGCACAGCGCGCACCTCTTCACGGTGCTCTCCGGTTGGGGCTTTCGCTACAAGATGCTGGACGATGGCCGCCGCCAGATCCTGAACTACATGATGCCGGGGGACCTTATCGGATTGCAGGGCAGCCTTATGGGCGAGATGCAGCATTCGGTCGAGGCGCTTTCGCCTGTGACGCTGTGCGTTTTCGAACGCGACAAGCTCGGCATGCTCTACCGCAACTATCCTGACCTTGCCTATGACCTGACCTGGATCGCGGCGCAGGAGGAGCGCATCCTCGATGAAAACCTCTTGAGCATCGGGCGCCGCTCGGCGCTGGAGCGTGCGGCCTATCTTCTGGCTTTCCTCTATCAGCGCGCCAGGGCCACCAATCTTTTCAAGGGCGAGCGCGTCTCCATTCCGATCACGCAGCAGCATGTGGCGGACACGCTTGGGCTTTCCATCGTCCACACCAACAAGACACTGAAAAAACTGGGCGAACGCAAGCTGATCCGCTGGGCTGATCGCGGCTGCGACATTCTGGACGATGAAGGGCTGATGAGGATAGCGGGCTGGGACGGGTATCACGAAAAGAACCGCCCGTTCATCTGAACCGTTGGAGGTTCGATATCGCCAGCTCGATATCAGTGGGGCACATGTCTTATTTAAATGCCACCACCGTGTTCTTGTCATACCTGTCGAATTCAAGGGGCCGCGGCTCGAATGCCGCCGGACGAATTGCAGACAGGATCCATATCGGTGGCGCTCACGAAAATTCCAGTTTCGATCAGGCGCGTGCTGGTGCTGGAAGACAATTTCATCATCGCAATGGAAGCCGAGGATATTCTGCGGTCGCTTGGCGTCGAGCATGTCGAGATTGCCAGCAATCTGGCTGAGGCCGGTGCTTTGATTGAAGCGCAGTCTTTCGATTTCGCTTTTCTCGATGTTAATCTGGGTAAGGAAACGAGTTTCGATTTCGCTGGCATTCTGATTGTCCGTGGCGTGACCTTCGGTTTCGTCAGCGGTTATGGCGAAGATTCGATCTTTCCCGTCGCCCTGCGCGAAATCCCCCGCATTTCCAAGCCTTTCGATGAAAGCTCGATGGCCAGTCTCCTTGCCACCGCAGGCGTTTGATCGGGTGTAGGTCGCCGTCGATCAACCTTTCTCAAGGAACGCGCCGGATTCTACCGGCAAGCAAACTGCTCGACCGGTGGGCTCTCTATGCTTGCGCAACAAATCCGCATAGTTTCCGTTGTAAAGATGGGTGTTTTCTGCCTGCCCACCGGCTTGTAATTGGTGTGGGCTGTGTATATTGAGGGTCCACAATAAATGGTTCTGTGCGAGTATCGGAGCGAGCGGCCGCAGATGAACGGAAAACGAAACGACCGCTTCGGCGGGTGGTGCGCGGCATCGGTTGCCCTCCTGGTCCTGGCGTCCTGCCAGGGCGAGGCGAGGCCGCCGGAAAAGGAAAAGACAACGGTGCGGGTGCAGAGCGCCGACTTCGTTGATCACCGGCAGACCGTGATGCTGACGGGCGAGGTTGTTGCCCACGTCCAGACCAATCTTTCGTTCCGTGTCAGTGGCCAGATAACGGAATGGTACGTGGACGTCGGATCGCATGTCACGGTCGGCGAGGTTCTGGCGCGCATCGATCCCAAAGAGCAACAGGCGGACGTTCAGGCTTCCGAGGCCGCCGTCCGTGCGGCAGAGGCACAGGTCAGGCAGGCCTCATCCGCATTCGAGCGCCAGAAGTCGCTGCTGGCGAAGAACTCGACCACGCAGGAAGCCTTCGATCAGGCACAGACGGCCTTGCGAACCGCCGAGGGATCACTCGATTCCGCGAAAGCGCAGCTGGGTACGGCGCGCGATGCGCTGTCCTATACCGAACTTCGCGCCGATGCCGATGGCATCGTCACCGTGCGGAATGCGGAAGCGGGGCAGGTGGTTCAGGCGGCACAAACCATGTTTACCGTCGCAAGGGATGGTCCGCGCGATGCGGTCTTCGAAGTCTACGAATCGCTGCTTTTCGAAAAACCTTCAGAACCGAAAATCCACCTGGCGCTGGTCAGCGACCCCTCGGTCAGAACCGAAGGAACGATCAGGGAAATCTCGCCGACAATCGATGCGTCGACGGGAACCGTGCGCGTCAAGATCGCCATGGACAGCACGCCAGATCGCATGACGCTCGGCGCACCGGTCACCGGTTTTGCCAGTTCGCAGCCGGCAAGGCTGGTCGTCCTGCCATGGACCTCCCTTTCCGCGGTGGATGGAAAGCCGGCCGTCTGGGTGGTGGACGCCAAGGACAGCACGGTCAAACTGAATCCAGTGAAGGTGGCGTCCTACGAGACGGGCCGCGTGCTCATTTCCGAGGGGATCACCGCGGGCGATAACGTGGTGGTCAACGGCTCGAAAATGTTGCGTCCCGGCCAGGTGGTTGATGTCGTCAAGGAGCAGGCAGAATGAACCGGATATCGCTGGCGCTGCTTTTTGCGCCGTTCACGCTGCTGATGCTCGCGGGCTGCCAGGAAAAAGAGGAGCAGGCTCCCCCGGCGATCCGTCCTGTGCTTTCACAAATCGTCACCCTTCAACGCCTGCCCGGCTCCAGCTTCGCCGGCACTGTGCAGCCCAAGGTTCAGACCAATTTCGGCCCGCGCGTGGCGGGTCTTCTCGTTGCCCGCGATGTCGATACGGGAGACACNNGTGAGCCAGGGACAATTGCTGGCGGCGCTCGATCCAACGTCGCTTGAGCTTGCCGTCGGGTCGGCCCGTGCAGATCTGACCAATGCGGAAGCGACGCTTGCCAACGCCGCTTCCGTCGAGCGGCGGGCGAGGGCGCTCTTGAAGGCCGGCACAGAAACCCAGGCGGCCGTCGAAAGCGCCGAACAGGCGAGTGCAGCCGCGCAAGCTTCGGTCGTACAGGCAAGCGCTGCCTTGTCGAAGGCCGAGGAACAGCTTTCCTACACGCAGATCAAGGCGGCGTTCGACGGTATAGTGACGCAGACGGGGGCCGAGGTTGGGCAGGTCGTCGCCGCCGGAGCTTCCGTCGTGACCGTGGCCCGACCGGACGCGCGGGATGCAGTGGTGGACGTTCCGGATGGCAACGCGCTTCTGCCGGTGGGAGCACCGTTCTCGGTTTCCCTGCAGATCAATCCGGCGATGACTGTGAACGGCAAGGTCCGCGAAGTCGCGCCGGCTGCGGATGCGGCGACGCGAACACGCCGCGTCAAGATTGCCCTTGAAAATCCGCCGGCGGGCTTCCGGCTCGGAACCACGATCACTGCCTCGCTGAAGGAAGCCGTCGTCGAGCAGATGGTTCTGCCGGCAACCGCCATTCTTTCGCGCGACGGCAAATCCTATGTCTGGGTGATCGACGAGGGGGATGGAACGGTCAAGACCCGTGAAGTGGTCACCGGGCCTCAAGCGGTCAACGGGATCGTCGTCACATCCGGTATCGACGTCGGTATGCGCGTCGTCATCGCCGGGGTGCATAGTCTCGAGGAAGGTCAGAAAGTGAAAGTTGAAGACGGGGCGCGGTCATGAAGAAGTTCAACCTTTCCGACTGGGCGCTCGATCACGCGTCGATGGTCTGGTATTTCATGATCGTCTTCGGCCTGCTCGGCTTCTTCTCCTATCTGAGCCTCGGGCGTGAGGAGGATCCGTCCTTCACCATCAAGACCATGACGATATCGGCGCAATGGCCGGGTGCCTCGGTCGAGGAAACCACGCGCCAGGTGACCGAGCGCATCGAGCGCAAGCTTGAGGAGCTGGAATCGCTCGATTACACGCGCAGCATCACCACGCCGGGCCAGACGCTGGTCTTCGTCAATCTGAAGCAGACCACCAAGGCGCGGGACGTCGCCTCTATCTGGGTGACTGTTCGCAACATGATCGGCGATATCCGCGGCCAGTTTCCCTCAGGCGTCGTCGGTCCTTCGTTCAATGATCGCTTCGGCGACGTGTTCGGCAATATCTATGCCTTTACTTCCGATGGGCTGACCCAGCGGCAATTGCGCGACTATGTCGAGACCGCGCGCCG
>UCEZ01000037.1 GCA_900471525.1 Hyphomicrobiales bacterium | reverse complement strand
AAATCCTGCCCCCGCAACCAGATTCTTCCGACATGTTAAACGATTGTGGCCTCCCTCGGGAGGCCATTCGTGTTTCTGGACCATATATGTTCAGTCCCGGTATCTGATAGATCGGATTCAGGGTGAATCTCTCTGGCTCAGAAGTCCAGACCTTGCAGATGAACTCATAGGGCGTGATGCCTATGAGCGTCTTGGCGGTGCGTTTTGACCGGGGTGCCGCCGGCTACGGGCATCTTGTGAAAATCTGCTACTCAGAGTATTCTGACGGGATGCTGCCAGCGGGCAACATCCGGGCAAAGCATTGTCCTACTCGTCTTTGACCAAACCTAAAGACACCTGGCTCAAGCCCGCGATTATCGTCGACGCTAGATTGCTTGCTTATCCTTCAGTCCTTTCAGATAAGGTACGTGGAATCATGGCTATTGTTCATGATCAAGTATTCGCGACGGATGAACGTTCCGAGAAACTCAGCCTCCTACCGCTGACGGCCTTGGTCGTTGGCTCGATGATTGGCGGAGGGGTCTTCAATCTCCCCTCCGACATGTCGCGCGGGGCCTCGCCTGGGGCAATTATAATTGGCTGGATCATCACAGGCATCGGCATGCTGATGCTTGCATTTGTCTACCAGTCGCTCGCTGTTCGCAAACCGGACCTCAATGCCGGGCCGTATGCCTATGCGAAAGCCGGTTTCGGTGCGTTCGTAGGCTTCAACAGTGCCTGGGGCTACTGGCTTAGCGCCTTTCTGGGCAACGTTGCCTATGCCGTGGCGATATTTTCGGCCCTGTCGTTCTTCGTTCCGGCCTTTGGCGACGGCAACAATCTGATCTCCATTGCCGGCGCTTCGATCTGCCTGTGGCTCGTCCATTTCCTCGTGCTGAGGGGTGTGAAGGAAGCCGCCTTCATCAATATCATCACGACGGTTGCGAAGCTCGTGCCGCTGCTGTTGTTCGTTGTTATCGCGATCATCGCCTTCAACTGGGACAAGTTCACCTTCAATTTCTGGGGCAACCCGACCGGCGCGGAGGGCGATACCGGGCTCGGAAGCATCGTCCACCAGGTCAAGAGCACGATGCTCGTGACGCTCTGGGTGTTCATCGGCATCGAGGGAGCCAGCGTCTATTCCGCGCGTGCGGCCAAGCGCTCCGATGTTGGGCGCGCCACCGTTATCGGATTCATCGGCGCACTCGGAGTCTATATTCTCGTTTCGCTGATATCGACTGGCGTGATCAGCCAGCCTGAACTTGCCGGCCTCAAGGTTCCCTCCATGGCCGGCGTACTGGAGCCGCTCGTCGGGCGCTGGGGCGCGGCCATGATCAATATAGGGCTAATGATTTCGGTCGGCGGAGCGTTCCTGTCCTGGACATTGCTCTGCGCCGAAATTCCCTTCACCTGCGGACGGGATGGTACGTTTCCGAAATGGTTCGGCGTCGAAAACGCAAATGGATCGCCGGTCAACTCGCTGTGGGCGACCAACACGCTCATCCAGTTGTTCCTCATTCTCAGCTTCTTCTCGAAGAGCGCCTACCAGTTCTTCTACTTCATCGCTTCGGTCGCGATCCTGCCTCCCTACGTGTTCTCGGGAGCCTACGCGCTCAAGCTTGCACTCAGCGGCGAAACCTACACCAACGGCTCGGGACGCAAACGCGACTTGACCGTCGGCCTGGTCGCTACGCTCTACGGCCTCTGGCTGGTCTATGCCGCCGGACTTACGTACCTGCTGATGTGCACGATCCTGTTTGCCCCCGGCATCCTTGTCTTCGCGATGGCAAGGCGAGAGCACGGTGAAAGAGTATTTACCGGCGTCGAACTCCTGATTGCAGGGATCATAGTCCTGCTTGCGGTGCTAGCGGCTTACCTGCTCATCGTCGGCAAGATCAGCCCGCTCTGATCGCGCTCGACCGACAATATTTTGAACTTTCCAGTGACCAATGGAGGACCTGATCGTGCCTAATTTTGGTGTCCATTCGGAAGTCGGCAAGCTGAGAACGGTAATGGTATGTCGGCCATCGCTCGCGCATGAAAGGCTGACACCCGGTAATTGCCATGATCTCCTGTTCGACGATGTCATCTGGGTCCACGAGGCCCGGAAGGACCACTACGATTTCGTGCTGAAAATGCAGGAACGCGGCGTCGAAGTTCTGGAGATGCATGACCTGCTGGCGGAGACGCTTGCCAATGCGGAAGCTCGAAAGTTCGTGCTGGATCGTCGGATTGTCCATAATGCGATCGGCGTGCAGGTTGCCGAGGCCATGCGTCCCTGGCTGGACGAACTGCCTGCCGAGCAGCTCGCAAGGTTTCTGATCGGCGGCATCGCCATTTCGGACCTTCCCGACATGAAGGCTCGGACGATGATGCTTGACGCGTTCGGTGCCACGGAATTCGTCATCCCGCCGATCCCCAACACGCTTTTCCAGCGCGACCCTTCCTGCTGGATTTACAATGGCGTGACGGTCAACCCGATGTTCTGGCCAGCCCGCCGGCCCGAGACGCTGATCCAGCGGGCCATCTACAAGTTCCACCCCACCTTCAAGGGCGGCGACTTCAAGATCTGGTGGGGCGATTCCGACGAGCAATTTGCCACCTCCACCATGGAAGGCGGCGACGTCATGCCCATCGGCAAGGGCAACGTGCTGATCGGGATGGGCGAGCGCACCACCTACCAGGCGGTCGGCCAGGTGGCCAGTTCGCTATTCAAGAACAAGGCAGCCGATCGCGTCATCGGTTGCCTGATGCCGAAGAGCCGCGCGGCAATGCATCTTGATACCGTCTTCAGCTTCTGCGACCGCGATGTCGTCACCCTGTTTCGCGACGTGGTCGACGAGATCCGCTGTTACAGCATCTACCCCAAGGGTGATGATGGCGCGTTCGAGGTCCGCGAGGAATCCAAGCCGATGCTCGAGGTGGTGAGCGAAGCCTTGGGCCTCAAGAAACTCAGAACGATCGGCACCGGCGGCGATGCCTATGAGGCCGAGCGCGAGCAATGGGACGACGGCAACAACGTCGTGGCACTCGAGCCAGGCGTGGTCGTCGCCTACGACCGCAATACCCACACCAACACGCTGCTGAGGAAGGCGGGTGTTGAAGTAATCACCATTCGTGGCTCGGAACTCGGCCGCGGCCGCGGCGGCGGCCACTGCATGACCTGCCCGATTTCACGGGATCCAGCTTACTGACGGCCACGAAACCGAAAAACCGACAAATCTGGAGAAGCATCATGAGTCTCAATCTACGCAATCGCTCGCTTCTGACAGTGCAGGACTACACACCGCGCGAGTTCCGCTTCCTGCTTGATCTCGCGCGCGACCTGAAGCGCGCCAAGTATTCACGAACGGAGCAACAGCACCTCAAGGGCAAGGAAATCTGCCTGATTTTCGAAAAGACCTCAACGCGGACGCGTTGCGCATTCGAAGTCGCATGCTCCGATCAGGGCGCGAACGTGACATATCTCGATCCGGCCGGCTCGCAGATCGGCCACAAGGAGTCCTTCAAAGACACGGCCAGGGTTCTCGGCCGGATGTATGACGCCATCGAATATCGCGGCGCCTCCCAGACGGGAGTCGAGACGCTGGCAAAGTACGCCGGCGTGCCGGTCTATAACGGTCTGACGGATGAATATCATCCGACCCAGATGCTGGCCGACGTCATGACAATGCGTGAATACAGCGACATACCGATCAGCAAGATCAAGTACGCCTATGTTGGCGATACGCGCTCAAATATGGGGCATTCGCTGCTGATTGTTGGCTGCTTGATGGGCATGGATGTACGCATTTGCGGACCAAAATCTCTCTGGCCTGCGGACGAGTACCGAAAAATCGCCGACACTCTGGCGAAAGCGTCGGGCGCCCGCCTCACGGTCACGGACGACCCCGTGGCAGCGGTTAAGGACGTTGATTTCATCCATACGGATGTCTGGGTGTCCATGGGAGAGCCCAAGGACGTCTGGAAGGAACGCATCAAGCTGCTGACGCCCTACCAGGTCAACCCCGCATTGCTGAAGGCCAGTGGCAATCCGCAGGTCAAATTCATGCACTGCCTGCCGGCATTCCACGACACCGAAACCACCCTCGGCAAGCAGATTGCCACTGACTACGGAATGACCAACGGCCTCGAGGTGACCGACGACGTGTTCGAGTCCGACGCCAATGTGGCCTTCGAACAGGCTGAAAACCGTCTGCATTCCATCAAGGCGCTTCTCGTCGCAACGCTGGGAGATTGAATATGCGCGTGGTAATTGCCTTGGGCGGGAACGCGCTTCTCAAACGCGGCGAGCCCATGACGGCCGAGATGCAACGCAAGAATATCAGGGTTGCCGCGGAAGCGATCGCGCCTGTTACGGCAGAGCATCAGGTTGTCATTACCCATGGAAACGGCCCCCAGGTTGGCCTTCTTGCATTGCAGGGGGCGGCCTACAAACCGGATGAGGCCTATCCACTCGATGTCCTTGGTGCCGAGACCGAAGGAATGATCGGCTACATGCTCGAGCAGGAGCTTGGAAATCTCCTTCCCTTCGAGGTTCCCTTCGCCACGTTGCTGACGATGGTCGAGGTCGATGGTGACGATCCGGGCTTCAAAAATCCCACGAAATTCGTGGGTCCCGTCTATGAGAAGGCCGACGCAGACCGACTCAAACAGGACAAAGGATGGGTTTTCAAACAGGACGGCGAGAAATGGCGTCGTGTTGTGCCGTCACCTGTGCCCAAACGCATTTTTGAGAATCGCCCGATCCATTGGCTTCTCGAAAAAGGAACGATCGTCATATGTGCCGGCGGCGGTGGCATTCCGACAATGTATGCGGCGGGCGAAGATCGGAAGCTGATCGGCGTCGAGGCCGTGATCGACAAGGATCTGTGCACGGAACTGCTGGCGCGCGAATTGAATGCAGATCTTTTCATCATGGCCACTGACGCTGACGCGGTTTTCACCGATTGGGCAACCCCACAGCAAAAGGCAATCCATAAGGCGAATCCGGAAGCAATGAGCCAATACAAGTTTCCGGCGGGTTCCATGGGGCCAAAAGTCGAAGCTGCCTGTCATTTCGCCGCGTCGACCGGAAAGGCCGCAGCTATCGGTGCATTGGCTGACATTCCCGCAATTCTGCGCCATGAGCGCGGCACAATCATCAGCCCGGCCTTTTCCGGAATAACATGGCATGGCTGACCGATGCCTGTCGGTAGGGATATACGCCGTCTTCGAACAAGGTCGCAGCCATGGTTGAGAAAGCCGAACCTGAAGGTGGTATTCGACCGCCGTCGCTGACCGATGCGCTGATTCCGAGCGTCGCGCTGATCGCCCTCCTTGCGCTTTCCTACCTGCTCTATGGCGATACCGCCTCCTCGGGCCCAAATCAGGTGGCGCTGTTGTTCTGCGGCGCGATCGCCGCCGGTATTGCATATAAGAACGGCATGGTTTGGGAAGGGATAAAGGAGGCCGTCGTCAGTGGCATTGCCACGGGCCTTCCGGCGATCCTCATCCTGCTCGCAGTCGGCTCCCTGATCGGCGCCTGGGCAATCAGCGGCACGATCACCTCGATGGTCTATTACGGGCTGAAGCTGCTCAGCCCAAATTACTTCTATGCAACAACTGCGCTTGTCTGTGCATTCGTTGCCTTCAGCATTGGCAGTTCATGGACTGTCGCCGGCACGATCGGTATCGGGCTGATGGGCGTTGCCACGCAGATGGGTCTTTCTCCCGCCATTGCGGCCGGTGCAGTCATTTCAGGGGCTTACTTCGGCGACAAGGCGTCGCCGCTGTCTGATACGGTCAATCTGGCGACGGCGACCGCCGGGTCTGACATCTACGGGCATATCCGCGAATCTCTATGGACGTCTGTACCGGCGCTCGGCATCGCAATCGTGGCCTTCTCGATGCTCGGTCGGCCAGGTGATTTCGACGCCACAGCTTTTCTTCGGTCTATCGACAGTAAAATGCATGTGTCCCTTTGGGCATTTATTCCTCTCGCACTTGTTTTTGCGCTTTCCATGGCCAGAATCGCGCCATTTGTGGCCATTTTCACCGCGGCGATCGCAGGCGTGCTGCTCGCCATAGTCCAGGACCCCGAAAGAGTGCTGGCCTTTGCCAATGCGCCGGAACTCCCACGAGGCTTGGGCTTGCTCAAGGGCGCATGGTCAGTGCTTTCGAATGGTTATGTGGCCTCCACGGGCGACAAGGCGCTCGATCAAATCATGACGCGCGGCGGCATGTCCAGCATGATGAATACGGTCTGGCTGATCATCACCGCGCTCGCCTTTGGTGCCGTCATGGAGCACGCCGGCCTCCTCAACCGGCTTGTCGATCCGCTCATCCGGCGTGCGAAGTCGGACAGCGGTCTTGTCTCGACCGTGGTAGGCACCTCTGTGCTTTCGAATGTCGTCACCTCGGACCAATACATCTCCATCGCCTTGCCAGCCCGGCTCTTCGGGCCGTCGTTCGCCACCCGTCGATTGGCTCCGGTCATGCTTTCAAGGGTGGTGGGGGACTCGGCAACCGTCACGTCTGCGCTTATTCCGTGGAACAGCTGCGGTGCTTATATGGCAGCAGCACTGGGGGTGAGTACCACGGCATATTTCGGATTCTGCTTTTTCAATATTATCAATCCGCTCATTACCATCGCATTTACATGGCTGGGGTGGCGCGTGATCAGAACCGCGGCCGCCGGTCCCGCCGAGCACCGATTAGTGGCCGACGCCGAGATTATTCGACCGAGCGGGCAAAATCACCAGTAGCAATTGCGGAACAGGTAAGGTGACGCATGGGCTGGTCACCACCGTGTGCGGCGAGCAAGTGCCGGCCCAACGCGCCGTGGAAGCGCTTCATCACTGCTGCTCTCCGACGGCCGGTCAGTCGATGATATGATAGCCGCCGTCCACGTAAAGGACCTGGCCGGTAATCAGGCGCGCGGCGTCGTGCGCAAGAAAGGCCGTTGCGACGCCGACATCATCGATGCTGATAAGCTCTCGGGCCGGCGCCTTCGTCTTTGTCTTTTCCAGCAGTTCATCAAATTCGGGAATGCCCGATGCGGCACGCGTCGCCAGCGCGCCCGGCGAGATGGCGTGGACACGAATGTTCTTTGGTCCGAGTTCCGCGGCCAGGTAACGGACGGCGCTCTCGAGGGCAGCCTTTGCGACGCCCATGATGTTGTAGTTCTCCACGACCTTTTGCGAGCCGTAATAGGTCATCGTAAACAGCGTACCGCCTTTTTTCATCAGCGGTTCAGCGAGATGGGCCATGCGTATGAAGGACCAGCAGGAGATATCCATCGTCTTAAGAAAGCCTTCCCGCGGCACGTCGACAACGCGGCCACCCAGCGTATCCTTGGGCGAAAAGGCGATGGAGTGAACGACGAAGTCGAGTTCGCCCCAGGTCTCTGAAATCGTGTCGAAGACCGCCTCGAGCTGGCCGTCGATGGCCATGTCCATCGGCATGAAGATCGGACTCTCGACCTCGCGTGCGAGAGGTTCCACGTGCGGTTTGGCCTTGTCGTTGAGATAGGTAATCGCAAGATCGGCGCCGAAGGCACGAAAGGCTCGTGCGCACCCCCAGGCGATCGAATGGTCATTGGCGATACCGACGATCAGCCCTTTTCTGCCCCTGAGAAGCTGCGCATTGACGACCGGAATGGACATTGGTTGCTTCTCCCGTGAGGTATGGCTTCAAGATGCCGTGATAAGTGCAAGCGTATGGCGCGCGATCATCAACTCTTCATCCGTCGGCAGGACATAGAGCGCGATGCGGCTCGTCTCGGTGGAAATCAGCATCGCGCCTGCTTCGTTGGCAGTGGGATCAAGCTCGGCGCCAAGCCACGTCAGGCGGGATGCAATGCGAGCCCGAATAGCTGGCGCGTTTTCTCCCACGCCGGCCGTGAAGACGAACGCATCCAGCCCCCCCAGCGCACCGGCGAGCATACCGGCGCTCAGCGCGCAGCGGTGTACGAAATGATCGATGGCGAGGATCGCGCGCGGATCGTCGCTGGCGAGCAGGTCGCGCATATCGCCGGAAATGCCGGACAGTCCCTTGAGGCCAGACGTGCGGTAGAGAAGGTCCGTGACCTCCCTCGTGCTCATGCCCTTCTGGTCGATCAGGTAGAGAACGACGCCGGGATCCATCTGGCCTGGCCTGGTGCCCATCGGCAGGCCGTCGAGAGCGGTGAACCCCATGGTCGTCTCGAGGCTGCGGCCGTCCCGCAGTGCGCACATCGAAGCGCCGCTGCCGAGATGCGCAACAATGATGCGGCCCTGCGCAACGGCAGGCGCCACTTCGGCCAAGCGCTCGGAAATATATTCGTAGGAAAGGCCATGGAACCCGTAGCGCCGAACACCGTCCTCGTAGAAAGCCCATGGCAAGGCATAGCAGTCCGTATGAGCAGCGTGGCCACGATGGAAGGCCGTATCGAAACAGGCGATTTGGGGAACATCCGGATCGATGTCCATGGCAAGGCGGATTGGTGCCAGATTGTTGGGCTGATGCAGCGGTGCAAGCTCCTGGAAAGTGGCGAGCTTGTCGAGGATGTCATGGTCGATCAGGATCGGTTGCGCATAATCCGGCCCGCCGTGGACCACGCGGTGGCCGATGGCCCTGAGTGTGAAGCCTTCGAGCGATTGTAGCCAGGTGCGGGTCTCAGTGATGGCGGCCGGCAGGTCCTTCACCACTCCCGGTTCATAGCTGCGATCGACCAGCGCCGTTGCATCGGCGGCCGTGGCGCGCAAGCGTGGCCGGGTTCCTATACCATCCATCTGTCCGCGAACGCGGCGCTCCAGTCGCGTGTCGGCAACCTCGAAGATCTGGAACTTGAGGCTTGACGAGCCGGCGTTGACGACAAGGATCGCGTCCATGCGTCAAGCCGCCACTTGCGCCAGTCGCCGGCGGGCGGCCGCGTAAAGTGTCGCGACGGCGCACGAAGCAAGGCGGCTGCGCACGGAATCCGCCCGCGACGTCAGCACGATTGGTACGCGCGCACCAAGCACTATTCCGGCGGCATCGGCATGGGCGAGGAAAGTCAGGTTCTTGGCCAGCATGTTACCAGCTTCGAGGTCAGGTACGACGATGATCTGCGCCCGGCCCGCCACCGGTGAGGTGAGCCCCTTGATCTGGGCGGCCTCCGGGCTTATCGCGTTGTCGAACGCAAGCGGGCCGTCGAGCACGCCCCCGGTGATCTGGCCGCGATCGGCCATCTTGCATAGGGCTGCAGCCTCGATGGTCGAGGGAATCTTCGTTGTAACGGTCTCGACAGCTGACACGATCGCCACCCGCGGCTCGCCCAGACCTATCGTGACCCAGAGGTCGATCGCGTTCTGCACGATGTCGCGTTTGACATCCAGGTCGGGAAAGATGTTGATCGCCGCATCGGTGATGAACAGCGTGTCCGCATGGTCGGGTACGTCCATCACAAATACATGGCTGATGCGCCGTTCCGTTCTGAGGCCGGTGGTAGAAGCGGTGACCTCACGCATCAGTTCGTCGGTATGCAGGCTGCCCTTCATCAGGAGTTCGCCCTTTCCCTCCCGGATCAGGCTCACTGCCTTTGCCGCAGCCGCGTGGCTATGCGGCACGTCGATGATCTCGTGCGTCCCCAAATCAAGACCGTTGTCGGCAGCCACCTGACGAATCCTCGCTTCGGGTCCGATCAGAACCGGAACGATCAGGCGATGCTCGGCGGCTTCAAGCGCGCCGCGCAGCGAGGTTTCATCACAGGGATGCGCCACGATCGTGACCGCCGACGGGGCCTCCTGCGCGGCCGCTATCAGGCGGTCGTATTTTGATGACTGATGGGTGGTCGCGGTCGTGTCAGCCAATGGAAACCTCCTATTGTCTTGATCATGCGCTGCGATTGCGAGGCGCGGTGCGGGTCGGCATGGGCGTCGGCTCGCTGCTCACCTCTTCCTTTCCAAGATCAAAAAGGTCGGTCACGCGCTGGAAACGCTCGGCCGCCGCGTCATTCAACGTCCCGGATGCCTCAAGCACGCCACGTAGAACCTCCAAGGCGGCCCGGCGCTCGTCGATCTCTTTTGGAAGCATCGTAGGGATAGCGGCAAGCGCTGCGGCCTCGTCGTTCAGCAGGATGTAATACTGCTCGCGCACAAGTGCCTTGAACGCCGACAGGTTCAACCGGCTGGCGCCTTGATGGTCGCGCCGGATCCTCCGGATGGCCTCGAAATCGCGTTCGTCGGCCCCGCCACGCGCCTTGCTGACGAACAGCAGAGATCGCACCAGTGCCTCCAGGGGGCCGCCCTGTAGTATCTTTTCCTTTAACGCCGCTGTTCGGGCCTCGACCAGCGCGCTGGTCAGCATGCTCTTTGGTGCCTTACGCGGCGGGCGGTTGGACTGTGGATCAACACCGAGTGCAGCCTGCAGCGCCGGCGAACCATAGACCACCCCGAAAGTTTCCTCTGCCAGCCTTTCGGACATCTTGCGCCAGCTTTCCAGTCCCTCGACGATCTGCCCGGAAACCTGTTCCTGGAGGGCGAGGAAGGGATTGTCCGCCTCTGCGGGATGACGGTCCTCGCGAGCAAGCTCTGCCGCTCCCGGAACCCAGGCAAGAAATGGGTTGGATGGGCCAAACAACTCGTAGCTCAGGCGAAGCGGATGAAGACGCCGCATTGCTTCAGCCCATGACGGGTTCACGGCAGCTTTCACTGCAGGCTGGGCAAAGGCACGGTACAGTGCAAGATTGATCTCCGAGAGCCGTGCCGCTGCGGCAAACCGGTTATCATCCTCCATGTCGTTACCCCCGAGAGCGCGGATGTCGTCGAGGGTGCGTCTTTCGCAGCGCATGACCCACTCGCCGGTCACCAGCTCCGGATGCTCCATCGCCTCTCCTTTCGGCTCGAGGACCGCTTCGTAGAGGCCCGGAGGCAGCACGTCGATCAGATCGATGTTGGATGCGAACTCGTCATGCTCCTTGCGGGCGACACCGCCGGAAACGAAGATCCCCAGATGACCGATCTTTTCATGCACGACGTAGACAATCGTCTGACCGAGCGAACAAATTTCATCGACATTGTCGTAGAGGTCGAGAATCCAATCGAGCGCCTGCTGCGGCGGCGTTATGTTGTCTCCCTTGGAGCAAAAGACGACGATCGGCGAGCGGATCGTGCGCAGATCGACGGTCGTCCCGTCGGAGGTGCGGATTTCTCCCGCGGCGAGCTTGTTGCCGATAAACAGCTCATCGACGATAAACTGCATCTCCTCCGCGTTGAGCGTGACATGCCCGCCCCACCAGCGCTCGAAACCAAGATAGCGTTCGGCTTCCGTGTCGATCTTGGAATAGAGGTTGTACTGCTTGGTCCACAGGGTATTGGCCGGGTTCTGGTTCTCGAAGTTCTGGACAAGCCAGGCGCCGTCGAATTTTCCAGCGCCAAGATCCCCGAACAGTGCCGTCAGCCAGCTCCCGCCGAGAAGCCCGCCGGAATAGCGCATCGGATTTTGTCCATGAACGCCCGCCCAGTAGGCCAGCGGCGAGCCCGCGACGATGATCGGGCCGAACAACTCCGGCCTCAGCGCGGCGAGCATCATCACCGCCCATCCCGCCTGGCAGTTGCCAATGACACACGGCTTGCCATCAGCCTCGGGGTGTCGCGAAATGACGATTTCCAGAAATTGCGCCTCAGCGCGCGCAATCTTCTCGATGGTCTGGCCGGGCATGGGGTCGGGCAGGAAGCCGATGAAATAGCAGGCATGCCCTGCCTTCATTGCCACGCCGATCTCGCTGTCGGCCTTGAAACCGCCGATACCCGGGCCGTGCCCGGCTCGCGGATCGACAACGACGAAAGGGCGCTTGAGCGGATCGATCACGATCCCGGCGGGTGGAACAATGCGAACGAGGCCGTAGTTGACCGGCTCCCCGAAGGTCCGGGCGTCAGAGATGAGTTCGGCTTCATAGTCCAGCACATGGGGCGCAGTGTGCGCAGCGTGTTCCTCATACTGCTCGGCACGCTGCCGCATGACATCAAGAAACAGGACCCAACGTTGCCAAGCATCAACCGAATAGCTCGCGAACGCGCCGGCAGGTATTGGCATGGTCTGCATTTTAGGTAGATCGGACATCCTGTCCACTCCTTTGCAACCTAATCCGGATCAACCAGCGATACCGTCAATGGGCATTGGCGGATGCTGCGGCAAATGCACTGAAGAACGGAGGAGCTCACATGTGTGCAACGGCCTACTTGCGCAGGTTTCCACCGCAAACGTGCCAGAGTAATTTCACGCCCCTGCGTCGTCTCGTTTTAGAGTCAGAGCCAAGCGGAATTGTTTCGAGATCCCCTTTTTATCAGCTTTATGATTCAAGATTATTGCAGTTCGGGAAGCCATCGGCTTCCGGTCGAGCTAGGGCAAACTCCTCACCCCGGCCATCGTGTGTGACGCAATTCACGGACGCCGACGCGCTCCAAAGCACCGGGAAGAATTGCAGCAATCAAATCTTGATGAGGTCCCGCATCGAAGCGACGCCGTCCAAAGCCCGCGATATGTGGGCCTGCGTATTATAAATGTGCGGACACAATCGCAACCCGCCGCTGGAGGACGCGGCAATGCCGAACTTCGTGTACATCGTGTCGACGACAGTTTTCTGGTTTTGTTTGGGAACTTCGATGACCACGACCCCCCCACTCATGGCCGGATCCTCCGGGGTGACCAAGGTGGCTCCCAGTTCTTTCAGCCCCTGTTTCAACCGGCTTGCGTGTTCCTTTATGCGAGCCTCAATCCGCTCGGGCCCAATTTGCGTATGAATGTCGGCAGTATCCCCCAGCGCCGCGATCGCCGCGTCGTCGCGTTGGCCGAGAGTTTCGAATTTAAGTGCGTTTTGAAGATCAAGTTCGACCTTTATTTCCCCGGTATAACCGATGGTGTTAGGCCAGATTTCGGGCGCACGACCGTTGCGTACATAGAGAATACCCACCTCCTTCGGCCCCATGAACCATTTGTGGGAACTCGCTGAGAACGAGTCGCACCCGATGTCATGGAGATTGAGGACCGACGCTCCCCAGCTTTGAGCGCCGTCGACGTGGCAATGTATGCCCTTGCCCTGGGCCATCGCAGCCAGCTTTTTTGCCGGCAACTTGAGACCACTGACATTCGAGCATTCCGTAAAGCTCAGAATCTTGGTGCGGTCATTGCACGCCTTGGCGAAAAGTTCGACGATCTGCTCGTCGCTTTCGGGGAGGCGAGGCAATGAAACCCGGACGACCTTCAGGCCGAAACGTCGAGCCCGGATGTCCCAGGCCTCATTATTCGTCACATGGTTCTGGTCCCAGATGACAATTTCGTCACCCTCCTTGAAATCGAGGCCATTCGTGATGACGCTGTTGGCCTCAGATGTGTTGCGTACCAGTGCGATCTCCTCGGGTGCTGCACCGATTTGCCGGGCTACCTTGGAGCGCGTGTCTGCCAGAGTGTTGTTGAATTGTGCCCTGTTGTTGAGAGACACGTCATAGTCCACCAGGCGAGAAAGCTCGGCTACCTTGTCAGCCACCGCCTGAAAGGCAGGGCACAAATTGGCACTATTCATGGGAATGGCAGTATCGGAAAAAATGAATTGATGACGAACAAGGTCCCAATACATGTCACTGCTGACGGCTTCGGCATGTGCAACTTTGGGAAGAAGGTTGGCGGCTGTAGAGGCGAGAGCCACCGCACCCGCGCAATGGATAAGGGACCTTCTTGTGATGGAGGTTTGCATTGCATCTCTCCCACGGTCATAACAAAGCCTGGCAAGAGTGCTCCAAGTACGTTTGTATTGCAATAGTAAAGGCTCTGACATCGACAGCAGTCAAGAATATTTCTTCGTAGGAATATTCTACGGGAAGGTACTATGCCGGCTAGACTTCGCCTCGGACAAATAAAGGCCAGCCGTGATCGCGATTTGGTTGTGGAATTGCCGCAACAGGTTTAATGTCGCCGGGGAGAGGTCGGTGCTGCAATCCTGAGAGAGTTGGAACCGAGATGCTTGCGAAAGATGTGATGACGACGACGATCGTCAAGATATCACCTTACAACAGCGTCAGACAGGCAGCCAAAGTCATGCTTGATAATCACGTGAGCGGCCTCCCGGTCGTTGACGATGACGGCCATCTTATCGGCATCATCAGCGAAGGCGATCTGATCCGCAGAACGGAACTGGGCGGCGGAGTCGTGGCGTCAATCGTTGAGATGGAGATGCCGGCCGAAGCAAGAGCCGACGCGTATGTGAAACGCAGTTCGTGGAAAGTCGGCGACGCGATGACGCGTGATCCGGTGACGGTTGATGAGGAAACGTCACTGACAAGAATTTCAAAACTAATGCAGGAACACGGCATAAAGCGCATTCCCGTCACGAGAGTTGGTGAACTGGTAGGGATCGTTGGCCGGGCGGACCTGCTTCAGGCAATTGTGACGGCCAAGCAGGATGAAACGGCGGCCGGCGATGAGGCAATCCAGCGCAGTATCACGACCCGACTTGGAGAAAACACCGGTCTGGAAGGGCTCGACATAAAAGTGACCGTTGCTGACGGCGTCGTGAATCTGTGGGGCAATGTCGTGACGGCGGAGTGCAGGAGAGCCGCGCGGACCGTCGCGGAAAATGTTCACGGCGTTCGCGGCGTTGTCGAGCACTTTCCGCAATCTTGTCCGGAGGACGCGACAGGCATCTGAGTTCCCTGCTCGAGACGTATTCGCGGGCGCGGCATTACGTTGCACGAAGTGATCGAAGGGAGGGAGCAAACTCATGGCAGAAAGAATGAAAGCGGCTGTTGTCCGAGCCTTCCGGACACCACTCGTCATAGAGGATATGGCGGTTCCAAGTCCGAAGGACGGACAGATCGTCGTGAAATACGAAGCAACCGGTGTCTGTCACACGGATCTTCATGCGGCGAGCGGAGACTGGCCAGTAAAGCCCACCCCGCCCTTCGTACCAGGGCACGAGGGTGTCGGGTTCGTCTCTGCGGTGGGAGCAGGCGTAAAAAGGGTAAAGGAAGGTGATCGCGTCGGCGTGGCCTGGTTGCACAGCGCTTGTGGCTACTGCCCCTATTGCCGAACCGGTTGGGAAACGCTGTGCGCATCGCAGTCAAACACCGGCTATTCCGTAAACGGGACCTTCGCGCAATTCGGTCTTGCTGATCCTGATTTCGTAGCCCGCTTGCCAGACAGCCTCGATTTCGGACCGGCGGCTCCGGTGCTATGCGCCGGCGTCACTGTCTACAAAGGGTTGAAAGAAACCGAGGTCCGCCCCGGCGAGTGGGTAGCTGTTTCCGGGGTGGGCGGTCTAGGTCACATGGCAGTTCAGTACGCCAAGGCGATGGGCATGCACGTGGTCGCCGCAGACATATTCGACGACAAGCTGGCATTAGCCAAGAAACTTGGCGCCGACATCACCATCAACGGCAAGGACAAGGATGCGATCGAGCAGGTCCAGAAGGCCACGGGCGGGGTACATGGAGCACTTGTCACGGCGGTTTCCCCGATTGCGATGGAGCAAGCCTTCGGGTTCATGCGGTCGAAGGGAACGATGGCTCTTGTCGGCCTTCCGCCCGGAAAAATATCGCTGCCAGTTTTCGAGACTGTGTTGAAACGCATCACCGTACGCGGCTCGATCGTGGGAACGCGTCAGGACCTTGAGGAATCTCTACAGTTTGCGGCAGAAGGCAAGGTTGTTCCTCATTTCTCGTGGGACGAGTTGGAAAACGTCAACGATATCTTTCGCCGGATGGAGGAAGGGAAGATTGACGGTCGAATTGTAATGAGACTGCAATAATTTACGGCCGAAGCGCCACTTTGGACTAATCTCCGGCCTTGGATCAGTTGATGTAACACCGACTTCACCAGGAGGCTGCGATGGCTTCGCTTGAAACGGCAAAGGTCCAACAACGTTCTGCAGACGAGACACTGTCGGCAAGTCCCCTGTCGGCGGACGAATTTCGCCTGATCGATGCCTATTGGCGTGCTTCCAACTATCTCTCGCTTGGTCAGATATACCTGCTCGACAATCCGCTCCTGACAGAGCCCCTGAAACGTGAGCATGTAAAGCCGCGCCTCCTGGGGCACTGGGGAACGTCGCCTGGCCTGAACATGCTCTATGCTCATCTCAATCGGGTTATCAAGCGGGACGATCTCAACATGGTCTACGTGATCGGTCCCGGCCACGGTGGACCCTCGCTGGTTGCTCACGCCTATCTGGAGGGCACCTACAGCGAGTTCTATCCGAATATCAGTCAGGACACGGAGGGCATGAAAAAGCTCTTCAAGCAGTTCAGCTTTCCTGGCGGTATCCCGAGCCATGTTGCGCCGGAAACGCCGGGCAGCATTCATGA
This sequence comes from Hyphomicrobiales bacterium, assembly GCA_900471525.1. Lineage (GTDB taxonomy): Bacteria > Pseudomonadota > Alphaproteobacteria > Rhizobiales > Rhizobiaceae > Pararhizobium. The sequence goes on along the minus strand of UCEZ01000037.1, from coordinate 3,597 downwards.
GGGCGGCGAGCTTGGATATGCCTTGAGCCACGCCTATGGCGCGGCCTTCGACAATCCGGACCTTATCGTCGCCTGTGTCGTCGGCGACGGAGAGGCTGAGACCGGGCCGCTTGCGACCGGCTGGCACGGCAACAAATTCCTGAACCCTGCGCGCGACGGCTGCGTGCTGCCGATCCTCCACCTCAATGGCTACAAAATCGCCAATCCATGCTTCCTCGCCCGCATTCCCGAGGACGAATTGCAGAAATTTTTCGAGGGCATGGGCTACAAGCCTTATTTCGTAGAAGGACATGATCCGGAGGATGTCCATCAGAAGCTTGCCGGCACGCTCGACACTGTCATAGGCGAGATCCGGAAAATCTGGTCCGATGCACGCACGAGCGGCAACTTGAAACGGCCCGCATGGCCAATGATTGTCTTTCGAACGCCAAAGGGGTGGACCTGCCCGAAGGTGATTGACGGCAAGAAATGCGAAGACTACTGGCGCTCGCATCAGGTGCCGATGGGCGAGATGGACAAGCCGGAACACATCCGCATTCTTGAGCAATGGATGAAAAGCTACCGGCCCGAGGAATTGTTCGACGAGGCAGGCCGGTTCAGGCCCGAACTGGCGGCGCTCGCTCCGGCAGGCCGTCGCCGAATGAGCGACAATCCCCACGCCAACGGCGGGCTGCTGTTGCGTGACCTGAGGTTGCCGGATTTCGAGCAATATGCTGTTTCGGTCCCCAGCCCTGGAGCGACAACAGTCGAGTCTGCGCGGGTGATGGGTAAATTCCTGCGCGATGTGATGAAGTCGAATCTGGAGAGCAAAAATTTCCGGCTGTTCAGCCCGGACGAGAACAACTCCAACCGCTGGCAAGATGTACTGGAGGTGACCGATCGCTGCTACATGGCGGAAATCTATCCGGATGACGACCATCTCTCCCCGGACGGGCGCATCATGGAGGTTCTCAGCGAGCACCAATGTCAGGGATGGCTGGAAGGCTACCTCCTGACGGGCCGCCATGGCTTCTTCTCCTGCTATGAAGCCTTCATCCACATCATCGACTCGATGTTCAACCAGCATGCGAAGTGGTTGAAAATATGCAATGAAATCCCGTGGCGCCGGCCCGTCGCCTCGCTGAACTATTTCCTCAGCTCACACGTCTGGCGGCAGGATCACAATGGCTTCAGCCATCAGGACCCTGGCTTCATCGATCACGTCGTTAACAAGAAGGCGGATGTGATCCGGGTATACTTGCCGCCGGATGCCAACACCCTGCTGTCCGTGACGGACCACTGCCTGCGCAGCCGCAATTACGTCAACGTGGTCATCGCAGGCAAGCAGCCGGCGCCGCAATGGCTCACCATGGACGAGGCCGTCAAGCACTGCAGCGAAGGTCTCGGCATCTGGGAGTGGGCGAGCAATGACAAGGACAGCGAACCCGATGTCGTCATGGCGTGTTGCGGTGATGTTCCGACCGTGGAGACGCTGGCTGCGGTTCAGTTGATCCGCGAACACTTGCCCGAGTTGAAGGTGCGGGTCATCAACGTCGTGAACCTGATGAAGCTCCAGCCGGCGGAGGAGCATCCGCACGGACTAACAGACCTCGATTTCGACGCTCTGTTCACCAAAGACAAGCCGATCATCTTTGCCTTCCATGGTTATCCATGGCTGATCCATCGGCTCACATATCGCCGGGCGAACCACGGTAACCTTCATGTTCGCGGCTATAAGGAAGAGGGCACGACCACCACGCCTTTCGACATGGTGGTCCTTAATGAGCTTGACCGGTTCCACCTTGTCGAGGATGTCATCGACCGGTTGCCGCAACTCGGCGGCCGCGCGGCCTACTTCAAACAGGCAATTCATTCGAAGTTGATCGAGCATCGGAGGTACATCGAGAAGTACGGCGATGACATGCCTGAGATAATCGGGTGGAAGTGGGGAGCCACGGCAGAAGTGGCCCGGAAAACGTCCACGGAAGGGGACAACGTCTAAGAGAAACAGACCAGGAGTTGGAAGGATCGCGGGGTCCGAATTTTCCTGTCGGAGGCGCAACTTATCGATGACGGTCGTTTCCACGACGTGCGGGTAATCCTTGGCTAGACATATGTCCCAAATGCCCTCGACAGACCCGGAACTGCATCGGATGCCGACCGAACAGGATCTCGGTCGGCTGCAGTTCACGACGCTGCTTTACTATCTTCATTGCACCAATCCCGACAATGGTCTCGTTCGCGACAAGACCCATCCCGATGCTCCGGCAAGTATCGCCGCAATCGGGATGGCATTGGCAACGATCCCGGTCGTCGTGGAGCGCGACATCATAATCCGGACATTTGCGGCCAAGATCGCCCGAAAGCGGCTGGAATTTCTGCTGGGATGCCCGCAGGGGCCGGAACCTGACGCGTCGGGGTACAAGGGTTTCTTTTATCATTTCCTCGATATTGAGACGGGCCGCCGGGTCTGGCAGTGTGAATTGTCGACCATCGATTCAGCATTCCTGTTCGCCGGAGCATTGACCGTAGCGACCTACTTTGACGGCGAGACTGCCGATGAGGTCGAAATACGACAGCTTGCCAATGCGCTCTACGAACGGGCGGACTGGAACTGGGCTTGCGATCACGGACTAACTCTGACCCACGGATGGAGGCCGGAAAGCGGGTTCATTCCCTATCGCTGGCGCGGATACGACGAGGGCCTGCTGCTTTACATTCTGGGGCTGGGGTCGCCGACCCATCCGCTTCCGCCCGAGGCGTATTCCGCCTATACCGCAAGCTACGAATGGAGAAACATCTACGGGCGCGAACTGCTCTACTCGGGACCGCTCTTCACCCACCAGCTCTCGCATATGTGGATCGACTTCCGCGGTATCCGCGACGAATTCATGCGAGACCACGACAGCGACTACTTCCAGAACAGCCGCCATGCGACCTACGTGCAGCAGGAGTATGCCATTCGCAATCCCATGAACTTTGTTGGCTATGGTGAGCACTGCTGGGGGTTCACGGCAAGCGACGGACCAGGCTGGATCAAGAGGAGGATCGATGGCGTGGAAATGGAATACTTCGACTATATCGCCCGCGGCGCACCCTTCGGACCGGATGATGGCACCGTCTCGCCATGGGTGGTCGTTGCTTCATTGCCTTTCGCTCCGGAGATCGTCATTCCGACGGTCAGAACCTTTGCGCAAATGAATTTGGGAATGACGCATCTTTATGGGTTCAAGCCATCATTCAACCAAACCTACGCGATGGAAAACAGTGACACGGGATGGTGGGTCAGTCCCTATCATTTCGGCATAGACCAGGGCCCGGTCGTGCTGATGATCGAAAACTATCGGACTGGCCTGCTCTGGAACATCGTGCACCGGTGCCAGCCGATCGTGACCGGGCTGCGTCGGGCTGGCTTCACGGGAGGCTGGCTATAGGACGCCGAGACCAAAGCCAGGCCGCAAACTCTTAAGCGGGGTTTTCTAACCGGACAGGTGCTGGCCCAGGAGAATGATCATCGCCCACGACCTCCACCGCCACGTCCGCCCCCGCCGCGACCTCCACCGCCGCCATGAAAGCCTCCGCCTCCGCGCCCGCCACTTCGCTGGAAGCTGCTGCCCC
>UCEZ01000038.1 GCA_900471525.1 Hyphomicrobiales bacterium | reverse complement strand
AGTATCGGCGGGTGCCGCGTCACCAGCCGGCTTCGCGTTCGGATCCCATTCGGACGGAACGACTTCCGCCCCGGGGCCGATCTTCTGGAAGCCCTCGACGATCACCTTCTCGCCGGCCTTGAGACCGCCGGTCACCATCCAGCGATTGCCGACAGTTCGTCCGAGCGTGATGTTGCGAAACTCGACCTTGTTCTCGGCGTTCACCACATAGACCTGCGACTGTCCCGCATTGCTGCGCTGGACGGCCTGCTGCGGCACGGCGATGGTGTTTCTCTCGACGCCCTGCTGGATCTGCACACGGACATACATGCCCGGCAACAGATCGAGGTCGGGATTGGGGAATTCACCGCGCAGGGTCACTTGGCCGGTCGTCTCGTCGACGGCAGCTTCCGAGAAAAGCAGCTTGCCCTTCTGGGCATAGGGCGTGCCGTCATCGAGGATCAGCTGCACGGCTGCCTCGTTATGGGCAGTCATCAGCTGGCCATCCTGCAGCGCCTTGCGCAGGCGGATCAGATCGGTAGCCGGCTGGGTAAAGTCGGCATAGACCGGATCGAGTTGCTGGATCGTCGCCAGATTTTCCGTTCCGTTGGCGCTGACCAACGCACCTTCGGTGATCAGGGCACGGCCGATGCGGCCGCTGATCGGGGCGGTAACGCTTGCATATTGCAGATTAAGAGTTGCGGTCGCGAGACCCGCTTCGGCAACCGCAACATCGGCATCGGCCTGCGCCAACTGGGCGATCGCGTCATCGTACTGCTGCAAAGCCGCGGCACCAGACTTGCGCAACTGCGTCTGCCGATCGGCGGCCTGCCTCGCCTGCATCTGCACCGCCTTCGCCCTTGTCAAAGTCGCTGCGGCACTATCGACCAAAACCTGGAACGGCGCGGGATCGATCTTGTAAAGGACATCGCCTTCCTTGACCATCGACCCCTGCTGGAAGACGCGATCGACGACGATGCCGCTGACGCGCGGGCGAACCTCGGCGACGCGGGTCGCAGCTATCCGGCCCGGAAGCTCGTTGGTGATCGGCAGGTCTTCGGTCTTTGTCGTGACGACCGCAACGGGCGATGGAGGAAACGCCGGGGCAGCCTGCTGCGCGTCCTCTTTCTGGCATCCGGCCAGAAGAGCCAGACCAGCCACAGCCGCCGTCAAGATCAGTCGATTCATCCGCATCGTCGGTTCCATGCAAAAGTCCGGCGCAGATCAGCTTCTCTTCTCAAGGGACAGCGATCTCGGCCGGAAGTTTAAAAATATCAGTGAGATATGGCGCACCCAACGGGGTGCTAATGTAGCCATATCAATTTATACAAACAGATGTGTATGTTAAATTGACAAGCAGCGCAAGCCGATGATGCGGCGCACAATAAAACGTTACCGAACGACAACTTTCGTCATCGTTCGGATATGATCACGTTTATGGATCAGCGTAGAACACGGTCATCGGCACCGAAACGGTGCATGGCTGCCTTGTCGGGCGTCGAGTAAACGACGTCATCGACAGCGTATCGATGTTCGCCGAACAGGCGGACCGTCAGGAGGCCGGTGACCTCGGTTTCGAGATAGAGGATCGTATCCGCGCCGAGGTGCTCGACATGAATGACCTTGCCCTTCCAGTCACCGCTTTCGCGCGACAAAGTGATATGCTCGGGCCGGATGCCGACGGTCTTCGCATCTTTATCGCCGAGTCTGCCCGCCTCGATGAAGTTCATCTGCGGCGAACCGATGAAACCGGCAACGAAGGTGTTAGCCGGCTTGTTGTAGAGTTCCATCGGCGAGCCGATCTGCTCGATCTGTCCTGCATTCAGCACGACGATCTTGTCGGCGAGCGTCATCGCCTCGACCTGATCGTGCGTCACATAGATCATCGTCGCCTTGAGGCTGCGGTGCAGCCTTGCGATTTCCAGACGCGTGTTGACGCGCAGGGCGGCGTCAAGATTGGACAAAGGCTCGTCGAACAGGAAAAGCTTCGGTTCGCGCACGATGGCGCGACCGATGGCGACGCGCTGGCGCTGGCCGCCGGAAAGCTCGGCCGGGCGGCGAGCGAGATAGGGTTCCAGCGACAACATAGCGGAGGCCTTGCCGACCTTGGCATCGACTTCGGCCTTGGGCGCGCCCATCTGCTTCAGGCCAAGACCCATATTGTCCTTCACCGTCAGGTGCGGATAGAGCGCGTAGGACTGGAACACCATGGCAATCCCGCGCTTGGCCGGCGGCGTGTTGATGACTTCCTGGCCATCGATCTGGACGCTGCCTGAGGTCGCATCCTCAAGACCGGCGATGACGCGCAACAAGGTGGATTTGCCGCAACCGGAGGGGCCGACGAAGATGACGAACTCGCCGTCCTTCACTTCGAGGTCGATGCCCTTCAGGACTTCGTGATTGCCGAACGCCTTACGGATGGATTTCAGTTGCAGTGATCCCACGGGATGCCCCTTGTTTTCTATCGCCCTGCCTTCATCCGGCATTTCCTGCCGGCGAGACATGCTGCTTTAAAGTTTGACCGGCTGGCCAGTCCGCACGCTCTCATCCGCCGCAAGGCAGATGCGCAGCGACTGGACGGCATCATCCATGTGTCGTTCTAGATTGATGTTTTCAGTGATGGCTTTCAGCACATAGGCCTGCTCTAGATCGCAGAGTTCCTGGTGCCCCGGCTCGCCGTCCATCTTCAGGTCTTCGTCCTTATGGACGAATTTGCCGTCTGCGCCGGTTTCGGCCTTGTGAACGCGAATGACGGCCGTCTTGGTATGCGTGTCGATGTCATCCGACTTGGCATTCGGATCCATGACGATCGAAACGGCGCCATTGGGTGACATCACATCTTTTACGAAGAAAGCCGTCTCCGAAATCATTGGTCCCCAGCCGGCTTCGTACCAGCCGAGCGAACCGTCCTCGTAAAGCACCTGCAGATGGCCGTAATTATACATATCCGGTGCAATCTCATTCGAGAGACGCAGGCCCATGCCTCGAACCTCGACAGCTTTCGCGTCGGTGATCTGGCACATGACATCGACATAGTGGACACCGCAATCGACGATCGGCGGCGTGGTTTGCATCAGCGACTTGTGCGTCATCCAGGTCGGACCGCTGGACTGCTGATTGAGGTTCATGCGGAAGACATAGGGGCCGCCGAGCTTGCGGGCTTCTGCGATCAGGCGGATCCAGGATGGATGGTGGCGCAGAATGTAGCCGACGACAAGTTTCTTGTCGGCTTTCTTCGCAGCAGCCACGACACGCTCGGCATCAGCCACCGTCGTTGCCAGCGGCTTTTCGATGAAGACATCGCAGCCGGCTTCGAACGCCATGACGGCGTAATCCGCGTGGCTATCGGAATAGGTGCAGATCGAGCAGAGATCGGGCTTCAACTCCTGCAAGGCCTTCTCGAAATCCGGATGGATCGTATAGCCGCCAAGTTCCGGCGACAGCACCGGCTTCGAGCGATTGACGAGGCCGACGATCTCGAAGCCGGGATTGTTGTGATAGGCGAGCGCATGGCTGCGGCCCATATTGCCGAGACCGGCGACGAGGACACGGATGGGTTTGCTCACTTGACGGCTCCTGCGGTGATGCCGCGGATCAGCTGCCGCGAGAAGATGACGTAGAGAACGAGGACCGGGAAGATCGCCAGCGACAGAGCAGCGAGGACGGCGTTCCAGTTGGTGACGAACTGGCCGATGAAGACCTGGGAACCGAGCGTCACCGTCTTGGTGGCTTCGCCGGGCGCCAGGATCAGCGGGAACCAGAGATCGTTCCAGATCGGGATCATGGTGAAGACGGCAACGGTTGCCATCGCAGGTCTGACCAGCGGCAGGACAAGCCGGAAGAAGATCGCATATTCCGACAGGCCGTCGATGCGGCCGGCATTCTTCAAGTCGTCCGAGACCGTGCGCATGAACTCGGACAGGATGAAGATGGCGAGCGGCAGCCCTTGCGCGGTGTAGACAAGGATCAGCGCCGTCAGCGTGTTGACCAGACCGGCAGCCACCATGCCCTGCAGGATGGCGACCGTGCCGAGGCGGATCGGGATCATGATGCCGATGGCGAGGTAGAGCCCCATCAGCATATTGCCCCTGAACCGGTATTCCGAGAGCGCGAAAGCTGCCATGGCACCGAACAAAAGCGCGAAGAAGATCGAGATCACCGTGACGATCAGGCTGTTCTGGAAGTAGCCGACGAAGTCGCCCTGTTTCAGCACGGTCGTATAACCGATCAGACTGAACGTTTCCGCCGTCGGCAGGGCCAGCGGCGTGCGGAAGATCGCGTTCTTGTCCTTGAGCGAATTGAGGATGGTCAGGACGACCGGAAACAGCGCGACGACCGTATAGCCGGCGAGCGCCAAGTGAACGAAGCCGGAGCGTAGCGGCGACAGGCGTGCTTTTGACATGGGTCCGTCCCCTTAGAACTGGTAGCGGCGAACGCGCCGCTGGATGCCGAAGAGATACAGCGAGACGCCGGCGAGGATGATGAGGAACATCACGGTGGCAATGGTCGCGCCCATCGAACGGTCGCCGAGTTGCAGCTGGAAGCCGAAGAAGGTCCGGTAGAGCAAGGTGCCGAGAATGTCGGTCGCACCATCCGGCCCTGCAAGCGCGCCCTGTACCGTGTAGATCAGGTCGAAGGCGTTGAAGTTGCCGACGAAGGTCAGGATCGAGACCATGCCGATTGCCGGCAGAACCAAAGGCAGCTTGATCTTCCAGAACTGGCTCCAGCCTGTAACGCCATCGCATTCGGCTGCTTCGATCACTTCGTCCGGAATATTCAGAAGAGCGGCATAGATCAGCATCATCGGGATACCGACATTCTGCCAGACGGAGATCAGAGAAACCGCGATCAAAGCCGAACCGGGCCTGCCAAGCCAAGGCGCGAAGAAGGCCTTCAGACCGACGAGATCCATGAAGAACGGCGTAATACCCCAGATCGGCGACAGGATCAGCTTCCAGATGAAACCGACGATGACGAAGGAAAGGATCGTCGGCATGAAAATCGCCGTCCGATAGAACGTGGCGAGCCTGAGCTTCGGGATCGACAGCATGGCGGCAAGCGCGATACCGAGCGGATTCTGCACCAGCATGTGGATCGCGAAGAAGATGAAGTTGTTCTTCAGCGCCCGCCAGAAGTCGGCTGCCCAACGCTCTTCGCCGAACAGCACCTGGAAATTGGCAAGCCCGACGAAGGTCGATTGGCCATCCACCGTGTTGTACAGCGACAGGCGCAACGTTTCGATTAGCGGCAGGATCATCACCGCGGAATAGACGATGAAGGCCGGCAACAGGAAAACAAGGATATGCCAGCGTCTCGGCCGTGCCGAACTTTGGATGTTGTCCTCAGACGATATGGCGCTGCTCATGGCTTGCCGCTCCGACCCGTTTTTCGTCGATCGCCGCGATATGCGGCAAGGCGCTGCGCCGCCGGTCCCCGCCGCGCATGCCGTCGCCAGCACACCCGAAGGTGCTGGCAGGATGTGATTTCAGATTACATGTTTTCAGCTGGACGCCATGCTTTTTCGCAGGAGACCGTCCGACCTCGTGAGGCCCCTCACCCGCCCTGTCAGGCACCTTCTCCCCGTGAACGGGGAGAAGGGAGGAGCCGCAAACTCAGTAGTCCCCTCTCCCCGCATGCGGGGGAGAGGGTTAGGATGAGGGGCGTTGCCCCAGCCCAAGCTTACTTCGCCGGCTTGTACCAGCTGTCGAGGCCCTTCTGCAGCTTTTCGGCGGCAACTTCCGGGGTATCTGTGCCGTTGATCACGTTCGCCGATTCCACCCAGGTCTCGTTTTCGAGGCTCGGGGTGCCGCGCGCCAGGATCTGGTAGGTCGAGCGGATGGTCGGCTTGCACTTTTCGCGCCAGGACACAAATTCCTGCGCAAGCGGATCGGCCATCTTCACCGCTGTCGAATTCAGGCTGAAGAAGCCGGGCAGTGCGTTGGCGTAGATGTCGGCGAATTCCGGGGAAGCAACCCAAGTCAGGAACTTCTTGGCTTCTTCCGGATGCGCGCTCTTGGCATTCAGGCCAACGCCGATGTCGGTGTGATCGGAGATATAGCAAGCGTCGCCAGCGGCCTTAACCGGCGGCGGGAAGGCGCCCATCTTGAACTGGGCCTGACTGTTGAACAGGCCGATTTCCCAGGAGCCGGCCGGGTAGATGGCGGCGCGGCCGAGCGTGAACAGGTTCTGGCTGTCCGGATAGGTCTGAGCTTCGAAACCGTCGCCGAGATAATCCTTCCACTTGGCAAGAACGCGGTAGGGCTCGACCCACGGCTCATCGGTCAGTTTCTGCTCGCCCTTGATGAGAGCGGCGCGGCCTTCCTCACCCTTCCAGTAGGTCGGGCCAATGTTCTGGTAGCCCATGGTCGCAGCTTCCCAGAGGTCCTTCGTGCCCATGGCCATCGGGATATAGGTGCCGTCAGCCTTGATCTTGTCGAGGGCGGCGAAGAAGTCTGCTTCCGTTGCCGGGATTGTGATGCCGAGCTTGTCGAAGGCGTCTTTGTTGTAGATGAAGCCGTGGATGACCGAAGCCATCGGCACGCAGAACGTCGCCGAACCGTCGTCCGTCGTCCAGGCGGACTTGGCGACCGGCGAGAAGTTCTCCATGCCGGCGAGACCCGTGAGGTCGGCGAGGTGCTTCTTGTTGTAGAGTTCGAGCGAGACGTCGAACGGACGGCAGGTGACGAGGTCACCAGCGGAGCCGGCGTCGAGCTTGGCGTTCAGCGCAGCGTTGTATTCGGTCGGTGCGCTCGGCGCGAAGACGACCTTGATGCCCGGGTTCTTGGCTTCGAACACCGGAATGAGTTTTTCCTGCCAGATGGTCAGGTCGTCATTGCGCCAGCTTTCGATCGTCAGCGTGACGTCTTCAGCGTGCGCCAGCCCGGCGGAGCCGAGGATGCTGGATGCAAGCAGCAAGCCTTTCAAGGTAGTGCGGGTCATTACGTTCTCCCTCTTATGTGCGCCGGTTTGGCGCGGTTTTGAAACCCAGATCAATGTGCCGCGACGCCAGACAAGGCACGGCGCAAGTTTTGACCGGCCTCGGCAAGTGCTGCTTCCGCAGCCGCCACGTCTTTTGCCCCAGCAGCAAGAAGAATGGCGATCTTTACCGAGCCCGATGATGTCGTGAGATAACGGCCGGCTTCCGTCGCGCCGATACCGGCGATATCGGAGACGATGCGGATGGCCCGTCCGCGCAGTTTCGCATTGTCGGCCTTCAGATTGACCATATGTCCATCGTAGACATGGCCAAGATGAATGCCGACAAGCGTGGAAAACATATTGAAGGCGATCTTCTGCGCCGTTGCTGCGCCCATGCGGGTCGATCCGGAGACGACCTCGGGCGGCGTCTGCAGAAGAATGGACACTTCCGCATTCTCGAAAAGGACAGCACCGGGATTGTTAGCCATGGCGATGACCCGTGCCCCGCGCTGCCGGGCTTCATCAGCAGCAGCCAGTGCATAGGGTGTCGAACCGCTTGCAGACACAGAGATCAGACAATCACCCGCGCCGATGCCGGCATCGCGCACATCCTTGCGCGCCAGGTCCATGTCGTCTTCATAACCGCCAGCGAGATCAGTCAGGCTCGCGGCACCGCCGGCGAGAAGCACGACGACTTTATCGTGCGCAATTCCGTAGGTGCCGGGCAATTCCAGTGCGTCGGTCATGGCCATCAGACCAGAGCTGCCGGCACCGGCATAGGCCAGGCGCCCGCCGCTTGCGAGCACCTCTGCAGCAATCTGCGCGGCAGCAGCAAGAGGTTCGATTGCGGCGTCAACAGCCTTCGCCGCGGCCTGCTGACCGGATGCAAGCAGACGAAGCGCGAGCGCCGGATGAATCGCATCCAGCCCCATCGCCTTGTCATGACGCTCTTCGGTTTTCGCTGATGGCATACGCTCAATCTCCCTCTCCGCAAATTAATGCCAAAAAAATACCAATTGTCTAGGAAAAATTAACTTCCGGTCGAAGAAAAATTCAATTTTATAAAATAATGGCGTTATTTCAGATATTTAATAGATAAATCCAATTAAAGACCAAATCCCCCTTGGTTAATGGTATTTTTTTGGTATCATTTTTCCCGGAGGTATCCATGCCACATTACATTCTGGGAATCGACGGCGGGGGCACGAGCTGCCGCGCGGCTGTAGCGGGCGCCGATGGGCGCATCCTCGGGCGAGGTAAAAGCGGCGCTGCCAACATTCTGACCGATCCCGACAATGCCCTGATCCACATTGTCGGCGCAGCCACGGCTGCGTTCGAGGAGGCAAACATCGCCCCCTCGGAGATCGGCTCAGCCTGCGCGCTGCTCGGCGTTGCCGGCAGCAATGTCGGCGATGCCGTCCATTATGTGAAGGAGCGCTTGCCTTTCGCCAAAGCCGACATCGAATCCGATGGGCTGATCGCATTGCAGGGCGCGCTAGGCGATAGCGACGGCGCCGTGGCCATCCTTGGTACCGGTTCCATCTATATATCCCGTCAGCGGGACGAGATCCGCTATATCGGCGGGTGGGGCTTTCAGATCGGCGATCTCGGCAGCGGCGCCCGGCTCGGCCACGCCCTTCTGCAGGAAAGCGTCCTGGCCTTCGACCAGATCCACCCCTCATCGCCGCTGACCGATGCCGTCATGGCCGAGTTCAACAACGATCCGCGCGAGGTCGTTGAATTTGCACGCGCGGCCCGACCCGGTGATTTCGGCCGTTTTGCGCCGAAGGTTTTCGAGTATGCCGGGCAAAACGATCCGGTCGCGATCGCACTGCTGCGCAGCTCGGCACAAACCATCGACGAGGCGCTGGACGCAGTGGTGGCACAAGGCAGCCGCAAGCTTTGCCTGCTCGGCGGGCTGGCTCCGATCTATCGCCCTTGGCTTGCCGAGCGGCACCAGCCATTGTTCATGGAACCGGAAGCGGACGCCTTGACCGGCTCTGTCGCGCTCGCCGCCAAACGCTTTGCCGCGGGGTCCACGACATGACCCAGCATCTGGAGGCCATACTGCCGCTGGAGGGCTTGCAGGGCGGAGGATCCGGTCCGCTCTATCTGAAGCTGCGGCAATCCCTGGAAGACGCGATCCTCTCGGGCAAGCTCAATCACGGTGACGCCCTGCCGCCGGAACGCGATCTGGCCGATTATGCCAGTATCAGCCGCGTGACGGTACGCAAGGCTGTCGATGATCTGGTCAAGGACGGCCTGCTGGTGCGCCGTCACGGCTCCGGCACCTTTGTCGTCAAGCCGGTGAACCGCGTCCAGCAGTCACTGTCGCGGCTGACCTCGTTTACCGAGGACATGCAACGGCGGGGATTGACGACGACGGCACAATGGATCGAGCGCGGGCTCTTTCATCCCTCGCCCGACGAGATGATGGTGCTCGGCCTTGCCGCCGATTCGCTTGTGGCGCGTCTGGGTCGCCTGCGCATTGCAGACGACATGCCGCTTGCCATCGAGCGGGCGAGCATTTCCAGCGAATTCCTGCCGGACCCTATCCGGATCGGCACATCGCTCTATGCCGAACTCGACAAGACCAAGTCTCGGCCGGTGCGCGCCGTGCAACGGATTTCGGCCTGCAGCCTGAAGGATCCGGATGCGGCGATGCTCGGCGTCCCGGTGGGATCGGCCAGCCTTTCCATCGAACGCATCTCCTACCTCGCCTCCGGCCGGGTCGTGGAATTCACCCGATCGCTCTATCGCGGCGACGCCTACGACTTCGTTGCCGAACTGACCCTGCCGGAATCCTAAGCCGGATTCCTGAAAACGGCACAGCCAAGAAAGACAAGATCATGCAGACGAATATGCGTCGTGAAATCGATGAGACCCCGGAAGCTGCGGCTCGGCTCCTCGAGCAGTCCAAGGGCGCAGTGAAGGAGGCGGGCGCGGCCCTGCGTGCCAAGGATCCAGCCTTCCTCGTCACGATCGCCCGCGGTTCCTCCGACCATGCCGCGCTATTCCTGAAATACGCGATCGAGCTTTCGACTGGTCGGCCGGTTGCCTCGCTCGGCCCGTCGCTGGCATCCATCTATGGCGCTCAAATGCGCCTTCGGGGAGCTGCTTCGATCGCCATCTCGCAATCCGGCAAGAGCCCCGATATTGTTGCGATGGCTGACGCAGCGACCAAAGCCGGTGCAGTGACGATCGCGCTTACCAACACCCTGCCCTCGCCGATCTCGGAAGCCAGCACCCATCCGCTCGATATCCTTGCCGGGCCGGAACTCGCCGTTGCGGCTACCAAGTCCTATGTCAATTCCATCGTTGCGGGCCTTGCCATCCTTGGCGAATGGACAGAAGACGCTGCGCTGCAGCGCGCCGTCGCCGATCTGCCGGCTCAATTTGCCAAGGCCGTGAAACTCGATTGGCAAATGCTGGCCGACGAACTTGGCGACGCGGAATCGCTGTTCGTGCTTGGTCGCGGCCCGGCTCTGGCCATCGCCAGCGAAGCCGCGCTGAAGTTCAAGGAAACCTCCGGCATGCACGCGGAAGCCTATTCGGCGGCGGAAGTGCTGCACGGGCCGGTCGCGCTGGTCGAAAAGCGCTTCCCTGTCATCGGGCTTGCGGCGCGAGACGCAGCGGAAGGCTCCGTCACCGGCATTCTTGACGGGCTTAGCGCCAAGGGTGCGCTTGCCTTCGTCACCTCGTCCGAAGCGAAGTCGGCGAAAATCCTGCCCTTCGTCGAGACCGGTCATCCGATCACCGACGCCCTGACATTGATCCTGCCGTTCTATGGCTTCGTCGAAGCGTGGTCGAGGTCGCGTGGTCTCAACCCGGATGCGCCCGTCGCTCTCAAGAAGGTTACGGAGACGAGATGACCGCGCCGACAGCAATCACCGGAGCCCGGATTTTCGACGGCCTGTTCTGGCATGACGACCAGGCGCTGCTCATCGCTGGCGGCACGATCACCGGCATTTTGCCGGAGAACGATCTGCCCGCGGGCACCGAGACAATCGGCGCAGACGGGCAATTGCTGGTGCCGGGGTTCATCGATCTTCAGGTAAACGGCGGCGGCGGCGTGATGCTGAACGACCGGCAGGACGTCGATGCCATCCGCACGATCTGTGCCGCCCACGCGCAATTCGGTACCACGGCCCTGTTGCCCACGCTGATCACCGACACGTTCGAGATTCGCGCCCGGACGATTGCGGGCGGCATGCAAGCCAAGGCCGAAAACGTACCCGGATTCCTCGGCCTTCATCTGGAAGGACCGCATCTTTCCGTTGCCCGCAAGGGTGCGCACGACCCGGCGCTGATCCGGCCGATGGATCAGGCCGATCTTGACGCCATGCTGGCCTGCGCCGGCGTTTTCGACGCCATGATGGTGACGGTTGCTCCCGAAAACACAACAGCGGCACAGGTAAAGGCCTTGGCTGATGCCGGCATCATCGTCAGCCTCGGCCATACGGATGCCGGCTACAAGACCATCATGGAGTATGCCAAGGCAGGCGCACGCACCGTCACCCATCTGTTCAACGCAATGAGCCCGCTCGGCCATCGCGAGCCGGGCGTCGTTGGCGGAGCCCTTGATATCGGCAGCCTGCACGCAGGAATCATCGCCGATGGTTTCCATGTCGATCCGGCATCGATGGGCGTAGCGTTGCGCGCCAAGAACGGTCCGGGCAGAATCTTCATCGTCACCGATGCGATGTCGACGATCGGCTCCGACCAGACCAGTTTCTTCCTCAATGGTCGCGAGATCTTCCGCAAGGACGGACGCCTGACGCTGGCTGACGGTACGCTGGCTGGCGCCGATATCGACATGCTGTCGTCCGTGCGGTTCGCCCATGAAAAACTGGCCCTGCCGCTCGACGAAGCGCTGCGCATGGCATCGGCCTATCCCGCAGATGCCGCCGGCGTCGCCGCCCGCAAGGGCCGGCTGTTGCCGGGTCTCGACGCCGATTTCGTGCTTTTGACGGAAGGCCTGGAGATGGCCTCGACCTGGATCGGCGGCACACGCGTTTTCCAGGCTTAAGCGGAAATCTCAGGGCGCCGCGGTCAGCCGCGCCTTGAGCAGCCGTACCACCTGCGTGTCCGTTTGCCGGGCACTTGGCGCGACAAAGCCGAGCGACACCAGCCGGGCATCGTGAGCCGGCTGATCGACCGAGCAGGAAGAATGGACCTCCGTCACCGGAAGACGGGACAGAAGTCCGTCAATCGTCTGCAGCGTTACTCCCGAACCTGGCATAATCGAAATCCGGCTTTTGGCGGCACTGATAACGGACGCAAGGACATCCATGCCGCCTGACGCCTTTTTTGCGCCGCCGGAGGTCAGAATCCGCTCGAAACCGAGATCGACGGCGATCTGGACCGCTTCGTTGAAATCCGGAACCAGATCAAAGGCGCGGTGCAGCGTCAGGCCCAGTCCGCTCGCATGGTCGATCAGCGCCCGCAATGTTGCGACATCGAGGCGACCGTCGAGCCGACTTGCGCCGAGAACGACGCCGGCAAGACCGGCCGACCGCGCAGTATCGATCTCGGTGCGCATGACGTCGATGTCGCTGGCATCGAAAACGAAGTCGCCCGGTCGCGGCCGGATCATCGCATAGACTGGAATGTGGAGTTTGCCGGCCAGTGCCATCAGGCCCGGCGATGGGGTGAGGCCGCCGACGGACAGGGCTGAGCACAACTCGATCCGGTCGGCGCCGCCATTGACCGCGGCCCGAAGACCGGCTGCATCCTCGACACAGACTTCCAGGAGAATATTCGTCATCGCAGCTCTCCCCCGAGACCGAGAACGGCAGCCCCTATCAGGCCTGGCTCGATGCGGCATTCGCCGGGCACCACCAAGGGCCGATCGAATTTTCGCAGAATTCGGGTGCGCACCGCCTTGTCGATCTCAGCGATCAATGGCGTCACATTGGAAAGCCCGCCACCGACAGGGACGATCGTTGCTCCGGTGATATTGACGGTCAACGCCAGGGGAGAACTGATGAGATCGACCAGCACATCGATGGTCCGAGCTGCGTCGGCATCGCCCTCCTGCCAGAGGGTGGTGATCTCATGGCTGGACAGTGCCTTGCCGTGCAATGTCAGGTGCAGGCGCTCCATGCCGCGAGCGCCACCGATCGTATCGACGCAACCACGCTGGCCGCAGCCGCAGTCAAAGATGGGGATTGCGACGGGCGGCGTGCCGGCCATCGACGCCACCGCCGGTCCATGGCCCCATTCACCGGCAAACCCACCCTCAGCGTTGATGAGCCGGCCATCGACCACAAGACCGCCGCCGACGCCGGTGCCGAGAATAGCACCCAGCACGATCCGGTAACCGCGTCCCGCGCCAGCACCGGCCTCCGCCAGCGCGAAACAGTCGGCGTCATTGGCGATCAGCACGGGCAACTCAAGCAAGGTGGACAATTCCGCTGCAAGCCTGCGCCCGTCGATACAGGGAATGTTGGCACATTTGATCGCTTGCGTCTCCGGATCGACGACACCGGTGATCGATATGGCGATGCGATCAGGTTTTTCTCCGGCTTCTGCGACGACATTACGAAGCGTTTCCACAAATGCCCCGAAATCATCGAGCGGTGTGACCCGACGCCCGAGCGGCGCGATCCGATCCGCGGAATGGGCGACGGCACCCTTGATGGCCGATCCGCCGATGTCGAAGCAAACGATCATGCGTCACCACGAATGACGGCCTCCGCCGAAAGCGCTGCCGACAGGAGATAATCATCCTCGTTTTTCTGGCCGGACAGAAGGAAACCGACAGGCAAGCCGGCATCGCCCGCGCCACATGGGATGGAGACGCCGCAACCATCGAGGAAATTGCCGATTGATGTGTTGCGCAGGGTCCGGCCGTTGATCTTGAAGAACAGGTCGTCATCGGCAAGCAACGGCGCGATCGGCGGCGCCACATGCGGCAATGTCGGATGGGCGATCAGTTCACCCGGCTCGAGGCTATCTGCGAAAGTGGCGATCATCCGCTGGCGGGCATCGAGGATGGCGATGTAGTCGGTCATCGCGATCTTCTCGCCCAGTCGGGTGCGAACGACAACGCGCTGGTCCATCCGAGCTGCCTCCGGCCCTTCCAGCCGCCCCTTGTGGAGAGCGAAGGCCTCGGCGGTGACGAGGGCACCATGGCGTGCCATGATTTCAAGAACCTCGGCAAAGAGCGGGAAAGCGCGGCGCGTGATCCGGGCTCCGGCCTTCTCGAGTCGCAAAATCGCAGCCTCGAAGGCCGCAACCACACCCGGTTCGGCGTCGTCGAAAACGACCGTTTCGGGAATGACGAGCTTCAGGCCGCTCATATCCGCCCGGCGGATATCCGGCGCGGTACGGGCCTGCATGGCGGCATCGATCCAGACGGCGTCCTGCACAGTGCGGCAGAGTGGCCCGAGCGAATCGAGGCTTTTTGCCAGCGGGAAGACACCTTGCATCGAATAGCGACCGCGCGTCGCCTTGTAGCCGACGATCCCATTGAAGGCGGCAGGAATGCGGATGGAGCCGCCGGTGTCCGTACCGATCGCCACGGGCACCAGACCGGCAGCCACGGCGACGCCCGACCCGGCCGACGAGCCACCCGGAATGCGCGGCACATCACGCGACGCGGGGTTATGCGCCGTCCCGTAGTGTGGATTGATGCCGAGACCGGAAAAGGCGAACTCGCTGAGATTGGTACGGCCGACGCTGACCATTCCGGCACCGGCGAGAGCCGAGACGACGGCTGCATCGGTTGCTGCGGGCGGATGATCGGCCAGCACGGCGGAGCCTGCCGTCGTCACCGTTCCCCTGGTATCGAACAGATCCTTCCAGGCGACGGGAATGCCATCGAGCAGGCCGAGGGACCTCCCGGAGCGGATGCGCTGAGAGGACAACTTGGCCTCCGCCAATGCGCGCTCGCCCAACACCTCGGTAAAGACCGATTTATCCTGGTAGCCGGCTATCTTTTCCAGCGAAATCTCTGCCAATTCGACAGGATCGAGGGCACCGGACTGCAACAGCACCGAAAGGCCTGCTACTGACTTGTTTGCGTCCACTCTACCCATCGTCTCATCACTCCGCATTGCCAGGATTCTGTCATCATATCGACGCAGCAACAGATTTGGCAGCGCATTCCACTTCATGCGCACATGATTTTCAGCCGACTTTCCAAAGCCTCAAGCCAAGCGGCCTTGCCCGACAGCCGTGCTCCGCCTACATGCCCCGAGAGCAGCAAGAACGCCCTTCAAGGAGATACCGGATGATACTCGACGCGGCGCGGCTTTCCTTTGCCAATCTTTTTGCGCCGGAAACGCGCTCCGTCTTCTGGAAAGTGCTGGGCTTGACACTTCTGGCGCTGGTGGGATTGTGGTTCGCCTTGCGCGAACTGTTCATCTATCTCGCGCTGCCGTGGCTCGATGCGCTGATACCGGGAACGCCCGGCTGGGCGGGGTGGTTTACCTTCATTGTCGGTATTTTCGCAAGCTTCGGGCTGGCACTTGTGCTGGCATTGCTGCTGGCTCCGGTCACGGCACTGATCGCCGGCTTCTTTCTCGATGACGTCGCCGAGGTGGTCGAGAAGCGTGACTACCCGGATGAGCCCGCCGGCAAACCCTTGCCGCTGGGGGAAGCGATCGCCGGCACTTTGAAATTCCTGGGCGTCATCATTGCAGGCAACATCATCGCGCTGTTTCTGCTGCTCATCCCCGGCGTCAACCTGATCGCCTTCTTCCTGGTCAACGGTTATCTGCTGGGGCGTGAATTCTTCGAATTCGCCGCTATGCGCCATCGTCCACCTGCGGAAGCGCGGCTATTCCGCGCCAAGCATGCCGGCACCGTTTTCCTCAGCGGTCTTATCCTTGCTGCGTTTCTGGCTGTGCCTCTTCTCAACCTGCTCACCCCGCTCTTTGCCGCCGGGATGATGGTCCATCTGCACAAGAAGCTATCGCAGCGCGATCCGGAATTTCAGCGGCAACTCAATTCCGGTCAGCCGTTGTCCACACGGTAAATTGTCTTTTCGTCTATATTGACAATTTGTCAAAACCGATGGATAAGACGGCATGTCTCATCCACTGACGCCCTTCATTCCCGTCTGCGACGCCGTTGCCATGCTGTTTTCACCGCATGTGGAGGCCGTTCTGCATGATCTCGAAACGGGACTGGTCTTTCACATCGCCAATGCCTTTTCGAAACGCCGATCGGGGGATAGTTCGCTCAACGAGGCTGGACTGGTCTCGAGCCTTGATGAGGACGTGATCGGTCCCTACGGCAAATCCAACTGGGATGGCCGCAGGCTGAAGGCGATCACCTCTGTCCTGCGCGATGCCGATGGCAATCCGATCGGCCTCTTGTGCATCAATCACGACATCGAGGCCTTTGCCGGCATCTTCGACCAGTTGAAATCGATGATGGATATCGCCGCTCCCATGCCGAAAACCTCGGCGCTGATGGCCGAGGATTGGCGCGAGGCGGTCAATTCCGTGATCGGCGAGTTCCTGACGACACACAGAACCAGCCTCGCAGGACTGACCAGCGCTGATATGGATGGTCTGATCGCGCTGCTCGATGCCCGCGGCGTCTTCGCCATCCGCAAGGCCGTTCCCTATGTCGCCGAGATCCTGAAACTATCCCGGGCGACGATCTACAACCGCCTTAGCTCCATCCGCCAGAAACAGGACGCTGCCGTTCAAGGAGAACCGCGATGACCAAGCCGATGCGCGATTTTGTGCTCGAAACCTTCATGTCCAAATGGGAGTTCACCGCCAGCTACAACATGACGGCGTCGGACGCGGAAAGCATGCGCCTGCCGGAGCTTCTGGCGATGGCCAGCGATGAAGATCGCGCTGATTTCGACAATCTCAGCCTCGGCTACACGGAGACCTTTGGCGCACCGGTGCTGCGGCAGGAAATCGCGCGAACCTACGACACGGTTCAGCCGGAAAACCTGATCTGCTTTGCCGGCGCCGAGGAGGCGATCTATGTGGCGATGAAGGTGCTGCTCACGCCGGACGACCATGCCATCGTCATCACGCCTAACTATCAGGCGGCCGAAACCATTCCGCTCAGCATCTGTGCCGTTACCGGCGTAGCGCTCGATATCGACAACGACTGGAACCTCGACTTGGGCCTCGTCGAAGCAGCACTGCAGCCGAATACCAGGTTGATCTCCGTCAATTTCCCCAACAACCCGACCGGCAAGATCCTGCCGCGCGCGACATTCGATGCTCTCGTCGCTCTCTGCCGCAAGCATGGCATCTGGCTGTTCAGCGACGAGGTCTACCGGCTGATCGAGAAGGACGAAACGCTGCGCCTGCCGCAGGCCGTGGATGTGTACGAGCGCGGGATTTCGCTCAACGTCATGTCGAAGGCCTATGGGCTTCCGGGGCTCAGGATCGGTTGGCTGGCTTGTAAGGATCGTGACTTTCTCACGCGTTGCGAGCGCTACAAGCATTTCCTGTCGATCTGCAATTCGGCACCCTCGGAAGTTCTGGCTCGCATCGGGCTGAAGAACCGCGACAAGATTCTGGCGCGGACGCGGTCCATCGTCCGCAGCAACATCGCCGAGTGGGATACGTTTTTCGCCGACTTTTCCCATCTGTTCGACTGGCGCGAGCCGGATGGCGGCTGCGTCGCATTCATCCGCTACAAGGGGCCGGAAGGCGTCGAGGAATTTGCCCGGCGCGCGGTCGAGGAGGCCGGCGTGTTCTTCTTGCCGTCGAGCGTCTATCGCTCCGAGCTCACCCCGGTACCGGAGAATTGCCTGCGCGTCGGTTTCGGCCGCCTGCATGTCCCGGAGGGCATTACCGTTCTGCGCAATTGGCTGAACCGCAATAGCGTGTAGCCGCAAGCCGGCTAAATGTCGGCTTCGCGCAGGCGGTAGCCGACGCCGGTTTCAGTGGTGATGTATTGCGGCTGGTCGGGGGTCACCTCGATCTTCTGGCGAAGCTGGCGCACATAAACGCGCAGATACTGCACGTCGTCGGCATTGCCCCAGACCTCTTTCAGAAGAAACTTGTGCGTCAGCACCTTGCCGGCATGCTGCACAAGCATGCGCAGGATGTCGTATTCCTTCGGCGAGAGCTTCACCTCGCGGCCGTCGACCTTGACGATGCGCTTGACCAGATCGACCGACAGGCCCCCGGTCTGGAACAGCGGCCTTTCGCCCTGCTGCTGCAGCCGGTGGCGCAGCGCCACACGGATACGCGCCACCAGCTCGTTCATGCCGAACGGTTTCGTCACATAATCGTCGGCACCGAGTTCCAGCGCCCTGACGATCCCGGCCTCGTCGGTGCGACTCGACAGGATAATGATCGGCAGCGTCAAACCCTCCTCGCGCCAGCCGCGCAGGAGATCGTGGCCCGGCATGTCTGGCAGGCCGAGATCGAGCAGGATCAGGTCGGGCAGTTCGTTCTCAACGCTCTCCCGCGCAGCCTTGCCGTTGCCGGCTTCGCTGACGGCATAATCCTGCGTCGCAAGGCCCACGCGCAGCAGCCGACGGATGGGCGGCTCATCATCAACGACCAGAATTTTCACGGTCGAAAGGGTCATTTCATATCCTTCAGATTGGGGGCATTCGGCAGAAGCGGCAGGCTGATGGTGAAAACGGCACCGGAGCGGTCCGTGCGGTTTTCCGCCGATATAATGCCGCCCATCGCCTCGACGAAGCCCCGGCAGATCGACAGGCCAAGTCCGGTTCCCGCCCGAACGTGATCGCCCTTACGCACCCTATAGAATGTATCGAAGACGCGCTCCAGATCACCATCGGGGATGCCCGGCCCCTCGTCGGAAACCCTGACGAGGATACGTTCGCCATTGCTTTCCGCCCGCACACGGATCGTCGAACCTTCGGGCGCATATTTGGCCGCGTTGTCGAGCAGGTTGAACAGCACCTGTTCGAACAGGACTGGATCCACCCGGACCATCGGCAGATCGGCGGGAACCTGAACATCCGCTGTATGGTCGGCCAGGATCTTGCGTGCCCGGCGCAAGGCGCTGCCGACGATATCGCCGGTATAGTGAAAGGCCGCGTTCGGTTCCATGGCGCCGGACTCTATCCGGGTCATGTCGAGAAGATTGGCGATGAACCGGTTCAGCCGCTCGGATTCGTCGGTCACCGTGGTCAGAAGCTCGAGGCGGTCTTCCTCGGGGAGCGCCGACTGATAATCCCGCAGGGTGCCGGCGGCCCCCATGATGGCGGCAAGCGGGGTCTTCAGGTCGTGCGAGATCGAGGTCAGCAGCGCCGAGCGGAGGCGGCCGGCCTCCTCGGCCAATCGCGCGTTGTCGACATCGGCAACAAGCTGTACGCGTTCTATGGCAAGTGCTGCCTGATCGGCGAGCGCATCGAGCAGCCGTTGCTGTTCCGGGCTTAGGAGCGGCCCCTGCCGATCATTGTCGAGACCGATGACGCCAACGGCGGCCCGGCCGGTGCGCAAAGGCACATAAAGACGTTTCGCGCCCGGCAGCGTATCGGCACCGCGGCCGGCGGCACGATTGTGCTCCCAAGCCCAGCGCGCAGCGGCGATGTCGGCATCATCAAGCGTGTCATCCGGTGGATAGCCGGCCTTTACCGCGATCGTCCCGTCTTCCGGCAGGAGCAGAACCACCCGCACCTTCAACATGGACGCGAGCTGGAACGCCGTTGCCCAGAGCACATCGTCCAGCGTGCCGGTACCTGCCAATTTCTTGCTGAACAGATAGAGGTCTTCGGTCGTACGCGCACGCAGGCGGGCGGCGGCGGCCTGCCGCTGCACGCTTGCGGTCAAATTGCTAGCGATGATCGCCACGACGAAGAAGAAGCCGAATGCGACAATGCTTTCCGGGTCGTCGATTACAAACGTATAGTGCGGATCGAGAAAGAAGAAATTCAAAGCCAGAGCGCTGATCACGCTGGAATAGAGGCCTGGTTTCAATCCCTCGGTTACCGCCGACGCCAAGACCGCCATCAGGAAGACCAACGCGATGTTACGCACGTCGAGCGACTGATCGAGCAGAACACCAACACCCAGTGCGCAGCCGACATAGAGCGTCGCAAGGATATAGGGTCTGATTTTGAACTGGGTCGGCGCGGGCGCCGTCTTGATGCCCGTTGCGACGGAATCACCCTCCCGGTCATCTCCAGCGATGACATGGACACTAATGTCGCCTGCGTTTCGGATGAGCCGGCTGGTCACCGAGCCTTGGAGCCACTCCCGCCACCGGGACATTTTCGGCGTGCCGGCGACGATATGGGTGACATTGCTCGAAGCGGCGACACGGACGATCTCCTCGACTTCGTCGGAGCCCGGCCTGGTCAGCGCTTCGGCGCCTAGCCGTTCGGCCAGCCGAAGCGTCGCGGCGATGCGGTCACGGGCGGCTTCGGAGAGGTGGATCGATCGGGCTGTCTCCACGTGCAGCGCAACCCAGGGCGCGCGCAAGCGATCGGCCAGACGGGCGGCGTACCGCACGAGGGATGCGCTACGCGGCAGGTCGTCCACACAGACAAGCACCCGGTCACCGGCGGCCCAGGGACCGGAGATCGCATGGGCCTGCATGTGCGTCAACAATTGCTCGTCAACCCGCTGCGCCGTCTGGCGAAGGGCAAGTTCGCGCAGTGCCGTCAGGTTTCCGGGCGAGAAATAGTTTTCCAGTGCCCGTTGTGCCGTCTTCGGCACATAGACCTTGCCATCATGCAGCCGCTTGATCAGGTCTTCCGGCGTCAAGTCGATGATCTCGATATCATCGGCACGGTCGATGATCGAATCGGGAACGGTTTCGCGCACGCGAATGCGCGTGATCTGGGCGACGACGTCATTCAGGCTTTCGACATGCTGGATGTTGAGCGTCGTATAGACGTCGATGCTGCGCGACAGCAGTTCCTGCACATCCAGGTAGCGCTTGGGATGACGGCTGCCCGGCGCATTGGTGTGCGCCAGTTCATCGACAAGCACAAGGCCGGGGCGCCGGGCGAGAATGGCGTCGATATCCATTTCCTCGAGGTGGCGGCCCTTGTAGTCGATCGCCGATCGCGGAATGACCTCGAAGCCATTGGCCAGCGCCTCGGTCTCCTTGCGGCCGTGGGTCTCGACCACGCCGATTACGACATCGACGCCATCGGCCTTCTTGGCGTGGCCGGAGGTGAGCATTTCGTAGGTCTTGCCGACGCCCGGCGCTGCGCCCAGAAAGATCTTCAGGCGGCCACGGGTCTCCCGTTCGGCCCGCTGTAGGAGGGCGTCGGGGGACGGTCTTCCATCCATGTCGCGGCCGTCATCTCGCATGCTCACTCAGTCTTTCTCCATCAATGCGGAAAAGCGGCCAGATGCCGCTTCGGATCATACCGGACAGTTCCTGAAATCCTACGCGATTTGGGAGCGATCCGGTCAATCGAACTCCTGCCTGCCTTGCGCGGCGATTTCGACGCGCAAGGCAGCGACCCACCGGGGCTAGACAGCTTTATCAAGCGCCATGTTCAGCGCCAAGACGTTGACCGCCGGTTCGCCGAGGATGCCGAGTTCGCGGGCCTCGACTGCCTGATCAACAAGCGCGCGGACCTTGCCCTCGTCCATGCCGCGAGCCTTGGCAACGCGCGGAACCTGGAAATAGGCAGCTTCCGGCGTGATGTGCGGATCAAGCCCGCTGCCCGATGTCGTGACCAGATCCATCGGCACCGCAGCGCCGGGATTGGTCGCCTTCAAGGCTTCGGCTTCTGTTTTGATCCGATCCAGCAGCTTCGGATTGGTCGGGCCGAGGTTGGAGCCGCTGGAGGCGGCCGCGTTGTAACCATCGCCGGCAGCCGACGGACGGCCGTGGAAATAGGTATCGCCGGCAAAGACCTGACCAATCAGCGTCGAGCCGACAACGGTTCCGTCTTTTTCGACGAGGCTGCCATTGGCCTGATGCGGGAACAGGGCCTGGGCGATGCTCGTCATGCCGAGCGGATAGGCAAGGCCGGTGATGATCGTGATTGCCACGATCATTACAAGGGCTGGTCTCAATTGTTTCAGCATTGGGATAATCCTTTAAACGAGGCCGTTTTACACGAGACCAAGAGCGGTGATGGCCACATCGATGGCCTTGATGCCGATGAACGGTACGATAACGCCGCCGAGGCCGTAGATGAGCAGGTTGCGCGACAGAAGCGCACCGGCGCCGACGGCGCGATATTTCACGCCCTTCAACGACAGCGGGATCAGTGCAACGATGATCAGCGCATTGAAGATGATGGCCGACAGGATGGCGCTTTGCGGCGAGGCAAGCCCCATGATGTTCAGTGCCGAGAGCTGCGGGTAGAAGGCCAGGAACATCGCCGGGATAATGGCGAAATACTTGGCGACATCGTTGGCGATCGAAAACGTCGTCAGCGCGCCGCGGGTCATCAAGAGCTGTTTGCCGATCTCGACGATCTCGATGAGCTTGGTCGGATCCGAGTCCAGATCGACCATGTTGCCGGCTTCGCGGGCCGCGACCGTGCCGGTGTTCATGGCGACACCGACATCGGCCTGGGCGAGCGCCGGCGCATCGTTGGTGCCGTCGCCGCACATTGCGACGAGCTTGCCCTTGGCCTGTTCCTCGCGGATCAGCGACAGTTTGTTTTCCGGCGTTGCCTGGGCAAGGAAATCATCGACGCCGGCTTCGGCAGCAATGGCTGCCGCCGTCATCGGGTTGTCGCCGGTGATCATCACGGTGCGGATGCCCATGCGGCGCAGTTCGGCGAAGCGTTCGCGGATGCCGCCCTTGACGATGTCCTTGAGGTGAACAACGCCCATCAGGCGACCATCCCGGACGACGGCGAGCGGTGTACCGCCGGACTTGGCGATCGTGTCGGCAATGGCCTGGATTTCCCTGACGGTTTCCGGACGCGCCGAAGAGTTTTGGCTGTTGACATAGCTCAGAACCGCATCGACGGCGCCCTTGCGGATGGACGAACCTTCCAGATCGACGCCACTCATGCGGCTCTGCGCCGTAAAGGGAACGAAGGTCGCATGCAGCTGCGCCATATCGCGTGCGCGGATGCCGTATTTCTCCTTGGCGAGCACGACGATGGAACGGCCTTCCGGTGTTTCATCGGCAAGTGAGGCCAGTTGCGCCGCATCGGCAAGGTCCTGTTCGGACACGCCCGTAACCGGGCGCAGCTCGGTTGCCTGGCGGTTGCCGAGCGTGATCGTGCCGGTCTTGTCAAGCAGCAGCGTATCGATATCGCCGGCTGCCTCTACGGCACGGCCGGACATGGCAAGCACGTTGAAACGCACCAGACGGTCCATGCCGGCAATGCCGATGGCCGAGAGAAGCGCGCCGATCGTGGTGGGGATCAGCGTCACGAACAGGGCGACGAGCACGATCACCGGGATGGAGCCGCCGGCATAGGTGGCAAAGCTCGGGATCGTTGCAACGGCAAGCACGAAGATCAGAGTCATGCCTGCGAGAAGGATGTTGAGGGCGATCTCGTTCGGCGTCTTCTGACGTTCGGCGCCTTCGACCAACGCGATCATCCGGTCGATGAAGGTCGAGCCGGCGGCGGCGCTGATGCGCACCCGGATCCAGTCCGACAGGACCTGCGTGCCACCGGTGACGGCCGAGCGGTCACCGCCGGATTCACGGATGACCGGAGCCGATTCACCGGTGATCGCCGCTTCGTTGACGGAGGCGACACCTTCGATGACTTCACCATCCGACGGAATGATATCGCCCGCTTCAACGAGCACGATATCACCGACCTTGAGGCTGGTGCCGGAGACCATCTTGAAGCTCTTGATATCCGTACCGGTCAAAAGCTTGGCCTGGGTTTCGGTGCGGGTCTTGCGCAGCGATTCCGCCTGCGCCTTGCCACGGCCTTCGGCAACAGCTTCGGCGAAATTGGCAAAAAGTACCGTGAACCACAGCCAGATGTTGAGCTGCAGCGAAAAGCCGAGGCCTTCGCCGCCGGTGACGAGATCGCGCAGGAACAGAATGGTGGTCAGTGACGAAACGACGGCGACGACGAACATCACCGGGTTCTTGGCAAGCGTGCGCGGATCGAGCTTGGCGAAAGCCGAACCGATCGCCGGAATAAGGATGCGAGAGTCCATAAGGCTCGCAGATTTGGACTGGCTCATAAGAGAACTCCAGTTTCTTTTGTTTGTGACATCACGGCGACCGCGTCAGCCGTGGAACAATTCGGTGAAGGTATAAGCGAGACCACCAGCCGCCAGCAGGATCAGCATCATTGCGAGAACGATGTCGGAGGCTTGCGGGACTGCCCCTCGCGGCGGATCGCCGTCGCGAGGGTTGAGCAGCTTTCTGAATTTCTGCTGAAATAAGCGGTTCATCGCCACACCTAGAAAGTCTGCCCGGCGACCATCGCCAGGTGTTCGACAATCGGTCCGAGAGCCAAGGCCGGGAAGAACGTAAGACCGCCGACGATCAGGATGACGCCGCAGAGCAGTCCGACAAACAGCGGGCCGTGGGTCGGGAAGGTGCCAGCCGAGGCGGGTACGGTCTTCTTCATCACCAGCGAGCCTGCGATGGCGAGCGCCGGAATGATCACCAGGAAGCGGCCCATCAGCATCGCGATACCGATCGTGATGTTGTACCAGGGCGTGTTGCCGGTGAGCCCGCCGAAGGCCGAGCCATTGTTGGCGGCAGCCGACGTGTAGGCATAGAGGATTTCCGAGAAGCCGTGCGGTCCCGGGTTTCCGATCGAGGCCACGCCCGTCGGCAGGATGACGGCGATCGCCGTGAAGACCAGCATGGCCAGCGGCAGGCAGAGGATGGCGAGAACGGCCATCTTGACTTCCTTCGCCTCGATCTTCTTGCCGAGATATTCCGGCGTGCGGCCGACCATCAGGCCGGCGACGAAGACGGTCAGGATCACGAACATCAGGATGCCGTAGAAACCGGCGCCGACGCCGCCGACGATGACTTCCCCGAGTTCCATGTTGATCAGCGGAATGAGGCCGCCGAGCGCCGTGAACGAGCCATGCATGGCATTGACCGCGCCGCAGGATGCAGCCGTCGTCACAACCGCGAACAGGGAGGACAGAACGATGCCGAAGCGGACTTCCTTGCCCTCCATGTTGCCGCCATCGATGCCCATGGCATGAACCAGCGGGTTGCCCGCAGCTTCCGCCCAATAGGTGAAGACGACGCCGGCAACGAAGAGCACGCCCATCGTCGCGAAGATCGCCCAGCCCTGACGCTGGTTGCCGACCATGCGGCCGAAGACATTGGTGAAACCGGCGCCAATGGCGAAGATCGCCACCATCTGGATCAGGTTGGAGATCGCATCCGGATTTTCGAACGGGTGGGCGGAATTGACGTTGAAGAAGCCGCCACCATTGGTGCCCAGCATCTTGATCGCCAGCTGGGACGCGACCGGGCCGAGCGCGATCACCTGCTGCGCGCCTTCGATCGTCGTTGCCGTCACGTAGGCGCCGAGCGTCTGCGGCACGCCGAGATAGACGAAAACAATCGTCAGCACGATGCAGATCGGCAGGAGGATGTAGAGCGTGGCGCGGGTCATATCGACCCAGAAATTGCCGATCGACTTGCCGGAAGCCCGCGCAAAACCGCGGATCAGCGCAATGGCGATGGCCATGCCTGTAGCAGCCGAGGCAAAATTCTGCACGGTCAGGCCCGCCATCTGCACGAGATAGGACATCGTGCTTTCGCCGCCATAATTCTGCCAGTTGGTGTTGGTCACGAAACTGGTGGCGGTGTTGAACGAAAGCTCTGGTCCGACAGCGGTCATGCCGGCGGGGTTATAGGGCAGAGAACCCTGTAACCGCAGCAGCAGGTAGAGGATGACAAAGCCGGCAAGGTTGAACAGCAGCATGGCGAACACGTAGCTCGTCCAATGCTGCTCTTCCCTTTCGCTGGTGCCGGAAAGCTTATAGAGTCCGCGTTCGATCGGAACGAAGAGCGGCGACAGGGGCGTGCGCTCACCGTTGAAGACGCGCGTCATATAAGCGCCGACCGGCTTGACGAGCAAAATGACGATCCCGCAGAAGATGAGGATCTGGATCCATCCATTGAGTGTCATGGGAATAACTTTCAATACCGGGCGTCTAAAAACGCTCAGGGCGAATGAGGGCGTAGGTCAGATAGGCGAGGAGAAACACGGTCACGCCGGCTCCGAGCACATAATCGACAAGCATTTTTCTGATCCTTCGGATTAAAGACGGTCGCAGGCGTTGGTGTAGGCAAACGACAGCGCGAAAAACAAAACGCCGATCCCGATCAAGACAATATCCATCATCGATCCAGGCTCCTTTTGTTGAATTTCAACTTTCCCTCTTCTTGAAAGGAGGGAGGTGACGCGAAAGAGGCCCCGTCCGATCATGCTTAGCGCGAGATCCGGGGCCTGAATTCCACGCTGAATATGCTGCCGAACCGCATAAGGGTTCGAGACGAGCCGCCAGGGAGAGATATAAAAATCCTATAGGGATTTTGAGGAATTCACGGGCGGCCGAACTTGACGATGAAAGCTATGGCGCGGCAGTGCGTGGCGGCGGTCCGAGCGTCTTTCGAATAGTTCGCCCCTCCTGGACGTCTTTTCAAAAGCTGCAACCGATCTTTCTCCATGTATCGTTGGGAATACGCGCCAGTGTTGTATTGTGTTTCTCTATTCCTACACTGCTCCTGCAAAGCAACGCCCGCCCGCCCAGCCGGCTTGACTTTTAGAGTGGCCAAACCCAGTGATCACCTGTGCATTGTTGGGGAACCTGCATGAAACACGCATCCACGGGGGTGGTGTATGCTTTGGGAGCACTCTGTCTTGCTGTGTCGGCAGCACTGGCAGACCCTTTGCCGCGTCCACTACCTGCCGCCGGATCCGTCATCGCACGCAAATCCGGCGAGGAAGTGCGCTTCGTCGATATCTCCGGCTGGCGTTATGTCGATCTGCAGCAGGACCTCCTGAGCGGCGACGTGCTGCGCACCAACGCCACCGGCCAGCTTGCCGTCCTGTTTTCCGACCGTACGCAGGTCCGTCTCGGCCGTAACACCTCGCTTCTGGTCAAGCAGATGGGCGGCAGCGGCGATACCGGGCTGGAACTTCAATCCGGTACGATTTGGGCCCGCGCCGAACGCGGCGGCCAGGGCGTGGTGATCGACACGCCGGCAGCAGCTGCCGCCATTCGCGGGACCGACTGGACAATGACGGTCGGTGCCGACGGCAAGACCTCGCTGATCGTGCTCGAAGGCTTGGTCGAACTCAGCAACGCTTATGGCAGCGTCAAGGTCGCCCAAGGCGAAGGCGCGGTCGCGGCGATCGGCAGTGCACCATCGAAAATTATCATCGCCAAGCCCAAGGACAGGGAACAGATGCTGTTCAACCTGTCGCTCCGTACCGCATTCCAGTGGATGCCGGCAACGCCGTTGATTGTTCCGCAGATGCGCACGGAACGGCGCCGCATCGAGGCGGAGGAAGCCGGCGCTCGTTCCGCGGAGGACTGGCTGAGCCTGTCGGAAATCTATATGGCACTCGATGGAATGAAAAAGGCAAAGGCAGCGCTTGAGGAAGCTCGGAAGCGCGGACTGTACGGCGCCCAGCGAGCGCGAGCCGACCTGATCGATGCGCTGATCGCCGGCTCCGAAAACCGCTACAAGGATGCCGCGACGCTGTTCGAGAAGGCGCGTCCGGGCCTTGATGCGAAACGCCGGGCGATCGCCGCCTATGGCGGCTACTTTGCCCGGTCGCTTGCCGATCCCAACCACGTCGAAGAGCCGCATAGCCGCTATTGCCGACCTTGGGCGGCTCTTCGACGTGGTTG
>UCEZ01000002.1 GCA_900471525.1 Hyphomicrobiales bacterium | reverse complement strand
CGCCCTTTGAAACCGACGGCGACCTCGGTTGCCGGCGCAAGTGCGCGCTCGACGGCCGGATCGACGACGAAAAGTTTGCCCGTGCTGGTCTCTACCTCGTATTCGACATGGTCGCCAAGATAGGCAGCGTGGGTGATCTGTCCGGGAAAGGCAGCTCCCGATGCCGGTTCCAGCGTGATCGAGTTCGGCCGGACGGCAAGCTTTGCCGGACCGGGTTTTGCATTGCGGCTCGGAACGCGGTGTTCGAGCGCGCCGATGCGGATTGTTGCATCCGCGCCTGCGACACTGATGACGTCGCAGGGAACGACATTGGCCTCACCCATGAAGTCGGCGATGAAGGCGGAAGCGGGCGCCTCATAGAGATCCCGGGGCGAGCCTTCCTGCGCGATCACGCCGTCCTTCATGATGACGATCCGGTCCGAGACGGCCAGCGCCTCGTCCTGATCGTGGGTGACGTAAACGGCGGTAAAACCGAGACGTTGCTGCAGGTCGCGGATTTCGGTGCGCACTTGTCGGCGAAGTCTGGCATCGAGGTTCGACAGCGGCTCGTCGAGCAGCAGCACCTGCGGCTCCAGCACAAGGGCGCGGGCGACGGCGACGCGCTGCTGTTGGCCGCCGGAAAGCTCGGCCGGAAGCCGCCCGCCCATACCACCGAGGCCGACGAGCTTCAGGCCTTCCTCGGCGCGTTCGCGGGCTTCCTTCTTCTTCAACCCGGACGATTCCAGACCATAGGCGACATTGTCGAGCGAACTCATATGCGGAAACAGCGCGTAGGACTGGAACACCATCGAGACATCGCGCTCGTTGGCCGGCAGCATGGTCACATCCTTACCGCCGATCAGGATCTTGCCCGATGTCGGATGTTCGAGGCCTGCCAGCATGCGCAGCGTCGTCGTCTTGCCGCAACCGGAGGGGCCGAGCAGCGTGACCAGCTGGCCGGGCTTGATGGTCAGCGACAGGTCATGAATGGCGGTGAAGCTGCCGAACTGCTTCCTGATGTTCTGAAAAACGACGGAACCGGCGCGGGGTGTGATCATGCGGTTTTCTCCTGGCCGAGGGAAAGGGAAGGGGCGGCGGTCAGCCCTGCGATACGGTTTTCGCGTCGAAGCCTGCGTTCGCCGACAAGACGCTGGAAGCCGGCGATGATGACGATCATGACGACGATCAGCATGGAGGAATAGGCGATGGCGACCCCGTATTCGCCGTTTTCGACGAGCCCGACGATGTAGGAGGTCGCCATGTTGTATTCGGCGCTGACCAGGAAGATGACGGCGCTGATCGAGGTGATGGCCCGCACGAAAGAATAGACCAGGGCTGCGGTGATCGCCGGGCGCAGCAGTGGCAGGATGACCTTGCGGATCGTTCGGAAGCTGGTGGCGCGCAGCGTCAGCGAGGCTTCGTCGAGGCTCTTGTCGAGCTGGCTCATCGCCGCCACGCCGCCGCGCACGCCGACTGGCATGTTGCGGAAGACGAAGCAGGCAATCAGGATCAGCGCCGTGCCGGTCATCTCCAGGGGTGGCAGGTTGAAGGCCATGATGTAGCTGATGCCGATGACCGTGCCTGGAATGGCAAAGCTCATCATCAGGGCGAATTCGAAGACGTTGCGGCCGGCGAATTTCTGCCGGACGATCAGATAGGCAGTGAGCAAGCCAACGGCCGCCGTCAGCGGAGCGGAGATTAGGGCGATCTCCATCGTCGTCCAGAATGAGTTCCAGGCGACGCCGGTCCAGGCCAGTGCCCCGTCGCGGACTTCGACGGAGAAGGCCCGGGCGTAGTGATCCAGCGTCAGCGAATTGTCGAGACCCCAGGTCTTCACGAAGCCGCCAAACAGGATCATGCCGTAGATCACCAGCGTGAAGACCATCCACGGGATGACCATGGCGTGCACGGCGATCGAAAGCGGGCGGGGGAGCGCGATATGCGAACCGCTGTCACCCTTACCGGTCACGGTGGCGAAGTTCTTGCCGGCCAGCCAATAGCGCTGGGCGAGAAAGGCCGTCAGTGTGAAGCAGAGCAGGATGATGGCAAGCACGGCGGCGCGGGATGGATCGTTCTGCGAACCGACGACCGCGAAGAAGATTTCCGTTGAGAGAACGCCGTGGCTGCCGCCAAGCACCAGCGGATTGCCGAAATCCGCCATGCTTTCGATGAAGCCGATCAGGAAGGCATTGGCGATTCCCGGTTTCATCAGCGGCAGGGACACCCGCCAGAAGGTGCGCCAGCGATCGGCGCGCAGCGTCTGCGAGGCTTCCTCCATCGACGGGCTGACGCCTTCGACGACCCCGATCAGGACGAGGAAGGAGATTGGCGTGAAGGACAGAACCTGCGCGATCCAGATGCCGGTCAGACCATAGAGCCATCGGCCGGGCTCGATGCCGAACAGGCTGGAAAGGCCTTCGGTGACGACGCCGGCGCGGCCGAAGAGCAGCGTCAGCGCAAGGCCGATGACGAACGGCGGCGTGATGATCGGCAGGACTGTCAGTAGCCGCAGGCCCTTCTTGAAGGGAAAGCGGGTGCGCGTGGCGACCAGCGCGAAGGCAAGGCCCATGATGGTCGAACCGCCAGCGGTTATGATAGCCAGAAAGAGCGTGCGCCAGGCCACGCCGCAGCGCTCGCCGCCGACAACGCAGCCGAGGCTCCAGGTCGAGCCGTCCTGGATGTTGCGTGTGAAGCCATCCGGATTGAAGGAGCCGTCGAAATCCTGGAACGCGCCGACCAGCATTGAGCCGACCGGATAAAAGACGAAGATTGCGACGAGAAAGACGAGAATGGCGATGGAGGCGACGACGAAGGCATCGCCTTTCATCGCACCGCGTTCAGCAAGTCCGAAGGAGAAGATCAGGACGAAAACCAGCGATAGCAGGATCGCTCCGGCGCCCATCGATGGCTGGCCGTCCGCAAGCGCCCAGAGCAGAGTTTCGCTGATCGTCCATGTCCAGCCTGAAAAGCCGATCGCCAGACCTTGCAATGTCAGGAACAGAACGCCGACGGCGCCTGCCCAGGCGAGCAGGGTGCCGCGTTGCATGGGGTCGCGCAGGAAACGCGCAGCGACCGCGACGGTCAGCAACGCTGCGGCGACCGACAGCCACCAACGGCCCTGTCCGAAGATCTGAACGATGCCGGGTGCAACGGAAGCCTCCGTCGGGAAGCCGGAAAGCCAGCCGAAACCGAGAAACCCGCCCTCGATCCTGTACCAGGGGACGAGGAGAAACGCGGCGATGCCGAGCCCGAGGGCAATATCCAGTCTGCGGTTGCGATGGTCCATGACGATCCCCGCGCCTTTTCATGACGTCAAATTGGAAATGGGTGGCCGGAAACCGCATCCCCGTTTGTGGAGAGACAGGAATGCGGTTCCCGGCCGGGAGAACCTCGAAGCGAGAGGCGGTGTTGCCAGCCAATGTCTGCCGGGTTCTCGGGTTTAGTTGGCGTTTGCACTGATCTCGCGGTCCCAGCGCTCAAGCAGTTCCTTGCGCTTGGCGGGGTCGC
The DNA here is from genome assembly GCA_900471525.1 of Hyphomicrobiales bacterium. Taxonomy (GTDB): domain Bacteria; phylum Pseudomonadota; class Alphaproteobacteria; order Rhizobiales; family Rhizobiaceae; genus Pararhizobium. The sequence continues at coordinate 43,359 of UCEZ01000002.1, read as the reverse complement.
CATAGGTCTTGAAGTCGTAGTCGATCAGCTTGATGTCCTCGAAGCGCGGGGCTTCTTTCGGGATTTCGGCCGTCTTGTTGGACGGCAGCTGGAAGGATTTCGCATCCTTCATGCGCGACTGTACGTCCGGCTTCAGTGCCCAGTCGTACCAGGTTTTGGCATTGTCGAGGTTCTTCGCGCCCTTGACGATCGACATCGAGCCGATCTCGTAGCCGGTCCCTTCACACGGTGCGACCGACTTGACCGGGAAGCCTTCGGCCGTCTGGGCAACAGCATCATGCATGAAGACGATGCCGATCGCCGTTTCGCCACGCGCTGCCGCCTTTACCGGGGCAGAGCCGGATTTGGTATATTGGGAGATGTTGGCATTCAGCTTCTTAAGGTAGTCGTAGGCCTGGTCTTCGCCCATGATCTGGACGAGCGAGGCAAGTGCCGTATAGGCCGTGCCGGACGAGTTCGGGTTGGCGATCTGGATTTCGCCCTTGAAGGCCGGATCGAGAAGGTCGGCCCAGCACTTCGGCTCCTTGAAGCCCTTGGCCTCGAAAATCTCGGTGTTGTAGCCCCAGCCGAGAGCGCCCGCATAGACGCCGACTGTCTTGTAGCCCGAGCTCTCCGCCTGCTTCTTCGCCCAATCCTGCAACTGGTCGAGCACGGGCGACTTGTATTCCTGTGTAAGGTTCTCAGATGCCGCCTGCAGATGCGGATCGCCGGTGCCTGCCCACCAGATGTCGGTCTTCGGGTTGCGCGCCTCGGCGCGGATCTTGGCATAGGTCTCGCCGGACGACAGGCGGACCATGTTGACCTTGATGTCGCTGTGCGCCTTTTCGAAATCGCCTTTCATCTGCTCGCAGATGACGACGTCTGCCGAGCAGATCAGGTTGAGATCGCCGGCGGCCTGGGCCGAAAAAGCGGAGAGTGTCGTTCCGGCGAAAAGCATGAGGGAAAGTGGTTTCAGTTTCATGGTGTTTTCTCCTGTTGTTGTCGTTTTGGACGTCGGCATGAAAGAGACGCGGCAAGGCCATCGGGCTGCCCGCGCGGGCGGCTCGTCAGAACTTCGAATAGGGTGTTGTCAGAAGATCTCGATCAGTTCGTCGCCATGACGTTGGTGTCGAACTTTTCGAGCAGCCGACTTCGTTCCCCCGGCGAACCGAAGGTGGCGAAGTCGTAATCGACCATTTTGATCAGCGAAATATCCGGTGCCGACAGCGGTAGCGTTGCCAGGGCATTGGAGGGAACCTGATTTTGACCCGATGCGGCGCCCGTGCCCTGCCCTTCGGGGCTCAGCGCAAAATCGACGAACAGCCGGGCATTGTCGGGATTATGTGCGCCCTTGATAATGCTGACCGCACCGATCTCGTAACCCGTACCCTCGCATGGCGCGACGATCACCAGCGGCGAGCCCGCCTGCTTCAAGGTGACGGCGTCGTGCATGAAGGAAATTCCGATCAGTGTCTCACCGCGTGCCGCCGCCTTGACCGGTGCGGAGCCTGCGGTGGTATACTGGTCTATGTTGCGGTTGAGCGCCGCCATGAAGCGGAAGGCCTCATCCTCGCCGAAAAGCTGAACCAGCGTCGCGAGCATCGTGAACGCCGTGCCGGAAGAATTCGGATTGCCACTGCGGACGCGGCCAAGATAAACCGGGTCGGCCAGATCCCGCCAACATGTGGGTGCCGGCAGTTTCAGTTTGCGCAACAAATCGGAATTATACGCAAACCCAAGGGCACCGGCATAAATGCCGGCAGAGCGACCGCCCGACATTGCAAAAAAATTCTGCGCCCAGGGCAGGAGGTCACGCTTATGGGCCGGTTGGTACGGCTGCAGCAGGTCTTCCGAGCCGCCCTGCAAATGGGTGTCGCCCGTACCGCCCCACCAGACATCGATGGCTGGAGCGGCCTTCTCGGCACGAATCTGATTTAGAATATCGCCGGTGCTCTTGCGGGTCATCGAAATATCGAGACCGGACTTCGCTTCGAACGCGTTCTCCATCGCAGTGCACCAGGCTTCATCGACCCCGCATAAAACGACGAGCGAAGGCGCTGCCATGCCTGTGATGGCGCTGCCCAGCCATAAGGCCACACCGGCGCCGAAAGCGGTGATAGCTCCCAAATTGTCCTCCCATTTGGAGCGCTTGCGCCCCAATCTCCGCAGTCAGGATGTCACATTCATCGCGGACCGCAATCGAAGAATGGTTACGAATCTTACAGCCGCCCTACCCCGGGGTGCGGCGAAGATTACAAAGATTACAAATGTTATAGTCGTCATAACACTAGGTGCTTTGATCATTGCCACGGCCCCGCCTATGATAAACGCGGGAGGACTGCACGTGCTGAATGAGAGGGTGAGGATTCTGATCGTCGAAGACGATCCGGATATGGCGGAGTTGATTTCCGACCTGATGGAGGCTGAAGGGTGGCTGCCCATGAGAGCGTCCTCCGCGGAGGAGGCAGCGGGCATTCTGATGCGGGAAACCGTGCATCTCGTTCTCGTCGATCATAATCTCCCAGGGACTTCCGGCCGAACCTTCGCACAGCGGCTTCGCGCCCAGATGAACATCGGCATCATCATGGTTACGGCGGCGGGCAGCGCCGCCGACCGCGTGCTGGGACTGGAAACGGCTGCGGACGACTATGTCGTAAAGCCCTTTGAACCGATCGAGCTGACCGCGCGCATCAAGGCGGTATTGCGCCGTACGTTTCCATCGCTCAAACCGGAACGGGACATCGAACACGAGCCCACTTCCCTGATGCTCAGCGACTGGTCCGTCGATCTCAAGGGCCGTCGCGCTGCCTGCGCAACCGACCCGACGAAATCGCTTACCAGCGCCGAATTCGCCCTTCTCGAAATCCTCGCCGAGAAGCCCAATACGCCCGTTAGCCGCGCGCATATTCTCGACCGCCTCGGCTCTGAAAGCGATCGTTACATCGACCGCAATGTCGATGTTCTCGTGCTGAGGCTACGCCGAAAGATCGAGCGCAATCCGGATCTGCCACGTCATATCAAGACAAGGCGAGGAAAAGGTTACGTCCTCGAGCTCGACAATGGCGAGTCTCAGCCGTGATCAATCGCGCCTTCCTCTCATCGATTGCTTTCCGGCTGCCTTTCGCCATCGCTTTCATCTGCATTCTCGTCTTCAGCCTTGCAACAATTGCCGTCTATGGTCTGCAGCGCGCCCGCGAAGAAATGGCGGCATACGGGTTGCAGGCCTTTTCCAGCCTTGCCAAGGCCTCGCTCGTGTCGCGCCAGGTGTCCGACCTCGTATCGAGCGCCCCGTTTCTCATGAACGCAGCCTCACCCTACAGGGTCTCCAGCGAAAGCCGCGCCGTCGTTTTGCAGGTCGACAACCTGTTGCAGGCAATGGAGCCTGAAAGCGAAGAAGCCGTCTTCAAGGGATTTGCCAGTACTCGCATTGTCGAATTGCTGGAATCGATCCGCTTGCAGACGACGGCACTCGCCGGTGACGCCGAGTCGGCCCAGCAGCACAAGGCTGAGGCCGCGGCGGCGCTGGGCGAGATCGCGACGGGCGGTGGTATAGCGGATGTCGATTTCCGACGCAGCCTTAACGCGCTGGTGCAGTCGGCGTCGAATTCCGACAGCCTTTTTCAACTCGGCGAACTGCGCCGCCGCTATGTGGCCGAAACGACGCCGCGGCTCGGGAATGCGCCGCCGGACGTCCGCGTGTCTTCTCTGGAACTTGCACCCTACGAGCGGATATTCGCCGCCCAGACCCACTATCTTTTGGAAATGTTCGCGATCCGCGCGGCCGTGGCACAGTTGCACTCCGTCTCCCGCGCGCTCTCGCAGGCAACCGAGTCGCAAAGCGAAGCCGTCGCCCATGGCCTGACCGACGATCTCGTCTCGACCTCGGAAGCACTGAGCCGCTTGCTGGTCACCGTCGCGGCCGCCTCCCTGCTGGTGTTGGTCATGACGATCTTTTCCATCCGCTCTGTCATGCGGGTCTCGCGCGGTATCGTCGCTTTGTCCAACGGCATGAATGCGCTCGCGGAGGGGCGCAAGGACGTCGTCGCACCCGTCTACAGAGGCACGGAAACAGAGCTCGTGAGATTACTCGAAGCCTTTCAGGCATTTCGCGAAAGCGTGGAGCGGGTCTCTCGGCTTCGGCGCACCGCAGAGGCCGCGGCGCGTACGATCCGTTCGACCTTCCGCAATATGAACGAGGGTATCGCGCTCTTCGATCCGCTCGGCCGGCCGATAACGATGAACCGCCGCGTGATCGAACTCGTCGGATGGTCCGGCTCAGCAAGGAAGCTGCCGCTGCGGAAATTCGTCTCACCGATACCCGAAATTGATCCGCTGCTGCTGCCGCTCGACAATGAGCCAGGAACGCTTGACGACCGCGCGGTCCTTCGGCACCGGTCGCCGGAGGGCCGGATCACCGAAATCTCGCTCTCGCGGCAGCCGGACAGCGGCATAGCGCTGCTGGCCCGCGATGTCACGGACCTCGACCGACAGGAAGCTGAAACCGCGAAGGCGCAGCGTCTCGACGGCATCATGCGCATGACCCACCAGGTGAGCCACGAGGTCGGAAACATGATCGGCATCATCACCGGCAGCCTCGGCTTGCTCGAGCGTGAAACCGGCTTCAGCGACCGGCAGAAGCGGCACATCGCCCGCATCCGCAAAGCGGCAGACCGCGGCCGCTCGCTGGCAGGCAGCATGCTTTCCATCGGAAGCCAACAGCCGATCAATCCCGATGCCGTGGAGGTCGGGGTTCTGCTACGCGGCATGGCCGACGTCTTGGAAATCGCCATCGGTGAAAAGTGCCTACTGGTATTCGACATCGCCGAGGATTTGCCGAAGGTCATGCTGGACCCTGCGCTGTTCGAACAATCGATCCTCAACCTCTGCCTGAACGCCGCTGCGGCCATGCCATCGGGTGGCACGATCCTCATTCGATGCCGCGCCGCGGGCGAAGCCGCCGTGAGCATCGCCGTGAAAGACAATGGCACCGGCATGTCGCCCGAGGCCATGGACAGGGCATTCGAACCGTATTTTACAACGCGCGTTGACGAGGGAGGCGCTGGCCTCGGCCTCGCCGTTGTCTACGGATTTGTCCGTCAGAGCGGAGGCGACGCCCGTATCATTTCTGTTGTTGGGCAAGGAACGACAATTGAACTTCAGTTTCCGATATGATTGAAGACCCGCTTTCGCGGTAGCAACCCTCGCCGCCTGCGACTTTCATATCACGAAGGGTGTGTGAAGACATCAAATCGGCGGCGCGGAAGGCGTCGATAGTCGGCTTGGTTCGCGTCTCTTGGAATTTCAGACGTTCGCCCGTCCCCTGAGCGCTTCGCTCACGCTAAAAGTATTGAGCGCCTTGAAGGGAACCGAAACAGAGACACGCTCATCGACTTGCCCGGCGTAAGGCGATTTATAGAACCCGCTTACGTGGTTTGTTGATCGACTTCTTCTAGAAAAAAGTCGGCGGGACGGCAGCTATTTTGAACAAGGTCGACATTGATCATATCGTTGCCGTCGACCTTCGCATTTGCCTCAGACAAGCTTGATCCCAAATCCAGCCAGCGCTTGATGAGACGTTCACGCAAGACCTTGCGCTCGACATCAATCATCGCCGAAATATCAAAATTCAACGCATTCCATGGCAGCTGATCGAGCAACAGATAGTTGCCTTCGACAATGACCGTGCGCACCGAACGGGATATGAGCCGAGCGCCAGCCCTTGCGATCTCGATGCTCCTGTCGAACACAGGCACGGCTATTTCGGGCTCCGTATTGTCTCGTAGACGGCTGATCATGTGCGCCAACCCTGTAACATCGAACGTTTCGGGGGCACCTTTACGCGACCGCAATCCACGGGGCACAAGCACCATGTCATCGAAATGATATCCATCCATCGGCAAGATGGCGGCGGTCCCACCCGATCGAGCATTGAGATCGGCGTCAAGTTTCTCTGCAAAGGTGGATTTGCCGGAGCCCGGCGGCCCTGCGATGGCAACGATGCAACGCCGGTCACCATGCCAATCGGCGATCCGGGCGATAAGGTCTGCGGCAGAAATCAACTGCACGGGAAAACGCACCCTAAATTTCGCGAGTGAGCCAACGGATCATGTTGACCATCAGTCGATCATAACCGGACCATTGCATGAAGTCTTGGGAAAGCCAGTGAGGGCCGATGTCGGTCATCCAAGCCAGCGTCCGGCCGGCGCCGTAGTCACGAACCGACAGCAGCGGCATTTGTCCGGTGCGATGGCCGCAATGGATCAGTGTTTTCGTCTCCATGCCGTCGCGTGCGGCAACGCGGTTCATACCGAGGACATACGGGATCGGCGATTGCACTCCTGCCAGTATCGAATGACCGATTTCGTCAATGACCGGATCCAAACCTTCTGGCGCCTCCAAGCCATCCGGTCCGGGAAAGCACTCGACAGGCAGGCATTCCTCCACAGCCGTGCCACGGAACATGGCAAGACCATCGATACCTTGAAAGCTGCAGTAACCACCCGCCATCATCAGGGCACCACCTTCTTCCACCCATTCTCTCAGGAGCTCGAGGCGGTTCACCGAGCGGCGGCCCACTCTTGTCTGAGGCGTATAGAGAAGCGACAGCGCACCCACGTCGGACAGCACGACCGTCGAATAGGCGGCAAGCCTGTCCATCGTCGTCGGGAATTCGCTTTCGCAACGCTCGCCGCCGATCTGGACGACCGCGATGCCATGCGCCGCGAGGCCCTGAATGTAGCGCTCGGCACCGTTCGAATATCGCGCCGACGCTCCAACCTCATATCCCTTGGCGGCAAAGGACGTGACGTGAAACGTCTCGCCGGCGAGCAGCACTGGCTTCATGGCGGCCTCCCGATGGTTGTTGGAAAACGGGTGACGCCATCGCGGCGCCACCCTTCACGTCGACGGATTTCAGAACTTGAATTCTTCGACGTTTTCCGGCGTCACGATGTCCGCGGGTCCGAGAAGGACTTCCCCGTTGGCGCCGACCGTGTAGGAACCAAGCCTGCCGGCTTCGAACGTCTCGCCCTCCTTGCCCGTCAACTTGCACTGTGCGACGGCCTGGGCCGCGTAGTAGGTGAGGTAGCCGAGGTCCTTGACGTTCCACCAGATATCCTGGACCGAGCCGTTCTGGATATACTTCTTGATGAGGGTCGCCGGCGCGAGACCGGTCAGCTTGACCTTGCCGAGAAGTCCCGCCTGGTCCATCGCTCTGGCCGCCGCGGGCAAGCCGATGCCGGCCGGAATGATGATGCCCTTCAGATCCGGAAATGCCTGTGCCAGGGCCAGGGCCTGCTGCTGGTTGACCTGTTCGCTCTCCTGGCCATAGGCGACCTGAACGAGTTTCATCTTGGCGTATTTGCTGTCCGCCGCCATCTTGTTCTTCATGAAGTCGATCCAGGCATTCTGGTTCGTCGCCGTGGGTGTCGAGGACAGGATGGCAAACTCGCCGTCGTAGTTGATCATCTGGCCCATCGATTCCAGCATCATTTCGGCTAGGCTGTCGCCGGCCGCCTGATTGAGGAAAACGGAACGGGCGGCAGTCGATACGTCGGAATCATAGGATACGACTTTCACGCCCTGCTTGGCTGCACGGCGCAACGCCGGGGCCACGGCATTGGCGTCGTTGGCGGAGATCGCGATGACACCGACTTTCTGCGAAACCAGATTGTTGATGAAATCGATCTGCGCCTCAGCGGTTGCCTGTGACGGAGCCTGCTTGATCGCCTTGCCGCCGATCTCCTTTGCGGCTTCTTCCGCACCGGTCTGTGCGACTTGGAAATAGGGGTCGGTGTCCAGCTTCGGCAGGAAGCCGACCGTGACCGGCTCCTTGGCGCATTCCTGCGCGTTTGCCGCCGCGATGCTTGCGATCAAGCTGCCCGCGACAAGTAGAGTTTTGATAAGACGCGATGTCATGTAGGTTCCTCCTCAAGATATCCGGTTCGGTGAAGCAGGCTAGCCCCGGAACTACTCGCCTGTTTTGACTTTGAAATATCGCGTGCGAACACTGGCGAAGACGCGCTCGGCCGCATTGCTGGCCAACAGTGAAACGATGAGCAGAAGGCCGATGACCGTTCCCTGTGCGTCGCCGCCGATCTGAAGCAGACCAAGGACGTTGCGAATGGTGGCGACCAGCAGCAGTGCCCATAGCACGCCGGTCAACCGGCCACGCCCGCCGAAGACGCTGATCCCACCCAGAAGCGCGATGGTGATAACGTCGAGTTCGATACCGACCGCATTGTTGGCGCGGGCATTTGCCAGCCGCGCTGCATAGACCATGCCGGCTGCCGCACAGACCACCCCCGATGTGACGAACAGGCCAAACACCGTCCGGGCAAGCCGAATGCCGGAATAACGCGCAGCATCAGGGCTGCCGCCGATCGCATAGATGCGCCGGCCGAGCGGCATCTTTTGAAGCGCTATGGCGAAAACCGGGGCAAGCAGCAAAAACGGAACGATAGTCAGTGGCACCGGCGATGTGCCGACAGTATCGATACCGAAATCGAGGAAGCTGTCGGGAAAGTCGTTGACCGAGTCCGAACCCAGGAGAATGTAGGCAATGCCGCGAAACAGTGCCATCGTTCCGAGCGTGACGACGAGAGACGGAAGACCGAGCCGTGTCACCAGAACGCCGTTGAAGGCACCGCAGATTCCGCCGGCGGCAAGCGTTACCGGAATTGCCAGCAACAGCGGAGCGCCCTGCTGGATGAGCAGCCCGAAGACCACGCTGGTCAGTGCCAGAATACTGCCAACCGACAGGTCGATTTCGCGTGCGATGATCAACAGAACCATCGGCAAGACGATCAGCGCCCGCTCGGAGACGCCGGCCACCGCCTGGGATATATTGAAGACGGACGCGAAGTTCGGCACGCCCAAAAGCGCGTAAACGATGACAGCGATTGTCAGCACGGCCAGGAAATTATCCCAGTTGGCAAAGCGGGTGACGAAATCGGGATTTCGCTCGGAATTTGCGGTCATCAATGTGCTCCCCTGCGCCTACCGGCGGCGCGGCGGGCGACGAGCGCGTCGATGCCGATGGCGGCGAGAATGACGAGGCCATAGACCCCTTGGAGCCAAAGCGGATCGACACGCACGAGCGTCAACCCGTTGTTGATGATCAGCAGCATCAAGGCACCGGCGGCCACGCCGAGCACGGTGCCGGAGCCGCCGCGGACGGCAATGCCGCCGACAACGACCGCCGCAATCACCGTCAGCTCGAAGCCATAGGCGACACGCGCATCGACAGTAGCATAGCGCGAGGCCCAGAGTGCACCGTCGAACCCGGCCAGAAACCCCGCCGCCGAAAACGCCATCAATATCCGTGCCCGCGATGGAATGCCGATGAGGCCGGCCCCGCCAGGGTTGGAACCGATGGCAAACAGTTCCCTGCCGATCGAGGTGTTGCGAAGGATATAGGCAACGACGAGAAGCGTGGCGATGGCGATTAGGAGAACCGCCGGAACCCCGAAGATATTCGCCGCCGTCATATCAAGCCAGGCTTGTGGCACCTGGTCGGCGCTGACCTGCGTTCCGCCTGCCCAGAGACTGTTGATGCCCCGGAAGATGGACATCGTACCCAGCGTGACGACGATGGCCGGCACGCGGCCGTAAGTCACGATGAGGCCATTCAAGAAGCCTGCGGCGAGCCCGATGGCGCAAGCCAGGGCGACACCGCCAACGACCCCGATCTCGGGATGCATATGGATCGTCGATGCCGCCCCATAGGCAGCAAGACCGATGATCGCGGCCACGGAGAGATCGATGCTACGGGTGATCACCACCAGCATCTGGGCGACGGCGACGATCATCAGCAGGCCGGCATCCATGGCCAGGGCCGATAGATTTGCGCCGCTGAGCATACGTATGTTCAATATCGAAATCGGAATGACAACTGCGGCGATTGCCGCAAACAGCCCCATTTCCCGGCGGGCCAGAATCCGCCGCCACGGGCTTTGCACGGCTCTTTCCGGAACCCGGGATTTTTCGTCCTCATGCAAGACCGGCCTGGCGACGATCTCGCCATCCACCTTCCTGACGATCGCATCGGTCGCAGCCCCGATCACCTTTTCCTGCGTGGCTTCGTCGCGGCTGAACTCAGCGGTGACCGCTCCTTCCCTCAGCACGATCATTCGGTCGGCCATGCCAAGAAGCTCCGGCAACTCTGATGAGATCAGGATGATCGCCATGCCCTTGCTGGCCAGATCGGTCATCATGGCATGGACGTCGGCCTTGGTCTGAACGTCGATGCCTTGCGTCGGCTCGTCGAGGATAAGGATGCGGGGATTGGTCGCCAGCCATTTTGAAAGGACGACTTTTTGCTGATTGCCGCCGGACAGCGCGCCGACCGGCTGATCGAAGGACTTGAACCGCAGCCGAAGACGGTCGAGAAACGGCCTTGCAATACCGAGTTCCCTCTCGCGCGATATCAACCCGCCTCGGGTCGCCTTGTCGAGCACGGTCAGAGAGGCGTTATCGAGAATGGGGAAGTCCATCACCAGGCTCTGCCCGATCCGGTCTTCCGAGACATAGGCGATGCCATTGTCCATGGCATCTTTCGGCGAGGCAAAGCGCATCGGCTTGCCGGCAATCGCAATCGTTCCCGCGGTCGGCTGATCGATACCGAACAGGACCCGGGCGATCTCGGTCCGGCCGCTGCCGACCAATCCGCCGAACCCCAGGATCTCGCCTGCTCTCAGCTGAAAGGACACGTCCTTGAACGACCCGTCACAGGACAGCCCCCTGACATCAAGAACCACGTCGCCAGGGGTCGCGGTGTTGCGAGGATAGAGCCCGTCCAGGGAACGCCCGACCATCATCTGGACGGCACGTTCCCTGGACAGGTCCGCCGCAATTTCCGTTCCGACATGCCGACCATCACGCAGGACGGCGATACGATCGGCGACGCGATAAATCTCGTCCATGCGATGGCCGACGAACATCATCGCCACCCCTTGGGGCCGGAGATTGTCCACGACCGAAAACAGCCGCTCCACTTCTCGCTGCGACAAGGCGGCCGTTGGTTCATCCATGATCAGAACGCGCGCGTCGAGCGAAAGCGCCCGGGCAATTTCGACCAGTTGCTGCTCGGATGTCCTCAGCCGCCCCAAAGGGGCCGTGACGTCCACATCGAGGCCGACGAGCGTCAGAAGGCGCGCGGCCTCGCTCTGCATTTGCCTGTGGTCGAGCTTCCAGCGCAACCCGGTCTGCCCGATGAAGAGATTTTCGGCGATGCTGAGATCGGGAAAGAGACCTGGATGCTGATGCATGACGGCGACGCCGGCGCGCTGCGCCTCCAGCGGAGACGCGAACGCAACGGGCTTGCCCAGAATGATGACCTGGCCGCCATCTGGCCGATGGACGCCGGCGAGAAGCTTGACGCAGGTGCTTTTGCCCGCGCCGTTTTCTCCAAGCAGGGCAAGCACTTCTCCTGCCCGCAGCTGAATTGACACATCTGCCACGGCGACGGTGCCGCCAAAGACCTTCGTGACGCCATCGAGCGACGCGACGACTTGGCCGGTTGCCGTCGTTCCGGCAGCGGTTGGCCTGCCTGAAATTTCAAGCATCCCGCACATCCGAAACAAACGGATTTTCTAACCACGCATCGCGAGCCATTTTCCTGGCGCCTCCTCCAACCCAAGGGCAGATATTCCACCCAACTCCCCTTGGGTATTTATTAAAGCAACTTACTATAATAATTCTTGAAAGTCGTCAAGCCTCATTTTAATGATGATCTGTGGAGGCCGGTTTTCTCGCTTGCGCAATAGGTTGCGTAAATTCTGCGGTCGCGTTACCGTTGACATGCCGGCACTCGCTTAAAGCAATGTGCTTTTGAATATGATTTTCACGGTGGGATCGCATGGCAGGAAAAGGCAGCAATTCCGTCCAGCTTCGTCACTACAACGAGCGCGTTGTTCTGGACGCGGTGCGACGCTTCGGCCAAGCATCGAAGGCGGAAATCGCGCGGTTTGCGCACCTGACGCCCCCGGCTGTTGCCGCGATCGTCGAGGCGCTTGTCGCCGGCGGCTATCTGGCCGAAAACGGCAAGCGCTTCGGGGGCAAGGGCCAGCCGTCGGCAATGTACGGACTTGCCAGCGGTGGTGCCTACTCGATCGGCTTTCATATCGGTCGCAGAGCGATGGACGCCATCCTGATCGATTTTGCGGGACAAACCTGCGCGTTCGAAACCCATGACTACGATCATCCGGATCCGGACAGCATAAAGCGTCTAGGCGCCGCCGCCATCGGGCGATTCAAGTCGCAGCTTGGCAGTGTTCATAGTTCGCGCCTGATCGGCATCGGGATTTCCGCGCCGTATTTCATCGGCGGATGGGACGAGGAACTCGGTTTTCCCGGAGATGTCCAATTGGCCTGGCGGTCGTTTGACCTGAAGGGCCATTTTGCCGACACCCAGAACCTTCCTGTCATGATCGAGAACGATGCGTCAGCGGCTGCCGTCGCGGAATTGGTATACGGGTTGGGTAAGAAATTTTCTGATTTCCTGCATATTTCCCTCAGCACATTCGTCGGTGGAGGCCTCGTCCTCGACGGCACACTGCAGACCGGTCCGAACGGCAATACGGCTGCGTTCGGTCCTTTCCCGGTCACACATTCGACGTTGAGCTCCGTTCCGAAGCCGAGAGGAAAATTCGAAGTCCTGCTTCATCGTGCCTCCATCTACACACTCGTCCATCATCTCCGGATAAACGGGATAGACATAAAGCGCGTCCGTGATCTCGACCCGATGCCGGCGGCCGCGCGCACCCTGGTCTCGGAATGGCAGGATGACTGCGCAGACGCGCTTGCCCAGGCGATTATCGGAAGCATTGCCATCGTGGATGTCGAAGCGGTCGTCATTGACGGGCTTCTCCCCGCGCCATTGCTGATGGAAACCGTCGCCCGCGTCCGGCAGTGTTTCTCCGAGATGGTTCCACCCGGGTTGATTGCACCGACGATAGCCGCCGGAGCTTTGGGGGCACGGGGGTCTGCGCTTGGAGCAAGCATCCTTCCGCTCTATTTGATGTTCGGCCCGGATACAGGCGTTCTTATGAAAAAGACCAACGATAAGAAGCCGCTTTTGATTGGCTCCTGATAGCGATGGTTCGACCAGCTCGCGTAACCCGAGGACGGTTCGCTTTGATGCATGCGGGACAGGCGATAGGATCACAATCAGGACCTTGCGACCGGTGCTCCTGATACAAAGTTTCACCGCCAGCTTGGCAGGGGATTTCCCGATCGCTCATTTTAATCATTTTGCACACCAGCCATTCGCTGGGGAATTGACCCAGCTTTCATCAGAGAAGTCAGGAGACACCGATGCCAAACAAGCTTGAACAACTTCATTCCATGACGGTTGTGGTCGCGGATACGGGAGACCTTGAGGCCGTGCGCCGCCTGAAGCCACAAGACTGCACAACGAACCCTTCGCTTGTACTCAAGGCGATGCAAAATCCTGCGATGAGTGAAATCTTCAAGCGTGCGATCGCGAAAAATGTCAGCTCAGCAAGCGCGACGTCCAAGATTGTCCAGGAACTAACCGTGGGACTGGGGACTGAGCTCGCAATGATCGTGCCCGGCCGCGTTTCAATCGAAGTCGATGCCAAGCTGTCTTTCGACACCGAAGGGTCCATTGCCAAAGCACATGCCCTGGTCGAAGCTTTTGACAGACTTGGTATCGGTCGTGAGAGGCTACTCATCAAACTGGCCTCCACCTGGGAAGGCATTCGGGCAGCCGCGAAGCTTCAAAGTGAAGGAATTGATTGCAATCTCACACTTTTGTTCTCCTTGGCTCAAGCCAAGGCCTGCGCAGATGCGGGGGCCTTCCTGATCTCACCCTTCGTCGGAAGGATTACCGACTGGTACACGAAGAGCACCGGGCAGACATATGCCGCTGAAAATGACCCCGGTGTGCTGTCGGTCAAGCGCATCTACGATTATTATAAGACCTCCGGCATCTCGACGGTTGTGATGGGCGCCTCGTTTCGTAACGTGGGACAAATTGAAGAATTGGCCGGCTGCGACCGCCTGACCATTTCCCCCGAACTTTTGACAAAGCTGCGTGAAGACGAAGGGCAGCTTTCGAGGCGTCTTCAGCCGCAAAACGCCGCAAGCGCCGCCGTTCCTGTTGCCGAAGGTCAATTTCGCTGGGACATGAACGAAGACGCCATGGCCACTGAGAAACTCGCCGAAGGGATCCGCAATTTTCATGCCGATGCCGTTAGGTTGGAGCAAATCATCGCTGAGCAATTGGAGCGTTAATCGCTGCGGCAAGTCGGCGATGGTCGCGTTGTCCGACAGAAGACAACGCGACTTTCCCGCACAGAACAGCTATTGGATCACCGCAAAGCCACTCGTCATTCGCCACCTCGGCGGAAGCCTTAGCGTATCGCCAACCACCTCAATGACTGTCGACAGTCGGATGTCATTGCTGGACGCTCCGATGGCGATGTCGAACAATCCAGGTTCAACGATACGAACTCCCGAGAGATCGGTCAGGAAGAGCATATCGGAAGGCACATTAAAGGTGACCCGTCGGCTTTCTCCGGCCTGCACGAGCACTTTGCCGAAGCCCTTCAATTCCTTTACCGGCCGGACAACGCAAGCCACGCGATCGCGGATGTAGAGTTGCGGCACGGCGAAGCCGGGTCGATCGCCGAGATTTCGAATGGTGAATTCAAGGCTCGCGACTCCGCCGTCGCTCGGCACCTGGGCAGAGTGAACAACGAGGTCTTCGAACGAGAATTCGGTATAGCTCAGCCCATGACCGAAGGGATAACGGCTCCCGAAATGCCTGGCGATAGGTGTCCCTGAGCTTTTGAATTTGTGATTGTAGAAGTACGGAGAAGCGCCCGCGCTTCGCGGAACGGACAGCGTCAGGCGACCCGACGGCTCTTTCTCACCTGTCAGGACATCGGCGAGCGCGTGGCCGCCTTCCTGGCCTCCAAAGAACGACATAACGTATGCCGCGAGCTTCGTCTCCAGTCCTCCGATCGTATAGGGACGGCCTGAAGACAGCACCAGGACAACAGGCGTACCCGTCGCGACCACGGCCTCAAGCAGTTGCTGCTGGACCCCCGGAAGATCAAGAGTATCGACATCCGATCCCTCGCCAACCGTCCCGGTCTGGAAGATGCCGGAAAGATCGCCGAGGCACACAACCGCGAGATCCGCGGACTTTGCCGCCTCCACCGCATCATCGATGAGGTCGATCCTCTTGGAGACCTTGGATTCAACGTCGAGGTTCGTATTATCCAGCACGTCGCCGGGGAATACCGGGTTCCCGAATTCCCGTTGCTCCAGGATGTGGCACCCCTTCGCGTAGATGACGTTCTCCGCGCCAAATCTCTCCTCGAACGCCGCCTTGGGCGTGACGATATGCTGTGTGCCGTCCACCTCGTCCTTGACGATCAGATGGACGGGGAAAGAGTAGTCGCCAAGGAGGGCCAGCGGATCGTCGGCAGTCGGGCCGATGAGAGCGATTTTCGGCTTTCCCGAGATAGGCAAAATGCCGCTGTTTTCCAGGATGACGACGGATTCCTGTGCGACCCTGCGCGCCAGCGCGACGGTTTCGGGCGATTGGAGCTGGATGGCCTGCTCGTCGGCGTAGGGTTTCTCGAAGAGACCGATCCTGAACTTTTCCGCAAGAACGCGGCTGACCGCGGCATCCAGGACTTCGACAGAAATCTGGCCTCTCTCAAGCGCGGTTTGAAGATGTTGGGCGCAGTCGTTTCCGGGAAGCTCGACATCCAGCCCAGCGTTGAATGCCATCGCCGCCGATTCTGCCGCGTCTTCGGCTACTCCATGATGTTGGTGGAGGAGGTTGATGCCGATGTAATCCGCGACGATCAGCCCGTCGAAGCCCCACTGGTCCCGGAGGATTTCCGTGAGCAGCCGGCGGGAAGAATGGCACGGCTCGCCGTCGATGTCGTTGTAGGCCGGCATGACCGATCCGGCATTGGCGAGCTTCACTGCCATTTCGAAGGGCAGGAGGAACGTGTCGTTGAGGTCCCGCCATCCGAGCGCCGCCGGGGCATGGTTCCGGCCGCCCTCGGACGCGGAGTGCCCCGCGAAATGCTTGAGCGTCGCCAACAGGTCGCGCTTCTCGCCCTGTAGACCTGCCACGTAGCGCGAGGCCATGATGCCTGTCAGATACGGGTCTTCGCCGAATGTCTCTTCCGTCCGGCCCCATCGGGCGTCACGCGCGACATCGAGCACGGGCGCGAGGCCCTGGTGGCAACCCACGGAGCGCGCTTCCATGCCGATCGCCCGACCGACCTCCTCGATGAGGTCTTGGTTCCATGTAGCCCCAAACGCGAGCGAGGACGGAAATAGCGTCCCGCCGCGTGCCATGAGTCCCGACAGGCACTCTTCGTGCGACATGACAGGTATGCCCAGCCGGGTTTCCTCACACATGAACTTCTGGAGCTTGTTGAGCGCCCTCACGCCGTCCAGCGGGTCGATGGGACGGCTACCCAGCGGCCTTGTGATCTGGCCCAGTCCATGCCTCAGCATTTCCCGCATCTGATCCCCGTCGGCTGCCCCCGTGAATTTGTCGGTTCGGACCTCGTGCTTTCCATCCGGAGACAGGATCAGCCACAGGGCATGCAGCTGCGCGATCTTCTCCGCAAGCGTCATCTGGCTCAACAGGTCGGTGACACGCTCCTGGATCGGTGCCTCTGCATTCTTGTAGGTGGGTGTCATATTCTTTTCCGGGCGTTGCGACGTCGCGTCGATGATGCGTCTGAGTGTTTGAGATGAGATTCCGCGAGCGCTCCGTCATTCCTGGCTGATGCCGTCCTTGAAGCGATGCAGCCTGTCTTTCCTTGGGCGAAGTCCGATTTCGGAGCCGATTCCATGGACGTCTTCGCCTGAAGTCGTTGCGATAAGCGACTGGCCATCACTCATGTCGAGGTAATAGACGGTGGACGCGCCCAGTCGTTCGACGTGGCGGACGCGTGCTGTCCATACCGAAGGAGTTGGTTCGATGGTGATGTGCTCCGGCCGGATGCCGAGAGTCTCGGTACCGTAAGGCTTCGCGAACGCCCTGGTGAGAAAATTCATCTTCGGCGCGCCGAGAAACCCCGCGACGAACTCCGTCCGTGGCGTGTTGTATAGCTCCATCGGCGAGCCGACCTGCTCGATGCGGCCTGCGTTCATGACGACGATCTGGTCGGCCATCGTCATCGCCTCGACCTGGTCGTGGGTCACATAGATCATCGTGGCCCCGAGCTTGCGGTGAAGCTCGGCCAGATCCACGCGCATTTGTGTCCGCATCGCCGCGTCCAGATTGGAAAGCGGCTCGTCGAACAGGAAGACTTCCGGCTCGCGGACAATCGCGCGCCCGATCGCGACGCGTTGCCTTTGTCCCCCGGACAGCGCCTTGGGCTTCCTGTCCAGCAAATGCTCCAGCTTCAGGACGCAGGCGGCATCGAGGACCTTTCGATCGGCTTCAGGTTTGGGAACGCGAGACATTCTCAGGGGGAAGCCGATGTTCTGGGCCACGGTCATATGCGGATAGAGAGCATAGGACTGGAAAACCATGGCGATACCGCGTTCGGCGGCATCGACTTGCGTCACATCCCGGTCTCCGATGCGGATTTGGCCGCCGGAGGTGGACTCCAGGCCTGCCACGATCCTGAGCAGGGTCGACTTGCCGCAGCCGGAGGGGCCGACGATGACGGTGAATGATCCTTTCGGGATCGACAGTGACAGGGACGGAAGGATTGTCAGTCCACCATAGTGCTTGTTGACGTCGACGATTGAAACGCTGGACATTGGTTCAGCCCTTGACTGCGCCGCCTGTGAGGCCGGCGATGATGTAACGTTGTGCGAGAAGGAAGAACCCGATCGCGGGAGCGAGGGTCAGAGTGAGAAGTGCGAGCAGCTTCGGCCAATCGGTGGAATAGGCTCCCTGGAACTGCTGCATACCCAATGGCCAGGTGTACTGGCTCTCACTGCTCAGCGTGACGAGGGGCAGAAGGTAGCTGTTCCAACTGGTGATGAAGGTGAACACCCCGACCGTGGCGATGATCGGCAGCGACAGTGGCATCACGATGAACCAGTAGATGCCGAGGTAACCGCATCGGTCCATGAGCGCGGCCTCAATCAGTTCCTTGGGCAGTTCGGCGAAGAAGCTGCGGAACAGGAGGATGGCGAAGGCCAGACCGAATGCCACTTGTGGCAGGATAACGCCCCAAAGCGAATTGAGGAGGTTGATGTCGCGCAGCGTGAGAAAGACCGGAAGGATGGCAGTGGCCACCGGGAAGAGCAGACCGACCGTGAACAACGCCGCGAGATGAGTTCTCCCGAAGAAGCGGATGTGTACCATGGCGAACGCCGCCATCGACGAGAGCAAGACGGTAAGTGCAACAGTCACCGTGGAGACGATCAGCGAGTTGCCGAGCATGACGGGGAATTGCCCGCCGCCGATGATGGATGCGAAATTCGACAAGCTCCAGCTCCCGGGAAGCCCGAACGGATTGGTGCGAAGCTCGCCTATGGTCTTGAATCCGCCGACGACCGTCACATAGATCGGAAGCAGCACGAAAGCCGCGACAAAAAGGATTCCCGCGAGTTCACCGATGCTCACCGGGACTTGGCGCTTTTCCGTTGTGGTTGCGGACATCACTACTTCTCCACTATGCGCGCGGCGCGCTGGTAGATGATCGAGACCACGACGCAGATGGCGAACAGCACGATGCTGACTGCGCTGCCGAAGCCTATGCGCATCCGAGTCACTCCAAACTGGTAGAGAAAGCCGACGATGGTCAGGCTCGCATTGTTGGGGCCGCCGTTGGTCAGAGGAACGATCAGGTCGAACAGTTGCAGGGAACCGGTGATCGCGAAGAACGCGGTGACGGCAAGCGCTGACCGGATCAAGGGTATCTTGATGTGGCGCACGATCTGCCAGGGCTTTGCGCCGTCGAGGCGCGCCGCCTCAACCATGTCGTTCGGGATGCCCTGAAGTGCTGCGATGTAGATCATCATATGGAAGCCAAAATACTTCCAGACGAGCACGACGGCGATCGCAGGCATGACCCAGGCGGGGTCGGCAAGCACGAATTTCGGCTCGACGCCAATCGCATCTGCGAGCGAGTGCGCCAGCCCGTAGTTTCCGTCGTACATGAAGTTCCACATCAGGCCGGCGGCGATCTCCGCCAGCATGTAGGGAAGGAAGAAGACTGTTCGTAAGAACGCGGTGAACCACGTGTTCCGGTACAGCGAAAGCGCCAGCCAGAGGGCGAGGGGCAACTGCACGAGCAGCGACACAAGCGCGATGAAAGTGGTATTCCGCAACGCGGTCCCGAAGTGACGCTGGCTCACGACCTTGATGTAGTTTTCGATGCCTACGAATTTGGACGGTGACCCGTATCCATTCCAGTCATAGAACGAAAACCGCAGTGCCTGCAGGATGGGCAGGACCACGAAGACCCCGAAAAGCACCACGGCGGGTACAAGGAGCACGATCGCCGCAAGATGCGTTCGGTTGATGCGCAGGCGGACGCGCCCAGCCTCGGCGTTCGCCGTCGCTATGGTGGTGGATGTCATGTTTGCTTTCCAATGTTTCGGCATTGGGCGGCCGCAGGTCGCCGCGGCCGCCCAAGGCGATCAGCGGTCACCCGCCATCGCATCTTCGACGTCGCCCGCGGCATCCACGGCGGATATTGCCTTTGACGCCAGGGAAGAGGAGACGTCGTTCACCGCATTGCCCGCGTTGACGCCGAGGCTCTGGTCGAAGAAGATTGCGTGGTACGTGGAAGCACCGATGTCCTTGGCGATTTGCCTCTGGAACGGGTTCTCAAGGCTGTCGGCGGCCTTCACATTGATCGGGATGTAGTACCCACCCTTGGCGAACTTGGCGAGGTTTGCCGCGTCTTGGTACCAGGCCATGAACTTCACCGCCTCGTCGGAAGCGTTCTTTGAGAACACCCAGCCGTTGATGCCACCAAGCGTGTCGGTCGGATTTCCCTTTTCGTCCTGTAGCGACGGGAAGGCGAAGAAGCCCAGCTTATCATCCGGAACGCTTTGGCCTGACGTCGAATTTGTCTTGGATTCCTGGTAGTTCCAATCGCCCATGAGGATCATCGCGGCGTTTCCGTCGCCGAATACGCCTGAGGACGAGGCGTATCCCGCGGCCTCGAAGCCCTTCTGGAAGGGCTCGAGTTCTGCAAGCTTCAGGAACTCCTCGCCTGCCTTGACGAACGCCGGAGCAAGGAAGCCGTCATTCGCACCAGTCCGTGCGACCTCGAGTCCGCCTTTCCCGGCTAGACGAAGGGCGAGATAATCCCAGTAGAAGGCCGCAGTCCATTTGTCCTTTGCACCGAGCGAGATCGGAGTAATCCCCGCGTCCTTGATCTTTTTTACGCCGGCCAGAAGGCCGTCCCAGGTCATCATCGACGCGACGTCGACACCGGCCTTGGCGAAGAGGTCCTTGTTATACCAGAAGACAACTTCGGACACGTTTTGGGCTATGCCGTAAAGCTTGCCATCCCTCGTGAACGCATCGATGCCGGCGGGGCCGACAGCACTTTTGCTGTCGTCCGCGAGGACGCCGCCGATATCGCGTAGCAGCCCGGCGTTGACCTGGTCGCTCAGGACGCCGCCGCCCCAGCTGTAGATGACATCGGGAGCGTCTTCCGACTGCAGCGCAGTGGACAGCATTGTCTTGTAGTCTTCGCCGAACTTTCGAACCTTGATCTTGACGTCCGGATGCGACGCTTCGTAGGCGGCCGCCATCTCGTCCATGAGCTTCAGTTCACCGGGGTTCGACTGAATGTGCACCATGTCGATTTCGACCGTGCCTGCGAATGCGCCATGCGCGGTCATTGCAAGCACGCAAAGCGCGCGGGTCATCGATTTCATATTGAGCCTCCCAACATCATGCGACCTCCACTGTCGCGGTTCCGTGATCACCGACATCACGATAAAAATAACGTTAGCGTTACCGTTATTTCGAGTCAAGTGCACCATTGAGGCTTGACCAATGGGCCTGTACAAATCACTTTCAGGGCAAGAAACCGGATTCCATCGGGAGCAATCCCGGGTAGGCGAATGAAATGTCGACCAACAAGAAAAGTTCAACGCTGTCGGAGATTGCAAAGATCGCGGAAGTGTCCGTGATGACCGCGTCCCGGGCGCTGAACAACCAACCCGGCGTCTCCGAAGAGAAACGCGCTGAGATACTTCGCATCGCCGAGGATATGGGCTATGTGGCGAACCGCATAGCGCAACGGCTTTCCGGCGGGAAGTCGCGGGTCATCGGGGTCATCGCGCAGCTTCACACGCTCTATACCAGCGATTTGGTCCTGGGGATCGGAAGCGCGTTGCGGTCATCCAAGTACGAGATGCTGGTCTATTCACTCTCCGACACGGATAGTCAGCCGCCTCAAGCCATCGTTAGCCTTCTACGTCAATTCGTCGACGGAATTATCGTCATTCTACCGTTCCAGTCCGACTATCTCGTCTCGTTGTCGGATGCTGATCTGCCCATCGTGACCATTGACGAAGGGCCGCACAATAATTTCCCCAAGATCGTGGCCGACAATTACCAAGGCGCACGCCTGGCGATACAGCACTTGGCCAACTTGGGTCATCGACGCATAGGCTTTATCTCTGGCAACAACCAACTGGCATCTGCGCGAGATAGGGAGCAAGCCTTCCGCGACATGCAAGCCCAGCTCGGTCTCGACACCGACCCAGAACTCGTGGCGAGCGGCAACTTCCTTCAGCAAGGCGGATTCAATGCAGCCAAGGAACTGTTGAGACTCTCTGATCGGCCGACCGCGATATTTGCCGCGAACGACATCAGCGCGGTCGGTGCGATGGCGGCCATCAGGGATGCGGGCCTCAATGTGCCGGAAGATATCTCGCTTGTGGGATTTGATGATGTCGCGGTGGCTAGCCAGATTTACCCGACGCTGACAACGGTGAAGCAGCCTTCGGCGCAGATGGCTCGCGCGGCGGTCAATACGATCGTCGCGATGATCGCAGGGATCGAGCCGGCTTCCTCAATAATCGTGTTGCCGACCGAATTGGTGTTAAGGGCATCCACGCGGCCGTTGGGCGAAGTAGTCGCGATGCCCAATTCGAAGCGCCCTCGTCATATAAAAAATCGAATCTCACCGGCCGGTTAGCAGAATCCCCTCAGAGTCTGGATAGGATTATATTCCTATATGTTTTGCCTAGGTGATTTTTCGAACACCGTCCTCAATCCAATGGCGAAGCGAACAGAACACTATTTGCGCATTCAGTTGGCCTTATCGGGTGGGACAGGTGTGGATGATCGAGAGCACCGGCAGATACTTCCTGCCCGTAGAGACAGGGACGTCACTTTTTGGGCGATCTAATTCAAGTCGCGGCGGATCCGCGTCACCATCCTGAGCCCGGGACAGGTCGAGACCGAAATCCTCGCCTAGCTGGGCGTATCGGAGGCCGAGCAGCCGGCATTCGAAGATTACATGGCTTCCCTGATCCCCGCAGGCCGTCTCGGACGACCGGAAGAGTTGGCGCGCGCCGCACTCTTCCTCGCCTCCGATGCAGGAAGCTTTGTCAACGGGATCGAGCTTCATGTCGCCGGCGGCATGACCCTGGCTTAAAAGGATAGAAAATGAAGGTCATGGCTCGAGATCACAGAAATCCGCCCTCGATTTACGGCTCGCGAACTCCGAAAATTGCTCATGCCAGCCTGGTGGTGCTCGAAAGCTGGTGACCGGCGTTCCTTCAGCTAAGGCAACGAACATGGAGGTGCGGGACAGATCCACACCTCCTCGTTCGTCGGCAGTCCGATAGAGCTGACACATTGAATGCACCCCACGCCTGCGTAGCGGCTCGACCTTCCAAGCTTTGACAGATCGGTTCACCCACGGAAGACGGACCGCAGCGCAAACATATTTTGCAGGCCTCGGCATGGCAAAAATATCTGAGGAAAGCGCTTGCGCAAGCGCTTTTTTCGTATTAACCTTTTAAATATCAGCTTATGCTCACCCACCTGGACCGTTGAAATCACGGCGGATTCCGCTTGTGAACGGCACGGCTGATACGCCGCGATGGAGACGCGGTGAACTGAGGACATGCCCCCGCGCGCAAGCTGTTGCGATAGCGGGCCTTGGAGGAGAATAAAATGAAAATGACTTTGTTTTCGCGGCGCGCGATTGCGCGCTGCGCGATGGCTGCTGTCCTGTTGTCGAGCGTCGCGGGTCTCGCAGTCCCGGCTTTCGCCGCTGATCCCGTCGAATTGCGCTACTTCTACCGCGCGCCGTGGCCTTCGTCGGAAATTTACGCCAACTGGCTCATCGACGAATGGAACAAAAAGAACGGCGACCGTATCCATGTGACGGGCGCGAGCGTCGACGGCGAGACATACAAGACCAAGCAGACGATCGAACTTGCCTCGAGCAATCCACCGGATGTGTTCTATTCTTGGGAAGGCGGCCGCGCGCAGGAAGTCATCAAGAACGGTTTCGCCGCCGACCTGACCCCGTATTATGCGAAATACGGCTGGGACAAGTTCCTGGTTCCGGCATCCGTGTCATTGGCGACCTTCGGCGACAAGAAATACTTCGTTCCCACTGAAATCGGCGCATCCGTCGTCTGGTATCGCAAGGACCTCTACGAGAAACTTGGTCTGAAGGTTCCGACCACATGGGACGAACTGATGGCCAATGCGGAAGCAGGCAAGAAAGCCGGCCTCTGGCCGTTCCTTCTGGCAAACCAGAAGAAATGGCCGTCGCAGTTCATGTGGTCGGCCATCCTGGTCAACAAGTTCGGCCTCGATACCTATCAGGGCCTTGTGAACAACACGATCCCATGGACCGATCCGAGCGCCGTCGAAACCACCAAGATCATGGCCGACCTGGCGAAGGCCGACATGTTCGAACCGTCTTTCAATTCGATCGACGTCGGTCCGGCCATGGTGCCGTGGTCGCAGGGAAAGGCGTTGCACTGGTATCAGGGTTCGTTCAACCTCGGACGGTTCCGCGGCGATCAACCGAAATGCTGCGTCGTGCCGATGGACTACTTCCCGATGCCCTCCATCGACGGCAAGAAGCCCGTGATGTCGGTCTTTGCCGAAGACACCATCATGATCCACGCCAAGAGCCCGCATAAGGACGAGGCCGCCGAATTCGTCGACTGGATGATTTCCAAGCCGGCGATGACCGAAAAACTGGCGATCGACAAGCCCTTCCCCTCATCGACGCAGGGCGATCTTTCGAGCCTCTCGGAGATGGAACAACGCCTCGGCAAGGAAATGGCAAGCGCCGGTCAGTTCACCTTCATGCATGTGGACCACGCCACGCCGCCAGCTATCTCTGACAGGTTCCTCGACAGCCTGCAGGGTGTGCTTGCCGGCGCGATCACGCCGGAGGATGCCATGCAGCAGACCGAGGACGAAGCGGTCCGCACGCGCGGCAAAATTTAAGGAACGTCGATCACACCTCAGGCCGCGACGGCGCCTTCCAGCCGAGACCGGCCGCGACCGTGGGCATATGTGCCCACGGTCTTCCCATGCTGAAGAAACGGATATCTATCCATGACCACATCACCCAGATCCGGCGAAAGCCCGGGATTTTTTGCTTTTGCGCGTGAGCACACTTTCGTGACGATTTTCGGCATACTGATGCCGCTCGCGGTCTTCGCCGTCTTCGTCGGCTATCCGATCCTGTTCACCATCTATCTCAGCCTGTTCGAATGGAACGGCATGACCCCCGACAAAACATTCGTCGGGCTGGAAAACTACCGGCATATGATCGGCGACAGCCATTTCCAGATCGCACTGATCAACAATTTCAAATGGCTGGCCGTCACGCTCGCCTTCCCCGTTCTCGCCGGCCTGCTGATTGCCTATGCGCTACGCAACAGGATCCTGCCTGCGGCGGCCCTGGTGCGGACCATCATCTTCTTTCCGGTGACGATGTCGCTGATCTCAGTCGGCCTGATGTTTCTGCTGATCCTCAACCCGCTGTTCGGCGCCTTCGATACGGTTCTGCGTTCCGTCGGCCTCGGCTTCCTGGTGACGGAATGGTTCGGAAACTACAAGGTCGCGATCTACACGCTGGCGATCGTTTCCGGCTGGGCTTTTACCGGCATGCCGATGATCTTCTATTATGCCGGTCTCGGCGATGTGCCGAAGGAGACATTCGATGCCGCCCGCATCGAAGGGGCGGGACACTGGCGGATGCTGACAAAGGTGGCCATTCCGCAGTTGCGGCCCGTCACCGCCGTCGTCGTCATGCTGACGCTGTTCGAGTCGCTGCGCGCCTTCGACCTCGTCGCCGTCATGACCAAGGGCGCGCCCTTCGGCTATACCAATGTCCTCGGCTACATCGTCTATCTCGAAAGCTTCTGGAACACGCGCTTCGGCTATGGCGCCGCCATCTCCGTGGCGATCCTCGCCGTCTCAGCGCTGATGGCCCTGATCATCCTGAAAAAACTGATGAAGGGTGCCTTCGATGTCTGAGATGCTCATTCTGGCGCATCGGCGCGATGTCTTCCGCTTCACGGCACGGTTTCTCGGCTATACCCTGCTTGCCGTCCTGCTTGCCGTCTGGTCCGGCCCGATCGTGCTGGTGCTGATCACCTCGATCAAGTCGAACCAGGACTTTCTCGCCGGCCCCTTTTCCATTCCGTCGCACCCAACCTTCCAGCCCTATATCGACGTCTGGAATTCACTGGGTTTCAGCGGCCTGCTCGCCAACAGCTTCCTTTATGCGACCGCCGGTTCGGCGCTGGCGGTTATCCTGGCGCTGGTTCCGGCCTTTGCCCTGTCGCGCATGGAGGTGCCTGGCAAGACGTTCATCTTCGGGCTGATCCTGACCGGTCTCATGCTACCGCAGCAGACCGTGCTCATCCCGCTCTACGACACGCTGCGCACGCTGCATCTGCTCGACACCAAGATCGGCTTGATCATCGTTCATGCCGCCTATGGCATGCCGGCCCAGATTCTTATCCTGCGCGGTTTCATGACCAGCATCCCGCGGGAAATAGAGAAGGCGGCCTATGTCGAAGGGGCGACCGATTTCCAGGTGTTTTACAAGATCATTCTGCCGCTATCCCTGCCGGGCGTCGTCGTGGGCTTCACGCTCAATTTCATCGCGATCTGGAAGGAGTTCGTCTTCGGGCTGGTGCTTTTGAATTCCGAGCAGAATTTTCCGGTCACGGTCGGCATGCTGAAGCTGAACAGCGACCGCTACATGGCGGTGTTCAACTTGCCGGCCGCAGGCCTCGTCATCTCCCAGATTCCCATCATCGTCCTGTTCATCCTGACGTACCGCAAGATTGCCTCGGGCAATTTCGCCGGCGCCGTCAAGGGTTGAGCAAAGGTATTCCAGCATAAGGAATTGCATTCACATGGCTGAAGTCTCTCTCACCCACATCGAAAAAAGATACGGCGCCCATACCATCATTCCAAGCCTGGACCTGACCATTCCGGACGGCGAATTCACCGTGCTCGTCGGCCCTTCGGGTTGCGGCAAGTCCACCACGCTGCAGATGATCGCCGGCCTGGAATCCATTTCCGCCGGGCGGCTGATGATCGGTGGCGTCGATGTCACGCATCTGCCACCGAAGGACCGCAACATCTCGATGGTTTTCCAGTCCTATGCGCTGTTTCCGCATATGAATGTCCGCGACAATATCAGCTTCGGCCTGAAGACCCGCCGCGTACCGGCGGCGGAAGCCGATCAACTGGTGGCGGTCGTATCGAAAAGACTGAAGCTGGAGAACTATCTCGACCGCTTGCCGCGGGAACTTTCCGGCGGACAGCGCCAGCGAGTGGCGCTCGGTCGTGCGCTGGTGCGCCGGCCCGGCGTTTTTCTGATGGATGAGCCCCTGTCCAATCTGGACGCAAAACTGCGTGTCGAAGCCCGAAGCTTCCTCAGCAAGATGCATCAGGAACTGGGGATCACCACCGTCTACGTCACGCATGATCAGTCGGAAGCCATGACGATGGGCTCCCGCATCGTGGTGATGAACGGCGGCACGATCCAGCAGGCGGCAGCACCCATGGAGGTCTATCGCCGCCCGGCCAACCGCTTCGTCGCCGGCTTCATCGGCTCGCCGTCGATGAATTTCGTCGATCTCGACGTCGCCTCGCCCGCCGAGCTGGTGGATGCGACGAACGGCATCCGCGTTTCGGTTCCGCAACACCGGCAGATCGAGCTGGCGAAATCCGGCCTTCGCTCCGTCACTCTCGGACTACGGCCGGAGCATATCAGACTGCTGGCCGCTGGAGACACGCGCCCCGGAGCAACGAGCTTCAAGATCGAGGTGTGTCAGTTTCTAGGCTCGGAGACGCTGCTCGACATCACGCATGGGGCCTGCCGGGTCATTGCCAGAGTGGGGCCGGAAGAAGTCGTAAAACAGGGCGAGGAGCGCATCTTCGCGTTCGATATGGATCACGCCCATTTCTTCGACCCCGATACGGGGAATAATGTAGCCTTGGATAGATGACGGGCCTGTCTGGTCGGGGCCCCGCCGACACGATAGACGAGGTGTTTAGAAACACGATTTGACTGAGAAGCAAGGTAAATGGCCACGATCGCCGATGTAGCAAGGATTGCCGGAGTTTCGCAATCCACCGTATCCCACGTTATCAATGGGACGCGATTTGTTAAGCCGGAAACGGAACAAGCGGTGCGCGATGCTGTTGCACGCACCGGATATACCCCCAACACGCTTGCCCGCGCTCTGGCCCGCTCGTCGAGCAACAGCGTCGGCATCGCCATATCAGCTATATCAAATCCCTATTTTGCCGATATCATCCGTGCCGTGGAAAGCGAATGCGCCGCCTGCGGCATGACCGTTTTTCTCGCCGATACGCATGATACGCCGGAAAAGGAGCTGGAAGTCGTTCAGGCGCTGCACCAGTTGCGCGTCGACGGGATTATCATCGCGCCCTGCTCGACGGACGGATCCGGCGCGCTTCGTTATCTCGAAGACCACGGCATCCCGACCGTTCTCGTTGACCGGTTGGCTTCCACGAAATTCGATCAGGTCGGGGTGCAGAATGCCAAATCGATGGAGGTTCTGGTCAATCATCTCGTTGAGTTGGGCCATACGCGGATCGGCATGATCCCGGGGCACACCGGTTTCGCCACGACCGCCGAGCGCATCGATGGGTTCGTAAACGCGGTGCGCCGGGCAAAATTACAGGCCGACGAATGCCCTGTCGCGCCGGGTTCGAACGATGTGGACAGCGCGGCAAGATCCACCATCGACATGATGAGCCGTACGGCATGTCCGACCGCACTCGTCGCCGGCAACAACATGACGACGATCGGCATCATGCGGGGGCTGAAATCGCTTGGCAAACATGTTCCGGATGATATCGCCCTTGTCGGATTTGACGATTTCGAATGGGCCGATTGCTTCGAACCGCGCCTGACGGTCATCGCCCAACCCTGTATCGAACTCGGC
The DNA here is from genome assembly GCA_900471525.1 of Hyphomicrobiales bacterium. GTDB lineage: Bacteria > Pseudomonadota > Alphaproteobacteria > Rhizobiales > Rhizobiaceae > Pararhizobium. The sequence goes on along the minus strand of UCEZ01000002.1, from coordinate 14,970 downwards.
CGCAGATCGGCCAAGCTCCTGCTTGACCGGATAAAGGATCCGGGCAAGGCGCCGAAGACGGTGAGGTTGAAAACAACCTTTACCGTTCGCAACTCGTGTGGATCAGCAACTCGTTGACGTTACGCTCAGCTCGCGTTTATCAATTTCTCACATCAAAATAGGATTTCAGATAGTCCGCGAATTCGGTTGACGCGATGGCGATGTGCTTTCGCATCAAATCCTCAGCCAGTTCAAGTTCCCGTGCACGATATGCGGCAAGGATGTCGCGATGTTCTTGCTGCGTCGCGATCGGCGCGTTGCTCAGGCGCATGTATATATGCGTGTAGCGCTGGGCGATGGTGTGAGCCCGCGTGATCATGTTCTCCAGGTGGCTCATGCCGGCCGGGGCATAGAACGCGAGGTGCAAGCGGAGATTCCATTGGCTGATCAGCATCATGTCGGTGACATTTTCGAACTCGTCGATGATGCGCTCGATCCCGTCCAGCTGCTTGGGAGTGGCAACCGGCAGGGAATGGTGAACCGCCAATGGTTCCAGCACGGTGCGGAGTTCGAAAGCTTCGGCCATCTCGTGAAATGAGGTCGCTTTTACCACGAACCCACGGTTGGGCATGAATTCGACCAGTCCCTGCCCTTCCAATTCCCGCAAGGCTTCGCGCACCGGAACCTTGCTGGTGTTGAGGTCATTGGCGATCAGTTCCTGACGAAGGGATGCGCCACCCGGCAACGCACCGGTCACAATCGCCTCTCGCAGCACCGTCGCAACAAGTTGCGGAGCCGAAATGCGGTCGAACGGCAACCGCTCCGCAATATACCTTACCGGCGACAGATCGATATCTTCCGTCATCGACAGCTTACTGACCACGTTGTTCTCCTTTGCGATCGCGACGGTATCTCACCACGACATGCCGGACCACCCAGAATCGAAGGAGCCGGAAGTAAGGATCGAACCATCGTCGGTCGTCTCTATCACCAAAGCGCTTGACAAACATATCATCGAAGCGGATAAGAAAATAGTAGAAAGTCTACGATTTGGGGAACAAAATGAAAACATTCAAAATCGCATGCGCTACTGCCCTCGCCATTCTTGGCATCGCCGCTCCAAGCAGGGCAGACACGCTCTCAACCATCAAGGATCGCGGAGAGTTGATCTGCGGCGTTCACACGGGACTTGTCGGATTCGGCGCGCCGGATGGCACGGGCCAATGGCAAGGCTTCGACGCCGATTTCTGCCGCGCCTTCTCTGCGGCGATATTCGGCACGCCAAAGGTGCGGTTCGTGCCGCTCTCCGACCAGGCCCGGTTCACCGCACTTCAAAACGGCGAGGTCGACGTCCTCTCCCGAAACAGCACATGGACGCTCAAGCGCGACACGACGCTCGGCCTGCAGTTTCCGGTGATCGACTTCTTCGACGGCCAGGGATTCCTGATCCGGAAAAGCCTGGACGTTTCGAAAGCATCGGAACTGGACGGCGCCACGGTCTGCATTCAGCAGGGCACAACCAGCGAATACGTCGTGCGCAACTTTTTCACCAGCCTCAAGATTACGTTCAAGCCGGTAGTCATCGAAAGCGGAACGGAATTCTTCTCCGCCTTCTTCGCCAACCGCTGCGACGTCATTACCAGTGACGTGTCTCAGCTTTCAGTCATCAAACTGACATCCGACAAGCCTGACGACTATGTCGTGCTGCCGGAGATCATCTCGAAATCGCCGCTCGGGCCAGTGGTCCGCGCCGACGACAAGAAATTCGCCGATCTGGTCAAATGGACGATCTTTGCGACCTTCACTGCCGAAGAACTCGGCGTTACCTCGGCCAACATCAAAGATATGCTGAAAAGCGACAACGAGGAGGTCCGCAACCTGCTCGGCGTCACGCCCGGAGTGGGCCAAGGTCTCGGCCTAGCCGACGACTGGGTGGCCAATGTAGTCACCGCGGTCGGGAACTACGGCGAGATTTTCGAGCGCAATGTCGGAGAAAAATCGCCGTTGAAGATGCAACGCGGCCAGAACGCGTTGTGGTCGAAGGGCGGTCTTCTTTATTCGCCGCTATTCTAGCACAAGCCGGGGCTCCTCATCAGTGTCGGAGCCCCCGCGAAATCCATGCATTTCCCTCAAAACGACATCGTGTCGATCATCACGGAGACAGTCATGGCCGTATCGAATCCAGTTGGCCCGCAGAGGCTCCGCAAGGTGATGGCGCAATGTGCCATGGCCGCCGGACTGATCGCATTGCTGGTTCTGATCGCGTTCACGGTACAGCAGAGACTGGAGGCACAAGGCATAGCCAGCGGCTTCGGTTTTCTGTGGGAGCGGGCCGGATTTGATCTCAGTGAAAGCATGATTTCGTTCGACGGCAATGACAGCTATGCCCGGGCGCTATTGGCGGGTTTTTCCAATACATTGAAAGTGGCGGTTTGCTCGATCGTGGCTGCAGTCGTCATCGGCTTGGTCGCCGCCGCTGCCCAGCTTTCCGAGCACGCTCTGGCCCGACGAACCGCCAAGCTTTATGTAGCGGTTGTCCGCAACACGCCGCTTCTGCTGCAGCTTTTTTTCTGGTTCGGTGTCTTCACCGTCAGCATGCCCGGCCCAAAAGCTGCGCTTCAGTTGCTTCCGGGCGTCTTTGCAAGCAATCGTGGTATCGATTTTCCGTGGCCTTCGCCCTCGGGCTGGCTCGTCGTTCTCACCCTTGTTATCGGCCTGGCGGCAAGCCTCATACTCTGGCTGAAGAACCGGGTTGTACCAGGTTCGGCACCGTGGACACCTGCTGCCACGCTGACTGCCGTGCTCGGGTTTGCGATCTGGTCCGCTTTCGCCGGACTATTCGAGCTCGATATCCCTGTAGCCGGCGGCTTTTCAATTCGCGGCGGCGGGAAGATATCTCCTGAGTTCCTGACCCTTTTCATCGGGCTTTCGGTCTACACCGGCAGCTATATCGCCGAGGCGATCCGCGGTGCGGTGCTTGCCATTCCATCCGGGCAGATAGATGCGGGAAACGCGCTCGGCCTTCGCTCCTCCATGGTTCTTTTGCTGATCGTTATCCCGCAAGCAGTCCGTATCGCGTTGCCAGCTGTTGTCAGCGAGCTTCTGAATCTGGTCAAGAATAGCTCTTTGGGTGTCGCGGTTGGTTATCCCGAGCTCGTTTCGGCGGGAAATACCGCGATGAACCAGACAGGGCAGGCTATCGAACTGATCACGATCTACATGGCCGTCTACGTCACCTTCAATTTCATCGTGACGAAGCTTTTCGCCGTATGGGAGCGCCGTTATGGCTGGTGAGATGACACTTCCGCATTCCGCGCGCCGCGAGCGGCCAGTATTTCCCGGGCGTCTGCTGCGGGTTTATTTCGGCTCCCTGGGGCGCAGCCTGATCACTCTGGTGTTTCTGCTGCTTGCCGTCATATTCGGCCCCGGCGCGGTCAAATGGCTGCTGCTGAACGCCACATTTTTCGGCGATGCTGATGCCTGTCGCCTGAACGGCGGCGCTTGCTGGGCTTTCATCGCTACGAAGTTCAACTTGATCCTGTTCGGTCCCTATCCGGCGGAGTCCCTGTGGCGCCCGATCCTGTTTCTGGCGCTTGTCGGAGCCGTCGCGGTCTACGGCCTCTTCGCCCGGCGTAGCTATGTCTGGGTGATCGTTTTATGGATCATCGCCGACATTGTAGGGTTTCTTCTGATGAGCGGCGATCTCCCGGGGCTGACGCTCGTGGATCGGGCCCGTTGGGGCGGGCTGCCCATCACGATCGGCATATCGATTGCGGGCCTTGCCAGTGCCTTTCCGCTCGGCGTTCTCCTGGCGCTCGGCGGCAACTCGAAGAACCATTTGATCTCGACCCCATGCCGGCTCTATGTCGATGTCGTTCGCGGCATCCCGGCAATCACCGTGGTGTTCATGACCTTTGCGATCATTCCTCTGATCCTTCCCAAGGACATCGTCTTCGACAAGCTGTTCCGGGCGGGCGTGGGGCTGACCCTGTTTACAGCCGCCTATTTTGCGGAAGCGCTGCGAGGAGCTCTTCAAGCACTGCCCCGTGGACAAGCAGAGGCCGCTGCAAGCCTCGGGATCGGCTATTGGAAAGCCAACTTTCTGGTCGTTCTGCCGCAGGTGATCTCGGCGTCTCTGCAGCCTATCGCCAATATTTCCATCGCATTCGTGAAGAACAGCTCTCTGCTCATCATCATCGGCCTGTTCGATCTTCTCGGATCGGCCCGCTCCAGCCTCTATGATGGCAACTGGCAGGGTTTCTATAAGGAACTCTACCTGTTCGTCGGCCTGATCTATCTCGCTATCTGTCTCTTCATTCAGTTCTACATCGCATCCATCGAGCGGGAGCGCGAAACGCGCATCTCGCGTTAACAGGCAGTATCATGAAAAAAATCATCGAAGTCCCGGGCGTATCGGCCGCCCTGCGAAGCCTCAAGACGCCCACGTCCCTGCTCATCCAGGCCGGCGGGCTGTTGTATTCCTGCGGTATTCCGCCGATCGATCCCCTGACTGGCGCGATCGTCAAAGGTGATATCGGCGAGCAGACGCACGCCGTATTCCGCATTATGAAGCTTGCACTGGATGCAGCGGGTTCCTGCCTCGAGCAGGTCGTAAAGACAACGATCTTCGTCACTGATCCTGCACAGATGGCGGACGTGAACGCCGTTTACCGGACATATTTTCCAAATGATGAACCGGTTCGCTCTTTCGTCGCCGTGAAGGAATGGCCATTCGCCTTCGACATAGAGATCGATTTCGTCGCAACTGCCGGACGGTAGCTGCCGGCCGCCGAAAGAGCTCACATTCGAATTGAAGGCTTGTGATCTCCGTCGCGTTATCCAACGCAAGGCGTTCATTGTCTTTGTCGGCCTAGTTCGGCAATATGTCGGCAACGCATTGCCCGGGAGTATTTTTATTGGCCACGCGCTACCCCCGCATACATAATCTCAACTGGAATCTCTTGCGGACTTTCCTCGTTATCGTCGAGGAACGCAGCATCACCAAGGCTGCCGATAAACTGCTTGTTCGCCAGCCGTCGGTGACCGCTGCGCTTCAAAAGCTGGAAGAAACACTGGGATGCCAGCTGATTCAGCGGGACAGCCGTCGTTTCGTCGTGACGAGCCATGGCGAAATGCTCCGCCAGGAATGTATGGAAATCTTCCGCAGAGTGGAGCGCATCGGCGAGAAGCTATCGGCGGATGAAGACGACCTCACGGGCCAGATCAGGATTCAAATCGTCACGCATGTGGCCATGCCCGGGCTGGACCAAGCGCTCCGTCAAATGCGCCGGCGACATCCGTCCGTCAGTGTCCGAATTGACGTTGCAAACAGTCAGGATATCGTCCGCGCCATTGCGCAGAAGCAAACGCCGTTCGGCTTTTGCCTTCTGCCAAAGCCGCTCGCCGCCCTCGATTGCCGCTTTCTCATGCGCGAGGAGTTCGGCATCTATTGCGGCGCGACCCATCCGATGCACGGACGGACGGACGTCACGCTCGATGAATTGCGGCAGGAGGCGTTTATCGCCTTTGCCTGCAGTCAGGAAGGTGGCGCACTGGAGCCGATGATTGCGTTGCGCGACGGAGCCGGGCTTGGAACATGGACCGTGGGAAGCAGCCCCAACCTCGAAGAAGTCCGCCGACTGATCGCAGCCGGGCTGGGGATCGGCATATTGCCGATTGATACCGCCAAATGTGTCGTGGACCCGGAGCAACTCTGGCTGATCCCCACGCTTAACGGCAGCCTTGGCGCCGATGTCTATCTCGTGACGAACCCCGACATGGAACTTGGCGCCGCCGAAAAGGCGTTCCTGGACATCTTCAACACCGCGTTGTTCGATGCCCAGCAACAGCCGTCAGACCCGCCGGCGTGAGCCGACGACTGTTCAAACCCGGTTCGCGCGCCTCAAAACCGCCTGCAGCAGAACGTTTACGCCCGGCTCGATATCGGCCAGCGTCACGTTTTCCGCCTCGTTGTGCGACAAGCCGCCTTCGCAGGGCGTGAAGATCATGGCCGTGGGCAGATAGTCAGCTACGTGCATCGCGTCATGGCCGGCCTCCGTCAGAAGTTCGAGTGTCGAATAACCGAAATCCTTTGCAGAAGTGCGGACCAGATCCACGCATTCCGCATCGAAACGCATTCCGCCATAGGACCAGCCTTCCTTGACGACGATCCTGCAGCGTGAACGCGCTTCCAGTTCCGGGATCTGCGTCTTGAATGCGCCCAGCATATCGATCACTACGGCCTCCTCGGGATGGCGCATGTCGCAGGTCATCTCGACATAGTCGGGAAGCGCCCCGAGAAGATTTGGTTCGGCCCGGATGCGCATTGTCGTCGACTTGCCGCCGGTCTCATGATGCGCCCAGCCGATCGCGTCGATGGCCAGCGTCACATGGGCCGCGCCGACGAGCGCATTGCGGCGTGCCGGCATCGGGGTGGGGCCGACATGGCCGGTCTCGCCAAAGATCTCGATGACGAAACCGCGAACTCCGAATGCGCCGGTGACGACGCCGACCTGAAGCTTGGCATCGTCAAGCCGCGGACCCTGCTCGATATGCAGTTCGAAAAGGCTGTCGAACTGGTCGGCCGAGACGATTTCCTCACCCTTGAAGCCGGTCTTGCGCAGGGCTTCGCCAAGAGAAATGCCGTCCTTGTCAAGGCGGGAATAGGCGAAGTCCGGTGACTTCTGCTTGGTGAAAACGGCGGAGCCGATCATCGGAGGTTCGAAACGAGCACCCTCTTCATTGGTCCAGTTGACGACTGTGATTGGGTGACGCGTCGCGAGATTGTGATCGTTAAGCGTGCGCACGATCTCAAGCCCGGCGAGAACGCCGAGTATGCCGTCGAAACGCCCGCCCCTCGCCTGGGTATCGAGATGGCTGCCGACCAGAATGGGCTTGGCATCGGAATCTGTTCCGGCGCGTTCGGCGAAGATGTTGCCGATCGGATCGATGCGGATGGTGCATCCCGCCTGTTCACACCAGTCAATGAACTGTTGGCGCATGATCGCGTCTTCGTCTGACAGCGCCAAGCGCTTCAATCCGCCTTTGGGCGTTGTGCCGATCTCTGCCGACCGCATCAGGGTCGACCACAGCCTGGAAATGTCGGGGCGGATATTGGTTTGACGGCTCATAGAACGGCTCACTTCTTCCAGCAGCTTCACAATTCCTTGCGTCGGATTCCACACGGTGGCTGGGAGCCAACCGCTGCGGCATCGACGAAGGATTGCAAGTTGGATACGCCAAAAGATCGCCGGGAAAAAATAGATAAAAGCAATTCTTAGTATTCATTCGGCCCATCCAGGGCGGCCACGGGATCGATACCCCGAATCTGGACAACCCGCCGCCGCGGCGACAGTCCACGCCATAGGGCTGCGTCACTCAAATTGTCCTGCAACTCCCAACTGGCCACGAGATGAACAATAGTTCGCAAGGAAAATAGGCGGATTGCGAAATAAATAGTCCGCCAATACTTCTATTGCCTCACCCTATGAATAACATCCGTATTTTCTATTTGTCGCGCCGCGGATCGATGGGCATGCTTTCAAAAAAAGGGGATCCGGGACGGCCGGGCGACGCCTTCTCGGGCTTTCTGAAAAAGCCTGCTGAAAGCGTCGCAACGAAGCCGTCGATGGGAGATAAAACCGCCATTTTGCCGAAAGCAGCCTTCCGAATGCTGCACAGAGGTTGATGGCTGCGGACTTGCCAGAAGCTGGTTCATTCTTCCAGGACGGCGACGAAACATCTCGCTCCGGCGCCGGATTTGCCGGCGTGGCAGGAACGATGTTTCCGGCTGCCGATCGTTGCATGCTTGCAAAAGCCGATGCCGCGAAAGCCCCTGCATATTGCTGAGGAACCCCTCAACGCATCGGAAACTCGCGTCTCGGAAAGGAATTATCGTGGCACATGAAATGCAACTAACTGCCGCTCCAGGAATGGAGAAAGCTCCCGTCAGCATGAAAAGGATCGCTGTCGCAAGTGTCATCGGCACCACCGTCGAGTGGTATGATCTTTTCGTCTTTGCGACGGCGTCCGCCCTTGTCTTCAACAAGGTGTTTTTCCCGAGCTTCGACGCTTTGGTCGGCACGCTGCTTGCCTTCGGAACCTTTGCCTCCGCCTATCTCGCACGCATCGTCGGCGCAGCATTGTTTGGCCATTTCGGGGATCGGCTGGGTCGCAAGTCCATGCTTCTCTTTTCGCTCGTCATGATGGGTGTAGCGACGTTCGCGATCGGCCTTCTGCCGAATTACGAAAGTATCGGCATCTGGGCGCCGATCCTCCTGCTTTCGCTGCGTGTCATGCAGGGCCTTGCCCTTGGCGGCGAATGGGGCGGCGCCGTGTTGATGTCCGTGGAACATGCACCGGCAGACAAGCGCGGGCTCTATGGTTCCTGGGTGCAGATCGGCGTACCTGCCGGCACGCTGATCGCAAACCTCGTCTTCCTTGTGATTGCCGCGGTCATGCCAAGCGAAGACCTGGTGTCGTGGGGTTGGCGCATACCGTTCCTTGCCAGCATTCTGCTTGTGGCTGTGGGCGCCTATGTTCGGCTGAACACCGCCGAAACCCCTTCCTTCGCGAAGGTCAAGACGGAATCCGCGACCGTCAAGATCCCGTTCTTCGAGCTTTTCAAGAAATCCTGGAAGACCGTAGTCCTGGGCGGTATCGCGACGATGTCGACAGGCTCATCGTTCAATCTGATGGTGGCGTTCGGGTTGACCTACGGCACCCAGGCTCTGAACATCACCCGCAGCGAGATGCTGGTGATCGTTCTCATTGCCTGCGCTGCGTGCATCGTTCTGTTGCCGCTGTTCGGCTGGCTCTCGGACCGCATCGGCCGCCGGCCGGTTATCCTTGGAGGCATTATCGCCGAGGCACTGGTCGCGTTTCCGATGTTCTGGCTCATGGACACGCAGACCTTTGCCGGCGCCCTTCTCGCCTACCTGCTGATGATGACCGCCTTTGCGGCGAATTACGGTCCGATCGCTACCTTCCTTGCTGAACTCTTCGGTACCAAAGTTCGATATTCCGGCCTTTCGATCAGCTACATGCTCTCGGGCGTGCTGGGCAGCGCAATGACCCCGATTATCACGACCTGGCTCCTGTCCGCGACAGGCACGGGATCGTCGGTCGCCTGGTACATGATCGGAACGGCCGTGTTGTCGGGCGTCGCGCTGCTGGCGTTGACCGAAACGATCAAGAAAGATCTGAGCAAGTCCCACTGACCGTTTGAAGACGACCAATAGCGGCGCCGGCCATCATGAGCCCGGCGCCGCTTCCATGAGGAGAGTATTGTGAACGATACCCAAACCATCAGTGAAGCCCTGCAATTGCTCGCGGATGTCGAGACCGCAACGATCGGCCATTTCCGCAGCGAAGGGTTCATGGCACCGCAAGTTCAATGCCTGATCGATGACGTCAGGATCGTCGGACGAGCGCATACGGTAAGCCTGCCCGGTGACGACGGCGGTGCCCTGTCTCGCGCGGTATCCGAGGCACGGCCAGGTGATATCCTGGTCATCGAACGGCTGGATGACGACCGGCACGCCTGCTGGGGTGCTGTCATGACGGCGGCGGCCCGTGCAGCGGGCATCGCCGGGGTGGTCGTTGACGGCTACGTGACGGATGTCGGTGCAATTCGTGCGATGGGTCTGCCGGTTTGGTGCCGCGGGCGCTCGCCGCTGACAACGAAGATACGGGGTGGCGGAACTGTTGGTTGCGAGATCCACTGTGCGGGCGTCACGGTCCGGCCGGGCGACATTGTTCTTGCCGACGAGAACGGTGTTTACGTCGCATCACCGCATGAGGCGTTGGCGACTGCGCGGGAAGCTCTTGTCATCCAGGCTCGCGAACCCGGCATCATTGCCCGCCTGGAGGCAGGTGAGACACTGGCGGCGATCTATGGCCAGCCACCTGCGGCCGGTGACCGGCGGTGACTGGCGGTCGTGGAACGGCGGAGCTCACACTATGGCGACGCACTCGATCTCTATATCGAACGGCTGTGCCCACGGCTTGATTGCCGCAGACGTTCGCGCCGGAAATCCGTCAGGAAAATAAGCACGATAGACCTCGTTGACATCAGCCATCAGGCCTGGATCCGTCACGTAGACTGTCGCCTTGATGACCTTGTCCAGCGATGATCCGGCATGTTCGAGAGTGACACGCAGCGCCTCGAGTACAGCCCGTGTCTGGGCGCGAATGTCACCCTCGACGATTTCACCAGTTGTTAGGTCGATCGGCGGCATGCCGCAAGTCATGACCAAATCGCCGAAACGCACGACTGCGGATGTCGGGGCGCCAAGACGCCGGATCGCTTCGGATATGACGGGAACGTCGATGATTTCTCTTGGCATTCTCAACCTCCAAGCCGCCCTCGCCGATCAGCCGGGGATCGAAGACGCTTCATACACCATCGTCGCAGCAGCAAGATCGGCCAAGGCCGTCCCGACCGCCTTGTAGAGTGTGATCTCGCTATCCGACGTGCGCGCGGGAACATCGCTGCGGCACAGCTCGTCAAGCGTCGCGCGCACCAGATCCGTCGAAAATAAACCGGCCCGGATCGGCTGGACCAGATCGCCCGCTTCATGCAGGGCTTCGCGGGTGTCGATATAGACCGAAGACCGCTGCACGGCCTCGTCGTTAGCCTCGCGCATCGCTGGAGTGAAGCCGCCGATGAGATCAACATGCGTGCCCGGCCGCAGCCACTCGCCCTTGATGAGGGGCGTCGTCGCTAGTGTTGCAGCGCTGATGATATCGGCGGCGCGTACCGCAGCCTCAATATCGGTGGCGACCGACGCCTTCAGCCCCTGCCGCTCAAGGTTTTGCACCAGTCTCGCCGCGTTGGCTGCATCGATATCCCAAATGTCGATATGTTCGATCGGTCGCACCGCCCGATAGGCATCGGGAATGAGGCTTGCCACGCGACCGGCGCCAACGACCAGCAGCCTGCGGGCATCCTTGCGGGCAAGATAGTCGGCGGCCAGCGCCGATGCAGCCACCGTCCGGCGCGACGTGATCGTATTGCCATCGAGAAGCGCAAGCTGTGCACCAGTGCGCCCGTCATAGAGCATATAGGTCGAGGTCAGGCCGGGCAAATTCCGCGCCGTATTGCCGGGAAACACCGTGACGATCTTGATGCCCAGATAGCGTCCGGATTGGTGCGTTTCATGCCAGGCGGGCATCAGAAGCAGCGTCGCATCCGGTTCGCCGTCGTTGGCAATCGTGTGGTGATGCCTGACCGGCACGACACAGCCCTCGGCGAAGGCCCGCCTCAATGTGGCGACCAATTCACCGAAAGGAAGATGTTCACCCGTGGCCTGGGCGTCGAGAATTCGTATTTGTGCGTCGGCCATCGTAAATTTCCTCAAACATTTGAGATGCGTCTGATATAAAAGTACAAATATTTTCAGGTATTTAACAATAGATTCTGGCTATTCCAACAATAGGAGTGCCCTATCAGATTTCGAACACGGATTCGTCATTGAATGCCAATGCCTATTTGCCGTGAGAATCCGCAGCGCACACAAACCCGCCGGGCTATAAATCGTGCCGCCCGATATCAGACGCTGCTGAGGAGGAGACTAGTCTCGCTGTTTGCGACACCGTCGATCATGCGCACCTCGCGCAGAACCCGGTCGAAGTCGGCAAGGCTCGCGGCCCGGATATCGGCGACCAGATCCCAGTTGCCGTTGGTCGTGTGCAGCGCCGAGATTTCCGTCAGGCCGCGGAGCTTTCGAATGACCTGGGTCGTCGACTTGCCGACGACCTCGACCATCATTACCGCATGCACGGCGTTGACATCGTAGTCCTCCCGTACCCGGACGGTGAAGCCGAGCAGCGTACCCGTCTCCATCAGCCGATCCAGCCGGTTCTGAACCGTGCCGCGTGCGACACCGAGCGCATCGGAAAGCTTGCTTAACGAAGCGCGTCCATCGGCGCGGAGGTGGGCGATAATCCGGCGATCCAGATCATCCGGTGCGTATTTTGCGACGGTCATATTTGCTCCCCGGTAAATTCGCGCAAAGCGACTGATCAAATTGTACAATTCTTTGCCCGAATTAGCACAGGTTTGAGCTTTCAGCCAACATGCTAGCTCACTAATCTTTCCTCATCAGATATTTGCAGGAGGAACCCCACGATGTCGTCGCCCCTTCCATCGGAAAAAGCGCTTGTACCGTTCGTCAGCGTCGAGAACATGATGCGCCTCGTGCATCGTATCGGCATCGAGACCATGCTCAGTGAACTCACAGACGTCATAGAAACAGATTTCCGTCGCTGGGAGCTTTTCGACAAAACGCCGCGCGTCGCGTCCCACTCAGGCGAAGGCGTGATCGAACTGATGCCAACCTCGGATGGCGAGATCTACAGCTTCAAATATGTGAACGGCCACCCGAAAAACATGGCGCAGGGCCTGCAGACTGTGACGGCCTTTGGTCTTCTGGCGGAAGTTTCGACCGGCTATCCGGTGCTGCTCACGGAAATGACGCTGCTGACAGCGCTTCGAACCGCCGCAACGTCGGCCATGGCCGCGCGACACCTCGCACCAAAGGGTGCCCGCACCATGGCCATGATCGGTAATGGCGCCCAGGCGGAATTCCAGGCGCTTGCCATGAAGGCCGTTTGCGGCATCGATCACATCCGGCTCTACGACATCGATCCGTTGGCGACCGCAAAGATGGTCCGCAACCTTGCAGGCACCGGGCTGACGGTGACCGCCTGCAACTCGTCCCAATCGGCTATCGAAAATACCGATATCATTACGACCTGCACCGCCGACAAGCAGTACGCGACGATCCTGACCGACAACATGGTTGGCTCCGGCGTCCACATCAATGCCATCGGCGGCGACTGCCCGGGCAAGACCGAGCTGCACCGCGACATCCTGTTGCGCGCCGACACCTTTGTCGAATATCCGCCACAGACCCGCATCGAGGGCGAGATCCAGCAGATGGATGCCGACTATCCCGTCGCCGAACTCTGGCAGGTTGTGACGGGACAGGCGACCGGTCGCCGCGATGCCAGTCAAATCACCCTGTTCGACAGCGTCGGTTTCGCGATCGAGGATTTTTCCGCTCTTCGTTATGTCCGTGACAGGCTCAGGGGGACCGGGCTTTACCAGGACCTCGATATCATCGCCGATCCGGACGATCCGCGCGACCTGTTCGGCATGCTGCAGCGAGCAAGGCAGGCATAGGAGCGCGATGATGCCAAGACACGTCACATATTCCGTCCAGGCGCCCTCTGCAGTCGTCATGGTCCGGCCGCACCACTTCACCGTGAATACCGAGACCGCCATCGACAACCTGTTCCAGTCCAGCCCGGATAAGACGGAAGACCTTTCACTGGCAGCCTATGACGAAATCACCCGGGCGGCCGATGTGCTCAGAAGCCATGGCGTGAACGTGCATCTTTTCGACGACACCGGTACCGAGACACCCGATTCGGTTTTTCCCAACAACTGGTTCTCCACCCATGCCGGCGGTCACATGGCGATCTATCCGATGAAGGCCGTCAGCCGCCAGCGCGAGCGGCGCAGCGACGTCATCGAAATGCTGAAGAGCCAGTACCGGGTGCAGGAGGTTATCGACTATTCGGGCCTTGAACCGGACGGACTGTTTCTCGAGGGCACCGGCGCCATGGTTCTCGATCACATCGACCGGGTGGCCTATGCCGTCCGCTCCGACCGCACCGATCCGATCGCGCTGGAACGCTTCTCGACCCATTTCAACTTCGAGCCGATGGTGTTCGACGCCCGCGACGGCAACGGCGTCGCCGTCTATCACACCAATGTCCTGATGTGCATCGCCACTGACTTCGCCATGATCGGACTGGAGATGATGACTGATGCGGCAAGACGGCGGGAAGTCGTTCTAAGATTGGAGCGCTCCGGCCGCCGTGTCATCCCGCTCACAAACGATCAGATCGCCTCCTTCGCCGGCAACGCGCTCGAACTCCAGGGAAAGGCGGGGCGGATTCTTGCGCTCTCGACCACGGCGCTCGCATCGCTGAGCCGGGATCAACGCGACACGATCGAAGAAAGCGCTGAACTGGTCGCTCTCGATATCCCCACCATCGAGCGCGCTGGCGGATCAGTCCGATGCACGCTCGCCGGCATCCATCTGACGCCACGCTCATCAAAGTAGGACGATAGTACAGCAGACGGCGCACCTATCAGACAGCCGCTTCGCGGGAGAAACACGTCGAACTATTCAGCGCTTATACGATCTGTTTTATAAAGCTCTCAAGCATGTCCTTCAGGCGCTGAGTGTCCTCGTTGCCATAGGTATCCTCCACCTTGGCTTCGTGTTCGACGACGCGTTTGTCTTGGGACGCGAGAAGTACCACCCCTCTGTCCGACAGGAACATGCGCACCTTTCGACGTTCATTCGGATCGGGCACCCGGTAGACAAGCGCTTCCTGCACCATCCTGTCGACGAGCTTGGTGAGCGTGGGGAGATTAAGCGCTAACTCCTCCGCCAGCTTGCCCATGGTAAGACCGCCGACTTCGGACAGCACTTTCATCAAACGCCATTGATCAAGGGATACACCTTCCGCCGTCGGGTTCGGGGAGCCAGTGGCGAAAACCTGCCTTTCGGCGTTCAACGGCACAGCCAGAATAGAGATTCAGTCCGGGAGCATTGCCGATGCGTCGCGAAGAGGGAACCCGGTTGGCCGAATCGCTCTTCGCTTCGAATGACGCCCGTGATTCCGAAATGAAACCCGTTACATCATGCCGCCCATGTCAGGCATGCCGCCGGCAGCAGATTCCTTCTTCGGAAGTTCTGCGATCATGGCTTCGGTAGTGACGAGCAGGCCAGCAACCGAAGCTGCATTCTGCAGGGCCGTGCGAACAACCTTGACCGGATCGACGATACCCATGGCGATCATGTCGCCATATTCGCCGGTCTGGGCATTGTAGCCGTAGTTGTCGGTGTTGCTTTCGAGGATCTTGCCGACCACGATCGAACCTTCGTCGCCGGCGTTCTCAGCGATCTGGCG
>UCEZ01000016.1:49942-50108 GCA_900471525.1 Hyphomicrobiales bacterium | reverse complement strand
GCAGCCGCAGGAGCCTCAACATAGTGGCCCGAAGGGGAGGCGGGATCGACTGCCGCCGCACGCTGCGCACCGTTTGCATGGGGCAGAAACTAGAAAAAACCCAAACGCCAAAAACGACCGTTTTCCACCAAGCTCCGGAAAACCCTACGGCGCTATGTGGGAGCGC
>UCEZ01000016.1:0-49937 GCA_900471525.1 Hyphomicrobiales bacterium | reverse complement strand
TCCTCCGCTTGGCTGCGCTCGCCTGTTCGGCTCGCTCCGGCCGCGGGCGCGCCGTCTGACGGCGCTGCGGCTGAAAAACGGTCCACAATACCGCAGAAGAACACCATAATGCTGGACTAGCCGCAGCGCGAAATCTTCGGGCAGGGGAGGGGAGAGCGAGGGGTGGGGCTTTGGGCACCCCTCGAAGCTGACCCGCCGCGTCGATAGCGGCAGGGCAGCTAACACGGCGTCCAAAGGAGGGGAGGGCAAAACGCCGCCGTTATCGACGACGCCTTGCTCCGAAAGGTTCAAGCCTTCAGCGCTGCCATCCGTTCGCCCAGAAGCCAAAGCGCCTTGTTCAACTTGATATCCTGATCGATGCCGTTGACGGCGCGGGACTTCACACGGCGCGGCCTGCCGAGATCGTCTCGGCCGACGCCACGCAAACCGCCCTTGATCGCATTTTCCTGAACCACGTTCCAGACTGTCCAAAGATCGTCAGTGCGATCATCATGGCGGCGGGGAAGAAGCAACTGCTCGGCCTTGATCGGCGTCTTCGTCTCGCCGTCACTGTCGCCAAACCGGAGCACATGGGCAGCATCGGCAAGAATATTGGATTCGTCCCGATTGAGCCTGAGGGTCGCCCAGTCCTGCGGAGCGGCAAGCGTGCGTTCGGCCTCGCCCAGCACGCGGTAGGTGCCTTCGATAACCTTGTGCTGCACGTCACCGGAATGGCGGACCTTGATGGCATCGATCGTGCCGGTCTGGGTGACCAAGGAATTGAGGCAGCGGACACGGAAAAGCCCGGCCATCAGTTCATAGGCGCTGGTTCCGTCATTGGCGTTCTTCAGCAGGATTTCGCAGACGGTATCGCCGACATTATAGACCTTGCCGTCGTCGATCCGGCGCATGCGAATAAGATGCTTAGTAAAATCCGCCTTGCCCTCGATGCGGCTGTTCGATTGCTTTGCGCCAACCGGCACAAAACCCTCCCGCATGAGGCCGCGCAGAACCTCGATGGTCGGGATCGGCTTAAAACGTTCGGACCGGCTTTCATGCGCGCTGACGGCAAAGATAGATGGTGCGACCTTGCGCATTTCGGTTTCGGTCATGGCGCGGCCGGTATCGAAGCGGGCGGTCTGGGTGTAAATGCTCATGGGTCTGTCTCCTAAATTCCCGTTTCCCGAAGGGGAGCCCTGTCGGGCGAAGCCTTCCCGGTCTTTCCGGGGGAATGGCCTCTGACATTCCCCCGGACAGAGGGGGGAGGGCGAATGCCCGCCCCACGGCGACAAACGGGACTGTCAAGTGGCGTGGCGCGGAAGGCGGGGCATCTTCTCGGGCCCGACCACAGGGCGGGCTGGTGCGGAAGATGACCCGACTTCACGGGCCGCTTGACCGGCCTGGGGGACGATGTCATGGGGCGCAAGAGACATGTGGCCCGTACGGGCCCCGATTTCGGGTGCGAAGTGCCGACAGGACAAGGGATCGTCACCGGCATCGGCGAAGACGGCCACCGGCCGGCTTCGTGCCATCGGCATAGAGCCCGGCCGGCCGGAACGGACGGTGGTCTGAAACTAGCAAAATGGCTTAGGCGCCCTTCTTGGCAACCAGGTTGAACAGTTGGGCGATGACGTCCGTCGTGTAGACCTGTTCGCTCTCGCGCTCATAGCTGGAATTGGATATCCGCGATTCGACATAGACCAGATCGCCCAAACCGACATTCTGTGTGATCCACTCAGCCTGCTTCTTGTCGAGAATGGTGACCTGGACCCAATCGGTGGCCGTTTTCTTTTCCCCGTCGGCGTGCCACTCGCGGTTCGCGGCAATGTTGACTTTCAGCACATTTTTGAGCTCCACGAGGTTCCCAACATGGCCGAGAATGGTGTGGCGATTAACGTGTCGCATCGATTTAAACCTTCCTTAACTGATCAAAAGTGTTTATTTGTGGAGTTCGAACCAATGCCGCTCGGTTTGACCTGAGGTTTCATTCTTGATGTCAAAGAAATAGGGCTCTGACTTGAGCGGTCGGGATATGGAGACCGTTTGTATGCAGCCTTGCTGTCGATCAGAGTTATAGAAGCCGTGCTTCCTGCCCTGGCACATGTTCACTGTCTTTACGCAGAGGTTTTGCTCTCTGCCAAAACCGTTCCGATCCTGCCGACTTCCCACCTGATATCCCTTCGGGCATGCAGCATAACGCTCAAAGCCGGGGGCGCCTGTGCCGGCTGCCGGGCAGGTTGGCCAATCGAAGCCGGGCTTCTTCATCGCCGAAATCAGCCGCGTCATCGGGGGATGGCAAGAGGCAACGCTTCGCCACGAAGGATTGGACGACGCCGCGCACAGCAACACTTCGCAGCCCCATTCGCTCGCCGCTGCCGGAGCAACGGACATAGTTGCCGATACAGACAGAAGAATTCCAATGACGACGTTCATTCGTTTGACTTTGACCAACCTGGGCACCTCTCACATCACACAATGGACAATTAAATATAATTAATCTGATGGCAACGAGCAAGCGTAAGAAGACCGATACCGACCTGGGGACGATGATCCTGCGAAACATGGCAATGATCATGGAGCGCGAGCGGGAGAAACGTGGCCTCAACAAGAAGGAAATGGCGAGCCTGTGCGAGATCACATCGCCTTATTACCTGCAGATTCTCGACGGTTCCGCGAACCCATCGCTCCAAGTCATCACGCGGATCAGCACAAATCTGAAGATCCCCTTGCAAGCGCTGATGATGGGGCAAAAAGCAGAAGTCAAAGTGGACTGATCGATCATTCTGCCTTGCGATCTCAACAAACTATAATTACTTCTTCCATCTGTCCGCTTCGGATGCGGTTCATCCGGACAATGATGGGAGTGACCGTGGCCTCAAAGCACCAGCTTATCGCCGTCCTACTGCTGGCGACAACAACCGCAAGCGCCGCGGATAATCCCATGTGGCGCAGCGGCTTGCTATGGACATGCACATTCTCGTCGGTCATTCGCTGTGAACGATCGACTGACTGCTCCTCGCAACCGGATCACGGCAAGATAAAACTGAACTACCCGGAAAACAGTCTTGTCGATCAAACGGGGCGAAGCCATCCCATCAAGCGTCACTATGTCCAGATGGTCGCGGGCAGTCCGATTGGCAGCGAAGTGAAAATCGAACTGGCGACCAACGAAGTAGTCTGGCTTTCGGCCGCCGACGGGGGAGGGACTTTCTCTGACAACTGGACCGGCGCCATGGTTTCCCCCGGCGTCGGCGTAATCGTGCAGGAGCTCCGGCCATTGATTTGCACGCCAGAAAACTGACGGCCAAGCGGCGGTAGTGCAGGCACTCCATCTGCGGAAATGCAGCTTCAGGATTTTGTTCGACGATAAGCCATCCTCGACAATCTGATCCAACGAGATCCGCAATTTCATATCGTCAAAAATTGACATCGCTCAGCTAGAGCATTTGTGGCTTTTAACTCCTGATTTCAATTGAAACGATCAGCGATAATCGCGGCAAACGATCAGCCGTCCCCGCTGCGAGGCTTTTGAGTTGCGCCGTTCGAACGGACTGAGGCTTGCGGGCGCCGATGCAGTTTCCTGGGTCTGTTCCCTTAGCTCAGCTCGAGCAGCGCCTGAGCAGCGCTCTTCAAGGCCATGGCTTCAACGTTCTGTTTAAGAGGGAAGGTTTCGGTTCCTGGATAGATGACGATGCGTCTTGAGGGTTCAATATCCTCGCAAGCAAGATAAAAGCCCTTTTCCACCTTCGGCGTCAGGCTTCGTTTGATTTCAATAGCCCAGGGTCGATCGCCAGGTGGAGTTAGAAGTAGGTCGATTTCAGCTCCTGCGGCGGTCCGATAGAAATTGTTCTGAGTTCCAGCGGGTGCGGCGCCAATGAGGGTTTCGATTACAAACCCTTCCCAGCTTGCACCTGCCACCGGATGGCCGAGCACCTCTTCCTGCGTTGCAAGACCGAGGAGGGTATGGGCTATGCCACTGTCGCGAACATAGATACGTGGCGATTTGACGAGACGCTTGCCGAGATTTGAATGCCATGGCTCAAGTCTTCGCACCAGCAACAGATCAACCAGGAGGTCGAGATAGGACGCCACTGTCTTGCCGTCGACACCAAGTGCTCGCGCAAAATCAGCCGCGTTAAGAAGCCCTGACTGATGATGGGCAAGCATCGTCCAGAAACGGCGTAGCGTTTCGGCGGGAATGCGTGGCCCGAGGAGCGGAATGTCTCGCTCCAGGTAGGTGCGGATAAAATCCTGCCGCCACCGTTGGCTGACACGATCGCTCGACGCGAGAAAACTATCCGGAAAGCCGCCGCGGACCCAAAGCGTGTTCATCTGGTCGGCCGGTACCTCCGTACCGTCGATCGGGTGCATTTCCAGATAGGCGATGCGGCCGGCAAGGGTTTCCCCGGATTGTTTCAACAGTTCTATCGACGCTGAACCGAGCAGCAGGAAACGCCCTGTCTTCTTTCCAGTGCGCCGACCGCGATCGATCAAACCACGCAAGTTTTGAAAAAGGTTAGGAAGCCGGTGGACCTCGTCAAGAATGACCAGCTTGTCGCTATGCTGGTCTAGATAGAGTTCCGGTTCGGTGAGCTTTGCCCGGTCGGCATCGGATTCAAGGTCCAGATAGATAGACGGGCGACGTTCGCCTATAGCAAGAGCCAGCGTCGTCTTGCCAACTTGACGCGGTCCAATAAGTGCGACAGCCGGACCGCTGTCGATTAGAGCATTCAGTTCAGCGGATATCCGACGATCGATCATCCTTGCATTTACGGAGTTATATTCCGTAATTGCAAGGTAAATTGTGTCGGCCCGCCCATTTCTCTGAGGAAGTATCCCGCCCCAGTCGCGGGAAATTCAGGGCATGGATGCCAAGACTTGCTTAGCAATATATTCGGTGAATGACGAGACGCCAGCCGTTAATGCTGTAGTGGCCCTGATTGAGGATCGCAAGCATGATGATCCGTTGCGGCTTCAGCCCCGTCGAGGGTACAGTACGGGCGATCGCCGCCTCAGCCTCTTCATCGTCGAACTCACCCTCGTCGACGATTGCGCCATGCTGGTAGATGAGGATCGTGTAGCGGCGAGGGTCTATCTTGCATTCTCCATCACGCCCGGCGGATCTTTAGTCTGCGTTCATAGCATGTCCGCGTGCTGCCTGGACAGCCACAGGAAGCTCAGGCATTGCACTCTCGACGGCTTCAAGAATTGGCGCTCTCGGAAGTGCGGGGTCGCCACGGCTCGTGCTCGTGCGCGAGCCAGACCAGCTCGGGGTCGAGCGCGCGCACCCGCAGCTGGCCTTCGGTCTGCGGCTCGTCGAGCTCGCCGAACCAAACCGCCACGTCGCCGCCAACGACGACCGGGCGCCCGCCAGTCTCAACGACGACGACCTGCATGCCGGCTGTGTGGCCCGGCGCCGGGACGAGCCGGAGCCCGGCAAGCAGCTCGAGTTCGCCGTCGACCGGCACATATCGCACGCCGGGCGCATCGACCCACTCGCGAATAGGATATTCGCCCTCGTCGCTGTGGGCGTCGTCGAGCTCCCGACGCTGGACGTAGATCGGCTTGCCGGCGAAAAGGTGGTTGCCGCCGCAATGGTCGGCGTGCAAGTGTGTGTTGACGACGATGTCGATGCCGGCGAGGTCGAAGTCCTGCTTGCTTAGTGGATAGAGGCGGGGATCGAGGGCGGCCACCACCGCCGGGTGCAGCTCCGTCATGCCGGAGTCGACCAATATGCGCGCATCCGGATGGTCGATGACGTGCACGTAGACCGGCATCAGCTCGCCCTCGACGTGCAGGTCGGCAACGAGGATCGGCGTGATGGTGGTTGAGGCGTAGGCGTTCATCTTTTCATCTCCGTCAACATTTTTGCACGCTGTCGCCCAGACCGCGCATGACCCCGATGAAGTGGCGGAAGAGCGCGGGGCTTGGCTCAAACGCCATAGTCTCGACGTAGCCGTCCAGGGACAGGTTCATTTCGAACACGAGCTTGGCCATGCCACTTCGTTTTCTCGCGAGGCGCATCTGCAGTTCTGATTGCATTATGCAACCGGTTGCAAGCTAAACCAACTGATCTTATCTTGCAATTGGTTTTTTGGAGTGCGCATGAACGACCCACGCTCGGCTGCCCGATCAATCGGACTCTCGAAGCGAGCCTCTGGCTTTTACTCCCCGATTTCAATTGAAGTTCTAAGCTGAAAATCCGAAGTGTGGATTTGATCCAACGCGTTCGCGGCGGGCAGGGGAGGGGGCTTTCGGCGAGCCTCGCAGGGACCGTGGCTGCTCCTCGGTCTCGGGCAGCAGTGCTCAATGCGTTCTCGCGTGTGGATGACTGTCATAAAAGTGTCATAAAGCATTGCAGGCAATTGAGATAGAAAGTGAAATTTGACAACCTCAATTGCGATGAAGTCACCGAAACGAGACAGTCAGCCCAAGGCGGGCAAATCACAGACGCTGCTCCAACAGCTTGCTCAAACCCCGGACAAGCTGTTCGGGAACTCGTTTGGCCAGCAATACGGTGCTCTGTGTTTCCGCTACAAGGAGGGCAGTTCCGAGATTGAAGTCCTGGTGATCACCTCGCGCGAAAGTCGGCGCTGGATCATTCCCAAGGGATGGCCGATGAAAGGCAAGGAGCCCTACGAAGCGGCAGCGATTGAAGCGTGGGAAGAAGCCGGCGTGCGCGGCAGGGCGAAAAAGAAGCCGGTGGGTTGTTATACCTACCTGAAAGAACTTGATGACGGCAATGTTGCTTTCTGCATCGTGGATCTGTTTCAGATCGAAGTGTCAGAGATCAGGACCGATTTCAAAGAGCAAGGACAACGCGTTTTGGACTGGGTGAGCCCGAACGAGGCGGCCAGGCGCGTTCGCGAAATCGAGTTGAAGTCCCTGCTGGTCAATTTCAAGCCGAACAGGAGCAAAGCTAGCGGCTGACACCCCGGGACAGGGGAGGGGCCTTCAAAGCCCGGACGCCTTGGTGAGATTGACTCTAAAGCGGTCGCGCCGGCGCTGGTATTTGCGCGTCATTTCGGCGCTGGCGTGGCCGAGCTGTTTCTGCACATAGCGTTCGTCGACCTCGGCCGAGGAGGCGAGACCGGCCCGCAACGAGTGGCCGGAGAATTTCTCCGCTCGTTCGCTCTCGGAAAGATCGCCACGAACCCCGGCCGCCATCGCCGTCTGCTTGACGAGGCGGGCGACGTGCTTGTCGGTCAGGCGATCCGGGCCAACATTCTTGCCTTCACCCGTCACGCGGCGAAAGAGGGGGCCGTGCGCGATCTTCGCGAGTTTCAGCCAGGTTTGCAAGGCGTCCACTGGACAGGTGGCGTCGGAAGAACCACGGCCGATCTCGACCTCCCGCCAGCCGGTTTTGCCACGCAATGTTACCAGCAACCCTTTATCGAGCACCTCGACCCAGCCCGAAGAATCTTCCGTCTGATCGCGGCCGACATCTAGCCCGACGATTTCCGAGCGTCGCAGCCCGCCGGCGAAGCCGATCAGCAGCATCGCCCGATCGCGCAGGCCGCGCAGTGTGCCGCGATCGAGGGTCTCGAGCATGGCTATTAGGTGTTCGGGCAGCACGGCTTCCTTTTGCCGGGGAGGGGAAGCGTGGGTGTTGCGAATGCCGGCGAGCACGGTTGCGATATGGCGGTCTTTGCGGTCGAGCGGCGTGCCGCGCTGGGCATAGTTCCAGGTCAGCGCCGAAAGCCGCCGCTCGATCGTCATGACCGAATTGGGCTTGCGATCGGCCGTCGCGGCGCCCGACGCGGTGCCAACGGCACAGGCGGTGATGTAAAGCCCGACGGTTTGCGGGCTCGGAGGAACGTGCGCAAGACCCTGGCGCCGGCACCATCCGGTGAAATGCTTCCAGTCAGAGGCGTAGGCTTTCCGGGTGTTGGTCGAACTGGCGGCCTCGACATAACCGCGCGCCCGGTCGGCGAGCTGTTCCAGGTGGACGGGCAGGCCGGCGCTTGCCTCCGGAAGAGGGGAGGGGAGCTTCGGGCTGTGCATCGAGATGCCGGCCGACGACTGCGGCGCGGAAATATCGCAGGAAACCGCCGTGCTGAGAGACGGAGCGGAGCTCTCCTCGGTGTGATTTTCGCTGTTCTGCTCGCTGATTTGGCTCATTTCTCTATAATGACAGAAATGTCCGATAATGCAATTTTATCGGTCGTTATTTAGAGGCGACGGGCGGTGCGGTTTCTTGCGCTCTAGAGCGGCAAACCGCTCAGTTTTACTTTTAATTTGTACAGCCCCTGCTTTGCCACTATTCCCGCACCTTCAACCCGCCCGCGGGCCGAGTTGGGCACAGTGATGGGATGGGTGGTGTCGGCAGCAATAGCGCGGACCTTGTCGACAGGCCAGATCCAGTGCTCGTATCCCCAAACGACGCGGTCCGCGCCTGTGGGTGGTCCCGCGAGTGCCTGGCCGGTCTCGGGGCCGCCGACATAGGCCAAGACCCGGTCACCATGGACGACATGGTAGTCCCGCCGCTCCAGTTCGGTAGCGACAGACGTTTTTCCAGTGCCGGAACCGCCTTCGATCAGGTAGTTCTTAATTCCCATAGGCGCCGTTTATCATGGCCTTCAATCCGGTGAGAAGAGACTTTACGTGCGGACGCTCGACCAACGAACTCACCTGATCAAGGACAGCTTTCGGTACTTTTCGGATTAGTGGCGAATGTCTAGCGGATAAGCGCCAACACCAGTCATTGATCCTCATTTGAGCGAGTGGCTGCAGAAGGCTGAAACCGGGCATTCCCCTGGTGCGCAGTTACGCCAAGCCGGCCTTGCGAAGCCCGTCCACCACCAACTCGAAATCCGCGGGGTTCTTGTAGGGCAACACTTTGCGACGGTATTCTAGGGAGTAGTCGGGATTAACCCGGAGCACCTCCTGCCAAGCCGCGCGGGCCTCGTCGAAACGGCCCAGATGGCCATAACTGGAAGCCAGAAGCGCGCGAGAAACATCGGTAACGGGATTGCGGGTCAGCCGCTCTTTCAGCAATCCAACTGCCTGTTCGTACCTTCCCAGTTGAAACAACGCCAATGCCTGGAAGTGCAGGAGCACATCCGGAAAGTAAGGGTTCAAGACCATCGCCCCATCGAAATACTTGAGCGCCTCGTCGGCCCTGCCCGAGTAGTACAGCGCCTCGCCGAGGCTGACGTGCCCTTCTGCGAAGTTCGGATTGAGGATTATCGCACGCTGGGCCTCGCTGGTGGCCATGTCGTGCCGTCGCGAATACAATTCGACGATGCTCAGCGCCCAATGCGCCCTAGGATCGCGATCATCCAGCGCTACCGCCCGCCTCGCAAGCTCTTCCGCTTGCTCGCGCGAATTCGGCGGTGAGGGGCTCCATCCGTTCAAGTAGTCGAGTCCGTGGGTAAGGGCCAGGAACGCGTGGGCCGAGGCGAAATGCGGATCCAGCTCGATTGCACGTTGCAAAAGATCCCGGGCGGCGATGTTCGTCTCCTTCGTCAGCCGGTGCCACAGCTCTCGGCCACGCAGGAAATAGTCATAAGCCTCCACGTTGCCAGTGTGCTCTGGCGCCAGCCGCTGCCGGTCGCCTTCCGTTAGGTTGATGGCCAGCGCATCCACGATCTGCTGAGTGACATCGTCCTGAACCGCGAATATGTCGGTCAGGTCGCGATCGAAGCGCTCCGCCCACAGATGGCCACCCGAGGCTGCGTCGATAAGCTGGGCGGTGATCCGTACCCTGTTACCGGATCTACGGACGCTGCCTTCCAGCACGTAGCGTACGCCGAGGTTTCTGCCGACCTCCTGCACGTGGACGTTCTTGCCCTTGAAGGTAAACGACGAATTGCGGGCGATGACGAAGAGCTGCGGCAGCTTTGAGAGAGCCGTGATGATGTCTTCCGAGATTCCATCGGCGAAATACTCCTGCTCGACATCACCGCTCATGTTGGCGAAGGGCAGCACGGCGATCGACAGCGTCGGCGGCGGTACCGTCGCCAGCCGGCTTGTCGCGGATTCGGAGTTCGCGGTTGCCTTTGCCTCGGCGGTGCCGACACGCAGCGAATACACCCGGATCGGCTCGGCGATGTTCTTGAGCTGCGTGTTGCCGAGATCGCTGACCGAGAGGTCAAGCCGCGCCTTGACCTGACGATAGGCATCCTCGGATAGGCAGATGGCGCCAGGCGCCGCGACGCCCTCCAAACGCGAGGCGATGTTGACGCCGTCGCCCATTAGATCACCGTCGCTTTCCTCGACTACGTCGCCGAGATGAATTCCGATCCGGAACTCGATGCGGCGCTCCTGCGGCACGCCGGCATTGCGCTCGACCATGCCATTCTGCACTTCCATGGCGCAGCGCACGGCATCTACCACACTGCGGAACTCGACCAGCGCCCCGTCCCCTGTGCGTTTGATCACGCGTCCGTTGTGCACGGCGATGGTCGGATCGATCAGGTCGCTGCGCAGTGCCCGCAACCTCGCCAAGGTACGTTCTTCGTCTGCGCCGGCCAGCCGGCTGTACCCGACCACGTCGGCAGCCAGGATCGCTGCTAGCTTCCGGTTCTCGCTCATCGAGCCATCTCCCTAGTCACCATAATAACACGATGACACAGGGAAGGAGGAAAGTTCGGTGTTCCAGCGTGCCGGTGGGTGAGATCCGGCTCGCCATCTGTTCACCCTCATGCCTGAAAGCTTACGATGATGAGCACCGGTCGCGAGGCGCGCTTGACGGGCTGGATCTACAGCCTTCGAGGGTGACAGGGGACGCCGTGCTGCTCTCGACAGAACCGCTTTGGTTTGCGGCATCCCGTTCCCAAAACGCGGCCGATATCTTCTATCAGTTGCTGGTCGACCTGCCGTCGATACCTGATGCCGCGGCGGCCGCCCGTGGCAGGACTGGGAGCGTGGTACGTTCGCCTCGTGCCCGATGAACTCGCGCACTGGTCGACCATATCTAGCTCGTGACTGCCGGACGGCAACGCGCCGGCAATCCTGCCGTTCAGCGGTTACGCGCTACGGCTTCAAAGCGGACATCGTTGAGTTTAGGTCCGCGAGATTGCAGGTTCGATTTAGAGTTGCTGACCTCCTGGTCCGCATCGCCGACACGCCAATCAGTAAGCTGGAGCAATTGCTTCCGTGGAATGGACAGCCGCACGGACTGAACGCCCAAGCAGCCTGATCTGCTGCCCTCACAGGAGGCTTACACAGAACTCGCGCTGTGCCGTTGCATCTGGCAGTGGCGCAGGACTCAAAGAGGAGCACTCTTTGCTTTGAACTGCCGCTCGGCAAGGTCCGTGCCGCACGTTGCGACCGCGACGCGGCGCTACTGGCCAACACAGAAACAGATGAGCAGCAGACAAGAGTAGGTCAGGTGATGCATGAGCTGATCGGCCCCGTGCAACGCCCAGAAAGCGCGGGTGTTGGCCGGATGCGGATGGTGGCGTGCGTGAACAGCCTTGGCGTGGTCTATGAGGTAGTGAACCGCAAACTCGGCTGAGGCAAGCAACGCCACGGCGGTAGCATCCAGACCAACAAAATACAGAGCCGGAAGCGATCCGATGACATGCAGACCTGCATGCACATAACCGCCCGGTTTTCGAAAATCACCCTTTCCGTTAATTATCCATCCCGGCTGGAGAAGATAGTCGGCGACGAAATGCTTCAACTGAAACCAAATGAGCAGGCCGACGAAAATGATTGCCGCGTCCATCGCTCTCCTCCTCACTCAAGATATCAGCGGCTCGATTGTGTAAACCGCTACGGGCAAGGACTTACCCCGGATCGTCGCTGATCCGAGCGCCCGCGCCCGCAGTTCTCCCTTCGTCTTCGCCAGCGTCCTATCGCTCAGAACGATCTCCACATCGTTCTCCTTCGCCACGCCAACAAGCCGGCTCGCCAGATTCACCACATCACCAATCGCGGTGTAACTTAACCTTTCCGCAGAGCCGATGTTGCCGACCAGCGCCACACCGCTGTTGATACCGATGCGGACGCGCACTGCATCGTGATGCGGCGCTAATGGAGGCAAGGCATGCAAGGCCTCGCGGATCGCGGCAGCGGCATGGCAAGCGCGCAGGGCGTGGTCTGGCTGGTCGTTCGGAGCGTTCCAGAACGCCATCACCGCGTCGCCGATGAACTTGTCGACGGTACCGCCTTCGGCATGGATTGCAGCGATCGACAAGGTGAGGAACCGGGTGAGCAACGGCTCGACATCTGGCCCAAGCCGTTCGGTGAGCTCGGTAAACCCCGGCAGGTCGGCGAACAGAACGGTGATTTCTGTGAGCTTACCGCCCGGTTTAGGCTCTATACTGCCCTCAACCAGCGGGCGCACGACTTCAATCGGCATGAATCGCCCGAAGGCAGACAGCCCGGTGGACATGCGCTTCAGCGCGTAGGAGAAGTCGTTCAGTTCGGCCAGCAGCGTTGGATGGTGGCGCACATCGTCGAGTTCGAACCGCTCGATGAGGCTCAACTGCCTTGCGAGTTGCGAAAGCGGGCGCGCGAACAGGACCTTTGCGAAGAGGACGGCCGTCGCGGAAGCGAGAAACGCAATCCCGGCGATGATGAACAACACGCGCTGCGTGTTGCTGTCGATGTCTCCAGCAAACGTCGAACGTGGGATCGCGGTTACAAGCCGCCAGTCCTCGAACGAGAGCTTGCTGGATGACACGAAGATGGGACCGAGGGACTTGCTGTCGACCAGCGTCCGGAAAACACCGTCCTTATTCTGCTTCTGGGCTACGGCAACGGCTGACGCCAGAGCATCCGCTCCTGGAAAATCCGCGAGATGCGCTGCCATGATGCCATCGGATGGCTCGGACGTGGCCAGGACCGAGTCCTCTCCGGCGAGAACGAAGACCTTGCTACCTTCCGGAATTTCGAGTGCCTGCAATGTCGTTGACAAGCGATGCAGGCTGACAGCTACCATGACGACACCTTCGAAATGCCCGAACACCTCGACCCGTTTCGAGACGACGATCGCAGGCTCGAAACCGTTGGGGAGGATGTTCGCCACGCTCCACGCCGGCCCTGCGTTCTCCTTGCCAAGACGATACCAGGGCGACCCTTCTGCAACATAGACGCTCTCGGTCTTCAATCGGCTCTCGAAGAAAATGTCGCCGGGGATCGGCTTATAGAGATCGCGCCGCAAGGGACGGGGCTCCCCCGGTATTGCCTTGCCAATTTCCACCATCTCTATGCGGTCGTCGGGTGCAGCATGCGCCCCGAAAAATCGGCCATCGGGAAAGCCGAAGCCGATCCATGCAATGGCGGGCTGCTCTCGCAGCAGCGACAGAAACAGAAATTCGCGCTTCACCTCGTCGTTTGCCTTGATCGCGCCCTGGAAGAAGATCGACCGCACGATCTCCGCGGTGCTGGACACCAGTGCGAGGTTCGCGGCGAGTTCGTTGCGCACGGCACCCGCGCTCTGTGCGTCGAGGCTGGCAACCACCGTCTCGACGTTTTCGGATGCGGTGCGATGCCATATGAAATGGACGAGCGCCGCGGTGGAGAGCACGGCAAGCAGCAGCAGCGCCGTCACGGCGCGGCCCATCTTCACCCTCGGGAGGAGGTCAGCGATCATGGCGGTCTGTGATGAGACGGGCGCTGCGATCGTAGCGGAGATAGGCGAAAGCCCAATCCAGGAAGACCGCCACTCGGTTGCGGAAGCCGACGAGGAACCAGAGGTGGGCCAATCCCCAAACCAGCCATGCCGGAAAACCCGATAACCGGACGCGGCCGAAATCGGCAACCGCCGCCTTGCGCCCGATGGTCGCCAAATTACCGAAGTTGCGATAGCGGAACGGCTCGACGGGGCGATTGGCGATACGGGCAAGGATCGCGCCGGCAGCATATTGGCCCATCTGTTTGGCCGCCGGAGCGACGCCCGGCACCTGTTTGCCATCTTCGCCCACTGCCGCGGCCGTATCGCCGATCACGAAGATGGTCTCATGCCCCGGTGGATTGAGCTTTTCGTCAACCATTGCACGCCCGGCGCGATCGGCGGGAACACCCAGCCATTTGGCGGCTTTCGACGCCATCACACCTGCAGCCCACAGAACGCACGCGGACTCTATCGCGCTGCCATCGGCCAGGCCAACACCCGCTTCGTCGCACTGGGTGACCGGCGTCCGCAGCAGGACTTCGACCCCGAGTCCCTCCAACTGCCGCTTCGCCTTCTCTGAGAGGCATGGCGGCATGGTCGGCAGAACCCGCTCCCCCGCTTCGATCAGCAGGACCCGTGCGGAGGAGGAATCGATCCGTCGGAAATCTCGGACAATGACTTTGCGGGCAAGCTCTGCAATCGCACCGGCAAGCTCCACGCCCGTCGGGCCACCACCGACGATGACAAAGGTGAGCAGGGCCCCTCGGATTTTTTCGTCCTCGGCGACCTCCGCCCGTTCGAATGCCGACAGGATGCGTGCGCGGATTTCGGTTGCGTCGGCGATGGTCTTGAGGCCGGGGGCTGCGTCAGCCCACGCGTCGTTTCCGAAATAGGCATGTCGCGCGCCCGTGGCTATGACCAGGTAATCATAATGGATTCGGCGATTGGACGTCTCGACGGTCTGCGCCTTCGTGTCGATGCCCTCCACCCGTTCCATCAACACCGTCGCGTTTGCCTGGCGTGAAAGAATGCGGCGGATGGGCGTGGCGACCTGCGCGGGAGAAAGCCCGGCTGTCGCAACCTGATACAACAGCGGTTGAAAGAGATGATAGTTGCGGCGGTCGATGACGGTGACATCGACATCGGCCTGGCGCAGGTTCATCGCCGCATTCAACCCTCCGAAACCTGCCCCAACGATCACAACCCGCGGGCGGTGGCCTTCCGCAATACTTGCGCTTTGCGGTTTGGGGAGGGGACCGCCGCCGGGTATTTCGTCCGCAAAGTACCGCATGGAGCTATCGCTCCCTGCGAATGACGCGGGCGGCGAGGTGGTCCAGCGAAAACACGCCGCCGCCGCGGGCGAGGATCAAGAGAAGCGGTGCGGCCCAGGTCAGATGTTCGCCCCAGTGATCCGGATAGACGAAGATCTGGATCGTTGCCACGACGCCAAGCAGCATCAGGGCGCTCAGCCGTGAGAACAGGCCGAGGAACACCAGGACCGCGCCGCTCAACTCGGCGGCAGTTGCCATGACCGCCGCAACGCCCGGGTCGATGATCGGTAGATTATACTCGTATGTGAAGAGCTGGATGGTCACCGGCCAGGAGGCAAGCTTGCTATGCGAGGATTGCCAGAACACGTGGGCAACGGCCAGTCGCGACACGAGTTGCACCAGCGACAGCGGCAGAGCGTCGAGGCGATGCATCGCGGTCGAATAGAGGCCGGCAAGGCGGCCGCCTCGTTGAGGCATGGATGCGGGGTTCACCATGGTCATGATTTCCTCCTGTTCAATTGGCTTTGGGGGCAAGATGGCGAATGCTGACGATCAGGCCATCGGCAAAGAGCGCGCCAAGTGCTGCGGCAATGTCGAACCCGGGCCCACGGCCCAGCGAACGGCCGATTGCTGATTCCAGATCCATCCGCTGCTTCAGGCTGTGGAAAAGCGAAAAGTGCGGGGCGTCGAGGAGCAGGAAGCGAACATTGTCCTTGTTGCGCCAGAGAACGATGCGTTCGGGCTCACGCCTGATGGCCGCGAGTGTTTCGAGGTCGCCACCGGCCTGATGTGCCGACCAGATCCTGAGTGCCGGCCATCGGGAAAGCATAAGGCGAAGAGAGGGCTGCAACCGAAGTTCCGGCAGGGTCCCGTCGACGCCATCGTCGAGTTGCTCCAGCCCGCAAGCGGGAAGCACGGGCGCGTCGAGGGCCTCGGCGATCAGCCACTCAAGGCGCGCGGTATCGGCGATGAATGGCATCTCGCTGAGGTCGTCGAGCCGCGCGAGGAACCTTGCGAAATTGCCACCGTACCGAACAAGCCGCGCTTCCTCCGGCGGATTGCTCCTGATAAACAGGCTCGCGGCATGGCGGAAGTAGCTTTCGCCGAGCAACTGGAGTGTAACCGGAAAAACAGCAACCAACGTCGCCGTCAGGGAGCTGAACGTATTGTTGCGGTAGATATTGAAACGCCGCATCGGGTCGAACGATCCCTTCCGCAGGAAGGGTGCGAGATCCGGCCCATCACGGTGCCAGATCGAATGCGCGATCGCACATTGCAGGGCTTGGTCAGAGAGCATGGCTTGCCCTCCTCGCAACCGGATGATTGGCGAAGACAGACGGGGTGATCATCGCGAGTGCTGCGAGAGCGGGCATGGGGCCCTTGGTTCGGTCATCCGCGACCGGCAAGATAGTCATGCTCTCGAACCGGGCTGGCTGCGCCGGAGCATTTAGGGGGCCGGGCCGGCTCTCGAAAGAGAGCGACTGGGCCAGCATGTCCGCCCACATCGCCTCGCCGAGCAGAACATCGAGCACCGGCACATCGGTGTCCCATTCGATCAGAGTCGGACGTGGACCGATTTTCCGCAGCGTGTAAGCATAGAGCGACCAGACAGCGGGCGGCACGCGCGAGCCGTGATCATCGATGAGGACCACGTCCCCTTCGACTTCGTTGACGGCATGGCCGGCAAGATGGATCTCACCAACAGCATAGGACGGTAACTGGTCGATGAAAGCCTTGGCGTCGAAACCGAGATTGCAGGCAGAGACATAGACGTTGTTGACGTCTAGGAGCAGGCCGCAATCGGTCAAGTCGACAAGTTCTGCAAGAAACTCGGCCTCGTCCATCGTGGAGTTTTCGAAAGCGACGTAGGCCGAGAGATTCTCGATGAAAACGCGGCGCTGCAGGACATCCTGCAGCCGACGGACGTTCGCTGCGACAATCGCCAGCGCCCGCTCATCATATCGCAGCGGCAGAAGGTCGTTAAGGTAAGCACCATCGACGACGCTCCAGGCGAGATGTTCGGAAACCAGGCTTGGCTGGAAGCGCATGCAAACCTGGCGAAGGCGCTCCAGATGATCCCGATCAAGTCCCGACGCACTGCCAAGCGAAAGGCCAACGCCATGGACGGAAAGCGGATAAATCTCGCGCAGCGTTTCAAGCGCGTCGACGGCCGCGGAATGGCCCATGTAGTTTTCCGCGTGAACTTCGAGCCATCCCGCAGACGGGCGGCGGGACAGCATCTCGGTGATGTGTTGAGAGCGAAGACCAATGCCCGCGGCGTGGGGCACCGGATTGCTCGGGAAAATCTTGGACATTGGTCGCTCCATTTCTTGAGTTTGATTGAGGGCTGGTGAGGTTAAGCCTTCGGTTCGTTGCTGCCGCCCGAGATCTTGCCGCAGGTACCGGCGGGCACGTAGATCCAGGAATCACCCTGGTTGTCGGCTGTGGACGTGCCGGCACAGGAATGGCTGGCCGTCTGGCAGTCGTTGAGCCCGGCCTTGACGACGCCGAAGCATTTCTCGAACGAGAAATCGGGTTTTGCAGCCGGGCCGGCGAACGCGCCGGACGCGGACATTGAGGCTACTGCAGCGATGGCGGAGCCAATGAGAAGTCGGGTGGCATTCATGAGAATCTCCTAGTTTCGGTTGCATCAAGCCTCGCATCGGCTTGACTGGACTTATTTTCCCAGAAGACCAGGACGAGCTGAAATGCTGTCTCGGCATGGATTCCATACACGACCTCTATGCGCGGGCCATAAAAAGCCCCCGTTGAAAAACGGGGGCTTGAGATTGGCATCTGCGCTGGGAGGAGGTCGGGAGGGTGCGGTGTTTCGCAGATACCGGAGGGTAACGATTCCGTGTCAGAGATAGCGTTCGCGGATGTCCACCGTGGATTGCTTTCCGATATCCTGATAGTTGGCGAGCAGCCAGTTGTCGGCGCACAAGCGGCCATGATCGCGCAGATCCACCAGTGCCCCCCAATCCGCGTTGAGTTTGCTCGACACGCTGAGGTTCTTCATTGTGTCGTCATCGGAAATGCCGTGTACGAATATCCGCTTGAGGTTCTGCGGTGGTGACGCCTGGCCGTCTATCAGCTGCGTCACGAAGGCGACCGCGCGCATCTCGCGCAGAAGCGACGAGTTGAAGCTGATCTCATTGATGCGGTTGAGTATTTCGCCGGCGGTCCGCGGCAGCTCGGGACGTTCGATCGGATTGATATGGACGATGAGCACATCCGGCGTGTCACATCCGTAGATCAAAGGGAAGATGGCAGGATTGCCCATGTAGCCGCCATCCCAGTACGCCTCGCCGTCGATCTCGACGGCCTGGAACAGGAATGGCAGACAGGCGGACGCCATGACGGCATCGACGGAGAGTTCATCATTTCCGAATACCTTCACCTTGCCCGTTCGTACGTTCGTGGCGCAGATATTGAGCTTGACCGGACAGCGCGCCATACGGATTGCATCGAGGTCGATCGACTGTTCGAGGACCTGGCGCAGGGGATTGAAGTTGAACGGATTGAATTGATAAGGCGACATCAGCCTCGTGACCATGTCAAACATCATGAATGCCGGGGAAAACTCCAATGCCTTCGACCCCGTGAGGCGGTCGAGCAGGGACGGTTGCAACGGTCCCGAGGCCGCAGCGTGACTGACGCGCCGCCAGAAATTGGCAAGCGCCGTCTGCGCACCGCTTCGTCCCCCTTCCGCGAGCCCGTAGGCCATCACCGCCGCGTTCATCGCTCCGGCGCTGGTTGCAACGATACCTTCGAACGAAAGGTTGGGTTCGTCCAGCAGCCGATCGAGCACACCCCACGTAAACGCGCCGTGCGCGCCGCCGCCCTGCAGGGCCAGATTGATCATCCGCGGTTCGCGCTTGGAATGAGAGGGATCGGGCTGCATGCCAATGCCTGTCTTCATGTGCTTGTTCATTGTAGCCTCCGGGGGATTGATCGGCGTTCGGCTTGGTCAGTGTGCCGTCCAGCCGCCGTCGACGGGGATCGCCGTACCTGTAATCGACGCCGCCAGATCGGAGCATAGAAACACGCTGAGAGCGCCCATCTCCTCGACGGTTGCAAAGCGCTTGGTCGGTTGGTTTTTCAGGAAGACGTCGCGAATGACGGCATCGCGGGCGATGTTGTGGGACTTTGCCTGATCATCGATCTGGTGTTCGACGAGGGGCGTCCAGACATAGCCCGGACAAATCGCGTTCGCGGTGACGCCGAATTCAGCGCCCTCAAGAGCAATTGTCTTGGTGAGGCCGACCATGCCGTGCTTTGCCGCGACATAGGCCGACTTGAAGGGGGACGCGACCAGGCCATGGGCGGAGGCGACATTGACAATCCTGCCGTAGCGGCGGGCGCACATGGCGTCGAATGTCGCCTGCACCAGGTGGAAAGCAGAGCTCAGGTTGATCGCCATGATCGCATCCCACTTCTCCGCCGGGAATGTGCCGATCGGGGCGACGTGCTGAATGCCGGCGTTGTTGACGACGATATCGATCTGTCCGAAACGGGCCGTCGCACGCTCGACCATCATATGGATGGCATCCGGTCGCGACATGTCGGCACAATCATAGGCAACGTCGACGTCATTGTCGTCGGCAAGCGCGGCGCGCAGTGTCTCGATCTCGGCAGGGTTGCCGAACCCGTTCAACATGACCGCGGCCCCGGCTTTGGCCAATGCCTGGGCAATGCCCAGACCTATTCCGCTGGTGGAGCCGGTGACAATGGCACTGCGACCCTCCAGAGGTTTGCGGCCGACCATCGCTTCAGTGTCTGCGTCAAGAGCATTCAGCATTTTGTTCTCCATTGCGACCAGTGACGCCGCGCGGCGTCTTGCTGTCACAATGGATGGGCATCGTTCACATTAGAAATGCCGGTCCGGTATGGAATTGATAAATCGACGGCATTGGATGAAGATGCCTCGGGCGATGAGGATTGCATCAATGATCAATTGAAGTCCCTTGGGAGCAGCGATGGATATTCATCATATCCGGTATTTTCTGGCCGTGTGCGAAACCCGCAATTTCACGCGCGCTGCACAAAACTGCAACGTGACGCAGCCAGCATTGAGCCGGGCCATTCAACAGCTCGAAGACGAGGTCGGCGGACTTCTTTTCCGGCGCGAACGAAACCTCACGCACATCACGGACCTGGGCAACCTGCTGCGACCCCGGTTCCAGCAGGTTCAGGACGAACTTCTCGGCGTGCGCGCAGAAGCATCGAAGTTCCTGTGCCTCAACGACGCCCATCTGAAGGTGGGCATCATGTGCACGATCGGGCCGCGCCGGTTCACTGGCTTGCTGACCGATTTCAACATGCGTCACAAGGGCATCCAGCTACAGCTCATTGAAGGGATTCCGACCAAGCTTTCCGATCTGCTCGAGAACGGGGAACTGGATGTTGCGCTGATGTCTTCGGCGGAGCGCTTTCCCGAGCGCTTCGACATAACGCCGCTTTTTCGCGAGCGTTTCATGCTCGCTTTCCCTGCGGGACATCGCCTGGGCGGTTATGAAGCCATTCCGATTTCAGCCATCGACGGCGAAGTCTACCTGCGCAGGGTCAACTGCGAATATTGGGACTACCTGTCGGATCTCTGCGATGCCCAGGGCGTTAAGACACTGGTTTCCTATTCCAGCGAACGTGAGGACTGGATACAGAACCTCGTCGCCGGCGGATTGGGCATCTGCTTCATTCCTGAATTCAGCGCCGTCATTCCGGGCCTGCAGGTCCGCCCTGTTACCGATCCGGAAGTCACCCGCGATGTTTGTCTGGTGACGGTCGCCGGTCGGCGCTTCTCCCCCGCCGTCTCCGCCTTTGTCGGGGCCGTCAAATCCTACGGTTGGGCGACGTCGTCAAATCGCTTGCAGTAAAGATGTCGACAATAAGCCCCCAAGGGCCTGTGAAATGGCCCGGACGGGCTAGCACGCCTCTGCTTCGACGATAGCTCTTGGCTATGGAATTCAAAAGCAGGCGGCATTTCTCTCCAGAGTGCCACTCCGTCATTCTCCTTGACATGCCCGAGAGCGTTTTTGTGCCGGGCTCAACAAGGAGAACCTGCCCATGACCATCAAGCTAAAGACGGCCCGCGTTCCGTTCCAGGCCACCCTCGCACTCACTGCTCTGATCCTCAGCGCAAGCCTGCCTGCCGCTCCAGCCTTTGCCGGCGACTGCCCCGCCGACCAGGTTGCCGAGAATGCAATGAAGCCCGGCGCGACAATGCCGGAGGGCGTTACCGACGACGTCATCACCTCCATCGACCTTGCTCCGAAGGGCGATGCCTGGAAGCATAGCATGCTGCGCATGCGCAAGCTCGTGGTGCAGCCGGGCGGCGTCGTTCCCTGGCATTCGCATGAAGCGCGGCCTGCCAACATCCTCATCGTCTCCGGCTCGATCACCGAGTATCGCAGCACGTGCAAGGTCCCGATCCTGCACAAGAAGGGCGATGTGACCGCCGAGTTCGGTCGACTTTCCCATTGGTGGAAGAATACCGGCAAGGTTCCGGCCGTCCTCTATTCCTCCGACATCCTGACGGATGAGACGCAACAGAACGAGTCGATGTAATCGGCGGCTTCCAAACAGGAAGCGGATAATGAGCCCACTGAATGGCGCTTCCGGCACGGCGGCTGGAAACGCCATTCCCAAAGGAGGAAATGGCGATGACCGATATCGAACATCCACTTGGCGCATCTCATTCAACTTGCTCAGCGGCGGCCGCGGACAGTTGGCGTTTCGGTCTGATCGCGCTTGTCGCGTTTTTGACGCTGGTCGACCTGTTCGCCGCCCAGGCTGTGCTCCCGTCGCTTGTCGACAAATACCAGGTCAGCCGTGCGACCATGGGATTGGCCGTCAACGCCAGTACCCTGGGCATGGCAGTCGCGGGCCTCCTGGTTGCATTTTTCGGAAGCTACATCGATCGCCGCAACGGCACATGGATCAGTCTGGCCGTGCTTTCCATACCCACGGCATTGCTTGCGTTCACCGACGACATCATCGTCTTCGCAATGCTTCGCATCGTTCAAGGCCTCTGCATGTCGGCGGCCTTCACGTTGACCATCGCCTATCTTTCGGAGACCTTCTCCGCCAGCAAGGCCACGGGCGCTCTGGCGGCTTACGTCACCGGGAATGTCGCCAGCAATCTGATCGGCCGCATTCTTTCGGCGGCAGTGGCGGGCTTGGGCGGCCTGTCGGTGAATTTCCTGGTGTTCGCGGTTCTCAATTTGGTCGGAGCGCTTCTGGTCTGGTTCACTTTCAGGAGTGCCTCCAGGATGATGGAAACGAACGATCGCGAAATGCTCACCGGGCGAATCTGGATGGTTCATCTCGCCGATTCCGACTTGCGGCGCGTCTTCGCGATCGGCTTTCTGATCCTGTTCGTGTTCATCGGCACCTTCACCTACGTGAATTTCCAGCTCGTAGCCCTCGGCGTGGAACCAATGGCTCTGGGTCTGGTCTACCTGGTATTTCTGCCGTCGATCCTTACCACTCCATTTGCGGGACGGCTTTCAAACCGCCTGGGTTCGTCCCGGGCCATCGCTTGGACGCTTGGACTGGCGATCGTCGGATTGATTGCCCTCACGAGCCCAAGTCTTCCAATCATCCTGACCGGGCTGTCGCTGGTGGCCGTCGGAACATTTCTGGCGCAGGCGATCGCAGCCGGCGTCGTGGGTCGCCGGGCACTGAGCGACAAGGCTGGAGCGAGCGGCATCTATCTCGCTTGCTACTATACGGGTGGGCTGGTTGGCAGCCTCGTTCTTGGACAGGCCTATGACCATTTCGGCTGGAACGCCTGCGTTGTGATGCTGGTGTCAGCACTCTTTTTGGCGATCGTGGCCGCTCGATTGCTGACCTCGCCCGCAACGGCGTCAGTGCGCGCATCCAGGTGACTATGTTGGATCAAGGAAACGGGCATTGCTCTCTGTTCCCCGCCCGGTTCGATCCCCCTCGTTCATTGCATCGTACAACCACAACAACAGGAAATGGAGACTTTCAAATGTTCAGACTTGTCAGCACGATCTTCACCTTCGCCATGTTCTCACTCACGGCAATCGCCACGATGCCCGCCAGCGCCCATGCGGGAACGCGAGATGGCGTCATCACAGTCGAGAGCCGGTACTCCGTCAACGAAACCGTAAAACGGATCAAAGGCAATGTCGCCGAAAAGGGAATCAGGCTGTTTGGCGATATCGATCAGGCCTCACTCGGCAACGCGGCCGGAAACAAGGTCAGACCGTCTCGCCTCATCCTCTTTGGAAATCCTGCGCTTGGCACCACCTTCATCACAGCCAAGCCCCTCTCGGGCCTCGACTGGCCTGTGCGGGTCCTTGTCTATCAAGCGAAAGACGGCTCCGTTAAAGTCGCCTACACGGATTTTGACTGGATTGCCCATCGCTATGGCATCAAAAACCGCCAGAAGGAATTCAGGATGGCGACGGAAGTGATCAGGTCGGTTACGGCGTCCGTGCAAGAGTGACTGTTTTGGCAGGTCGAGCGCGAATTCGCTCTGGCCTGCCTATTCAGGCGCTATCGTTTTCCACTCTATGCATGCGACCGTTGCGGGCGTTATCCTCGCCCTGACCATTCCGCTCAAGCGCACCCTCAGCGCGCTGGGAACACGCCCTGCACAGGCCGGGGCCTTCCCGATCATGCTGCTTTACAGGATCGCCAAGGAAAGAGTCTCGTTTGTGGGGTCACTCCGGGCGTGCTGCTCGAACCGCTCACCCTTGGCGCCGCCGCCGGTCTGGTGTTCGGCAAGCTCGTCGTGTGCTGGGGGCGGTGGCGCTATCGGTCAAGTTCGGGATCCTCTTGGGGTCACTGGCCGCCGGAGTGAATGGCTATCTCCCCTTAAGGTCAGCGGCCGCAGGGCCGCCAGAGCCGGGTAGCGCGGGCGGGCTCAGCCCAACCCGCCAAGCACGCCTGCGACAACAACGGCGATCTGAACAATGGCGACGACAGCCAGCACCATCCACACGAGGGTCATTCTGCCGCCCTTGAAGGTCATGGTCGTCCCTTTCGGTATTCATCACTCTATGTCGCGGTCGAAACCTGCATAGCCAACCCTACCGCGACCGGCAACCCGACCTTATATCGGGTATCGATCGACTTAAGGGATGAAACGCCATGCCCCGCCCGCAGACGCCCGAACACGAAAGCCTCGCGACAACCCTCCTGCTGATCGGCGGGATGGCGTTGCTAGTGGGCTTGGCGGCCAGCCTGGCGCTGGTTCTATGGCCACTTTAAATGCAACTTGATGATTTACCGTTCTGGTTTGGAAGCTTCGTCCCGCCAAGAAAATCAAGAGCCTTCCCGGGTTAGCGTAAAAAAACGTTTCCGAACGGCGCTATCCATTCGCCTATCGCTCTTGACGAAGTGCGAACGCCAATATCTCAAACCGTTGCCACCAGGAGATGCGGCATATGCCTGCGCAAACATCGAGGGCGCGTTGGCAAACAAAATCACTCGCCTCGGTCTTGATATCCGCAGTGGAGCATACCGATCCGCAGTCGAAGTTGAGAGTGGTTGGCTGAGGCGTCGGGACGCGGTGGTTTAAGGCGGAGGGCGCAAGCCGAGAATGACGAGATCGGAGGACCAGTTAAATCCCAGGTGCCTTGAGCACGCCTGTCCGATTTCGATCACTTATCGGTAGCCAGCGACTTTGTCTTTGCGTTGTTCGCCCTGATCGGCAGGCCCTTTGGCCCGAGGCTTCGCAACATCAAGGACCGGAAATTGCACGCTTCGAGAAGGCTGATGCCTATCCGGCGATGGCCGACCCTATTCCTGGCTGATCCCGGCAAGGGTCGAGAGTTGATCGTGTTCTTGTCTGCTTCGCCCGTGCGGGTTCAAGCACTCCTTCATCAGGCCCTTGATGTGTGGCCATTGGCAACGCGAATACAACGGGACTAAGCAACTCCGCTTATAGGACATTGCTCACCCTGAAGCGGCGAACATGACCGCCACTCGCGGCTCCGTTGGCTGCAGAGAGCAGACTGCTCAACCGTCAGGGCTCATTGCGCCGCGCGGAATTATGTTGCGTTGCAACAAGGCCTTGAGGAACGCAATTCCTAAACGGGCCACCAAATATCATACTATTAAAATTAAATTCTACCATGTTCTGTTGCCGAATTGACAAACCCGACATGTAATGTACGTTCAAACCCTGTTAGCTGATAGGTCCGACCCCAGATGACGAGGAGACTATCTTGAATATTTTCACAAGAACCTTGTCTATCATTTCCATCCGGAAGGTGCATGGCTGTCGCGATCGAATGTGACGCAAACCGCGTCCACCCGTATCCGTGCCAATCAGTATTCCGCCTTGATCGGAGAATTCAGTGATGAAGCAGGTTGTCGAATACCAGGGTATTCCGGTTGGTGTTCTTATCCCGCGTGACGGCTGCCTTGCCTTCATGGCAGTGAAGTAC
This sequence comes from Hyphomicrobiales bacterium, assembly GCA_900471525.1. Classification (GTDB taxonomy): domain Bacteria; phylum Pseudomonadota; class Alphaproteobacteria; order Rhizobiales; family Rhizobiaceae; genus Pararhizobium. The sequence goes on along the minus strand of UCEZ01000016.1, from coordinate 24,696 downwards.
GATGTCATGGAGCTTGATGGCAGAAGCTTTTCGTCGGCTACGGAGGCGCGCGAGGCCGTGAGAGCCCACGTGACACAACGCGTCGCCCTTGCAGCCTAGAGCGTTGATTCCAACGCTTGGTGCCCACGTTTGACGCTGCAATGATCTCATCCGGGTCTGCTTTCCAGATGAATGGCCGCGGTTTCTGGTTGTGCTCCGTGATGAAGCGGTTGACGGCCGCCTGGAGATCGATGATGGAAAGAAAGACGCCGTGCTTCAAACGTCGGCGTGTCAGTTTGCGAAGAAACCCTCTACTGCGTTCAGCCATGAGCATGATGTTGGTACGAAGCGGAACGTCCATCTTGGATGCCGTGCTAGCCAGGCGCGGATTTTCGGCTGCTTATAGCGCGTGTGTTTGTCGACAATGAAGTGAACGGTTTGATCCTTCGGCAATGGACAGGTTGAGAGCGGCCATATGATCCGTCCGCGGTCCTGCTATTTGGGGTCTGTGAGCTAGCGTTCGACAACCGACGATAAAGGTCCGCAGCCAGGCAGGCTGCGGTAGATGCGGGGAGGCGGCTTGGGGGAGTGAGCCGCGTCGGGGCAAGTGTTGCATTGCCGCAACTAACCCCGTGGTATTGCTACAAGCCGAAATTGTGTGCTTGCCGATCAACCACTCTCATGTATTTTGGCATCTCTCGCAATTTAAAGCAGAGGAGGCGTGGCATGGATTATATTCGAATGACTGTGCGCCTCTTTGGCGGAACAGCTCTCATGGGTTCGATGCGTCGCGCATCTACCTCGAGCCGATCTTGCTCCCGAGGCTTTTAAGCCACGGATTTTTGCCAGATGGCATTTTCCCAACTGACCTGACGTGACCGGCTGACGGAACGATTGTTCGCATTTCTGCGTCCGCATGTGCGCGTCTTTTTGCCCTTCGAGAGGACCTGGTTGCGTAGTTGCGCCGGGAGTGAAAATCATGCGTGAAGAACAATTTATAGTTGTCGACGCCTTGGCGACAACGGTGGATGAACTGTGCCTGAAATTCGGCACCTGGAAGACCGCCCGCGCGTTGCTTCGGGCCGCCTTGAGACGTCGTCAAACGAACCAGATCTCGCATCTATCAAATCGCATGCGTCGCGATATCGGCCTTCCGGAGAACGAGGCCGTACTCCTGGAAGCCAGATTCTCTCTTTGGGATATCCGATTTTAAGATTTGGCCGCCGCCCGGCGGCGGCGGCTGATGACGCTGAAGTTTCTCATTGCCGCCGAACTTCCTATTGTGTTGGGCGGTAGCGGTGGACCGATGGAAGACAAATGCGAACCTAGCGGCGATCTCGCAGTTGCCGCCTACGATCTTGGCACCGGGATTGCCTAACCGCCGGCACCCTCGAAATTAAAGCGGAAAGCATTGTTTGGCGTCGTTTTCAGCAAGCGAGCCGGCCACCGAAACGAACCGGCTCGCTTGGAACGCAAGACGATTTGATGCGTGGGCATCCTTGTGACTGGTGAATACCTGTGGCCTACAGAGGCAAATGCTTAAGGTGTCGTTCCGCTCCCAGCTGGAACCGACCCATATTGCTGAGCTCTTCCTGCCGGGAAGGACTGAAAGGTCCGGTCTCGAACCGAGATCGACTATTAAGCGCCTTGCGATGGAATCGGTGATAGGGCCACAAGCAACATGCCGTTTTGGCAGTGTGCTAGTTGCGGCGTTTCGATGGGTGTAGACTGTCGACACTATTGCATGTTCATGCAAGGCAACGATGATGAGTACCCCCGCGCTCGACCGGAAGCTGCTCGCGATCTTAGCGGCGGATATGGTAGGCTACTCAAAGGCGATGGAGGCCGATGAGGCCGGCACCATCAAGCGGCTGAAGACCATCCGCGCCGACCTGATCAATCCCGCCATCTCCCTGCGTCATGGCACTGTTATCAAGCTGATGGGCGACGGCGCGCTTGTCGCGTTTGACAGCGTGGTTGATGCGGTTGCCTGCGCTGCGGAGTTTCAGAATGCCGTGACGGCGCGCAACGCCGGCCTCCCAGAGCCTGAACGCATCGTATTCCGCGTCGGGATCAATCTGGGCGATGTGGCGTTGGTGGATGGTGACGTGTATGGGGATGGGGTGAATGTCGCCGCGCGGCTGGAGCATTTGGCCGAGCCCGGCGGCGTGATGGTGTCGGGGACGGCATACGATCATCTCCAGGGCAAACTCGAATGGCCGCTCGATTTCACCGGCGAGCAGCAGGTCAAGAACATCAGCCGGCCGGTGCGGATGTATCGGCTGAGACTCGACGGCAAACGGGCGCGCCGCCCGCTTCTCGGAATGATCCCAGGCTGGGGCAAGACGGCTGCGGCGGCGATCGTGGCGCTGGCTCTGGCGGGCGGCGGGGTCTGGTGGTTCTTGCAGCCCGAACCTTTGAGCGGCAAGCCGTCGGTGGCGGTGCTACCCTTCGACAATTATGGCGGCGACGAGGCTAGCGAGCGTCTGGCCGATGGCCTCACTGAGGACATCATCACTGACCTCGCGCGGTTTCCCGAATTCGAGGTGATGGCGCGGAATTCGACGGAAGTTTATAAAGGCAAGCCGGTGGATGCCCGCCAGGTCGCAAATGCGCTGCATGTGGGCTTTGCGCTGGAAGGCTCGATCCAGCGGCAGGCGGACCGGGTACGGATCACAGCACAGTTGGTCGATGCAAAAACCGGCCACCATCTTTGGTCGGAGAATTGGGACCGGCCCGCTGAGGACGTGTTCGCCGTTCAGACCGAAATCGCGGAGCAGGTCGCCAACCGCCTCGGCGGCGGAGTGGGACTGATTCAAGAGGCTGGGCGGGCTGCAGCCAAGCGTAAACGGCCTGAAAACCTGAATGCCTATGATTACTATCTGCTCGGGTCAGAGAAGATTGAAAAGCTCACCAAAGCCGATGACGAGGAGGCCATCACGTTTCTCAACCGTGCCGTCGAACTGGATCCGGGGCTGGCACGAGCCTGGGTAGAACTTTACCATGCTCATGAAATATTGGAGTTGTTTGGTGTCAATCCGCAGAGCAACCGCAAGGCGGCTGCCGATGTGGCCGAACGCGCGGTGCGGCTTGATCCGAGCGACGCTGAAGCACACGCGGTGTTTGGTATGAGCCTTGCTAATAAGGGCGACATGGGCCGCGCCAAGTCTGAGCTGGACACGGCCCTCCGCCTGGCTCCGGGTTCGTCCGAAATACTGACTTTCTATACCGGCTTTGCAGCACGCTTCGGTGAACCTGAACGCGGCGCACAAATGGTCGACCAGGTAATGAGGCTGGACCCGAACTATCCGATGTGGGCGTCCAACTTCTTCGCACCTGCCTATTTTATGGCGGGCCGGTATGAGGACGCGGTGAAAATGCTGGAGCGCATGACGCCTAACAACTACCAAAAGTGGACTTGGGTGGTCCGCAGCAGCTCCCTCGCGGCCCTGGGGCGAACCGATGAGGCGACTGCTTCGGCTACAGAAGCTCTCAAGCAGCACCCGGACCTGACTGTAGAGAGCATGATCAATGAACCGGGCCTAAGCGCAGTGGAGCGCAGTCGGTTCATAGAGACGATGCCGCTAGCTGGTTTCCCGGCGTGCGCCAAGCCCGAGGCGCTGGCGAAATTCGCCAAACCTGTGCGACTGCCGGAATGCGAGGCGGGGAATGCGAAGCTTCTCGGGCAGCCGTAGGACAGCCCTGTGCAACGCGCGCGCACCGCTGATCGCCCTGGTACCGACGACCGCGCTGTCGAAACGCAGATTGAACCCATGCCTGTTGAAAAATCCCTCAATACGGAAAGTTGAAAACGTTCTCGCCTCAAACGCCGTTCCGGCTTCAGCCAAGGTAGCAGCGCCGAAACATTCGGCGTCACTTATGCAGAAATCCAATCACCGCATCTGGTCGCGTGAAAGACCGCGCGACTGGTTGCCCCGTCGGAGCTCGTCACTGTCGATACCGTTTAAACGGGGTAATGGGTAGCGAACCTATTAAAAGTTCAGTACAGTTTCCTTAAGGCAATGGAGGTTGCCTAAGGAGGATCTCATGAGCGAAAGAGCATTTGGTTTCTTATTGGCCGCTGAAATGTCGGCCGTTTTCTGGGTCGCCGTATTCACCGTGGCATTCTCGACCTCGTAGATGAAAAGGTGCTTGGCTCATCACTGAGCGACCCCAACCTGCCCCACAGCGCCCATCGGCACCCGTCAAGCCGCAGGCGTTCGTCTCCAAAGAGCGCGACAACAAACGAGAAAAAATCCAATCACCTCAGTGAGGCCCGGTGCCCTTGGTGGGAATCTGTGACCCAAATGAAATATTACGAGACGGCTTCTCGGCCAGCTCCATAATGAAATCCTCTGCCGCGTCGGCCAATGCCATTGCCACGGCAGCGGGATGCCAACCTTTTCTACAAAGCTCAATCATCATCGAGTGGAAGGATCTTTCGACGTCTTCTCTACAGGGTGAACTGCTCAGGTCGAATTCAATTTCATTGGTATCGATAAAAACCTTTGGCATGAAAAAATCCCCCCTAATATAGGGGGAATAGGATGGCATGTATTTAAAGTTGTGCAATCCCTTTATTAACGAATGGTTAAGTTGGACTGGTGAACAATTGGCGCCACCGGTCGCACGCAGGTTGGCACGGCTAGAAGGAAATCTTGCCTAGCGTCACGTCATGCGCCGTTCAGCTTGCCGTCGGACTGCTTGCTGACCGTCGGCGCAGCGCGGCGAGCGTTCGGCGCTATCGTTTCAAACGATTCAGATGCATCTTGTGGGTCCACGTGATGGTGGTGGCAGAGAACTCCAGATGACCTTGACGGGAATCAATTTGGCGCTGTCGGACGTCAATCTAAGTCTCGACTCTTTCCTCGACAAAAACGCCTTCGTCACCGACAGTCATCGGCAAGGATGTTGCATCGCGGCCGAGTCTGTCGACGGCATCCGGATTGCAGCAATCGGAATTTGGACCTCTTCGAGACCCTTGTTCAGGATGATCGATCGCTGGGTGAAGGCGATTGGGGCTCGCGCAAACCGGTCATTGTATCGTTCATCACGGTTGCCGCCCTCTCAGCTTTTGGGAATTCACCGATGATTCTGGCGCGCACTGCCGTCTGAGGTGGGCGACCCTACCTTGTTCCGGTCTCAGAGTACTGAAGGTTGCGCGCGGCGCTGCGGCGCGGCGAGCGTCGGACTGACCGCGGCCGCGGCGCGCACCGCCGCACAATGCGGTCCGCGTCTCGACGATTGGTCTCAACCTGGTGCCGCATGCACTCCGCGTCCGAGATACTTGTGGGCTCATCAAACTGGTCCACGACGCCGGCAAATGGCTACGCCCGCTCGAGAGGCGGCGATGACTTGGAGCGATCGCGTCTTATCCAGCGCAACGTGGGGTCAAGCCAACACAGCAGCGATACGGGGTTTGATCTGACGGTTGACAATCTAGGACAGTCGCCCTAGAAGCATGACTAGGACAGACGTCCTAACTATCGCGTGTAACTTGGAGTGGAGACTATGTCCGTCGATTTGTTTGAGCCGTACCAGTTGGGCGACCTGGTCTTCGCCAATCGACTTATGATCGTGCTGATGATGGAATGATGAGCAACAAAACGACCCGCGACGGGATCATCGAGGCCGCCGATGATCTGTTCTACCGGCAAGGCTACGAGCACACGTCATTTGCCGACATTTCCGATGTCGTGAAGATCTCGCGCGGCAATTTCTATCATCACTTCAAATCCAAGGACGAAATCCTGGATGCGGTGATCAATAAGCGTCTGGCGGATCGGCAGGCGATGCTGGAGCGATGGGAGATCGAAGGGGAAACGCCGGAGGATCGCATCCGCAGTTTCATCGACATCCTAATCGTCAACGGAGAAAAAATTAAACGCTACGGCTGCCCGATCGGCACGCTGACCAGTGAGCTTGCGAAGCTGAACCATGCCGCGCGGGGCGACGCCAACCAGGTGTTCACGCTGTTCAGGACGTGGCTTCGCAGGCAGTTTGTGGCACTCGGCCGCGAGGCCGACGCCGACCTGCTTGCGATGCACCTTCTCGCCCGCAGTCAAGGGGTTGCGACGCTGTCGAATGCCTTTCAGGACGACGAGTTCGTGAGGCGGGAGGTCGAGCAGATGCATGGCTGGCTGAGATCGTGCTCAGCGGGCTCAGCGCCTGAACGGCCTAATCGGTCTGGCCCATAAGGCGCTAGCCCACGAAGATCAACGGAAGCCGATCGGTGTGCAGCCGGAATCCGGCAACTGCGCAGCCAAGCGCGGACTTGGTATGTGCATCCATTAGAATGCAGAAGGAGTGATATATGTTCGTCGTGCTGCTCAAATTTTCCGACAACAAAGCTCGGGCTGGCCAGCTCATGGACGGCCACAAGGCTTGGATCCAACGCGGCTTGGACGACGGTATCTTTTTACTGGTCGGCAGTCTTCAGCCAAACCGGGGTGGCGGGATCCTGGCGTATAACACGACGCTGTTTGACCTGGAAAACCGGGTGAATGATGATCCCTTCGTGGCGGAGAAGGTCGTCACGGCGGAAATTCTCGAGATCGCACCGACGAAGGTCGACACGCGGCTGGAATTTCTGCTCGGCTGAGCGACGTCTCCCATCTTTTCAATCAACGGTCGACTTATGAGCGAAACGCCGCCAGTTCATCAAGATAGGCGCCAAGCGGCCGCATTTCGTCATCCTGACATCGACGCCGGACAGGGCACTCGGGGCTTCACGTTAGCTTTCGGGCGGTATCGTTCGCGTCGGGGCGGTCGATCTCAGATCCCAGCGCCTGTTCCGCAATGGGAACGATTGCAGCCGTAGATCAGAAATTTTGCTGCCGCTGCCACTGGTGCAACGCCGAAACGAACGATCTGTTTTCGTGTTTTGTGCCCGCAGGATCGCATAATGGCTCAACGGGAACGCGGGTTTCCGTATCGCTTCGGTCATGGCATGCTGCTGGCTTCGATTGTTAAGCCGACCAGACGAACTTTGCGGAGAACTGGCGGAGCGCTTCGAATGTGTTCATGAAGGGAACGTCGAAGACTAGGCAAACATCGGGGATCAGGACGCGCTTCTTCGATTCGGGGTTCGGCAGTTCATGCGTGACCACGGTGGCGCCGATCGAACGGGCCTTGGCGATCAGTAGTGAATCGGCGCTGTCGAGAAATTTTGCAACTGCCGACTCACTATAGTGGGCCGTTGCCACATGCTGGACGATTTCAGCGAAGTTGCCTTGCGTGTCGACGTCATCGACGGCCAGAAACCACGCGGCGTCCTTCCGGTCCCTGGCCCAGTCCGCCAGTTCGTCATTCCCGCCGGTCATCTCGTCCCGAACGCTGACGATTGACGCGAGGTCGCCGTCGCAGACCGCATCCATCCAGTCCCAGAAGCCCGGGCAGATGTCGAAGGCGTAGTATCGGTTCTTCGCCTCGATGAAGACATTCGTGTCAAGTAGAAACTTCAATGCGTCGGGCGACCGTTCTTATGATAGCTGAGGATCGCCGTCGGCTGAGCGTTCAACAAGGACGCAGCATGGCGCAGAAGCAAACCGCCGCCGACCGCCTGATTGACGACCGCGCGCGTAAAGCGCTGCCCGTTGCGCAAGGGCAGGTTGTTGTGGAAGCTCCCGCCTTCGCTTGTTGGCGTATCGCTCCACCGCGCGACCTCGGCTGCGTAAAAACGCGAATAGCTCGCCTGATCTATCAAGCCGAGATCGAGCGCGCGCCGCACGATAACGATGCGGCTGACCTTATAGATGCGCGAAAGCCGGTCGGCATTGTCCGACAGGCTATCCGCTACGCGCCATTGTGCCGGGAAACCGGCCGCCGGGATCAGGAACTCCGCGGCGATTTCGTTGCACTTGCGTTCGACCTTCTGGTGGACGCCATAGTTCGCGTCGCCCAGTTGAACGTTGGAAACGCCGCTTTCGCCCAGCCAAATATGCGCGAGTTCGTGCGCAAATGTGAAGATCTGCGCCGCCTTGGCATCCTTTCCGTTGATGAAGATCAGCGGAACGACCTTGTCGCTGATCGCAAAGCCACGGAACTGGCTCACGGAAAGCGGGCGGTGGGAGTTGCTGCCGACGATCCCGTTGCGCATGACCCAGATCCCGACCGCTTCGGCTTTGTCGATGAGCGTGCGTAGGTGCTCTTCCCAATTGCCCGTCTGCGGCGGCCCTTCTTCACCGTAGAGGGACTTTCGCATGTCGGCGGCGACAGTCTCGGCGATATCGTTGACGGTATATTTCCCGACGAGTTCCAGTTCGCGGCCAGCATGATCCTGGATGAAGTCACGGAACCAGTCGCGTTTGAAGAGGACGTCATTCAGGACGTCGCGGAAATTCAAATCGAGCTTACGGGCTGGGTCGCCACCAACGGTTCGATGATCAGGAATCGCAAGCTTTTCCTCGGGAGGTTCTTTCAGGAATAGGTATCCAAACGGAATATGCAGCGCGCTGGACAGGGTTTGCGCCTGGCGGAAGGTTGGGCGCTCTTCGCCCTCGATCCAGGTCGCAATACGCTCCGGCTTCACGTTGACCTTTTTCGCGACGACGTCGAGCGGAATCTCGGCACGGTCAACCGCCCAAGCCAAAACCTTCTCGTTGATCATTGCGTCGGTCTTGCGGTGCGGAGCCTGCGGATTAATGCCAATTTATACATATCGAAATATGGTAACGAAAGCTTATGCGAAACTTTCGCATAAGAATAAAGCTTCCCGATGCAACGACGCGTGACGAAGGAGATTGCTCGCCATCGGATGACGTCGCTTCAGACGATAAGTGTGGCGCTGCTCTCCCAAATTCAACGAGCATGAGTTGGTCAGCATCGAGGCGGCAAGGCCAGAGGACTAACTCGACGGCATAGGTCCATGGTGACCTATGCCGCCTTCCAAGAATCAGGGCGTTGCAGTTCGTACCCCTTCAAGGCGAACAAGTTCCCTCACTGTCAAAACGGCCCGTGGTCCAGTCGTGACTGTCTCAGATCGCGCCCATGAGACCAAACTTGCTTAATTGAGAAGAGAGGATTTTCGGCTCATCGTAGCTCATTCAAGGGAAGCTAAGATGAGACAGAAATCCGTGCCGCAGACATCATCGGCCGAGAAGACGATCAAGGACATCCGCCGCGTCACGCGCAAGCACCGTTCGGCCGAAGATAAATTCGCATCGTGCGGAAGGCCTGCGTGGCGAGGACAGTATCGCTGCGATCTCCCTGAACAGACAGCGATAGATACGAGATCGTCCGCAGCGAAGCCATTCTCGCTTTATTTATGTCATGACATGATCTATATCGTCAATGATCGCTAGGCTCGTTGGTCACAGCTGACATGGGGTAGACGGAGCCGAACGTACTGAGGTGACAGGAGATTTACGCCTGGTGATGCTTTCCGAGACACTTCACCGGGGTCTTAAAACGGCACAGGGAACATCGCGTTTGAATCAGGGAAAAACAATCTCCTCAGCGACTCAATCCGGCCCCATGAATTTAGAGGCTGAACATATCGCGCGCCAGTTCGGGTTGTCGGTTATGGAATTGGAACGATATTGTCATCGGGGCGCAATATCGGTGAGCTTGAACGAGGAAGCTGGCATAAGGCACATTGAATACCGCTTCGGCAATCGCGTTTGGAAAGCAATCATCGACGATCAAGGAAGGTTGCTTCACGAGGAAACCAGGTTTCCCAGAGGAAATCGTGCGAGCCAAAATCGAACTCGGTGAGGTAGCCATGATGTAATCTCACGTGCTGATTCCTTCTTCACGGGACAGTTGGAACACGCGCCACTCTATTTTGATTTCGATGACGTTTGCGCCCTACTGTGTACGCAGCATTTTATCGTGCAGCGCCAAAAACGTCGAGGAGAGAAGCGCCGTTTCTAATCTCTGTTGCAATACGCCGCTCCCACAGAGCGAGCTGCGCATTCGATCAGGACGTCGTCGTTGCCGTCTGCTCCATGCCATGAGCCTCAGTGACAAATTTGCCGAAAATGTAAGTTATCTTTTCTCTGGCGGAACGCCGTCTGCGCTACCCAGCCAGCCGAGCTCTCTACACTTTTGCTCACCCGCCGCAACTGCAGCGGCCTGATTTGCAAATGGCCCCGCCAAGTCAATCAGGTTGCCGCGGAATATAATTATCGCCCGCTTTCCCACGACGTCGAAAACAATCTGCATACCGGCTTCATACTGCATCAACCCACCACATAAAACCTAGTCATAGGAGGCAGTAGACAGCCGCCGAGACAATCCCGTTTTTTACGATCAACAGAAACACAACACTATCTCATAAGCCGACCGTTGAGCGGTCGTCGCTCAGGTATCGCTTGCGATAGTGACCGGAAGCTCTTCCATTCGGATAAGCTCTTTGACACAGAATGCCGCGGCACTCGGACCAAGATCCTCGGCGCCCTTGATCGTACTCCAGCCTCCGTCTTCGATGAACTTGCTTCTGTCCCAGTTCGCGGTGCTCTTTAACGTTTCCAGGTTTTTTGCGGATACTTCAGCCGATATGAATCGCTCAACGCAAATCCCGGCGGCAAGGTCGGTTCGCGCTTGTCTTGCCGCCATTTCGGCCATGACGGAGGCCCGGCCACCTGTCGTCCAACCAGCACCAGCGAACCCGATCGCCATTGTTAGCAGCGATGCTCCAATCGTCGACTATAGCCATGTCTTTTTCGACGGACGATAAGCGCTCCAGCGGCTTGCAAATGTCTCGCTCACGAACTCCACTCCCTGACTATTGACTGGTCCGTAATTTATATCACGTCATGATATAGAACGCCGCGTGGATATCAAACACGTTTTGTTGATTGGGCAGAGATAGAGGGACATGCTCTCCCAAGGCGCGATGGGGTTAACACGCTAAAGAAGCTTGGCCAGGCGTCGCAGTCTTGCAAGGGATTCTGCTAACAGCGGCTCGTGCAAAAGCATTTCCCGAACATGTCCCAGTGCCAACTCTTCAAGAAGACTTCGACCCTCAGGCGTAAGCCCGACAAATACGCTCCGTTTGTCCTCCGTTGCCTGTGTCCTTTTGACGAGACCCGCGACGACCATCCTATCGACAAGCTGCACCGCTCCATTAGGCTGCAGAAGCATTTGACGCGCCAGGTCCTTCATCGTTATTTGGTCTTGAGACGCTACCTTTATAGCCAACAATGCTTGGTATTGTTGAGATGTGATCCCGGCTGCGGTTACGGTCTTCTCGCTGTAGGCAAAGAAATGCCTCATCGCCAACCTGAAGCCTGCCAGACCTTCATAAACACCGGGATCGAGAGATGTTTGTTTATCAGGCTGACCATTAGTAGGGCCAAGCATCTGCTGGCCAGCAATGTCCGTTTCTTTGGCGCCCGGGGACAGGGAGCCAGTGGGATTTCGCGATCCGGAAATGCGTCGACTGGCTTTGGCCATCCATGTTTCCTTGCAACTATGTCATATCATGATATAATACAGGTAGCTCAGGAGGGAGCCGCGATCGCGGCCAAGCTTAGTTCGATGAGCCACCACCCAAGCTGATGTGAGCAACCTCCGGGAAGGGATGGACTACAACAGTGGGCTTATCTGGAGCTTGGCGCGACCGCGACGTCAGCAGTTGAGCGGCGGAGTTAATTTTGAAATTGCGCAGGAATTGTGGAGCCATCTGGTTCAATCGCCTTCCTAACGACCGCGACTATAGCTGCACAGACGATTCTAGTGAAGAAAGGCAAGCATCCGGCCTGAACCCAAGGGAGAGGTGACATGATACCGGTTCCAGTGATCTTTCTTGGAACAATTGCGCTTTGTGCATTGGGGCGTACGGCCGATGCAGCCTCATTGTCCGGAAGGGACGCCGGCACGTCGGAATTGACACGTACAGAAAAATCTCCTGAACAGGCGCGATATATTCGCGATGTGGAAGGAAAGACCGTGCGGCTTGTCGGGCGGAGATTTTACACCAACCTCGCAAAAGCTCTCGATTTCCCCGGCCGCGACGAATCAAATCTGACGGAACGCTAGGGCAGACATGATTGTGCGAGACTTGGATAGACCATGGCATCCTTTCAATCCGGAGATACAACTAAGCATTTGGCAAGATGGGAAACTGCTGCGAGAACCGGTGCTTCTGTCGATTATCGGAATGCGGCAGGCGCTGCTTCAGGCATTTGATTTTGACGAGGCCAAAGTCAACCTTATTTGCAAGAATGTTGAGAACCACGGTCAATGCTCGATGGGAGCCGGCGACGGGTTCGTCTACAGACTGACAAAGGTGCTGGCCTCCTAGGCGACCTTCCAATTAGCGCGTTGCGGTCCCGCTTTAGATCTTGACCGGTTTGACGCCACCGCTGCGCGATCGGCTGAGTAAGAGGATGAACCGAACCATCAAAGACGCACCGTCCGACGCTTCTATTATGAAAGCCACGATCAACTTCGTCAGCACCTCGCCGACTTCGTCGCCGCCTTGGGCGCCGTTGTCGCCATTGGCGTTGTAGTGGTATCATTGTTAGCGGGACCTGCGGATTTTTCTTGGCGCGGAATCCGAGCCCGAGAGTAAGGCCACGGGAATTTTACCTTCCCAGTCGGGTCCGGTGATCACGTAGGTCTGAGCTTCGCACCCCGTGGGTGGTTTGCCCGGCACCTCGAAAAACGTGGTCCATTCATTCAGCAGTGGAAGCAGCACATATAGATCCTCCATCGCAGGCAGGGACAGCTCGTAAGGTTTCTTGCCTACATCGAAGAGCGCCTTGGCGTAAAGCGTGTCGGCATTGGGAGCGGTCACATCCTTGAAGCTGGCGGCGGCGTATTAGCGCATGACGGTCCGTCCTATGGCACAAACGGCGTCATTCTGATTGGAAAGTTTCGGCGGGTGGGTGCTTGCTCTCCGCAGCGTAGCTTCCAACGCCTTCAGCTAGGAAGGCGTTGTTGGCCTCACGGATCTTCGCCGCGGCGTCGTCATAGAGAAACGGCAGAAAGGCGTACCGACGGCCTCGCCTCACTTTGGAAACAGCGTGAAGCAAAGAACAGGAGAAGATCACGGCCCCGCCCGTTGGGGCCTTGAAGCTCCTGCTGCCATATTCGGGAAAGTTCACTTCTCCGCCATCGAAATCATCGTTCAGGTTCACGGAGACGGCAAAACGACGGTGTGCCGTCCCTTTGGTCGTGTTGTCCCGGTGGGCGCGAAAGTGGGCCTCGTCCTCGGCCGCATAGCAGGCGACAATATATCGTTCCATTCTGGTTACCGTGAACTGATGGACCTTCTGAATTTCCGGCACGATTCTGCGGATGAACCGCCCCTGAGTTTCGGCGATCACGTCCTTTTCCTGGATGTCGTAGTCCCGGCGGCGCTTGTGGCCAGGGTCCTTGACCTCGACGGTCTTGCCATCCACCTCACGCATGAAACCTGATTCTTCGCCACCATTCCGCTCATAGAGACCGATCAGCTTCTGGCAAAGTTGAGGTTCGAAAACGTTCGGTAGCACGATGATGGGGGCCTGAAGTTCGATGCCGCAAAACCGGTTGATCGGGGGCAAAACGGCCACAAACGACAATACAGCCTCGATATCACTTCCATCCTCCGCAAACGGAAGCACCTTCAAGACACGCATGGTCGGGTCGAGCACGATCCAGACTTGGCGTACCGGAACCTCTCCGTCTTCGGGCTTAGCATCGATTGGTATGGATCCATAGAGACGGCTTACCGTGCCATCGAAGTCCCAGAAAAACCGGTAGCCCGGATACCGGTCGGCAACGCGTTGCTCGCTTTCGTCGGTCGAATCGACCGAAATGCCGAAGAACGACGCCTTGGCATCGTCAAATACGTCCGCTCTTTGGAAAGCGGCCGCTATTGCGACCTTGCTCCCTGGATGCGAGGCCGACCCGAAGAAGCACAGGACGAGGTATCGTCCTGCAGCGGTGTCGAACGCAAAGTGGGAATTGGCTATCGATCGCTGGTGAAACCAGGGCGCCGGATCGCCCGGCAGGATGTTTGCATAAGTGTCCATGGACTCATCACCTCAATGAATACGCTGGTGGTGCGCTATGACGTGGGCATGACCCAGTATAGGCCCGTGTCATCGCTGCTGCCAATAAGGCGACCTTCACTCGCCAAGCCTGGACGGTCGATCGCGTGTCGCGCACCTCTCTGAGGGCGTTCCGGCACATCTTCCCCCGCATCATAACCGTACGGGGTTCATGCAACGTCTCCTTTTTCCGTGCCTTTGACCCTCTGGCTATCAATGATTGCCGCCGTAGGGCTAGCCGTTTCTCACGAGGGAACTGATGATGTTTCCATTTCTGGTCGGCCAAGGCAGGCGCTCCCTTAGGGCGGTTGGCGGCCTTGTCCAGCTAAAGACCACAGACCCAGGCTAGTCATAGGAACGTGATGGCTCGGCAAAAAGCTGTCGCAGCTCGCTCGACATCGGCAGTCGCATGTTGATCCCGTTGGGCGGGATCGGTTCCGTGAACCACCTGTTGTAGATGGGTTCGATCTCCCCGCTGCCATAGATTTCCGTGAGCGCCGCGTTCACTGCATCCTTGAAGTCCTGGTCGTCATGTCGAATCATCAAGCCATAGGGCTCTGGATGCCCAAGGGTATCGCTCGAAAGGGTATAGTCGTCAGGTTGATCTGAGGCGGCAATCATCGCGGCAAGAAGAATACCGTCCATCACGAAGGCCGAAGCACGACCTTCCGCCACCAATTTGAAGGCGGCAGCGTGGCTTTCGACGGGCATAACGGCGATGTGCAGCCCGCGCGCACGATTGATGGCGTTGAGCTGGCCGATATTGGTGGTGCCTGACGTGGCCGCAATCGTATGCCCTGCAAGATCGCCAATGGATTTCAAATTGCTTTTCTTGAGGGAAACGAACTGGGTCCCCGTAACGAAGTGGCTGTAGGAAAACGCGACGCTCTTGCGCCGCTCGGCGTTGTTGGTGCTCGCCACGCATTCGATGTCGAATTCCCCGTCCCGCAGCATCGCAACGCGGTTGCTGGGAGTGCGCTCGACATATTCTATAGCCAGTGCCGCAAGGCCGAGCTTCTGCCTCAAGAGATCCACAACCCGGACACAAATATCTGTCGAATAGCCCGTCACCGTCCCATCCGGCGTCCTGTAGGAAAACGGAACGTCCTCGGCGCTGTAGCCGATCTTGATCACGCCCCTATCGGCGATCGTCTTCAGCGTTGACGCCGGAGCTTCGGCCGATCCGGCGCCGGCGGAAGCCAATATCATAAGCGCTGTCAATGCAGATCGTATCATTGGTGACATCGTGCTTCTCCCGAACTCCTGGCGCATCAGCAAAAACTTCCTATTCCAGATAGTCCTTCGGATTCGCAAAGGCGTCTCTGAGGGCAGGCGTCATTGGCAGGCTGAGATTCATCCCATCAGGTGGGATCGGCGACGTGAACCATTTGGCATACAGTGTCTCGATTTCCGGGCTGGTGAAAATCTCCTTCAAGGAGGCGTTCACGAGTGACTTGAACTCCTCGTCGCCGTGACGGATCATCAGACCATAAGGTTCCGGTTTGCTCAGGGTTTCCTCCGACAGGCGGTATTTCGAAGGATCTCTTGTCTCAGCGACCATGGCGGCAAGAAGGATCCCATCCATGACAAAAGCGGAGGCGCGGCCCGAAACGACCAATTTGAAGGACTCTTCGTTGGTCTTGGTGGGCATCACACCGATGTTCAGCTTCTTCTCACGATTGATGAGGTTCAATTGGTCGATGTTGACCGTGCCGGATGCAGATGCGACCGAACGGCCGGCAAGATCGTCGAGGGTTTCAATTCCATCCTCTCGCCGCGTGACGAACTGCGTGGCGGTCTGGAAATGTGGATAGGAGAAGGCGACGACTTTGCGTCTTTCTGCATTGTTTGTTGTGGCGGCACATTCGATATCGACCTTCCCGTTCTTGACGAGAATGAAACGGGTCGCCGGTGTTGCCCGCACATATTCGACTTTGAGATTGTCGAGTTTCAAGTGCTGCTTGATGCTTGCGATCACGCGATTGCAAAGGTCCACCGAGAAGCCGACAATCTTGCCGTCGGGCGTCTGGTAGGAGAACGGTGGTTCTGCCTCGCGATAGCCAAGTGCGACAGTGCCGGTTTCGGCGATCTTCTTCAGAGTACTTTCTGCACTTTGCGCCATCGCGGCCACCGGTAGGAAAAGTCCGGGCAGGATGCACAGAGTGAAATTCAGAATACGCATTTCGCTTCTCCGATCGTTGTCTGCACAAGCCGACGGGAACCGTCACCCGCGCGTGCTGTCGGTGTGTCGTCAACTTACTCACTGCGTCGGTCGGACGGTTGGTTTAACGCTGGCATTCCATTCATATTCAACGCCGTCAATCGGCTTGGGACGGGCAAAGTAATAGCCCTGTGCATGGGTGCAACCGGCTGCCTTCAGGATGAACAACTGTTCCTCGGTCTCGACGCCTTCCGCAGTGACTTCCATATCCAGTTCGCGGGCCAAATTGGTGATTGCGCCGACGATGGCGCGCGAGGTGGCATGGGTCGGCAGATCGGCGATGAAGCCTCGGTCGATCTTGATTTTGCTGAAGGGCATGTCGGCCAGATAGCTGAGGGACGCATAGCCGGTACCGAAATCGTCGAGGACGATCGCGATGCCCATGGAGCGCAGCGTTTCGAGTGCCTCCCTGCTCTGGGCGCCAGCCAGCATCACACTTTCAGTGACTTCCAGTTCGAGCCTTGACGATGCCAGGCCCGACGACCTGAGCGCAGCGGCGGCGGCCCCGACGATATTGCCCCGGCGAAGCTGGACCGGAGACAGATTGACGGCAAGTTTGGTCTGATCGGGCCAGGCCATCGCGTCTTTCGCAGCGCGCTTTAGAACCCATTCTCCAAGCGCTACGATAATGCCGGTTTCTTCCGCCAGCGGAATGAAACGATTGGGGGCGATCAAGCCAAGTTGGGGATGACGCCAGCGGACAAGCGCTTCGAAGCCGCAGACCGCTTTGCTGGTCAGATTGACGATGGGCTGATAGTGCAGTTCGAATTCCTGACGCTGAAGTGCGAACCTCAAATCCATCTCAAGGGCGTGCTGATCCTGCACGACCATGTCCATGCCTTCCTCAAAGACAATCGCTGTCCCGCGGCCGGCGGCCTTGGCGCGATAGAGGGCGAGATCGGCATTCTGCAGCAGCTGGCTGACGGTCGTGCCGTGCGCGGGGGCACAGGCAATACCGATGCTGGTGCCGATGACCACCTCATGGCCCTCCAGCAAAAATCCGGAGGAGATCGTTTCCAGCAAGCGCGCTGCAAGCGTTCGAGCTTCCTGTTCCGGATTTCGGTTGACGCGCTGCACGATAGCAAATTCGTCCCCGCCGAGGCGAGCGGCCAGATCCTCCGGACCCAGAACGGTGGTGATGCGGTTCGACGTGGTTGTCAGAAGCAGGTCGCCGCAAGCATGCCCCAGCGTATCGTTGACCACCTTGAAGCGATCAAGATCGAGCAACAGAACATTGAAGCCACCCGATTTGGCAATGTGTTCCAGCGCCTGGTCAAGGGTGTTGATCAACAGCGCGCGATTGGCGAGGCCGGTCAGTGCATCGTGGTGGGCCATATGTTCTAGCTTAACAGCCATATCGCGAATTTCGCGCAAACGGCCACGCTCGACCACGGCCTCGCGCAAGGCTTCAATCGCCCTTGCCAGATCACCGATTTCGTCCCGGCGATCCTGGAAAGGTGTTACCTTGTCCGTGACTTCGCTGGCGATCTGCAGCGTGGCTTGAACGAGGGCGGGCACCGGCTTGAAGAGGCGTTTTGCCATGACCGTTGCCACCACACCGGTTAGCAGAAGAACAGCTAGCAATATGAATAGCGAGTTGTGGACCAAATCATCCTGCGCGCGGTTGAGGTCTGTCGCCTTACCGATGCTCACCGCCACAACGCCGAGCGTGTTAGTGTTCGGGCTGACGATCGGCAGGAGGCCGATATAGTGTTTTTCGCCTCCGATCGTCGCAAACCCTGTCGCGAAGCGTCCCTTGACGCCATCATCGGCAAAGAGGGGCTCGTTCGGAGCGACGAAACCACCATCGGCGGTTGGGGTCCCCGAAGAAGCGGCAACATCGACGAAGGTCCGGTTTTCTACGTCATAACGCATCAGCCAGGTATCGTTGTTGGTCTGCGCGGTTACAAGGGCCAGCACATCCGTCGGATTGAATCCTGTGTAGAGGATGGAATCGTCGTCGCCGATGGGCTGAGTGGTGACGATGCGCTCCACCTGACCACTTTGGTCTGTTTCGATGACGATGTAAGTATAGATATTCCGCAACGTGGCGCTGGCAATCTGCGTGTTGATGCGTGCCTGGTTCTTCCACTGCTCTTTCGCTGCATCGACGAACATCGACCAACCCACAAATGCGCCGACGCTGTACGCAAGCATGATGCCGCCGAGAAAAACGATAATCATCTTGGACAGCAGCGACCGTTTCCAGGTCGTCATCAACGCGAAGACAGAAGTCCAGCCTCCCAACCGATCGTCACTCTTGCTGGAAACTTCGAATCTTTCCGGGTCTTGCGCTTGGTGCATGTCAACAGTCATCGAGCGAGCGCCAATCAACGAGTAATTTCAGCTATCTGCAAAGCGTAGTTGAGAGAGGTTTCGAATTGATTGAGCCGGCGCGTGATCGCCGGCTGGAAGATAAGGCGCGGATGGACTGTGAGACCCCGCGGATGGAGCTCAATCACGCCTTCCAGCGGATTCGAGATCCGAGGGTAAAAAGAGCCGTCGTTGCCGTGGCCAAGTCAATAGCCACCGAAATCCTCACGCGTTGATCGAAAAATGCCGCTGCCGACGGGCAAGTGGCCTGCTTTTTACTCCGGCAGGTCGTTGAACCTTACCCGCCGTCACGGGCAAACTGCAGTTCTAAAAGCAACGAACAGGCGGCTGAATCCCGTGTACCGGCGACGTTGTCGCCGGTACACGAACGGGATTGATGTTGCGGGCTTAAGTTGATGAACGTCGCATTCATTTCCATGGATGGCTCTCCTCATCATTCGGGTCCGGATATGTTGAGGGTGAACGGCACTCCGGAATTGCAACTTTCGACAGCAATAGGTCGCCGTGCGAATACTGGGCGGGGAGGCGACCCCCTCCCAGTTCGACCACCAAAATTCACAGACCGTCCAGATTGATGCCAATGGTGATGGCACCGATCGGTGCGCCAGTTTCATCGGCAATGGTAACGCTCGCCTGCGACTGCAGGATCTGGGTCGATTCATCCTTTTCGGCTTCATCAACGAAGATCGCGCCAGCGCCAGTGCCGTAGGATTTCTGGAACTTGTCCTCGTCGCCCTGCCAATAATCCGAAGTTACGTCACTCTGGCCGACATTGAGGCCCTTGCTGTCCATGACGAACACTTCGGTGATCGTGCCGCCTGATGCCTCCTGTTTGGCCTTCAGCAAGGCTGAAACCGGATTTGCGAGCACGCCGTCGATCATGGCACGATCCGAGCCGTCGACTTCGGCACGCCATTTCTGATCAAGCCCGTCGATATCGGCCTGAGACAGGTCGGCATTTTTTGCATTCTGCGCCTTGATGGCTTCCAGAATGACCGGATCGCTGAGCCACGTCTTGACGTTCGCCTCGATATAATCCTTGACCGGCGCGACATAGGCTTCTTCGGCGGTTGCACTGCCGGCCGCAAAGACGGTGACGGCTGACGCGATGAGAAATGCAAATTTCCTGCTTGTCATGATGTTTCCTTCCAAGGTTCAAGTGTTCTTCAAGGGGCCAGACAGGAGTATTCCCGACCTGGAATCAGAATTCCTCCCAGGAATCCTGCGCGGTGGCGACGGCCGCGCCGCCGCCGCCGCGCAGAGCGGGCTGGCGGATCGTCTGGCGGGGCGGGGCGGGGCGAGGCTCGGTCCGTGCCGATGCCGCGGCCCTGGCTGCCGGCTGGCGATGCTCGACGACACCGTCAATCCTCAGGTGGCTGACGGCGCGTTTCAGAAGGCTGCTCTGAGTGGTGAGTTCATGGCAGGCCGCGTTGGTTTCCTCCACCATGGCGGCATTCTGCTGGGTCACCTGATCCATCCGGTTGATGGAGGTGTTGATTTCCACAAGTCCGGTCGCCTGATCGCGAGAGGACTGAACGATCGCCGCGATGCTGTCGTTGATCCGGCTGATCTGCTCTTCTATGAGGCCGAGCGCATCACCCGTGCGGTTCACGAGTGAAACGCCCGCTGCGACCTCGGCGCCGGAGGCGGAAATCAGTTGCTTGATCTCCTTGGCGGCNNTCGATGACGCCGATGATCTGTCCGATCTGGTTCGAGGACCCCTGAATCTTGTTCATCGCGGCGATCGCCTCACGCACGACGACCGCCGAATTGTGGGCGCCGGTTTTGGCCTCCGCGACCATTCGTCCGGCATCTTCCGCCCGGGCCGAAGAGGAACGGACCGTGACGGTGATCTGGTCGAGCGCGCTGGCGGTTTCGCCGAGTGAAGCAGCCTGCGTTTCGGTGCGCTTTGCCAGATCGTCGGCCGCGCGGGCAAGCTCCGAGGTGCCGGAATCGACTGCTATGGTGGCGCCTCCGATTTCGCGCACGGTCTCGGACACGGCCTCGATCATCTTATGGAAATCGGTGCGCAATTTTTCAAAGTCTAGACCGAGGTCTGGAAGTCGGATGGCGAAATCGCCTTCCGCAAGCTGCTCCAGCGCCTGTCCGATCCGGGCGACGATCTCGGCCTGGTTGCGGGCGGATTTGCCGGCCTGCTCGGAGAAGCGAACCCGCTCGGCATCAAGCGCGTCACGCTGGGCGGCTGCGATTTTTTCCTGTTCGAGCTTGGCGCCGGCCTCCTTCAGGGACGCGTCCAGCGCCCGGGCGATCACACCGATCTCATCACGTTTTTCGAGGAACGCGACCGGGCTTTCAAAATCGCCTTTCTGAAAGGCCGCAATGCGGGCGCTCAGTTTCGCCAATGGCTTGCCGACGTTGCGCCGCATGGCAATCAGGAATGCGCCGATAACCAGGGTAATGACCACAGCCTGCTTGGCGAGAAATGTAAGGGACTTCATATTGCTTTCGGCATGTATCAGCTTCGTCGACCAGACGGTGGCGATATAGCCGATGGGCTGACCGGCCTTGTCCTTGCCGAGCGGCAGGGCGAGCGCCACGAAGTCGCCGTCCGTCTTGTCCCAGACAGGTTCTTCGCTCACAGCCTTGATGGTTTTTGCCGCGACACCTGTAAGGAGAGGGGTGTCGCCTCCATCCACGGTCCAGCTGTCGACCGTCTCTCCCTTGCCGTTGATCGCTTCAAAATGGACCATTCCCTGAAGGGGCGTGGATCGGTAGAGCGAATAGGCTTCGCGAACGGCAGCCGCTTTTTTCCATTTGACGCCACCTTCGGCGATTTCACCAATCTGCCGGGCGTTCCGCTCCCAGTTGAGATAAGCGGTCTCCAAAGCTGCCGCGGTTTCCGTTGTCCAGGAAAAGTAGGAGGTGACAGCCAGACCGGCGATGTTGGCCAGGACGATGATGGTCGCAATTTTGGCCGTGAGTGAGAGACGCGTCAGAATATCGAAAGGCATGGATTTTCCCTTGCTGCCAGCTGACGGCGCGAGAGATCGCGTTCTTTCGCCCGGAAGAGGCGACCCCCAATAGATTCTGTGAACAGTGGCGCACCGATTGGGCTTGAACGGATCGGGGATCATGATGATCGCTCACGTTTTGAACCCGTGGCGCCGGAGATGATATTCAAGTCTAATGATTTCAATATTATTAATGTATTTTGTAACGAAGAACAGTCGGAGCCAATCCTACGCGCTGGGCATCCATTCGAAGAAATATTTCGATCGGCACGATCCTGCGCGCCAAGGAAAAACCTTAAAAAAACACTGGTGGCAAGCGAGCAGAACCGGCCGAAAGTGGCCGGTTTCCAGATGCGATGGAAGACCCATCAGCATCGGCTTGATGCGGATCGTCACGTGTTTATCGACGAGACCTGGGTCAAGACAAACAGGACGCGCACCAGCGGGTGGTTTGAGCGGGGAGAACCGCTCATTGCGAAGGTCCCTCGTGGTCACTGGAAGGCGCTGACTTTCTGGCCGGTTTGCGCCGCGACAGCATCGTCGCATCCTTCGTACTCGACGGCCCGATCAATGGCGTCGCGTTTATCGAATGCCTTCAGCAGTGCTTGGTTCCAACCCTGAAGGCTGGTGACATCGTCACCCTCGACAATTTGGGAAGCCACAAAGGAAAGTTGGCCCGCGATGCGATACGCGAGCACATCTCCTCTTCTTGCCGCCGTACAGCCCCGACCTCAATGGAGATGATGTTCGCCAAGCTCAAGACACTCGTCAGAAAGGCAGAGGAGAGAATGTCGAAACAACATGGAGACGCATCGCAGATGCTCCTCAAGGCGTTCCGTCCCCAGGAATGCTCAAACTATCTCAGACATGCATGTTATGATGCAGAATAAACCTGACGTACTCTGGTGCATGACCGCGACTAACACGCCACCTTTCCCTTTTTGATCGAGGCCGCGAGATATNNGCTCCTTCACCGATAGGAGCCGAGTGGAGTGGTCGGAGATCGCGTTCGTGCCATGCGTAAGTGCGTAGACGACCCTAAGTAGTGTGGAACCGCGAAGCAATTCGGTCGATGGCCGCAAGAAGATCGCGCTCGTTCGCGGTTTTCTCCGGCTTGCCCTTCATCACAACATCCGCATAGAGTAGGGGACTCTCGCGGCCAAACTCTCCTGCTAAGCAATGTCGGGTTCTCTTTTGGAATAGCCATCCAGTCCATTTCTCCTGTCATAACCTCTTGGAAAGGACCATCCAAACCGAACAGAGTTCTCGAAAATTCGGCAGCTCGGAGGAGGAATGCTTTCGCGGCGTCATCATCAAAAGCGAATCCTGGGGACTGTCGCAAAATTCGGCGTTAAGGCTCTGTTGACCATACCCGGTTCCCTTCACCGTCCCGGTCCCGTTCATTATGTCACCAAGCATCTCCAGCAAGGCATTGAGAGCGATCATTTCCGGGTGAAGAAGTACATGCCGAAGGTCGGTGGCTTCCTGTCATCCAATACGGCGTGGCGAACGGTCGCGGGTTTTGAGGCGATGCTGTAGCTGAAGGAAGGCTTTAGCATTTCCGGTGGCTGGCCCTTCAACGACCAGAACGACCTGCTTGCGCACCTCGTCGGACTTCAAGAGGTTAACAATGCTTGAAACCGTAATGGGGTCACTCTGACCTCGCTAAAAGATTGCAGCACACCCAGCCAGGATCCTTGAAGTCGACTCCTGAGCACAGGACAGCTGCGGATTGTCGGAAAGCTACAGCCCGGCAATCCGGCTGCGGAACCGCTCGCTTCCCTGATGGATCCGGTCGAGGATAGCATCCAGCGCCCAGTAGCGTTCCTCGATATCGAAACTGATCGTCCGGCTGTGATCGCTGCCGAATGTCCCGAGGCGAAGGTGATAGCGCTTGGCAAGCTTTGGATACCCCATGGGCTCACACATTGCTGCAAGCACGAGAAAGGTGGCGAGCTCTTCTGCGAGTTCTGGGCACTCGGCGCTATGGTCGTGTAGCCAACGGTAAAGGTCGGGGTGGAAATTGCTCATCACACCGCAGAAGCCGTTGGCCCCCGCCTGCATCGCCGGCCAGGCTATCGCAGCGTTAGCATTGTTGATGCCGAGCGGCGTACCACGGGTGAGTTCCAGGCGGCGCTTGATGATTTCGAGGTCGCAGGCCACGTCCTTGAGGAAGGCGAAACGGCCGGAACCCGCGCAATAGGCGAGTTCCTCGTCGCTCAGCAGGCGGCGGAACGGCGCCGGGCATTCGTAGAGTCCGAGCGGCAGGTCCGATGGCAACGCCGTAAGCAGGTCCTCGACCCGGGCGCGAAACGTCTCGGCCCCCTCTTCGAGGCTTGCCAGCCTGTTGGTGACGAGGACCAGACCGTCGATGCCCGTGCCTGCGACCGCAGCGAGTTCCTCGCGCTGGCCCGCTCTCGTGTCGGACACGTGACCGGAGGCGACGACCGGAATCCGGCCTGCGACCCTGTCAACGGTGAAGCGGGCGAGATCGCACCGCTCGTCGAGCGACAGATGCTGCATCTCCGACGACTGGCAGACGGCGAACAGAGCTTGCGCCCCGTTGTCGATATACCATTCGATCAGGGTCTCGTAGCCTTTCCAGTCGATCTCGTTGTCCCGCGTGAAGGGCGTGATCATCACCGGTATGATGCCGTCGATCTTGGTCTGCATGGTAGAGGGGTCCAGTTCAGTTGCGTGATTGATTTTCATCCCTGATAGCCGAACTGTCGCGGCAGCCAGAGGACGAGTTCCGGAAACAAGATCAGTGCGATCAGCGCGGCGACAAGCGCGAACAGGAAGGGCATGCCCTCCCGCACGATGGAACTGACGCGGATGCCCGTGGCGCCACTGATGACGAACAGCAGCATGCCGTAGGGCGGCGTGATCAAGCCGATCATGCAGTTCACCACGGTGACCACGCCGAAATGCACGAGATCGATGCCAAGCGCCCGGCAGACAGGCACGAAGAGTGGCACGATGACGAGGATGATGGTCGTGGCGTCAAGCACGCAGCCGAGCAACAGGAAGATGATATTGGCCAGGACCAGGAAGCCAAGAGGCGAGAGGTCGAGACCGGTGATTAGTGCGGCCATCTGGTTCGGCACGTTTTCCGAGGCGACAATATAATTGAAAATCAGCGCGCTGCCGATGACGAGGCCGATCGAGGCCGAGGAGCGAGCGCTTTCAGAAAAGATCGATCTCAACG
>UCEZ01000012.1 GCA_900471525.1 Hyphomicrobiales bacterium | reverse complement strand
TCGGACGCAAGGACATGGGCAACGCTGCCGATGACGATCTCCGCGGCGGCGTTCGACAACTCCCCGGCCGGGGAAATGCCATGGCCGAGCCTCTCGATGAACAATTTGCCGTCTGGATTGAGCATGATCTCAACGACGCTTGGATCGTCGAGCGCGGCACATAGGTGGTCACCGAGCGCGTCTTGAAGTTTGCGGATGAGGCGTGGCAAGGATCGAAGTTGGGTCATCGTCCCTCAAGCCGCCTGCTTGCGTGGTGCGACAAAGTCGGAAGTGTAGGACGCAGGCCGCAAACGCGCGAAACTTGACCAGTCGGCCGGAAGCACGCCGGCCACGCTGCGTGTCTCGTTGATCATTATGGGATCTCCGAGGCGTTGCATCGGCCATCCAGCACGAGCGAGGATGCGCTCAAAGCGGACATCAGTCGCCGTTGCGATCTCGGCGTAACCGTTTTGGATGCTCCATTCAATGATGCCGGCAAACATGCTCAGCGTCGCTTCATGCAGCGCCTGGCCCCTCCCCTCTTCGATCGATGTATCCACGCAAAAACGGGAGCTTTCGATCATCGCGGGATGAGCCGGCAAGTGCCTCTGGCGGAGGAGCTCGGGAAACACTGCCTGCAGCATGGTGGTTCCAAACGCGGGAAGCAGGCGTGCACAGCCCACGACAGTCTCGCTTCCCGACAGCGCGATTATGTAGGTGGGCGACAATTCGTCGAACTCATCATATTCGCGCCCGTCGATACAACGAACATTCCAGCCGAGCCGGCCTTGGAAGACCCGCGCCCGTAGGCAGTGCATTGCGTCAAGAATTCGGACTTCGGCGGTGCCTTTCGGCGTGCGGATAGCGATGAGGTGCATAAAGCAAATCTCCCGTGCGTTTCGGACGCGGGAGGTTTGCCGGGCAATTGAAGAGTGGTCTACTCGCAAAAGTGTTAGCGGTGATTCTAGGCTGATCGACTTGATCAGCTCTTCCTCAGGCTTCGGAACATCGAGTTTTACTATCAAAAGTGTTAGTGAGCCTTTTCGGGAGAAGACACCCGACCCCTCGTAAGTTTCAGAATTCGTTTGAAAAATTATCAAGGCAGGAAGACAAACGCTTCTTCCATGTACGCGTGTTAAGGTCTTGTTAACCCTATTTCACTTGCGGCACGATGAGAATCGTGGCTTACCTTTGAGACGGCAATAGCGCGTCTGACGCCAATAAACCGTCTGAAACCAGAGGCCAATGTGAACGTGATAGACAGGCACATCGATCGAGCATCCACTTCCGCTCGCATTACGCAACGCGCCGAGGCGCTGTCTGCGAGGCTGAGAGCGGTCGGAGAGCGCGCCTTTCCGCCCAGCGCCCAGAAATCGCTTCGCTCCTTTACGTCTGGTGAAGTCGCCGACATCGTGGGAGTTTCCGACGGCTACTTGCGCCAACTGTCGCTTGATGGTCTCGGACCCTCTCCGGATCTTGGAACCGGTGGTCGCCGCTCCTACACGCTGGCCCAGATCAACGAGCTTCGTGAGTATCTCGCAGGTGCACGGCCAAAAGAAGCCGGGAGGTTCTGGCCCCGCCGGCGCGACGGTGAGAAGCTACAGATTGTTACGGTCGCCAACTTTAAGGGTGGCTCCGCAAAGACAACAACCTCGGTCTATGTCGCCCAAGGTTTGGCATTGCAAGGTTATCGAGTGCTTGCAATCGACCTCGATCCACAAGCCTCGCTCTCATCTATGTTCGGCTACCAGCCGGAATTTGACGTGGCGGAAAACACCACGCTCTATGGCGCAATCCGGTACGATGACCAACGGGTCGCGATGAAAGACATCATCCGCCCTACTTATTTCACGGGAATCAGCATCGTGCCTGGCAACCTCGAACTGATGGAGTTCGAACATCAGACGCCACGCTTCATGTTGCAGAACCGCGGGCGACCAGAGGATCTGTTTTTTCGCCGTGTCGCCGGTGCAATAGCTCAGATTGAGAATGATTTCGACGTCGTTGTCGTGGACTGCCCTCCCCAGCTTGGCTTTCTGACCATGGGCGCGCTTAACGCAGCGACCGGTATGATTGTGACAGTCCATCCCCAAATGGTCGATGTCGCGTCGATGAGCCAGTTCCTGCTGATGACCTCCGACCTGGTCTCGGTCATCGAGGAGGCTGGTGGGCGCCTCGACTATGACTTCCTGCGTTTCCTCGTAACCAGACATGATCCCCGCGACGTACCCGAACAAGAAATCGTCGGCTTGCTGCGAGACGTCTTCGGATCAGATGTGATGGCCGCGGCAGCTTGGAAGTCGACCGCTATCGCGAATGCGGGGCTGACAAAGCAATCGCTTTACGAGTTGTCGCGGGGTGCGGTCGGAAGATCCACCTACGATAGGGCAATGGAATCCATCACCGCAGTGAACCAGGAAGTGATCGAACTGATCAACGAGGTATGGGGCCGGTGACTTACGCGGACGTGCAAACAAAACAGTGGCTTAACGTGTTGTCAGCTGACTACTTCGTTGCGACTGACCTTGCGTCCGTTCGAGGAGGGTAACGATGAGCAAACGTACACAGTCGATCCGATCCATGTTCGCTGGCGGGAGCGACGAGACGAGCTCGGAAGACACAAGGCAGCCGGTGCAGCGAGTTGCTTCGGGTGCGGTCCGGTCGTTGAAAGACACATTCTCCGAGGTCGAAAGAGACTACGAAGAACTGAAGCAGCAGGTGGCCAACGGCGCTTTCCCGGTTGACCTTGATCCCACACTCATCGACCCCTCCCCCTTTGCCGATCGATTCGTTGATCAGGACCTTGCAGCGATCGAAGCACTCAAGACGTCGATCAAGGACCACGGACAGGAAATTCCAATTCTTGTCCGAAAGCATTCGTCAGAACCCGGGCGCTATCAGATCGCATATGGCCATCGTCGCGTGCGCGCGGCGACCGAGCTTGGGACGACCGTCAAGGCTTTCGTGCGCGACCTTGATGACGACAAGCTCGTCGTTGCTCAAGGTATCGAGAATTCTGCGCGCGAGGATTTGACATTCATTGAGCGAGCGTCATTCGCGCTCAAGCTCGAAGATGGCGGCTTCCAGCGAGCGCTAATCCAAACAGCGCTTTCGGTCGATCGGCAGGAAGTTCATAAGCTTGTTGGGGTGGCACGAGCGGTACCGAAATGGTTGATTGATTCGATCGGTCGCGCACCAAAAATCGGCCGGCCTAGATGGCAGGAATTGGCTGACCTACTGAAGCCGGCTGGCGCCGAGAAGAAGGCCCGCAAAGCAGCTGACGATTCGTCGTTTAGTCACAAAGACACGGACGATCGTTTCCTGGCCGTGCTCCGGGCGGTCAAAACAGATAGTGAGAAAACGTCGGCATCATCCCCCGTTCGACTAATAGCCAAGTCGTCTGAGGGACTTGAAATCGCGACACTTGCCGTCGCCGGCAAGCACTGCAAAATCGAAATGAATCGAGATCGGGACGAGGCTTTTGCCAAGTTTGTCATGGAGCAACTGCCCGAACTCTACGCGAACTTCAGAAAGGAAAGTCCGTCGTCTGAAGGTTAGTTGGAGATAGGAACAGAGCAAAAAGAAAAAGGCCCCCAAACGTCGCCGTCGTGGAAGCCTCTCTCATAGGTCTAAGCAGCCTGAGAATCGCATTTCCATGAATCGCAGTCAAGAGTCTTTGGCACCGTTTTGGTGAGCGGATTTCTTTTGCCTTTTTGGAAGGTGAAGGAAAATGCAGAGTGGAAGTGTGACGACGCCCTTTGGGCGGCGGCCGATGACGCTTGCCCTGGTGAAAACGCAGTTTAAAGCGGCTGACATCAGGCATGGTAAGTCAATCGACAAGTGGAAAGTCTATCGGGATGCCTGCGATGCTCGCACTCTGCTAGGCTTGCGCGACCGTGCGCTCGCTGTTTTGAACGCGCTGCTGTCGTTTTATCCAGAGACGGAGCTCAGGGAGGACGGGAACCTCATAGTGTTTCCGTCTAACGCGCAGCTCATTGCTCGAGCAAACGGGATAGCCGGCACGACGCTTCGGGAAAACTTGGCAGTCTTGGTCGAGGCCGGCCTTATTCAACGAAACGACAGTCCGAACGGCAAGCGTTACGCTCGAAAGGACTCGGATGGGTCCATCGAGACCGCTTACGGCTTTAGTCTCGCGCCTCTCCTCGCTCGCTCGGAAGAACTGGCGCTCCTGGCTCAGCGCGTCGTGGAAGCCAACCGGCATCTGAAAATCGCCAAGGAGCGCATTACAATTGCTCGCAGAGATGTGCGCAAGCTGATCTCCGCCGCTATTGAAGACGGAGTTCCCGGCAATTGGGGGCAAGTTGAGGAGGTCTATATCGTCGCGATGTCGCGGCTGCGGCGAGCAAAAACACTGGAGGAATTGACCGGAATGCTCGACGAGTTGGAACTCCTTAGGGAAGAGGTGGTCAATTTGTTGGAAAGCCACATCAATCTCGAAGAATCCGACACCAATGATAGCGGATCCCGTCAGCACACACAGAATTCAAATACCGAATCTATCATTGAACTTGAACCTAGCTCCGAAAAAGAGCAGGGCGCGAAGTCGAGTAAATTTAACGAACGAAGTGCCGAGCCGATAAAGACCTTCCCACTCGGGATGGTGCTAAGGGCCTGCCCCGAAATCTCTGCGTACGGTCCAGGCGGAGCGATCGGGGGCTGGCGGGATCTGATGACGGCTGCGGTCGTCGTCAGATCAATGTTGGGGGTGAGCCCGTCGGCGTATCAAGATGCCTGCGAGGCGATGGGGCCTGAAAACGCTGCCGCTGCGATGGCCGCGATATTGGAGCGGGCAGGGCACATCACCTCGGCTGGAGGCTATCTTCGCGACCTGACCTCACGAGCGCGAAGGGGGGAGTTTTCGCTTGGGCCGATGCTAATGGCGCTACTCAAAGTGAATTCTGGCGGGGCGATGCGGGCGTGAAATGGCGCACCATGTCGCGCTACCTTCTCGCGTATAGGGAGCACAAAGAACGTAGTCAGCTGACAACAGACTAAGGTATTGATTTTAAACAATCCCGCCGGAAGCTTTCGAGAAAGACAGGGACATCATCGGTATTGCGGCCAATGCGGATCACCAGAGTCAGATCGCGTCCGGAATTGACTCTCGTAGCGTTTTCAGGACGTTTTCCGAAGCTTGCCGGAGCTCCTCATCTGTCCAGATTTAACGGAATAGGGCATTGAAAGCGCGGCGAAGGGAGTGAAGATTGGTTTGATTGTTCGTCAAGATGGATATCAGAATGCCTCTTCTTTTCTGCAATATTGCGTGGATGAAACATTACGCGGGGAGGAATCCCAAGGATCCGCCCAAAGGTGGAGGCGGGTTCCCGAGAAAACAAGGGTATTGCGGTGAGGAGCTCAACTTTGTTCCCTGCGACGACGGATACGTCTACGGGCACTTCGAAACAATCAAAGGGAAGATCGATCGTTCGATCGCCATCGAGAAACTGGGAGTGAGCCGTACGGATGAATATATCGACAACGTCGACATCGTTTGGACCGCTCCCGTAGAAGGCAACGACCCACGGTGCGTCATCGGTTGGTATCGACACGCTCGCCTCTACCGCAAGCGCCAGTTCTTCAATGGGATTTACCCCTCGGAGCAGCATGAGCGAGACCAGATGAGCAATTTTCGATGCAAAACCCGCATCGAGAACGCATTCTTACTCGACCCGAAAGATAGAACGAGCACTTTGATGCTCGAGCGCGGCCCCGGGTGGAGCGGGCAAGCGAGCTGGTGGTACGCTGAGGATACGGAAGACCCAGATGCCAGGCGATTTGTGCGCTCAGTCCGAAAGCTCCTCGACGGAACTCGGGAGACACCAGCGCGCAATCCAGGCAAGCGCCGAGGAAGAGGGAGGGCAGGGGCCGCGACCACAGAAGGTTATCAGCGCTATGTGGGGGCCTACGAAGCGGTTATCAGCCCGCGGCATCATGATCTTCATAAGAGCTTCGAATCTTATCTTCGCAGGCGTCACCCGTCCGTCACCTTTCCAACGACGTTTTGCGATGATCTTCGATACGACGACGGGACGACTGGCGCGGTAATGGTGGAGATTAAACCTACAGAAGCAACTACGGTGAGGTACGCGATCCGCACCGCGATGGGCCAGTTGTTGGATTATGAGCAACACCAGAAATGGGGCGGTAAAAAGCTCATCGTTGTTGAGACCCCGGTAACCGGGGCGGATGATCGAGCTTTGGCGCTGGAGAACGGCTTTGGCTTGGCATGGCCGGATGAAAACCTCGGGTTCAAGGTTATTTGGCCGACTTAAAGCTTGAAGCCTCTTCCTCATCAGCAATCAAACTGGTCACTGCGAAACGACACTTGACGGCGAACCTGACCTGAGTGCGCTTGGCTTCCTCGGAAGCCTTAGCACTGAAAAAATCATTCTTGGGCATGGAGAGCGTCCCGCATCTGACGATCAGGACTTGTCCCGCCCATAAATCACATGGGCATCTGGAGGGCGATGTTTAAAGACATCGAAGGGATGGCCGCCATCAGCCGCGTATTGCCGAGCTCGTTCTGTGCGATCGGGGATAGAGTTCCACGTCCCGCGTGGAAAATCGAAGTATGGCCCCTGCGCAACACCATCGTACCTGACCTGTAAGTCGCCGATAAAGAATTCACTGGTAACCACCTTGAGCAGTTCGTCAGCGGCGTCGTTGTAGTTGCTGAGCACTCGCAATATTAGTGCCACGTCGCCATCACTTCTTTCTAGAAGTCGCTCTAGCGTCCGAAAGTTGATTACTCTTGTCTTCTCTTCTCCGAAGAACATGCCTGAGTTGTCGGATGTGATGATCAGGCTAACAAGGGAAACGACGAAATCAGAGAAGATTGGATGACCGGTCGCTGGAAGCTGCCGTTGTATGAATGCCAGGCCAGCGTCGGTTCCTAAGAACGAATTCAATGCATCGACTTGGCGAAAGGCCTTGGACACGTTATCCTTCTGCAGGGCTTTAAGCTGGTCTTTCGCCCAGCGCGGAGGTACCGGGCTTTTGAGTTCGCATACGAAAACGACATAGCCAAGGGTAGGCTCTTCTGAAATTACCAGAAGATCTATGTCGGGAAGTTTCGGGTCGAAATCTTTTAGCGACACTTCGGGCCTGCACGTGAAACCTTGAGCTTGCCAAGCGGATTTCATGCGCGCTACGAAAGCTTTGCCCATTGGGTTGCTAATCTCGTTCAAGAACAGCTTTGGCCGTCGTTGGGCAATTACCCGCAACGTGTTGACGATCCCTTCTGTGACAACGAGGTGATGCGGCCGAATGACCAATGTCCGGTCGGGGCTTGCGTCTCGCATGATGGAGAACAAGGCTCCATCGAGACGATCGGCGGCGGCAGCAGCGTCGAAAATCAGATCCGCCAAAATCCGTCGCACGGCCACTTGGGACAACCCGGAACCTCGCTCAAGCACGGCAATGAACTCGTCCTCGCTCACGTAGAGCGCGCCGACCAAGCCTTGCCCATAGGCGAGGTAGCGATGATAAAGCGCCAGCAAAAGCATCTGGCGATAAACCGACAGAAACTCCGCATAAGAGTATCCGCCAAGGTCGACGTTCGAAGTGCTGGGCAGGATCGAGAAACCACCATCAATCTTAAGTTCGACCTCTTCCTGTATGAGTTCGAGCGCTGCAATTGTATTCGGAGTATGAACGCCTTCTGGTTCGTTCTCCAGGAGCCGCAAGATTTCGTCAATCTTGTTCCATTTCTCCAGTCTTCCCACGGTCCCCATAAAAAGGTCATTAGCGACGGTAAAAAACTGCCTGGGAACCGTTCGATCACCAAACCGGATATCAACGCGGTTCGGTCTGAAGTCCCAACTCATCGAGCCTTTTGCATTGTAAGTGTAGTAGAGATACTCTCGCACCATGTAATAGTGGCCGGCCCACAAAAGATCTGAAGTGAGTTGTTGAACGTCAGCGCTGTTTTGAGGTTGCGGTTTATAACCTGGCTTCCCTGAAACAAGAAATTTTCCGAAAATCATGATCCCGCGTGCGATCCACTCGGGTCCAACGACGTTATTTTCGTCCAGGGCTATCATTTCGTATAGTTCACAAGCAAGCCGCAAGGTCGCGTTGGCTTCCCAGCCAAATGATGGCAGGGCGGACAAAGCCTCATCCAGGCTGGCTTCGAATCGTGCAATGTTTGTCCGGAATTCTGTCTCGTCGCCCTGGCATGCCATCTTAACTGCTCTATCCTGCTTTAAAGTCGCTGAAAGCCGAACAACGGTTCGCGCGCATTCATTACGATATGTTCTATACTCGGAGGGGTTGAGATGTCGGTTGTGGCTTCTACTTCCCGATTTCAATTGAAGCGCTAAGCTGAAAACCCAGCACGCATTTTTGACCTAACGATTTCAATCCCGCGGCAGGGGAGGGGCGTTCAAAGCCCTGACGCCTTGGTGAGATTGGTGCGGAAGCGGTCGCGTCGGCGCTGATATTTGCGGGTCATTTCGGCCGAGGCGTGCCCGAGCTGCTTTTGCACGTAACGCTCCTCGATCTCGGCCGAGGAGGCAAGGCCGGCGCGCAGCGAGTGGCCGGCGAACAGCCCGGCCCGTTCCCCTTCCGGCAGATCGGAACGGACACCGGCGGCAAGCGCGGTCTGCTTGACCAGGCGGGCGACATGCTTGTCGGAGAGCCGCTCGACGTCGACGGTCTTGTTGTCCTTGAAGATGCGCCGGAAGAGGGCGCCTCTGGCGATGCGGCCAAAGCGAATCCAGCTCTCGAGGGCAACGACGGGGCAGGTTTGATCGGAGGCGCCGCGGCCGACCTCGACCTCGCGCCAGCCGGTCTTGCCGCGCAGTGTCAGCAGCACGCCCTGGCCGGGAAAAATCTCGATCCAGCCATGGCCGTCGCTGTGATCGTCGCGGACGATGTCAAGACCGACGATCTCGGACCGCCGCAGGCCGCCGGCGAAACCCAAGAGCAGGATGGCCCGGTCGCGCAGGCCCCTGAGATCATGACCGAGCGTGTCGACCATCGCCTTGATGTCTTCGCCCAGCACCGCTTCTTTCTGCCGCGGCGGCTTGGCATGCTTGCGGCGAATGCCGGCCAGCACGGTCGCAATATGCCGATCGGCTCGATCCATCGGCGTGCCGCGCTGGGTAAAGTTCCAGGCCAGCCCGGAGAGGCGCCGCTCGATCGTCGCCACCGAGAGGGCAGGGGTATTGCGCTTCGGGTCGCCGGCGGCGCACGCGCCGATGTAAAGGCCGATGACCTGGCTCGACGGCGGGGTTGGATCAAACCCTTCGCGGCGGCACCAGGCGGAAAAATGCCGCCAGTCCTTGGCGTAGGCGTCGCGGGTATTTTCGGAACTGGCGGCGTTGGCGTAGGCTGTCGCGGTCGCAACGAGGGCTTCCAGCCGCGCCGACGGCGGGGAAGCGCCGGTTTCGATGACGAGATCGACACCGGCGGAAGGATCGCGATCCGCAAAATCGTCGATTTTGGGCGTATTTGCCGGGGGATTTTCCATGGTTCGGGAGCCTACCACCATATGTCCGGTAATGGAATGTTATTGGACATAAAAACATGTTGACGAGCGGTGCGGTTATGGCCGATTGCGATGGCCAAAACCGCACATGCGAGGTAAGCTCGCGGTATGGATTCGTTCGCCTTGTCCGCCCCATCACCCTCGACCGTGCCGGCACTTCTGCCCGGCTGGGCCGCGCTGCGCAACCGCGACGTCAGCGAGTCCGACGCTGCCTTCGCTGCCGGTATCGCGCTGAAATCGCTCGACGATCTTGTGCGTAGCCACCCCGTCTGGGCTGGCTGCTGGCGCGCGCGACAGGCGCTTAAATGCGCGACCGTCGCGGTGCGGCTGATGGGCCGCAACGAAGGCGACACGGACTTGCGCGACGCTTTGGCTCTGACCGCCGCCGGCGACGATCCCGGGCCTGCCGGAAGGGTGTTTTTGGCCTACAAAAGGCTGTCGACCCGCAAACCGAACTTTTCCTCAAGAACCGTCGCCGAATTGGCCGAGCTCTTCGAGCTGGCCTCAGACGATGGTTTGGCCGGCGCGGTTGATTATGCCGACAACGCCATTCAGTCTGGCCGTGCGGCGCCGTTTGCCGTTGCGGATCTGGTGACGGCGATCGTTTCCAGCCGTCCGGATGCGGAACCGTTGGCCTGGGCGCTGGCCGATCTGCTGGTCGCCGCCTTGCTGCGCTGGGAGCGCCCCGTGCCGCTGATGATGGCCGAGCGCTATGGGCCGGCGTTTCGCACGATCGGCGGGCGCGGGCGCGTCCGCCCCGGAGAAGCCGGTTTTCCGCGGACCGTCTGCCTGTCGGTGGTTGAGGCGGCGGGCCATGCGCTGCGGTCGGCGGGCGAGATTGCCCGGCGCGCGGACGTCCTTTTGGCCGCAGTGCCAAAAGTCCGGACCAAAGGCGCCGAGACTGTCGTCCGCAAACTGCTGGAGGAAGACGCTCTTCCCGCCTCGGCGCCGGGCAGTCTTCTGTCGCGCTGGGCCGCCAGTCGATTGTTCGACCGGCTCGAACGTTTTGGTGCGGTGCGCGAGCTATCGGGCCGCGCCTCCTTCCGCATTTACGGGCTGTGACGATGGCCGGAATGAGCGCGACGAGGCATTTACGCCGTAACGCCAAAAAGATTCCCCAGGACGATGTCCTGTTCGATCGGGAGCTGGAGGAGCTGCCGGCGGAGCTGCGCTGGCGCGAATGGATGCTCCGGGTCGAGGCTGTGATTTTCGCCTCGGCCGAACCGGTCAGCCGCGATACGTTGGCGCGGGTCGTTGGCAAGGAGTGCAGCATCGACCTGCTCATCGATGATTTGCGCGAGGAACTCCGTTCCCGGCCCTATGAGCTGGTGTCGGTTGCCGGCGGCTGGCAGCACCGAAGCCGTTCGGCTTACGCCGAGGCGATCCGGGCATCGCAGGCGCCGACGCGGGGCGGGGCAGCGACGCTGTCGGAGCTGGAGGCAATGGTGCTGATGGCGGTGGGCTATTTCCAGCCGGTGACGCGCGGCGAGCTGTCGAAAATCTTCGGCAGGGAGATCAGCCGCGACACGATTGGTGCGCTGCGAGGTGCCGGCTTCCTCGCCACCGGTCCGCGCAGCCCGACGTCCGGTGCTCCCTATACCTATGTAACGACGAAACATTTTCTCTCCTCCTTCGGCATGCAGACACTGGGGGATCTTCCCAACATCGAAGCGCTGGAGGATGCCGGTCTGCTCGATCGCCACGCGGTTCCCGCAGAATTGTTGACGACCGAACTGGAAGACGATGAGGAGTAAGGCAGCCAATGTTGCCTGCATTTGATGTCGCCGCTATCGAGAATACCCCGATAGCACTCGCACTATGGCGTCATAGATCCTTGGGGATAGTCATGTCAGTTAAATCGCCGAGCGAAACGATCTCTAAGTCCGGCTGCCAGAGGATGAGAGGCGACTGATCGTCGCCTCTGGGGCTACGTCGGTAGAAAAAACATCGCACGAGCAGCATTCGGGTCTCTTGATCAGAGCTTGCGCGTGCCGAGCCACTTCACTTTTTCCGGATCGCGATGATCGAAGAAGCTGCTGGTCTTTTGGTCGAGCGAGCCGATCGCCGCGACATCTTCCTGGTCGAGTTCGAAGTCGAAGATCGTGAAGTTCTCGGCCATACGCTCTTTGCGCACGGACTTCGGGATGGCGACGATGTTGCGTTGGAGCAGCCACCGCAGCACGACTTGTGCGATGCTCTTTCTATGCTTCTTGCCGATCGACTGCAGAAGCTCGTTCGTGAACAGTCCGTTCTTTCCTTCCGCGAACGGACCCCAGGCTTCAGGCTGCACGCCGTATTCCTGGAGAATTTGCTGAGCGTCGTCCTGGTGATGGAATGGGTGGATCTCGATCTGGTTGACCGCGGGGACGACCTTGTTATGGAGCACGAAGTCCACCAGACGGTCGGGATAGAAGTTGCTGACCCCGATCGCGCGGATGCGGCCCCCCTCGTACAACTCCTCCATCGCGCGCCAGGCACCGTATACGTCGCCGTAGGGCTGGTGAATGAGCCAGAGGTCGAGATAGTCGAGCTGCAGCTTTTTAAGCGAGCGCTCGAAAGCGGCCTTGGTCCCCTCGTACGTCGCATCCTCGATCCAGAGCTTGGTCGTGACGAACAGTTCGCTTCGGTCGATCCCATGATTTCGGATCGCGTTGCCGACCGCTTCTTCGTTGCCGTAGGAGGTCGCGGTATCGAGCAGCCGGTAACCGACATCGATAGCGTCGCGGACGCTGCGCTCGCACTCGGCGGGATCAGGAACCTGGAACACGCCGAAACCTAGGATCGGCATCTGGACCCCGTTGTTCAGGGTAACGTTGGGTACGGTGGTGGTCATTTTCATATCCTTTGTATGGATGGGGGATCTGTGCTCGCTTGCCTTATTTTCCAACCCGCGCCTGAAGGTGCGCGGGGTATCTGTCTCCGACGATGTCGATCTTCGCGAGGGCGTCGGCGATTTCGGAAGCGTCGCTGGCGGTGAGTTCGACCGAGGTGGCGCCCAGGTTTTCCTCCAGGCGGTGCAGCTTGGTGGTGCCGGGGATCGGCACGATCCAATCCTTCTGTGCCAGCAGCCATGCGAGCGCGATCTGGGCGGGCGTCACGCCCTTGGCTTCGGCGATCTGCGTCAGAGCTGCCACGAGCGCCTTGTTCGCCTTTAGGTTCTCCGCCTGGAAGCGCGGAACCACGCTGCGGAAGTCGCCGGGGCCGAAGGTCGCCGTTTCGTCGATCTTGCCCGTCAGGAAGCCCTTACCGAGCGGGCTGAAGGGCACTAACCCGATACCGAGTTCCTCAAGCGTCGGAATGATCTCCTTCTCGGGCTCGCGCCAGAACAGCGAATACTCGCTCTGGAGCGCCGTCACCGGCTGCACGGCATGAGCCTTGCGGATGGTCTGTGCACCAGCCTCGGACAGGCCGAAGTGCCGGACCTTGCCTTCTGCGATGAGATCCTTGACGGTTCCGGCGACGTCCTCGATCGGAACGTTCGGATCGACGCGATGCTGGTAGAGAAGATCGATCACATCCGTTCGCAGCCGCTTCAACGATCCCTCGACCGACTGACGGATGTAGGCGGGCTGGCTGTTCAAGTGCTGCCCGCCA
Source organism: Hyphomicrobiales bacterium (assembly GCA_900471525.1). Classification (GTDB taxonomy): domain Bacteria; phylum Pseudomonadota; class Alphaproteobacteria; order Rhizobiales; family Rhizobiaceae; genus Pararhizobium. The sequence continues at coordinate 87,849 of UCEZ01000012.1, read as the reverse complement.
TCCGGGCTCGGGAGTTCGAAGCCGAACTTGGTGGCGATCACGACCTTGTCCCGGATCGGCTGGAGTGCTTCCCCGACGACCTCCTCGTTGGTGAACGGGCCGTAGACCTGTGCCGTGTCGAAGAAGGTCACACCGCGGTCATGAGCCGCCCGGATGAGCGCAATGGCATCCTTCGTGTCGGTCGCCGCTCCATAGCCGTGGCTGAGGCCCATGCATCCGAGGCCGAGCGTCGATACCTCGAGTGTTCCGATAGTTCGTTTCTTCATAGTCATTCTCCTTGATCAGGCCGCGCATTCGGTCGGCGCGACTTCTTCCGGGGACCGAGATTGCCGCCGTGCGGCAGGAACGATGGTGAGAAGCGAGATCACCAGTGTCGCCAGCAGCATGACGGTGCCTGCGTCGAACGCATGGGAAACCCGGTATGCTGTCAGGTCGGCTCCGTTGATGCCATTTGATCCGATGGCGGCGATGGCGATGAGAACGCCGAGGCCGACCGAGCTGCCGATCTGGTGGGCAACGTTCACCGCTCCAGATGCTGCTCCGGCGTCCGCATGATCGACCCGAGCGACACCGGACGATGTCAGTGGGCTGAGCGTCAGTCCTTGGCTGATGCCGATCAGAACCATCGGTAACGCCACCGCCGTCCAATAGTTCGAGCCCACTCCCGCCCGGCTGAGCCATGCCATAGCGACGATGCCGATCAGCATCCCCACGACAAGGACGGCATTCCGGCCGAAGCGCCTGATGAGACGGGGCACGACCACCGCGACCGGGACATGCAGCATCGTGGCTGGGACGAAGGCAAGCCCTGCCAGTGCCGGGCGCAGACCCGCGACCTGCTGCAGATACAGGGTCGTGAAAAAGAAGAAGCCGACCATAGCGCTGATGTAAAGGGCACGGGCACCATAGGCGCCCGAGCGCTCGATGTCAGCGAACAAGCGAAGCGGAAGGATCGGCTGCTTGGCACGGCGCTCGATCAAGACGAACGCTCCGAGCATGATCAGGGCGGCGACCAGTGTTGCAAGGGTTACGACGTCCCATCCCGCCTGTGCGGAACGGATAAATCCGTAGACGAATGCGGCCATGCCCAGCGTGGAGGTTACTGCTCCAGGCAGGTCGAACGTTCCGGGACGCTTATTTGTCTCGTGGATGTAGATGCGGGCTGCGACAACCGTGGCGATGCCGATCGGGAGATTAATCAGGAACCCGACGCGCCAGGAGAGCCAGTCGGCAAGCAGTCCGCCAACGACGAGACCGACTGTCGCAGATACGCCCGCTGCGGCGCTATACAGCGAGACAGCCCGGACACGTTCTTCGCCTTCGTCGAACGTGGTCTGCAGGAGAGCGAGCGTCGTTGGCGCGAGGATCGCGGATCCAAGTCCCTGTATGGCGCGCCACGACAGCATCCATGCCGACGATTGCGAGGCTCCGATGGCGACGGAGGCGACGGTGAAGATCGTCATACCGACGACGAACATCCGACGCCGGCCGAGTATGTCTCCCGCGCGCGCGCCGAGCAGGAGGAAGCCACCGAAGGTCAGCGTATAGGCGCTCTGAACCCAGGCAAGCCCGGCGTCCGTGAAGCCGAGTTCGTTATGGATCTTCGGCAGGCCTGTGAGGACGACCGAGATGTCGAGCACGATCATCACGTAGCTGATGAGGATGATCGCAAGGATCGCTGTCTTGTTCGATGGCGAGGTGGATCTATTTGCGTCAGACATTGCAGTCCCATTGACTTGCCTGCTTGACGTCCTCCGCGGCAAGCTGCGTTGCGATGACGGAAAGATAGCTCTTGCTCACCATATCGATTAGGGGCAGTAATCGGGATGAAGCTATAAGGATGCCTAATGAATGCCGCAGGAGAACTTCAACGATCTGGTCGCCTTCGTGACCGTCGCGCGCGAGGAGAGTTTTACGCGGGCGGCGGTGAAGCTCGGAGTTTCGCAATCGGCGCTTAGTCAGACTGTCCGGGGACTGGAAGAGCGGTTGGGCCTCCGCTTGCTGACGCGGACGACCCGCCGCGTGTCTCCGACGGCGGCAGGCGAACGTCTTCTCCATACGGCCGGGCCGCGCTTCGAGGAGATCCAGGCGGAGCTTGCAGCCCTCACCGAGATGCGTGACAAGCCAGCGGGGACGGTCAGGATCACGGCGGGAGAGCACGCCGCGATCTCGGTCCTGGCGCCCGCGCTCGACAAGTTCCTGCCTGACAATCCCGATGTCAATGTCGAGATCACCGTTGACTACGGCCTGACCGATATCGTTGCGGAGCGCTACGATGCAGGCGTCCGGCTCGGCGAGCAACTTGCCAAGGACATGATCGCGATCAAGATCGGGCCAGAGATGCGCATGGCCGTCGTCGGTGCTCCATCCTATTTCCGTCAGCACCCTTGGCCGGAAATCCCTCAGGATCTCACGGCCCACAACTGCATTCAGATGCGCATGCCGACGCATGGCAACATTCTCCAGTGGGAGTTTGAAAAGGGTGGGCATGAACTGAACGTGCGTGTCGAAGGGCAGATGATATTCAACAACATCGCGATGCGTCTTGATGCAGTCCGTCGGGGCCTCGGCCTTGCTTACATGCCCGATGACCTTGTGGCGGACGATCTCGCTAAGGGCACTCTAATACGGGTTCTCGAAGACTGGTGCGCACCGTTCCCCGGATATCATCTCTACTACCCTAACCGCCGCCACGCGTCCCCTGCATTCCAGCTCGTCGTGGACGCTCTTCGGTATAGGACATGAACGGCATCAACACAGTGGATTGATAAGGTGAGCTTATACCTTCAATCGGAAATGCGTCCCTAATCATCTGAATGATGCTCGGGTAATCTCCTGCCAGCTCAATGTTTCAAGGCAGTTACCGAACATGTTCGCCAGACCCCTATCCGCCCTCGCGCTTTCCATGCTGCTCTTCTCGTCGGGCGTGGTCGGCGCCCAGACCGCTTTGAAGCAGGAACCGCTGACGATCGAGGAACAGGGGAGCTTCGCCGTCGGCGGGACGGTAGCGAGCACGCCGGGCACCTACGACAACAACGCTCCCACGGCAGCAGGACAGACCCTGCATGGCGACCACGCCTACGTGTTCTATCAAATCCCGCCGAATCCCAAGTCTCTGCCGATTGTCATGCTACACGGAGCCTATCAATCGGCCAGAAGCTGGGAGACGACACCCGACGGTCGCGAAGGCTTCCAGAACATTTTCCTGCGTCGCGGGTATCCGGTCTATCTTGTCGACCAGCCCCGCCGGGGACGTGCAGGCAACAGCACCGTCGCGACGACGATCGAGCCGACACCATACGACCAGCTCTTCTTCGACCAGTTCCGCATCGGCAAGTGGCCGGAGTATTTTTCGAACGTCCAGTTCTCTCGCGATCCCGCGGCACTCGACCAGTTCTTCCGCTCCGTCACACCCAATACCGGACCGTTCGACGCAAACGTGATCTCCGATGCCATGGCCGCGCTGTTCGACAAGACTGGTCCAGCCATCCTGTTCACTCATTCGCAGGCGGGCGGCCCCGGCTGGTTGACGGCGATCAAGAATCCGAACGTCAAGGGTATCGTCGCGCTTGAGCCGGGAAGTGGCTTCATTTTCCCGGAAGGCGAGGTTCCGGCAGACATGCCGAGCGCCGCGGGGACGCTGAAGGGCGAAGCTGTGCCCCGCGTCGATTTCGAGAAGCTGACCAAGCTGCCGATCGTCCTCTACTACGGTGACAACTTCCCGACCGAGCCGACAGCCGAACGCGGCCAGGACAACTGGCGTGTGCGGCTCGCAATGGCAAAACTTTGGGTCGATGCGGTCAACAAGCACGGTGGGGACGCCACGCTCATTCACTTGCCCGACATTGGCATCAAGGGCGGCACCCACTTCCTGATGTCAGACCTGAACAATGTCGAGATCGCCGACCAGATCTCGAAATTCCTGGCGGACAAGAAGCTTGATTGATCGATTGAGGCCTTCTTCCCGCCGTCGCCTCGCGAGTAACCTGAACGACTGCCGGGTCGGCTTCCCCATGACATAAGCAGTTGCACTAGATTTCGAACGATCCCCTGGCGAGCACGTTTATGGAGTCTCGAAGACCATCGCCGGGCCTCCGGCGCCTATCTCGCGGTACCAACATGCCCCAGCAGCACCTCGAATCGATCACCATAAGACCTGCTGTGCAAGCTGACGCTGCGGTTCTCGGATCCTACGGCGCGTCACTCATGTCGCTGCACAACATGTGGGATCCAGCCCGGTTCCTTCCCGCCGGGCCAACCACACCCGACAAATACGCGTCGTGGCTCGCGAGCCAGGTCGTCCGCGACGACGTCGTCGTCCTCGTAGCCGAGGATCGGGATTCTATCATCGGTTATGTCTACGGTGCGATCGAGGGCGCCGACTACATGGCCCTCCGAGGCCCCGCGGGGGTTATTCACGACATCTTCGTCGATCCGCGGAGGCGGAGGGAAGGCGTCGGCAGACGCTTGCTGGAACAAGCGATCACGATGCTTGCAGGAAAAGGCGCTCCGCGGATCGTCCTATCGACCGCCTACAAGAACAAAGGTGCTCAAGCTCTGTTCGAACGAATGGGTTTCCGAGCCACCATGATCGAGATGACCAAGGATTGCGAACGACCGGATCTTGCGCAATCGGCGTCCGACTGACGCTTAGAGTTCTCGTTAGCTCAGCCAGCCAATCCTTAGCTAAGTAATCCCCTGCTGTTCGCTGCTGTCGAATGCGGTCCGAAATTCACGCTTTCCGGGCTCCGCTGGTTTTATTCCATCACAGCTTATCAAGTGATCGTGATTAATAAGGAGCCCTAATAGGCTCTAGCGGCGCGAGCCGTCTAATCGCCCGTGCTGTAAGCGGCTATCTTTTCTCCGACGATTTCGAACACCGACCTTTAGGAGCCTGGCATGACGGAAGTCATCGACAGCAGACGACGCGAGTTTTTGGGCGCGACCGCGCTGATCATTTCAGGTGCCATCATAGGAGTTCCAGCAATGACCACCACCGAAACTGTGGCAGCCGACTATAAGCAAAACCCATTCACGCTCGTCTATGACGGGGCGGTCACCAAGAACGAGCCGGGCAAGGTGAACATCCACCAGGTGACCTACAAGCTCAACAGCCTCGATATCGTGGCGAACGTCTATACGCCCGCGGGCTACGATCCCAGCAAGAAATATCCGGCGATCGTGCTCGCCCATCCCAACGGTGGCGTGAAGGAGCAGACGACCGGTCTCTATGCGCAGCGACTTGCAGAGCGCGGCTTCATCACGATCACCGCCGACGCGGCCTATCAAGGTGGAAGCGGCGGAGCGCCGCGCAGCGTCGACAAGCCTCAGTACCGCATCGAGGACATTCACGGGATGGCGGATTTCATCAGCGGCTTCCCCGGCGTGGACACTGCGCGCCTCGGGCTGTTCGGAATCTGCGGCGGAGGCGGCTACTCTCTCGCTGCCGCCAAGACCGACAAACGCTTCAAGGCAGTTGCGACATTGAGCATGTTCAATTCCGGGCGCGTTCGTAGAAACGGCTTCCAGGATTCCCAGATGGACACGATCCAGAAGCGGCTGCAGCAGGCCTCGGCGGCCCGTGCGCAGGAAGCTGTGGGTGGCGAAGTCCTCTATGCCGGCGACGCCAATCTGACCGACGCGCAGATCGATGCGCTCCCGTTCGACCTCTATCGTCAGGGGTATCACTACTACTGGCGGACCAACGCGCACCCCGGCTCGACCTTCAAGTACACGATGAGCAGCCTGATGGACCTGATGCGCTGGGACGCCACGGATGAAATCGGGCTCATCGATGTGCCCCTTCTGATGATTGCGGGCACCGCCGCCGACACCCTCTACATGACGGAAGATGCGTTCCCCAAGGCGACGGGCACGAAGGACAAGGAACTCTTCAAGATCGAGGGCGCCAAGCACATCGAGACCTACTGGGTTCCCGAATACGTGGATGCGGCGCTCGGCAAGCTCGCACCGTTCTTCGACCGGACGCTGGTTTGAGGAGGAAGCGATGACGCGCCACCTGTTCCTGAACGCGTTTCTGACCATCGGCATAGTTCTGGGGGCGCTTCCTGGCGTCGTCTGCGCCCAGCCTGTCAATCAACCAAAGGAAAGTCCAATGACCTCTCGCGCCCAGCAACTGATGGGTGATACGGCCCCGAAACTAGCCGAACTGACCGATGACGTCCTCTACAAGGACATCCGGGAGCGACCCGGTCTGTCCAAGCGGGATCGGAGTCTGGTGACCATTTCAGCTCTGATCGCGCTGAACCGTCCCGATCAGCTCAAATCGCATATCCGCCTCGGCCTGCAGAATGGTCTCACCAAGGATGAGATCGTCGAGACGATCACGCACATGGCGTTCTACTCCGGATGGCCGAGCGCCGTTTCGGCTGTGGCTATTGCCAAGGAGGTCTTCGCCGAATGACCGAAAAGAAGATGACAGTGGCTTCGGCGCTAGCGGCGGCGGCGTTCGTGTCGGCGTCGCCCGCGTTGGCAAGCGAAGCGATCACCATTACTCACGCCGGATCGCAGCCAGCGATCGTCGGAGCCACTGATAGATTTACCGGATCCGTTCGGGTCGAGGACAATTTCAAGGCAACGGCGCCCGCTGCGGTGGGCGGCGCGACCGTAACTTTCGAACCCGGCGCGCGCACGGCGTGGCACAGTCACCCTCTCGGTCAGACCCTCATCGTAACCAGCGGAGTGGGCCTGGTACAGATGTGGGGAGGGCCGCTTCAGAAAATCCGGTCCGGTGACACGGTATGGATCCCGCCGGGCGTGAAGCACTGGCATGGCGCATCTCCGAGGAATGGGATGACGCACATCGCCTTCTCGGAGTCCTTAAATGGCAAGTCTGTCGACTGGCTGGAGCTGGTCACCGACGCCCAATACTTCTCGCAACCATCGGAGGGTCAGCAATGACGCGTGCTCGTTCCCGACTTCCTATCCTCGCCGCCATGGCATGCGGCGTCGTCATGGTCGGCTGGCAGGTGGATGCCGAACCGACCAAGGCTACGATGCCGGACATCGGCAAGCTCGTTCACTACACCACGGTGACGCGCGGCGAGGTCACCGAACACATCATGACAACCCGCGAAGCGATCGAGGCTGTGAAGGCGGGTAAGCCCGTCCCAAACGGCACGCATTTCGCGCTCATCGACTACCGCGAAGGAAAAGTCTTTCGGTACTTCATCATGGAAAAGGGCGCCGGATGGGGCGAAGACTACGACAAGAACCGTCGCACGGGCGACTGGCAGTTCCAGTGGTTCAAGCCGGACGGAACCATCAACGCGGCCGAGAACACCGCCCGCTGCCAGAGCTGCCATAGTTCTCGCGCCGACCGTGAGTTCCTATACACCTTCAACGACATCCGGCGTTTCGAGTTCGAGTGACATGACACTGCGGATCCGCCTCATCCTCGACTTTACGAGCCTTGCTCTTGTCGTCCTGTGCCTTGCCTACTGGTGGCTCGGCAATCTGTCGCACGAACTGTTCGGAACCGCGCTCTTGGCGCTCGTGATCGTCCATAACGTCTTCAACAGGCGATGGTACTCGAATGTCGCGCGGAACCTTGGCGACGGTCCGAGGCTGCTGAACGCGGCCACCATCGCATGCCTTGCCACGGCGATGACGGTCATGCTCGTCAGTAGCGCGCTGATTTCGCGCGATCTGTTTCCATTCTTGTCCTTGAACGGAGCGTTCGCCGTCCGCGAGATCCACATGTTCGCCGCCTATTGGCTGCTCATGATCCTGGCTCTTCACCTCGGCACCCGATGGTCGGTGGTGATGAGCGTGTTTCGCGGGGTCTTCGGCATCGAACGGCCGAACGTCTTTCGGTCGGTCGCGCTTCGCCTCCTCACGTTCACCGTCGCCGCATGGGGCGTCCACAGTACCATCGAGATGGGCTTCGGCTCCAAGCTGATGCTGACCTACACGCTCGACATGTGGGATTTTAACGAGTCCGCACTTGGGTTCTTCCTCGACTATGGCTCGATTGTCTGCCTGTACGCCGCGATCATGCACTATTCATTGGCGTTGATGAGATGGCGCAAAACCACCGCTGCCTCCAGATCCTGCTAGCATCGTCTCTGCCACCGCAACCACCGCCGGGGCGATGGCTGCATTGTGAATTCGTCCGTTGATCGCGCAGACGATCCCCACCGACTAAACCATCATATGATGGTCAACCGATGGCCGGGTGAAGTCTGTACATAGGCTTTGAGCAGCTCTGTGTTGGCTGCGGCCGGCTGGCGGTGGTTCGCAGTCATCGGCCGCCCTCTTTTCCGCGTGAGAGCGGCTGTAAGCGGCTCGACTATTCTGCCGCTATTGCCCGACGAAAGAATTGCATATCCTCGTTCCTTAAAATCGATATCCTCATCGTCCATCAGCCAGTCACTCAGGTGGCATGTCAGCTTTTCGACGCAGCGCGTGCGCGCAGCGGTGGACAGGCTGGTCAGGATCTTTGCAGAATACCCACCCACAAGGTTGGGCATGCTCAAGAGACGCCGAATGAGCGCACGGCCCGTCGGTGAACTGGTCAGTGCTTCCGGCCGACAGATATCGTCGATGCAGCGGTCGAACCATTTTGCTCCTGGACTGATGGTGATGATCGATGCGCCACGCAGGTCGTAGCTGCAGCGGGCACAGCGATGTTGCGGCAGGAGCCGCCTCCCGTTGAAGACCGCAATGCGGCTGCGGCAGCAGGGGCACCGGTCGCGTAATCTGCAGCCGTGCTTTGTGCATGAAACCCTGGTAGCTAGCCGCCACCTCCTTCGAAAATAGGGCTGTGAATCCTCGGTAAGACATTGCGAGCAGAATTGTAGCCAGGTCGAGCGATCGCGCCGCCCGCTATTGCGAAGCGGCAGCAAGAGTTGCTTCGGAAGAGCATGTGACAATGTCATCGCCGAGAGCTGATCGGGCGAAACGCCGGTATTTGCACAGAGCTGTCTTGCGATGTCGCCCGGAAGCCTGAGATCAAGGGATGCGGACCACATTCCTGGTGCCAGCCCGAGTACGCGGGCAAAGGCGCGAGGCACAACACCATTCGCATACGCAAGCCGATGCAGCCAGCTTGACAGCATCTCATCGTGCTGCGGTTCGACAATGACCGGCCATCGATTGGAAACGACGTCGCCATATCGCTCGCGAACACTGATTGCCGGTGAGAGGGGATCAATCGCCATCACAGAAGGCTCTCACGCAGAGGCGAGTTGCGCCGGTGCGAGATCGGCACGTGCCGCAATCCGTCGATGGTCGTCTTGGTAATGCGCTCGCTTCCAGACCTGATCGCTGCGACGGCCGCCTTCGTCACGATGGCGACGATCTCACCGATCAAGCCTTCCGAGAGGCTGTAGATCCGGCGCGCCAAAGGCTGGTTCGACAAGTCCGAGCCGCGGGAAAGCGGCAACGCTGCCTCGAGGCTGTCGAGTAGCATCAGATAGGTCTCCTCATATTGCCACCGAGGGACCGCGATCAGGTCGAAGCGGCTCGCCATCTCACTGGTGGCGTTGATAAAATCGTAGATGGCGACTTCGCCGATCAGCACCGGCGAAATGTCGTATTGCCGGCCGATCCGCCGCAAGAAAGCGAAGACGGCCTCGACATCGCGAGCGCGGCCGCGCAACGCATTGTGGAATTCGTCGAAAATCAGCACCCTCGGTTTGAGGGTCGCCAGCAGGTGATCCAGCTGCTCGGCCTTGCGGCCGACATCCCATAGATCGCCGCCAGGCGCGCGGAGCGCCTGGAGAATGCTGGCATAGAAGTGACCGAGCCCGGCGCCTTCACGTGTCTGGACGATCCACACTTTTTGTTCAGGCGAGCTTCTGAGGTGTTCGACGGCGAACCGCTCGGCGATCATCGTCTTGCCATTGGCATAAGGACCGACCAACATCAGGCCTTCGGTTCGCATTGACGGAGGTCGTGATAGCAAATCGGTAAGCCGTACATGGCAGTCCTTGGCAACGTCGTGACCGATCCATCGTGGTGCACGAATATAGGCGATCCGTTCCTCGCGGTCACGATCGAGATACGACCGAACATGAGCAAGCAAATGATCCGACATATTCTGCTACCAGTCCTCGATCGGCAGCCGGTTCTTTTGGCGTATCGGATGCTCGGCGGCAGCCGTCGCTTGCGCCTTTGTCACCGCGCGAGGCTTTGCTGCAGCAGCATGGGCACTGCGCACGGCGTCGCGTAGTCGGCGTTTGGAAGGTTTGGCGGCCTCGGCAATGGCGGCAATCTCACGGCGAAATGCTACTTTCTCGACGCTCGAACGTTGATTCATTGCGCGCTGATGCACGCGCCTGCCTTCGTGTTCCCACAGGGTTAGCGGTGCAACGTGCCCATCGCGTCGCGCGACCGGTCGGAACAGTCGTGTTTCCGGGTCGCGAACGTAGACATGGCTGATGTCACGTGGATCGTATCGCACCTCCAGCTTTCCCAGGCGATCACGCTCGGGAACGAGGACGCCGAGCCACGGCGAGTAATAGTGCAGGGCGAACATGCTGATTCCCTGCGGTGACAATTGGCGTTCGGCGCCCGGCAGAAACGACAACAGCACGCTTTGCGAATCGTCGCCAAAGTCCGGCGGAACCGTACTGTTGCGTTGCCACTCGGTGAATGGCACCTTGAGAGTCTTCGGATTTTCTTGGAAGTTATGATCGATGACCGCCAGCGCCACGCAGCGCTCAAGGTCGGCGAAGCTGAGACAAGCGCGCCGCGCGGCCGGATAGCCATCGCGATCAGCCACCGAGTGCCCCGATGAACCGGGATATGTGGCGAGCACGCCATTGAGCTTGCCCAGCAGACGCTCGACCACGCCGCCGTGATGCACCCGACCGCGATCACGATGCCGGATCCGGATGCCATAATCGTCACAGCCGCGTTGAAACGCATGTCCCTTGAACTCTTTGGCCGAGTCTGTGACGAGCAACCGCGGCCGGCCGAACATCGCCCAGGCGTGATTGAGATTGCGCGTGGCAAGCCACGCGTCTTTCGGGCAGATGGCCTGGGCGAGGCAAAGCCCGACAGACAGGACTGATGGCTTTTCCAAGGTGAGGCAGAACCCGAGAATGGCCCGTGTCGCCACATCGGTGACGATCGTCAGGTATGGACGGCCAACGAATACGCCAGCCCCGTCGACAACCTCCACGAAATTGATGTCGGCTGGGGTATGGTCGATCTGACAAACGTCGAGCGGGTGCGGCGCATGGATGTAGCCGGGTCGTGGCTTCAGCCGCAGTAGATGCTTCGGGTTGGCCGAGCGCTTCTTCGCAATCTCTTCCGGCGAAAACAAAGCGGGTATGCGCCGAGCAACCGTGACATAACAAGGCAGGGCAAGGCCCGCCTCCTCACAGCGGGCGCGGATCTCGGCGACGACGGGAGCGAGAGGAGGCGCCTCGAGCGTCAACCATTGCTCGCGCAGCGTCGTGCCGATGATGTCCTCGACCTTTTCCGGCAACCGTTTGCGCCGGCTGACGCTAATGCGAGGCAACAGAGCCATCACCGTCCGCTCGCTGCGATAGCGGGCGAGGAGATTGTAGATTTGCCGGGTCGTCAGCCGCAGTTCAGTTGCCGCGCGTATGACGGCGGCCCGCCTCGGATCGACTCCATCGAGTATCTTGTCCAACTCACGGGCGATGTGACGCGCCGTCGACCACTGCTCTGCTGCAATTGAGCGAGCGGACCTTGGTGTTCGATTTTGAAATCGATTTGGCAATGGGACGTTTCAGTGAAATTGTTAGCAGAAAATCGCCCTTCATCTATCAGCTAAACCTAACCGTCCTATGACGTTTTGCCGTTTGAAATGACAAAGTAAAATCCACACGGGCTCTGCCTTGGCGCGCCTCGACGAGCGCATCGCCCGTTCACCGGTCGGCCAGGGGTGGATCGAACGATCGCATTTTGCCGACGCCTGTGCCTCGCTGTGGATCGACGGAGAGCTCGTCCATCTCGAGGATCTAGTGCTGCACGACGCCGGCGCCGACATCCGCGCCCCGACCCACGAGCTGACCATCGCCCGCGACGTCCTGCGCACGCGTCGGCGGATCGCCGCCCAACGTCCGGGCTGGGCGTTGTCGGTCGACGGACTTCGGACATTGCGAAAAACCTCGGAGATCACGGCGGTCGACGCTGACGAGGCGACGCTCGCCGATGCCATCCGGCGCGCGGTCGCCAACGATTCGGAAGGCGGGGGGGAAGACGCCGACGACATCGAACATCTCCCCGGCATCGATTATGCCGCCATCGATGCGGTTCTCGCCCGTTCGGAGGCGGCAATCGAGAACGCAACACTGCCCGGCCGGAGTGGCGACCCAGAGAAAGATCCGATGATCTACGATCTCGACTGGGACGAGGATGCTCGGCTCGACGAATGGCGTGCTGTGTTGCGCCAAGGCGAAAATCTGCCGGCGGTGCTGCAGGCGATCGTCGCCCTCGATGCCTGGAACGAACTTTCGGTGCTGCAACATGCGCCCTGGCTCGGCCGGCTGCTGGCCGCTTCGATTGTGCGCCAGGCCGGCATCACCACTGGTGCCCATCTCGCGGCCATCAATCTCGGCCTCAAAACCATTCCCGTCGACCGGCGCCGACATCGCCATCGCGAAACCCGGCTGCTCGCCATCGCCCACGGCCTGGTCGCGGCCGCCGAGATCGGGCTGAGGGAGCATGATCGGTTGGCGCTCGCTAGAAAAATGATGGAGCGAAAGCTGGACGGACGCCGGACGTCTTCAAAGCTGCCGGAGCTGCTCGAGCTCGTGATGGCGAAGCCGTTGGTGTCGGCCGGGATGGTGGGCAAGACGCTCGACGTGACGCCGCAGGCGGCGCGGCGGATCGTTTTGGAGCTGGGTCTGCGGGAGATGACGGGCAGGGGGAGGTTTCGGGCGTGGGGGGTGCTGTAGTGAACCACGCTTACTATTCACACTGACTTGCCAAGCTGCGATACGAAGGATTGAATCTGCCTGAGCGTTCCCCTGGGGTGAACCATACCGCGACTGCGTCCGAAATCGAGAAAGCGCTCTATAAAAATCGTGAATGGAGGAGGACGGGATGATTCGAAAAATCAAGATCCTGGGTTACCGAATACATAAGAATCTGTCGGTCGCGCCGAACCGGAAATTCAACCTGATTGTTGGAGCCAATGAGTCTGGCAAGTCAACGCTCATGGAGGCTGTCGCGCTTGCGCTCACAGGCCGGATCAACGGCCGCAGCGTCTCCGAGGAGCTAAATCCGCACTGGTTCAACACAGCCGTGGTTGAGGAGTTTATCAAGAAGCGAGAAAGCGGTGATCCAGTCAGTTTTCCGGAGATTTTGATTGAGCTGTATTTCGAGGATGTTCCGGAGCTGCAAATCCTATGTGGTGCAATTAACACGCATCTGCCGACGACGGCATGTCCTGGCGTGAGCATGCGGATTTCGGCGAATCCGGACTACGCGGCAGAACTAGAAGAGTGGGCCAAGGCTCCGACCTCTCTTCTCCCAGTCGAGTATTACCGTTGTGAATGGCGGTCATTTGCAGACAAGGAACTGACGACACGGCCGAAGGTCTTGGCCACTGCAGTGATAAACTCGCACACCGTCCGGACCTCATCTGGTATCGACTATCACATGCGCCAAATCCTCGGCGACCAACTGGAACCTGCGGAGCGAGCCCAGATTTCGCTCGAATACCGCCGTGTAAAGGCTTCGTTGTCCAACACTGCATTGAATGCCGTTAATACGAGAATGAGTTCCGTGCACGCGACCCTGCACGACCGGCCGATCGCGCTTGCAATGGATCAAAGCGCGAGAACTTCGTGGGAAGGTGTCGTCACCCCGCACGTGGATGACGTTCCATTCAATATGTCTGGTCAGGGGCAGCAATCGGCAATCAAGATCTCGCTCGCGATGAACCGGCACGCCGGCCGCGCCAAGTTCGTCATGGTCGAAGAGCCCGAGAACCATTTGACGCACACCAGCCTTGTCACTCTGCTTTCGAGGATCGAGTCACTTGCCGGTGAGCAGCAACAGCTATTCATCACTACGCACAGCTCATTCGTGCTCAATCGTTTGGGACTGGATGCCCTTCATTTGATGGGCCATGATGTCACCGCCAAGCTCTCAACGCTCGATCCGGAGACAGTCAACTACTTCAAGAAGCTTCCCGGATATGACACGCTGCGCATCGTCCTTGCGAACAAGATCGTTTTGGTCGAAGGACCGTCCGACGAGATCGTGTTCGAGCGGATTTTCCATGACCAGTACGGGAAGCGTCCGATGGCGTGCGGGATCGACGTGCTGAGTATGCGCGGCCTCTCGCTAGCTCGCGGTCTGGAACTCTGTGCTGCACTCGGCAAGCCGATAACAGCTTTACGGGACAACGATGGCATTGACCCAGAAGAGCTTCGCGCTCCTGTAGACAAGTGGCTAAAGAAGGGCGTACGCGAACTTTTCATCGGTGAGGTCGCCCACGGTGAGACGCTTGAGCCACAACTGGTTCACCACACCGGTGAAGTGTTGCTTCGGGACATTCTTGGGATCACCGATCATGCAGACCTGCTGAAATGGATGACCAGGGAAAAGACCGAGGCAGCTCTTCGAATCAGCGCTTCAGACAGAAAGATTGTTCCACCGGCGTACATGCTGGAAGCTGTCAAGTTCGCGCATGGCTAACCATCTGACGCTCGCGGTCGCAGGCTCTCGGAAGACACAAAGCATCGTTGAGCACTGCGCTTCAGTGTCGCGCGAGCGACGCGTGCTGGTCTTGACCTATACGCGAGCCAATCAAGAAGAACTGATCAGCCGTCTGAAACAGTACGCAGGTGACCACCATCATGTCGAAGTGATGGGCTGGTTCACCTTCCTCCTACGACATTTTGCCAGGCCGTTCCTGCCGTTCAAGTTCGCCGGGAAACGTGTCTTAGGCTTCAATTTCGATGGGCGTCCCCACCGCATGTCAAGCGGCATTGGTCGATTTCTGGACTCCAACGGTGCTGCATACGGATGTGAACTTGGTCGCCTCGCTCACGAGCTGGTTGCTCAGAGTAAGGGAGCGCTTCTGAAGAGGCTGGAGTGCATCTACGACGAAATCCTCATCGATGAGGTTCAGGATCTCAGCGCTTACGATTGGGAAATCATCGACGTGCTGCTGGTTTCTTCGGTCGATATTCGCATGGTCGGCGACATCCGCCAGTCGGTGCTCGCGACAAATCCGCGTAGTTCCAAGAATGCAAAATACTCGTACGCGGGGTCGGTCAAGTGGGCGCGTGAGCGACAGGCTAAGGGGCTGCTTGAAATCGTGGAGAGCGTGACGACTTGGCGGTGCCATCCCGTCGTTGCGAAATTCTCTGACAGCATCTTTGACCCGTCATGGAGGTTCCCCGAGACGCAGTCTGAAAACAGGACAGTTACGGATCACGATGGCGTGTTTCTGGTGTCGACAAAGCACGTCACCGAATACGTTCGTCACTTCCAGCCTCAGTGCTTGCGACACAGCGTCAATTCAGGCAAGGGCTTCGATCTTGACTACATCAATTTCAAAGTGTCAAAGGGCATGACGTATAAGCGCGTCCTTATAGTCCCGACCGCGCCCATCGCCAAATTCATCGCGTCTGGTGCCTATCTAGAGGCAAATTCCGCTTCCAGCTTCTACGTCGCAGTTACGAGAGCGGAGCAGAGCGTTGCGATTGTTCTGGACGAGGCAGGCTCGTCTTCGTTGCCTTTCTGGAATCCAACGGCGGCGAAACCGGAGGTATAAGTGTTCGTTTCCGTGTGTGTTTGATCCGTCTTGCCGTTCGCATTGATCCACTTACGCCGGAAAAATTGTTGTTGCACAATTCATTACACCGGATCTGGTGGGTAACGCGAATGGCAAAACGGGTTAAAGCCGGCTGGAAATCAACGCCTGATCTTCTTAGTTCCGCTTTCCACTTCTGTTTGGTAAGAACGGTCAACATCATAAACGGGCAGTGAAAAGCGTTTGACACATCGAATGTTTGTGGCGTTTGCCGGGGGCGGTGCGAAGGCCTTGATTCATCTTGGCGCTCTCAGAGCGCTGGAAGCAAAGGGTGTTGATTTCAGGGGGCTCTCTGGCACATCCGCTGGAGCTCTGGTTGCAACACTAAAGGCCTCGGGGTTCTCTGCAGATGAGCTTCTGAACCCGCTCGACAAATCTTCTGTCATCTCGCGGCTTGGTGAGATCAGGCCCTCCATCAAACAGGCGAAGCATCTGTTCGGTAGATGGGGATGGTGGAAAGTCTGGCTTTTTCGCACAGCGATGCCGATGTTGCCGACGATTTTATGCGTCTCGCTGGTCGGCGTTGCGCTCACTCTAATCTTGGTCGGCGCGCTCCTGGCATGGGGCAGAATTTATCTCGCCACAGCTATTTTCGCTGCATTGATAATTTTTCTCTGTTGCGTTGTAACTTCGCTCTTATCAGGACTTGCCAGATCGCGGGAGTTTTCTGAAGCCCTTGGCATCCTTCTCCAGCAGCGAATGTTCCCATCGGAGCCGGGACGCGTCGTTCGAATGGGAGACTATGGCCGCGACGGTCGGTCGATCCTCAAGATCGTAAGCGCCAATCTGACGACCGGGAAGATGGAGCTTTTTTCTCCTGAGCGAACGCCGAATGTGCCGGTAGCGGATGCAGTCGCTGCCTCCATCTCCCTTCCGATCATATTCGAACCGCTGATCATTGACGAAAACTTGCATATGGACGGAGGGATTGTCTCAAACCTTCCTGCTTGGTCGTTTGATGAAGAGCGTGAACTTGATCCGGATGCCATCACCCTCGCCGTAGAGATCCAGACAGCCACGGAACGACGCATCCTCAATCGCCTAAATTGGCTGGGTGCCTTCATTCAAACCGGATTGTTCGGCTCTTCCGAACTTAATCTTCGTGCTGCCGGCCAAGCTGAACGGCTCGAACTTTCAACAAGCCTGCATCTTCTCGAGTTCGATCTGTCCATTGACAGGGCCATTAAAGAGGTCCTGGACGCGGAAACGGCGGCGACGGCGAAGTTGGACAAATGGCTCTTTCAAACCCCTGAAACCTATGCGGAAGCTTGCCGTTTTACCAAAGGGCTCGTCGACGACGTCATCGAAGCGGCACTCGACCAGCGCAACCCGAAGGTCCGGGTGGCGATTGCAATTCCGGACGTCGGACACACACGGTCTCTGCGGCTACGGTATTCAACCGGATATGAAAGCCACCATGATGAACGGATGTTGATCCCAATCGACGGAACGGTGGCAGGGCAGGCCTGGAGGACTGGCGATAGCTGGTTCGAACTCGCTCCACTGTCTCCGGAGTTCAGTTTAACGGCTCCGGAACATCGGTTGCGTCGCAAGGCTCTTCGAAGTGATTTGAAATGGGTCCTGTGCATACCCATTTCCATTGGTGATGGACCTGTCCGCTTCGTAGTGCAAATAGATGGTGGTCGGGATTTGCCTGAAGACGAAACTGTTGGTACGATGATCACCAGCATCGAAACCGATGTGAAAGAGTTTTTTGGTATGCTTGCAGACCGGTTCAAAGAGATGGAGGAATGAAATGGCTTGGAAAAGTGCAAGTTTTTCGCCTCGCAGCGGCCCACCGAGATCCGGCGAAAAGGTTTCCACTGCGATCGAGAAACATCGCCCGGCGATGGAAGTGATCCTGCAGAAGGCTCAGAGGGCTTCAGAAGAGCGACGCGAAGCCATTGATAAGATCACGGACCCGGAATTGCGCAAGAGTGCGGCGCGTTAGGGCGTGATTCTTATCGGTGTCGGTCTCGATCTTGTAGAGCTTCCGCAGTTTCGCGCACTCTATGCCCTAGACGATTTTGTCGTGCTCGGCCGAGTATTTACCTTATTCGAGCTCTCCGAAGCCGAGCACAGCACGAGCCAAATCGACCGGCTTGCCGGTCGCTTTGCTGCCAAAGAGGCTGTCTTGAAAGTGCTTGGTGGTCTTCAGCAGGGCACGGCTATGACGGAGATCGAAATTCGCGTGTCAGCCGGTCAGCCCACCATTCATCTTTCTGGCCAAGCCGCTCTCCGGGCTAAGGAGATGCAGATCAATTCCTGGCTTTTGAGTATTACGCATACGCAGAACGCTGCAGCCGCAGTCGTCATTGCCTCAGGTTGTCATCTGTCGGCACGGTAAGATTCCATTTGGGCGGGAAGAACGGGCGCGGCGCGTCGCCGTGCTCGCGAAAACCCTGTTTGATGCGGGTGCGGCCCGCTCGCCCAGGGATGTCAGGATGCGACACCCGTGAATATTTGCTGATTTCGCAAAACAAGTTCTGGCAGTCGATAAGCTGTAGGCGGCGGCCGAATAAAGATCTGAAGTTCAGACCTAAACGCTCGAACTCCAGTTCCTGGCGGTCAGTCATGAACTCAATGATATCGGCAGGCTGCAGATTGTCGGCGTTTACGAAGCATTTTGAAATGCCGTCGAGAGCTCCGGGGCCGGCGACGACAAACTCACTTTCTTCATGATGGATCAGCGACGAGTAGTTGAGATCGATCGTCAGCTGATAACCTAGGAATGGACCTATCGACGGAAAGGCGGTCAAAATTTCGTAGACCTGCTTCAGGCTTTGCGTATCCTGAATGCGTTCGTAAGCCCGTTCCCGCATCATGAGTTCAAGAAGAGCCAGATGTCCGCGGTGCTTCACCCCGTCAGTCGGTCCCAATTTTACAGGAGGCATGATATAGGCCGCAGAGTAAATTCGGCCTCCATTCTGCTGGGCTTTGGAGAGGACCTTATCGATCGCGGCGGGCTTGAACGCGTTCCATGTGAGCGCGCCCAATTGCTCGGTTAGGACCTCCCAGGTCTCGATTTTATTGAAAATCTTGAACAGGATCGTGCGAAAGAAAATCTCGTCGGGATTTTGATCGAGGTTTGGGTCGTAGATCACTGAGCGTATTAGGTATTGGCTGACACGATCAGCGGCTCGATAGGCGTTGGTGAATCGAAACTGCTTCAGAATTGGATCGTCGGTCCAAGGACCTAGCCGCCTCTCAATTCTTCGGAAATAGATTTCCTGCCGCTCCGCAGCGAATTGCCAATAGGCGTCGAAAACCGGCGTAACCTCAAGGCTCGAAAACCGGTTCGAGCCTATTGTAAATGGTTGCGACGCAAGCTTTCGTTCAGCAGTCACGCGGGAACCGGGGCGTTCTGCAGTTCGGCCTTGATAATGGCCATCATTGCGAGAAAATCTGGGTCCGTTTTTTTCAGATCGTCCGCTTGAGCGACGCCTACAAATACGTTGAGCCGTTCCATCTTCAATCCCATCTCATGCGCCATGAAACGACCAAGTCGGCTAAGGCCAAGGTAGTTTCCGTATCCCTTTCGAATGATCTGCTGCGTCGCATAGAAGGCGTTGACGATCAAGCCGTTCGTTTCGGAGAACGTGAAACTCACCTGCTGGAGGCATGGGAATTCTTGAAGCGATGTCCTGCTGACATCACGGTGTGGATCGAAAGTTGTCGCCTGCCATCTGGATCTGCGGCCGCTTGGGCGACGTTCGTATTCGGCAAGGATCCACTCCAACTGATTGAAACCCTTGCCCCCGCCCTCAAAATCTATCAGCCGCTGGAAGTAGGAGCCTTTCTTGTTGTTTTGAGGGTTTAATTTTTGGATGCGTTGAAATGCCTCTCGGTACATTTCGAAGAACTCTGAGCGGTTGCCTTGCGCGAGCAAATAATATCGTTCGGGAAAAATCGTGAATGCGACATTTTCACATCCCCGTTTGCCTGTGAATTCCAACCAATGATCGAGCGCTGCTCGAATATTCTGGTTCTCCACGGGATATCCGTCGTCGTCAAAACCCGTGATCGAAAGTGTCAGCGGCGAAATTTCTGTGCAACCGGGTGCTGTCAGCTCAGACAGGACATGGCCCCACGCGATCGAAAGACCGCTTGCCTCAATCAACCGTGGTGATCCGGACTTAGTCATCATCTTCCTCCTCAACGTGTCGGTGTTTCATCAAGCCTTCGTATTCGGTAGGGCCGATACGCACAGTCATTTGACGCATGCCGGTCCGAACCTTCAATTGGGTGCGCTTTGTCGCTTTATAGATGGCGAAATCCCCGCCATCTTTCAGATAGTCCAAACCTTCGCCCCTGATCTCGCTGAGCATGGGAAGTGCGATACCATTGCCAATGTCGAGGTCGACCGTGGAGGTTAGCGAGTGTCGGTCGAAGACCGGCAGAGCTGTCAGTGTGTCGTCGGCGATAAGAGAGCGCCGTATTTGCTGGGGTTTCGTCTTCAGTAGAGCGGCCCGTTGCTCCACATCTATGTGGTGAAGCACATAGGTCAAATGAGAGATCAGGGTCCCATACCCAACGCCAAATTCGCTTGCTACCGTTGCTATTTGAAGCGGTGATGGGGCCGAAATGTCCCATTTGCGGGAAGCGAAAGCCCTCCGGATACCTATCGATGGCATCATCAAGAACGACGAAAACGCATCAGCCAAGATTTCCTCTGGCTTATCAGACGACTTGCGGTCGTCCTCTTTAAGCTCATCAATCGTCGATCCATGCCCGAACCAATGATGTCCGAGCTCGTGTCCACACGTGAAGGCGCGTCTTGGAACCGGCCGCAGCGACGATAAAAAGGTAATCGCGGGAGGGCCTTTCTTGTAGAGCCCTTCCATACTAACCTTGAGAAAACGCACTCGCAAACCGAGCCGATCCGCAACCGTGTAAACGTCGATCGGATCGATATCGTCTACGCCTGCTTGATCACGCGCGTCGGCTGCCGCTTGGGATGCCTGTAGGATGAGATTACGCTTTGCCGTCATCAGAATTGTCATCCTTATCGTCCCCCTGGATGACCGCAAGCGCGCGCATCAAACTGTTCAACGCATCTGGGCTAAGTTTGCTCAGTTCTCTGGCGGCAAGCTGAAGCTTCGGGTCTGAGGGGTTCATCTGATCCGGGCCTTCTCCCATCAGATAATTGATTGAAACCTCGTAGATTTCCGCGAACTGTGCGAGCTCGGTCGCTGACACTTTCCGATTGCCGTTCTCGATCTCACTGATCGTCGGCCTATGCATCTCCAGCATCTTCGCAGCCTGCCCCTGGCTCAGGCCTGACAGTTGCCGGGCCTCCTTAATCCGGTCCGCAATTCTTTTTTGTCTATCTTTTTCGCTCATGTACTACTCCGCCGCGACCGTAATCGGGGGCTTGCTTTGCTTCTTCGCGAGGACCAGGTCAACGCTTTCGTCGATAGTTAGGAGGGTTTTTCCGTCCAACGTTCCGAAGATATGGACATCATTGGGGATGATGATGTCGAGCTTCTTCGCAAGCCAACCAGTCGCGACTGGCCAAACTGTACTGTCGAAGCTCTCCAGAACTTTTCCAGGAACATCGGAGCCCTTGAGAGCAGGACTTGGGCATCCACTCAGCGACTGTACGCGATCGAGCACTTGCAGCAGGGCATTCTTGACTTCGTCTTTGGTCATTGGTACGAACTCCTTACCGACCCGTAAGATAATCCTACACAACCGGATTTGCAAGGGGCGCGAAAATTCTTCTTGAAATGGCGAGAGCGCTAAAGTCTATCTTCAACGAAGCAGCCACAGAAATAACCGGAGGAAGCAAATGAGCTTGGATGCAATGAAGCCGGAAACATTACTTCGGTGGCAGCAGCAGCAATTTCAACATGACAGACGCAACCATACCGACATTATTTGTCTGTCGCGCATGGATCGGCTCAAGCATTATGGCTTGCATTTCGCCAAATATGCCGGTCGCGTCGCTTTGCATCCAAAAGATTTATCGGTTTTGAGCCGGACGCTTGTGGACGCTCTTTTGGTGATGCTCAGCGCTGCGAACGTTCTTTCTCAGCGGTTGGATCGTGATTTCCAGGTGAGAGCCGATGCCAAGTTCGTCTACGGACTTCTGGAGGATATTGCGGATGCTTCAGGCAGGTTCTGCGATGCTTGTGAGAAAATCGACCACTTCGAAGAATTCCTCGCGATTGCAAAACAAGCCAATCTCGACATGCTCCAATGGATTTTCGTTCTCGCTGCTGAGCACAAATTCGATCTAGAAGCACTAGTCCTGGCTCGCCGGCAACAGCTCACTGAGCGCCAGTTTCTCATCCCAGCCGATCAGCAGGGTTGAACCAATGGCCAGCGACGCACGATTTCTGGTCCTCACCGATTTACACCTGGCAGGCGTACTGAAGCGCGACGAAATCAAGTCGCCTTCGATTCCAAAGATCGAAAACCCGAGCCGGATTGCGGCCACGGGAGAATTGCTGAGTTCAATCGCCGACTATCTTAGGCGTAGACATCTCACACTCGATGCTGTCATCTTCGCCGGAGACGCGCAAGACAAGGGGTCGAAAGGTAGCCACGACGCGGCATACCAATCGATTGTTGACGCCTTTCAAGAATTCGGGATCGACGCCGCCAAGATAGTTTCCACGCCAGGAAACCACGATGTCCTGAAGGGATCGCCGCCGAGCTCGGAGGAACGTTATGCAGATTTTTCTTCTGTTTGGCGCGATAAGGGATGCATCGTTCCATGGATAGATGGCGTCGATCCCCAAAAGCCTTCAAATACCGTTCGACATCGCCTTGTCGCGGACGACGCTCAATGGGCAATATACCCCTTGAATACCAGCAATTGGTCGCAGGTTCGCGCAAATGTTCCCAAAGACTTGGAAACCGTCTGGGATGACTTGCCGAAGAAAATGGCTCAGGGCAACGGAATTCTCGAGGAGCAAGTGAAAGCGGCACTTGGACGCCTTCTCGATTATGACATGGCGAATATCTCGAATGACCAATTGAAGGTCTTTCGCCAGACTGTCGATGATACACCGCAACCGACAGCGGGCTCGCAGGTAAGGCTGGCCGTCATGCATCACCATCTTCGGTCGCCAAGTTTTCGGGTGGAGTACAAACCTTTCGAGGGCATCACCAATCTCGAACAGTTGCGCTCCGTCTTGAAAGAAACGAATGTTGCTGCGGCAATTCATGGGCACAAGCACGAGCATAACTTTCGCTATGAATACGTTCAGTCCACCGATCCCGATTCTCCGCATCGCATCGCCGTCGTGTCTGCGGGTACTTTTCAAGATGGAGCAGATCATGACGCGGCGCTGTTGCTGACTCTAAAAGGCCTCCCGTATACGCCGGAGATCTCGGTAGAGCGAATTGACCTCCCCCGCACGGCGCTCGATTTAACAGTGTCGGAGCCTGTATCTCTTACGCTTGTCGGTCTGCGGAATGTGGAAGGCGCGCCGGGTATAGTACAAGGATCTAATCTCGACGAGCTCTACGCGCGCGCCGTTCAGAAAGCAAAATCCCACATCGGCGAAACCCTTATCGTGCACTACGACCCGTCGGATACGAGGAAGGGCTCGCTCAAACTACCGTCTCAGTACCCCCGCTCAAACGGTGTGACAGACGAGGAAATGCAGAACTGGCTTGAGGACCTTGTTCAGTGGTGGCAGCTAGAACGTTCTAGCCGTGACAATGACTTCCCATATCCACACGGATCGCGCCTCAGGTTATTCGGCGGAAAGCTTAATCAAATTGACCGGATCGTGAGGCTCTTGGAAAAAGAACCATCTTCTCGAGCGCTCGCTGTACTCGTCGATCCTCTGCGAGATTTCGATCGAAATGGTGAAGACGAGGCATTTCCTTCCTTTACTATGATGCAGGTTCGGAAGCGTGAAACTTTACGCCATACATTTTCAATCGATGTGATTGGATTTTACCGTGCGCAAGAGTTTTCGCAGTGGTGGCCGGTCAACATGGCAGAGCTTCGATTACTGCAGAGCGAGTTAGCAGATCACCTTAAGGCTAACCTTGGCACCATCACCACGGTAACCACGGACGCCAGATTCAAGCCGCAGGGTCCGGGTCAGGTAGCAGTCCCCGTTTTCGATCGCTGGGTGGATCAAAGTCCAGAAAAGCTTTTTATGCTAGCTCTCACCCTGTCTGGCGATACCAGAGGCGAGCCGTTCCAAGAGGTATTACTGAGAGAATGGGTGAGGTCGCTCAACGATATCAAAGAGGCGTCTTCCGCTGCGGACATTGATGGTCTGCTAATCCCGGCCGAAGGGTTGAAAACACTCGTCACCTATCTCTCGATGATCGATAGACAAGGTGAAAAATCCCCGTTGGTTCAGCATCTTCGTAGTCTGGTAACGGCCAATCAGACATACCAGCAATCGCGCAAACTGGCAGCCCATCGTGAGGCATGGTCGGGTAGCATTGCAACGATTGTGCCTTCGATCATAGCGTTGACTCCCGGCAACAGAAACGGATGAAGACCAGAGCAGGCTCGGGAAATCTGCACAGCGGGGATAAGTGGAATTTATGCCTGACTTCGGCTTAGATTCCGGGAACAGGAGATTCTATGATCATTCCTGATCTCACTGAAGTGGCTGAATTTGGATGGCTTCCCGGAGACGATTTGCTGGGTAAACTCGGCGAGCAGGCCTGGTTCGGACACGGCTATGAGCTTGCTCTGCTGGAATTCGCGAGGCGATCCGGTGCAAAGGCCCTTCGAGCTGTCAGGTAATTTTGAAGGTCAAGGCACGGATTTTCCTTGATTTGTGCCTGGCGAACTACCGGTTGAAGGTTCGAATTGGTTCAAGGCGAAGGCATCTTGTCAGCGATCTCGCGTTCGGAAGGCGTCATACGGATTTGCGATCCCCAATATCATTCTGTCTGTTGTTGGTGGTGTTTAGCGAATATGGTCGGCGGTGCATTAGCGGTCTCGGCCGTCTCGATTTCTTGAAAAATGCATTGATTGACGGGGCGTAAATGTCGATTTCCGATAACCAGCCACACGAGGGCGAGGCGCAGCTCCGTTTGCGACAGCTGGAGGCCGACATAGAAGCTGCGCAGCACGGACATAATGCTGCAGCTTTTCTTGCAGCCATCGTCGAATCCTCCGACGATGCGATCGTCAGCAAGAGCCTCAGCGGAGTCATCACGACCTGGAACAAGGGCGCTGAGCGGCTTTTCGGTTATACGGCAGACGAGGCTATCGGCAACCCGATCACGATCGTCATTCCACCCGATCGCCTCGATGAGGAACCAGCCATTCTCGCCCGCATCCAGGCCGGCGAGCGCGTCGATCACTTCGAGACGATACGACGACGTAAAGATGGTAGCCTGATCGATATTTCTCTCACCATCTCGCCTATTCGGGACGGCAACGGAAAGATCATCGGCGCATCGAAAATTGCCCGCGACATATCAGAGCGCAAGCGCGCCGCCGAGCGTCAGGAACTTCTGCTGCGCGAGATGCATCACCGGGTAAAAAACCTGTTCGCCATCACCGGCAGCATCATCACCCTTGCGGCAAGGACGGCAAAGACGACTGCCGATCTCGCTGCCGGAATGAAGGACAGGTTGATGGCCCTCTCGCGGGCGCATGAGATGACATTGCCGAGTTTGAACGGTGAGGCCGCGACCGGCGCTCCGGAGACCACCCTCTTTCAGCTTCTGTCGAATATTCTCGCGCCTTATGAGCGGGACGGTGCCAATCGTTGGCAGCTGATCGGAGATGACATCGACATCAGCGGCACCAAAATTACAAACTTCGCGCTGCTGTTCCATGAATTCGCGACCAACGCCGCGAAATATGGTGCGCTGTCTGTCGAAGAGGGGAAGCTGGATATCGCAGCGACGATGAAGGGCGAGATCCTGGAGATCGTCTGGCTGGAGAGCCGCGGTCCCCAACACGCTACGCCGGAGACACGTTCGATTGGTTTTGGAAGCAGGCTTGAGCAGATAATCGGTCAAAGTCTGGGCGTCGATATCTCGCGCGAATGGATGCCGAATGGACTGTCGATCCGGCTGTCGGTCCCCCGCGGCGCTATCAGCGACTGAAACGAGGCAGCCTAGCGAGCCTCGTGTCTCAACCGGCCGGACCGAGTTGCAGGACGTTGGCGCCAATCGACGCGTCGGTGGACCGTTCAAGCCGGTCTCTCAGTATAGTCACATGGAGCTCCATCGAACCGCGACCGACCTCCAGCGCCAACAGGTGACCACCGACCGCTTCGAAGGAAGAGCTGCCGGCGGTTGCGTGCAGATGCGGCAGCGGTTTTCCATCCTTCCAGGCAAGCGAGCCCGTCAAGTTGGTCACCTCAAGGTTTTCATAGGTCTTCGGCTTGTATTCGCGGGCTTCGAAATCGAAGAAGCCGAAGGTGATCTGGCCAGCGAACCCGAATCCAGAAAGCATGGCCGAAGCTATGTCTTCGTCGACCATCAGCGTTCCCAGCCGGGCAAGCACGTCGTCTCCCTGCCTCAAGACCATCAGGAAACCGTCGGCTGTTGGGATGTAGCGTCTGCTCCGTCATGGGACAAAACCGATCAATGATGGGCGCGGGGCTCGGGGTTCCGTTTCCGCGTCGCCGCCGCCTTCTTTGCCGAAGCCGAACGATCTGCGGCCGATCGCGACGCTGCCGCCTTGCCGCCCTTCTCGCCGCCTTTGTGGGCGGCCGGATGACCGGTATGCTTGCCTTGTCCGGAACCGCCGGCCTTCTTGCCGCCGCCATCATCCTTATTGACGGTCGCCCAGGCTCGGCGCTCGGCTTCCTTCTCGGATACGCCACGGTCTTCGTAGCTTTCGGCTATGTGGTCGGCCTTGCGTTCCTGCTTGTCGGTGTACTTGGACTTGTCACCACGGGGCATGACATTTCCTCCTTCGTTGATAATCAGAACGAACGACAACGCAAAAAGTTTGTTCCGAGCCGACGCCGTCACAGGAACAAAGGGATGAAACGGGCGTTCGCAGACAGTCATTCCGCATGCAATTCGCAAAATTTTAGGTGTCATTATGAGCGACAAGACCTCCATGTACGATCCTCGCACGCTTTATCCAGCACCGCCTTTCCCAGACCAACCGCAACAGGCGCCTGGCCTCGCCCGCAAGATGGATCCCACGCCGGATCACGGCGAGGAAAGTTATCGCGGGTCGGGGAAGCTCGCTGGCAGGAAGGCACTCGTGACCGGCGGCGATTCTGGCATTGGCCGTGCCGCGGCAATCGCCTTTGCCCGCGAGGGTGCCGACGTCGCGATTGCTTACCTTCCGGATGAAGAGGCGGATGCCAGGGAGGTGACGAGCCTTATCGGAGCCGAGGGCCGCAAGGTCGTCGCGCTTCCGGGCGACATCACGGACGAGTCCTGGTGCAAAGAACTGGTCGACAGAACCGTTTCTGGCCTAGGTGGCCTCGATATCCTCGTCATCAATGCCGGCCATCAGCAATACCGCGAAAAGATCGAGGAGTTGTCTACGGAAGATTTCGACAAAACGATGAAGACCAATCTCTATGCGCTCCACTGGATCGCACAAGCCGCCGTGCCGTATATGCCGGCGGGATCAGCGGTGATCACCACAGCCTCCATCCAGGCTTATCAGCCGTCACCGATCTTGCTCGACTATGCCACGACAAAGGCCGGTATCGTTGCCTATACGAAGGCCCTTGCCAAGCAGCTGATTGAGCGTGGCATTCGCGCCAATGTCGTCGCACCCGGACCGGTCTGGACGGTTCTCCAGCCGAGTGGCGGGCAGCCCGACGAGAAGGTGAAGAACTTCGGCAAGGACAGCGACTTTGGCCGGCCCGGCCAGCCGGTTGAACTGGCTCCCGTGTTCGTCCTGCTTGCATCGTCGGAAGCAAGCTTCATCAACGGTGAGGTCTATGGTGTCACCGGCGGCAAGGGCATCGCCTGACCGAGAAGTCGTGCACGAAGCTCAGGATAATGCGGCCGTTTATGAGGAGGATTAAGCTGGTGTGCTGAAGCCGAAAACGAGCAAATTTTTTTCTGCCGCTACTCTTGAATCCGAAATTCTCAAAAACCAAATCGATTGTCGCCAGCTGCTGAATCAGGGCTGGCCTTGCTGGGAGCGCCGCTTTCGGCGCTTCTATATCCATGTTGCTCAAGGAGGATATGGCTATGGCAACATCTTACGACTATGCACCTCTGTTCCGTTCCAGCGTCGGCTTCGACCGGGTTTTCAATCTTCTGGAAAACGCCCAGCGCGCCCGGTCGATCAGTGACTGGCCGCCCTATGACATCGTCAAGACCGGTGACGACACCTACCGGATTTCGATCGCGGTCGCGGGCTTCACCCAGGACGAACTCGACATCACCTTCCAATCCAATCTACTGACAGTCACCGGCAAGAAGCAGGAAGCGGCTGCCGAGGGCTACCTGCATCGCGGCATTGCCGGCCGGCCGTTCGAGCACCGGTTCGAACTCGCCGACCACGTCCGGGTGAACGGGGCGGACCTCAGCAACGGACTCCTGTCGATCGATCTGGTTCGGGAGATCCCCGAGGCACTGAAGCCGCGCAAGATCTCGATCGAGAGCGCTGCTGGTTTGATGTCTGCTGCTCCCGCGCAGATCGAAGCGCACAAGGCGGCTTAACCTGCATTGTCCGCTCAACAAGGGCGCCGTCACTGCGGCGCCCATCAACATTCCGGGTTGGGAAGGAGAGAGCGATGAAACCCGATATGTTTAGACAGCCTGTTTCCATTCTCGTCGGCCTTGGCTACCCATCAGAGGTTCGCAGCGTCATGGATGCCTACCGGCATCTTTCCGAGTGCCCGACGTCACTCAGGGACAGCGCGCATGCGATTGCCCTCAAGGCCTGCAGTGCGGCACTGCGTGGCGAGATTGAAGCGGAAACCGTGCGTGGCCTATTTGCGGCCTTCGCTGAGAAACACGATCTGCTGGCGCCGGAAACCAATATGATCGCGGCCACACGCCTGCGGCGTGACCGGGATCCACACGTACAGTGAGGTGGCCCGATGACGCACGACATGTTGCAGCAGGCGGCTAGCAGCGCCATGGCGATGGGACCAGCGGTCTTGCTTCAGGGTCTGCAGCTTCGGCGGCCAATCGATGTGGTGAGAGCGCCGGCTCTTTCCGTCGATGATAAGCGAACGATCCTCGCGGCCTGGGCCTCCGACTTTTACGCTATCGATTCCAAGCCGGCCCTCCGGCAGGTGCCGGGAATGCCAGAGCCGATTTCTATCGATGAGGTACAGTCCGCGCTGAAAGAACTCGATCGGCGCTATGGTATTTGATGGACCGCGCGTTCAAGCGGCCTGCTTCGACGATTTGGCGAGCCGCTTGATCGCCTGCGGGACCTCGCGCTGCCGGAGACGGCGCTTTCACGCGTCGGCGTCCGACGACCTTTAATCGGGGGGCCATGTCCTCCGGAAAAGGAAATCCTATGCGTCTTGCGCATAGGTGGAGTGAGGGATTGTCTCTGTTTTAAACCGATTGAAATGCCTATATTCCAATCATCGAAACGACGCCGGAACCAAGCAAGGTTGCTGACGTCACATAGCTCTCAGGAAGGGGATTATCATGAACGTAGCACGCTCTTTCAACAATTGGCGCAAGTATCGTCAGGCCGTCACCGAACTCGGACGCTTGACTGGCCGCGAACTGCAGGACCTCGGTATCGACCGCGCCGACATCCGCAACGTTGCCCGCGCATCGATCGTGCGCTAACCGCACAGCATCTGGTCTCTAAGACTGCTCGACGCCCGCTGATGATGCGGGCGTTTTTGCGTCGAGTTCGCAGGTCTAAGTCGCTTGGTTCCTCGTTCGCTCAGTGACCTTTCAGACTTGTCTTCCTTGCATAGCTGAAGTGCAGCATGAGACATTGGCCCTGTCCGCGATCGGTGTATGATAAGCAGTATTGAAGCGATGCACCTCCTCCCGCAAAGCTTCGACTTTCAGACGGCCCACTCCTCCTCCCAGGGACGTCTGTCGGAGCAGCGGCACTCCTCCTCCCGTCGCTGTTCGGTTCTTTTCGGAAAGCCTGCCGCACCTCCTCCCGCGGCAGGCTTTTTCGTTTTTACGAACCTTGTTCTTGCTACAGGTTGAGATCGAGTTGCGGCTGTTCCTCGATCGCGGTGCTGGCCTGATCGTTGGTCAGCGACGAGAGCGTCACGCCCAACAGGCGCACGGACAGCTTAAAGGGATAGACGGTTGCCAGAAGTCCGGATGCCGCCTCGAAGACATCCGCCATGTTGGCGAAGGGCACTGTGCCGGTCCGACTGCGCGTCGCCTGGGTAAAATCCGAGTATTTGATTTTGACCGTTACCGTCTTGCCGCCAATTCCCTGTGACTCGCAGTGGCGCCAGACCTTCTCGGCAAGCGACTTCAGCTCTGCCGTCGCCCGTTCGAGGTCATCGATGTCCTCAACAAATGTGTCTTCAGCTCCGACCGATTTGCGGATGCGGTCGGGTTTGACCTGGCGCTCGTCGATACCGCGGGCGATGCCATAGAAATACGGGCCGGACTTCCCGAAATGCTCCTGCAGGAAGGCGAGCGACTTCGATTTCAGATCGAGCCCGGTTTCGATCCCGTATTTGCGCATGCGCTCGGCCGTCGCCGGCCCGACACCGTGGAATTTCTTGACGGGCAGGGTTTCGACAAAGCCTGGTCCGTTCTTCGGCGTGATGACGGCTTGGCCATTGGGTTTGTTGAGGTCGCTGGCCATCTTGGCGAGAAACTTGTTGTAGGAAATGCCGGCTGAGGCGTTGAGCCCGGTGACCTGTTTGATCTTCGCACGGATCTCCAGCGCAATCTCGGTGGCGATTTCCATGCCCTTCAAGTTCTCGGTGACATCGAGATAGGCCTCGTCGAGGGATAGCGGCTCGATCAGCGGGGTGTATTCGGCGAAGATTTCGCGGATTTGCTGGGAAACCGCCTTGTAGACGTCGAAGCGCGGCGGCACGAAAATCAGGTCCGGACATTTCCGTTTTGCTGTGACCGACGGCATGGCGGAATGGACACCGAAGGCGCGTGCCTCATAGCTTGCGGCGGCCACCACGCCGCGCGCCGCGGATCCACCGACCGCGAGCGGCTTGCCACGAAGATCCGGATTGTCTCGCTGTTCGACCGACGCGTAAAAGGCATCCATGTCGACATGGACGATTTTCCGGACCGGGATGTTGCTCATATCGTTCATGGCGGCTTCAACAAGAAAGGCTGCAGAGTCAGCACATCTCGTTTGACTGTTTACAGCGAAACAAAGAGAGAACATAGCAGTGTTCTCGGCGATATC
Source organism: Hyphomicrobiales bacterium (assembly GCA_900471525.1). Lineage (GTDB taxonomy): Bacteria > Pseudomonadota > Alphaproteobacteria > Rhizobiales > Rhizobiaceae > Pararhizobium. The sequence continues at coordinate 56,833 of UCEZ01000012.1, read as the reverse complement.
AACAACTCCGTTTACTCAGTCCTCGAAGCGGTGAAACTACTGGCCTACCACGGCGTTTTGATCCTGGGACATCAACAAGCAGGAGGGAGCCTGGAGTTCATGGTCGACAATCTTTCGACATACCGTGCCAAGCGCGATTTCAAGAAAACGGGCGAGCCAAGTGGCGAGACGCAGGTGAAGTCGTCGAACCGTCGGCGGTTCGTGATCCAGAAGCACGATGCGACCCGTCTGCACTACGACCTTCGACTCGAACTCGATGGTGTCTTCAAATCCTGGGCGGTGACCAAGGGTCCTTCGCTGGACCCACACGACAAGCGGTTGGCCGTCGAAGTCGAAGATCACCCGCTCGACTATGGCGATTTCGAAGGCACCATCCCAAAAGGCCAATATGGCGGCGGCACGGTCATGCTGTGGGATCGCGGTTACTGGGAGCCTGAAGGCAACAAGACTCCGGAGGAGGCGCTCGCGAAAGGTGATTTCAAGTTCACCCTTGAGGGCAAGCGGCTGCACGGTAGCTTCGTCCTCGTGCGCATGCGCCATGATCGCGATGGCGGCAAACGGACCAACTGGCTTCTTATCAAGCATCACGACGACTTCTCGGTCGAGGAAAACGGAGCGGCCGTCCTGGCGGAAAATAATACGTCCGTGGCTTCCAGCCGGACGATGGAGGCGATCGCAGCCGGAAAAGGCAGGAAGCCCAAGCCATTCATGCTGCAGAATGGCGACCTCGAGGCGGATGCGGTGTGGGACAGTAATCACGGTCTTGCCGCCGAGGACCGCAAAGCGGGTGTGAAGACCACGAAAAAGTCGGCAGCTGCGAAGCGGACGAAATCCGCCATGCCGGATTTCATTTTGCCGCAGCTCTGCGAAACCCTGGCGCGCCCGCCATCTGCCGACGGCTGGATCCATGAGATCAAGTTCGACGGCTATCGCATCCAGATGCGTATTGAGAATGGTGACGCAACCCTGAAAACCCGCAAGGGCCTGGATTGGACCGCCAAATACCCGGCCATCGCCACGTCAGCCTCGGCTCTTCCCGATGCCATCATCGATGGAGAAATCTGCGCGCTCGACGAAAACGGCGCCCCGGATTTTGCCGCGCTACAGGCGGCGCTGTCGGAAGGAAAGACCGACGATCTGGTGTACTTTGCCTTCGATCTGCTTTTCGTCGGCGAGGCAGATCTGCGTGAGCTGCCGCTCACAGAGCGGAAGCAACGGCTTGCGTCGCTGTTGTCGGACGCCGGCGAGGATCCGCGTCTGCGCTTCGTCGAGCATTTCGAGACCGGCGGCGATGCGGTTCTGAGATCCGCCTGCCGTTTGTCGCTGGAAGGGATTGTCTCCAAGCAGGGCGACGCTCCCTATCAGTCAGGCCGCACGGAAACCTGGGCGAAATCTAAATGCAGGGCAGGGTACGAGGTGGTCATCGGCGCCTATGCCAAAACCAACGGCAAGTTCCGCTCCCTGCTCGTCGGCGTCAATCGCGGCGACCACTTTGTCTATGTCGGGCGCGTCGGTACGGGCTATGGCGCCAAGATCGTCGAGACGCTGCTCCCCAAGCTGCAGGAAAAGGAGACATCCAAGTCGCCGTTCACAGGGATTGGGGCGCCGAAGAAGAGTCCCGATATCGTCTGGCTGAAACCAGAACTCGTCGCCGAGATCGAGTTTGCCGGCTGGACGGCCGATGGCCAAGTGCGCCAAGCCGCATTCAAGGGCTTGCGGGAAGATAAGCCCGCGGCGGAAGTGGAGGCCGAGAAGCCGGCCTCACCAGCCAAAACCGAGGTGCCCGATCCCGAGACGTCGAAGCCGGCGCCAAAGCGTTTCCGCAGGGGCGCGAAGGTAGAGGTTATGGGCGTCATGATCTCCAGTCCCGACAAGCCGCTATGGCCGGATGCCGGTGACGGAGAGCCGGTGACTAAGGTGGATTTGGCGCACTATCACGAAGCCGTCGGCTCCTGGCTGATCGACCACATCAAGGGACGCCCCTGCTCGATCATTCGCACACCGGACGGCATCGGCGGAGAGCAGTTCTTTCAGCGGCATGCCATGCCGGGGACATCGAACCTGCTGGAATTGGTCACGGTGTTTGGCGACAAGAAGCCTTACCTGCAGATCGACCGCGTCGAAGGCTTGGCGGCCATCGCCCAGATCGGCGGTGTCGAGCTGCATCCATGGAATTGTGAGCCCAGTCAGCCGGAAGTGCCTGGCCGTCTGGTGTTCGACCTAGACCCCGGTCCTGACGTCGAATTCTCCACCGTCGTCGAAGCCGCCCGCGAAATCCGTGACCGGCTGGAGGAACTTGGGCTCGTCAGCTTCTGCAAGACGACGGGCGGCAAGGGGTTGCATGTGGTGACGCCTCTTGCCGTATCAAAGGGCAAGAAACTCAACTGGGATATAGCGAAGGGCTTTGCCCATGACGTCTGCGAACAGATGGCCCGCGACAATCCGGACCTCTACTTGATCAAGATGGCGAAGAACCAGCGCGAGGGGCGGATCTTTCTCGACTACCTGCGCAACGATCGCATGGCGACAGCGGTGGCGCCACTTTCGCCGCGGGCGCGGCCGGGCGCCACCGTGTCGATGCCGCTGACATGGACTCAGGTCAAAGCGGACCTTGATCCCATGCGGTTCACGGTTCGCACTGTGCCCGCGCTGCTTGCGAAAAGCTCGGCATGGCAGGATTATTGCGACGGTCAGCGGCCGCTTGAACACGCCATCAAGCGTCTCGGAAAATCCAGGAAGGCAGCGTGAACTTTTGAGGCCGCGCGGCGGCCGGCGGCAAGGCACCATGGAAAAGGAACCGAACGAAACCGCTCCATCTGACCTACGTGTTGGCGCAACGACCGACCTGCCGCACGATCGCATAACCGTGCAGCGCTTTCGGGAATCTTTCCCTCGCGCCCGCTGGAGTGACAGCCTGAATGCCTGGTTCGTGCCCGGGCGAACCGCCGAAAGGCGCATCGGTCGCTGGCTCTCCGAGATGGAAGCGGAAGCCGATGCGTTTGCCGACGAAAAGGGTAGGGACGCTTTCGCATTCGATCCGATCGAAAGCCACTATCTCGAAACCACGCCTTCGGCCTTTCAAATCCGGACTCCCTACTCGCGCACTGTCGTGAACGAAATTCGCGAAATCCCGTCGGCACGCTGGGACGCAGATCGCCGACTGTGGACTGTCCCTTACCGGTCATACGACGAACTCCGCCGGCGATGGCCGGCGATCGAGGCGGCCGCTGCACACAACGAACCCGAGGTGAGGAAAGCGCGCCGTGAGGCCAGGAAGGGCACTGATGAAGAGGAAGCATCGAAAAGGAAATCGAGGGAGCGGCGGCGACAACGTTATCCTGTTCCCGCTGACGATGTCCCGCCGTTCGGGCGTGCGATCGGCACGCATGCTGGTGTCGTCATCTTCACAGGAATGGACGGCGAGTTGGCAGATCCCGCGACTGTCAGTGCGTTCTATTTTCCTGCAGGCCAAAGCGAGGAGCATGTTTGGGCGTCGTGGCGACCTGGTTCGCTGGCGGAACTGGTTATGACCTGGCCAGCGAGAACGCCACATAGCAAAGACGAGCTCGCTCGAGGTTGGTGGCTGCCGACGCTGGAAGAGTTGCGAACCGCTCGGCAAAAGGCCAGGTCAAAACGGCGCACCCAACAGCGCCGGGAAGAACAAGAGAAGGGCGATATCGCGTAGTTCGTACGTCCCATCGCCAGAAGAAGATTGTCGGCAGTGAGCAAGTCGGAGATGCAGAAAGCGCTCTATGAGTTTCGAAGCTTGCCGCCGGTGGAGGCGCGCGAGATCATCGGGCTATGGACCGGTCGGGGCATTCCGTCCGGCCACCCTTTCGACGGTGTGCTGGAAAACCTCGGCTGGTTCGGCAAGCGGTTCACGCCGGAGATGCGCGCGGATTCCGGGCCAAAGGCCCCGTGGCGTCCCTGGGCGTGGCGAGTGCCGCGATGGCGTATGACGATCAGCCGATTATCGACCATTTCCGCAGGATGGATCATCGCAGGATCATAGAAGCGATGACGATCCAGGCAGACGATCGGATCTATTTCTTCGAACTCGAACGGGTTGGTGAGCCGTGAGCGCCCCACGAGTGAACAGGCCTTGAACATCGTGCAGCGGATCTACATCTATTGCTCACTACCCGTTTTGATGACCGCTTTTCGCAGCAGCTTGGCTGTCGCGCGTGGTTGTCCGGGTCTGACAGGGCGCTCCCCGCAAGGGTCGAGCGCCCTGTTCATTTTAGCTGGCCGGCCGTTCGCTCATGTCAGAGACCGCTGCATCTATCGTAATTACTGACCCCGGGCTACGCCCGGGGTCAGTTTCCGCGTAGGGCTGTTTGGGAGATATCCTTGTGGAGGAGACGCCCACGCGAATCGTGATCGCGGTCAGCGCGCGCGTGCGACTGCCGCCCCGATGAACTCCATGCTTTGCCGGAGGCTCGCTTCGATCGTCGGATCGGCGTGCACCGAGGTCGCGAAGAGCTCATAGGAATAAGCGCCTTTGTACCCCATTGCCTCCAGCATCTTGATTTGCTCGACGTTCCCTAGTCGATCGGCTTCGTCTACCAGGATGCGGTGACCATCCTGCATTTCTTCAGGGGCAAGCATCGGATCAACCACGCCCGAAATGTGAACTATCCCCGTCCATTCGGGAAAGTATTCAGTCTCACCGGCGAGGAAATGGTGGAACGTGTCATGCACGAGGCGGAAGCGACCTTTGCCATTGACGGCCTCGATCGCGTCGACTGCTTCCCGCTTCAACCGCAGCGACGATGTCGTGAAACCGAGTGGCTCGACGAGCGCGACAAGGTCCGCTTCTTCAAGCATGGGCATGATCGTGGCGAGAGCGTTCCGAAGATCGGACAAGCGCCGTTCGCTCGGCTGCTCAGCCCCGTCATTGCTCGGTATCAGGCTTATGGACTCGGCCCCGCTCTCCTTCGCCTGGGCGATCAGAAGGCTGATCTTGTCCTTCATCGTTTCGGACCACCGATTGAAACCATATGCTTCGGAAAGACCCAGGAGCCGCACCCCTTTGCCGCGTGCATACTCGCCGATCTCCATAGGCCGCTCGCCATCGAAGAATTCGCGCGTCGCAAGGCCTTTGTCCGCCAGATCGTTTCGGAGTTCGACGCCGATGCAGCCAAGCTTGGCTGCCAAGTCGATGAGCTCCCGGCTATCTAGCCTCGGCGTTGTCATGTGATTGAGCGCGAATTTTGTTTTGTCAGCCACGGACGATCCTCCTCGTTTCCATGTCGTTGGGCCTGATGGCCATTGTTCTGTCAAAAAATGCAAATGCCGGAGGCGCCTCGTCGCCATCGAACACGCGATCGGGTAATCCGCCTCATACGTAGAAATTTCTCGGCCATGAATGCTTGGTGAGCCGCTCGGACAACTCGGCTGGAAACGGCATTCCGTCGGAGTAGGCGATATTCATGTCAACCTCTTCCTTGTTCTTCATTCCGGGGATCAGGGTCGACAAGGCGGGCGCGCTCAGGGCGTAACGCATGGCGGCTTCCGCAAGCGAGCCGAAGAAAGGGGCTATTTCATGCTTGAGGGCGTTGACCCGCTTCAGAGTCTCAGCAAACCGCTTCCCCCTGAAGAGCGTGGCGGGGACCGATGTCGGCTCCCACGTCTTGTGGGTAAGTTCGGTCCAATTTCCCACAAGCGAACCGGAATCGAGAGGCACTCGAGCGATGAATGCGGTGTTCGTCTGCTCACCCGCCTTGAACAATTCTGAAGCGGGTCTCTGCTCGAAGAGATTGAAAACCACTTGGATGGAGTCGACGAGCCCGAAGCGCGCAAGGTCGACGCCTTCCTCGGGACGGTAATCGCGGATGGAAACTCCAATCTTGTCGATCTTTCCTTCCTGCCGCAGGCTATTCAAGACTTCCAGCCACTCTAGCGTCTGTAGCCCGTCCGCCACCCAGCAATGAAGCTGGAACAGGTCGATGCGCTCCACGTCCAATCGCCGCAACGAATTTTCGACATTCTCCCGCAAATGCCAGTTCGGATATCGCCCCCTCATCTCCGGGTCAGATAGATTGGGGTCTGGCCACCTGATAGGCTGCACCTTGGTGGCAACATATATCTTGTCGCCTTTCCATTCCTTGAGTGATCGGCCGATTACTTCTTCGCTTCGGCCGCTGCCGTACAGCTCAGCGGTATCGACGAAATTGATGCCCCGTTCATACGCATGGAGAAGGGTTTCAATCGACTGAGAGTCGTCGACCACTCCCCAATCTCCTCCCAACTGCCAGCCGCCAAACGCGATCTCACTTACCTGCCAACCCGTCTTGCCAAACTGTCGATATTTCATCTCGTAAACCCACTTCAATTCCAATTGATCATGACGGAGCACCATCAGTTCGGGTGTTGTGTCGCTCCCGCGGGAGGATCATGCGGGAGCGACACGGGCAGAACCGCACGGCGAACATGTCGCCCGGGAGGAAGAGGGCTCTGCAATTTCATAATTGGTCAGCTGCCGACACGGAGCGCTTCGCGGTCTTCTCGCTGCAAATCCTCCCCACTCAGCGCCGAGCCGCTCCATCGTGTGTGATTGGACCACAATTCGCAGACCGCGTAATCCGAGTTGGTGATGTGAACCCATCACAAGGAGAAGAACTGATGGATTTTGATCAGTATTGTTGTTGAGAGCGATCCCCGCGGCGCCATGCTGAGACCGGGAGGCGCGCGGTACTCCTGGCTGTTCGGCGAGCCTCCGCGGCAGGGCACTATGTGCATTGCGATCTCGGGACAGCGGCGACAAGGACCAACCATGACCAAGAAGCGATCCGTTTACGACTTCCTGCAATCGAAAGGAAAGCAGAAGTTCCTCGAACTTCACGTTAATGACGGTCTCGAAGCCGCCGCCGCTGCCGAGGCGGGCGTGGATATTTTCACATTCGAAGTGTCGCCAGCTCTCCTGGAAATACGGTCCGCGGCGCCAAGCGTGTTCATTCAAGCTGCCCCCAAGCAGGGCGCGATATGCAGTGCGTCGGATGGTATCCGAGTTGGGTTCGAGGCGCTTGAGATCGGCGCCGACGCTGTGTATTTCACTGGCAATCTCACCATCGTCGAGGCTATGGCGAAGGAAGGAATCCCGGTAACCGGACATGTCGGACTGGTACCGCGATGGGCTACCTGGACAAATTATCGCGCCATAGGAAAGACCGAAGAAGAAGCTCTTGGTATCTATCGGAAAATGAAGGCTCTCGAAAGCGCCGGAGCCTGGGCAGTCGAGATGGAAGTAGTGCCCGTTCAACTCGCGGACTTTCTTACAAAGAATACCAGAATGATAACGCAGGGCATGGGCTGTGGCTCTGCATGTGACACGCAGTACCTCTTCAGTGCCGACATCCTAGGCACAAACTCGGGCCACTATCCCCGCCACGCAAAACGATATGCGGACATACCGTCGGAGCTTGCGAAGGTCCAAAGATTGCGGGTCGACGCATATCGCGCCTTTGCCAGTGAGGTTGAAGCCGGCATTTACCCGGAGCCCAAGCACGAAGTCAGAATGGATGAGCGCATGTTTGATGCCTTTCTGGAGAAAGTCGCCAACGCATAGCGGGTCCGGATCTGCTTACTCGATGATGTTTTCCGGACTGTAGAGGGTGAAGGGTACGCGTATCTGCCCGCTCTCATCCCGCTTCGCCGTACCCGCGAAACCGAGCCTATTGAGAATTACCTCGACCGCCCATAGTGCCTGCATCTCGGGGTTCTGGTCGATCACCATCGTCATTATGCCAGACTTGAGCATCTGCCGTGTCTCGTCAGTGAGCTCGTGGCCCACGAAGAGCGGTCTTGACTCTTTGGCGAGCGGCTTCAGAACGGAAAACACCGCACCATTTGCCGCCCCTGTATTGTAAATTGCCGCGATGTGAGCATGTTTGGCAAGCGCTTGGCTCAGCCCGACATGGGAGCGGGCGTCATCGTCGAAGCCTTCGATCACTTCAACCACCGACAAATCAGGCCTGTTCTCGGTCAGAAAATCGAGAAACCCGCGCACGCGTTCGGAATGGCCATGAAAGCCGAGATGGTTGCACAGTATCAGAAATTTGGAGCCAGGCGGGGACATGTTGGAAACGAAATATGCCGCGGTGCGACCGGCCTTCCGATTGTCTATTCCGACGTTCGCCAGCCGTAGTGCGTTCGGAAGATCAGATATGATCGTCACAGTTTGGATGTTGAGAGCAAGGTTTCGTTCGATCGCCTGATGGACGACTTCGTGTTCTTGCGCATAAACGATCACCGCGTTGCCTGAGGTTTCTTTGATAGCGGCTGCGATGGTTTCAGGCCGTTCGTTTCTCAGAATTTTCCTATGGATAAAGACCGATCGATCTATGCTTCGCGATAGCCGCTTGAACTCCTGATTCATGCGATCAATCAAAGGCAGCTCCGGTCTGGCGAGCAGCACTTCGATACGAACCGCCTTGTAATAGGATTCAGGCAAATGCCGCTTCAGCTGCATCTCTCGCGCGGCATTCAACACCTTGTTTGTGGTTGCGGAACTGACATTCCCACGCTCATTCAGTACGCGATCGACGGTTGCGATCCCAACGCCGGCCCTGTCCGCGATGTGCTGTAGGTTTACCTTGCCGGCTTTTTGTTTGGATGGCATGGCGAGAACCCGTTCCTGGCGAGATCAATTTTCCCAAACGATGCACAACCGCACGGGGGAAATAGGAGCAGTCCTATAACGAACAAGGGGCTAGACGTGCGCCCAGCCCCCCGCTCTCAACTTACCGTCGATCGTCGCTTTTTCCGTTCGGCTTTCTCCGCCGCCTTTTTCGCTTGAGCCATGAAGCGCCGGTCCATTCGCTCCTGGGATTCAGGCGTGCCATCGTGGAAGGTACCAAAGAGCTTATCTACCGGGAAGACACCGTTGTCCGCATAGTTGCATTCGAAATATTTGTGGTGAAGGTAGTGATCGTAGCAAGGGAGGTCCATGCCACCCTCACCAACTTCGATCTTGTCAAATCCGGCATGACCAGGTCCAGGCGAGAGAGCTGCATGCGCCAGTTGGAACACCGCGTGAATGGGGTGGGATGGGACAACCCAATGGATCAAGACACCAGAGAAATAGAGCAGATGCTCTACGGGATGCATTGCCAAGCCGGACCATGGCCCAGGATTTACGTTGTTGTGGTGAAGCTTGTGAACTGTTCTGTACAACGGCGGCCAATGGATCAGACGGTGCACGCAGTAGAAATGCAGTTCACGGAACAGAGGCACCGCGAGCATGAGCAGCACGAAATATATCGGATGCTCCGCGGCATCGACATAGGGAATATAGCCGTTGGCGAAGGCCCAGAGCGTCAGAGCTTCATAAGCCGTCCAGAAAGGGACCGCGCTCGCGAATGTCCAAATCAGATTGTCGATGTTCTGATTTTTGAAAAGGAACGCGTCGTTGGATGTGGATGGCCACTGACCATTGTATTTGAAGTTCGTACCCTGCCTGCGTTGCATGTAAAGACGAAGATGGAAAAAGCCGACCCACAAGAGAACGATAACGGTGTTTCGCGCAAAAACGTAAGCGATCCAGCCAGGCTCGAACGTCTTCATCGTTTCCATTGATGGCGTGAGATAGAGCCACATGATGGTGGCGAAGGCAGCGTAGGTGACCGTCCATGGAAAGAGAAATCCGGGAAAGCCGAAGAACCACTTGAGGAATGCAAAAGGCTTGGCGGGCCAGGTAAACACCGGGGCGTACTCGATCACCCGGTTCGGGGCCCAATCGCCTCGTTTGTTTCGCTTGCCAAAAAGCGAGTCGTCCATAGCAAGAACTCCCTGTGAATTTTATGTCTCGGTTATCACCTGACTTATCCCCCCGAACAACAATTGCAGTGATGCGAACGCATCACATTGATGGGGCTCCCACGATCATCGCTCGCTCACGATCAGGCCGTCGCCACCCAAAGCCGCGTGGCTAAATCCTTGAGCAGCAGCGACTCCGCCCACCTGTCCGTGGAGTCATTGCCGTCTCGACCGGTTATCGAATAGGGCTTGGGGCCTAACTCGCAGGTGAACACCAGTTTGGCATCTGAGTGAGCTCGTTTTCGCCAACTGCGCATTCCGTGATCCCACCAGTGCGCGAAGAGATCGACCCAGATTTGGTGGTGGGGGAATGAAATCTCGATCTGCACCTGCTCTCGGGAAGCAACCCTGCCATGTAGCGCCCAGCTGTTCTCAAGAATTCGATAGATGAGCCGATGGTTTTCCTCCGATACCGGATATGGAAACTCTCGACCCACCAGCAGGTGCGAGAGATCGGCGAGAAGCGGCATGCCCGGGATCGCGTCCATCAGGTCCAGGGTAAACAGCAAATCGGTTGTCATCCGATCCCGATGAGTCTCGAAATATATCGGAAAATCGACCTCCTCCGCCAAGCGCAGGCACCCTTCCAGGAATGGCAGGCACTCCTCAATTCGCCGTGGACGAATGTCAGGCTGAACATTGAGGTGGCAAACTGGGAATCGAGTTGCCAAGTCCAGTATCGGTTTGAGCTCTTCCACCGATTTCGGAAAAACGATGCCCTCGGCAATCAGATTCCTATCAGTCAATAGTTGAGACAAGTGGGACACATATGCATGATCGTCCCATTGCGCACTTGTTCCAGCGAAATTGCCCTCGAAAATTCTGTCGAGGTTGGACTCCAGCGAGGGCTCAAAGCCGTCGGTATGTCTGCGCTCCATCGCCCAAAGAGATTGAAGCACCACGAGTTCTTGCGCCATTCCTTCTCCCACTTCCTCCGCGCCTTGAGTCCGTGGGCGGTAAGCGGATTCTTCACTCATGGAGGCAGGGTTCAAGCAACGCGTTGATGCGAACCACTCAAGAAACTTAGTTTCACACTGGGTATATTGTGCTCGACTCCAGCTTGGAGGCCCGCGTCGCAGCGCGGTGTCATTATTTGGAGGAAACAGGTCCATGGCTGGTCGGGATTATGGTTTAACCGGACGCGACAGCGAGGCGGCGGTGGCTCGCGGTTTGGCGTCAGCCCAATGGTATCATACCGATGTACCGCGCGAGGAAATGAAGAAACTGATGCGCCGGTCCAATGGACCCGCCCTTCGTGACACCGCCATCTGGTTCATTCTGATCGTTTCGTCTGCGACGGGCGTGGTACTCACATGGGGAACCTGGTGGATTGTTCCGTGCCTTTTCGTCTACGGCCTGATGTACAGCGCATGGACTGATTCCCGATGGCACGAATGCGCCCACGGAACGGCGTTCAAAACCATGTGGATGAACGACCTCATCTACCAAGTGTCGTGCTTCATGATTATGCGCGAACCAACCGTTTGGAAATGGAGCCACGCACGGCATCATACCGACACGATCATTGTGGGCCGCGATCCTGAGATTGTCGCCATGAGACCTGCGAGGCTTGTGGCGATCTTCTTCAGTTTCTTCGGCATTTTGGATGTCTATCATGCGTTTATCAGCATGTTTCGACATGCGACCGGCAAACTTACGCCGGATGAGGCGGACTTCATCCCCGCCAGCGAGAACGGAAAGGTCTTCAATCAAGCCCGTATTTGGCTGCTGATCTACTTTGCTGTTATTGTGTTGTGCATCGTTCTGCAGTCCGTCATTCCTCTTGTCTTGGTGCCTGGCGGCCGCCTTTTCGGCGTGTGGCATGCGGTCGTCTGCGGACTAACGCAACATGCGGGCCTGGCCGAGGACGTGCTCGACCATCGCCTGAACGCGCGAACGGTTTATATAAACCCAATCTCGCGCTTCCTTTACAGCAACATGAACTATCACCTCGAACACCACATGTTTCCGATGGTCCCTTACCATCAGCTGCCGCGGTTGCATGATCTTATCAAGCATGACCTTCCTCCGCCATATTCGGGGTTTTTCGAGGCCTATCGCGAAATCATTCCTGCGGTGATCAGGCAGATGAAGGACCAGAACTATTTTGTTCGAAGGAACCTACCGCCAACGGCGAAACCGTTCCGGCCGGAATTTCATGAACTGGATTCTGCGCCAGCCGAATGAGGTTCCCCGGAACTTCGCGAGCCGAATGGATATCGCCGCGGCGGCATCGGCTCGCCGGAATTTCGAAGATGGACGCTACCTAAATATCGCGGTAAGGATCCCCGTTGAATTCAATTGGCTTCATCGGGGAGGTGACGTCCAAAGAGTTCTTGGCTTGGGGGACAGCGATTGGGCGGTGGCCGACTATCTAAAGTGAGCCTGAAGCAGATTGCCGAGATCGCTGGCGTCGGTATCGCGACCGTCGACAGGGTGCTTAACGAACGCGGCAACGTCAGCAAGGCTACGGTCCAGCGCGTACTCGAAGTTGCTCGCAGCCTCCAGGTACGACGCATTCTTCCAGAAACATATCATGCACTTGTGAGGATCGAGATCATTCTCGCGCGACCGGATTTGCCCTTGATCGCGCGCATGCATCAGGAATTCAACAAGCTGATGGAAAGCATCGATCGCTCTGTAGTGATACATCGCACAATCCTGCCAGAGGAAAGCCCGGTCTCGGTTTCGTCAGCGATGAGAAAAACGACAAGCGATGCCGTCATCATCTACGCGCCCGAGCACGAACTCGTACATTCGGCGATCGAAGGGCTCCAAGCGCGTGGCGTAGCCGTTGTCACCATAATCTCCGATCTGCCCCGGTCGCCCCGGCTCGCCTATGCCGGCACGGATCACTACCATGCGGGCAGAACTGCGGGATATCTCCTGGACAAAATGATCAAGTCACCGGGGCCGATAACGGTGCTCTGCAATCATCTCGGCTTCCAATCGCATGCAGAACGAGTTCATGGAGTCCGTGATTATTTTTCGCAGCACTGTCCTCAGCTCAGCGTCACCGAAGTGCTAGAAGGTGGCGACGAGCTGGATCGTTCGGAGATACTCCTGCGTGAGGCTTTCAAGCGCACACCGGACACGGTCGCCATTTATAATGTGGGGGCCGCAAATCGCGCGGTTGCCAGTGCCATTCGAGCCGACATATTGCGCCGCCGGCCAATTTTCGTCGGTCATGAACTTACGCCGCACACAAGGCAAATGTTGAAAGAAGGCGTCATGACCATGACGATCGATCAGAGCCCCGAGCGTCAAGCCCAATACGCCATCGACATATTGCGCCATCATTTTGGATTTGCCGGCCTTGAGCACCTGAAGTTGCCGTACCGATCGAACGTGCCGTTTAACCTTTACGGTCCGGAAAACATCGTAGAATTTTAATGTCTGTTCTTCCAGGGCGCTGCCGCGTGGTTCGGACGATCGCACGCAGCAGGGCCACGTGCACGACCCTCACGGTGCGTCATGTACGGCCATGTAGCTCTCGATTTCGGCCTCAAGCTCTGCCATGTGCTCGCCGCCAGCCATAAGGTCTGTAATCTCTTCGCGGCTTTTTTCTCCCTTTTTGAAGTCGGCCGCTTTTGCACCTCTGATGAGAACGGCGAAGTGGTCGCCTACCGTCAGCGCGTGAACGACATTGTGGGTGATGAAAATGACCGCAATGCCTTTCCTTCGCGCTTGAAGGACGATGCGAAGCACGTGAGCCGCTTCCTTGACGCCAAGTGCTGCGGTCGGTTCGTCCAAGATCAAAACGCTGGCGCCAAAATGCACGGCGCGGGCGATTGCGAGTGCCTGACGCTCACCACCCGAGAGGCCGCCAACGAGGCGATCACCGTCGTCGATGCGCGTGATCCCCAGACCCTGCACGGCCTTGACCGCGATATCGTTGGCTCGAACACGGTCGAAGCGCTTGAACGGTCCCCATCCCTTGGTCGGCTCGGCGCCGACAAAGAACGAACGTCCGATGCTCATCAGCGGAAACGTACCGCCGAACTGGTGCACCGTTGCAATGCCATGTTCGCTTGCATCGCGGGGGCTTTTGAAGGCAACAACCTTGCCATTCATCTCGATGGTTCCGGAGGTCGGCGTATGGACCCCGGACATGATCCGGATGAGAGTCGACTTTCCGGCGCCGTTGTCGCCGAGCAGACAGAGAACTTCGCCAGCCTTCACTTCGAGTGAGATGTCGTAAAGAACGTCGATCGGGCCGAACGACTTGTTGACATTGGTTAGTTTGAGAAGGGGAGGGTTCATTTCTTCGCTTTCCCTTTTGCAGGGGCGTGTGTCAACGCCACTTTCCGGAAGGTGTTGTTCAACACGACAGCCAACAGGAGCAATATGCCGATGATCAGGCTCGCCCAGTTTGCGTCGAACGGGGTGTAGTAGATCCCCTGGTTCACGATCGCGAAAGTCAATGTGCCCAACACGATCCCGAATACCGAGCCGTAGCCGCCGGAGAGCAAGACACCACCGACCACCACCGAAATGATGGCGTTGAAGATGTATGATTGACCTGCGGAGACTTGGGCGCTGCTGTATAGGATAGCCTGCGACAAGCCAACGAAAGTGGCGCTGACACCGCTGCTCATGAACAAAAGAATGGTCATTCGCTCGGTTGGAATGCCGGCATTGCGGGCGCTCACCTGGTCGCCGCCCATGGCGAAAATCCAGTTGCCATATGGAGAGTAGTGCAGAATAAACCCGAAGAGCAGTGCTGCCGCAATCCACCACAAGATGGTCACCTGATAGAGTCCACCGATGAACTGGCCGAGCATCCATTTTGCTTCCGGCCCGGGCTTGATGGCAACGCTCGTGGTTCCAGTTAGGAGGACGGAGAGACCCAGCGTTAAGCCGGCTACCGCAAAGAGCGTCCCCAGCGTCACGATAAATGAGGGGACAGCGGTTCGGACCACGATTAGCCCGTTCAGCAGTCCTACAACTGCTCCCAGAGCCAGCGCCGCCGCAATGCCAACGAGGATTGGCGCATGATAATGTCCGGACACGATCGCAAGGGTCATCGAGCCGGCCGGTATCAGCGAACCGATGGAAATATCGAGTTGACCGGCGATCATCAGCAACCCGATCGGAATTGCGACAATTCCGATCGACGCTGCGACGTTCAGCCAGCTGGCTGCGCCGGTCAGGGAGGCAAAATCAGAGCCTCCGAAAATTGAAAAGAAAATGAATACGGCTACGAGGCCGAGGAACGATCCTGCCTCAGGTCGACGCAGGAGACTCCCGAGCGAAAGGCGTTGGGTCTGGTTGTTCATCAAAACGTTCCCGCAAGAGTTTGGACTTCAGCAATTCCCGCAGAGCACACTGGCACCGCTTGATCGACGAATGTGACGTCATGTCCGACCCGCAAATGTAGGCCGCGGGCCGGACGCTAGGAGGAGGTCGTCAGCGATAGCCCAGCTTTGCGCCGGCGAGCGTAGCGTCGATGTTGGTGCTGTCAACAATGCCTGGTCCTGTCAGGATAGGCGCGGTCGCTACCTTGAGGCCGTAGTTGACATATGCATCGGCAAGGGTGACCGCGAGGAACCCTTGCAACCAGGGCTGCTGGTCGATCGCAAACAACTGCGTGCCTGCCTTGATGCGCTCAAGATTCGCCTCGTTCATATCGAACGATGCGAGCTTCATCTTTCCGGTGAGGCCTGCTTGTTCGATCGCCATTGCGGCGCTGTCGGCATCCTGGGCGCCGATCGCGACGACCGCCTCGATCGTCTTGTCTTTCAGCAACGTGGCTTTGATTGCCTCGGCTACGGCCGTTGGGTTTCCGAAGCTCGTAGCAGGCAATGGCAATTGGGTTGATTTGCCGCCCAGTTTCACAATGCCGTCGGCAATTCCCTTGCAACGGGCTTCCAGGTTTTCCGCACCCGGCACCGTGTTCACACAGATCACATTCTTCAGGCCGAGCTTGCCGAGATATTCACCACCCGCCAAACCAGCCGGATATTCTTCGTTGCCGATGTAATTGATCGCACCCAGCTCTTTAGCTTTATCGGCGCCGCCCGAATTATAGAGCATCACCGGGATCCCGGCAGCGATGGCCGCTTTCAAGGCCTCGTCCTGCGCGTCGGCGACCCAATCGGGAGCGGCGATAATTGTGGGATGCTGGGAAATGGCTGTCCGGATCAGGTTGGCGGCATCGCCGCCGATATTGTCGTATGTTTGCAGCATCAAGTAGTTTACCGAGCTGTTGTGCGCCTGGACCACCAGAGTTGCGTCGTCGATGCCTTTCTTGATCTTCGCGAAGAATGGATCGTCAGCCTTACCTCCGATGACGGCAATTTTGGCGCCGTCGGCCATCGCCCCTGCGGCGCTGGCAGCCAACAACGCGGCAGTTGCCGCGATCCTTAGTATTTTCGTGATGGTTCTCATATTTGCTCCTCCTCTAAATCACCGCCATCTGACGGATTCCTGAATTCTCGAACTCGACCCTCATACCCAGCGTTTGATAGACGTCGCCGCATGGGAGATGAGCTTGAAGCGCCATTGACCTTCCAAAGGCGAGGGCATGTCGGCAGCGCTGTCGAAGCATGATTGCCGTTGACGGCGTCCGATCGCTCGCCGGATACTTCCGCTCACATCCGCCAAGTAACACATGGCGAGTTCGAGCCTCCCGGATGGGGTCCGACCACAGTCGTTCGACCCAGTGCCGATGGCAGCCTCGAAAGATCCCGTACTAGAAATATTGATGACAGCCTCCCTGACGCGGCACTGCGTCGTCATCATGTTCTCCTCCGCAGCTCCCGACCGCGCATACCGACCGTAGTAGTGCCTCATGCGGGGTCAGGACACGCATATCTTGATCGTTTCGCATCAGTCGGAGGCAAACGTTTGGGCGGCGATCCCAACCCAATCATCGGGCCACATGAAAAGGCTCCCGACAAACGCGGCCGTCAAATCGTCAGCTGATGAAAAAACATCAATTTGCATGATGCACCGCCAGCCGTTTGCGTGAATATTCCAGCCCAACAGTATGGAGGAGGAAGCATGTCAGGAGACTGGGTCAAGGTTTGCGCTGACGACGCGATCGACGAAGAAGATGTGATCCGTTTCGATCACGGCGGAAAAACCTATGCGATATACCGCAGTCCACAGGACACATTCCACGCGACGGACGGCCTGTGCACGCACGAGAAAATTCATCTCGCCGACGGACTGGTGATGGACAACATCATCGAATGTCCGAAACACAATGGCCGCTTCAACTACCAAACTGGAGAAGCCAGAGGTGCTCCGGTTTGCATCAACCTCAAGGTCTATCCGGTAAAGGTTGAAGCGGGCAGCGTCTTCATTCAGGTTCAATGAACATGGGCGGCGGAGTCGTAATCGTTGGCGGGGGGGAGTGCGGAGCCCGCGCTGCGTTTGCCCTGAGGGAAAATGGGTACGCAGGTTCCATCACCATCGTCGGTTCCGAACAGCACCTACCCTATGAGCGACCACCGCTTTCCAAGGCGGCGTTGATCGATCCCCATCACACTTTCGTCGCGCCCCGCGAGCGATATGCATCGGAAAATATCGACCTGTTGTTGGGTCACGAGGTTACCGCGATCGATCCGGACAAACGGACAATCAATTTGGCGGACGGCCGGACGATCGCGTATGATTTGCTGCTGTTGACAACGGGAGCCAAGCCACGGAGCCTTCCCGATATTGACCCGGCCAGTAAGCGTGTTCTCACCCTCCGTACTTTTGACGACACGGTGGCAATACGCGAACGCCTGGGACCAGGACGACGTCTTCTGATCATAGGCGGGGGCTTTATTGGCCTCGAACTCGCAGCTACAGCCCGAACATTCGGCACCTCGGTCACTCTCATTGAATCTCAGCCGAGAATTCTGATGAGGGGTGTTCCGCAGGAGATCGCTGAAGTCGTCGCGGACCGCCATCAGTGCGAAGGTGTCCTCATACGCTGTGGTGTGGGTATCTCAGCTCTATCCGAAACTGATGACGCAGTCGAAATCAGACTGGCCGACGGCCAGATTTACGCAGCTGACACAGTGGTCGTCGGTATCGGTGCAACTCCCAACACGGCGCTCGCGGAGCGCACAGGGATTGCAGTGGAAAACGGCATCGCCGTCGACGACAGGCTCGAGACATCCATTCCCGGCATCTATGCCGCAGGCGACTGTTGTTCATTTCCCTTGATGCATTATGGGGGACGCAGGATACGCCTCGAGGCATGGCGAAATGCCCAGGACCAAGGCACCTTGGTTGCACGCTCCATGCTCGGGCATCGTGATCGAATAACATCGGTTCCGTGGTTTTGGTCGGATCAGTATGACCTTACACTCCAGGTGGCGGGCCTTGCCGATGGTGCCACGACGCATGTCCGGAGAGACCTGTCGGCGAACTCGTTCATCCTGTTCCATCTTGATGCCGACGGCCGCTTGCTGGCGGCGAGCGGCGTTGGCGAGGGGAATGCCGTCGCGAAGGACATGCGGCTTGCCGAAATGCTGATCGGTGCCGGGGCAAAGCCGGCGATCTCGGCGCTAGCCGATCCGCTTCAAAAGTTGAAATCCATTCTTACCATGCAGAGGGGAAACACATGACCGTCAGATTTGCGCTTTTGGGTGGAGGACGGATCGGGAAAGTCCATGCAAAAACCGTGAACGGGAATCCAGACGCCAAGCTCGTAGCGGTCACGGATGCCGTTCCGGAAACCGCGGCATCGCTGGCCGGGCAATATCGAGCTGAGGTCAGATCGATGAGCGACATCGCTTCCTCGCGCGATATCGACGCCGTTATCATCTGCACCCCAACAGACACCCATGCCGACCTTATCGAGATGTTCGCTCGCGCGGGCAAAGCAATCTTCTGTGAAAAGCCAGTCGATCTCGATGCCACGCGCGTAAACTCCTGCTTGGATGTCGTCAGGGAAACGGGCGCTCAGCTGATGGTTGGGTTCAACCGCCGTTTCGACCCACATTTCATGGCCGTAAAGAAGGCGATTGACGACGGAAGGATCGGCGATGTCGAAATGGTGACGATCACGTCGCGCGACCCCGGACCACCGCCGATCGACTACATCAAACGCTCCGGTGGAATCTTCCGGGACATGACTATTCACGACTTCGATATGGCCAGGTTTCTTCTGGATGACGATGTCGTAGCCGTTTCCGCTCACGGCTCCGTGCTGGTCGATCCGAAGATTGGAGACGCCGGAGATTTCGATTCTATCACGGTTATTCTCGAAACGATCCAAGGCAAGCAGGCCGTCATTTCAAACTCGAGACGAGCAACGTATGGATACGATCAGCGGATCGAGGTTCATGGTTCAAAGGGCGTTGCGTCAGCGGAAAATCAAAGACCAGTCTTGATCGAGGTGGCCAATGCGGATGGTTACACGAGGCCGCCGTTACACGACTTCTTTATGACACGGTACACCGAGGCATATGCCAATGAGATGGCAGCGTTTATCGCCGCTGTTCAGAATGGGACGAATATCAATCCGTCCGGCATCGACGGTCTGATCGCATTGCAACTCGCCGACGCGGCGCTCGAAAGCGTTAAGACGGGTCGGCGCATAGAGATATCTTGAGTGGCAGTTCGAGCTGCGGAGAAAACTCCACGGGCCGGGCGTAAGGACGTAATCCTTTGCGCTCCCTGCGTCTCGCTCGGACGACGAGATCAGGAACCGTTTGCGATTGAGACCAACCCATTCGAACGCTGAGCACGATTGTTGAGTGTCTTGACGGCAATGTCGATCGCTTGACCACCAGCCGAGGGATATTCCGATGAATGCATCCTATGCGAATATGGATTTCCGAAGCGTACGATTTGAGTTTCTTTTACCGCACGAACTGCTGGAAATCGTGGCCAAGTCCCCAATTGCGTACGTCCCGCTCGGAACCTACGAATGGCATTGTCATCACCTTCCGGTGGGCCTTGACAGCCTTACCGCCCACGGAATCTGCCTCCGGGCGGCCACAACAACGGGAGGGGTGGTTCTACCTGCGCTGTACTATGGAACGGGTGGCGACCATGGAAACTACCCGTGGACAATCATGATGGATGACTCTGCGGAAATCAGGATACTGATCCGCAAGACCTTCATTCGTATGCAGGCGTTTGGCTTCAAGCTACTCGTGCTCTTTTCCGGTCATTTTGCTGAAAAGCAAGTCGAGATGATCAAGCTGCTCGCAACAGATTGGAACTCCAGCGGTCCTCCGATGAGGGTCGCTGCATTTGCGGTGAATGAGATAGAAGGCCTCGCGCTTCCGCCAGATCACGCAGCAATATTCGAAACCACTTTGCTCGGGGAAATGTGGCCGGATCGAGTAGATATTTCTCGTCTTCCGGCGATGATAGATGGCCCGTTGCCTGAAGCTGATTCATGGAGTTCCGCTCGGCACAGTCCGGATCATCCACTGCATGGTGTCTTTGGGCCAGACCCACGAGTTTACGACGCAACGGGTGGTCCAAAGGTTCTTGAAGACGCGACGACGTGGATCGCACAAAAGGTCGTTGAGAGTCTCGGAACATGAGGGGGACCATCGATCCGCCATGCCCGCTTGTTCATGGCTAAGGCGACGATTGATAACGACAGTCGCGCAATGACGTCATTGCCCATTTCTCTGGATGCCTATTGAATTGGAAAGCGTCTGGATTGAGATGATGCGGACCATCTGGTGTAAGGTCTCGTCGAGAGCTGCCGTCCGATTAAGTTCGTCTTTGAATTGCTGAGCGGCGCGCCTTTGAGTGGGGAGACGTTGAGTATCGAGCAGTTGATAATCTATCGCCCACTATCCGATTTGATGACCGCTTTTCGCAGCAGCTTGCCTGTCGCGCGTGGTTGTCCGGGTCAGACAGGGCGCTCCCCGCAAGGGTTCGAGCGCCCTGTTCATTTTAGCCGGCCGTCCGTTCGATCATGTCAAAGACTGCGGCATTATCCTGAACCTCGCGAAGGCCCTTATAGGATGCGTGGCGTAAACTGCCGTCGCGGGTCCAGCCCCGGAAGTCGATCTCTGCGATCAGCGTCGGCTGGGCGAACACAAGGTTCTTGCCCTTGAGTGGCACGACAGGCTGTTTTGTCTTGAGCTTGTCGAGCGTCGTGCGCAGGTACTCGGCATCCTTGGTGTTGAACCCGGTTCCGACCGAGCCGACGTAAATCCAATCGTCTCCGTTTCGGCCGGCAAGAAGCAAGCTGCCGAGGCCGCCGCGGGCCGACGCCGATTGCTCATAGCCGACGACCATGAAGCTTTCGCTTTGGATGCATTTGATCTTCAGCCAGTCGCCGGTCCGCCCGGACCGATAGGTGCTGTCGCGATGCTTGGCGATGATACCTTCCAGCCCGATGGCGCAAGCGTTCTGCAGAAGCTTGGCACCCTCGCCGCTGACCTCCTCGGACAGCTGGATCGCGCCGTCGGCGCCAGCCAGCAGATCCTCGAGCAGATGTCGTCTCACAGAGAGCTCCGTCCCCGTCAGATCGTGCCCGTCGAAATAGAGTAGGTCGAAGGCATAGAGGATGGATTCCGTCGATGTCCGCTTGCCGCCGCGTCCGCCCAGCGATCGCTGCAAAGCCCCGAAATCCGATCGACCTTGTTCGTCGAGCACGACCGCCTCGCCGTCGAGAATGGCAGTCCCGACGCCCAGGTTCTTGGCTGCGGCTGCGATTGCCGGAAACTTCTGTGTCCAGTCATGGCCGCCGCGCGTGATGATACGAACCCCTTTCGGATCGATATGGATCGCCAGCCGATAACCATCCCACTTCACCTCATAGGCCCAGTCTGGTCCCGCCGGCGCTGTGGTCTTCAACAGCGCCAGGCATGGATCCACACGGTCTGGCATCGGATCGAACGGGAGGTTCGGCTGGGCTGGATCGCGCCGCCGGCGTGGCTGAGACTTGGCGACTTGGTCATCCTGGAGTAGCGGTTTGGCACGTCTGCTCATTTACTGGACCGGCTTTCCGCCGCAACCGACTTGCGCAAAGCATCCATGATGTTGACGACGTTGTTGGGTGTCGGTGACGAGGCGGGAGCCTTGGTCGTGCTCTTCGACAGTTTCTTGAGCGCCTTCTTTTTCGTATTGATGATGTCGAGAAGCCGATCCTGCACCGGGTCGACTACCATTTTGGGCGTCCAGTCCTGGGTCTGCTTTTTGATCAGTTGCTGGATTAGCGGCATCATGTCGGTGTCCGCCTTCTCATCGCCGATACCCTCGAAATAGCTGTCTTCATCCCGGACCTCGTCACCATAGCGCAAAGTCCAGAGAACGATACCCTTGCCGCGTGGCTCGATCATGACGGCGCGTTCACGACGGGTGATGACCAGCCGGGAAATGCCGACCATGTTCTGCGATGCCATGGCATCGCGGATGACGGAAAAGGCTTCCTGGCCGACCGGATCGTTGGGGGAAAGATAGTAGGGCGTGTCCAGCCAGATCCATTCGATGCTGTCTCGCGGTGTAAAGGTGGAGATGTCGATCGTCTTCGTGCTGTCCAGCGCGACGTTCTCGAGCTCGTCGTCTTCCAGGATGATGTATTCGTCCTCACCCCGCTGATAGCCTTTGACCTCGTCCTCTTCCTTGACCTCCTTGCCGGTGACCGAATCGACATAATGGCTGACGACACGGTTTTGCGTCTCGCGATTGAGGGTATGGAAACGGACCTTCTCGTTCTCGGAGGTCGCCGGCATCATCTGCACAGGACAGGTGACGAGCGAGAGCTTGAGATAGCCTTTCCAGTAGGGACGAACTGCCATGGCGAACTCCTCCGATCAGCCGGCCCGGCGCGTCGCCGCGGCGGCCTTGGGCTTTGCCACAGGCTTTGCAGCTTTCTGGCGAACGGCGCCCTTGTTGACGTTTGCAGCGGTGCGTTTGGGTTGGGCCTCTTTTGCACCGAGGCCGGCGCTTTCGCGCAGCGCCTGCAGAAGGTCGCTGGGTTTCGAGGCCACCGGTGCCTTCCTCTTCGGCAGCGAACGGCCCTCGATCTTGGCTTTCACCAGTTCGGCGACGGCAGCCTCATAGCGGTCGTCAAACGTGCTCGCGTCGAAACTGCCCTTCTTGGTGCCGATGATGTGTTCGGCAAGTTCGAGCATTTCGCCTTCGATCTTGAGGTCGGGCATGTCCTCGAAGGCTTTCGCCGACGAGCGGACCTCATAATCGAAGTTGAGAGTGTTGGCGATCAGGCCTTTGCCGTGTGGGCGAATGAGCACGGTGCGCATGCGGCGGAACAGAACGGTCCGAGCGATGGCTGCGACCTTTTCGTTTTTCATGCCATCCCGCAGAAGCACAAAGGCATCCGATCCCATCTTGTCCGGCGCCAGATAATAAGGCTTGTCGAAATAGGTCGTGTCGATCTGCGAACAGGGGATATAGGCTTCGATCTTCAGGGTCTTGTCACTCTCGGGCACGGCAGCTGCGACTTCATCCGGTTCCAGGACGATGTACTGGCCGTTGTCGACCTCGTAGCCTTTGACCTGGTCGTCGCGCTCGACGGGATTACCGGTCTCGCTATCGACAAACTCACGTTTGACCCGGTTTCCCGTTTTGCGATTGAGCGTGTTGAAGGCGATCCGCTCGGACGAGGAAGCGGCGGTATAGAGCGCCACCGGACAGGAGACCTCTCCGAACTTGATGAAGCCTTTCCAATTCGCTCTTGGGCTAACCATGACACCGATACTCCCTGACGCAACCACAGCGATTCAAAACCGAATCAGCGGGCGAATCGTTCCGAGTCAAAATGAATCATTTTCAATGACTTAGCTGGCGGCGGCCGCTCGCATTGCGAGTCGCCGATTAGCGTCTTGATTCGCATGCATCTTTTTGCAGCCGCGCGCGTTTCCAAGAGGAACAACCCCAAGGGAGTCCTGCCATGAGCAAGCGTGAACTGATCGATACGGGTACCGATAAACGCTATGTCCGCCGCGATGAAGACGGCAAGCTCAAGGAAAGCGTCGATGTCTCACGATCTCTGTCGGCCGATGCGCGTCACGATGCGAAGAATGACGCCAAGTCGGCCAGGGTGATAAAGGCGAACGCAAGCGCTGACCGCCGGTGAAACTCGCCACCTACAATGTCAACGGCATCAACGGCCGTCTCGACGTTCTGCTGCGGTGGCTCGACGAGGCGGCGCCAGATGTCGTGTGCCTGCAGGAACTGAAAGCCCCGGACAACAAGTTTCCGCGTCGGGAACTCGAGCGCGCCGGCTACGGCGCGATCTGGCATGGCCAGAAATCCTGGAACGGAGTGGCCATTCTCGCTCGCGATCGGGATCCCATGGAAACGCGGCGTGGTCTTCCGGGGGATCCGGATGATACGCATAGCCGCTACATCGAGGCGGCCATCGACGGCGTGATCATCGGTTGCCTCTATCTACCCAATGGCAATCCCGCGCCCGGACCTAAGTTCGATTACAAAGTGCGCTGGTTCGACCGGCTGCATGACTATGCGGCGGAACTGCTCGAGCTAGACATTCCAGTCGCTCTCGTCGGCGACTTCAATGTGATGCCGACCGACCTCGATGTCTACAAACCTGAACGGTGGCGGGACGATGCACTGTTCCGACCGGAAGTGAAAGCGGCGTACGCCGCGCTCGTTGACCAGGGGTGGACGGACGCGGTGCGGTACCTTCATCCCGATGAGCGGATCTACACATTCTGGAAATATTTTCGCAACGCCTTTGCCCGCGACGCAGGGCTGCGGATCGATCACTTCCTCTTAAGCCCCGCACTTGCTGACAATCTCAAGCAGGCCAAGGTCGACAAGTCGGTCAGAGGCTGGGACCACACGAGTGATCATGCGCCGGTTTGGATCGAACTGCTTTAGACCGGGCTAGGCTCAGAAAAGGCTCGCCTGGGCGACCGGTTCTCCGGCCTTCGTCACGATCGTCGAGCCGTAAGGCTCCCGGGATGCTACGATCAGCGCATCGTCGGGGAGCGGACGGGCAAGCGCTTTTGCCTCGTCCCATGGCGCGCGCATCCAAACATCGGTCTCTTCCTTGGTCAGCAGCAGGACCGGCATGGCCTTCTCATGAATAGGCTTCACCAGGTTGTTCGGATCGGTGGTCAGGAAACCGTAGAGGTCATCGGTTGTCAGTCCATCCTTGACCTTCCGCACGCTCGTCCATTGTGGCACATGGATGCCAGCAAAGAACATCAGGGGCTTGCTTTCATCGCGTGCGAACCAGGCGTTTGGGGTCCTGCCGCCCTCTTCCTTGCTGGCTGGATCGGGTTCCGCGAAACTGGTCACAGGGACAAGGCAGCGATGCTCGACACCAAACCAACGCTTCCAGTGTGGAAAATTGAGAGTGCGGACATTCGTGGTGCCGCCATCCACCTGATCACGCAGCAGGGCCTCGAAGTCGACCTCCTTGCCCTTGGCTCGTAGTTTTTCGGTCTTCTTCTCAGCTTCTTTCTTGAGAGCGAATAGCGGGGAGGGCAGACCCCAGCGCACATGCACCAGCTGCTTTCTGCCATCGGCCGTATTGCGCACGATCGGCCCCATCTGATCCGGGTTCATTTGGTACGCCGGCATGAGATTGATCATGCTCTCGGCGTCCTGAGCCCATTTGGCAACCCAATCCTTGTCTTCCATGCGGTACAGATTGCACATGGGCAGTGACCATTCCCGTGAACACTGCGAGCATCGTAACCGATGGAATTGCCAAATGCCAACCGGAGGATAGTAAGTTACGAATCCGACGAAATTTATTTCCGCTTCGACCAGATCGTCGCAATCGGCCCATAGCCATGATTCGCAAAGCGAATCTCTTGGTTTCCTAAAGTTGAGAGATAATATTCCTATTCTCGGTTGCTTGACTCTTCGACCGCATCGGAACAGATAGAGAACATCTGCATTCGAACGACATGAAGTCGAAACTCCAACACGGCCTTCAAGGGACGCGTGAATGATGACTGCTGCCCGCAACAGGGTAATTACCGATCTACGCGACCGCATCGCCTCTCTCGAGGGCGGTTCGACGAGGAAGGTCGGCTGCCTTGCTTTTGGGGTTTCCGAAATAGACGCCGTGCTTCCGGGCGGCGGTCTGGCCTATGGCGCCTTGCACGAGTTCTCGGGTGGCGGGTCCGGAACGGTCGATGGTGCGGCGGCGGCCCTCTGCGTTGCCGGGATCGCTGCGCGAACGAAGGGACAGATCCTTTGGTGCATGACGCGTCCAGACCTGTTTTTTCCGGCGCTGGCGCTGGCGGGTCTTCATCCCGATCGCGTGGTCTTTGCCGAAGCCGATAGGGAAGAAGATGTCCTGGCGACCATGGAGGAAGGTCTTGGTTACGGTGGCCTTGGTGCCGTGGTCGGTGAGCTCGTCCGTCTTCCCATAACCGCATCTCGCCGGCTTCAGCTTGCGGCCGAGAAGACCGGAACGATTGGGCTGGTCGTGCGACGATGGCGACGGCAGACGGAGGCTTCGGATTTTGGCCAGCCGACGGCGTCGACATCCCGGTGGCGCGTCAGCGTACTGCCATCGGAAGAGCTGCCGGTTCCAGGCGTTGGGCGGCCCCGATGGCTCCTGGAGCTGATGAGAGTGAAAGCGGGTGAGTGCGCAGAGTTTATCGTAGGAGCGTGCGATGCCACGGGTCGTATCCATTTATCTTCCGGATCTGGCGATCGACAGGATCAGGCGGGCCGACGGCGCGGGAATGCTGTCCGTTAAGCGGCCGCTCGTCCTTGTCGCAAAGAGCGGTTCCAAACGCTGGATCGCGGCGGCTGATGAAACAGCCCGATCCGCGGGTCTTCATATTGGCATGCCGGCCGCGAAGGCGCAGGCCATCGTCCAGGGTCTGCAGATGGTCGACGTCGATCCGGTCGCGGACGGTGCGGCCCTCGAACGCCTCACGCTCTGGGCGTTGACGCAGTACACGCCGATTGTCGCGATGGATGCGCCCGACGGCATCGTCATGGATACCGAAGGCGCCGATCATATCCAGGGCGGCGAGGCGCTGATGCTATCCGGCATCGTCAATCGCTTCCGTGCCAAGGGGTTGACCGCGCGGGTTGCGATTGCCGATAGCTGGGGTGCGGCGCATGCACTTGCACGTGTCAGCAAGCGCGATACCGTGATCGCTGCACGGCGTGAGACATCGCGTTTCGTCGAGCGACTCCCGGTATCATCATTGCGGTTGCCCTCTGAAATCGTCATCGGCCTGCGGACCCTCGGGTTTCAGACGATCGGCGAGCTGTCGGCCACACCGCGCGCGCCACTTGCCCTTCGCTTCGGTCCCGAAATCGGCCGTCGTCTCGACCAGATGTATGGGCGGTTGCCGGAGCCGATCGAGCCGATCCGTCCAATGGATGTCATCGAGGTCAGCCGCACCTTCGCCGAGCCGATCGGCGCCCCCGAGACCATCGCCAAATACGTCTCGCGGCTTGTCGTTGAACTCTGCGAAGCGCTCCAGCAGAAGGGCCTCGGCGTTCGCCGCGCGGATCTTCTCGTCCACAAGGTCGACAACACCATGCAGGCGATCCGCGCTGGAACCGCGAAACCCGCCCGCGATGTGGCCTGGCTGACAAAGCTCTTCAAGGACCGGATCGAAAAGATCGAGCCGGGCTTTGGGATCGAGAAACTCTCGCTGGTGGCTGTCATCGCCGAACCGCTCACCGAAGTGCAGAAAGCGTCCTTCCTGATTGAGGAGGAGATCGTGGATCTCGCGCCGCTGATCGACGTGATCGGCAATCGCGGGCAGCGTGTCTATCGCACGGCGCCTGTGGCGAGCGACGTGCCCGAGCGCAGCGTCAAGCGCATCAGCGCGGTTGCCGAGGAGACCGGTGCCTCATGGAGCTTGCACTGGCCTCGACCCGTTCGCCTCCTCTCCCGCCCGGAGCTCATCGAGGTGATCGCGCTTCTGCCGGATCATCCACCCGTGTCGATGACCTGGCGCGGCAAGCGCCGGCGGGTGAAACGCGCTGACGGCCCGGAGCGGATTTTTGGCGAGTGGTGGACAAGAAGCTCCGAGTTCGAGGCGGTACGCGACTATTTCGTGATCGAGGACGAAGGCGGCGAACGGTTCTGGATCTTCAGGTCAGGTGATGGCATCGATGCGGCGACCGGCTCGCACAAATGGTTTCTGCACGGGATATTCGCATGAGATATGCTGAGCTCCAGGTTACGACCCATTTCTCATTCCTGCGCGGGGCATCGTCGGCGGATGAAGTGTTTTCGACCGCCAAGGAGCTCGGCATCGAAACGCTCGGCGTCGTCGACAGAAACTCGCTCGCCGGCATCGTCCGGGCGCTGGAGGCGTCCCGCGCCACAGGCGTTCGCCTCGTGGTCGGCTGCCGTCTCGATCTGCAGGACGGCATGTCGATCCTGGTCTATCCCACAGATCGTGCCGCCTATTCGCGCCTGACCCGGTTGCTGACGCTCGGCAAAGGCAGGGGCGGCAAAGCCAACTGCATTCTTCATCTCGACGACGTTGCGCTCTATGCCGAAGGTCTGATCGGTATTCTGGTGCCCGATCTGCCCGACGAGACCTGCGCCGTGCAGCTCAGAAAGATGGCGGAGATGTTCGGGGACCGGGGCTATGTAGCCCTTTCCCTTCGTCGGCGGCCGAACGACCAGATGCGGCTGCACGAGCTGTCGAACATGGCCACCCACTTCAAGGTGAAGACCGTTGTGACGAATGACGTTCTTTTCCACGAACCGTCGCGCCGTCAGCTTCAGGACGTCGTCACCTGTATTCGCACCAGAACCACGATCGACGATGTCGGTTTCGAGAGGGAGCGTCATGCGGACAGATTCCTCAAACCGCCTGAAGAGATGCAGCGGCTGTTCCCCCGTTACCCGGAAGCATTGGGCCGGACGATGGAAATCGCCGATCGCTGTCGGTTCTCGCTCGAGGAGCTGACCTATCAATATCCTGAGGAGGCAATCGTCCCAGGCAAGGACGCGCAAGCGTCTCTCGAGCATTATGTCTGGGAATGCGCGCCTGCGCGGTATCCGGAAGGTCTGCCGGACAACGTTCTGAAAATCATTCGGCATGAGCTCGATCTCATCCGGACAATGAAATACGCGCCCTACTTCCTGACCGTGTTTTCGATCGTCCGATATGCCCGCAGCCAAGGCATTCTCTGCCAGGGGCGGGGCTCGGCCGCCAACTCCGCCGTCTGTTACATTCTAGGCATCACCTCCATCGATCCCGAGACGAACGATTTGCTGTTTGAGCGCTTCGTTTCCCAGGAACGCGACGAGCCGCCGGATATCGACGTCGACTTCGAGCACGAGCGCCGCGAGGAGGTCATTCAGTGGATCTACAAGACCTACACCCACCAGAAGGCAGCACTCTGCGCGACCGTGACACGATATCGCGCGAAGGGGGCGATCCGGGATGTCGGCAAGGCGCTCGGTCTGCCGGAGGATATGATCAAGGCGCTGTCATCGGGCATGTGGTCCTGGTCCGCCGAGCTGGTCAGCGACCGGAACCTGCGCGAACTCAACCTCAATCCCGATGACCGCCGCCTCGCATTGACGTTGAAGCTTGCGCAGCAGCTGATGGGGGCACCCCGGCATCTGGGCCAGCATCCGGGTGGATTCGTCCTGACGCATGATCGGCTCGACGATCTCGTCCCCATCGAGCCGGCATCGATGGCCGACCGGCAGGTGATCGAATGGGACAAGGACGATGTCGAAGCCCTGAAGTTCATGAAGGTCGATGTCCTGGCGTTGGGGATGCTGACCTGCATGGCAAAAGCATTCAGGCTGATTGAGGAGCATAAGGGCGAAACGATCGATCTGGCGAATATCGAGCAGGAAGACTCTGCGACCTATGCGATGATCCGGAAGGCCGACACGCTCGGGACGTTCCAGATCGAAAGCCGGGCTCAGATGGCGATGTTGCCGCGGCTGAAGCCGCGAACCTTCTACGATCTCGTCATCCAGGTAGCCATTGTCCGGCCCGGGCCAATTCAGGGCGACATGGTGCATCCGTATCTGCGCCGTCGCGAAGGCAAGGAACCGGTCGTCTATCCGACGCCCGAACTGGAAGCGGTGCTTGGAAAGACGCTCGGCGTGCCTCTCTTCCAGGAGTCGGCCATGAAGGTGGCGATGGTCTGCGCCGGCTTTACCGGCGGCGAGGCCGATCAGCTTCGCAAATCGATGGCCACGTTCAAGTTCACCGGTGGCGTCTCGAAGTTCAAGGAGAAGCTCGTTTCCGGCATGGTGAAGAATGGATATTCACCGGAGTTTGCTGAAAAGACCTTTTCGCAGCTCGAAGGTTTTGGCTCCTACGGATTTCCGGAAAGCCACGCAGCGAGCTTCGCGCTCATTGCCTATGCCTCCAGCTATGTGAAATGCCATTACGCCGACGCGTTCTGCGCGGCGTTGATCAACAGCCAGCCCATGGGTTTCTATGCGGTCGCCCAGATCGTCGGCGACGCCCGCAACCACGGTGTGGAGATCCGGCCGGTCTGCATCAATCGCTCTCGCTGGGACTGCACGCTCGAGCCGGTCAAGGGAGACGAGCGCCGCCATGCCGTCCGCCTGGGTATGCGTCTGGTCCGTGGCCTGGCGGCAGTGGACGCAGCACGCATCGTGGCTGCCCGTGCCGATCAGACCTTCGACAGCATCGATGACATGTGGCGGCGCGTGAGCGTTCCGGCAGCATCGTTGGTCGAACTGGCGGAGGCCGATGCTTTCCTGCCATCGCTCGAACTTCAGCGACGGGACGCTCTGTGGGCGATCAAAGCTTTGCGCGACGAGCCACTGCCGCTCTTTGTTGCTGCGGCCGAGCGCGAGATGAAAACGATCGCCGAGCAACAGGAGCCTGACGTCAAACTCCGGCAGATGACAGATGGGCACAACGTCATCCAGGACTACAGCCATACCGGCTTGACCCTGCGCGAGCACCCGATCGCGTTCTTGCGCAAGGTCCTTGCCGCTCGAAGCATCGTCACCTGTGGTGAAGCCATGTCTGCCCGCGATGGCCGTTGGTTGATGACCGCGGGCCTCGTTCTCGTCCGTCAAATGCCCGGATCGGCAAAAGGCGTGATGTTCCTGACGATCGAGGATGAGACTGGCCCGGCGAACGTCGTTGTCTGGCCGAAGCTCTTCGAGCGGCGGCGGCGCGTTGTGCTTGGATCGAGCATGATGGCAATCAACGGCCGCATCCAGCGGGAAGGGGACGTCGTGCACCTCATCGCCCAACAGCTCTTCGATCTCTCGGGCGACCTATCAGCCTTGGCTGATCGTGATGGGGAGTTCAAACTGCCGACGGGCCGCGGTGATGAGTTCGCCCATGGGTCGCCCAGCAGCCCGGATTCCCGGGATCGACCGCCGGCGGTCAAGCCGAGGGATATTTTCATTCCGGATTTGCACATCGATACGCTGAAGGTGAAAAGCCGGAATTTTCACTAGGAAATCCAGCGCGGTTGCTCCCTTCGATGGAGGGTTGGCGGTTCAATTCCGGTCAAGGTGAAGGGAAAAAATCCAAGAAAAATCAGTCTATTGTTTGGGTCCCCTTCCTAGTCGCTGACCTCAAGACCGTATTCGGGCAGATTGAACCGGGTCACCACCGCGAAGTCGACGAGAAGCTGATCGGTGCTGCGTTCTACTTTTGTAAGTCGCGCCTGGTGAACGGCGCCTCCAAGGAGTTCGCCAGGCTTCTGTGCGATAACGAAATCTATCACACCATCCTGCATCAGAGGCACTGTGACGTGGTTGGCCTCGTGACCGACGATTAGCAGATCATGGGCGCGGCCGGCTTCCTTCAATGCCTCGGCCAAGCCGAGATTGCCTCCGGCCACGTTATAGATCGCGCCGATGCCGGGGTATTCCTCCAGCATCCTGCGTACTGCCGCGTAGGTCTTCTTGGGATCGTCTTGCCCAACGGCC
The DNA here is from genome assembly GCA_900471525.1 of Hyphomicrobiales bacterium. GTDB lineage: Bacteria > Pseudomonadota > Alphaproteobacteria > Rhizobiales > Rhizobiaceae > Pararhizobium. Next base: position 25,221 of record UCEZ01000012.1, on the reverse strand, counting down.
TCGGCAACCAAAACCACTTTGGGGAAATGCGCTCGCAGCGCGGAGCGGAAGCCGATCTCCCGATCCTCGTGGCATCGATAGGCGTGGTTGCCGAGTACGACGCCTACCGTGGTCGCGCGGTCTCCCAACATCCGGCCGATTATGAACGATGCTGTCTGTCCCGCCGCCCTGTTGTCGATTCCGACATAGGCGTCCCTCGCCATCTGGTCGAGATCGGACACGAGCGCGACCACCGTCTTGCCCCGTTTCCTTGCCCGAGCAAGTTCCGCGACCACTTGGGGCGTATTCTTGACAGTCAGAACGAGCGGTCGCGACACATCCTGACAATGGCTCCTGATGCGGGTCAACACGGCCGCGTCGTCCATCTGGTAGAGGTCGTGCACCTCCAATTCCTCCGGGTTCAACCTCTCGACGGACACCTTGATCTGCGACATCAGTCCGCGCCCGAGACGCAGCGCCAACTCGATTATTGGCCAATCCGGGGCGATGTCCCGTGGCCGGTTCAATCTTTGGACAGCTGCGTCGACAAGCGCCTTTGTTCGCGAATGGACGCCGACTCTGCTGTTCAAAGCCCGGTCGACCGTTGCCCTCGACAGTCCCGACTCCTTCACAATATCCGCAATGGTGATGCGCGCCACGTCCCCGCTCCCGTTTTGCCCGTTGGCTCAGATCGCATCACATTCGGTCCCACGCAAGCGCAAGTCAATCTCGCGGTTGCACAAGTTGAGCGGTTCTGAGCTATTTAGCTCTAAAAACCCTCCCGAAATGAGGCATTTGGAAGCAGATATGTGTTGCCGATCGATGCCCAAGTCGCCTTAAATACGCCGCAGGGAGAAGCCGTCGAACAACAAGGCTCGCGGCTAGGATCATGAGGTCGATCGACCTCTTGACGAAGGAGTGAAGTGTGGTGACGCAGGAACAGGAATTGATACCGATTTCGGCCGTCGGGGCCGCGGTCGCTCGCAAGAGGCCACCGAAGACGCGCCTTGATCGTCTCCTGGGTCGCCCGGAAAGCGGTGTCGTCATCGCCGCCATACTGGTCTACCTCTTCTTTGCCGTGATGGCTCCGCACTTCTTCTCGGAACGCGTAGCTTCCAACATCCTCCTGGCGAGCGCCGCATTGGGTATCGTTGCAGTGGGTGTCGCCACGCTGATGATCGCCGGACAGTTCGACCTGTCCGTCGGGTCTGTGTACGGCCTTTCGGCCGCTATTATCATCTTGCTGGTCAATCAGGGCGTTCCCGGTTGGGTGGCACTGCCCATCGTCATGGTCTTCGGCATCATCGTCGGAACCATCAATGGGTATCTCGTCACAAAACTCGAAATTCACTCATTGATCATCACGCTGGGCGGTTTGATGTTCTATCGAGGCGTCCTGCTGGCCACGACACAGGGTTTCCCCATTCGCTTGAGGGCCCCGGATGCATTTCTGTCCGCCATGGATTTCCAGATCTGGATCATTCCTGGCCCGTTCATCTGGTTCATCTGTCTTGCAACCATCTTCGCTTACATCCTGACGCGCACCAGATTTGGCAACTGGCTCTTCGCGACGGGTGGATCGCCTGAGGCCGCGCGGGGCATGGGTGTTCCGGCAGGCCGCGTACAGATCGTGGCGTTTGCCGTCGCGTCGCTCCTCGCCTGTGTAGCCGGGTTCGTTTCAGTTGCCCGATTCTCGTCGGTCGACGCGCTTAGAGGCACGGGAATGGAGCTGGAGGTCGTGTTGGCCGTGGTGGTCGGCGGCGCATCCCTGAACGGCGGCTACGGCTCCATTATCGGCGCGTTCCTCGGTGTCCTGATCATCGGAATGATCCAGCAGGGCCTCATCCTCATCGGCATCAATGTTTATTGGTATCAGGCGGGCATCGGTCTGCTTCTGATCGTCGCTGCCATCGTCAACCAGTACGTCCGCAAGCGGAGCATTACGTGATGACCAACCTTCTTGAACTCAAGGACGTCACGAAATCTTTTGGGCGCGTTTACTCGCTTCGCAAAGTCAACATGACGGTCAGGCCTGGCGAAGTGCTCGGGCTGCTGGGAGACAACGGGGCGGGAAAATCGACACTCATCAAGGTCCTCGCGGGCGTCCATCAGCCATCGGCGGGCGACATCCTCTGGGACGGCGTAAAGACCACTCTCGACACGCCGCGCGTGGCGATGAGCCGGGGCATCTCGGTCGTCTACCAGGACCTCGGCATCATCCCGCTCCTCTCCATATGGAGAAACTTCTTCCTCGGCCGCGAGGAAGAAGTCAGCCGGAAGCTGCCGTTCCACTGGCTCCTGCGCACCAGCCACATGCGGAGCGTCGCGCGGCAGGCGCTCACCAAGCTCGGCATCCATATCGACGACGTCGATCTGACGGTGGCCAAGCTCTCCGGCGGCGAGCGTCAGTCCATAGCCATCGCCCGTGCAGTGCACTTCCAGTCGAAGCTGCTGATCCTCGATGAACCAACTGCCGCGCTGTCGCTTAAGGAGACAGCGAAGGTTCTTTCCTATGTGCGGGCCGCCAGCGAGCAAGGCGTCGCGGTCGTGCTCATCACCCACAACATCGCCCACGCCTTTGAAGTCTGCGACCGCTTCACGGTCCTGTTCCACGGCGCCGTCGCCGAAACGACCGAGAAGGAAGGTGTAACCGAACAAGAGCTTGCGAACCTGATCAATACAGGCACCCGCATGCAGCATAGGATTGCCGTCTGAGTGGCGGCATATTACCAGGGAGGACCACCTCATGAGAATGCGCACTTTTGTTACTGCCAGCGGGCTTCTGCTCCTGGCGGCAGGGTCGGCTGTTGCCGCTGATCACTGCGAAGGCCGGAAACCCTACCTCATTTATTACGCCACGCACGCGATCGCCGAACCCGTGTGGGAGACGGTCAGGAAGGGCGCGGAACAAGGCGCTCTCGACAATTGCCTCGAGATCAAGTGGACGCAGGACCAGACGTTCTCGATCGAAACGACGATCAATCGCATGGAAACCGCGATCACCGAAAAGCCCGATCTGCTCGTGATCACGGCGACGGACCCCACCGCGATGCGTCCGACGATCGAGAAGGCAAAGGCGGCCGGCATTCCGATGATCGCGATCAATTCGCTGGATTCGGCGCCGAAGGACAAGCGCGTGCCCTACCTCATCGGTATCGGCGCCGACCTCTATCAGTCCGGCGTCGCTGCCGCGAAGGAAGTACTCAAGAAGAACCCCAACGTGAAGCACGGCGTCGTGCCGAACCATGTCCCGGGACATGCGGGCCTCGAGGCGATGGCCAAGGGTTTCAACGACACCCTGATCGCCGCGGGAGCGAAGTCGGAAACAATCGCGCTCTCCACCGACACGGCGCAGATCGCCGCAACGATCGACAACTACTTTCTGGCCAATCCGGACACCGACGCGGTCTTCTGCATGAATGCCGGCCCGTTCTGTTTTGAGACCGTGCTGGACGTCGAACGCAAGGCCGGCATCAGCAAGAAGGTGGCGAACGTCTCTTTCGATATCTCGCCCACTCTCCTCGATGCCATCGGGTCCGATGAAGCGGTCGCGGGTATCGACCAACTGATGTACCTCCAAGGGTACCTGCCTGCGGTCATCGCTCGCAACTACCTGGACTACGGAATGCTGCCTGACGCCGACATCATCACCGGCCCGGCCATCATCGACAAGTCGAATATCGACAAGGTCAAGCACCGGGTCATGGAAGCCGGGCTCAACTGATCGACCGCAGCGCTTAGGCGCGGTCAAAACCTCTTCCACTCTCCCGGTGGAAGCGTCTTCCACCTCCACGGAAGACACCAACCCAAACTGATCGGGCGGGGCGTCCTCGCCCGGTCATTGATGGAGCAAGACGATGGACGACCTCAAATTCGGCAAACGCAACAAGCGCGGCGACTGGACTCCCGGCGACCCCCTGAAGACGGGACCGCTGTTTGAACTGCCTTTCCGGCCCTTGGCGGTGCTGCAATGGCTGAAGGGGTATTTCATTCCGTGGAACGTCCTGTTCTTCGCCTCGGCATGCGTCTTCTGGTTCTGGCTCACCCCGAGCTGGGAGACTATGAGGAGCCTGAGGTGGGAGTGGATTGTCCTTCTGCTCGTTCGAAATCTCGTGGCCGTCTTCCTATTCTACGGAGCATTCGAGTTACGTCTTTACGTCCAAAGGCGACAGGGAAACCGCTTCAAGTTCAACGGAAAATTCCCGGGCGACGTCAAGAGCGACGTGTTCCTCTTCGGCACCCAGAACATCGACAACATGATCCGCGGCCTCGGCACCGGGGTGCCGATCTGGACGGCTTATGAAGTCCTCATCCTGTGGGCCTTCGCCAACGGCTACGTTCCGATGGCTGATCTCTCGACGAACGCCTGGTGGCTGGCGGGAATAATCGTCTTGCTGCCGATGTTCCACGAACTGCATTTCTATCTCGTTCATCGAGCGATCCACATCCCGGTGCTCTACAAGTACATTCACTCCGTACATCACAATTCAATCAACCCGTCGCCGTGGTCGTCGCTGTCGATGCATCCGGTCGAGCATCTCCTGTATTTCTCCGGGTCCTTGATCCACTTGGTGATCTATTCCCATCCTTTGCTCGCCATCTACCATCTGCACTTCGCGGGCTTCGGCGCGGTCGTCGGACATGTCGGCTTCGACAAGATCGAGACGAGCGACGAAAGCGCAGTCGACACCCATGCCTTCGCGCATTACCTGCACCATCGATATTTCGAAGTGAATTACGCCGATGGCGGCATCCCCTTCGATCGTTGGTTCGGAACATGGCATGACGGCACCCCGGAGGGAGACCGCCTGATGAATGAACGCTGGGAGAAGAAGCGCGCCAAGGTGAACGCCGGTCAGACGGAGTCAAACACATGACGCGGCCGATCTCTGTCGCCGATCTGCAGGCACTGAAAGGTCGGCGCCAAATTCTGACCATGCATGTCGATAACGCCAAGGAAGCCGCCGCCGCGACGGAAGCCGGGCTCGAGGTCTTCACATGCGAGGCGGACGAGCAACTCCCGCAGATAAGGTCGGCCGCGCCGCGGACCTTCATCCAGGCCGCGCATCGCCAGGGCGAACTCCACGATGGATCGTCCGCTATCAAAGAGGGTTTTCGGGCGCTGGAGCTTGGAGCCAGTTGCGTCTATTTCGCCGGCTCCCTGCGGCTTGTCGAGGCGATGGCCAAGGAGGGCATCCCGGTGACGGGACACGTTGGTCTGGTGCCGCGCTGGTCGACATGGACCAATCACCGCTCAGTGGGCAAGACACCCGAGGAGGCCGCCGACATCTACCGCCGGGTCAAGGAATACGAGCGAGCGGGAGCCTGGGCAGTCGAAATGGAAGTCGTCCCGGTCGATGTCGCCCGGTGGATAACGGAGTCGACGCCGCTTCTGACTTTGGGCATGGGCTGCGGCTCCGCCTGCGACGCGCAGTACCTGTTCTCGTGCGACGTCCTTGGAACGGCCACCAGCCGGATGCCGCGACATGGGAAGCAGTATGCCAACCTCGCCGCGGAGGAGGCCCGCCTGCAACAGCTGCGCGTCGACGCGTTCCAGGCTTTCGCCGACGACGTTCGTTCAGGAGGCTACCCGGAGCGTCGCCACGAAGTCCATGTCGATCCGGGCGTGGTCGACGCCGCGAAGCGCCTGCTGTCGTAGGCGGGGGGCTTCAGGCTTCTTTTTCCAACGATGTTTTTCTTGCAAATTCTCTCAGACGTTCTTTGAAACAACGATGTTGAAAGGGAGGAAAGTTTGACCGGGGATCGCGTCATCCGGCCCTCGTCATGAGCGCGATGAGTTCGGAGCAAAGCGCGCCCGTCGGCGTCGCGAGCACCATCGTCACCACGCCGTCGTTGAGAGCCGATCGGGAATCCGAGGTGAGTTCGTTGACGACGATCGCGAGCTTCCCCGCCAGACCCTCCTCGCGGACCGCCGAAGTCGCCCCCTCCATCCCCCTACCCGAGACGGAGAAGCCCGCGAGGTCCGGATAGTCCTTGAGGAGGTTGGGCGGGCCAATTTCGATTAGGATAAAGCGCGCCGGCAAGAGATAGCCATCGTTGGGATCGCCGACGAGCATCGTGCGCCGGCGAAGGTAGGCAGCAAGAATTCCAGCTTTCCGTGAAGGCCAGAACCATCTATCTGTGCCATGGCAATGAAATGACAGTCTGCCGAGAATGGATTCGGCGGGACACTACAATAAGGAAGAGACTATGGCGACCGGTACCGTGAAACGGTTCAACGCGACCAAGGGGTGGATTCATTCAGCCGGATAATGGTGATGCGGATGTTTTCGTCCACATTTCGGCTGTGGTGGAGCGCGCCGGAATGCGCGGTCTGAACGACGGTCAGAAGATCACCCATGAACTGGTGAAGGATCACAAATCCGGCAAGATGTCAGCGGACAATCTGCAGGCCTAATTTGCTCTCTAGCGAGTCTATAGAGGAACGGGCCGGTCGGAACTGACCTTTTCCAGTTCTGGTAGCGGGCGGAAGCGCGCACTCAAGGTGTTATCTTGCCTATCAAGAGTGCGGCGCAACATAAACATATTGACATTGGTGCGACGCAGCATTAGCTTTCCTATATCGACGCGGTTCACCTCCTCCCGAGCCGCCACGATCAGACGGACAGCACTCCTCCTCCCAGCTGTCGGTCACTTTCAAGAGCCCGGCGCACCTCCTCCCGCACCGGGCTTCTTTCGTTAAAGCGCCCCCATTCTGGTTGGACCGTTCGTCAGACTGGACACTATTTGACGAATGGTAAGCGCAATTTTCGATGCACCTTGACGGCCGCGGCAGCGCTGAACCGCCATCACACCGGTTTCGATATCCAGCTCTATTACGACGCGGTGGTCGTGGAGTAGTTGAACGGCGGCAGGTCGTCGATTTCGGCGGCTTTGTCCCGCTGCGGCAACTCAGTGAGCACATGGCGCAGCCAGGTGAGTGGGTCGACGCCACATGCGCGGCAAGTCAGCATCAAACTGTAGACCACTGCGCTGGCCTTGGCTCCGTCCGCTGTGTCGCTGAACAGCCACGATTTTCTTCCGGTCGCAAAGACCCTGATGTCACGCTCCAGAACAGTCACATCCTCAGGCGCTTTAAAAGGAGCGGACCAAGGCGGAAATTCAACAACTCAGGAGATAGCGGCGGGCGTGAAGCGTGAGTTGCTTAGGTAACTCAGGGGCCAAAGGTTCGAATCCGCTCAAGGCGTTGCATATATTTTCGCCAGATCTACACGAGCTTCAGGATTGGGCTAATGGCACGCTTTGTTGCTGGGTTACTCTTGCATCGGTACCTGCGGTTCGATGAAACTGTCGCACACTTTCGGCCTTGAACGGAGATAGCTCACGGAGGCACAGGATCCGTGGGTCGTCGCTTCTCGCGAACTAACGGCGATTCTCTGCCAACCTCATCTCATCATTCAACTTTGGTTGACCGAGTTTGACTGCCTCCTCTGCAGACCGATGAGCCAAACATTGACACTGAACACCCGTTCAGTCATTAGTCATTGAACGGGTGTTCAACGGATGGATTTATTGTCTCAGACGGCAGCTATTCTCCGTGGCGACCAGGCAAATTGAGTGACAGGAGAAACCACATGTTTACATTGATGACCATAATCCGGAAGAAGCCGGAGATCACGACCGAAGAGTTTAGGCAATTCATGGAATTCGATTATGGCCCGACTTACTCAGGACTGCCAGAGACACGGGAATACGTTCAGTACTACCTGTCCGACATCATGAACGATGGTGCAGAACCAGCAATAGATGCCATCGTGCGGATCAGCTTCGACTCCCCGGAAGAGATGCAGAAAGCCTTGCTCGCAGAAAGCTATAAGAGGGCGCACAAGCTCCGGGAAGGGTTCATGCAAGAGACTTCGGTCGGGATTCACTCAGCAATTGTCGACAAAACAGTAAGACTGGTGTGAGAACGACCGATCGCACTGTTCCGCGCGACCTGCGTTCCGAACTCATCGCTGCGGCTGTAGCGATGCTGGCGGAGTCGCAGCAGATAGCGGTTCCGTCGCTGAGGTCGATTGCCCGCGCCTGCAATGTGCGCCCGTCGGCCGTCTATTGGCATTTTCCGTCTGAAGCCGACCTGCGCTCGGCCGTACTGAGTGCAGAATACAGCGACCTGGTAGGAACGATCGAACATGCCATCGATGGTTTGCCACCGGGGATTGATACCCTCATCGTTGCCGGCCAAGCATATGTTGCCTGGGGCCTGGTTCACCCTGGCGCTTATCAACTACTTTTCGAGAGCAGCGATCCGCTACCTGAGACCTTGGCTGAACATGGGGCGAGGCTTCAGAATCGCATTGTTGAGCTGGCGGCAATCTCGGATTCCGCTACCCCATTTCATATGGCATTGCTGCTCTGGTCGGCTCAACACGGAATCGTTTCCCTGCGCTTGCACAAAACCGACTGGGACTGGGGAATGACCGCCAACGATGCCGTGGCTCGGGTCATCACGGCAATTGCTCACAACAGCCAGAAAACGAGGTAGCGTGGCTGCGCCTTGAAGATCGACCGCAGATCATTGGCGTCGAGATAATGCCCTGACGTATTCCCTTCGACGGCAGCGATTGCCCGCGTCCAGCCAGCCGAAGCGCGTTCGATCTTAACTGGAAAACAGCTCAGCATGAAACCGGCCGCAGGCACCTTGGTCGCAACGCTTACCTCCAAGAAGCGATCCGTTTTTGTATGGGGTCGCAGCAGGTACACACACAAGAACGCGCCCGGATTTACTTAAGCGATCTCGATAAGCGAAACGTCAATCTAATCGCCTGCGTCGCGCTCAAGCATGTCAAGATTGAGCCTTGCGCGGAAAGCTATCCTGGGTGCGATATAGTCGCCTCGCCTCTCAACGCCAGCCGATCGCGCGGGGAGGATATAGCCTTTAGACCCTCCTAACTGATCATCCCTTCGCTCGCGATGCCCTTCGTCAGCTCCAGCGCTTGGCGCACGAATAGTCCGCGGTAGATCCCGCTCTTGCGCCGGATAAGGCTGACATGGATAAGCGGAAGCCAGTTGATCACTTCCAAACGCCTACGGTGACCAGGTCCCTGTATCTCGGACAATCTGGCGGTACAGGTCCGTCCGAATATCGAGAACCCCTGGAGTCTGAATAATAATCTCAACGGCTTTCTCAAACGCATCGCTGTCCTCAGCGAAGAATTCAAGTATAAATCCGTAGTCGCCAGTTGTTTCCGAAAAAAATGTAGCTCCCGGAAGACGCGACAACACTTCGCGAATTTGCGCGATTGGGCCTGTTGTCTTGATACTCACCATTACTGCGGCGTGAAATCCAATAACAAACGGGTCGGGAAGGACATGAAATCGCAAAGTCCCACTATCCACGAGAGTTAAGACGCGCTGCCGCGTTGCCGATAGTGACAGGCCTACACGTTCGCCGGCCATCGCATACGAGATGCGGGCGTCTTGCTGGAACTGTTTCAATAGGCGAACGTCGAATTCATCTAACTTCGCACTGCGCACTCTATCGATGCTGGGTCTTGGTACGCGGACTGGCGGAAAGTCAGCGTAGAAGAAATAGGGGACTGGTTCGAATTCCAAATAGGCCTGCAGCGACGTCTCACGCACGCCAGGCGTTTGTCGGATCACTTCCTCGGTGAATCTCTGAAGCTCATGCACATCCGCAAAGTTTGCGGTCGCCAGAAGCGTCGTAGCGTCATCCACCACTGCTAACCAGTGAAATTCAGGATGAGTCAGCAACGACTTCAGCGTGCTGTCTCGCCCGCCGGCGACTGTTATGCGGAATCCAATGACCAACGGCCGGCCGAAAGCAGATGGATCAACAATTGCCGTCACTTTAAGAGCGCCAGATCGCATAAGGCGGTCAAAGACCGCGCGGACGACGTGCTGGGGTTCTCCGATCTTGGCGGCCATACTGGCTACCGAGCCCCGTGGAGATGCCTGAAGCTCACAAGCGACCAAACGTTCGAGTGGGGACAGCAATCCCACCTCCGTAAATTATTTTGTATATTTGCACAGAAACAGCATAATGTGCATCTGCAGATGATGTTTTTATTAAAATACGCGTCTGGTCAAGGTCGCTGAAACAGAGTGCGACCAAGATGGAGATGTGTGCGGCAAAGAAATCATATGTGATTCGAAGCTCCATCTCGCGATTGCTGGGTGCACCGTTAGCGCATCTCGCTGCCAATGAAAACACGCGACTTCATCAAGGAGCATGTGCCGAACGCACTGGAAGGTAATGTGGCGCCTTCTCTGCGAGTTTCTACGATCTCATTATTGCGGACATCCTTATTCTGACCTCGCAAATGGGCAACCCATTTGCTGAAGCAAGGGCGAAAGTCTCTGCGCGCATCTACCAGGACACCATTCCTGGCCGTCAACGCGACAAGCCGATTGTCCTGAAACAGCAGGTCTGCACCGCAGCGGTCATCGCACCTTGGAATTCCCGAGTGCGATGTCCGCGGCAAGATCACTTATCGTACATGTGGTAGAGTTTTGCGATCACCTTCCACCGTCCGTCGAGCTTCATGAGCGAATGGAAGTCGGTGAAATCGCCGCCCTGTGCATCGTTTTCCATGGTCACTTTCACAACAGCCGTGGTGGTTGTTATGTCGAGAACGTCAATGTGTGCGCTGACGTCTTTGGCAGGACCATAGCGTTCGACGAAGGTGTAGAGGTTGTCGATGGGACCTCCTAGAAGTCCGCCCGGACTGAAGCCGTACATGACAGCATTCTTGTAAAAAGCAGACTTCAGCTTCTCGATGCTGCCAACACGCAGGCCCTCGACATAGCCTTCGACCGTCGCCACGACGTCTTCATAGTCTCTCACAGAGCTTATATTCTTGTTGAATCGCATGGTTATTCTCCCTTTAGGTTGGCGCGAATTTGTGTTTATCCGCGCGCTCGAAATCCTGGACGAGTTAAGGACGACAGGTTCCCGCACTCTCGATTGCAGTCTTGTTGTCGTCGTTGGCACGTTTGGTGGCGCTAGCGGCCGGTCGCGCATTTCTGAGCATCAAGGAAGGCTGTCTTCGCGGCGACGGTCTGTGATTAGGTCGAGCCCCAAATCGCGAACCTCTTTTTTCAGTTGCGCAAGAAGCATCTGCCGTTCGCTTTCGGGCAGCCAACTTGCCTCGGCAGCGTCAATGATGCGATCCCAGACGGTCTGCAGATCCCAGCCCAAATGGCGGGCGGCAAGAACGTGCTCCTTGCCAATGTCGGTGTGGAAGATCTGGGGATCATCGGTGTTGATCGATACCGACAAGCCTGCATCGACCATCGCCTTGATCGGCGAGTTTTCCGGATCGGTCGCGAAATACCCGCTTGCAAGGGTCCAGCACGCGGTGAAATGCACGCGATCGCGAACAAGGCGGTCGAGCAACTCCTTGTCCTCAATGATATAATAGCCGTGGTCGATACGTTGGCACCCAAGAACGTCGATCACTTCCCCGTTGTCGTGGACCGGGACGCCCGCATGAGCGGTTCGGTGAAGTCCGTGACGACGGGCGAGGTCGAAGGCCGGCTTGAATTCGCTGGCACTGAAATAAGGATTGCCATCCAGGCCGATCCCCAAAATACGTTCGCAGGGATTATCGATGATGTCCTGAACAAGCTTCATGGCCACATCAAGCGACTGCTCACGGTTGATGGCGGCGATCATACGGCTTTTTACGCCTGTTTCCGCTTCGGCTCTCTTGATCCCGTCCAGCAGGCCATCAAGCATTTGAGGGTAGCTCATGCGTTTATGCATGGTGGGCTGAAAGAAAATTTCGGAATAGCGAACATTTCCGGCGGCCACTTGATCGCATAGAACCTCGTAGATCGCTCTGCTGCAGTCTTCGGGCGAGGCCATGGCCTCGCAAACGCCGAAGAACTGCTTGAAGAACTCATCCTGTTCGTATCTGCCGGAATAGAAGGCGGACGGGTCATCGGCGTGCAATTTGACGCCGTTCTTTTGTCCAAACGCCAATACGGTTTCGGCACGGACCGACCCTTCAAGATGTGAATGCAGCTCGATCTTGGGCAGGGAATTGATTTGTTGCTCGATATTGCTCATTTGCTTGACTATCCTCATTTTAAACGGCCGCGACGATGCCCTGATCCCGAAGGTCTCGAAGAACGGCGGCATAAGCGCTTACGGTTTGGTCGAGTTCCGACGGCCCATGGACCGACGAGGTAAAGCCCCCGTTGAAGATCGTATTGAAGACGCCGTTGTTGCACAGGCCGCAGTAGAGGGCTTCGACCATCTCCAGCGGAGTGTTCGACAGTATCGAGGGCGAGACGGCGTCAAAGTCGGGCCTGCCGGGAACGATAGCGACCGGATCTGCCTCATTGGGGTGCAAATAGACCCAATAGGTAGACGAGGGGCCATAGGCGAAGCCTGCGATCGAGAGGGCGGCCATCAGTCTGTTCAGCTCGGATTTCAGCTCGGCTGCAAAGGCTTCTGCGCGACGCTGCGGCTCGCCATCGGAGATAGCGTCAATCATGGCGATGGCGGCGGTGGCAACGACGGGATGGCCGTTATAGGTTCCGGAATGGCTAACCGGAGACCGAACCCCGTGCGCAAGCTGGTCCATGATCGCGGCCTTGCCGGCTACAGCCGAGCCGGGAAAACCGCCGGTCGCAATCTTGCCCAACAGCGTCAGGTCCGGGTCGAGATTGAGCAGTGCTTGAATGCCGCCGGGCGACCAGCGGAAACCGGTGACATTCTCATCGCAGATGAATGGCACATTCGCGGCGCGGGCCAGCGCGCGCAATTCCAGCAGCTTGTCGTGAGAGAGCGGGTTCATCCCCATGCCTGCGCCCGAAGGCTCGACAATCATCCCGGCAATGTCGCCTGCCGCGAGCCGTTGTTTGACAGTCTCAAGATCACCATCCAAAGACGCGGTAACGATCAGATCGCCCTGGCTTGCGGGCACGCCGCGCGGAATGGGAGCGCCTTCAAGATATCCGATCGCGGAATGGTCATGCCAGCCATGATAGGCGCGGCCGAACCGCAAGATGCGATCCTTGCCGGTATGGCCGCGCACCAGGCGGAAGGCGAGCGTGGTTGAATCACTGCCCGAGCCCGTAAACCGCACGAGATCCGCCGAAGGATAGAGCGTCTTGATGCGTTCGGCCCAAATCACTTCGAGCTCGTTGTTGGTCGCCCCGCCCAGACGCGGATCATAGGACGCAATTGCCTCCAGAACGCGCGGGTCTCCGTGGCCGATGATGGCGGAGGCTCCATTGAGGGCATAGTCCACATATTCCAGGCCATCGACGTCGCGCATGCGGGCGCCTTGGCCTCCTTGCCAGTAAAGCGGGATTGGCACAGAAGTGCGATAATTGTGGCTCGTTCCCCCCGCCAGCGTTTTTCGGGCACGCTCGTACATGGCCTGGGAAGCAGGATGTTTTTGAAGATAGGCCCACTTCATTTTGTCCAGCGACGCAAGTGAGGTAGAACTAAGCTGGGTCATGCCGCCGTCCTCTGAGTGATTGGGGCATGGCCGCAATGGCAACGATCCATCATCTTTGAATTCCTTCTCGTTGGAGAATTTTTTGCGCAACACTCCTCGAGCGGCAAATGCCACTTGAAATAAAATGATGCATTTTCAGCTAGTTAATGCCGTGTCGGCTGACTGTTAGACCGCAGAAGCAATCATCTGGCGTCCTACCATTCAGGCTTGTATTGGTCGACGTTTTCTATTGTCACTGCCCCCGCAATGTTGCCAACCGCATATGCATCGATGCCTTTGGGTTCAATTGGCTCGCCGTTGATGGCTTTCAAAGCCATCTCACCTTCAATGCGCGATACTGTGAAGGGGAGGACGGAAAACGTAGCGAACAGCTCGCCGCTCTTGACCGCGGTGGCGCCAGCTTTCGTGCCGCCTTGCGCGATCTCCTTAATCTGATCCTGCATCCCCAGGCTCTTGATGACCTGCAGTCCGGCCATCGCTGTGGGATCGGCCACGAAGGTCACGATATTTACATCCGGATGCGCGACGAGCAGATCGCGCAGTTTCGCGGTCGTCTGAGCCGGATCGTATTGAGATTCATAAATCGCGACGATCTCGACGTTCGTGCCTTCAGCTTTTTTCTTTATGTAGTCGATCTGGCCCTTGAACAGCGGGTCCGATATGTAGCTCACCTCGATCAATATTTTGCAGCTTTCATGCCCTTCGCAGATTTTCGCGATCAGGTTCCAGGTGTATTCTCCCGCTGTTGCCGGTCGCCAAATGGCCGAGCCGAAGACACCCTCGACCTGGGGCTTCAGCTCATCGGGATCCTTTCCGATGCTGGTCCCGTCGACGATCAGCGGGATTCCAGCTGCGTGCGCAGCCTTTGCGCAAGGGATTGAGGTGGCGTTGTCCAATGGAGTAATGACAATCGCATCGTAGCGCTGCGAGGTGATCGCATCCTGGCACTGACGCAATTGAGCCGTGGGATCGAACTCGGGATTGAAGATCGTGATCTCCCCGCCGGAGCCTTCCTCAAGTCCCCGTTTTTGTGCGGGTGTGTAAGTTGCGTCGACCACGCCCGCCAGAAACGCGATACGGGGCACCTTCTTTTTGGCTTGATCGGCGGCAAATGCAGCGGTTCCGAACGCGGCCGCAAGGGCCAATGCTGTGGCTAGGGACTTCATGCGCGGTTCCTCTCTGGTTGGATAAGTTGTAGCGGCCTTCGAGATTTCGAGGTGAATTCATATCGTTGCTTATGCTTGCCAGCGCACTTACCGCTTCGCCCAGACATCGATTGCAACTGCGATAAGGATAAGGACCCCAGTCATCATCTGCTGATACAGAGGATCTATACCGTTGAGGTTGAACCCGTTGGAAACGCCGGCGAGGATGAACACACCCGCGAGAATTCGCCAGATGGCGCCGTCACCTCCCCGCATCGAAACTCCACCGACAAGAATGGCGGCGAGAGCGGAAAAGACGAGGCTGTTGGCAAGGCCGCTGCTGCTGCCCACCGCGAGCGAACGGCTGGCGACGACGACTCCCGCCAATCCCGCTGAAAATCCCGACAGCATGTAGACCCAGGCACGTGTCCAATTGACAGAAACACCTGACAGCTTTGCAGCCTCCTCATTGTCTCCGACAGCGAGAAGATAGCGTCCGAAAACCGTTCGGTTGAGCAGAAATGCGCAGACGGCAGCAAAGGCGGCGAAGATAATGATCGAGACATTGATTCCGAAGATATCGGCCGAAAGCACTGAAAATGCCGGGTCTTCTATATAGGTGAACCCGCCGCCGCTGATGGCAGTCGCGGCCCCACCGAAGAATATCGATGTCCCAAGGGTCCCCACGAAGGCGTTGATCTTCCCGACCGTGCAAATCAATGCATTGACGCCGCCGAGCGCGACACCGGCCAGGATTCCGCTAACGATGCCAAGCTCCGCACCAAATGTGTTCGAGACCTTTGCTGCGACGATCGCAGACAAGACGTAAATTGCGCCTGCGGCAAGGTCGAAGCCACCACACATGATGACCAGTCCTCCGCTGCAGGCGATAAGCCCGACAGCAACAGATTGAGCCAGGACGTTCTCAAGGTTCCTGGAGGTCAGAAACACGTCCGATGTCAGTGCCAACACAATGAACAGGCCAACAAGGAAGGCGAGGATCGAGAAGTCCTGCATCCGCTCGATGTTACGTTGCCTTCGCCCATTCGCCGCTCCGGGTACCAGGGAAGAGTCCTTGGCCAGGGAGGATGATTGTGAGGGTCTACTTAAGCTCATGCTCATTCCTCTCAAGCTGTTCCAAATGCTGCCGCCAGAATTCGTTCCTCAGTGGCCTCATCTTTCGAAAATCGACCGGCGATCTGCCCCCGACGCATCACCACTACGTCGTCGGACAAGCCAATAACTTCCTCAAGCTCGCTGGACACCACGACGATGGCCCCACCTTTGGCGACGAAGTCGAAAAGCAGCTCGTAGATGGAGCGCTTGGCTCCGATATCGACACCTCTGGTGGGTTCATCGAGCAAGAGCACCTTCGGATCGGCCAGAAGACACTTGGCCAGCACTACCTTTTGCTGGTTTCCGCCGGACAAGGAACTCATGCTGGCACCTCCTCCGGCACAACGAATACCAAATGTTCCGATGCTATTGTTGACGAGGTCTTGCTGCCGATGGCGGCTTAGAACGCCGGCAGATGCGACATGATCCCGCAAATGGGGCAACACGATATTATCACCGACAGTCTGGCTTAGAAGCAGGCCTTCATCCTTCCGGCTTTCGGGCAACAAGGCTAATCCCTGTGCAATTGCCTCGCGCGGGCTTTTGAAGCCGGAATGAACATTGGTCCCAAACCGGATCTCGCCGCCGATTGCCCGATCAGCGCCAAAGATGGTGCGAAGAAGTTCCGAGCGGCCACTTCCGATCATCCCTGCAATTCCCAGAATCTCCCCCGAACGGACGGAAAAGCTGACATCGCTGAATTTCTTTCCCGACAGCCCGATCACCTCAAGTCGAGGCTCGGCAAAGAGACTCGCCCGAGGGCGAGGAGGAAACGTCGATTCTATCGAACGTCCCAGCATTCCCTGAACGAGCGTGGCTGATGTCTCGTCCTCAGCCTTTGACGATCGGACCACGCAGCCGTCCCGCATGATCGTTACCCGATCAGAGAGCCTGAGCACTTCCTCGAGGAAATGCGAGACAAGGACAATCGCCTTCCCCTGATCG
Organism: Hyphomicrobiales bacterium; assembly: GCA_900471525.1. Taxonomy (GTDB): domain Bacteria; phylum Pseudomonadota; class Alphaproteobacteria; order Rhizobiales; family Rhizobiaceae; genus Pararhizobium. The sequence continues at coordinate 8,579 of UCEZ01000012.1, read as the reverse complement.
CGCAGTTCCCGGACCATCTTGTGGAATTGCCCGGCTTCGGGAGTCGTGAGGCGCGCCGTCGGTTCATCCATGATGATGAGCTTTGCGTCGCGCGCGAGCGCCCGTAAAATCTCGACCTTCTGCTGGTCGCCAATGCTGAGCGAACTCACCTTCATGTCGGGGTGCAGATCAAATCCCCAGCGTCGAACCAGCTCCGCATAGCGGCCCCGAAGTGAACTCTCGACCAGAATGCCGGCGCGATGATCCTCGAGTCCGAGGAACACATTTCGAATGACGGATTGGGAGGGTAGTAGAGCCAGCTCCTGTTGAACGATAGCGATACCCGCACGCAGCGCGTCCCGAGGACGGACAAAGCGGACCGGGACCCCTGCAACTTGCAAATGCCCCGACGACGGTTCAACTGCCCCCGCAAGGATCTTGGCAAGCGTCGATTTTCCGGCGCCATTCTCTCCGACAAGCGCGTGTACCTCGCCGGGATTGATCGCGACAGAGACTTCATTCAGCGCACGAGTCGCGCCATAATTTTTGGACACGCTGACAGCGGAAATAATTTCACCGTTGCTTGGTATGTCGCTTGTCATGCTCCAACCCGCCCACGTACGCTGATTAATATTGTGCTTCTTGTGCCCATAAAATATGCATTCTTTCAAGGGTGACTGCAAAAATGCATTTACACTCTATTGAAATTGTGATCGATTGCAACAGAATTTTTAGTGAGGCTCATACGATCTGATCTGGGGCGTCTAGTAGCCGGTCAATCTATTCGAGATCAGCGTCGATGCGAACGATCAGACCTTCAGGGTTGAAGGTGATGTCGAGCCGCCCGATCTCATGGCCGAAATCTCCTGTAAAATCGACCCGGGCACGGGCTCGGTTCTCGCCGAGAACCTCGACCGAGAGAAGACGCGTCACCGTGTGATAGCCGACGAAAAATCTCTCTACATAATCGCGGATGCCCGCATGATGGTCGAAGCGCTCGCCGGTAGATGGGTCGTCGATGACTGCCCGAGGCGTGAACAGGGCAAGTGCCGCTTCCACATCGAAAGCGTTGGTGGCGCTGATCAAGGCATTCACTCGTGCGCGCATAGTCGTTTCACTGGCCATTTTGTCAGCTCCCGTGCTGCCAGCTCTTGTAGACGAACTCGAGAGAGTAGCCGTCGGCGTCGACGACCTGTGCCGCGTAGTAGCGAGGATCGTAGTGTAGCTGCGGACCAGGCGGGTGGATTTCTCGCGCGCCGGCAGCGAGAGCGGCGGCATGTGCTGCATCGACCATCGCCTTGGAATCGGCGACGAAACCCACATGCACGGCGTTGCGAGAAGCCTTGCCGGCGCGGAGCCAGAAGAACATGCGGTCCTTCGCACCGAAACCCTTGAGGTCGGGATGGCCGGGAGGGCCATCCCTTCCATCATAGTCGAGGCGCTGCGTGATGCCGAGCGGTCCAAGGGCTGCGGTGTAGAACGCAATCGAGCGGTCGATGTCGCTGACCGTGAGAAAGATGTGGTCGAGCATCGTGGTACTCCTCTGCTTGAGCGTTTCTGGGCTAAATGATGTAGCCGCCGGCCACTTCTATATCCTGGGCGTTGATCCAGCGGTTCTCGTCCGAGAGCAGGCTGGCGATCACGCCTCCGATCTCCTCGGGTTCGCCGACACGGCCGAGCGACGTCATCCCGGAAAGCAGGGCTTCGAACTCGTCGTTCAGGCCACCACCGAGTTGGGTACGGGTCGCGCCCGGAGAGATCGAATTCGCCCGGATTTTCCGATCGCCGAACTCCTTGGCCATGTAGCGGGTCAGGACCTCGAGGCCGCCCTTGAATGCTGCATAGGGTGCTACGCCCGCCGTCGCCACACGCACGGTCGCGCTGGTCATGTTGATGATGTGACCGCCATCCGCCATCAGTGGCAGCAGCGTCTGCGTCAGGAAGAACGGTCCCTTGAGATGCACGTCGAACAGTCCTTCGAACTGCTCCTCCGTCACCGTGGCAATCGGATTGTAGAGGCCGTAGCCTGCGTTGTTTACGAGGAAGTCGAAGTCAGCGCGACCGAAGCTTGTCTGTAGCACGGACGCGATGGCGTCTCGGAAGGCGGGGAAGGATTTGGTGTCGCCGACATCGAGCCTGAACGTGACGGCGGTGCCGCCGGCCGACGCGATCGAGGCGACGACGTCCTCGGCAGCATCAGGGTTGCTGTTGTAGGTGAGGATCACGCCCATGCCGCGGGCAGCGCAGATCCTGGCAGTGCTGGCGCCGATGCCGCGGCTGCCTCCGGTGATGATGACGACCTTCATTTTGGCTCTCCATTGGTTCGACTGACGGTGACCAAGGAGTAGTCTCGGCCTGGAAAGATCGCTGCCCGGATTCTCTTCGATTGTTGCCTATTTCTGCTTTTGGCTTGCGACGTTGCCGAAGCCGTGGCAGTAATCCGGCGATGAACGAGAAGCTCGATGAACTCCGAAATCTGGCATCTAAGGCGGAAAACCGTCGCACAGAGACCGGTATTCCGCGCGTCGCGATGGTGCAGGGAGAAATCCCGGAGCACCAGCTCGCGGCCGTCTATGAGCCGATGGTCAACCTGATCCTGACAGGATCGAAGACCATGACATTGGGTGAGCGCACGTTCCACTACGACCCGGCGACCTATTTCGTCATATCGGTGGACCTTCCTGCGGTCGGCGCGGTTCATCCCGCCGAAGATGGCCGGCCGTATCTCGCGATCAGCCTCACACTCGATCCAGTGGTGGTCGCCAACCTGCTCGCCGACCTTCCGAAGCCTGCGGGCGGCGCGCTCTATGCGGCGGGGTTCTCAGTTGCACCGACCACCGAAGATCTTCTCGATGCCTGGGTTCGCATGCTGCGACTGATGGAGCGTCCGGACGAAGTTCCAGCACTCGCCCCCGCCTATGAGCGCGAGATCCTGTTCCGTGTTCTTCAGGGGCCGCTTGGCTGGATGTTGCGGGACATCGCGTTGCCGGAGACGGCGCTTTCACGCGTCGGCATCGCGATCCGATGTATCCGGGAGAATTTTGCCAATCCGCTCAGGGTAGACGACCTCGCTGACATGGCGGCGCTGAGTGTGTCAGCCTTCCATCGTCATTTCAAGGCGGTCACGGCGCTCAGTCCGATCCAATACCAGAAGCGGGTGCGGCTGCTCCACGCGCGTTCGATGTTGCTGGCGGGCGAGGGAAACGCGACATCGGTCGCTTTCAGCATCGGCTATGAGAGCGCAAACCAGTTCAGCCGCGAATATGCACGGCTGTTTGGCCGACCGCCGTTGAAGGACATTGCCAATCTGACCCACGCGCTCGGCCGCAAGGCCGCGTAGGTCGCACCTGTCGAGAGATCAGCGCTTGCCAGTTGCGCCGAGCTAGCTGGATACCATACCAGTATCGGTTCATAGGACCACCTGGACCAAACGGTTCAATAGGCGCCCAAAGGCTGCAGCACCACGCAATCCAGCTCTCTCCAGAAATGCAATCACGAGACTCAATGTTTTCTGCAGGCCCGCCGTCGCGCGATACCGTCACAGATTGAAGGAGAGCACCATGACTGAATCGCTGGCGACAAGCTCGGAACGTGAGACCGTTTGCCCAGTATGCGGCGTGTTATCGCAAGTGCAAGTTTCGAAAGCATATCCAGCAAATTAAACGCGGGAAGTACAAAGCTAGGTCCGCAACCGAGGCGCGGCTAAGCATCGTGACCCTGCCCGCACGGCCCCATGCGAGCTATTCCTGCTTCGGCGTTGCGTAAAATTTTTCGGCGCGCGCCCAGTTCGTCGGAGGGATTTCGACGAATACGACGTCGATAGATTCGACCGGACAAATTAACACCTCCGAAGTGAGCTTTGTCACTTCCTCGACGTATCTGGTCTTTTGCTCGTGTGTTCGCCCTGGGGACAATTCGACCCTGACGATTGGCATTTGATTTCTCCGCTGATCAGTGATTGTGCGCCGGCATCCGGTCGATCCCAACAATGGCAAAGGGATAACCGATCCCTTATGAGTCTGGTTTTTCCTCTATCCTAGAACGATGCGCTCGCCACTAGCTGCCGATTGTTTGACGGCCAAAATGACCTTCAGCGTGTTCAGCCCTTCGCGCCCGCTGACCAGCGGCGGTTCTTCACCACGGATCACCTTGCAGAACTGCCGGATCTGCAGCGCCAGCGGGTCTTCGTCCCGAACGGCGGCGCGGCGCTTTTCGAAGGCCTCCCACCAACTGCGTTTTATGCCGTTCGTCCACACGTCGAGCGACGGGATCGCCAGGGATCCGTGCGTCCCGCCGATCAGGTAGCATGCCTCTTGCGTTTTCGGATAAGCCGGGTTTTCGCCCGTCGTCATCTCCCAGCTCCAGGGTGCGACGACGGTGTCCGAGACGGAAGCCGTGGCAAGAAGACCGCTCGAAAATTCCATCAGGATCACCGCGGTCTCCTCGACGACATTGCCGCGGACGGCGTTGGATTCGCGCGCCTGGACGGCAACGATGTCGCCGAAAAGGTAACGCAGGTTGTCGATGTCGTGGATCAGGTTGAGGAAGACAGGGCCGGCTCCGGCCCGGCGCCGCCAGTCGATGTCGAAATAGTCGTCCGGCTTGAACAGCCAGAACATCGCATTGGCCACGAGGATGCGGCCAAGCTCGCCGCTGTCGATGATCTCTTTCGCCTTCTGGATCATCGGATTGTGGCGGCGATGGTGGCCGACCAGAAGCGGAACGCCAGCGGCTTCCGCCGCGCCGATCAGCTTTTCACCGGCCGCGATATTGTCGGCAATCGGCTTTTCGATCAGCGCCGGCACCCCGGCGGCAACGGCTTCGAGACCATTGGCGACATGGACCTGGTTGGGCGTCGCGACGATGATGGCGTCGGGACGATCCGTCTCGATCATTGCCGCAAAGCTCGGAAACCATTTAACGGCGGATTCCAGAGCAACCTGCTGCTCGAGCGGCATCGGATCGACGACGGCCAGAAGTTCCGCCTGCGGCTCGGTAAGCACGTGCTGGATATGTCGCTTGCCGATCAGGCCCGCGTCGAGCACAGCAAGCCTTCCTTCCGATCCATGCCGAAACCCGTCCCCGTCACTTCTTCTCGGCAGACGTGATCAAGCTTGCCACCCGGCGGATCGCAAGCTGATAGCCTTCGGTTCCAAGACCCGCGATCACGCCATCGGCGCGGTGCGAGACGAAGGAATGATGGCGGAATGCCTCGCGCTTGTGGACGTTGGAAATATGTACCTCGATCACCGGCTGCTCGAACGTATTCAGCGCATCGAGAATGGCGACGGAGGTGTGGGTGAAGGCGGCAGGATTGATGACGATACCGGCCCCATCCTCGCGTGCCTCATGGATCCAGTCGATGATTTCGTATTCACGATTGCTCTGATGAAAGCGGATGTCGTGACCGAGTTCAGAGGCGAGCCGACGGCAATCAGCTTCGACATCGGCGAGCGTTTCGTGGCCGTAGATATGTGGTTGGCGCTTGCCGAGCAGATTGAGGTTCGGGCCATTGAGAACGTAGATCAGGCTCATTCTTCTTCCTTTCGAATTCCCGGAATGCTCATGGCAGTGTGGTCTCGTGGATCGCAAAATCGGGATCCGATTGGATGAGATCGGCACGTAGAGCGCAGCGCCCCTCGTCAAGCGCCGGACGTGCGACGCCTTCGGCTGCGTCATAGACCATCTGCAATATCGCTCGCTTTTCGGCCGCCGAACGTCCGGGAGCGATCCGCAGGATGATCTGCACGAACTGGTTGGCAGGATGCTCGTCGGCGACCAGAGAATGCGTGGCCTCGCGCGCAAAGGTGCGCACGACATTCGGCTTGACTGCGCCGCTGTCACGCACGCTGCGATGAACGGCCTTCACCAGCGCCGGCATGTCGATGCGGCTTCCGGCTCCCTCGCTGTATTCGATCACGATGTGCGGCACCCTGTTTCTCCCTAGCCAGCCTGGGTCAGGAGGCTCTGCATAGTTCGGTGAAATGGCTGTTCATGCGTTCGGCGTCGGGTTCGATACCGCTGAAGAGCTTGAACGCGGCCGCCGCCTGAAACACCGTCATTCCGCCGCCGGGCAAGGTACGGCAGCCGAGGCGGGTTGCTAGCGCCAGAAGCTCGGTCACCAGTGGCATGTAGACGATGTCGGCGACCCAATGACGGGGCTCCAACCAACTTTCCTCGATCGGCAGTCCGGGATGGTTCTTCATGCCAGTGGGCGTCGCATGGATGAGGCCGTCGGCACTCCACATCGCTTCACCAACATCGGTGATCGCGAAAGCTCGTTCGGCAGAAGATCGGCTGTTCAAATCGTCGGCCAGACGGCCCGCACGGGAAACATCCTGATCGAAAATCGCGAGATGCTCGATGCCGAGTTTCAACGCGGCATGCGCGACCGCGACGCCGGCGCCGCCGGCACCCAGAAGGACAGCCCGGTGCCGCGGGATGTCAGGAAGGCCGCGCCGAAAGTTTTCATAGAAACCGTACCAATCGGTGTTGTGGCCGGTCCGTTTTCCCTTCTCGAACACAACGGTGTTGACCGCGCCTAGCATGCGGGCGTCATCGGAGAGATCCGTGAGGTACTCAATCACCGTCTGCTTGCAGGGATGGGTGATGTTGCTGCCGGCAAAGCCACGCGCTTCCTCTTCCGCAAGGAGATCAGGCAGGGCTGTGGCCGGAAGGCCGCGCTCGGCAAGGTCGAGGAGTTCATAGCGATAGTCGAGCCCCTGGAGCGCGCCTTCGCGCTCATGCAGGGCAGGGGACTTCGACATCTGGATATCTGCGCCGATCAGTCCCACCAACACGGCGCGCTTCGTCGTTTCGCTTGAAACTATCATATGCGGATCGCCTTAATGATGGGCCAGGATTTCGCCGAGGAAGGCCTGGGTGCGCGGATGCGTGGGATTGCGGAAGAAGGTTTCCGGTGGTGCCTCTTCGATGATCTCGCCCGAGGCCATGAAGATCACGCGGTCGGCCACCTGCCGGGCAAAGCCCATTTCATGGGTGACGCAAATCATCGTCATGCCGTCCCTGGCGAGACCGATCATCGTGTCGAGGACTTCCTTGACCATTTCCGGATCGAGCGCGCTGGTTGGCTCGTCGAACAGCATGGCCTTCGGCTCCATGCAGAGCGCCCGTGCAATCGCAACACGCTGTTGCTGCCCGCCCGAAAGCTGGGCGGGGTACTTGTCGGCCTGATCGAGAATGCGGACGCGTTCGAGATATTTGCGGGCGATTTTCTCAGCATCCGCCTTGCTGGTGCCACGAACCCGCATCGGCGCCAGCGAGCAGTTTTCGAGAATGGTCATGTGCGGGAAGAGGTTGAAGCTCTGGAACACCATGCCGACTTCCCGCCGGACGGCGTCGATTGTCTTTGCCCTGTCGTCGAGCGTCGTACCCTCGACTGTGATACGGCCCTTCTCGATTGTCTCGAGCGCATTGATGGAACGGATCAGTGTGGATTTGCCGGATCCGGACGGTCCGCAAAGGACGATTTTCTCACCTTTGCGGACCGTAAGATTGATATTCTTCAACGCATGGAATGCGCCGTACCATTTGTCCACTGCTTCCATGGAGAGAAGCGGGCTTTGAGTGTCAGCGAGGTGCGGCACGGCGATCTCCTGCGTAGAACATGTATCAGTTGATGGTGAAGGGGATATTCGGGATGGATTCGGGGAACTTCGGAACCTCCACCTTCATCCACTTCGCGTAGACTTTGGCGTGCTCGCCGTTCGCCATGATCTTGTCGAGGAAGGCGTTTACGGCCGCATTCCAGTCCTTCTCACCCAGTCGCGTGCCGACGCCATTGAATGTCGTGAGGAAATCGATCTTGCGTTCATAGGTACCGGCACTGGCTGCTTCCAAACGGTCGAGGTAGAACTGGTTGCCGCCGACCGCCTGCACCTGGCCGGAAAGCAGCGCTTGGATGGAGGCGGCATCATCGTCGAAACGCCGGACGGTCGCCTTATCGCCGACAGCGGTGGTCACTGCCTTATCCTGCGAGCTTGACTTTGGAACGCCGATCTCCAGGCCTGCGAGATCGGCGATTTCGGCCATCTTCTTGTCTTTCGGTCCGTAAAGCGAAATCGTGTTGCCGGCATACGGCTTGCTGTATTGTATCGACTTCGCCCGTTCCTCCGTCATCGCCATGGTGGCAAACAGGATATCGACCTTGCCGGTGACAAGCGCCGGGATACGGTTGGCGACCGCGAGCGGTGAGAACTCGACCTCAACGCCTAGTTCCTTGGCGAAAAGCTTGGCTATATCGGCGTCGAAACCGTCCTGAACGCCGCTCGAATTGACGAAGCCCCAGGGTGCGTTGTCGCCCTGAATGCCGACGACGATCTTGCCCTTGGCTTTAACCTCCTCGACTGTCGCGGCTTGGGCAGACATGGGCGATAGCCATGGGGCCATCATCAGGGCTGCGGCTGCGAACAGAATTCCACGGCGCTTCAGGCCGGTCTTAAAGCTGCTGATCATTACCTTCTCCTCCTTGGTTGATTAAGAGCTTATGCGTCTGTTGGATTGCCAACTTACCGGGCGGCCTTGGCCATCCGATTTTCGAGCCGAGCCCCATAGAGAGAAAGGGGCCAGCAAATGATGAA
>UCEZ01000001.1:126928-156515 GCA_900471525.1 Hyphomicrobiales bacterium | reverse complement strand
TTTGCTCTGGCCCGACCAGCACGGCATGCAGCGTGTCGAGCGCGGCGTCGCCGTTCTCACCCAGTCGTCGAACATTGCCTGCAACATCTCCATGCAGATGCGCGGCCTGCCCCTCGCCTACATCATGACGGCCGGAAACCAGGCGCAGACGGGCCTTTCGGAACTCGCCATCGCCGCGCTCGAAGACCCGCGCGTTACCGCGGTCGGCCTGCACATTGAAGGCTTCGACAGCGTCGAAGCCCTGCAGCGGCTGGCGACGCGAGCGCGCGAACTGAAGAAGCCGGTCGTCACGCTGAAGGTGGGGAAATCAGAACAGGCACAGCTTGCCACCGTCTCCCATACCGCATCGCTTGCCGGAAACGATGCCGTCTCGGGCGCCCTGCTCGAACGCCTCGGCATCGGTCGCGTCGATACCCTGCCGGAACTGCTGGAAACGCTAAAGCTGCTCCACCTGCATCCGCCGCTGAAGAGCCTCGACGTCTCCTCGATGAGCTGCTCGGGCGGCGAAGCCTCGCTGATGGCCGATGCCGGCGTCAAACGGAAGACGGTATTCCGCGCCCTGAAGGACGAGCAGCGTCAGCCGCTGCGCGAAAGCCTCGGCGAAATGGTCACCATCGCCAATCCGCTCGACTACCATACCTTCGTCTGGGGCAACCTCGAGAAGCAGACGACGGCCTTTACCGCGATGATGAAGGGAGACTACGCGCTGAACCTCATCGTTCTCGATTTCCCCCGGCAGGACCGGTGCGATGCGGCCGACTGGAACACCACCTGCGAGGCAGTGATCGTCTCTGCGAAGGAGACCGGCGCCGTAGCGGGTATCGTAGCAAGCCTTGGCGAAAACATGCCGGAAGACACGGCTCTGTCGCTGATGGCATCCGGTGTTGTTGCCTTTTCAGGCATAGACGAAGCATTGGCCGCAGCCGAAATCTCTGCCGGAATCAGCGCCTCCTGGGCAAAGCCGGCCCCCGAACCACTGCTTTCGGCGGCTACGTCTAAGGGTGAAATCATCACGATCAGCGAGAGCGAAGCGAAAGCGGAACTGGCAAAGTTTGGCCTCGTCGTGCCGATGGGCAAGGTTGCGCTCACCGCGACCGAAGCCGCTGACGCGGCAGAAACACTTGGCTTTCCGGTCGTGCTCAAGGGCCTCGGCGTCGCCCACAAGACCGAAGCCGGCGCCGTCAAGCTCAACCTTGGCGACCGTCAGTCGGTCCTTGATGCAGCAGATGTCATGAAAAGCGTCGCGTCCGGCTACCTCGTCGAAAAAATGATCGCAAAACCGGTCGCCGAGATCATCGTCGGCGCGCTCCGCGATCCCGTTGCCGGTCTGGTGCTGACCATCGGCGCCGGCGGGATTCTGGTTGAATTGCTTGAAGATTCGGCGATTTTGACCTTGCCGACCACGCCGGAAGCCATAACCGAGGCCATTTCCGGCCTGAAAATCAAAAAACTGCTTGACGGCTACCGGGGGGCACCAAAAGGCGACATTCAAGCGCTCACCGCCGCTGTCGCTGCCGTGGCATCCTATGTCGCAGCAAACGCCGCAAAGCTCGAAGAACTGGATATCAATCCTATCATGGTGCTGCCGCAAGGGTCTGGAACCGTTGCCGCCGACGCCCTGATCCGTCGAAGGAAATGACCCTATGACCGGACCAATCAGAACCCGCCGCGAAGACGGCATTCTCGAAGTCACTATCGATCGACCGAAAGCCAATGCGATCGACCTGGTGACCAGCCGGATCATGGGCGAAATCTTTCGCGATTTTCGCGATGACGAGACGCTGCGCGTCGCGATCATCACCGGCGCGGGTGAAAAATTCTTCTGTCCGGGATGGGATCTGAAAGCGGCTGCCGATGGTGACGCCGTCGATGGCGACTACGGGATCGGCGGCTTCGGCGGCATGCAGGAACTGCGCGATCTCAACAAGCCGATCATCGCTGCCATCAATGGCATCTGCTGCGGCGGCGGACTGGAAATCGCGCTGTCGACCGACATGATTCTCGCAGCCGAACACGCAACCTTCGCCCTGCCGGAAATTCGCTCCGGCACGGTGGCCGACGCCGCGTCGATCAAATTGCCGAAACGCATTCCCTATCACATCGCCATGGACATGCTGTTCACCGGCCGCTGGCTCGATGCTGCCGAGGCGCATCGCTGGGGCTTCGTCAACGAGATCCTGTCCGCCGATAAGCTGATGGAGCGCGCCTGGGAACTTGCCCGTCTGCTCGAAAGCGGACCGCCGCTGGTCTACGCCGCCATCAAGGAAGTGGTCCGTGCGGCCGAAGGCGAAGACTTCCAGACGACGATGAACAAGATCACCAAACGCCAGTTCAAGACGGTCGATATCCTCTATTCGAGCGAAGACCAACTGGAAGGCGCGCGGGCATTTTCGGAGAAACGCGATCCGGTCTGGAAAGGGAAATAGACCACGTAGGATTTCATGACCGAAACAATCGGCAGAAAGGCCCTTCACGGCAATATGCCATAAGTCTGACTTATGAAAACTGCGAATTTTTTGTGTGAATACAGGTCATCGTTTGGACGATACCATGAATTTTAACAGGGCTCTTCGATAGCGGACGGCCAACCTTGCGAAAGGCGACAAAGCGGCCCGCAAACCGCAGAAATGACTGGCCTACCTGCCCTCGGGCAGGCATTCTAGCGACAACCCGATCAATCATGATCGAAAACAATAATCAAAAACGGCGAAAAGCCATCAACAAAGGGAACAGGGGAATGACCGACTACAAGAACTACCTCGCCAATCAGGTCATGATGGGCAAGATGAACCGGCGCGAATTCATGGGCCGGACTTTGGCCGCAGGCGTCGCGCTGTCGAGCGCAAGCACGCTGTTCGCAACCAGCGCCTCGGCGCAGGAGCCCAAGAAGGGCGGGCACCTGAAGCTCGGCCTCGAAGGCGGCTCGGCCACCGACGCGCTCGATCCTGCCAAGGCACTCTCGCAAGTGCTCTTCGTCGTCGGCCGCAACTGGGGCGACATGCTGGTCGAGTCCGACCCGCTGACGGGTGCTGCCGTTCCGGCTCTGGCCGAATCCTGGGAGCCTTCGCCGGACGCCGCCGTCTGGACCTTCAAGATCCGCAAGGGCGTGCAGTTCCACGACGGCAAGGAACTGACGATCGACGACGTGGTGAAGACCCTGCAGCGCCACACCGACGAGAAGTCGGAATCGGGTGCCCTCGGCGTCATGAAGTCGATCAAGACGATCGAGGACAAGGGCGGCGATCTCGTCCTGACGCTGACGGAGGGTAATGCCGACCTGCCGCTCCTCCTGTCCGACTACCACCTGATCATCCAGCCGGGTGGCGGCTATGAGAACCCCAATGCGGCGATCGGCACCGGTCCCTACAAGCTGACCAGCTTCGAGGCCGGCGTCCGCGCAACCTTCGAAAAGAATCCGAACGACTGGAATCCGAACCGAGGTTATGTCGACAGCGTCGAAATCATCAACATGAACGACGCAACGGCTCGCATTGCGGCGCTGTCCTCCGGCCAGGTTCACTACATCAACCGCGTTGATCCGAAGACCGTGTCGCTTCTGAAGCGCGCGCCGACCGTCGATATCCTCTCGACCTCCGGCCGCGGCCACTACGTCTTCATCATGCACTGCAATACCGCGCCGTTCGACAACAACGACCTGCGCATGGCGTTGAAATACTCGATGGACCGCGAGAACATGGTCAAGACCATTCTTGGCGGCTTCGGCAAGGTCGGCAACGACTTCCCGATCAACTCGACCTATGCCCTCTTCCCGGAAGGCATCGAGCAGCGCGCCTACGATCCGGACAAGGCGGCCTTCCACTACAAGAAGTCCGGCCATAGCGGTCCAGTCCTGCTGCGCACGTCCGACGTTGCCTTCCCGGGCGCCGTCGATGCGGCGGTTCTCTATCAGGAAAGCGCCAAGAAGGCCGGTATCGAGATCGAAGTGAAGCGCGAACCAGGTGACGGCTACTGGTCGAACGTCTGGAACGTCCAGCCATTCTCGACATCCTACTGGGGCGGTCGTCCGACCCAGGACCAGATGTACTCGACGGCCTACCTTTCGACCGCCGATTGGAACGACACGCGCTTCCTGCGTCCCGATTTCGACAAGGTGCTGCTTGAAGCCCGCTCGGAACTGGATGAAACCAAGCGCAAGGAAATGTACCGCTCGATGGCCATGATGGTCCGCGACGAAGGCGGCCTGATCCTGCCGATGTTCAACGACTTCGTGAACGCCTCCAGCAAGCAGGTGAAGGGCTACGTCCACGATATCGGCAACGACATGTCGAACGGTTACGTCGCAACCCGCGTCTGGCTCGACGCCTGATGACGGGCGGCGGACCGATCTCGGGTCCGGCGCTGACAACGGGTCCGACTGCGGGGGGCGAAGGCCTCCCGCAGTCCACGCCCGTTTCCGGAACGTTGGTCACGCCCCCGACGGGCGTCGTGGCCGGCACGTTCTGGCGCCGTTTCACCCTGCGCCGTCCTTTGGCGGCCCTCATCATCCAGCGGCTCGGCTTGAGCGTTGGTCTCCTCTTTGCCGTGTCGCTGATGATTTTCGGCGGCGTGGAAGCCCTGCCCGGCGATTTCGCCACAACCTATCTCGGCCAGTCGGCAACGCCGCAGGCGGTCGAAAACATCCGCAAGGATCTCGGCCTCGACAGGCCTCTGGCCGAGCGCTACGTCACCTGGTTGAGTGGCGCCGTCAAGGGCGATTTCGGCACCTCCTGGGCCAGCAAGAACTCCGTCAGCGAACAGATCGGCAAACGGCTCGGAAACTCTCTGTTCCTTGCTTTCTTCGCCGCTATCGTCTCCGTTCCGCTCGCGGTCGCGCTCGGCATGATCTCCGTGCAATACCGCAACCGGCTGCCGGACAAGATCATCAACGTGGTATCGCTTGCGGCGATCTCGCTCCCCGAATTCTTCGTCGGATACCTGCTGATCCTGTTCTTCGCCGTTCAGATGGGCGTCGCCACCTTCCCCGCCACCGTCTATGACAGCATGGGTTTTGGCGAACGGCTCTCGGCGATCGCCCTGCCTGTCGCAACGCTCGTCTTGGTCGTTCTCGCGCATATGATGCGCATGACCCGCGCTGCCATCCTCAACGTCATGTCGTCTGCCTATGTCGAGACGGCTGAACTGAAGGGGCTCGGCGCTTTTCGCATCATCGCCAAACACGCCGCTCCCAACGCCGTGGCCCCGGTCATCAACGTCATCGCGCTCAATCTCGCCTATCTCGTCGTCGGCGTCGTCGTCGTGGAAGTGGTGTTCGTCTATCCGGGCATGGGCCAGTACATGGTCGATGCCGTCACGGTGCGCGACATGCCGGTGGTGCAGGCCTGCGGCCTGATCTTCGCCGCCTTCTACATTTTCCTCAACATGGCCGCGGATATTCTAGCCATCCTCGCCAATCCGAGATTGAGGCATCCACGATGAGATTGAGCTCAATTCCCATAAGCGCCTGGGTCGGCATCGCCGGTATCGTCCTTGCACTATTCTGCGCCATCTTCGCGCCGTGGATCGCCCCGTTCGGCGAACGCGACGTCGTCGGCGATATCTGGCTGCCGATGGGCGGCGACTTCCTGCTCGGCACCGACAATCTCGGCCGCGACCTGCTTTCCCGCCTCATTTACGGGGCGAGAACCACAATCTTCGTCGCTCTTGCCGCGACGTTTATTTCCTTCTCGCTCGGCATGTTGCTGTCCTTTACCGCGGCAGTCACCGGCGGCGTCATCGATCAACTGTTCTCCCGCTTCAACGACCTGATGATGGCGATCCCGACATTGATCTTCGCCCTCGTCGTGCTTGCCGTCCTGCCGCAACAACTGTGGATCCTGATCCTCGTCATGGCAGTCCTCGACAGCACCCGCGTCTTCCGCATCGGTCGTGCCGTGGCGCTCGATGTCGCGGTGATGGAATTCGTCGAGGCAGCGCGACTGCGCGGCGAAGGCACACGCTGGATCATCTTCCGGGAAATCCTGCCGAACACGCTGTCGCCACTGCTGGCCGAATTCGGCCTGCGCTTCGCCTTCTCGATCCTGTTCCTCTCCACCCTCTCCTTCCTCGGCCTCGGCATCCAGCCGCCTGCCGCCGACTGGGGCGGCATGGTCAAGGACAACAAGGACGGCATCATCTTCGGCATCTCGGCTGCCCTTGTGCCGGGCGGTGCGATCGCCGGTCTTGCCATCTGCGTCAACCTCGTCGTCGACTGGCTGATGAAGCGAACCTCGAGCCTCAAGGGAGGGCGCGGCGATGCCTGATCTGCTTTCCGTAAAAAATCTGAAGATCGAAGCCACCAGCTACCCGCCGGGTGAGCCGCCGAAAACCGTGACCCTGGTCGAAAACGTCTCCTTCGATGTCCAGAAGGGCAAGGTGCTTGGCCTGATCGGTGAATCCGGCGCGGGCAAATCCACCATCGGTCTCTCCGCCTTGGCCTATGGCCGTGGCGGCGCATCGATCACCGGTGGCCAAGTGCTGATCAATGGCAAGGACATCCTGGCGCTCGATCGTAATGGAATCCGCACCGTCCGCGGCTGCAAGGTCTGCTACGTCGCCCAATCGGCGGCAGCGGCGTTCAACCCGGCTCACCGCCTCGGCGAGCAGGTGATCGAGGCTTCATTGCGCCACAAGATCATGAACCGTGAAGATGCGGAAAAGCGGGCGCTCTATCTTTTCAAGGTGCTTGGTCTTCCCAACCCGGAAACTTTTGGCCAGCGCTACCCGCATCAGGTCTCCGGCGGTCAGCTTCAGCGTGCCATGACAGCGATGGCGCTTTGCCCCAATCCCGAACTGATCGTCTTCGACGAGCCCACCACGGCGCTCGACGTGACGACCCAGATCGACGTTCTGGCGGCTATCAAGCATGCGATAGAGGAAACGCACACGGCTGCCCTCTACATTACCCACGACCTCGCCGTGGTTGCTCAGATCTCCGACGACATCATGGTGCTGCGCCATGGCAAGACGATCGAATACGGCACGACCAAGCAGATCATCGAAGCGCCGAACGAAGACTATACCCGCGCCCTCGTCAGCGTCCGCCAGACCAAGCGTGACGAAGCCCGCGACCAGAGCAACACGCTGCTCAAAATCGAGCATGTCAGCGCCGGCTACGCCAACGGCTTCAAGGTGCTGCACGATGTCTCCATGCATCTGCCGAAGGGCCAGACGCTGGCGATCGTCGGTGAAAGCGGCTCCGGCAAATCGACGCTGGCGCGCGTCATCACCGGCCTGCTGCCACCCTCTGAAGGCAAGATCACCTTCGACGGCAAGGAGCTTCCGAAGGCGCTCAGCGGACGCAACAAGGAAGAGCTTCGCCGGGTGCAGATGATCTACCAGATGGCCGATACCGCGATGAATCCACGCCAGACGGTGCGCGACATTATCGGCCGGCCGATCTCCTTCTACTACGGCCTGCATGGGGCGAAGAAGACGGAACGGGTAAAGGAACTCCTGAACCAGATCGAGATGGGTGACCGCTTCCTCGACCGTTACCCCGCGGAACTCTCCGGCGGACAGAAGCAGCGTGTGGCGATTGCCAGGGCCCTGGCAGCGAAGCCCGAGCTGATCCTCTGCGATGAACCGACCTCGGCGCTCGACCCGCTGGTGGCTGAAGGCATCCTGAATCTTCTTCTGAAACTCCAGGAGGAAACCGCTGTTTCCTATGTCTTTATCACCCACGACATCGCCATCGTCCGCGCCATCGCCGATAGTGTCGCCGTCATGCACCGCGGCAAGCTCGTCCGCTTCGGCCCGAAGTCCAAGGTACTCTCGCCGCCCTTCGACGACTATACGGATCTGCTCCTGAAGTCGGTGCCGGAAATGGAAATCGGCTGGCTGGAGAAGGTGCTGACAACACGCAAGATGGAAAGCGCCGGCAACTGACCCATCAAAAACGTCCTTCCCTTCTTGCGTCGTCGCGAAGGGAGGGATGACCGCTCCAGTTCAATTGGCGGTGCAGGTTACATCGCCCAGCCGCTGGGTGGGCTGATTGTTTGCCGTGACCGTGGTTTCGCCCTTGGTGGCGCAATCGGCTTTCTCCGATGATCCCGAGCGCACGCGAACAAGTGGTTGCCCCTCGATGGTTATGCCGGGTACGATTTCATAAAGATCGGCCGGGCAATTGACGACATCCGCCAATCTCAACGCCGGTGCGCCGCCGATGAAAACACTTGAAGCGCCGGACAAGGCGCAACCGGCGAGCGGCGAAGGTGTCGCATCTTCCGCCGCAACCGGCAAAGCGGAAAAGCCTAGCAATGCCAACCCAACAATAGCGACCTTCGACATCATGGCTTCCTCCCCGAACTGCAGCGGCCGCAGTTTATGATGGAACGGCCCGGAGCGCGACGGGGCTTGGTACGGATCGCTCAGAAATTTTCCGGAACCGACAGGATGTTGAACGGCTGCGCTTCGAGATAGCTGCGCACGGTTGCCGGCAATTGCCGCGAATTCACCGACACGACGCCGCAGCGCGAAAGAACCTGCCGCTTGTCCGGGTTGGTGCCGAGATGGCGCCAGATGACCCGCGAGGCATAGGGCAGGTTTTCCTTGCGCCAGGAGACACCCATCGTCACGCCGCGCAGATAGACTCGCTGGTGGACCTCGAACGGCATCAGGATCGTCTGCGCCATCATCGGCTGCCGACCGATGCTCCTCTCGGTAATGAATATCCGGTTTCGCCAGAAGGCCGCGAGCCCGACATATTTCGAGAACTGCCGGATCTCGTGGGACGCGTCGCGGATGCGTTCGATCGACTTGACGTGGACAGAACCGTTTTCTTCGAGAAGCCGGGCGCAGGAACACACGACCAGCCCCGGCCAGGAAGGCGAGAGATGATAGGTCTGGAAATATCCAAGGTGCCGGCGAAGTGACGGCAGATCACCGGGAAGCCCCTCCAGCAACTGCCCGCCATCCACCATGCGCTGGTCCGGCCGTATCATGCGCGCCTGGAAGGCAGAGGGCGCAAGGGCAAAATCTTGGGAACCCAGCCCAAAGAATGAAGCGATGCGGGCAAGGTTGTGCGCAGATGGCCGGGCCTCGCCCGAAATATACCGATTGAACTGCTGGCGATTGATGCCGATCTCCCGGCAAATCTGCGAAATCGATGGTCGCGTGGCGCAGGCAAACCGCAGGTTTTCGGTAAAAGAATCGATGTCGCGCAAATGCCGTTTCCTCTCAATTTTCCGATAGCGTAAAACAGCGTCAATCAGCGTCAAGTCGCGAAATTGTGCGGCATGGTTTTGCCGCTACGGTTCCCCCAGAAACAAGCCAAAAGGGAACATCGGAATGCGTGATTTCATCAAGGGACGGGACAGTCTGATTGGTATCGGCGACGTCAATCGCCGGACGTTCCTCAGCGGCACAGTGGCGCTCGGGCTTACCGCCGGACTGTCCGGCACGCTGATCGCGCCCAAGGCCCGCGCGGAAGAGCCAAAACGCGGCGGTCACCTGAAGCTTGGCCTCAAGGGTGGTGCCACCACCGATTCCCTCGATCCCGCCACCTACAGCGGCTCGGTTTCATTCATCATCGGCCATTTGTGGGGCGATACGCTGGTTGAATCCGACCCGGCCACCGGCGCGGCCCGCCCCTCCATCGCTGAATCCTGGGAGCCCTCCCCCGACGCTTCCGTCTGGACGTTCAAGATCCGTAACGATGTGACCTTCCACGATGGCAGCAAACTGACCATTGCGGATGTGATCGCAACCCTGAAACGGCATGCCGACGAGGGCTCCAAATCCGGTGCACTCGGCCTCATGCGTTCCATCAAGGCGATCGAAGAAAAGGCTGGCGCCCTCGTCCTGACGCTCACTGAAGGCAATGCCGATCTGCCGTTGATCCTCACTGATTACCATCTGGTGATCCAGCCCGGCGGCGGCCTCGGCAATCCGGCTTCGCCGATCGGCACCGGCCCCTACAAGCTTGCGAGCTATGAGGCGGGCGTGCACGCCACGTTTGAAAAGAATGCGGCCGACTGGCGCTCGGATCGCGGCTTCGTCGACAGCGTCGAGATCATCGTGATGAACGACGCCACCGCCCGCGTTGCAGCGCTTGCCTCCGGCCAGGTGCATTTCATCAACAATGTCGATCCGAAGACAGTTCCCCTTCTCACACGTGCGCCGCGTGTTGAAATTCTGAAAACCGCGGGCAAGGGCTTCTACAGTTTCCTCATGCACTGCAACACCGCACCGTTCGACAACAACGACCTGCGGCTGGCGCTGAAATATGCGATCGACCGCCAGGCGATTCTCGATCGGGTCATCGGCGGCTTCGGCAAGATCGGTAACGACTACCCGGTCAACGAGAACTATGCGCTGGCGCCGGGGGGCATCGAGCAGCGAGCCTACGACCCCGACAAGGCCGCGTTCCACTACAAGAAGTCCGGTCATGACCGACCGGTCCTGCTGCGCACTTCGGACGCAGCCTTCGCCGGCGCGGTCGATGCCGCGGTCCTCTTCCAGGAAAGCGCCCGCAAGGCTGGCATCGAGATCGAAGTCAGGCGCGAGCCGGAAGACGGGTACTGGACGAATGTCTGGAACGTCCAGCCCTTCTCGGCCACCTATTGGGGCGGCCGTCCGACGCAGGATTCGCGTTATTCCACATCCTACCTATCGTCGGCGGAATGGAACGACACGCGTTTCAAGCGCGATGATTTCGACAAGCTTCTGCTTCAGGCGCGCTCCGAGCTTGACGAAACCAAGCGCAAGGAACTCTATCGCACGATGGCGCTGACGGTTCGGGACGAAGGCGGGCTGATCCTGCCGGTCTTCAACGACTATGTGAACGCCGCCTCGATATCGCTGAAGGGCTTTGTCCACGATATCGGCAATGATCTTTCGAACGGATACGTGGCAAGCCGCGTCTGGTTCGACAATTGAAAGCGGAATGACAGAGATGAACAACATGCCGAAGCGCAATTTCACCCTGATCGAGAACGAGTGGATCGTTCTTTCCGACGGCACGCGGCTTTCCGCCCGTATCTGGATGCCTGAAGGCGCCGACAACAATCCGGTGCCGGCGGTCCTCGAATATCTGCCCTACCGCAAGCGTGGCGGAACGAATGCCCGCGACGAATCCACTTATCCCGTCTTTGCCGAAGCCGGCATCGCCGGTGTTCGTGTCGATATCCGCGGCTCCGGCGAATCCGATGGCGTCATCGATGGCGAATATACGCCGCGTGAATTGGCCGACGGCTGCGAACTGATTGCCTGGATTGCCGCCCAGCCCTGGTCGAACGGCAGGGTCGGCATGATGGGTATTTCCTGGGGCGGCTTTAACTGCCTGCAGGTGGCGGCCCTCAAGCCACCGGCCCTGAAGGCAGTGATCTCGATTGCCTCGACCGTCGATCGCTACAACGATGACATCCACTACAAGAACGGCACGCATCTTTCGGCGCAACTGTCCTGGGCGGCGACCATGCTGGCCTACCAGTCCCGCTCTCCGGATCCCGCGCTCGTCGGCGACAAGTGGAAGGACATGTGGCTGGAGCGGCTGGAAAACGAGCCCTTCTTCATCGAGGAGTGGCTGGAGCACCAGCGCCGCGACGCATTCTGGGAACATGGCTCGATCTGCGAGGATTTCGAAGGGTTTCCAGTCCCGGCCATGGTCATCGCCGGCTGGGCGGACGGCTATCGCAACACACCGATGAAGGCCGTCGAAGGTCTCGGCGAAAAGGCAAAGGCCCTGATCGGCCCATGGGTGCACAAATACCCGCATTTCGCCTGGCCGAAACCGCGGGCCGATTTTCATGGCGAAGCCATCGCCTGGTGGAACCGCTGGCTTCGCGACGACGAGACCGGCGTAGAAAACCTGCCACAGATGCGCGCCTTCATCCTCGACGGCCCGAAGCCTGCCTTGCGCCGCAATGTCGAGCCCGGCTTCTGGGTGGCAAAAGACCAATGGCAGCCACCGGAGATGCAGTGCTTCTACGTCGATCAGTTCGGCAGTTTGCTCGAAGGCCCGCCGATTGCCGGCGCCCATGACCATAACGTCTACCTGAAATCGCCGCTCGACACCGGCACGGCCTCCGGCGAATGGTTCACGCTGAAGCCCGACGCCGAAATGGCAGGCGACCAGCGCATCGACGATGCCGGCTCGCTCACCTTCGAAACCGCGCCGTTGACACATGCGGTCGATTATCTCGGTCAGCCGGTGCTGACGGTCGAACTTGCCTGCGATGCCGACTGGGCCAATCTCGTTGCCCGCCTCGTCGACATCCACCCGGACGGCAGCGCCACCCGCGTCACCTTCGGCGTGCTCAACCTCGCCCACCGCGACGGCAATGCTGAACCTAAGCCGATGGAAAAGGGCAAGAAAACGCAGATCCGTCTGGTGCTCGACGCCTGCGGCTACCGCTTCGCCGTAGGTCACCGCATCCGGCTATCGCTCTCGACCGCCTATTGGCCGATGGTCCTTCCCGCCCCGACCGATCCCGGCCTGACGCTGGACCTCGCCTCGATCGGGCTCGCCTTGCCGAAGCTCGGCGATCATCAGCCGATCACCATGCCGGAACCGGCTAATCCCGATCCGCTACCAAAATACACCGAGCTTGCACCGGGCAGCACCAGCCGCCGCGTCGAGCGTGACATGACGACCGGCCGGACGCACTATTACATCTACGAGGACACCGGTCTTTCGGAGCATCCGGATACCGGCCTTGCCACGCATGACATTCGCAACGAGATCTGGACCATCGCCACAGACGATCCGTTGTCGATGACAGGTGTTTCGACCTGGACCTGCATTGCCAAGCGGGAAGGCTGGTCCGTCAAGACCGTTTCGGTCTCGCGCATCGGCTGCACTGCGACGGAGTGGCTGACCTCCGCCTCGGTGACGGCCTTCGAAGGCGAAACGCAGATCTTCGAAAAGACCTTCGAGAAGCGCGTACCGCGCGACTTCATGTGAGGACGGGCGTTGCCTCCGCCAGGGCCGCAAGCGCCCGTTCCGCATCCTGAGCGGGCACGAAGATGTGGTCGTGGTGATAGGCCGCGACTACGTTGGCACTGATGCCATGCCGCGTTAGCGCCACCGCAACCGCCGCCGTCAGCCCGACGGCTTCAAGCGCCGAATGAACCGTCAGCGTGATGCAGCACATCACCGGACCGTAGGTCAGACCGGACTTGTCGGCGGCTTCGCGCTCGAGGATCAGCGTCAGGCCCTCGTCCTCGCGGAAGTAGCCAAGAGGCGATAGTGAAAGCCATCCGACGTCTCCTGCCGGCACGCTGCAGTAAACATATTCGTCGGGACGCAAATTCGGGCGCATCTCGCGCAAAAGCACTTCGAGATCGGTAATGCCGGTCATCTTCTATTTTCCTCCTTCAAAGTGCGGCTATCACGCGGGCGTGTGCCACCCTCGTTGGTCTCTCACTTTGGCGTTACGCACGCATTTGCGATTTGACCCGTGAAGCAGCGTTAGGCCAGAGTTTGCTCATAAAGCAAGGGCGCCCACCGCTGCAATCGGGCGACAAACCGTATTGCATCTGCCCGGAAAGCAACCACAGGAGGAATGCCAATGCCGTACTTCGGAAAAACCAGCGTCGCGCAGAAGACCGGACGACCCTTTGTCCTCGGGCTCGCTGGTGCAACGGCAATCGCCGCCACCCTGTTTGCCATGTCCTCGACATTCAGCAGCGCAGCCGAGGATGCCGTGATCATCCCACCCCCCACGATCGATGAAACAGCCGGCGCGGCGACCGAAAAGGCAGTCTTTGCCGGCGGCTGCTTCTGGGGCGTGCAAGGCGTCTTCCAGCATGTGAAGGGCGTCAAGAACGCGGTCTCCGGCTATTCCGGCGGCGCCAAGGATACCGCCGTTTACGAAACAGTCAGCGGCGGCAACACGGGCCACGCCGAGGCCGTCGAAATCACCTACAATCCGAAAATGGTCACATACGGCCAGCTGCTGCAAATCTATTTCTCGGTGGCACACAATCCAACGCAGCTGAACTATCAAGGCCCGGACCACGGGACGCAGTACCGTTCGGAAATCTTCGCGACCAACGGCGAACAGAAGAAGATCGCAGAGAGCTACATCGCCCAGCTCGACAAGGCGAAAGTCTACGGCGAGCCGGTGGTCACCAAGGTGTCCGACATGACCGCCTTCTATCCGGCCGAGGAATATCACCAGGACTTCCTGACGCTGAACCCGACCTATCCCTATATCGTCTATAACGACATGCCGAAGATCGAGAACCTCAAGGCCCTCTTCCCGGCGAAGTTCAGCCCCGAGCCGGTTCTGGTCCTCAAAGCCAAGGGTTGATCAGAGCGTTCCAACGAGATCGCCGACAGCGCGGCACAAATGCGCAAAACCTTGCCGCGCGCCCTCGCTCATGTGACGGGCACGCAGCCATGCGTGGATCATCTGCGGTTCGTCGCGGTAGGTGACATTGACGCCAGCCGCGATCAGCCGCTGCGCATAGTGTGCCGCATCGTCACGCAACGGGTCGAAATGCGCTGACGTAATATAGGCCGGCGGCAGGCCGGAAAGGTCTGCTGCTTTCAAAGGATGGGCAAAGACATTTTCCACCGGCGCCTTCAAAACATCCCGATAGTAGGCGACATCGGCCGTCGACAGACCCGGAGCCTCGGCCATTTCGGCATAGGAGCCTGACACCAGATCGCCGCCGAGCCCCGGATAGATCAGTACCTGCCCGACAATAGCCTCGATCGCCTCGGCCTGGGCCTTCAGCACTATGCCCGCCGCCAGATTGCCGCCGGCGCTGTCGCCCGCAATCACCAGCGGCCGTCCATCGGCAAGCAACCACTGCAGCACCTCGAAACAGTCATCGAACGCTGCCGGCCAGACATGCTCCGGCGCCAGCCGATAATCGACGGACACCAGCTCCACCTTTGCGGCATGGGCGATCTCGGCGCAGATGGCATCATGACTTTCCAACGAACCGACGACGAAGCCGCCGCCGTGAATGTAGAAGATGCGAGTCTGCGTCGCGATCTCGGCTGGCCGGTAGCGGCGAATGGGGATCCGACCGCCAACCACCTCATCCTGCCGCGTCAGGCCCACCGGTGACGGCGCATTGAACTCGGCACACAGGGCATCGTACCAGGCCCGCTGATGCGCGATCGACGCATCCACCGCATCGGCAGGATAGAAATCCTCGCAGCGCTTGTGGAAGGCAAGAATGCCGGGTTCGGTGGGGATTGCACGTGTCACGATAACCACCATAAATGGCAAACTGTCGGTCAATAGATAAGCGCCGGCTTCACGTTTGCATGCAAGGGGTTATCAGTGAAAAACATGTGGAAGCAGTGGCGCAAAGTTGCACTTTCTCTAGCCGCCGTTCTTGTCCTTCTTCCTATCCTGCTCGGTGCGATAGCCGTCACCGGCGGCTTTTCTTATCTAGTGCGCCCATTTGGTTTTCAGGGGTTCTCATTGCCAACCGGCGCGATGTCTCCAACCCTGTGGGTTGGAGACTACATGATTTCCGACAATTCGGCTTATGGAAACAGAAGCCCCTTCTCTGCCGGAAGTGACGGGAGGGCTCGGCTGCAAACAAAGCCTCTGCAGGGGGATGTTGTCGTGCTTCTTCACCCCCATGACAATTTCATCATGATCAGCCGCATCATAGGCCTGCCCGGTGATCGCGTGCGCATGACAGGCGGACGGCTTTATCTGAATGGTGAGATCGTGCCGCGTACCGCCCAGGAACCATTTCAGATGCCCGAGGAGTTTGGGGGACAGTTTCCAGCCTATAGCGAAACGCTTCCCAACGGTCTCACCCACGGAATTCTTGAGGTTTCGGATGACGCGAGAGGCGACGACATGAAAGAGGTGGTCGTTCCCGAGGAAAGCTATTTCCTGATGGGAGACAACCGCGACAACAGTTCCGATAGCCGATTTGATCTGGGTTTCGTTCCCGAAGATTACATCATCGGAAAAGCCAGTCTCGTGCTTTTCAATAAAACCGCCTTGATGCGCAGGCAGTGGATCGAATGAGACCTCTCTCCTCCCGTCGTGTTAGCTAGATCATGGCTTTCACCCTCCGTCAGCTCCAATATTTCGTCGCCGTCGCCGAGCAGGGTTCCATCACCCGGGCGGCGCAGAACCTGTCGATCTCACAGTCTTCCATCACCGAAGCGGTCAAGGAACTCGAGACCGATCTCGGCGTCGAGCTGTTCGAACGGCATCCGCGCGGGCTGCACATCACCCATAACGGCCACCAGTTCCTGCGTCATGCCACAAAGATTCTTGCAGGTGTTTCCGATGCCCGCCGCTCGTTTTCGCAAGAGCGGGAATCGCGCACCGGCGGCAAGCTCAATCTCGGTGTCACGTCTCTCGTTGCCGGTTACGTGCTCTCCGACCTTCTCGCCCGCTACCGCCGCGCCTGCCCGGAGGTCGAGGTCAGCGCTATCGAAGACAACGGCTCCTATCTCGAACATCTTTTGGTCGGCGGCGAACTCGATGTCGCCGTCATGGTCATTTCCAATCTGCGTGACCGGATGGCGCTGCAGGCGGAAATCATCGAGACCTCGCCTTACCGCCTCTGGCTGCCGCTCGGCCACCCGCTGGTCTCCGCCGATATCATCTCGGTTGCCGATATCGCCAAAGAACCGTTGATCATGCTGACCGTCGATGAAATCGAGGAAAATACCGGCAAGCTCCTGACCGCACTCGGCGCCCGCCCGCATGTTGCCTTCCGCACGCGATCCGTGGAAGCGGTACGCAGCCTCGTCGCCACCGGCGCCGGCATCGCGCTGCTGCCCGATCTGGTCTACCGGCCCTGGTCGCTGGAAGGCGACCGGATCGAGAGCCGCGACGTCTCCGGCGCCCTTCCAGTGGTCCAGGTCGGCATGGTCTGGCGCAAGGGCTCAGGGTTGCCGCAGTCGGCCAAGGACTTCATCGGGGTTGCAGAGGCGCTACGCAGTGGGCGGCCCCGCTAAATTCAATTGATATCGGAAAAACCGATAGCATCATTCTGATTAATGAATTTGCGAAAGCGGCAAAATCGAGGCACCTTTAAGTCCGGGAACAAGACCGAAAAATTCGGACACCAAACCGGGAGACTGAAGATGAAGCAGATTCTGAAATCCTGCACCGCGCTCACCCTTTCGCTCGCTTTCGCCACCCATGCTTTCGCAGCCGAACCCTTGAAGGAACTCGGCAAGGGTGAAGGCGAACTGTCGATCGTTGCCTGGGCCGGCTATATCGAGCGCGGCGAGACCGACAAGGCCTATGACTGGGTCACGTCCTTCGAAAAGGATACCGGCTGCAAGGTCAGCGTGAAGACTGCCGCGACCTCCGACGAAATGGTCGCGCTGATGAACGAAGGCGGCTTCGACCTTGTCACCGCCTCCGGTGACGCATCGCTTCGTCTCGTTGCCGGCAAGCGCGTCCAGCCGATCAACACCGCCCTGATCCCGAGCTGGTCGACCATCGACGAGCGCCTGCAGAACGCGGCCTGGCATACGGTCAACGGCACCCACTACGGCACGCCTTACGTCTGGGGCCCGAACGTGCTGATGTACAACACTGACGCCTTCAAGGGCGAGGCGCCGAAGAGCTGGAAAGTCGTCTTCGAAGAAATGACCCTGCCGGACGGCAAGTCCAACAAGGGCCGCATCCAGGCCTATGACGGCCCGATCCATGTGGCTGACGCTGCCAACTACCTGATGTTCCACAAGAAGGAACTCGGCATCAAGGACCCCTACGAACTCAACGAAGATCAATACAAGGCCGCTCTCGACGTGCTGCGCGTCCAGCGCACGCTGGCCAGCCGCTACTGGCATGATGCGATGATCCAGATCGACGACTTCAAGAACGAAGGCGTCGTTGCATCCGGCTCCTGGCCCTTCCAGGTCAACCTGCTGAAGGCCGAAAAGCAGCCGATCGCCTCGGTTTTCCCGGAAGAAGGGGCAACCGGCTGGGCTGATACCACCATGTTACACGCCGAAAGCACGCACCCGAACTGCGCCTATATGTGGATGGAACACTCGCTGTCGCCCAAGGTCCAGGGCGACGTCTCGGCCTGGTTCGGCACGGTTCCCTCGGTTCCGGCCGCCTGCAAGGGCAACGAACTCCTGACCGACGAAGGTTGCGCCGGTAACGGCTACAACGACTTCGAGAAGATCAAGTTCTGGAAGACGCCAGTGTCCAAATGCGAAAGCCAGGGTGAGTGCGTGCCTTATCATCGCTGGGTGTCGGACTATATCGGCGTCATCGGCGGGCGGTAAGCGGCGAACTCGGATCTGATCTCCCCCCTTGAGGGGGAGATGTCACGAAGTGACAGAGGGGGGTAAACTCTCCTCACATGCGGAGCGGGCTTACCCCCCTCTGTCGGCGATGCCGACATCTCCCCCTCAAGGGGGGAGATCACCGCGACCTGTGTGATAACCCAATCAATAGCTTGCGGAGCAAGGAACACCCATGACCGCCGCCGTCCTGTTCGAAAACGTCTCTCGCCACTTCGGCCCAGTCAAAGCCGTCGATGCGGTCGACCTTGAAGTCGCGGCCGGCGAATTCTTCGCCATGCTCGGCCCCTCCGGTTCCGGCAAGACCACCTGCCTCAGGCTGATGGCCGGTTTCGAGCAACCAACCCACGGCCATATCGAGATTTTCGGCGAGACTGCCGAAGGCGTGCCGCCCTATCGCCGCAGCGTCAACACGGTGTTTCAGGACTACGCCCTCTTCCCGCATCTCTCCATTCTCGACAACGTCGCCTATGGCCTGATGGTCAAGGGTGTCGGCAAGGAAGAAAGGCGCAAGGCGGCAGAAGACGCGCTCGCTATGGTTAAGCTGCCGGGTTACGGCACTCGCAAACCGGGCCAGCTGTCCGGCGGCCAGCGCCAGCGCGTGGCACTCGCCCGTGCTCTCGTCAACAAACCGAAGGTGCTTTTGCTCGACGAGCCGCTCGGCGCGCTGGACCTCAAGCTGCGCGAGCAGATGCAGGAAGAGTTGAAGAGCCTGCAGAAATCGCTCGGAATCACCTTCGTCTTCGTCACCCACGACCAAGGCGAGGCTTTGTCGATGGCCGACCGCATCGCCGTCTTCAACGACGGCAGGATCCAGCAACTCGGCACGCCGGAAGATATCTACAAGCGTCCGCAGACCCGTTTCGTCGCCGATTTCGTTGGCTCGTCCAACGTGCTTTCAAGCGCCACCTGCGCCAAGCTCGGGATTCCCTCGGCCGCCGCCAGCCTGCGCCCGGAAGCGATCACAATCGGTACCTCCTGGGCGGAACAATTGAGCCTGCCCGGCAAAGTCACGGCGCGCAGTTTCCTCGGTGCCGTCAATCGCGTCAGCGTCGATTGCAACGGCGAGAAGATCATTGTCACAAGCCCGGCGGCGATGCCGGTGCCGGATATCGGCGCCGACGTCCAGCTCGCCTTTTCGCGCAACGACCTTCATCTGATGGAGGAAGCATGAGCGCGCTGGCCACCGAAGCAACGATCCTGCCCAACAGGCCGGGGTTGACGGGACGGATTTCGGACTTCCTGTGGAAACACCCGTATGTCCTGCTCGCCGTTCTGCTCGGCCCGCCCGTCCTATGGCTCGGCATCATCTACCTCGGATCGCTGTTTGCCCTGCTCCTGCAGAGCTTCTTCTCGATCGACGATTTCTCCGGCCTGATCAATTACGAGTTCACGCTTGCAACCTACAAGCAGCTGCTGTCGGACGCCAATTTCGACATCATCGTCCGCACGGTCCTGATGGCCGCCACAGTCACGTTGTTTTCGGCATTGATCGCCTTCCCGATCGCCTATTATGCCGCGCGCTATGCCAAGGGAAAATGGAAGGCTGTCTTCTATCTAGGCGTCATGCTGCCGCTCTGGTCGAGCTATCTCGTCAAGATCTATGCCTGGAAGCTGATCCTTGCCAAGGAAGGCATCCTCACCTGGGCCTTCACCAAGCTCAACCTGCTCTGGCTGCTCGATGGCTGGCTGGCGCTGCCCATCATCGGCGGCAACTCGCTGTCCGTCAGCTACACCGGCACCTTCCTCGTCTTCGTCTATGTCTGGATGCCCTTCATGATCCTGCCGATCCAGGCAGCGCTGGAGCGCGTTCCCGGCAACCTGATCGAAGCCTCGTCGGACCTCGGCGGCACGCCGCAGCAAACCTTCCGGCACGTGCTCTTTCCGCTAGCGCTGCCCGGCATCGTCGCCGGCTCGATCTTCACCTTCTCGCTGACGCTCGGCGACTACATCATCCCGCAGATCGTCGGCTCGTCGCGGCTGTTCATCGGCCAGGCCGTCTATGCGCAGCAGGGCACGGCCGGCAACATCCCGCTCGCTGCCGCCTTCACCGTCGTGCCGATCGTCATCATGGGCCTCTATCTCTGGATGGCCAAACGCATGGGAGCCTTCGATGCGCTCTGACCGCTCCACATCCGCCCCGCTTGGCCTGAAGATCGCCGCCATCGGGGGCCTCGCCTTCCTGCATATCCCGATCCTCCTGATCTTCCTCTATGCCTTCACGACGGAAGAAAAGAGCTACCAGTTCCCGCCGCCGGGCCTGACGCTGCAGTGGTTTGCGGTCACCTGGAACCGGCCGGATGTCTGGGAGGCACTCACCCTCTCGGTCAAGGTCGCGACGATCGCCACGGCCATCGCGCTCGTGCTCGGCACGTTTTGCGCCGCCGCCGTCAGCCAGACGCGCTTCTTCGGCCGTGAAACCATCTCGCTGCTGGTCATCCTGCCGATTGCGCTTCCCGGCATCATCACCGGTATCGCGTTGCGCTCTGCCTTCTCGATGGCGGATATTCCCTTCTCGTTCTGGACCATCGTGCTTGGCCACGCGACCTTCTGCATCGTCGTCGTCTACAACAATGCCGTTGCCCGCTTCCGCCGGGTTTCCGGCTCGCTGATCGAGGCCTCGATGGATCTCGGCGCCGACGGTTTCCAGACCTTCCGCCACGTCATCCTGCCGAACATCGGCACTGCACTTCTCGCCGGCGGCATGCTCGCCTTCGCCTTGTCTTTCGACGAGGTGATCGTCACGACCTTCACCGGCGGCCAGCAATCGACGCTGCCGATCTGGATGCTCGAAGAACTCATCCGCCCGCGCCAGCGGCCGGTCACCAATGTCGTCGCGATGGTGGTGATGCTGGTGACCTTCCTGCCGATCCTGGCCGCCTACTACCTCACGCGCGACGGCGACCAGATCGCCGGCGCCGGCAAATAATCCCGCGTCTGTTTCGGAAAAGTGGACACCGGTTTTCCGACAAAAACAGACGCCAGCAAACAAGGGAGAACAAACATGGACACGCAATTGCTGATCGGATCGACATTCGAAGCCGGAACCGAAGCGGAGGAACTGATCCTCAATCCGCGCACCGGCGCCAAGATCATCGATCTCGCCGAAGCCTCGCAGTCGCAGATCGAGCGCGCCGTCGATGCCGCCGAGAAGGCTTTCGGCACGTGGTCGATGACGACACCCGGTGAGCGCTCCGGCTATCTCCTCAAGATCGCCGATGCGATCGAGAAGGACGCCGACGCCTTCGCAGCGCTGGAAGCGCTGAACTGCGGCAAGCCGATCAATGCCGTGCGCAATGACGAGCTGCCCGCCATCGTCGACTGCTGGCGCTTCTTCGCAGGCGCCATCCGTTCGCTGCATGCCACTGTCGCGGGCGAATACCTGCCCGGCCATACCTCGATGATCCGCCGTGATCCCGTTGGCATCATCGGCTCGATCGCACCATGGAACTATCCGCTGATGATGATGGCCTGGAAACTGGCGCCGGCAATTGCCGGCGGCAACACCGTCGTCTTCAAGCCGTCCGAACAGACGCCGCTGACGGCTCTGAAGATGGCGCGGCTCCTAGCCGATATCCTGCCGGAAGGCGTCGTCAACGTCATCCTCGGTCGTGGCGAAACGGTGGGCAACACCCTGATCAACCATCCGAAGATCGGCATGGTCTCGATCACCGGCGATATCGCCACCGGCAAGAAGGTGCTGCAGGCGGCCGCCAAGACCGTCAAACGCACCCATCTCGAACTCGGCGGCAAGGCGCCGGTCATCGTCTATGACGATGCCGACCTCGAAGCTGTCGTCAACGGCATCCGCACCTTCGGCTACTACAATGCCGGTCAGGACTGCACAGCCGCCTGCCGCATCTATGCGCAGGACGGCATTTACGAGAAACTCGTCGCCGACCTCACCTCTGCCGTGTCGACGATCAAGTACAACCTCGCCGACGACACCGAAAACGAGATCGGGCCGCTGATTTCCAAGCGCCAGCGCGACCGAGTGGCGAGTTTCGTCGAGCGCGCCACCGAGCAGAAGCACATCGAGATCACCACCGGTGGCGAACTCGGCAGCAAGGACGGCTTCTTCTTTCAGCCGACAGTGGTCGCCGGGGCGACCCAGGAAGACGAGATCGTCCGCCGCGAAGTCTTCGGTCCCGTCGTTTCCGTCACTCGGTTCACCGACAACGACCAGGCGATCAAATGGGCGAACGACAGCGATTACGGCCTCGCTTCCTCTGTCTGGACCAAGGATATCTCGAAAGCAATGAAGGCCGCGTCACGCCTGCAATATGGCTGCACCTGGATCAACACCCACTTCATGCTGACCAATGAAATGCCGCATGGCGGCGTCAAGCAATCCGGCTATGGCAAGGACATGTCGATTTACGCGCTGGAGGACTACACGGCGGTTCGCCACGTGATGATCAACCACGGGTAACGATTGGTCCGGCGACGGTTACACCCGATTTCACAGACCGCGCCCTCAAAGGCGCGGTCTTTCCATGTGCCGTGACGGCCGCTGGAATAATTTGCGAACTCACTGAAATGTTGCGCAAATCCCACAGCTCGAAAAACATGAGTATTTAAGTCATACATTCACTTCTTTGTGAAGATAATCTTGATAGAACGAGTCATCTTATAGCCCTCGCCTATCCAGAAAGTGCATGACATGCCCCATCTTCGCCGCTCCACCCGGTCCACGGTTCGGTTCGCCCTTGCCGGCACCTCGCTGCTCGCCCTGTCGCTGACGGCCTTCGCGCAGGATGCGGCGCAGACGACCACCGACGGAGCGACGGCGCTCGAGACCTTGACCGTCACAGGCGGCAGCGGCGGCGTCATTACCGCCGATGGGTATGTCGGCACAAGCAGCGCCACCGGCGCCAAGGTTGACACCCCCTTCCTGCAGACGCCACAATCCATTTCCTCGGTCACGGAACAGCAACTGAAGGACCGCAATCCGCAGACGCTACTCGATACCCTCGCCTACACCCCGGGCTCGCGCGTCGGTGCATACGGGTTCGACCCACGCTTCGATTCGTTCACGGTACGCGGCTTCGACGTCACCTATACGGGCGTGTTCCGTGACAACTTGCGCCAGCCGGGCGCTAGCTCATCGCTGTTCAAGAACGAACCCTACGGCCTTGAAGGGGTCTCGATCCTGCGCGGCCCCTCGTCTGCGCTTTACGGAGCATCTGGCGCCGGTGGCCTCTTCAACCTGATTACAAAGCGGCCGACAGAGGAACCGCTGCACGAATTGCAGCTCCAATATGGCACCGACAATCGCTATCAGGGACAGTTCGATTTCTCCGGCCCGATCAACGACACCGATCCGCTTTACTACCGGATGACCGGCCTGCTGCGCAGCGCCGACACCGAGCAGGTCAGCGTTCCCGACGATCGCGCCTATATAGCACCCGCCTTCACCTGGAAGCCGGACGAAGACACCAAGCTCACCATCCTCGGCGAATATTCCCGCACGAAGACGGGCGGGTCTGCTGCCTATTACAACGATCCGCTGACCGGCGAAGTCACGGACATCTTTGCCGGCAACCCCGACTTCAATGACTCAGTGCAGACGCAATCCCGCGTCGGCTATGAATTCGAGCACCGGTTGAACGACGTCTTCACCTTCCGTCAGAACATGCGCGTCTCGACGCTGAACATCGACACCGACTGGGCCTTTGCCTATGCGCCCAACGCTGTCGATCCGACCCTGCTCGATAGCAGCGCAGGTACTTTCGACGAACGCCTGACCGCCTTCACCATCGACAATCAGATGGAAGCCCAGTTCGACACCGGCGCGCTGGACCATACGCTGCTCGCAGGCATCGACTATTCCAAGCTGCGATTCCGTTCGCTGAACGGCTATGGCACCACGCCGCCGCTCGATACCAACAATCCGACGCAGGGCCGCCCGACCGATCCGATCGATTTCTCGGAACGGGTCGACCAGGATCAGTGGCAGTTCGGCACCTACCTGCAGGACCAGGTCCGCTATGACGCCTGGACGTTGACCGCCGGCGCACGTTATGACTGGGTTTCGACCGATACCAACACGACAGACCTCACCACCAATGCCGTGACCTCGATATCCCAGAAGGACAAGGCATTTTCCGGTCGCATCGGCCTGACCTACGAGACCGATTTCGGCCTTGCCCCATATATCAGCTATTCGACCGCCTTCTCGCCCAATGCCGGCTGGAACAAGGAAACCGAACAGCCGTTCAAGCCGACCGAGAGCCAGCAGGAGGAAGTCGGTGTCAAATATCTGCTGCCCAACAGCAACACGATGATCACCGCCGCGCTCTTCAACATCGACCAGAAAAACAGCCTCTACTATGAGGTCGTTGACCTCCCGACAGGACCTGAAAATATCCAGGTACAGCGCGGCAAGGTGCGCTCCCGCGGCTTCGAAATCGAGGCGAACACGAGCCTCGACAACGGCCTTTCGCTGGTGGCGTCCTATACCTATACCGACATCAAGATCACCGAAGGCCCGGCAGATACGGTCGGCAACTATGTCTCGTCCGTACCGCGTCACATGGCGTCCCTCTGGGCGGACTACACCCTGCCGGAGGACGGTCCCGGCGCAGGCCTCGGCTTTGGCGCCGGCGCTCGCTTCCTCGGATCGAGCTATGGCAACGACCAGAATACGACACGCAACTCATCGCGGGTCCTGTTCGATGCCGCAGCCCATTACGACTTCGCAGCGATCGACAAGAAGTATGACGGCCTGCGGCTGCAGGTGAATGCCACCAACGTCTTCGACCGGCGCGACGCCGTCTGCTCGGCGGGCTTCTGCTACCGTGACCAGGGCCGTGCCGTCATCGGCTCGCTCAAATACAGCTGGTGAGACCATGACGGCAACCGCCAACCATGGAGATAAAACCGCATTCGGGCCATCCAGCCTGAAGGCGGTCTTTGCCGGCGAACACGCCTGGTGCGGCGAGAAGATGATGCTGTCGTCGGAACTGGAAGGCGCCGTCCCGCTGTCGGAGTTCTTCGGTTCCGGCGGTTTTTCCGCAGCACTCGATACCTATGCCGCCACCCATGGCGGCACCGATCGGCGCGCGGTCGCCTCCATGTGGTCGCTCTACTATTTCTCGATCCTGACCATCCCCTACATCGTCGCCCGCCGGGCCGACCATGCCCTGCCGGTCGCTGCTGAGAACATGACGATCGCGCTTGCCGAAGACGGGTTGCCGCGCGCCATGGGTCTCGCCCATGAAGGCGACTGGAGCGAGGGCAAAAGCGCTGACCTTCTGTCCTTCGTGATGCCTTTGGTCAGCCAGCATCTCGCCGGAACCGTTGCACAGTTGAAGGCGCAGGGCGGGATTGCCCCCAAACTCGCCTGGAACAATGCGGCCGTCTACATCGACTACGCCTTCAACGCGACCGAACGGGAACGCCCCGCTGATGGCGAGGGCTGGGCTTCGCGTCCGCTATTTTCACAGCCGCATTTGCCCGACGGCTCGACGAACCCCTTCCACGGCTGCCTGCGCCACGAAATCGACGGCGAAGAAACCGTCTGCCGCCGCAAGATCTGCTGCCTGCGCTATCTGCTGCCCGGCGTTCCCAGCTGCGGCAATCTCTGCGCCCTGCCCGCTCAAAGAAAGCAATGATGTGAAGCGCCTGTTTCTTCTGACACTCGGCCTGCTTCTGGCCGTCGCCCCCTTTGCCAATGCACAGGAACGCTGGCCGATGACACTGACCGACGGCATTGGCCGGCAGGTGACGATCAAGGCAAAGCCCAAGGCGATCCTGTTGGGTAGCGGCTTCAATCTGGTGGCACTGTCGCTGATCCATCCGGATCCGGTCAGCCTGCTCGCCGGCTGGTCTGGCGACATGAAGGGCGATAACCCTGAAATCTACAAGGACTTTGCGACCAAGTTTCCGGCGCTCGCAGACGTGCCGATCATCGGTAACGGTACCGGCGACGGGCTATCCTTCGAGACCATCCTGTCGCTGAACGCCGACCTTGCGATCATGGCAAACTGGCAGGCTGATACCGAACTCGGCAAGCGGGCGATCGACTATCTGGAAACGACCGGCGTGCCGGTGTTCGTGGTCGATTTCAACAGCGACCCGATGAAGAACACGCCCGGAAACATGCGCCTGCTCGGCAAAATCCTCGAGCGTGAGGAACAGGCAAACGCCTTTGCCGATTTCTACGAGGGACATCTGAAGCGCATCACCGACCTCGTGGCCACCAATCCTGAGCCCGGCCCGACCGTGCTGATGGACGCCTTCCCCAATCCGGACCGCTGTTGCTATGCCTATGGTACAGGCGGCCTTGGCGAGTTCATCGGCATCACCGGCAGCCGCAACATCGCCGACAAGAACCTGCCGCGCCAGGGCGGCATCGTCAGCAGCGAGTACCTGATATCCGCCGATCCGGAAGTCTATATCGCAACCGCGTCACCGGGCGGCACCTACAGCGTATTTTCAGTCGGCCCGGGCGTTCCGGCCGACGAAGCTCGCCGGACCCTTGGCGAGGCGGTCAAGAGCCCTGTTCTCGCCAACCTGTCCGGCGTTCGGAATGGCCGCGTGCATGGATTGTGGAATTTCTTCAATGCCGTGCCGCTCAACATTCTCGCGGCGGAAGCGTTTGCGCACTGGCTGCGACCGGAGCTGTTCGCCGATATCGATCCCGACCAAAGCCTGCGGGAAATCAACGAGCGCTTTGCCGCCGTTCCGTTCAACGGCTCCTACTGGATCAGCCTGAAATAGCAAAATGGCCGGATGCGAAATCCGGCCATTTTGATGAGGTCTTGTTACGCGGCCTTTTTCATCGCCATCGCATTGACCGACGCTTCGGCCAGCGCCGTCAGCGCGTGGTCGGTCTGGCCTTCCTGCTGCAGGGTCTCGTCGAGCAACTTGACGGCATCCTTGAGGCCAAGCATTCCGGCCCAGGTCTTCAGCGTGCCGTAGCGGGCCATTTCATAGTGTTCGACCGCTTGGGCGGTTGCCAAAAGCCCGGCATCCAGCGCCGGGGAGTTCTTGAATTCGTCGAGGATTTCCTCGCCTTCCTCGATGATCCCATCGATGGCCGGGCAGGTCTTGCCGACGGCGCGCTTGCCGAAGATTTCAAACACCTGCTGCAGGCGTTCGATCTGACCTTCGGTTTCCTCGTGATGCTTTTCGAACGCAGCCTTCAGCTTCGGGTTCTGCGCACCCTTGGCCATTTTCGGCAATGCCTTCACTATCTTGCGCTCGGCGTAATAGACATCCTTGAGCATATCGTGAAACAGGTCTTCCAGGGCTTTTCCTGCCATTGGTTTCTTCCTTTTCGGTGATTGAAACATGTCGCGGGCGACCTCTCGGAAACGGGTTACCGCGAGCTTTGTTCCGCCGCGCTTCACAATCGCCATGTTGCGCCTCCGACCGCTTCCCTCGCGACGATGCCCCGCCTATATAAAGGACGGGAGGACTTTGATGATTTGGATATTTCCTGCGCTTGCAGGCCTTTTGATTGTCTATTTCGCCATGCGCTCGTCGCGCTTCCGGCGCTTTGCAGAACCGGTGCTCAGCATCCTCGTGGCGCTGGGGCTCGTATCGGCCTTTCTGGTCTGGCTGAGAGACGGCGGGGCTCAGAGCAACGGCAACGAGCCACCGCCATTCACCCAGAGCCATCCGGTCATCCAACCGAAGGAAATTGCACTGGAAGGTTTGCAGTTCACCCGCAACCGGCCGGACACGAGCTATCGCGTCACCGGTACGATCCTGAACAAAAGTGCTGCTAATCTCACCAATTTCAATCTGACGGCGACACTGGAAGATTGCCCGGACAATGCGTGCAAGACGATCGGCGAAGACACCGCCCTGATTGTCGCCCGCATACCCGCCGGTCGCAGTCAGGCCTTCGAAACCTTCTTTACCTTCCCCAACCGCTTCGGCCTCGAGCCAACTGCACCGAAATGGTCGACGCGCATTTCAAACATACGGGGCGTTACGGCGCAGTAGGACACTGCCTGGTCGTTAGGCCCGGCTGATCTCGTCCAGATACCAGTTGATATAGCGCAACTCGTTCTGCTCCATCGGCGCGATCGGACCGGGCACGAAGTAGTGCGAGCGGACACCGCGCGAGGTGTGTTCGATGATCGACTTGTCCTCGTCGGTCGTCACCGTCCAGAGCCATTTCAGCTTCTCGAGGTCATAGTCGACGCCTTCTTCCGCCTCGCCACTGACCAGCCAGATCAACTCCATCTCGCAGGCTTCCGGCCCCTTCGGAATGAAGCGGTAGATCATGCCGTGGTCGGGATAGCAGACGAGGAAGGACGTGCCGCCGAGATGGACGGAGGTGACGCCGCCGTCGAACTCGGTGAAGCGTCCCATCAGCGGTGCCAGCGGCGAGCCATCCTGGCTGCCGGTCTTGACGCCGTCATAGAGCGCGTAGCGGAAGGCATGGATGGTTTCCTTGCCATTTGCCGATGTCTGCCAGTGATCGCCGGAGCCGACCTGGATGCCGAGCGCGCAGGTGCGCTCTTCCATTGCCGCGTTCAGTGCCTCGATCATGTGCAGCGGCTGTTCCAGCGCATGGGTCTGCGAATATTCCGGATGCGCCGGGCCGCAATGGTAGCATTCGACATAATTCTCGACCGCCAGCTTCCAATTGGCATCGACCGGATAGCTCTGCCGGTGCGCGACCTTGGCCTGCCCCCAGCCATATTGCCCGCAAGTGGCATGCAAAAGGTTTTCGACCTCCGTGAAATCGAGCGGATTTTCGGCAAAGGAAATGAACACCAGCCCTTCGACGACGCGGACATGCAGCGTCTTCAGCCCATGGTCTTCCCGCTTGAAATCCTTCGGCATCAGTCGCGCTGCCCTCAAAGATCCGTCGTTGCCATAGGTCCAGGCATGATAGGGACAGACGAAGACGCGGGCATTGCCCTTGTCCTTGGTGCAGACCTCAGCGCCGCGATGGCGGCAGACATTGAGAATGGCGTGGATCGTGCCATCCGCGTGCCGTGTCAGGATCACCTGTTCGGACGCCATGCGAAAGACTTCGAAATCGTTCGGCTTCGGGATGACGCTCTCATGCGCGATGCAATGCCAGTGGCGGCGGAACACGCGTTCCAGGTCACGCTCGTAGATTTCGGGGTCCATGTAGAACGGACGCGTCAGGCCGTGCCCGGGCTTGTGCGCGGCGACGAGCTGATCGATGCGGTCCATCGGAGTGTCGATCGTTTTCTTTTCTGGCGCGAGCATCGTTTCATCTCCTTGAAAACATCCGGAAAAACCGCGTTCCGGTGCGCGCATTCAATACTTGGGAGTATCTTTCACCCACTCTCTCCCAGAGAGATGGCAAAAGCCCCTCACCCTAACCCTCTCCCCGTAAACGGGGAGAGGGGGACGACGGAGGTTGCCGCTTGTCCCTTCTCCCCGTTCACGGGG